>CAVRXV010000007.1:0-134298 GCA_963725255.1 uncultured Gammaproteobacteria bacterium | reverse complement strand
TGACCCCGTTTCAAAGGACACTAAGTTTGATAAACTTAAGGGAATCAAAGAGGTGTCAAGATGAAAAGGAAAGCGGACAAACTATTTCGAGCAGAGGCAGTGAAATTAGCACTGTCGTCACCGCAGCCATATGCTAAAACAGCGAGAGACTTAGGGATACACCAGGTCACTCTCTATTCATGGATTAATCAGCATCGTAACGATCAGACCCAAGAGACCGTTGGTGAAAGCCAGGTAGATGTTGTAGAAGAGAATCGACGATTAAAGATGGAGATATTGCGCTTGAAGGAGGAGCGCGACATATTAAAAAAGGCCGCAAAGTTCTTTGCGAACGAATTGAAATGAAGTATCAATTTGTGGAAGAGAAGCGCAAAGAACACTCGATTAATATCCTGTGTCAAGTTTTAGAAATAAGCCGAAGCGGCTTTTATGCGTGGTTATCACGACCTGTGAGCGATCGAAAAGAATCGAATCAGCAATTATTGTTAAAGATCCGTGAGAGTCATGAAAGAAGTCGAGAGACGTATGGCTATCGTCGCATATACTATGATCTACGTGCAGAATTAAAAACACTCGGAAAAAACCGAGTTTTTAGGCTGATGCAGCATTATGGCATAAGAGCGAAAACGAAAAGGAAATTTAAAATGACGACGGATTCAAATCATAGTAAACCCATAAGCGATAATAAATTAAATCGAGAGTTTACCGCTAACAAACCAAATCAGCGCTGGGTCTCTGATATTACGTATATTCCGACGATGGAAGGATGGTTGTATTTATCGGTGATCATGGATTTATTTTCTAGGAAAATCATAGGGTGGTCGATGGATAGCAGGATGAAAGAAGATATCACGCTGAATGCTTTAAGAATGGCGTTATTTAAGCGAAAAATATCAGGTGGAGTATTGTTACATTCTGATCGTGGAAGTCAGTATGCAGCGAATGAATATCAGGGATTATTGAAGGATAATGATATTGAATGCAGTATGAGTCGAAAAGGGAACTGCTGGGATAATGCGGTAGTAGAAAGCTTTTTTCACACACTGAAAGTTGAGTGCACGCACCATGAAAGCTTTAAAACGAGAGAGGAGGCAAAGAGAGTTATTTTTGAATATATTGAGGTTTTTTACAATAGACAACGTAGGCATTCTACGATAAATTACAACACGCCTGCTCAATATGAATTAATGTATGCTTGTTAGAGGTTGGTGTCCACGAAATCGGGAGCAGATCAACCTGTTTGTTGTTCAGTTTCAATATCACTTCTGTTCATAATTATGCCTCTAAATTTAGTTGAATGATTATTTAATCATGGGTTCTATAGCTATTTGAGTATGACGTTTATTCAATTAATGAATCAAGCGATGACTATCATAATATAGCAATTTAGTCAATATCATCATGATAATTCAAGGGTATATTTTATGAAAAATATCAAAATTAAAGGGTCTGAGCTTTACATTGAAATAAGACTTTTAATCACAATATCCTTATCATCTTTAGCGTGTATATTCTCATCAGCGTCTTTTTGGATCGCGTGATCTACCTATTTCAGCAGATAAATTTGCTACCTATGGGTCAGTCAAAGATGTTGGCAGAATCCATGTAAATATGCTATTATTATATAAAATAGCTAGTTTGAATATAGATTAATAATGGTACTTTTCGGAGGGGCAAGAGGTGAAAAAACAAAGACTTCTTTTATACAATGCATTTCCTAGAGTTTATTCCACGATGGGTGAGGCAACAAATGATCTGCAGCGAATAAGCAGGATGGGATTTAATGCTGTATGGCTCAACCCTCTAAACTCAACTTCAGGTCAAACAGTAAGAAGATATAACTTTGAAAGCTATGAACAAAATGATGTGACAGGTTCACTCTATGCAGCTTACGATTATTCGGTGTTAAATCACCGCTTATTTCCTGATCTAATAGATCCAAATGAATCAAAACTAAATCGTAATGGCAACCCAGGTTTTGCAAGTGAAAGAGAAAAAAATTTACTTTTTGCTTATACCGAAACAGCTAGAAATAATGGTTTAGTACCACTTTTTGATTTGGTGTTAAATCATATTGCAAAAGATTCGCCACTTGTCGTCAATAAATCGCCACATTTTCAAGCATTAGGGATCGATACTGCGAAATGGTTTAAAATTGATCTTGCTCATCACTGGGATGATATAGCGCCGTTTAATTATGAGGCCCCATTAATTCGTAATCAAATTATTGAACATTTTTGGTTACCTATTCTTACGAAATATGTAAACGACTTCGGATTTATGGGTATCAGAGTTGACTTTGCAACTGGACTATCACCGGAACTACAGCGAGAGCTATTTCCTAAACTAGTAGAGCTGGTACAAACCAAATTTAACGTTAGTCCAATTATCTTTGCAGAATGTTTACCTCCTAAAGGCCTTGAAAAAATAGCTCAAGATTATAGGGGACTGTATACACATGTCACAAATAATGCCAACTGGACGATGGCATCTTCAGGACATGATATCGGTGTTAAACAGCAACTGATACATTTAGATAGCAAAGGGGCTGAGTTGAAGCGCGGAGGTGGAGGTACAATTGGATTCGCGGCGTCCCATGATGATGGACCAGCAAGCTGGAATGCGATGGAAGGTCTGATTGAAAAGAAGATCGAAGGTGATAATTTTTTGCGTCACTTGAATAATGAGAAAAAGAAAGATAAAAAAGATCATCAAACTTTTTTCCTACGGATTACTCATGAAACATTAACTAAAATGGTTGCTTATGCAGATGTTGCAAATATAGAATTTACAGAATCCGAATTAGCTGATCGAAATAACGCTGTTGAGATGAAGACAATGTGGTTGCAGACCATGAAGCAGCGAATAGCAACTGTTGCATTACTCTCTGACGGCGGATACTATCTGATGAGTGGAGATGAGTTTTCTGACATCACTCCAAAATCAGTATTTGAAAATCATGATGGCACCTCAATTTATCACGAATCAAAACAATTTTCTGACCTTGTGTATGTTCATAGGCAAGGAGAATTAAGTACGGATTTCTCAAAATTTATTACTGATCTCAATGAAATGGTGATACGACTGTCCCCTGCTATTTTTCCTCATTGGTCAAAAGTAATTGATATTAATCCAGATCTAGTGATTGTTATATCGTATAATGGAGCTGGATTTTCTAACCCTGAGCTAGCAATAATTAATATTGGTGAGAAAAAGATAGAAATTACAGAAGATTTAATTCATCAAATAGCTCTTAAACATTGTAAAGACGAAAACAACAATCATGATGCATTTTCTGCAATTAAGAATGCTAAATTATTTTATGTAGGTAACTTCACTGATCAATTACCACATCAGAAACAAACTCATCCAGGTCAAAGTTGGGTAAATCAAAAATCGTTACACCAAAGCCAAGCTGAATTTGAGCGAGAACCTTCAGAGGTACCTCTTGTTCCGCCAAATTGGGCGGGTCAAGCAAAAGGTCAAACGGAATCTAAAGGAGTTAAACCTCAAGGAGAGAATACAAAGTTGGAAAAGAAGTAAGGATTTTAAGAAATTGGCATTGAATTTTATGGTTTTTTACAATATAATACATCTTTGTAGGAGGTTAATATGAAATCGAAACTTGACCAATCTATTGCCGATTTTTCACAATCTGGGCCTAATGTTGCTTTTAATTGTTCATTAGATCATATTCCTATTTCTAAAGAAGACATGACATATTTAATTGACTGTTTGTCAAAATTAACAAGCATTACGAAATTAACTCTAAATCTGGAAGGTTGTAACATTTACCCTGAAGCTAATGAATTATTAGTTGATTTTTTACAGAGTAGAATAACTATGACAGACCTAAACGTCAACTTACGGGATAACTTAGTTGCCAATAAAGGTGCGGAGAAATGGGCTACATACTTAGAGTCCGCTCAATGTGCCGAGAACGTAATCCTATCATTACGATATAATAATCTACGTGATCCAGCTGCAGAATCTATTGTGAAGGCATTGCAATCAGAGAAATGTTGCAAAAATATTACACTTGATATACGTAACAATAACTTCTTCATTTTGGGTAATCGCAAGTTACGTCAAGCTTTTGATTTGAAAAATTGCAGAGAATCGATTAAGGTCTATCATGATGAAAGAATCGCTGTAACATCAGAGCATCCGTTTTTAAAAGATCTGCCAGAAGCACCTTCAGTATACGAAAATGATGTCATTCGAGGATATTATCCAAAATATTAAAAGGTAAAAGGGATTAAATCTGGACAAATTGACATATCCTAATTTGTCTATTAGTCCAGATTTTATTCTCGACCTCTTCTTTGTCTTTGTTCTTTGTCGGTCGATAAAGTTAATAAGGTTTTGCAATGAATTGATCGATGGCTATCCCATTTTTGTTGTTGGGGGCATCGGTGCGGCGCAACATCATAGTGACCATCAATTTTTGTTCGACTGTTTTACCAGTTTCTGCTTGATAGTGAACGAGTAGAGCAATTTGGACTTGCCATTTGTAGACATTCATATCGACGCCTTCCCATAAAATTTTAGGGGGCTCGAGTGGGGTTGAAGTGACGGTGATTCTTTCATTTTTGACTTTCTCAATATTACCAGACTTTTTGAGGGCATTATAATAGTGAACCCATCCCAAAGGGGTGAAGTAATGTGAATAATCGCCTATCCATAAATCAACATTGTTATAATTATAATAGAATGACAGCACAGCTGCATCACGGACCCAGTTGACGAGTGAAACGGGTTGGATATTGGGATTGCGTAGATTAGGGTTGTTTGTCGTGACTTCTTTTAATATTATGGTCGCGTGTGGGGTAACAGGGGGATTTGCTTGAACTGTTGCTAAGCCTAGTGTGACATTCAATAGCACAATGATCAGAGCAGCGTTAAAGAATCGAATCATGGTATCTCCTTATACATCAGAAATCGACGAACAACTGTATCCAGGATATAACGACAGCGTCTCCCGGTCAAGGATTTTGGGTCTTCTGGCAACTCCTCATAGCGAAATGAAGCTCTTCTAGGAAAGGATTAATACTTTGACACAATACCTATAAATTAAGTATCATCTGTGTAATGATAAGTGTAGTTTTACCGAAAAATATTAATCCCGTTCAATTAGCAAAGCATAATGAAGAGATTCAAGGTCAATTACCTTTGCAACAATGTGAACGATTAATGCCCCTTTTGAGAGAATCGGGGGGTAGTGTTGACTTTTCATTGCATTTTATGCACGATGCTGCGATGCGTACGATAGTCCGCATGAGTGTGAGTGCTGAGTGCATACTAGAGTGTGGGCGGTGTTTACAACCGATGCCTTATCCGATTGAGCATTCAGTCGAGTTGGCTGTTGTAGCCGATAACGATGCGGTAGCAGAGTTGCCGGGATCTTATGAGCCTTTGCTAGTGACTGAAAGTGGTGTGGATTTAGGATCGCTCATCGAAGATGAGTTGTTATTGAATTTACCTGTAATGCCGAGTCATTCAGAAGGTCAGTGTTCAGTCTCGTTGCCCAGCCAATGGTTGAGTAGTGAGCCTGATGAACAGAGCAATCCGTTTGCTGTTCTGAAGAAGCTCAGCGATACTCGTGGAAGTTAACCCGAGTGATAGCAGAATCAAGCCTTGCTTGATTCATGCAATAAACATGTGAGGAGTGATATAAATGGCAGTACCTAAGAGTAGAATTCCCCCGCGAAGACGCGGAAATAGACGAGCACATAGTGCGTTAAGCGATCCAGCGATCACGATTGATCAAACTTCTGGTGAAACTCATCGAAGACACCATATGACGGCTGATGGCTATTATAAAGGTCGACAAGTCGTTGAAAAAGCAGAACTTTCGGCTGACGACGAAGAGTAAGCACTTTGGAATATACCACCATTGCCATTGATGCAATGGGCGGTGACTATGGCACCATAGTTACCGTTCCTGCTGCGTTGAAAGCCTTGGCACAACATCCAGAATTGCGATTAGTTTTGGTGGGTGATCAGCACGAATTAGAATCTCAACTCACCAATCACTCGTTTGCAGATCGCATCGAAATTCAATCGGCAACCCAAAATGTAACAATGGAAGATTTGCCTTCTGTTGCTCTACGCTCAAAAAAAGATTCATCAATGCGAGTGGCTATTAATTTAGTCAAAGAGGGGCGAGCACAAGCTTGCGTTAGTGCGGGAAATACGGGCGCACTCATGGCTATTGCTCGTTTTGTTTTAAAAACGCTTCCCGGTGTTGATCGTCCAGCGATAATCACTTCATTACCCACGATGATCGAGAATAAAGAAGTTCGAGTATTAGATTTGGGTGCCAATGTCGATTCAACGGCGGAGCATTTATTCCAATTTGCAATCATGGGTTCATTATTGTGTAAGGCTGTGGATAACATTGAAAACCCTCGCGTTGGATTATTGAATATTGGCGCTGAAGAAATGAAAGGAAATGATCAAGTAAAAGAAGCTGCACAGCGATTAATGGAAAGTGATACGATAAATTACGTTGGCTATATTGAAGGCGACGCTATTTTTTCGGGGAAAGTGGATGTGGTTGTGTGTGATGGTTTTGTAGGAAATGTTGCATTAAAAACCTTAGAAGGTGCTGCAAAATTATTTGGACATTATCTCAAAGAATCCTATCAATTTAATCTGTGGTCAAAATTTATAGCCTTACTTTCACGGCCAATTTTCACGCGATTAAAATATGCCATCGATCCAGGTCGACGTAATGGAGCTAGTTTATTGGGATTACGTGGCATTGTGATTAAAAGTCATGGTGGTGCTGATGTAGCCGCTTTTACTTATGCTATTTCGGAAGCGATGCTGCAAGTGCGCATGAATGTGCGAGAAAGAATTGAACATTTGGTTGCAGAGACATTAAATAACACGACACCATCGGAAGAATAACATTTTCGAGTTCAATAATATTCTGTGACAAAATTCTTTTCTCTTTGCGATTAAATTTTTACTGTTAAATTGACTATGAAAAAGTGATCTGCGGTTAAAATTTAGGTTAAAAGGGTTTTTAGGAGTTAATATCATGCAAAAAGAATTAGGAATCATTTTTCCGGGGCAAGGTTCTCAATCAGTTGGAATGTTGATGGGTCTTGTTAATCAATACCCCATTATTCAATCCACTTTTTCAGAAGCCAATCAGCATTTAGGCTATGATTTAAGTAGTATTATTGCGAAGGGCCCTGAAGAAAAATTAAATTCAACCGAAATTACTCAGCCTGCATTATTGGCAGCCAGTGTTGCTTTGTGGCGGGTTGTGAATGAAAAAAAAGCCATTATGCCTGCTTTTTTAGCAGGACATAGTTTAGGTGAATACAGTGCGTTGGTGTGTGCTGAGGCCATTGATTTTGGTGATGCATTAAAATTAGTGCGCGCGCGAGGTCAATATATGCAAGAGGCAGTTCCTGCTGGATTTGGTGCAATGGCAGCGATTATAGGACTCGACAACGAGCGCATTGCTGCGCTTTGCGAAGAAGCTGCTCAAGGTAATGTGGTTTCTCCTGCCAATTTTAATGCTATAGGACAAACCGTTGTCGCAGGTGAAAACGCTGCTGTTGAACGATTAATTGATTTAGCAAAAGCTGCGGGAGCGAAATTAGCGAAAAAAATTCCGGTGAGTGTACCGTCCCATTGTGAGCTGATGAAATCGGCAAAGATAAAATTAATTGCTGCTTTAGCTGATATTAAAATTTCTACTCCAAAAATTAAAATCATTCACAATGTCGATATCGAAAGTCATTCTCATCCTGATGATATTCGTCATGCATTAGCCGAACAATTAGATCATCCGGTGCGATGGGTGGAAACGATTCAATTGCTTTCACACAATGGAATAAAAACATTATGGGAATGTGGTCCTGGAAAAGTGTTGGCCGGATTAGTAAAGCGAATTGATAATACCATTGAAGTGAATGATTTAAGCGCAGAAACGCAATTAATTACCGTGTTGGAAAAAATAGGAGGATAGTGACATGTCTGAGCAAAATAGAGTTGCATTAGTGACAGGCGCAACGCGAGGAATCGGAAAAGCGATTGCATTGGAATTAGCGAAACAAGGTGTGAGTGTTGTTGGAACAGCGACCAGCGAAGCAGGTGCAGAATCAATTAGTGCTTATTTTTCTGCTGCAGGATTAAATGGAGTGGGAGTCGTGTTAAATGTCACAAATCCTGAATCCATTCAAAATGCATTAACTACAGTCGAAGAAAAATTCGGCGCGCCAGAAATACTGGTGAATAATGCAGGAATAACGCGTGATAATTTATTGCTGAGAATGAAAGATGAAGAATGGGATGATGTCATTAATACTAATTTAACCGCGATTTTTCGTTTAACAAAAGCATGCATTCGCGCAATGGTAAAAGCACGCTGGGGTCGCATTATTTCAATCAGCTCTGTCGTTGGTGCATCTGGAAATCCTGGGCAAGCCAACTATGCTGCTTCAAAAGCAGGGTTAATTGGATTTAACAAATCCTTGGCACAAGAACTTGCGACACGTGGTATTACGGCAAATGTCGTTGCACCAGGCTATATCGCCTCTGATATGACCGAAGCCCTCAATGATGATCAAAAAAACGCTATTTTAAGCCGAATTCCCATGCAACAAATTGGTCAACCTCAAGACATCGCCAACGCCGTTGCCTTTTTAGCGTCCGACGCAGCTTCCTACATCACTGGCGTTACACTTCATGTGAATGGTGGTATGTACATGGCGTAGAGTACGGCGTCGCGTCTTGAGTTGTGATAGGTTTTGCAATTCCCATAATGTTTTTCATTGAACTCATCAAAATATTTACAACATAATTGCATTATTTAGAAGAATATTTACATTATCATCATTGACAATGCATTATATTTTTTGACACTCTAACTGATATTAATTTGAGTAATTGATCAACTATATATGGTGAGTTTTTTTGTGAGCAACCAATAATTGCAAGTACTTTTAAGTTAGAAGCCTATTTATGGGGGATGTGATGGGGATGAATTCTGACAGATCTGCGGTCAATGACACAGCTTATTGGATGGCTGCATGTCGTGCTGTCGATGTCAAAATGAGTGGTGATGAATTTGCTCATTTATGGCTCAATGAAGCTTCTCGTGCTCACCATGCGGAATATGTAAAAGCAGTAACTCCTATGGAGAATGTTACATTATCACTTCGACATCGATTTTTTCTGGAAGCAACTCGCAAATTCTTTGCTGATCAACCTAATGGAGTATTTGTTAATATCGGTGCTGGTTTCACATCATACCCATTTTTATTACATGAAGATCACCTTTATATTGAGGTGGACTCTCCAGATAATGTTAGAAAAAAGCAAGAAAGGATTGATGAACTTTACTCAAGAGGGAAATTGCCACATCGTAAAATTATTTTCTTAGAAACGAATTTAGCTAACAAAGATGATCTCATATCTCTTGAACAAACTTTGAATTCATTGATTATGGGTAGAAATTCTTTTTTCCTGATGGAAGGACTACTTTACTATCTGCCATGTTGGAGCAGCAAGTTACTTGTACAATTAACTCAAGCTCTTCAATCTTCCATAGGTTGTCAGCTGGGTCTTGTTACATGGGACCCGGGTACTTTCGAGACAACTGTTTATAAACGTTTTGAGAATTATCTAATTGAACGTGGAGAAAGTATTCCGAATCTTATCTGTCATAATCACAGTGACATTCCCCTTCAAGATTCAAAATGGAAAAGAGTGCAGATGAACTATAAAGAAATTGCCATTAGCCTAGGTTATAACCCCGATGAGATTCTCTCACCAGAAAATGAAGTCTTCTGGGAGATGATCACACATTATACGAAGGTGTCGGAGTAGTAGAGTAGGCAGTCTTAGAGTAATCACCTGCTTCTCGGAAGTTTTGCTATAATTATTCTCTATAAATTTCGATTTTATCCTCATAATACCATGCGAACATGTCTCGCCGTAATTTTGCCATGTAAGTTTTATTTTCTGCTTTACGTTTTAAGTTGTAAAAAATCACACCTTCAGCAAACTCAGCGTTCTCATAACCAACTTGTTTTGTATGATATAAACTTTTTAAGTGATGTTGAAACCAATTGCTGAAGTTTACAAGGTTGCGATCATGTTCGTGGAAAGATTTGTATTTCAAATGATTGATAGCTTTTTCAAATGGGTACCAGAGATGAGTTTGCATTTTGTACGGGTTTCCTTGTAATTTTGGGCCAATTAATTCACCAGCTTGTTCCTGATTATCTTCAATATACCCTTTTTGTATCGAGGTAAATACTCCTTCAATGATGAAACTTTTTCCTTTCATTATGAGTAGGGGATCGAGGATATTTTTTCGATTTTGTAGTGCTATCAGCCGTCCAGATTCAGTTTTTAATTTGACATTTGTACCATTTAACTTTTCAACCGCAATAGTATCCTTATCTTCTAAAACCCATTCAAAACCTGGATTAACTTCATTAGTGACCAAATACACCTCGGGTGTGCGTAATTGTAGTGCTGACCCATGTTGATTAAAGTCAGCAATGTTCACTTTGTAAGTTTTCCGTATAAAGAGACACTCAATTTTTGGAAAATCACTTAACATTTTTTATCTCCTTAGTTAAAAGAAATAATCGTATCACAGATATTATTTACAAAACCGATACTAGTAGTTTTGTCTGCGGGCTGCGATTACGGCGTCGCGTCTTGAGTTGTGATAGGTTTTGCCAATTTGGTGGTTTAATTAAACTAAATCATTAAAAATTACACTATAATTTATCATTTCAAAATTCTTGGAATAATTGTCGCTCGTCTAATTTATTGTTTTTATTACACATTAATAATTCTACGTAGATTATTACCGTGTAAACTCTGTATATTAGTAAAACCTATCACAACTCAAGACGCGACGCCGAAATAGGACGCCGAAAAACCGCCGAAATAATTTCAAAAACACGAGTATAATTCAAGATAGAGATTCAGTACCATTTTTCATTATGGCAAGACAACTACGAATTTTATATCCAGGTGCTTGGTACCACGTCATGAATCGTGGCGTTAATAAGCAACGGATTTTTTTTGAAAAAAAACATCGACATGAATTTATAAATTTATTGGAACATATTTCAAAAGTTTATAAAGCGGAAATTCATGCCTATTGTTTAATGTCAAATCACTATCATTTACTGTTGCGTACATGGGAACCTAATTTACCAGAACTCATGCAATATCTTAATAGTGTTTATACCGCAAGGCTAAATAAAGACTTATCTCGTGATGGCCCATTATTTCGTGGTAGATTTAAAGCCATTTTAGTTGATAGTGATGAGTATTTATTGCCATTATCCCGTTATATACATTTAAATCCCCTTGAAGCAAGGCTTACTAATCAAATGAAGGATGATTGTTGGTCGAGTTACCCCTATTATATTGGTGATCGTCAAAAACCAACATGGTTTCATACGGATTTCATTCAAGAGTATTTTAATGAGGAAAACTTTGTTGAGGAATATACAATGTATATGAGTGAAGGGAATGACCCATTAATGGAGGAATTTTATTCAAGGAAGACAGTGAAATCCATTCTGGGGTCTAATAAATTTATCAAAAATCTTAAAATTAAAAAACCAGAATCAAAAGAAATATCGGACTACGAATATTTTAACAATAAGCTCCCGTTGTTAGTTATTGCTGATGTTATTGCAAAAGTCACACAACAATCCCCTGAAAATGTTAAACAATCATGCCCTGGAAAATCTAATCAATTCAGAAATATATTCATTTATCTCAGCAGGCATATGTTTTCTTATAAGGTTACAGAAATAGCAAAATTTCTATCGAATCGTCATTATTCAGGGATAAGTTCCACCCTAAAGAGCTTCCAAAAGAAACTTTCTAAGTCAAAGGAATTACTAGCATTAGTCGCAATTTGTAAAATGCAATTAGAATTTAAGGCGTCGCGTCTTGAGTTGTGAGAGGTTTTGCAATTTTGATGATAAATATTTGTAAAATAAACGGGAAGAATCTAACTTTAATATGGTAATAGAAATCAAATTTAAAGTAAGCCAGATGTTGATATTTATCAGGTATCAAGTTGGCTTTTCTGCAATAATAATTTTTAGTTTATCAATTCAATTCATGAATATCCGCCAATGATTTTCAAAAACCTCTCACAACTCAAGACGCGACGCCCTTTATTTTTCTTTATTTTTAAAGTCGATACACGACGTAAAAATAAAAGTAATAAAAAATAAAATCCTGTCTAGGAGGGGCGATGATTTCGCCCCTCTTAGATGCTTAATAAAATTTATTTCTTGCCACTATTTGTAGACGGACTACCTAAATTATTATCCGACTCTGCCATTGAACTCACTTCCATCTCACTAGTTTCGAGTACAGAAGACTGGCCTTTTAAGGATCCATCTTCAGAGCCACTCCTCGGTGATGCAGGTTGATATAACGTTGCTGATCCACCGAAATTTGAGTCTGAATAGACTTTTCTTTCCTGCTTTTCTTGCCTTAATTCCACTTTTTCATAGCGTTTACCGTCAATAGAGAGCAGACAGATAGTTTGTGTTGCATTTGGGGAAACGTGATTTGGAAATCTAGGATGAACCATCATTTCCCCATTCTCAGCAATCGCATAAAAACTCAAATTGACACCTTTGATGTGCGCAAGAGCACCTAATATCAAAGGATGCGCAATTTGACCTGCTCTTTTATGCAAAACATTATAGACAATAAATTGGTCAAAAAGGTTGAGATCTTCACAAAACCCGTTCAAAGCATTCCAGTAGCGCTGAATTTCTGGATCATTACGCCCCAGTGCGGCATGATACTCTGCTGAAGCTTTTTTAACACCGGGATGTTCATCCGACAACCAATTTGCAAATTCTTCGTTTGCAAAAAGGACTTCTTGAAGAACAGGCTTAGCTAGATTTCGAACAGTAGTAATATGCTGAAAAAGACATTGATAGGCTGCAACGCGATCCAAACCAAAGGGTTCATAAGCATCCTCTTCGCCTACCGGATGCCTGACAAATTCAGCCTCTTGTAGTTTAATAATTTGAACTCTGGGCACGAGCATGGCTCTTTTAGAAGCACCACTATCCGGTCGTGTTTTTCCGAAAAAATAATCCACAGGATTCCTCAAGCTTAATCCTGGCCCTCCTTGGGTAGGAGGTTCATACATCGGCATCGTTAACTGCATCGCTTGAAAATGTCTGACCTGATTTAAACATGTATCTAGTGCCTCAAATAATTGAGTATCTATGGGTTTAACACTTTGATAATTAGCTAGCCAGCACACCTGTTCTGACCTTAACTTTATTTTTGGTCCTGATTGAAGAGCAAGAGCATGTCGATCGACAGAATCAGATAAGTCATTCTGGCATTTAACCAGTGCAGCACCAATATTGCACAGGTTTTTCATGAGTAAGGTAGATCGCTTAATATTATTATCTGACTCCAAGACTCGCGTACCCCCTTTGCTTCTGCTATTAAATTGAACTAAGAGTAATACCACACTCGCCCAATCTTTTAATATGGCATGCATATTAATAAATGTTGCTAATAATTCTGGATCCTCTTTAAATTGTCTCAATATTCCTGCATGGGCATAATGACCTAAATCTTCCCATAAACCTTGATCAACAGCAGTGCCAAATAAAGAATCCTCTATCAACTCCGAAGGAATTAGTGATGCGCTAACAGATCTTAAAAATGGATTAGGAGAAATCCTCTGAAATAATTCTTTCTCTGATAAACCTAAAACGGCATTTTCAGGAAATATAACACAACATTCTGGCGAGTGTCTTAGCCGTGTTAATAACTGACCTGCTTGTGTTCTAGCAATCTCAGAATAAATGGGATCCTCTGAAGAAAATAAAGTAATATTAGGGTAGTATAGATTCTCAATATCACTTAAAATATAGTAGAGAAAATTGAAACCATAACTCAGAACATTCCTTGCTGCGTAAATGATTGATTCTAAATGCTCAACTTGCTGATTTTCAAATAATCTCCACTCTAGGGTAGAAATAATAATCAATACTTCATGTCGTAGCAAACTAAACAATTTCAATAATTCAGCATCTCGCGAAAAACAACCTGAGTCTAGTATCGTTTCCAAATATCGACTACGTCGCCTCAGTGTATCAAGTGTTTCTACATTACACGGCGCCTCCGAAAGGTGAATGATCCATTCTATCAATTCTCTGCACACCATAAGTACAGATAAATTTTGCTCGTATTCTGATTGAGATCGAAAAAATTGAACTATCCGATGAATCATTCTTTGAGCATGAGGCCTTAGTAAACCCTCCTTAAGACTCGATGACCACTGGTCTCTTTTTGGATCTCTTTTAAATTCACCCATATCATAAAGGGGTAAATTACTTTCACTCACTACTAAAAAAATAGGGACCTCAGTAGACAATTCCATACGATAGGCATTGTGCACTGTTGCCATGACACTCATTTCTTTGCCAGTAAGCACTGGCCCTGAATCTAAAAGATGACCACGATACTGCATTATCTCTCTCCTCATAGTAATAATAAAGATATTCCCTTCGACCCATGATAACTGAGTCAATTATTACGAACAATTGCCCCCTCCCTGGATACGCGAAATCCGGCCTGCCTGGGTATTTACCCCCACCATCGACTTGTACCACGCGCTGCTGCGCTTCGTGAGCGCTAGGGATGCCAGGGCAATCGCATTAAAAATTGAATACAATAAAAAGTTGGTATAATCTCCTTTTTTACATTTAATCAAGGAGTTATGACATGTAATATTTCCGGCGTCGCGTCTTGAGTTGTGAGAGGTTTTACCTTTTTGATGATAAAATATCATGAAACCGCTATGCATATTGCAATATTGGTGTCAAAATAGAATGTAAATAAAATTTACAGTCATAGAATGACAATCGGTCAGATATCAAAGGTATTTTTATATGTTAATATGTTTGGTTTAATTAATTTATTTTGCTAATAGTTGCCATTGATTTTCAAAAACCCCTCACAACTCAAGACGCGACGCCATTTCAAAACAAAAGATGCATTTTTTTAATAATTATTGCTTAGATTACGCCCATATTTATTACGTGTTTTCACAAGCGAAAAGAAACTCTTGCAAGTTCTGGCTGTTTGAATACACTAGACGGTTGGTGTTGAGTAAAACACCGAAAATCTGTGTTTTGACAATTTTATGAGGATTAGTTAATGGGTGCAATTATTGAAGATCGTGACAACAAAGTTGCTGATCGAGTGATCAATATCATCGTTGAACAATTGGGTGTCAAATCCGAAGAAGTGGCTAGAACTTCTTTATTTATCGACGATCTCGGTGCTGATTCTTTAGACACTGTAGAATTAATCATGGCATTCGAAGATGAGTTCGAAATCGAAATTCCAGATGAAGAAGCTGAAAATATCACAACGGTTCAGCAGGCCATTGATTATATTCAAACTCACGTCAAAGATACTGCATAAGCTTATTCGCGAAAACCGCGAGGTTTGCGCGTTCATTTTAGGGGGAAACCATCATGACTCGAAGACGCGTTGTAATTACCGGCTTAGGTATGGTTTCTCCACTGGGTCTTAATGTTGCGGATACCTGGTCAAATATTGTTGCAGGTAAATCGGGCGTAGGATTAATTACTGCATTCGATGCAAGTGATTATCCTGCAAAGATCGTCGCAGCTGTTAAAGATTTCGATGTTTCACTCTATATGGATCCTCGAGAAGCTCGCCGAAATGATTTATTTATTCAATTCGGTGTTGCTGCTGCTACACAAGCGCTCGAAGATTCAGGTCTTATAGTCAGTGAAAGTAATGCTGATCGCATCGGTGTGCTCATTGGTTCAGGTATTGGTGGCTTACCTGGAATTGAACATATGCGCGATATTGTTGCTGCTTCAGGTCCGCGTAAAATTTCACCTTTTTTTATTCCTAGCGTCATTATTAACATGGTCGCGGGTATCGTCTCAATAAAATTTGGATTAAAAGGTCCTAATTTTTCTATCGTTTCTGCGTGCACAACGGCTAATCATAATATTGGCACTGCAGCACGAATGATTAGCTACGGTGATGCTGATGTATTTTTAACGGGTGGTACAGAAATGGCAACCACTACGTTAGGTGTTGGAGGTTTTTCGGCATTACGCGCATTATCTACTCGAAATGACGAACCCGAAAAAGCGAGCAGGCCTTGGGATCGTGATCGCGATGGATTTGTTTTAGGCGAAGGGGCGGGTGTGTTGGTCTTGGAAGAATACGAACACGCAAAAGCACGCGGTGCAAATATTTATGCTGAATTAGCGGGTTTTGGTATGAGCGCCGATGCATTTCATATCACGTCGCCAGATGATGAAGGTAAAGGATTTGTAAAATCGATGATGAATACTTTACGTGACGCGGGAATGAATCCCGAAGATATCGACTATATTAATGCGCATGGAACATCCACACCGACGGGTGATGTACTTGAAGCAAGCTCAATTAAACAAGCTTTTGGCGAACATGCCAATAAATTGGCCGTTAGTTCAACAAAATCAATGACAGGTCATTTACTTGGTGCAGCAGGTGCGATTGAATCTATTTTTTCTGTACTCGCTATTCGTGATCAAATTTGTCCCCCCACAATTAATTTAGATAATCCTGACGAAGGTTGTGATTTGAATTTTGTACCGCATACTGCACAAGAAAGAAAAATTCAGGCAGTATTATCCAATTCCTTTGGTTTTGGCGGAACCAACGGAAGCATTATTTTTAAGAAGATCTAGAGTGTGAAGTCATACATTGCGAGCATAATTTTAATTAGTGTATTATTATGCTTAGGCATTGAGTGGTACGGTTTTAAATTTATCCCTTCAAAAAATTCTCAAGTGGCTGAAGTGTATATTCCGCCGGGTACTTCCATTCACGGCATTGCTAATATTCTGCATGCTCAAGGAGTTCTAGAACGACCAAAAGCGTTTGTTTTTATGGCTCGACTTGAAAATGTAACGAAATATATGAAAGCGGGCGAGTATTTCGTTCCGACAAATATTACACCATCACAATTACTGCGTTTTTTAATGTCTGGAAAAGTACGTTATCGAGAAATTACTTTTGTAGAAGGTTGGCGATTTAGTCAACTGTTCGATGCATTGCAAAAAAATCAGTATCTCAAACATGATTGTCAGGGAAAAACACCGCAAGAAATAATGGCGATGTTAGGAGAGCCTGACAAAAATCCCGAAGGACGTTTTTTTCCTAATACTTTTAAATTTGCTCGAGGAACGAGTGAGTCAACGATATTAAAAGAATCTCATCAATTGATGACTAAAGAGTTGGCGAAAGCGTGGGAACAACGTGCCCCTAATTTGCCGTATTTATCTCCTAATGAAGCGGTTATTGTGGCATCACTTATTGAAAAAGAAACGGCCGTTGCAACAGAGCGTGCTGTTATTGCGGGTGTCATTTTAAGACGGCTCCATAACAATATGCTGCTGCAAATAGATCCAACAGTCATTTATGCTCTGGGTACACAATATACTGGGCATTTATCATTAGAAGATTTAAAAGTTAATTCTCCGTATAATACGTATTTATTTAAAGGGTTGCCGCCGACGGCAATAGCAATGCCAGGTTTTGCTTCATTGAATGCGGCATTACATCCGGCTGACGGTGAGGCACTTTATTATGTGAGTAAAGGTGATGGCACTCATCAATTTACGGCTACACTTGCAGAGCATCATGACGCAGTTAATAAATTCCGTCATCAAGAGCAGCCTAATAATGTCCCTTTGAAAATGATTAACACTGAAAAAGGTCATCCATCATGAAATTGAAACAAGGAATGTTCATTACCATTGAAGGCACTGAAGGCATGGGTAAAAGCACAGTGATTGCTAGCCTCGCCGAATTTTTGAAAGAAAAGGACTTTGATTATCTTTTAACACGAGAACCTGGTGGTACTGAAATTGCCGAAAAAATTCGGCAAGTTATTTTATCTCACTATGATGAAATCATGCAGGCAGAAACAGAATTATTATTGTATTTTGCAGGTCGAATTCAACATGTTCAGAGTGTGGTTTTGCCCGCTAAAAACGCGGGGAAAATTGTAATTTCGGATCGTTTTACAGATGCAAGTTTTGCTTATCAAGGCGGTGGACGTCAAATTCCTGTTGAAAAAATTCGATTATTGGAACAACATTTTATCAATGATTTGCAACCGGATTTAACATTACTGCTCGATGCTCCTATTGAAGTGGGTTTAGATAGAATTGCTGCACGTGGTGAAAAAGATCGCATTGAAAATGAAACCATTACTTTTTTTGAGCGTGTACGAGAATCCTATCATCAACGTGCTCGTGATTATCCTGAACGTTTTCGACTGATTGATGCACGAGGTTCAGTGAGTGAAGTGCAAGAAAGAGTACATCGTATTATTGATGATTTTTTTACGAGGTGAGGCGTGATTGTTCCTTGGCTAGAAAAAACATGGGAAAAAACCGTTAATACTTTGCATCAAGGTAAGCTTCCTCACGCATTATTAATTTCTGGAAGTGCGGGGCTCGGTAAATCCGAATTTGCTGTGGAGCTTGCAAAAAAAATACTGTGTTCGAATAAAGAACAGCAAGCGTGTGGTTATTGTCATTCTTGTCAATGGTTTGTCGCAAATAGTCACCCCGATTATTGGGCTATATCTCCGGAAGAAGACAAAAAACAAATTGGCATTGCACAAATTCGTGATCTCACAGAAGCGTTGAGCAAGACGAGTTACGGTCATTGCCAAGTTGTGGTAATCCATCCTGCTGAAGCAATGAATCGTGCCTCTGCGAATGCATTATTGAAAACATTAGAAGAGCCGAGTGGACAGGTGGTGATCTTACTTGTCTGTGATCGTCCGGCAGGTTTGTTGCCTACAATTCGCAGTCGTTGTCAGGAGATTCGTGTGCAGCCGCCCACTGATGAGAAAGCATTGCAATGGTTAACGTCGGAATTAAAATCGGATTTACCTAAACCAACCGAGTTAATGGCATTGGCTGATGGATTGCCTGTGCAAGCATTACGTTTAGCCGAATCTGGAGAGTGGCAACAATATGATCAAATTGCTGCGGATTTTCTAGAGGTATTGAGTGGAAAATTATCGGTGCTTAAAGCCGCTGAAAAGTGGGCCAAACAATCTGCGGGAGATGTGCTGACCATTATTTCTACCATTATACAAGATATGATTCGTTTACTGCTTGGTATGAAATCTTCGCAATTACAACATATTCACCGTGTTCAGGAAATGCAAAAAATAGTGGCCGTATTTACACTTCATCAACTCTGGTCATTTTTAACAGAAATTTACACGTCTAAACGAAGAGTATTAAGCAGTTCAAATCCGAATGTTCAACTGTTGTTTGAATCGTTGTTGCTTTCGTTGCATCTTGAACAGCGGAGAAATTAATCGATGAAAAAAATAACATTAGTCGATACTCATTGTCATTTGCATTGGTTAAGCGAAGCGCATAATCTCCCACTTGAAGATCTGATGAAAAATGCGAAAGATTTTGGTGTAGAACATTTTCTGTGTGTGGCTATTACGTTCGACGATGTGCCAACCATTCTGGCGTTGGCTGAGCAATATCCCAATGTGTACGGTACGGTGGGATTACATCCTAATGAATTACGTGAACAAGAACCTTCTCTGGATGATTTGGTGAATACTGCGCAACATCCTAGAATAATCGCCATAGGTGAAACAGGATTAGATTATTTTCGCACTCAAGGTGATCATACTGAACAACAAGCGCGTTTTCGAAGACATATTCAAGCGGCAAAAATTACAAAATTACCTTTAATTATCCACACACGTGATGCAGCAGAAGATACCTTACGAATTTTAAAAGAGGAGGGTGCAGATGAAGTGAAAGGCGTTATGCATTGCTTCACAGAAAATTTTACCGTTGCAGAACAAGCCATGGAATTAGGATTTTATATTTCTCTTGCGGGCATCGTCACATTTAAAAATGCGACCGTGTTGCATGAAGTTGCTCAAAAAGTGCCATTAAATCGTTTACTGCTCGAAACAGATTGTCCGTATCTTGCCCCCGTCCCGTATCGCGGAAAACCCAACCAGCCTGCCTATGTGCGCTACGTCGCTGAAAAAATCGCTGAGCTCAAAAATGTCTCTATTGAAGACGTCGCGCATCAAACCACTCAAAACTTTTTCACTTTATTCGGCGTCGCGTCTTGACTCCTTTCGAGATGCTTACATTCCTAATTGTAAATGAGCAACTCGAGAAGGTTGGCTAATCAAAGCTGAAAGCAATGCTACAACATTCTGATCATCCCCGATTCCGTTGGGTAGCACATTTTCTTCGTCAACTAATTCAAGTGCCACTGCATAAGGAACTTGATGACGAGGAATTTTATCTCGTACGAATTTTGCACACATTGTGCGTAATGGCAATGGGCCTTTATCATCAACGTGTTGGGGAAAGTTTGCGCAATAGGTTAACAATAACTCTGGAAACGAAATGGGTGACTCATTAGCAGCACAGTGGTGCTCATACATGCGCATCCAGTTTATCACGTCACAACTAAACTTTTTAGATTGAGAACATAAATAAAAAAGTCGCTCTAATCGACCGGTATTGTTTTGTAGATCAGCTTCGTGACCAGCAATAGCTGTGCAAACGGCCACGAGATTGGCTTGTGTTAGTGGCATTAGTCGATTGCCATCATTATCAACTAGGACGAGTAAAAATCGTACAATAGTGAGATTTCTTCTAAGCAATCGCCTCAAATTATCAAGGAAATCCTCATAATGGTGATTAAATAAATCAATATGCTGCTGACGACCTAATTGATCCAGAATTTGATGTTGATTAAATGCATCAGCATAATTTATTATAGTCTCTCTCATCTTGAAAAAATGTGTATATGTTATTAGTTGATGTTTTTCAAAAGTTGATTTCAGTAGTGTATGATCCGAATATAATGCATCAGGTGAAATGTTATTTTGATCTTTGTTATGACTCGTATAAGAAAAGAAAATATGGCTAATTTTTACGGGGTTTAGATGTTTTTGCTTCCAGTACTTGTCTTCTGTAGTGGGTTTTTTTTCATGTGGCAAAATTGCAAGTTTTTCTTCCCAAAAGTGACTTAATGTTTGTTTTTCTTGCTCAGCCAAATAGTGGTCAATAATTTTTATTAGATCTGCCACAATGGGTACTAAGGTTTCTGGATCTTCTAACAACAGTAAAAGAATTTCTTTACGAATACCAGCCGCGATAATTTTTTCTTTTAATGATTGCAGGCTAGTTTGCAATCCTAGACAGGGAATTGTCTTTACTGGATATAAGCCTCTTCTGTCTGAATGGGTAGAAAATAACTTAAAAGATTTCAGCTGTTTATCTTTGGTTAGTTTAACCAATTTGCGTGAGGGTAGTATATTAAAAGCGGCAAATATCTCTTCAGCCATCGCAAACATCACAGTTTGTACGGCTTCTTTTTTCTCCGGAGCCACCCAATATAGTTTTTCATTCATACTGCCCAATAGGCAATTACCGAAATATACGTCCGCGGTCTTGATTTCTTTTAATTTACTCATGGCTACTCATCTAATATAATAAAAACAGCGATTATATACCAAAAAATAATGAAATACAAGCCCTGAAGAGTCGATTCGGCGTCAGGCTATAACTCGCATTACCGTCAATCTTTTCAATTGCTTCAAAACATGTGACTGATTCTTCGTCAATATACTCGGCTTTATACGTAACTAAATCACCAATTTCTTAAAACCCCTAACAACTTAAGATGCGACACCGTTATCGTTATTTCCAAGCTGGAATTGCCTGATTTTTGAAGATCAGTTGGGCCTTTTCCAGCACTTCAGGTGAGTGGAGGGCTTCAAGGAGTTGCTGGAATTTGGGAAAATCTTTTTCGTCGGTGCGGACGGCGACAATGTTTGCGTAGGGGGAGTTTGCAGTTTCTTTGAGTAAGGCATTATCTTTGGGATTGAGACCGGCGAGTAAAGCAAAATTGGTATTGATCACAGCAATATCAACGTCGGGTAATACGCGTGGAAGTTGTGCTGCATCGAGTTCTTTAAATTGAAAGTGTTTAGGATTTTTTTCAATGTCTTGAGGAGTGAGAGTTTCACTGCTTTTGGATTTTAGTGTGATGAGCCCACCTTGTTGCAAAAGAATTAAGGCACGTGTTTCGTTACTAGGATCGTTGGGAACGGCAACGATGGCTTTGTCTGGAATTTGATTCATTGTTTTCCATTTAGAGGAGTATACGCCAACAGGGTAAATAAACATTTTTCCAATGGTGACAATCGGATAATTTTTGGCTTTGACAGCAGCGTCTAAATACGGCTGATGTTGAAACATATTGGCATCAATACTACCATCAGCTAAAGCCTGGTTCGGTAATGAATAATCGTTGAATTCAACAATCACGATATGTAAGTGATATTTGTCTTCAGCCACTTTTTTAGCGACTTCCATTAATGTTGTTTCAGGACCTGCGATTGTGCCCACATACAGCTCATTTTCAGCTCGATGTTTATTGCACGCTGTAATGAGGAAGGAAGCGGTAATGAGTAGTCCGAGCAGCCTAAAAATTCGCATAGTTAATCCTTATTGATGATTAAGACGACGTGAAAGTCGATTTCCAAGATATTGGATAAGATGCACAATGATAATGAGGATCGCTACAGTCGCTAGCATAATGGTAATGTCAAAGCGTTGATAACCGTAATTGATTGCGACGGTTCCTAATCCACCACCACCCACAGCGCCAGCCATTGCTGAATATCCGATAAGACTGATGAGCATCAAGGTAACCCCATTAACTAGCACGGGTAATGATTCGGGTAACAATATTTTTAATAGGATTTGAGTGGTACTTGCACCAACACTCATTCCCGCTTCGATTAATCCTGGATTAATGTCAAGCAGGGCATTTTCAACCACGCGTGCCATAAACGGAATCGCCGCAATGCTGAGTGGGACGATAGCGGCCGTGGTGCCGATGGTGGTGCCAATTATCCAGCGAGTAAAAGGTATTATCGCAATGAGAAGAATGATAAATGGCAATGAACGTGTCACATCAATTATCGCGCTTAATATCTTGTTAATTATAATATTTTCACTAAGATTTTTATGGCGCGTTGCAAATAACCAGAGTCCGAGTGGGGTACCTAAAACCACAGCCATGAATCCTGAAACAAGAACCATATAAAGTGTTTCCCAGGTGCCTTTCCATAGGATTGGATAAAATGAAGGATTGATGGAATTACTCAGGATGTCTGACATAGCCAATCACCTCCACATGTACGCCCTTGTCTTGCAAATATTTAAACCCGGCCTGAATCTGTTCTGCTGAGCCGTATACTTCGGTAATCATGGTTCCCATAGTTTGGTCGCGGATCAGTTCGATATCCGCCTGTAAAATATTTAAGGTGATCGATAGTTGTTGCATTAAATGGGCTATTAATGGCTCTTGACTGGTTTTACCCAGAAAAGAAAGATGCCACAGCGGATTACTGTTAGGCGTTGCTTCAGCGTGAAGCCGGTGTTTGACGGCAATGGGTAAGTGATCTTTCGCGGCTTTTTGAATAAATCGTTGAGCCAGTTCAGTTTTGGGATTTCCAAAAAATCCAATCACATCAGATTGTTCAATGATTTTTCCATGTTCCATGATCGCTAAGTGATGACATATTTCTTTAACGACTTCCATTTCATGAGTGATGATCAAAATCGTAACACCCAATTGCTCATTAATGTCTTTAAGTAATCGCAATATTGCATGGGTATTTTCAGGATCCAACGCAGAGGTTGCTTCGTCACTTAATAAAACTTTAGGTTGATTTGCCAGCGCTCTTGCAATTCCGACGCGTTGTCTTTGACCACCGCTTAATTGTGCGGGATACGCATCTATTTTAGAAGTTAATCCTGTTAATTCGAGTAGAGGCATAATTTTTTGTTTTATGCTGGATTTATCTTTACCATCGAGTTCCAAAGGAAGAGCGATGTTATCGTAGACTGTGCGCGAAGAGAGTAAATTAAATTGTTGAAAAATCATGCCTATTTTTTTTCTGGCATTACGTAATTCTGAGGGTGTTAATGTTGTAAGATTCATTCCATCAACGATTACTTGTCCTTCCTCAGGACGTTCCAGTAAGTTTGCGCAGCGAATGAGGGTGCTTTTTCCTGCGCCACTTGGACCTATAACACCAAATACTTTTCCTGCTGCTACAGCGAATTCGACATCACTGAGTGCAGTGATACGTTGCGAGCTATTGCCAAAATATTTGCTAACATGTTCGAAAGTAATCATGTTGATCATAATATATTTTTTATTTGCAAATTGATAGGGATGACAAGGCGGGTGTTAGGACTGAATAAATAAAAATTCTTTGCAAAAAAAACACCGCGAATGCAAGCACTCGCGGTGTTTTACAGAAAATTACATTGTTGGGAACAGGTAGCTTACGCCAAGTGTAACCAAGTCTGTGCTTTTCACACGATTGTTGTCGTGGTGGTGGTGATGTTCACCGCCGTTCTCTTGACGAACGCCTCTGTGGTGATGATGATCACTGTCAGTTCCAAAACCGTGTAGGTAAGAAACATCAACCATTACGTTATGGCAGAAGCTGTAAGCTAAGCTAGCACCAGCTGCTGGAATAATGTTGTCGTTGTTGTGTCCGTGGTTGTGGTGGTCATGACTGCTGAATAAGTAAGCAGCTCCACCTTTTACGTCACCGCGGAAACCGCTGTCACCAAATGGTGTACCAACGCGTGCGAGTAGATCCCATTGGCCCACGTTGTTGTGGTTATTGCCATTGTGGTCGTGGTGATGATCTGAATCTTTAAAGAAACCAGCAACACCAGTTTCCAATCCTAGGTAAGGATTGAATTGGTAACCTAAGTATACTCGACCAGCAAAACCGCCGTTATCATGATGATGTCGTCCTTCATGATGGTTGTTACGGTATTTAACTTGTCCCCATCCAGCTTGTGCTCCAACATAAACGCCTGGACATCCAGTGTTGCAAGCGGTTGCTGCTACTGTAGATAAAGACATTCCTAAGGTGCTCGCTGCAGCTAATGCAACTAACATTTTTTTACTAACCATATTACTCTCCTGTAAGGTCATTAAATGAAACACAAACCTGTTGTGTCCCTAAAGCTTAGACTACGAAATGATTTTTGACAAGTCCGTGTCAAATTTATTATTAAATATATTTTTCAAAACCCCGATTCAAGTGGTGCTCAGGTTTAATTTTTCCTACTATTTTCAGTGAAAAATGGCGTTTTATCTTTTTTGGAATGGTGGTGGGTTTCTACTAAAAATTGCCTTTTAACTTTGTTTTTATTGGGGTGATACTGGTTGTGACCCTTTTCAATGATAAGAATACCAATTCGGAGGGCTATATATAGACATGGATTATGCGAGAGTGGCTGTTGTAAAAAAACACTTGAAAGTTCTCGTTTTGTACTCTACAATGGCTTTGATGGACAGCATCTCCCGCTGAGGTGGGAACTGTAGGATGTATATAACCTTATGGAGGACATTATTATGTTAACACTCGCTCAACGCAAGACCTATGACTTTATTCGCCAGTTTATTGACGAGAATGGTTATTCACCGACTTTAGCCGAGATCGCTAAAGCACGAGGTATCAGTTCTCGTGGAGTGGTGCACCGTGACGTGCAGGGCGTTGTTGCTGAAGGATTGGTTCGGCTCGTTCCAAACCGTAAACGCAGCATTGAACTTTGCGAATCAGCCAATGAACGACGTTATTTACCTTTGCTAGGGCGTATTGCTGCCGGGCAGCCGATTGAAGCAATTTCAGATCAGCGTACGGTGGATATCGCCAATATTTTCTTGCGAGAAAATCATTACGCACTACAGGTCAAAGGAGATTCAATGATTGAAGAAGGAATCTTCGATGGCGATGTGGTGGTGTGCAAGCATGCTGATGTAGCTGACGACGGACAAATTGTGGTGGCGTTGGTGGATGATCGTGAAGCGACTTTGAAGCGTTTGCGTCGTAACAGGGATCGAAGCGTGACCTTAGTTCCTGCAAATCCACATTTGAAGCCAATGACTTATCCAGCAGATCGTGTGAAAGTGCAGGGTATTTATGTTGGGTTGTTGAGATTTTTATCTCGATAATGGGAACAGGGGTGGGGTCAGGTCTAACATTGAAACCAGCTCCCGATTGACTGCCTTACACTGGGTCTTTTAAGAGCTGGTTTCAATGTTAGACCTGACCCCATCCCCTCTGCTGGTTGTTATAAAAAGAAAATAATTGGGGAGGCAGCATGGCAACAAAAAAAGAGGCTCCGTGGCCTCGTGCCATTGTTTTGATTGATATGAATGCTTTTTTCGCGTCTGTAGAGCAGATGGATTTTCCTGAGCTGCGAGGCCAGCCTGTTGCCATTACCAATGGTAGACAGGGTTCTTGTGTGATTACGTGTTCTTATGAGGCACGGCGGTTTGGCGTCAAAACAGGCATGCGACTTTTTGAGGCGAGGGAATTGTGTCCTGAAGTTATTCAGTGTGCAGCGCGTCCTCATCGTTATGCAGAATTATCGACGCTCATCATGGATGCTTTAAATGATATTACACCCGATATTGAAGTATTTTCGGTCGATGAAGCGTTTTTAGATCTGTCTCGTTGTCAACGTTTGTCCGGTTCACCGATTGCGATGGCTCAACGAGCTAAACAACGCGTGCTGGAAGTTTCTGGTTTATCCTGCTCAGTGGGGTTGAGTGGCGATAAAACAACCGCCAAATATGCGGCAAAACTGCAAAAACCGGACGGCTTTCAGGTGATTTATCCTTGGGAGGCAAAGGCGCGATTGCGAAATGTACCAGTGACAGAATTATGTGGCATTGCAAAAGGCATTGGTCGTTTTTTGGCTTCTTACGGTGTGATCACGTGTGGCGATATTGATAAAATTCCGATCAGTATTTTGTCTAAACGTTTTGGAAATCTCGGAAGACGTATTTGGTACATGTGCCAGGGAGCCGACCCCGAACCTTTACGCATGCACGTTGCTGATCCCAAATCCATCGGTCATGGCAAAGTCATTCCTCCTAATACCACTGATGAGCGACTGATCAAAATGTATTTATTGCACATGAGTGAAAAAGTCGCCGCACGTTTGCGACGTCATCAGATGGCAGCGAGTCATTTCTTTATTGGGCTGCGGGGTATGCATTGGGATTGGATCGCGACTAAAGCAAAATTAGCCTATCCCTGTGCTGATGGTCGATGTATTTATGAGCTTTGCCAGCAATTTATGGAAGAGCATTGGCATGGTGAGCCTCTCTCACAAGTGCAAATCACTGCCCTGGATCCACAACCTGACAATCAACAACTTGATCTTTTCATGCCCAATGATCGCGTGCGACGTAGCACTAATAAAGCAGTAGATAGGATCAACGAACATTTTGGTGAGTTCACCATTGCTCCTGCTCGCTTGTTGGGCCGCTCTTCCATGCCCAATGTAATTTCTCCCGCTTGGAAGCCCTTTGGGCACCGCCAGTCGATTTGATTTTTGTTTATTTCGAATATAATAAAGTGGAGTTAATCATGGAAAAAGAACTTTCAACACAAACCGCAGCTAATTTGCTAGGTGTATCGCGCCCTTATTTTATAAAGCTTGTTGAAAAAGGAGAAATACCTTTTCATAAAGTAGGTAAACATCGAAGAGTCTTCGCAGCTGATGTACTCGATTACAAAGCAAAAATTCACTTGGCTCGTGAAAAGACATTGCGAAAATTAACTAGACAATCTCAAAAATTAAATATGGGATATGATAATGAATAGCCCCCTTAATATATTGCTGCTTGATTGAGCATATTTAATGATGAGGCTAACTGTAAGTAAAATTTTTTTTCTATTCCTTGTGCTTCTTCCTTGCGGTTTTCAAAACGTAGAACTATATCACTCTCTTGTGTTGATAAATCTATAGCCATGTAATTATGGTAAATCGCGAGGTTAAATATTTTCAAGTACTTCATGCTTTTTTCTCGCGTGCATTATGGCTGTTTTTAAACGCTGTTCAAAAAGTTCACGAGGTGGTAATTCTGTTAGATATTGAGCAACATGAATCCTGCTGCTTTCTAAAGATAAGTATTCTATATCAGCTTGGTTTTTATCTGCGCAGAGAATAATGCCTAAAGGTTTTTCCTCTCTTTCGCACCTTTCATGCCTATCTAACCAGTTAAGATACCATTCCATTTGTCCTTTGTGTTCTGGTTCAAATCTGCCAAGCTTGAGATCGATAGCAATGAGTCGATGTAATTTTCTGTGGAAGAATAGCAAATCGAGATATCGGTCATTGTATTCAGTGCTCATTCGCTTTTGTCTAGCCACAAAACAAAAATCATTTCCGAGTTCTTGTAAAAATAATGTTATTTCATTAAGTATGACGCCCTCTAAATCTGACTCTGAATATGTCTGGGAAAGCCCTTCAAATTTAAGTATATAAGGATCTTTAAATATCATTTCAGGGCTTAATTTATCGTCTGATTTGAGGTCATCTATGTGTTTGCGGATGATATGCTCAGGTTGTTTTGCAACCGCTGTGCGTTCATATAGCATACCATTAACTTGGTGCTTTAGAGTGCGTACGCTCCACTTTTCTAGACGACACATTTCCGCATAGAAATCACGCTTTAATTGATCATCAATCCCTATTAAGAATAATAGATGCGACCATAGTAATTGTTGAGATATTGTCTCAATAACTTTGATGTCTGGAAATACTCTAACTAATTTTGACATCCTCGATAGATTCGTAGCATCAAACCCACTGCCATAACGTCCTGTGAGTTGCAATGCTACTTTCTTGATAACTTGCTTTCCGTACGTAGCTCGCTCATGTTTTAGGGTTTCTCTATTGATTCTATCGCCAATATGCCAATATAATTTAAGCAATGTGCTATTGGCATGAAAAGCAACATTGGATCTTGCTTGTTCAATATAGTCACTGATGTCTTGAAATAAGGTGGATCCTGATAGTTGATTGACCATTGTCGTTTCTCCAAGATTACTGGGACGTGTCCCAGTAATTCGATTGAACAGTTTCAAATTAACTCAACAAGAAAAAATTATTATAGAGTAAATATTGAGAACATTCAACTAGAAGTTGCAATCTTTTACAAGAGGATGGCTGGAATACAACTATGTACATATGTTCAATTTTAACGATTCACGAATAACAATTAAATTGTGGCTATTTTTCTAACTAAAATCATCGCTGATTTTCTCAAGCCTCTCATAACTCAAGACACGATGCCAAAAATTCACAGAGTACCAGCTTAGGAATAGAATTCAGTTTGTTGTTTATGGTACAGGCATGAATTTTTACACCCGCAAATTTATTTATAATTATAAAATATAGGTGTTTCTATCGAGAATCTATAAAAGATAATTACATAGGCGCAGGATTGTATTTCGATATCCAAGCTGAGATGTCATCAATAAATTTCCAAACATCGTTTTCAGACGGGGAAAGAAAATTAGATGCTTCATCTTGATCGCCAATTTGTTCAAACATTTTAATTAACCATACGGGTCCATGACCTGAAACCTTAAGATGACTAAGCCATGACTCTAACTCACCTACCGGAACCAGAAAAAGTCCATCCTTCGCGAGTTTTTCTAAAAAAGAAATTAATCGATTAACATCTTCACCTTCCAGATTTTTAACGCCTCCATCTTTGATCGCATCTTTCTCTTGTGATTTTGATGTATTAGAAAATAATTCGACAAAATACTGTTGTTCATCAAGCATGTCTTGTTCGATTATCGTATTGACCTGACATGCATGAATTAATTTTCTCCATTGGGTGCCTTTACAATTGAGAAAATCAAGGTCTACGAGTGCAACTGCTGGAATGCAAAGGTCTCGTAAGGGTTTTACTATCTTCTCGATGGTCTGCATATTTTGTGCATTGATAAAAAGTGCATCCTGAATGCCACGACCAACCGAAATAAGCCTTCTGTTGATTTCATCATAAAATGCACGGTCCGCATCAGATTCACAAACAATGATGGCCCTGTGAAAAATACCGCGAATAACTCCTGAGCTTCTAAGGAGAGCAGTATTGAGAATGCTTTTTAAATTCAATGGGGCTATTTTTCGTGAAGTTGCTAATTTATTTTCGTACGTAAGCCGAACAATCTCAACCTTATCAGTAGACTCAATGCAGCCCATCACGAAATCCGCGCTGTGAGTAGCCACAATCAGGTGTGCATTTCTCTCTGCAGCAATCTTTGCTAGATTCGCACCGAGTCTTTTTGCTAATGGGGGATGAAGAAAGGCTTCTGGCTCGTCAATAAGTATGATTTTATGATCGAGACTGGCAACTGCAGTTAAGATGCCAACAAAGGCCTGAATACCATCACCCAACGTTGAAATTTCAGCTGCTGCATTATGAAAGCTACGAGCATCCTCATCAAGTCCTTGCTCTTGATGAGATGAGGTTGGTTTAGTTTCACTCATTCGAATTCGTAGTCTTTTCATTTCAGTTGGATCAATGACAAAGTATAAACCAAAAGCATCTTTGGTAAATTTACTAACTTGGTTTCTTGCTTCGCTATTCTTAAAGAGTGCCATTAGATGATTTTCTGGTTGGCGTTGCAGATCCCCAGATTCTTTGGGCTCAGTCAGAAGGAATCTTGTCTTGCCGTCAAGTCTGATTGTGAAATATGAAATTACATTATTGCAAATGTAATTCATATTCTTAGTATTTATTGCATTCTCAAGTCTTTCTTGTACGATGGTGTGCTTTTTAGGTGAGGTTGATATTCCATGCTGCATTATACAATATTCATCGGAGTTAGGTTTGTTGTTCTCGGGCTCTATTTTGAATTGATTCAAAAGCGTATTGATTGCAGGTACGGACTCAGGATAGTGTAACTGAATGTTCTTTATTACTTTTGAGGGTGTTTTATATTCACAACAATAAGACTCGATCTCACGCAGCGCCTGGCTTTTACCTGAGTTATTTGGGCCGACAAGGAGCGTAATATTTCCTGGCTCAATTGAGAGGCCTTCAAATTCGGAATCACGACCTTCCGCGAATTGAATTTTTGATAATTTGATGCTCATATTATGCTAACCTAAAGGTTTCTTACGGTACGTCACTAAGAATTATATGCCTGATTAACTGAGTTATAGTGATATTGCCTACTTTACCATACACTCTTTTTATACAATCAGGTTTGATAACTATAGTATATGCTGGCATTTTTGTCTGGGGCTTGAAATTATTCCAGGAAAGACAGACTTACTTGGTATTGCAAGATATTTTCTATTAGTTTGAAGAGATGTTAGATGCTTTATTGATTATGAATTATTGTGAAATTCTCAAAAGTCTTCACAACTCAAGATACGACGCCGCTATTTCCGACGCCGCTATTTCGACGCGACGCCGCTATTTCGACGCCGTTATTTATAATGCTCACAATTTGGCGGTGGCGATCATTTGATGCTGAGTAAATCTTAAGTAGAAAGTTGCCTGGTGGATCTTATAAACTCTATATTTCAATTTAAGAGGTTACTTTGAGAGCGAAAGAATAAGTACAGCTACTCTATTAAATAGATGCTTTAATGATTAGGAAATAGCAACATCATTCGCTTTTCCATTTAGCTAAGATTTCTCTTAATGCTTCATCTATTAAATCAGGCGTCATCTTCGATAAAGGCGACAGCCTAATCGATCCATCAACTCTATATGCTGATTCTATTAAGAAATGGCTCTGCTGCTCATGAACTAAAGGGCATCTTAATATATGATATAAAATATGAGCATTATTAAATAATTTCAAGTAGTCATCTATTGAATCAATATTTTTAAGCTCAGCCTTTAACACTTTCAGGAGATTATCTATTGTCTGATAGCGTAATATTGATCTGCTCCCGATTTCGTGGACACCAACCTCTAACAAGCATACATTAATTCATATTGAGCAGGCGTGTTGTAATTTATCGTAGAATGCCTACGTTGTCTATTGTAAAAAACCTCAATATATTCAAAAATAACTCTCTTTGCCTCCTCTCTCGTTTTAAAGCTTTCATGGTGCGTGCACTCAACTTTCAGTGTGTGAAAAAAGCTTTCTACTACCGCATTATCCCAGCAGTTCCCTTTTCGACTCATACTGCATTCAATATCATTATCCTTCAATAATCCCTGATATTCATTCGCTGCATACTGACTTCCACGATCAGAATGTAACAATACTCCACCTGATATTTTTCGCTTAAATAACGCCATTCTTAAAGCATTCAGCGTGATATCTTCTTTCATCCTGCTATCCATCGACCACCCTATGATTTTCCTAGAAAATAAATCCATGATCACCGATAAATACAACCATCCTTCCATCGTCGGAATATACGTAATATCAGAGACCCAGCGCTGATTTGGTTTGTTAGCGGTAAACTCTCGATTTAATTTATTATCGCTTATGGGTTTACTATGATTTGAATCCGTCGTCATTTTAAATTTCCTTTTCGTTTTCGCTCTTATGCCATAATGCTGCATCAGCCTAAAAACTCGGTTTTTTCCGAGTGTTTTTAATTCTGCATGTAGATCATAGTATATGCGACGATATCCATACGTCTCTCGACTTCTTTCATGACTCTCACGGATCTTTAACAATAATTGCTGATTCGATTCTTCTCGATCGCTCACAGGTCGTGATAACCACGCATAAAAGCCGCTTCGGCTTATTTCTAAAACGTGACACAGGATGTTAATCGAGTGTTCTTTGCGCTTCTCTTCCACAAATTGATACTTCATTTCAATTCGTTCGCAAAGAACTTTGCGGCCTTTTTTAATATGTCGCGCTCCTCCTTCAAGCGCAATATCTCCATCTTTAATCGTCGATTCTCTTCTACAACATCTACCTGGCTTTCACCAACGGTCTCTTGGGTCTGATCGTTACGATGCTGATTAATCCATGAATAGAGAGTGACCTGGTGTATCCCTAAGTCTCTCGCTGTTTTAGCATATGGCTGCGGTGACGACAGTGCTAATTTCACTGCCTCTGCTCGAAATAGTTTGTCCGTTTTCCTTTTCATCTTGACACCTCTTTGATTCCCTTAAGTTTATCAAACTTAGTGTCCTTTGAAACGGGGTCAGATCATATTGAATCATTACCTATAGTCTCAAGATTAAATTTTATATCGAATATTGGCCGTAATTGATCATATAAATTACCTTTGATTAATTTATCATAGTACTTTTTCGCGTTTTGTTTTAAGTAATCGTTATTTTGGTGATCGCCAATTAGAAATTGGCCTTGATTGAAATAGCGCATATCTATTAACTTAAAGTCATCTCTATTATAATAACTGGTTAAAATATTTTCAAATCTAACAAATGAATTTTTTATATCAGGCGATATATATCGTGCAATTCTATCGATAAAGCTACATAAGGCTAAGTATTTAATATCGAGATAAGTTTCGTTATCTAGACGCATTATTTTGTCTAACTGCTTTATTTCAAATTTTACAAAAATTTCTTTGTCCAATCGAATCTCCATAATAAACAACTTCCTCTTGAATTATCTTAGCACATTTCTTCCTTTCAAGACGCTACGCCAATGTCCAATGTCAAAGCTCCTTGTGACGACGCCGCTGTTCTCAGATTTGACCCTGATAGTTGAATGATGTAAGTTGCTCAATAAAGAAAAGGAGAAATTCAATGGCCATTCATGAATTAAATATATCAGGTTATCGCTCCATTGCAGAAATTAATTTACGTCTCAATCGAGTCAATGTTATTACGGGCCCGAATGGGTGCGGAAAAAGTAATTTATACAAAGCCGTACATTTAATTGCTCAAACTGCTAAAGGTCAACTTACTCAAACTTTTGCAGATGAGGGTGGTTTTTCTTCAGCATTATGGGCAGGTGCTCGCTTACAATTGACACGAACCCCAAAACCAACGCGTCTAGCATTATCTGTTCGAACCGAAACCTTTGGATATGAATTTCAATGCGGATTACCTATCCCATCCCAATCAGCCTTTGGTAGAGATCCAGAAGTCAAAGAAGAGTATGTTTGGCATGGAACAAAGCGTAGACCGAGCACCACCTTACTAGACCGTAAAGCCAACACCACTTGGCTAGTAAACCATGATGGAGCTCGAGTTGCTTATCCTGCATCTTTATCACAATCTGAATCGGTATTGGCCCAACTACAAGAGCCACATTTATACCCTGAACTGTCCAGTCTTAGACATGAGATGAAACAATGGCGTTTTTACCATCATTTTCGTACTGATTCATTGTCCCCCATTCGGGCACCTCAAGTAGGCATAAGATCACCCATATTAAGTAATGATGGTCATGACTTAGCAGCAGCTTTGCAAACTATTAAAGAAATAGGTAATCCAGAATGGTTAGATCAAGTTATTGATCGCGCTTTTCCCGGTGCAAAATTAATTATTCAAAATGATAATAAAGCGAGATTTGAAACTTTACTCAAAATGCCCGATATATTTCGGCCACTCGAAGCCAATGAACTTTCCGATGGCACTTTACGGTATTTATGTTTAGTGGCAGCGTTGCTGAGTCCACGTCCACCAAAATTGTTAGCGCTCAATGAACCAGAGACAAGTTTACATCCTGATTTGTTGATGCCACTCGCAGAACTGATCGCAGAGGCTTCGCGCTATTCTCAACTCTGGATCACTACGCATTCCATGAAATTAGCAGACATGATCAGTCAGTTTAGTGGAGAGCCTTTGTTACAATTAAAAATGGGAAAACGCGGCACCGAATTGGTGTCCCCGCAGGAATGGCAATGAGTACGGCGTCGAATCTTTAGTTGAGAGGGGGTTTTTTGAAATCGATATTATATTGAGCAACAAATATTAGATTTATTATAACTTACATTTCAAATTATTTATTTTGGATACTGAATTTACAAAACCTCTCACAACTCAAGACGCGACGCCAAAAACCCGATGCCAAAAACCATCTTGATTTTCGTGATTATTTATGATATAAAGCAAGGTCTTATAATAAATTAGCAGAGGTATCATGGCATGAGAAAAAATTTTAGCTTTCTAACAATTTGTTTATTGGTGATTATGAGTTTTGCCTCAGTGGCTATGGCTGAGCAACATATTTGTCCTAGTGTAGCGGCGATAAAACAACGAATAAATGATAAAAGTTTAATGAAAATTGGATTTATGCCAATTTTCCAGGGCAATGATAGATTTTATTATGGCCAATATGAGCTTGCTGACAAATTTGACACTCATGAAAAGTGGTTATTTCATTTTTATGTAAGATCCATTGATTCTCCTGAGACTAAAGATCAGGCGTGGAGCTTATATCGAAATCTGATGGATTCACTCCCGAATATGACGCCATTAGCAGCCGATAAAGGGTTGGGCTGGGAGTGCGAATATGTCGAAGTTACGCTTGGTAAGTACTACTATAGCGTATATGTTAGATTGAAATAGGTAGCGGCGTCGTAGGTAGCGGCGTCGAATCTTGAGTTGTGAGAGGTTTTGCAAAAAGCGTACAAAAATTTGACAATTTACAGGCCGTTACTATATTTAATAAATCAGAGTGCGGAACAGATTATGCAAACTCACCCTAGTGTAAGCCCGATTGTGTGATTTCCGCTGAACTAGCACGATATCAATGCGAGGTATAGAAAATATGGGAGCTCAAACATACTGCTTTGTCTGTGGAGGACCGATGGAGCATAAGGTTATCATTAGCGATATTCCGTTGCTTCGAAAAATTCTAACAAGGTTAAAAGATAAAGATGCTCAGGGCTATGCTCTTATTGAATCGGGAGATATTATCATTGAGGATATGATCGATAATGGACATATTTCAGATCAGGAACAGGAACAACTATCCAAAAGCTTAATCGATCTTAGTAAGGAATCTAAATACGAATGGCTCGGTACGAGCGTTATCCTTACCACTGATAACCAAGTGATCAATGTAGCTCCATATGACGTTTGGGACAGACAGTTCATAGATAAATCTGGTGCTATATGGTCTGCTAGCTTTATCCTGGAGGATAAACAAAATCCAAAACCTATGTATGATCCTCGCTCCCCAAAACATTTCTTCGGTGATGGCTATGTGATGCATGAACACTGCTATAAAATAATGCAAGATAATTACGGTAATTTTAAATTTAATGACATCCACATGGGAGTCATTGATCACGGTCTGGCAGCACAATATGAGCTTCAAGAAATACCATACCCGAAATACTTTCTAGAGAGCAATGATTGGTTACTAGAAGATCCTCTTAATAATGAAAAAAATAAAAAAAGAATTCTAAAAATTAAACTCCCCATCGAAAAAGAGTTGTTAAAATCTAAACAACCTAAAGCAGGGAGAAAAGGCCCCAGTGAAAGCGCTACGTCATTTAAGGTTGGAACAGAAAAGAAAGGAAACGATGGTAATATGTGGGTTATAACTGAAGATAAAAATGGCATTAAAAGGTGGAAGAAAATTTAGTTCTAGAGTAGCCTGTTGCCAGCATTTTTTATCGAATGGTTTCTTCTTTTCTTAATGTCAGAATTTCATGACCAGTTTCGGTGACTAGAATCGTGATTGTCCGTAGCAGATAGCACGCGTATCTGGTGCAAATTTAGCCTCCTTTATTGCTTGAAAGAAAGGATATTATAAACCGGACAATTGGTTTTCTGCTTATAATGAGAGGAAAAGGGGATTTACCACATCTAAAAATAGTGTTAATATAGTATTAATTCTATTAATTAAGTTTATTTGTGGTGAGAGAGCATGCAAACAGCCAAATGTGAAAGAGTCGAACAAGCAGACAATGCCATAGTGATAATCACCGATGTCCAAGACGGTACGAGGGGAGATATTTCATCTGCTCGTAAATTAATTAAAGCGCTACGGACAAAGAATCCTAATAGATCCATTGTTTGGTTACTCAGAACAGACGGTAATGTAACAGTATCGGATATTCCTGATAAAGTAGAATTAATTCAGATCAACGATTGGGTTCAAATGTTTGAGTACAGTCATTGTGTTGATCACATTAAATCAGCAGATTTTGTAGCTGTATATCCAGCTTATCTTAGTGGCTATGTAAATGAACATAGAGGCAGAATATCAATATTGCCTGTCCCTGTTAGAGTGTATATTGAGCATTGTCGAGAAGGGAAATTACCACTCAACTGTATTTTAGAATATGGTTATATGAGTGCTGAGATTTTGGCTAAAGCGCAACGCGATTTTCCAAGATGTCATTTTGTTCAAACGGGTGTCATGCAAAATAGTTGTGGAATATTTATAGAAGATTATTCTGATGGTCCACCTCATAGACAGTTGTTAAAATTACCAACTGATGTTAAGAGATTGTTAGGAGCTGAATTAATAGAGCAAGGTGCGTATTTTAATAATTATGCTTTATTTGTGGGTTATTATAATCGATCGAAAGATTATGCTGTGAATAATAATATTTCCGCAGTGCAATTCATTCATATTATTACTGAATTATCAGTATACGATATTAATGTGGTAAAGAAGACTGTATTGGATGTAATGCTTCCATTTTCTTTAAGTCAAATGTCGGAATTAAATATTGAGAGATTGATGCAATTAGGGTTTTCTCAGGTGTATTTTCAAACAGCTGATGGGGTGACTTGGGATCATGTAATTTCAGATAAAAAAGGAAAATCACTAAGGATCACACAATTACCCACAATGTCAGAAGAATCATTTAGAGCTCTTGTTGCAGCTGCACATCCTTTTGTGATGTGTACAGGTGATCAATCATTAGGTGAAGTATTATCCAAAAGTTCTGGGTCACCTCTTTCATTTGGATTGCCTTATTATCAAATCATGAGTTGGAAATTGAACTCTTTTATGGAGCTATGTGAGCAAGTGAAATTAGTTTGTGGTGATGAAGATAATAGTCATTTTACGTTATATTTAAGGTTGATTCTGTTCAATGCTAATCCTAGTCCAGAATTATTAGGCGATTTTCTAGGAAAATACTCCTTTTGGTGGGATAGCCAGAAATTTACGAAATACTTAAGGACATACTTTGATTTGTCAAAAAACCTTCCGACTTATATCGAAGCCTGTATTTCAGAGAGATCCATGTTGCCACTATATAGTGTGTTGCGTGAACCTAATGCAGATTCTTCAAGTTTTTTAAATGATATTCAAAATAATGAAAAGGGAGTAAGTCGAACTGAATATAATATAAATTCCCACGCTATAATCTCACTTAAACCGATCGACGGGATAAATAAATATTATAAATCAGTTGCGATTGATAACTCACAACCGCGATCAAATATTTCTCCTTCTTCTCGGCGCTAGTGGGGTAGTGTTTTCACAACGCTCTGTTCACATAACACCCTGAATTTTCTCACCACCCATGAATAGTACTCACTTGAATCTGCGCGCAGGCAGTGGGCTCTCATGAGACTCTTTTGGAACCGCAGCTTGCGACGGAGCAGACAACTGTGATAATTTTTTAAGGTCGTGCATAAACCGCCACCCCTCGTAAAATGCTCCTACCGAACCGCCTGCCAAAAGCTCGGCTTCATGGCTGCCGCCCACCCTCACATCACCCCTGACTACTCCATATTTATGTCTTCTATCAGGATCATAACTCCCAACATTATCGTACCACCACGTTATGTTTTCCTGGTTCCTCGACTTCTCGATCAGTGGAGCATTCTTTCTGACATCGTGCCACGCCACTGGATTCCCTTCTTCTCTCCATAAATGAATCGCTCGGGGCGCCAGCTTCAGTTCTGCTTTTATAAATTCGCGCCAGGCTGCTTCCAGCTGAAGTTCTAATGCTTCGTATTTCTCAAGAGTATCGAGTGGTTTGGTAATGTCTATAAACGCTGCCAAGGCATCACGTACGGTGCCAATCGAATGCCGTAAATCCTCCAGCGCCTTATAATTGCTATTGCCTTTTTCTTCAAGCTGCTTGGCAATCTCTCCCGTCTGCTCTGCAGGCCAATTGCGCTTGAGCAAATCCTTCATCGGCACATCATCTTGTGCATCCGCATACTGCATGGGATAGATGCCTGCTGCTTCCTTTTCATCCGATTTTTCTACGAATCGCCTCAGCCCAAAATCCACTAGCCTCCCTTTTTTTAATACCAAGGTGGGGTCTTTTTGTAACATCTTTCTCGCTTCAAGAAGGTTCCCTGTGGACACATAAACTAAAAATTGGCTGATCTCGAGTTCCTCATCAGGCAACAAATCAGGATTTTTTTTTCGCATATCTGCTGCTTTTGCAGATTCACCTCTCAACATATGCAGAAATAATTTGCTGATCTCGACATCTTTCAGTGTCAACAACCCAGGATCTTCTGTTAGCATCCATTCGGATTCAAGCTGTTTGCCTGCGCGCACATAATCTAAAAATCTTGTAGCATTGAAATGAGCGGCTCCGATGGCTACCTGAAAGTACGTTGAGATGCCAGGTCTGCCTGCTAATGCCAAGCTTCGCGCTTGAGTTGCAGTGAGTTTTGGGTTTACGTTGACTATCGTCTGAATCAAATGTTGGACTAAAACTTTAGGGAGCTGTTCAAAAAAAGCTCCCTTGAGGAAATAGCCTTTTTCAGTTACATCCTCGAGTAGCTTTTTTCGAAATGTTTTATCCTGCAATTTCTCGGCTAGATTATCACCCGTGACAGCGAGCTCTGCAGGAAGTGGATTTTTCGCACGCGCCCTATTCTGGGGTCGCGAACATAATAATGTTTGTCATCGAGGTAAATCCTGTTATCGGCAGCGTTTTGAAGGTTGCCATTTAATGTCGAGACTAAAGCGAAATTACCGGCTAGCGCATTAAGAACAGGCTTGGAAAAGAGCTGCTTTCTGCTCAAACTCTTCACTTAATTTTGCGTACTCCAGTTTTAACTGCGCCAACTCAGGTAGAATATCAAGCTCGGTTTTCTCTAGCTCAGGTAATTTTTCTGGTGCCGTCTTCTCTAACTCAGGTGGAAAATCTGGATCATCCTCCAACTCGGGCATATATTCCAACTGATACAACTCGTGTAGCTGCATCCAGCTCGGGGTGAAGGAGTTTGCGCAACCGAGCGTTTTCAAATTTTTGCATAACAAGCTCTGACTGTGACTTGCACCATTCACGAATCATTTGCAATAAGGTGTTATTCGGTATCAAATACGAGTGTATCAATGGTGTATGTGAGCCTGGTACAATGACTGGTCCTCGGGGATGCTGAGCGATCAACCTTTCAATGGCCACTCGATCATAAGTGCGCCCATCTGCCGCTATCACGGGGTCCAGCATGAGCTCGAGAGTAATAGGGCATAACGCCCAACCTGGTGCGCCTGTTTCTTTGTTTTGCACTACAATACCCCCCAAAACTTACTGTTAATCTATACTTATTATATTATAGCCCTTGAGGGCCACTTTTGCACGATAAGTGGAGTGCCTGACAGTGACGTCGCGTCTTGACCCCTTAACGGATAGTTTCTTCTTTTCTTATGATGACAGCGGCGTCGCGTCTTGAGTTGTTATAGGTTTTGCCAAAATTACTAAATTACTTGGTGAATTTACCTAAGGTAATAATTAAAAAAAGTATTGAGAAATTATCGGATGGTCTCTTCTTTACGCAAGGTCAGAATTTCATGGCCTGTTTCCGTTACTAAGATAGTGTGTTCCCATTGAGCGGAAAGTTTGTGGTCTTTGGTGACGACGGTCCAGCCATCTGGGAGGATTTTGAGGTCGCGTTTGCCTGCGTTAATCATAGGTTCGATGGTAAAAATCATGCCGGGTGTGATGATTTCGCCCGTTCCTGCTTTTCCGTAGTGGAGAATTTGAGGATCGTCGTGAATATTTTTGCCTACACCGTGGCCGCAGAATTCGCGCACGACAGTGAAGCGGTTTTTTTCGGCATGAGCTTGAATGGCTGCTCCGATATCACCCAGGTGTACACCCGGTTTAACGAGCTCAATGCCAAGATAAAGACATTCTTGAGTTACCGTGACAAGCCGTTTAGCCAAAATCGAAGGCTCACCTAGAAAAAACATTTTGCTGGTATCACCGTGGTAGCCATCTTTTCGAACAATGACATCGATGTTCAAAATATCGCCTTTTTTCAGCTCTCGAGGCCCGGGAATACCGTGGCAAATGACATGATTGAGTGATGTGCAGACGGATTTTGGAAAACCTTTGTATCCTGGCGAAGCAGGGTAGGCGTCTTGCACATCGACGATATAATCGTGGCAAATTTTATCGAGTGCTTCGTGGTAATCCCGGGTACCACATGGGGGGTAATCATTTCCAGGACTTCTGCAGCTAAGCGACCTGCAATTCGCATTTTTTCGATTTCTGCCGGAGAATTGATGTGAATCGTCATATTTAATGCCATAAATGTTAAAAAAAGCCGCTAATCACTCAAAGAACGAATCCTTTGATTGTTCTTCACTACAAACTATGTTATAAAGCTTCGGCGTTTTACGCAAATACTATTTAGTGTGACTCAGAGAGTTGCTCTAAAAGTAAATACACACACCTTTCGACACGTTCTCTAGGGTGCTGAAGTAGACATTGTCCGCTTTGGTTAGAGAATGGGAGAGGTGGAGGCTTAACCCTACTAGAGGTATCACTATGTCTACTGTTTCTATGCGAGATCTTCTCGAAGCTGGCGTGCATTTTGGGCATCAAACCCGTTACTGGAACCCCAAAATGGCTCAATATATTTTTGGCACACGTCTGAATGTTCATATCATCGATTTGGAAAAAACACTCCCCATGTTTAAAGAAGCACTGAATTTTGCTTCGAGTGTTGCATCTAAAAAAGGCAAAATTCTTTTTGTTGGTACTAAAGACGTTGCATCTGGAATTATTCGTGAACATGCATTACGTTCTGGCATGCCTTTTGTTGACCATCGTTGGTTAGGTGGGATGCTTACAAATTATAAAACTATTCGACAATCTATTCGTCGTCTTCGTGATCTTGAAAAATTAATGGAGAGTCCACGTTTTCAAGGATTTACAAAAAAAGAACGGCTTACACTGACTCGCGAAAAATCAAAACTTGATCAAAGTTTGGGTGGTATTAAAGATATGGGCGGATTGCCTGATGCGTTATTTATCATTGATGTGGGCAATGAAAACATTGCGATTGAAGAAGCACGTAAATTAAGTATTCCAGTGATTGGCATTGTTGATACGAATAATTCTCCTGATTTTATTGATTATGTAGTTCCTGGAAATGACGATTCTATTCGTGCTATTCAAGTTTATTGCAAACAAATAGCTGATGTCATTATCACAGCGCGTGAACGAATTGCAGCTTCAGAACCAAAACAACCTGAGAAACCAAAACCTGAAGTGAAAAAGAAAGAAGAAGTTGGTACACGTAAAGTAGTGACTAAAAAACGTGAAGAAGCGCCTGCCAAAGAAGTTGTTGCAGATAAAACTGCAGTAGCGAGTGACGTTGCAAGCAAGGGTGAAAAGAGCCGAGCTGCTGATAAAGAAAAAGCAACTGCTGCGAAAAAACCTGCTGCGAAAAAAACAGTAATTAAAAGTGCTGATTCAAAAACACCCGCAAGTAAACCTGCTGAATCTAAAACTAAGGCAAAATCAGCGGACGAAAAACCATCATCAACGGAAATCGTTGATACCCCATCAGGAGAATAAATATGAAAATTACAGCTGCCCAAGTGAGCGAATTGCGTGAAAGAACCGGTGCGGGGATGATGGAATGTAAGAAAGCGCTAGTAGAATCACAAGGTGATATTGAAGCTGCTATTGAAGCCATGCGAAAAGCAGGTGCTGCAAAAGCAGATAAAAAAGCAGGCCGTATTGCTGCTGAAGGTGCAATTATTATTAAGTTAACTGCCGACCAAAAAAGTGCCATTATTGTTGAAATTAATTGCGAAACAGATTTTGTGGGTCGCGATGAGAATTTCTTACAATTTGCGAATAATGCTGCTGAACAAGCATTAGCTGCAAAAGAAACGAATATTGATGCGGTTGGAAATCTAGCAATTTCTGCAGGTTCAAATGTCACCGTTGAACAAGCTCGACAAGAACTTGTTGCGAAAATTGGTGAGAATATCCAAATTCGCCGAATTAAAATTTTGTCGTCTGAACATCCGATTGCGCAATATCGTCATGGCAATAAAATTGGTGTTGTTGTGAAATTAGATTCCAATAACGAAGATTTAGGAAAAGATATTGCAATGCATGTAGCTGCTTCACGTCCAGAAGCGATTTCACCTGATGAAATTCCAGCGGATATCATTGCAAAAGAGCGTGAAATATTTACTGCTCAAGCGGCTGATAGTGGAAAACCCCCTGAAATCATTGCAAAAATGATTGACGGAAGAATTTCAAAATTTGTTAATGAAATAAGTTTGTTGGGTCAACCGTTTATTAAAGATCCTTCAGTGTCAGTAGGAAAATTATTGGATAACGCAAAATCAAAAGTACTTGCCTTTGAACGATTCGAAGTGGGTGAAGGCATTGAAAAGCGTGAAGATAATTTTGCTGAAGAAGTGATGGCACAAGTTCAGGGAGCTCAGTAATGTCTCAAAAGCCGTTGTATCATAGAGTTTTACTCAAGCTCAGCGGTGAAGCCTTAATGGGCAACAGTAATTTTGGTATTGATCCTGCTGTTTTGCATCGATTAGCTCAAGAAATTAAGGAAGTTCTTGCGCTGGGAGTGCAAGTGGGGATTGTTGTCGGTGGTGGCAACTTATTTCGAGGTGCAGCACTTTCCAAAGCAGGATTAGATCGAATTTCTGGTGATTATATGGGTATGCTCGCAACCATGATGAATGCCATTGCGATGCGGGATGTTTTTGAAAATAATGAGATTGATACACGTGTTTTCTCTGCCATTCCGATGAGTGGGATGGTCGATCATTATGATCGTCGTAAAGCGATTCATCATTTAAATAGCGGTCGTGTTGTGATTTTTGCAGCGGGTACAGGTAATCCTATGGTTACAACAGATTCAGCAGCAAGTTTGCGTGGCATCGAAATCGGTGCAGATGTGATTCTTAAAGCGACGAACGTGGATGGTGTTTATACTGCTGATCCGATGATTGATAAAAGTGCAACATTGTACAAACGCGTTACGTATCGTGAAGTTCTGAGCAAAGAATTGCGGGTAATGGATTTAGCCGCATTTTGTCAGTGTCGTGATCATAATATTTCTTTGAGAGTCTTCAATATCGCCGTTCCCGGCAATATCAAGAAAGTGATTCTTTCTGAAGACATTGGGACATTAGTGGAACGAGGAGAGGAATAATGGTTAATGCCTTAGTGAATGATACTGAACAGCGTATGCATAAATGCATTGATGCGCTGAAGTTAGAGCTTACACGCATTCGTACAGGACGTGCAAATACCGGTATTATTGAACATATTAAAATTTCTTATTACGGAAATGATACACCTTTAACACAAGTTGCGAATATTGCCGTTGAAGATGCGCGCACACTCACCGTAACGCCGTGGGAAAAAAGCATGGTGCCTACTATAGAAAAAGCTATTTTGAATGCTGATTTAGGCTTAAATCCAGTTACCGCAGGTTCTGTTATTCGAGTTCCGTTACCGCAATTAACAGAACAGCGTCGAAAAGAATTAATTAAAATACTCCGCGATGAAGGCGAAAAATCAAAAGTGGCAGTACGAAATATTCGACGTGATTCAAATACTTCCATTAAAGATTCATTGAAAGCAAAAACCATTTCTGAAGATGATGAACGACGTGCTGAAGCAGAAATTCAAAAAGTTACCGATAAATATATTGCTGAAATAGATAAAGTCATCGGCGTAAAAGAAGCTGATTTACTGGAGATTTAAGTGAAACCACGACATGTTGCCATTGTGATGGATGGAAATGGCCGTTGGGCAATGCAAAAACAATTACCTCGTATTGCCGGACATGAAGCTGGGGCAAAAGCACTTAAACGAATTGTTGAGCACTGTCCTAAATTGGGAATCGAAGTTCTCACTCTATTTGCCTTTAGTCGTGAAAATTGGGGACGTCCTAGTGAAGAAGTCACTGCATTAATGCGACTATTTCTTCACACGCTACATACTGAAACTGAATCGATGCGCGAAAAAAATATCCAAATTCGTTTTATTGGTGATCGAAAAGCGTTTTCAGTGGAATTACAAGCCGAAATGCGTCAAGCAGAACGCGTTACCAAAGATAATGATGGATTAATTTTAGTCATAGCCGCGAATTATAGTGGTCGTTGGGATATTGCTAATGCTGCGATGAGATTATCAAAAGATGTTTTATCGAACGAGGCCGATATCACTGCGATTGACGAAGAAGGTTTTACTGTTTATTTATCGATGTCGGATCTTCCAGAACCTGATTTATTAATTCGCACTAGCGGGGAAATTCGTATTAGTAATTTCTTGTTATGGCAGATTGCGTACGCAGAGCTTTATTTTACCGATATTTTATGGCCGGATTTTGGTCCGGCTGAATTCGAAAAAGCCTTGCATGAATTTGCATCGCGCAAACGCCGTTTTGGATTAACCAACGAACAGCTGAGTCAGACTGAAGTATGCTAAAACGAATTATTACTGCGGCTGTTTTATTACCTCTGGTTATTGTAGGCATTTTCGAATTACCACCCATCCCTTTTCTTGCGATCAGCGCTGCATTATTTATTATTGCAAGCTGGGAATGGTCTAAATTAGCGGGTTGGAATGCTTGGTATTCTCGTTTGACATATGTGCTTGGATTTATTTTTTTAGAAGCCTTGATACTTCATCCGACTCTTGGCGCTCTAATGACGCTTTTCTTTTATCATTTTAGCCTGATTTATTGGCCCTTAGTTTTATTGTTAGTATTAACCTATCCCAAAACAGAATCTTATTGGGGAAAAAGTCGATTGCTTCGTAGTATCATGGGTTATCTTTCCATGGCGCCTTGTTTTTATTTGCTCACAAAATTCGGGACTGAACAATTTCCGCGTGAAATGTTATTGCTTTGTTTAGTGTTTATTTGGGGCGCGGATTCAGGAGCTTATTTTGCCGGAAAACGCTGGGGAAAAACCCCATTAATCCCCGATGTGAGTCCTAAAAAAACGATTGAAGGATTAATAGGCGCGTTAGTTACCGGGTTGTTCATTGTATTAATCGTATTTATTCTTTCTGAAACAATATTGGTGTGCACACACGGTGCGTGTAAATTATCTTATTTAAAATTTGGTACGGCCGAAGAAAGCTTTTTAATTTTAATGGTGATCGCATTATGGACAATTTTAGCGTCTGTATTAGGTGATTTAGCGATCAGTATATTCAAACGTAATGCTCACGTTAAAGACACCGGTAACATACTTCCTGGCCATGGCGGAATTCTCGATCGTATCGATAGTATGCTTCCTGCGCTGCCAATCTTTGTGCATTTTACGTTGTATTGATCCCTATTCTCCTATACTTGCCATAGACATCAATATTTGATCTAATGTATTAAACAAGCCTGCCACGGAAAAACACATGAAAAAAGAAGAGAGATTCCTATCTATTGATGATCCAGGGCTTTCACGTCTAAAACTTTATCTCCTTGAGATGCTCAAAGAATTGCAATCTGCCATTGTAGAGAGTATTGAAGATAAAACAGCAGCTATAGACCGATTCAGTAAGCTAAAAATATTGATTCAATTAGATGATCATGTGAATGCCTTCGCTAATCAAGAGAAAAATCATATTAAATTCACGATTGGAATCCTGAAAGCGATGACACGTGATGAAATAAAATTTGTGATGGGGCACGAGCTTTATCATATTTTCTATACTGAACACGGTCTACGCGTTGAAGAAAATTTGGCTGATTTACATTCTGTCAAATGGCTAATGGCTTCCGGTACAGCACCTCAAGCGGGTATTAGCTTTATGCGTAAGGGCGCTGAAATTTTTAAATACACACCTAAAGGTCAAGACTTCTATGGCATGCTGAAAGATACTCATAGTCCTTTTGAGCTCAGAATTCAACATATGCAAACCTATTTAGCCTCAATAAATCAATTTGGTGAAATTGAAAAACTATCAGAAAAAAATCAAGCTATCCCTGCTGAAATCGAGAAGGAACTAGTAGAAGCATTGAAAAAAAATCCTCCGCCTCAAAAAACTCCAAAAATTCATCTAACGACATTAGACAGTGCTAGACAAGAATTAGAAAATGCAGCAAAGAATTTTAATCATGAAGATTTCTGCAAAAAATTAAGAACTATTAAAGTCAAGCAGAGTGATCCTGAAGCAATGACACTTCTGGAAGAATTAGTCCAAATCTCCTATCAAAAATTCTCTAGGGAACCTGAAACATTTGTTGAAATTTACAAATGGTTAAATCAAGTGATTTATGACCATGAAGGTTATTCGCTTGGAATTTTCGATCTTGTACCAATGGGGGTCTTCAAACAACACGCTCAATTAATTACAGCATTTAGCGAAGCAGTTGATCTCAAAGAAAAACTAAAACATGCAATCGCCATTAATTCATTAGTAAAAAAACTAGAGGCGATTCACGAAGCTTTATTTAGGCAATTTATCAGAGTATTTATTAATGCTCCGAAATTATGGCATGACGAAAAACAACATAATAAAGTGATTCTAGAGGACAGTAGTCATCAAATAGCACTCGCCTATTGGAACTTGGGCATATACGACAAAGAGTCAGTGCTTAGTGTGATGCTGTCAAACCATCGAGATCGGGTTCATCATTCTGCAAATGAAATGCTTTATCAATATTTTGCTTTTACTCCTAACAACACAATCACAATAGGACGAATGTCCAGTGAAGAGGATGAAGAATATGTGAGAATAAAAGAGAAAATTCTACTACCTAGGTTGATTCAAGAAGAAATACAAATAATAGAAAAAAACAGAGTGGAATTTGCTCAAGCTGTTAAAACTGCTGACTTTAGATCAGATCAAGGATTTAGGGGATTTTATAGTCAATTCTCCAATGCACTTCACATGTATAAATATCGAGAGCATAAGTATGTCGAGGGAAATGTACAAAATTCTGATAATGCCGCTATAGATTGTATAGTGGACACACTTCAGGAGATGCTAGATACTGGAAATGAGGCTGATAGAAAAAATATTAAAGGATTTTATAATAATATTTGTCACCTGATCACTGAACATAACTTTGACTTCTGTACACATAACTCACTGATTCCAAGTCAAACTCATTATGCACGTTTTTTAGTTTCGAATGCAAATACCTTAGGTATTAAATGGGTATTTGATAAATTATTTGGGGATATTAGCGTCTTCTCACTACAAAACGCAGCGCCTAATTTCTCCAAAATTTCGGGTGTCCCTGAAGTATTTTCTCTTGCAGATTTTAAGAGAGTTATTGAATTTTATAAAAGTCATAAAATAGAGGTTGAAAAGTTTCCAGATTCGATCTTGCAAGCCTTACTTGAAAATGTATCAATGTCTCATTCAGCTCAACATCAAAAAATTTCGATATCTGGTCCTAATAGTGGCGAAACACCATTGGGATTGTGGCTTCTGCATTTTCTCAATAAAAATATTTCTATTAAAAATTTCCCCTGCGTTGATGTTAAGCATGAACTACTTAAAGAAAGAATTCATTGGGATATTTCAAGAAATGATCTGAATTTAAATCATTACAACAATATACCATTAGAAGAATTTATACAGATATTCATAATGTATGATAAAACATTTTCATTTCCTGATATCGCGACACGAGATTTCTTTGGTGATGTTCTTACTAATCGATTAGAAAAACTAGATTTAAAAACTCGCATGGCTTGGCTGGATGTCTTAGTTGTAAAAAACTCCTTAAGCGATCTTATGCTGAGAAAAAGAATGATTACGTTGATCGTGTTAGGCATCAAAGAATCCATTCATACTCATAAGGTTAATCAAACTCAAACGGTAGATCAATTTTCAACCTACCTTATTGATAAGGTTTCTAGGCGTGATTTGATAATGATCCTTGAAGAATTGACCTCAGTACTCCAGAGTCAAATGGATGAGTGTCAATTAATTTCTAAAAAACTTAAGCGAAAGCAAATAGAGGATAATCCTCAGAATCACGCAAAATTAAGCGGTGGAGAAGCGCTCGTAAGATTTGTCACTGAAGATGAGTCTATACGCCTTGAATTTATAAAATTCCTACTAGACCCCGTTACAGGGGCTTCTGCAGACCATATTGCTTCCGTCTTTCTGAAATCTCCTCACAAAGAGAGTCTACGTAAACTCATCGAAACTCTGACCTATCTCGGCGGTAGAAATATTTGGAAGGAATTAAGTTCAGACGTTACAAGAACCTCGAAATTTATTTCAGAACAATATCAGCAAACATTACTGAAGAGTATCTTATACGATTTTCATATTCAGTATCATGATTTTCCAATGGAAGTCAAAGCCGTGCTGATGAGCTATATTTTGATTCCAGGAAATAAGTTATTAACTGAAAAAGATAATCGTGAGGCTTTTCGCAATGCTATGAGTTTTGTCATTGATCGACTATTATTGGCTTCACATTATACTGACGCACAACGCAGTTTTTTAAAGATCTTCATCGATACTGCACCTGCTCATACCCGAGAATTACTATTATCAGGAATATTAGCAGCCTCGCACGCAAATAATAAATTACAAGGCCCTGCGCGACTGGGTGAGCTAATAGCATTCTACTGTGAAAATAGAGGTCCGGCAGAAACAAAAATTGCTCAAGCCATTCATAGCAGCCCTAATACCCCATTAGATATCAAAAAAGACCTTGCCCACGTAAAATCACGAATTAAAATGCCACACCGATGGGAATTTTCTGATCGTATTATGGCATTACCTCCAACAGTCCGCGCAGATATTTCTTTTATTGGACATCGTTTAGGTTCAGCATCGTATAATATCGCATTAGAAATTATCTATCGAGGACAAAAAGCTGTTTTATTACTACCTCGTGAAAATGCTGTAAAAATGGCTGCTCACAGTTTTGAGCATTTGGACAATGCATTCAGACTTTGGGGTGAAAATTCAACGGCATTCCGACGTAAAATATCTCAAACACTACGAGAAATTATACGGCAAACATCGGCTGCTTTAGTTCACGAAACTAATTATACCATGAGTGTTTTTCAAGAAAACATTGCAACACATCTTTATGATGATACTGAAGTCACTATAGATGATCAGGTCGTGCAATTTAACACCATGAAAAAAATTATCTATGATCAAGATTTTCGTATTTTAGAGCAAGCTCCCGGTTTACACTTCAATGATTTACAGCCAGGCTCCACAGTTCGTACAACGGTCGCAAAAGCAGTGGCGCTTGTTGAAGCCAGTAATTTATTGCGCGGAAATCGTATTGATTCTGATCGTCACGGCGCTCAAATGAGAGTGCAACAAAAAAACAATAATACGATTACTGTTGGTCTATTTGATTTTGCTGAAGTAATTACTGACCCACCCTCTTTACAAGATGTGTCACAGTTTGAAAAAGCAATCCCCTATATGATGGGAGACCTAATGAGATCTACATTTCCCGAAATGCCGACCTTTCAACAATTTGTTGCTAAAACGGGAACTGAGAATTTAAGTCATTATGTCACTCGCTCTTATCGTTCTTTGTTAGCATTGCAAGATTATCTACAGGATCTTGGAATCAGTGATATTCTCAACGTTGTTCGACATGCCTTAATGATGCCAGATCTCAATCCTCATTTACGTGACAGTCTCAGTTCATCACTCACTCAACTAAAACGAAACTATTTCGGCCAGAATATTTTTTCACCACTTCTTGAAATAGGATATGCTCACTGGGTTGCTAACACACAATCAGAAATGCAATTAACAAGAGCCTTAGTTCTAAATCCACTACCTGAAAGAACATTTTCAAAATACGCCCGAGGTCACGCACATTTCTTTGGCCGACAACCTACTTCTACAATTACTTTCTCAATGGATGCTCTCCCAGAACCGCATTACCATACGGGTGAACCAACCTGGAAAATTGGCGTCGAAATCACATTCGAAAATAAAACCTCAATCTACGGAACCGCAAAATTTTACGGCACACCGATGTTGTGTCGTTCTGAGGATGCATCACGACTCAATTTAATTGAGGCGAAGGGACCCTTTCAAGATTTTGTTCGGGGTTATAATGCAAGCAATATTCAAGATATTTGTAGAGTTCTACCACCTTCAAATAATGAAATATTTTTTCACGATATTCGATCGGGCGCGGCTCTTGGAATATTTAGAGGTGCAGGAAAAATTACTGAATGGGCTTACGCAAGCAAAACATCTAAAACAATCGCCTTCTGTGCAGGAAAAACGTTTTACTACAGTTGTTATTTTGCTTATGAAGTTTCGCAACAGATGTATCAACGTCCAGAAAATCTTTATGATTGGACCACACCCGTAGTAACAGCCACTCTTCGCACTGCAGGTTTAGCGGCAGTAGATGCAGGCTTTGCCTTAGTGTCCAATGTGTGTGGTTGGGTTAGTAATAAAACATGCGAAACGGCACCCAGGGTTTCTTCAACCTTCAAATTTTTCAAGCATCACGTGAGTAAATTGGCATTACCGTACCAAGTTTATCAGCAGGGTCTTTCAAGTACGCTCGCCAATATAGGCGCAAATATGGCTACAAATGAAATTGTTTGTCATGTCGGGAATAAGGCTGGAATTAAAACAACAGCTAAACCTTAGCCCTGTTGAAGAATAAGAAGAATAGGAATAGGGGTCAAATCTAAGATTGCCACCTTCTTAAACTATAGGATAGAGAAAGTAGTAATCTTAACACGATCTCCATTCTTCCTATTCTTTGATATAGACGAAGATAAATTGATTTAATTTTAGACTCAATTTGGGTAAACCTCTCACAACTCAAGACGCGACGCCGTTAGACGCCGTTACTGTGATTAACCCAAATCGCTTGTCGTAGGCCTGCTGGATCTTGGGGTCGTGATGTCGGTTGGCCTCAATAAAAGATTCTTCGAGGGTTTTGAAAAAGCTCATTTTGGTATTGAAGAATTTTAAGGTGGATGAGGTTAGTGAGTTTAATGTCGAATGTTGAACAGTACGGCGTTGTTTTGATTCTATGAAAGATTTTTTCTGAATAGATATTATTGTTTGAGTATCAGTGATTGCAGAATCATTTTTAATTGCAATAATGAGATTCGGTATTTTGTGATCTAATATTACATTACCAGGCCCAAAGATAATTTCAATTTCTCTGAAGAACCTATCGGCGTAAGCGTTAGCTTGGTAGTAAAGATGATTTCCTGTGGGATAATAGCTGCCTTTGAGCGGTTGTTCACCAGGCCAAATTTTAAAGTAGGCTTTTTCGCCAATTTTTATGGCAGCTTTTGCAGTATTGATATGTTTTAATCTGACGTTTACTTCAAGGATCACGTTTAATACAGACATCGATGTAGCAGCATCAACAGGAGCTTTTTTTACTATACCTTCAACATGATTATTATGATGTGTATCGCGACCAAAAGGATCCCAAACTAATAAGTCGATATTCCGTTTTTGCATATAATCACGATTGTAGTCAAATTTCCCTCCACCGACGTCTAGGATTATTTTTGTTTTTTTATCGAATAGAATATCGGAAAATGCATTGGGTCCTGCGGTATTCTCTGATAGATCACTGTAGAGTTCGCTGGGTTCTTTAAGATCATTATCATTTGTAATGGCTGAGGATATTGTTTGATCTTGAATTTTCCAAGGATCTTCTTGTAATAAGGCAACAATTTCTTCGGGTGTTAAGTCGTGAATAAATTGATCTTGATAGGCTTGCATAATTTTCTCCTGGTATGATGACTCTAGGAGAAAAGGATAAACGCGCGATGCTGACGAGAAGATGACAGTAAAATGACAATATTGTCATTTAGTCTGGGATGTTTGGAATAACGAAAGTGACAGTGGTTCCTGTGTTAATTTTGCTCTCGATTTGAATTGTACCCTGATGTAAATTAATAATGGATTTCACAATGGCTAATCCAAGTCCGTGCCCGCCCACTGCAAATGAGCGTGATGTATCGACTCGATAAAATCTGTCGAATAATTTGGGTATATTTTCTTCAGGAATCCCAATTCCACTATCATGAACTGAAATTTGAGTAGAATTGTCGCTAAGTGTTTCAGTTATTATTGAAACAAAGCCACCTTCTTTTGTATATTTTATTGAGTTTGATAGAAGATTACTGATAATGCGGTTAAATAATGTTTTATCAGCGGAGAGTAGAGCATTGCCTTCGAGAGTGAGGCTAATATTTTTTTCTTCGCTGAGAGCTTGATAATAGTCAATAATTTTAGCGATTTCATCGTTGGTATGGAAGGTTAATTTTTTTAATGTGATTTTCCCATGGTCAGATTGTGCCAGAAACAAAAGTGTATCAATCAAACCTGATAGTTGTTCATACTCTTCTTGATTGGATTCAAGAATTTTCTTGTAATCATAGTCTGTTTTATGATGGGTAAGCGCTAGTTCAGTTGTTAATCTCATATTATGCAGAGGGGAGCGCAGTTCGTGTGCAATGTCTGAGGAAAATTGTGATAGTTGTAAGAATGCGGTTTCTAATCGATCTAGCATTAAATTATATTTATTAGCTAGATTTTGGAGCTCAGCGGGCCATTCGCGAGGATTCATTCTTTCGTTGAGTGAATGGATCGTGATATTGTCCATTTTATTAGAAAATTCAAATAATCGTTTTAAGCCATTTTTGGCGATGTAATAACCAAGGATCAATGATCCAACCGCACAGAAGATGAGAGTGAATATTAGGTTTCTAAAGCACAGCTGAATAAAATAATTCATAATGGGAATATGATTATGTATATTTTGAGAGAGATTGGGATAAAGAATTAATCCAATTGAAAACAACAAACAAAACGTAATCAACGCATAAAGTAGAACTAGCTTTTGAAGTATAGACCACGACCGAGTTTGTCGTATTTTATCGTTCTTCGAAAACATAACCCACTCCGCGCACTGATTGTATTAGCTGATTATTCTCATCGCCTAGTTTAGCTCGTAATCTCTTAACTGCGACATCAATGACATTCGTATCGCAGTCAAAATTAATATCCCACACATTCTCGGCAATATACGTGCGTGAGAGAACTTCTCCTAGGTGTTGTACAAATAATTGCAAAAGTATAAATTCCTTTGAAGAAAGAGGGATCCTTTTGTTATTTCGAGTGACCTGATGTTTTTTAAAATCGATTGTGAGATCGGCAATTTGAATAATATCACTTGATCTGGGTTGAGTACGCTTGAGTAATGAGCGAATTCTCAGCAATAATTCTGTGAATGAAAAAGGTTTAGCGAGGTAATCATCCCCTCCAAGCTCAAATCCTTTTATTTTATCATTGATATCTCCTCGTGCAGAAAGAAAGATAATTGGAGTTTTGGAATTTGTTTGGCGAAAAAGTGTGATAAATTCCCAGCCATCGAGCTGTGGTAACATCACATCTAAAATAATCAAATCAAAGTGTTTATTTTTTGCTAGATGTAAGCCATCTACACCATTATGTGCAACTTCTGGGACATAAAAATTTTCTTTGAGTCCAGTACAGATATAATTTGCAGCTTTTTCGTTGTCTTCTACCACGAGTATATTCATAACCTCTCCGCAAATTTTACCAAACTTTGAGTCTATAACTTGGACCTTAAGTAAACATTAAAGATAGCTATTCTCCACTTATTGAAAACCAAGGTGCACATCCGTTGATGAGCTTTCATAATGAATTAGCACATTCTCGGGTTTTAAGTGTTAAATTGTCCATTGTGCCGAGATCGCCTCGTCAGCTGACAAGGCGATCTCGGCACAAAGGCAAAGCGGTCTAAGATTGATATGGACAGGGCTTTTGTGTTCGGCCCAAGAGGGCTCTGAGCCCTCCTATCGCTAGGGCAATTTATAAGATTGCTTTATTTTGCCCTAACTGATAGATTCTTGCAATTAAGGGCAATTTATAGTACGGTTATATTTTGCCCTAACTGTAGGTGTGAGTTCATGGCGGAAATTATCATTGGCCGAGATGAAGAATGTAAAGCCTTAGGAGAATTGTACCATTCTTCAGAGGCAGAATTCTTAGCTATTTATGGTCGACGTCGGGTTGGTAAAACATATCTAATAACCAATTATTTCTCTGAAAAAGAGGGATTATTCTTCTATGTTACTGGCGTTCAAAAGGCACCTATTGACGATCAGATTGCACGCTTCACAGAGGAAATAGGTCGGGTATTTTATCAAGGCCTAGAACTTCGCCCAGGACAGAATTGGTTAGAAACTTTCGAGAAACTCACCCAGGCTATGCTTACTCAAGCAGCTACTCAAAAGATAGTATTATTCTTTGATGAACTGCCCTGGCTGGCTGGGCCACGATCAAAATTCCTCAATGCCTTAGATTATTATTGGAATAAACACTGGTCGCGAATGCCAAATTGTAAATTAATAATTTGCGGTTCATCCGCTGCTTGGATTATTAAAAAAATCATTAACAATAAAGGTGGCCTACATAATCGCATCACTCGACGTATTATTCTAAAGCCGTTTTTATTAAAGGATGTCGAGAATTATTTAGCGTTTAGAGGTGTAAAACTTCCCAGGCAGCATATTGTAAAATTATACATGGCAATGGGAGGTATCCCTCATTATCTCAAGCAAATCAAAAACGGCTTATCTGCTGACCAAAACATCAATGATATATGTTTCAATGAGAGGGGTATTCTATTTGATGAATTCGAGAAATTGTTTTCATCTCTATTCAATAATGCAAAAAAATACATTGAAATTATTCGACTTATTGCAAAAGCAAGGCAAGGATTTTCACGCGCCGAGATTGAGAAAAAAGTCAAGCAATCACAAAAAGGGGGTGGCCTTAGCGATCGGCTAGATGCATTAGAAGCTGCCGGGTTCATTACATCATACATGCCATTGGATCGCCAACAAAAAGGCATATATTATCGAATTAATGATGAATACACTTATTTTTATTTAACCTGGATAGAGCCCGCTAAAAGAAATCGACTCAGCTTGGATGCGAATAGTCACTTTTGGATGCGAGCAGCAAAATCACCAGCCTATTCGGCCTGGTCTGGTTATTCGTTTGAAGCTGTGTGTTATAAACATATTGGCCAAATTAAAAGAGCCTTGAGAATTGACGCTGTATCTCAAATTGGTAGTTGGCGATATGCGACGGATGACAGTGAGAGCATGGGAACGCAAATTGATTTGCTCTTTGATCGAGATGATGATGTTATCACACTATTAGAGATTAAGTATTTCGATAAAGCCTTTGTTGTTAATAAAAGCTACCAACACAATTTATTGAACAAAGTAAAGACCTATCAAACAGAGACAAAAACATCTAAGCTCATTACTCTCGCGCTCATAGCAGCGAATGGCTTAAAAGAAAATAGCTATTCACCCATTTTTACTCGAGTAGTCACTTTGGATGATTTATTTGACTCATGAAGTGCTATTAATTGTTCTAATTTCGTCGTATAAATTAATGATATTATTTTCTAGTGCTTTCATTTGGCATTGTCGTCAGTTCTTTGAGGGTACTGAGTTCCAATTCAGTACAAATAAATTCTAGGTGCTTTTGGTTCATATGATCTCAATCGGTACCAGTATTGATTAAAGACACATTACCTGCGAAGCTACAATTCAGCTGCGCAGTGTTTTATCAGTACACGAAGCCATTGATGGCCAGCATCATTTTGATCGCGTACATGCCAGTATAGTTTGGCATGATATTTTGGTAATTTATAGGGAGTGTCGCACATTCCGAGTCCCAGAAATTCAAGAAAGGGCTTCGCTAGCTTCTCTACCGTATTGGTCATTAGCAGTGTTCCAAGTAAGGCATGTAAGGCAATTAAGGTGTTGGGGGTCATTAAGCTGATTTTGACTGAGTGCCCCGCTTTTTGAAGCAAATCGGCGATAAAATTAATTTCTGGGTGGCTTTCAAGGGCTACAAATAAATATATAGGGATTTCAAACGCACTTTTTTTCAATGCTGATGGCTTTTTTTGAATCATCGTTGCTGTGCCGAATACCTCACCGCAAAATCCCATCAAAACCTGAGCTTCAAACCCTCTATTTTTTTATTTTGATAAGTTCAATCACAATAGTTTTGCACAGGCCGCCTTTTATAGAATTATTTAGCTGAGATTTATAGAGGTTTTGCCTCCGATAGTAAATTGTGTAGGGCAGCAGTAAGCGTCGGTGAATGGTTACCATTATACTTGGACAGAGGGGAGGGAGTAGGAGTCAAGTCTAAGAAGGTAGCAATCTTAGACTTGACCCCTGGTCATCTTCAGGAGTAGACTCCCGCACAGGTTAAATAACAGGACTTGATCCATGCGACAGGTACCTTATCCGCTGATTGTCGGCAACGGCAAAATGGCAACACATTTCTGCCATTATTTATCTCTACTTGAGATAGAGTATTGCCAATGGTCGCGAAAATCTAACTCTCCTATCTCACTTCAAACACTTTTCGAGCAATCTACCATAACGATATTACTTATTTCAGACGATAGCTTGACACCTTTTATCGAGTCACACCTTTTTATAAAAACCAAACCGATCATTCATTTTTCAGGCGCGCTTTCTATTGAAGGAACTGAAGGTGCACATCCGTTGATGAGCTTTCATAACGAATTATATGATCTTGAAACTTACAACACGATTCCTTTCATCCTCGAATTAGGGCAAGAGAACAGTCTTGCTTTTATACCCAATGCTTTTTTTATGATTCCACCAGAATTAAAAATGTATTATCACATGCTATGTGTACTCAGCGGAAACTTTACCTGTATTTTATGGCAGAAATATTTCCATGAAATGGAATCGCGTTTTCATTTACCAAAATCGGTGAGCGAACCCTATCTTAAACAAATTATGCATAATATCATTCAAGCCCCTACTACTGCATTGACGGGACCGTTAGTGCGCAATGATATCAACACTATCAATAGCCACTTAATGGCCCTTAAAAATGATGAGTTTCATTTGATCTATCAGGCCTTTGTGACCCTGTTTGAAAATAGGAGACGCTATGAAAGTTCATGATTTTCAGAGAATGAAAAACGAAAATCGAAAAATCTCAATGGTAACTTGTTATGACAATTGGTCAGCACAAATTATTGCCAAAAGCCAAATCGATAGCATTCTCATCGGAGACACACTAGCTATGGTTATGTACGGTCATGATACCACTTTACCGGCGACGGTTAATATTATGTCTAAACATATTGAAGCCGTTGCTAAAGGTGCGCCCAATAAATTTATTGTCGGTGACATGCCATTTTGTTCTTACCGAAAAGGCTTGGCCGAAACAATGAATTCGGTTGAAAAAATTATGAGGGCAGGGGCTCACGCGATTAAACTTGAAAGTGCTGAAGGAAATCTTGAATTGATCAAGCACATTGTTCACTCGGGGATTCCCGTGATGGGACATATTGGTTTAACACCACAGTCAATCCATAGTCTTGGAGGGTTTAAAGTCCAAGGTAAAAGCGATTTTCATGCTGAAAAAATTAAACTGCAAGCTAAACAATTGGAAAATGCTGGTTGTTTCGCAATGGTACTTGAATGCATGCCCGCTGATGTCGCGCACGAAATCACCCATTCACTAAGTATTCCTACCATAGGCATAGGCGCTGGTCCTCATACATCGGGTCAAATTCTCGTACTGCAAGATATGTTAGGTATGAACACTTTTAAACCGAAGTATTTAAAACGTTATTTAAATGGGTTTGAATTGATTCAATCAGCTTTAGATGATTATGTTCGCGATGTTAAATCAGCGACGTATCCAGAAGCGGAGCACTGTTATGCAAATAATTAATTACGTAAGTGATTTTCAAAAAATTCGAAAAACATTAGATAAAGACATAGGTTTTGTAGCGACCATGGGAAATCTGCACGATGGGCATTCGAGTTTATTAGTTAAATCTAAAGAAGAAAATGACATCAGTGTTTTGAGTATATTTATAAATCCCACTCAATTCAATAATACAGACGATCTTAAGCTCTATCCAAATACACTCGCCGAAGATTGTAATTTAGCTGAATCATTAGAAGTGGATTATCTTTTTGTGCCAAGTTTTTCTGAAATCTATCCCGATAACTATAATTACAAAGTGTCTGAGTCGAAAGTAAGCAGCATATTAGAAGGAAAGCGTAGGCCAGGGCATTTCGAAGGAATGTTGACTATTGTTCTGAAATTTCTGTTAATTATTCGCCCTACAAGAGCGTATTTTGGCGAAAAAGATTTCCAGCAAATGATTTTAGTTGAGAAAATGGCAGAAGCCTTTTTTCTTGAAACAGATATTATTGCATGTCCTACTGTCCGAAATAAAAATGGACTTGCTTTAAGCTCGCGCAATAATCGGTTTTCTCTCGAGCAATTTGAAAAAGCTCAATTATTTCCACAACTCTTCCATGCATCTCAAACGCCTGAAGAAATTGTATCACAACTTATTTCAGCGGGTTTCGAGGTTGAATACATTGAAGACCATGACAGTAGGCGTTATGCCGCAGTATCACTGGATGGCATTCGATTAATTGATAATATTCCTTTGGAGGCACTATGATTTTATGTTTAGATGTGGGCAATACACATATTTACGGTGGAGTCTTTGAGAACGATAAACTGATATTGCAGTTTCGTTATCCAAGTACCAATGTATCGACTTCGGATCAACTGGGTATTTTTTTCAGACATGTCCTTACTGAAAATAATATCATTTATTCTAAAATTACTGATGTTTCAGTGGGCTCGGTAGTTCCATCACTAGACTATTCCATCAGAGCTGCAATTGTTAAATACTTTAATATTGAACCATTTTTTCTGAAAGCGGGCTCTAAAACAGGATTAAAAATTTCTGTCAAAAATCCATTAGAGCTCGGTGCTGATCGCATTGCCAATTCCATTGCTGCAGTACATCAATTTTCTGATTGCCATATTATTGTGGTGGACCTTGGAACAGCAACAACCTTTGATATCGTAAAAAAAGGAAATGAATATTTAGGCGGCATCATTATGCCTGGAATTAAAATTTCAATGACTGCCTTGAATGAAAACACCGCAAAACTTCCTCCTGTTAACATCGTTCGACCTGAGAAAGTTGTCGGTCAAACAAGTATTACCAACATACAATCCGGATTATATTACGGTCATTTAGGCTCCATCGTAGGGATCATCAAACAGGTTTCAGAAGAAGTCTTCGACGGTGCCATCCCTATTATTTTAGGGACAGGAGGATTCAGTCACTTATTTGATAAAGAAAATATATTTACAGCGATTGTGCCTGAACTTGTTTTATTCGGATTAAAATTGACGCTTGAAAAAAATAAGGATCGCTAGAGTTGAACATTCTTAAAGGTAAAAAAATTCTTTTGGGAATTACGGGTGGTATTGCAGCCTATAAATGCCCGGAACTCATTCGATTACTGACTCAACAGGGCGCCATTGTTCGACCTGTTTTGACACAATGCGCCAAAAATTTTGTAACGATACCTACTTTACAAGCGCTCTCCAATCAGCCCGTCTATGAATCGCTTTGGGACAGTGAAGAAAACATGTCTCATATTGAACTGTCACGTTGGGCAGATGTTATTTTAATTGCTCCAACCACTGCGAATTTTATTGCGCAATTATCTCATGGATTTGCTAATGATTTACTTAGCACTCTTTGTTTAGCGTCCACATCGCCTATTGTCGTTGTGCCCAGCATGAATCAACAAATGTATTTAAATAGGATTACACAAGCTAATTTAAACAAATTGATCAATAACAATTTCATTATTTGGGGACCGGACGAAGGGTTACAAGCTTGTGGTGAAGTGGGTCCTGGCAGAATGTTAGAGCCTGAGACCTTACTAGAAAATCTTAATCAATTTTTTTCACCCAAGTTACTGCAAAATAGAAATATCGTTATTACGGCTGGGCCCACACAAGAACCTTTGGACCCGGTGAGATATATTAGCAACTACAGCTCAGGAAAGATGGGCTATGCCCTTGCTGAAGCAGCATTTTTAGCCGGTGCAAATGTTACTCTCATTTCGGGTCCTACACATTTAACAATTTCAAACAAGATAAAAAAAGTTGAGGTGGTGACTGCAGAAGAAATGCATCACGCCGTATTGGATCATTTAAACAATTGCGATATTTTTATTTCGGCCGCTGCGATTGGTGATTACAAAGCAGAAAATATCGCGACATCAAAAATTAAAAAAACTAACAATAAGCTGACAATAACGCTAACCCAAAATCCTGATATATTAAAAGAAGTAGCTAAACGTAACCAAAAGATTATCCGCATAGGCTTTGCCGCCGAAACGCAAAATCTCATAGAAAATGCCTATAAAAAATTAGAGGATAAAAATTGTCATATGATCATTGCTAATGAGGTTGGAAAAGATAAAGGGTTCAATTCGGATGATAATCAAGTCAGCGTCATTACTAAAAATAATATCGTTCATCTAGAAAAGGCATCTAAGAAGGAAATTGCTACGCAGCTGATCCAATTAATACATGATAAGTTTTTGAAGAATAATAGTCCCAAACATGAAGAATTCTGCATAAACTAATCAACAGAACACTCATTCCATAATGCCTAGACTCATTTCATATTGGAACCCCCTGGGTTTAGTGTTGAATTGTGTTAAACTGGCCTTTTTGTTTGAGTGGCGGACGTATGCAAAAAATCACCTTATTGGGCGCAACAGGATCTATAGGAACAAGTACCTTAGATATCATTTCTAACCATATTGATAAATATCAACTTTTTGCCGCCTGCGCGAATTCTGATGTTGAAGGACTTTTTAAGATATGCCTTGATTGGGAACCCCGTTTTGCGGTGATGGCAGATATTGTAGCGGCTGAACAATTACTGAGTAAAGTTAAGGCTGCTGGTTTTTCTACTGAAGTCTTAGGAGGGGAAGAAGGCCTCGTCAAAGTCAGTGAGCACCCGGATGTTGATTGTGTCGTGGCGGCCGTTGTTGGCGCTGCGGGATTGGTTCCTACCATTGCAGCAGCACGAGCCGGTAAACGACTCTGTTTGGCGAATAAAGAAACACTAGTGATGGCAGGGCAATTGTTTATGCAAGCGGTGGAAGAGGGGGGTGCGACCTTAATTCCTGTGGATAGTGAGCATAGTGCCTTATTTCAATCAATGCCGCCCGGATATCGAACAGGAACGATTCCTCAAGGTGTAGAAAAATTGATTTTGACAGCCTCAGGTGGTCCGTTTCGAGAATATTCAGTCGATCAACTCAAGCATGTCACGCCCGCCCAAGCGATCGCCCATCCGAATTGGAATATGGGGCCCAAAATTTCAGTGGATTCAGCCACAATGATGAATAAAGGCTTGGAAATTATTGAAGCGCATTGGTTGTTTCACATGCCGTGTTCAAAAATTGAAGTACTTATTCATCCTCAGAGTATTATTCATTCGCTCGTGGAATATGCGGACGGTTCACAAGTGAGTCAACTAGGTACACCTGATATGCGAACTCCGATTGCCTGCGCACTAAGTTGGCCAGAAAGAATTACAACGAATGTTAAAAAATTGGATTTGAGCAAAATAGGACAATTAACTTTTTCTACACCTGATTTACAGTTATTTCCCTGTCTACGATTAGCGTTTCAAGCCATTGAACTAGGCGGTGCTGCTCCTGCAATTTTAAATGCGGCGAACGAAGTTGCAGTGGCCACATTTTTAGCAGGCAAAGTACCTTTTTTAGCAATACCAAAACTAATCGAGGATGCATTGACCGTTCTGCCATCATCCGCTTCTATTGCTAGTGTCCCAGATTTGTTGATCATCGATCGTCTTACTCGTGATCATGTTAGACGGCAAATTTCTAAATTTGAATCGCCAATAAATGTAATTTGATTAGAAGTTAATATCGTTCGCGACGCCGTCGGGCACGCAATCACGACTACGTAATTGTTGTATTCTCAAATCTAAGTGAAAATCCATCTACTCCTTACTTTACTTATATCCCAAAATAAGGTATATTTACTATGAGAAAATGGAAAATCACTTTGCAACGCAAGGCAGCTAAGCAGCTTCAAAAGTTGCCGAAGGCAATTCAGGACATAGCGTTTGAATTGATGGAGGATTTAGAAGCTGAGGGGCCAATACCTAAGCATTGGGATGTAAAGAAGACTAGTGATCATGAATATAGAGTTAGAATAAATTATCGATACCGGATGCGTTATAAGGTGGAGCAAGAAGAATTGATTATTGAAGTATTTTATATTGGGCACCGGAGGGAGGCGTATCAATGAAGGCTGTGAATATACATCATCCATTAGCGGATATTCAAATTAGGCCATTGGCAGTTCACCGTGTTTTGGATTTGAAAAAGTTTATTAGTCACGCACTTGATGATTACGTTGAGCAAGAGACTGTAGATTTATCTGAAATTCGTGCGCAAATGAAAAAGAGACATGGTGCTGCATTTCAAACACCCGGTTATTATTTGCGTGTTTATAGAACGCGAGCTGATTTAACACAAATTGCTTTGGCAAAAAAATTGAATGTAAAGCAGCATCATTTGTCAGAGATTGAAAATAATAAGCGTTCTATTGGTAAGGAATTAGCGAAGAAGTTGGCTGCAGTATTGAAATGTGATTACAGAAAATTTCTTTAGAGCATGCTATTGAAATTTAAATTTTAAATTAGCTGTGTTAAGGTCAATATGCGACAAGATGTCGAATTAGATTATTCAACTTGGAGTTTCATGTCATGGAAAAAAAACACGAACCTTTAGCGCCTATGCCCATTTATCTCGCGCGATTAGCTCGAGGAGTCTTGAGTGGCTTAGTTGCGATAGCTATCGCGCTTTATGGTGGCATGTTGGGTTATCATGTTTTCGAAAAAATGTCTTGGATCGATTCCTTCACTAACGCATCGATGATACTTTCTGGCATGGGTCCGTTAGGCCAGTTAAATTACGAAGCAGGCAAAGTTTTTGCAGGCTGTTACGCGCTGTTCAGTGGTTTAGCCTTTATCTTAATCATTGGTTTAATTTTTGGCCCCATTCTCCACCGATTTTTTCACAAGTTTCATCTGGATACTGAGAAGTAAAATTGCCAGCGCCCTTGATTTTAAGCACTCTTTTGCTGCTCGCTACGATTATTTATGCAATATCCAGGGTTAACGCGACGCCGTCGGCGTATTGTACCTAAATACGTGGCGCTGCAGATATTTCTTCTTGAAATATTTCTTCTAAGCGATTCAATTGAGTATCAACGAGGGGTTTATAGTCATTACTAAAATCTGCACTTGCGTATCCAACACACAAAGCGACAGCAGCACTTGCAAGCCCTAATACCATGAGGCTAGGAGCCCCAGATATTAGGAGTGAGCCCACAAAACTGATTATTAGCCCTACAATAAAGACAGCAAATGCTTTTTCACAAGCACTAAACAGGTCTAATAGCGGGAAGTAAGAGTTGAAGTGTGGTTCGCATTTTTGCCTGCATTGTGCCACTAATTCAAGAAATTTTGCTGGAACTTTTTCTTTTGAGAGCTCATCTGTGAGCTGACAAATATAAGATAATAAATAGCATGCATCTGTCAAATGACGTTGCTCTAGCTCTTCAAACTCACCAGCGCAGAAGATTATGTCATCTTGTTCTGAATCAATTTCTTTAACCAATGCTTTGATAGAATCTTTTACTTGGTCATTCATATCCTTCAGTTTCATATCGATATAGGTATGACGTACTGCATATGAGAGGATTACTAAATTGCGGATTTTTGACTCACGAGAAATTGGAGCAGTTGCAATGGCAGTAATGGGGTTTTTTTGATCGCGGTTAAGTGTCTGTAATGATGCCCCACGCTCGAGGATTATTTGTACTAGCTCCTTGAAATGGTCTTTAGTAGCGACAGATTCGTAGTTAAGCGTACTATTGATACAAAGTAGGTGATGAAGCGGCGTGTTGCCTTGGTTATTGAAAGCACTGTGATTAGCGCCGTTATTCAATAAAAAGCGAATAAGATTAATTGTTTCGAGCTGGTCTTTTTTGAGATTCTCGAAGGTTGTAGTCATTTTATGAGGAAAGCTCGTAATAAGATCAAAAAGCAACGTATCAGGACTTCTAGAAGATGGCTTTTCATCAGAATATGGCACAAACTTTTTGGAACGGCTATAAAATTCCTGCCAGTCTTTTGGTATTGTTTGATATTGCTCTAATTCATTGTCGTTCTTAGCTAGTTCAAATGCTTGCATTCTCGTTACCTTTCAATGTTTACAACTGTCGTAGTATAACGCCCCCCACTTAAAATATCAATATAGCCCACAAATTTTTATGCTAATATTTGGTGGATTTGCCAATTTGTGCCATTTTTCAATGGTTGCGCGGCTTTAGGAAAGAGGAAAGTGGTCAAGTCTAAGATTGCTACCTTCTTAGATAGGAGAAGGTAGCAATCTTAGACTTGACCCCTTTCCAGGTTTGACCCTCACAGTGCATCGTGTATACTGCGGCAGCGGGATCAAGAGAGTTTCGCAATTGATACTGGAATAAAGAAAAGGTAAAGGAAAATGAAGCTAACCTCCAAGCATTTGATGAAAACACTTTTAGCGGCAGCTCTGTGTTCTTCGTCGGCATCAGTTTCGGCATTCACGGTTAACCATATTCGGTTTGAAGGGTTACAGCGTGTTAGGCCTGAGACGGTACGGAATTATCTCACGATCAAAGAAGGGAAGGAGGTTGAGCCTCGGGATACTCGTAAGTTAGTAGAGGATCTTTATAAGACGGGATTTTTTGAAGATATTAGTTTAGCGCGCAGTAATACAACATTGATCATTCGCGTTGTTGAGCGCTCAGTGATTAGTCGGTTGAATATCACCGGAAATCATGAAATCAAAACCGAAGATTTGATGAAGGTGCTCAAAGAAAATGGCATCGGTGAAGGTCGCACGTACGATAAATCCGTTTTCACAAACATCCAACACTCATTGGAAGGGCAATATTTTAATTTGGGTCGATATAATGCCAAAGTGCATACCAAAGTTACGCGCTTACAAGATAATCGTGTCGATATTAATATTTCTATTTTTGAAGGCCAAGTTGCAAAAATTAAAGACATTCATGTGGTTGGAAATCGAATTTTTTCAAGCAAAGCATTGCTAAAAGATTTTCAATTATCAACAACGACATTATTCTCTTTTATTTCACACAACGATCGCTATGCTGCAGATAAATTAGCAGCCGATTTAGAAACGCTTCGATCGTATTATATGGACAGAGGTTATTTAGAATTTCAAATTACCTCAACGCAAGTTAAGATTACACCGGACAAACGCGATGTGTTTATTACGATCAATGTAAAAGAAGGCAAACCTTTTATTTTGAAAACGTATTCTATTTCAACAAAGTTAACCAGTGAAATTCCACAGTTACGTCAATTAATCAAATTGGATGTGGGTAAGCCTTTTTCTCGAAAAGAATTAATCGATTCTCAAAAAAGAATTGTGGATTATTTTGCTGATAAAGGTTTTGCCTTTGCAAAAGTGAATATTCAGCCTGATGTTAATGAAAAAACGCACGAAGTGTCTATCAATCTTGAGATAATTCCTGGACAACGCGTGTATGTTCGAAATGTAACTTTTGAAGGCAATACTAGTACCAAAGATGAAGTGATTCGTCGAGAATTACGTCAATTTGAGAGCAGTCTTTATTCGCAAGCAAATGTAAAAGAAGGAAAACGACGATTAGCGAATTTGGGTTATCTCGAAAAAGTCGATGTTGATACAAAACCCGTTCCTGGCTCATCCAATTTAGTGGATATAGATTATAAAGTGACTGAAGCACCTGCTGCATCTGCAAATGCGCAAGTGGGTTATTCTGATGCAGTGGGTTTTGTGTATGGTGCGAATATTAAGCATAAAAATTTCATGGGAACAGGTAATAGTGTGCTTTTAGGTTTTGAGAAAAATGATGCATCTCAAAATTACAGTTTTGATTTTTATAAACCGTATTTGACGATTTCGGGAATAGGGGCTGGTTTTAATGCGTACTATCAAAAAACGACACCGGGACATGTGGGTATCAGTAGCTATCGTATGGATAGTTACGGTGGATCGGTTAATTTAAGTGTGCCCATTTCTGAATATAACCATTTCTCATTTGGCATGGGTTATAGCAATATTGACTTAATGGTCGATCATGGAAAATGTAAAGAAAATGAAACGGTTTATCAGAAATTTGTCCATGAAAAAGGCCATATTTTTGACCAGTTCACATTGAGTATGGGTTGGAGTCATAGTTCGTATGATAGAGCTATTTTCCCAACGGAAGGTTTCAGACATTCTTTGAAATTAAATTTGGGTGTGCCAGCGACTAAAGATAGCTTGCAGTACTACAAAGTGAATTATGATGCGTCTTATTACCATCCATTACCGGCACATTTTGTCTTTAATGCCAAAGCAAGATTAGGCTATGGTGATGGGTTTGGCTCAACTTCAAAATTACCATTCTTCTTGAATTATTATGCCGGGGGTATGGATACGGTTCGTTCTTTCGATGATAATAGTTTGGGTCCACGAGACGTTAATGATGAGACCATTGGTGGTAACATTCTTACCACAGGCACATTAGAATTGATTATGCCAGAGTGGTTTGGTGAGCATATTCGAACATTACTGTATTTTGATGCGGGTAACGTGTTCGATTCTCATTTTCATCTTAAACGTGTAGACTGTGAAACGGGTAAGAAAGTGTTGGAAGAGCAGGACTTTCAATTTGATCTAAGCCGCTTACATTATAGTGCGGGTGTTCATCTTGAGTGGTTGTCTCCGTTCGGTCCTTTGCGATTTAGTGTGGGTTATCCTCTGAATAAAGTATCGGGTGAATTTAATCGTCCACGCGTTTTCCAATTTTCAGTGGGTACAAGTTTGTAGGTTTTCGGGTGTTTATTAACTTTAGTGTGAGGAAAATTTGATGAAAAGAGTAATTGTAACTTTAGCAGCCTCTTTATTGATGGCTGGGATCAGTATTGCACAAGCTGCAGATCTTCGTATTGCAACTGTTGATATGCAACAAATCATGACAAAATCAAAGCCAGCAGATAAATTGCGCTCTGATTTAGAAAAACGTTTTAATCCTAAAAAAGCCGAGCTCCAAAAATTAGCAGACGCTTTTAAATCTGATATCGAAAAAATGAAACGCGATGAAGCTGTAATGAGTAAAGCTGACAAAGATAAACTTCAAAAGAAAATTATCGATGAACAGCAAGCATTGCAAACAAAGCAAAGTACATTGCAACAAGAAGCGATGACAGCTCAAAATGAAGCACTGCAATCAATGATTGGTAATGTTCAAAATGTAGTTAAGAAAATTGCTGCAGAAGAAAAGTACTCGATAGTTATTGCTAAAGAAGCTGCAATTTATATGGATGATAATTTAGATATCACCAGTAAAGTCATGAAGAAATTGGATAGTTAATATCCCCTATGGGGTCAGGCATGCATTCTTGCATATTTGCGTATTTGAGAGTTTTTAGACGCAGATATGCAAGAATGCATGCCTGACCCCATTAGAAGGAGATAAAATGTTTACACTGGCAGAATTAGCGGAAAAACTCAATGCGCGTTTAGTGGGTGATGGATCCGTTGTGATATCAGGAATTGCTCCGTTGTACCGAGCCACGCAAGGTGAAATTACTTTTTTATTATCGCATACCTATAAAACGCTTTTAGCGAGTTGCCAAGCTTCAGCCATTGTGCTTTCAAAAGATTTTTTGTCGGATTATTCTGGAAATGCGCTGGTCGTTGATAATCCAAATTTAACGCATGCTCAATTGGCAGCACTTTTTGTAAAAACCTCTGAATTTCAACCCGGAATTCATCCATCGGCGGTTGTTGCTGAGACAGTCACTATAGATCCTAGTGCCAGTATTGGTGCACATTGTGTGATTGGTGAACGTGTTAAAATTGGAGCGAAAACGCGAATTGGACATGGCACGGTGATTGGTGATGATTGTAGTTTAGGTGACTATTGTCATTTAGCACCTCATGTGACGTTATATTCCAACGTAAAAGCAAAAGATCGAGTGACGATTCATAGCGGAGTAGTCATTGGCGCGGACGGTTTTGGATTAGTCAATCATCAAGGCCGTTGGATAAAAATTCCCCAGTTGGGTGGAGTATCGTTAGGAAATGACGTAGAAATAGGGGCGAACACAACCATAGACCGTGGTGCGATGGATGACACGATTTTAGAAGACGGTGTCAAATGTGACAATCAAATTCAGATTGGGCATAATGTTGTGATTGGTGCACACACGGCAATTGCAGGATGTGTAGGAATCGCCGGTAGTTCAAAAATTGGTAAACATTGCATGATTGGTGGAGCCAGTGCGATTGCTGACCATGTGGAAATTACGGATCAAGTCATTTTGACAGGTGGAGCTCAAGTGTCTCAATCAATTACAGAGCCGGGTATTTATTCTTCTGGTTGTCCCGTGCAGCCGCGTTTACAATGGCACCGCCAAGTTATTCGAACACGACAATTGGATCAACTATTTAATAGAGTTAAAAAATTGGAGCATGCGAAAGATGAGCACGATCACAATTAATGAGATTATGGCAACTTTGCCTCACCGATATCCTTTTTTGTTAGTTGATAGAGTACTGAGCTGTGTGCCTAATCAATCGATTGTTGCTATTAAAAATGTGAGCGTTAATGAACCTCATTTCACAGGTCATTTTCCTCAATCTCCTATTATGCCTGGTGTTCTTCAAATCGAAGCTTTAGCACAAGCAGCTGGGATTTTAATTTATAAAACATTGGATGAGCTTCCGAATAAAGAAAATTGGTTCTTTTTAGCGGGGGTGGATGAAGCACGATTTAAAAGAATCGTTGAGCCCGGAGATCAGTTGCGTCTTGAAGTAGAAATTCTTAAAGTGAGACGAGATCTTTGGAAATTTAAAGGTACGACAACAGTTGACGGAGAGTTGGCGTGTAGTGCAGAAATTATGACAGCAAGAGGTGCGTTAAAGTGATAGATGAAAGAGCAATAGTTGATTCAACAGCAAAAATTGCTGATGATGTAAAAATAGGACCTTGGACTCTCATTGGACCCGATGTAGAAATTGGGGAAGGCACTGAAATTGGTTCGCACGTTGTTATAAAAGGCCACACGCGCATCGGTAAAAATAATCGCATTTTTCATTTTAATTCATTGGGTGAAGCGCCTCAGGATGTGCAATATAAAGGCCAAGAAACATGGCTGACTATTGGTGATAATAATGTTATCCGTGAATTTTGCACAATTAATCGAGGCACAGTAACGGGCGATGGCACGACGCGAATTGGAAACAATAATTTTATTATGGCATATGTCCATATTGCTCATGATTGTCAAATTGCAAACCACGTATTTCTCGTGAACAACACAGGTTTTGCGGGTCATGTTAAAGTGGCCGATTACGCGTATATCGGTGGATTTGTAGGCGTTCATCAATATACCAGTATTGGTGCGCACAGTTTTATTACTGCATCGATGGTACGAAAAGATATTCCGGCGTATGTAATTGTCACCGGTGATCCGCCTAAAATTTGTGGATTAAATATTGTTGGATTAAAACGACGTGGATTTACTGCGGATGCTATCAATGGTTTGCGCAGAGCGTATAATATTTTATTTAGAAAAGGTTACAGCCTTAATCAAGCCGTTTCTGAGCTAGAACTCATGGTCGCTGATGTTCCTGAAGTGCAACTGTTGATCGATTCAGTTAATTCATCAACGCGTGGAATTTTGCGCAGTGGAGAATTTGAAGCGCCAGAGTTTGTTTAAAACTAAATTCTCTGATCGAAGATTAATTTCATCATTGATCGAGATCACTTTGCAAAAACATGAATAAAATGTAAGTGGTAAGGGGAAGATTTGGTGTGTTAGTCTGACACCATTACTTCTTAATATGCATTTAAGAAACGATTGCTATATTCAACAGAGAGAAATTCTTAGATTGTAGGAGCCCAAGACCATGCAAAAAAAAGATACGTTTTTTGAGGATAATAGATTAGCGATTTTAAATGCTTGTGAAAGCAATGATGCTAATACTGTAATCTTGTTGCTCACACAAGAACCTAAGCTAATTCGCGCCGCTACCAAGACAAAAGGCTTTAGTCTTTTACATGTAGCTGCAGACAAAGACAACCTAACTCTTTGTACGTTGCTGCTTGAGAATGGTCATGAAACCAACTGTGTCGATAAAGAAGGTCAAACACCTTATCACAAGGCAAAATCTCAGGACGTCAAGCAATGCTTAGCTCAAGCCCATTTGAAATTTCTTTGTTTAAAATATTTTCTTGCGAGTAAAAACCCTCGAATGTCACCGTGCGTAGTCCACTCTCGAGAAAAATTTGCACAATTTGTTTTTTCACTCGGCGAGCATGCTATGGCCTCAAGTGCGTTTGCCTTAACGCGAGTTAACCCAACTGCACTAATCGAGTCATCTAATAACCCTTGTTTAACCTCATACTTCAGAGAAGATATTCTCATGACACCTTACTATGGTGACCTACTTGTCATCCATGAAAACGAACAAGCTTTACAAAATCTTGAGTATGTACATCAGATTGATAATGGTAAGCTTGCTCCTGAAACATTCCGCAAAGCACTTATAACTGACCATGCCTATATTGAATGCCGAGCTTATTTGAAATTCCTTTCCAAAGGGCTGGAATTATTTTCTTTTTTACAAGAGTATCCAAGAAAAGACGACGCTCCTCATATTGCTGAAGCGAAGAAAATGTTTATTACATTTGGCGTTGCTGGATTTGCGGCCTACTACCAGCAATGTACTGATGATCAAATAACACGATTAAATCAACTCCCTATGTTTGGAGAAATCATATCACATGCTGTAAAAACTGTGAGCAAGAATAATTCCGCTAAAAATAAAGCAATCGCTGCTGAAATGCAAAAATAGACTGTTGCTATTATCTCTAACCCACGCCCGAAGTAGACACAATCTTATTGGAACAGATGCTCCCTCGTAAAAGAGAGAGTGAGATAGCTAACGGAAGATCTGAAACCATTACTATAGTTTTTCTTCATACTATGACTTCTTACCACTTACTCATCTGCTGTCACTCATTCTATAGTGTATGCCGAAAATACGTTCATCAATCACGTATCTATAGTATAATTTACAACCCTCCTTAATATATGCTAATGGTTAATATATAGTTCAATATATTATTTTTAAGCATTAAAATCCCAATCACTTTAAGATTATGTGCTATACTTAATGTATACGGACCTTTTTAGTAATAAAGGTGTTAGTGCAAAGCTGGAAGGCCCGTGGTTCGGGCTTTGCAGCAGGGTTGGTATGAGGTGGTATTATGAGCATGTTTGAAATCAGCCGTGCTCAGGGAGCTGGAGCATTAGAAGCGGTAGAACCCGGTATGAGCGTTGTTGTCAGTTCGGGTGACCGAATCCTATGTGATCAATCGTTCACAGAGGTTTCTTCGATCACGCGAATTGATAATAATTTACAACTCAATGTTGCTGATAATCCACCAATAATATTTAATCAATTTTTCAGTGCACCAAATTCTCTTATTCAATTTACAGATCAACAATTCACAAATGATGATTTGAATAAAATGTTGAGTGTGCATTTAACATCAACTGATTCTAATCAAACATCTCACGAAATTTTTCTTTCACTCGGTAGTGCAGTGCTTTCACAACCGGGTGACAATTATTATTTAAATGCAAAAGAATTTGATGTAAAAGATTTACATCGTCATGGTGAAGATTTGATGATTCAATCACACGATGAAACAGCAAAAACAATTGCAGTACTAAAAGGTTTTTTCAGCAAACCTGAAGCAGGATTCGAATTACCGCAACTGCATATCACTGATCCTGCTGCAGGTGAAACACAAGATATGATCGTGCATCCACACTCGAATATTTTCCAATGGGAAGGTGAACCATTACCGATAGCAGTCATTGGATCATTGTATGGTTATTATTTCAATCTACAAGGTGCAGACGCCGATAAATTTGTTCTTGTTGCAAAAACAACTGACGGTGAATTGCCTGCATGGATGAGTTTTGCACATGTGGGAGAGGGGAAATATTATTTAGCAGGAATTCCAACACCAGGATCTGCTGGTAGTACTGAAATCGTTATTAATGCATATTCAATACAAAATAAAATTGGATTTCATACAACACAATCATTTCAACTCCAAATAAAAACGGTTGATGATACGGTTACTCGTCCGTCGATTGATGATGTTGCAGCCGCAGAACTTAGAAGTTTAAATGAAGTCCTTATTGCCGAAAGTTATGCCGCTGGCATAGTGATGGTTGAACAAATGGCCTATATGACAATGCCAGAAATAGCAGTAATTACTGGATTAGCTGCGTTAAATCCAGCCATTTTCAATCAAACGTTTAGTACCTTTGCAACCGCCGATCAAATTTATCATCTGCAAGGGCTGGGTGTAGAAGCAAATTTAGGTTCATTAAATGCAATAGAAATTGAACAAATACGAAATGAAATTTTGTCGGGTGAAGGTAATGGAGTGACAGGTCCCCACACAGTTGCAACCGTAATTAATGTCCAAGCAGCCCAAGGAGCAGGGCTCGCTCAAGCGGCTCAACCAACAAGTACCTCAGCACAACCTTCTGAAAATACTACGACCATGTCTACTGATATGGTATCGTCTGGAATCTCACCAACGGGGTCCGAACCTACGCTCTTTATCCCTGAAATGTTTGTTATATCTCCAGGACTTACTGGCGCAGAATCCTTATTACCCTTCTTATCAATAATACCCCCATCAATCCCCCCATCGAGTCCGATCATCATCAATACCTTAAACCTGGATGGGACTAATGGATTTAATATCCTGCAGCCAACTTCCGGTGAGAATGCTAATCCTTATTTTGGTAATTCGGACGCTATTATTCCCACAGGTGATGGGTTCGCCTCACTGGCTATTGAAGCCCCTTTTGGGCAACCACCCTTTTATGGTCAAGTATTTTTGCTGCCGGGATCAGCCTCTGAGCCTGCTACAGTGACTACTGATCCCGGGGTCAATTCGTCCAAGATTTTCTCATCCTTCGAAGAATTTGAAGTTGCTCCGGGTGTGAGTTTTGGCAATATCGGCATAGGGAACGTAGGTAATTTCTCGGGGATTGGAACTAACGATTTCTTTATTGGCAGCGCTAGCGCGGTAAGCTTAAATCCACAAACCGAATATATAGTTTTTAGTCCTCTGAGTAGCATCAGCGGTTCGGTTGATATAAGTACCCTCGTTAGCAGCGGGCACGCTATGGCGATTACGGATAGTCTTGGTTTTTCTGGTTTAGCCTCAGTGGGCGGTTTGGGCGATGTGAATGGTGATGGCGTTGCTGACATTGCTGTATTCGGTGTGAATAGCGTTACTCCTCTTTATGTTATTTTTGGCTCGACTACACTGCCGTCTTCTCTGGATATTGCTACGCAATTGACAGGTGGGAATGGTTTTGTTATCACGAATGATCATATTAGTGTCGTAGGCCCCGTGGGTGAAGCTCTGGGCATTGATATTACCGGCGATGGCTTTGATGCAATTGCCTATCATTATATTAACACCTCACTTCAAGGTGTCGTCAACGTGATATTTGGTAGTCCTAGCCTGGGCAGTTCGGGAACCGTGGATGGCACAACGTTGGCCACGACCACTGGTGAAGGAGTGCAATTTATCATTGGTACTGAGGCAACCTTTTTAGGCGGTCTTGGCACTTTTATGGCCAATGCCGGCAACTTTACAGGTAGTGGCTATGACGATCTTGCTTTGGCAGATCCCCACTCAGGCGCTGTTTATGTTATCTATGGTAGCCCCGCACTCGCTAGCCATTCGGGGGTATTCGATGTCTCCACTATGACCGCAGCGCAAGGTTTCAAGATCGACGTCCCCACGGGCGATACTATCACTGGTCTAGCTTATGTTGGCAGCATGAATGGCAGTATCTATCCTGATCTAGCCATTTCAGTCGATACAGCAACCGGTCTGGGCGAAGTTTTCGTGCTTTATGGTAGCAATACGCCTTTTGGAACGACCCTCAATCTCTCGAATCTCACTTCACAAGAGGGCTTTATAATCAAAAATTACTCTGCCGGTAATGTTGCTACCGATGCAAAAGCAGTTTCTGGTGCCGGAGATCTTAATGGTGATGGCCTCGGTGATCTGGTATTTAGTAACATTTATGGCACCACAGAAACACATGTTGTTTTTGGGGCTAATTTTAGCAACATCATTACGCAAATGGGTGGTAGTACCCCAGGTACCATTATTGGTGCACCGGGTAATGAAGTGATTTATGCAGGCGCAGCCAATCAAACGATTATTCCGGGTTCTGGTACGAATTTTATCAATACGGGTATAGGCGCCGATACCATTACGGGTACCACTCATAATGGTGATAACACCATTGTTTACTCACCTTTTGATGTGGCGGTTAACGCAGGCACAGGCAACAATACACTCTGGTTAGAGCAAGATAGCACGACGGTGAATTTTATTACGACCCCTACCAACTACACAGGAATCGACACCATTGATTTACAACCCATGCAATCGCTCACGGGTAATGTAATTTATTTAGATGCTGCCAACGTGTTGAGTATGTCTAATGCGGACACAATAACCATTAATGGGAATCCGCAAGATACGGTAGGGTTGGTGGCAACCGATAGCTGGGTAATGTCTGCGGGCCCAACAGGATATACCACTTACACTGCATTAAGTGGCTCAGTGCTCAATATTGAGAATGGCGTGCATGTGATATTTGATCCGCCGCCTAGCCCAGTACCACTGGATTTAACCTTGAGTTCCTTAATGGATGGCACACACGGTTTTGAGTTAACCTCAACGGCTACCGACTCCGCTTCTAACTACTCGAGCACAGTGATCGCGCCAACGGGTGATGGCTTCGATGAATTATTGATTAGCAATGGAAGGTCATTTCTGAGCCCCTACAGCGCAGCCTTTACGATTCAAGGTCAAGCCGCTTTTCATGCCAGTGTGCCTTTTACCGATGCTTCCGTGACCCTAATAAACTTTGATACTGCAAGCGAAGCTTTTTCACTTTCTCCTCAAGTTTTATCAATCGGCGATTTCACTGGAGATGGGTTGAACGATTTTCTGTTTGCTGGTATTTATGACTTACCCTCTTTAATCGTTTTGGGACAACCGGGCCCACTCACCTCACCGGTGAGTCTTGGTCCTACCAATAGTATTTCGTTGTCCTATCCGGCCGGGTATAGCAGTCAAGCAGCTGCCCTGGGAGATGTGACGGGTGATGGTTTCAGTGACATTATCTTTTTCAATTCAAGATCGGGCGCGGGCGCTGTGGTATTTGGCTCTAATACCGATACGGCGGGTATGAGTATCAATTTGTCTACCCTTAACGGTAGTGATGGTTTTCAAATACTGACCCCCGGTTCATATAATCAGTTCATCCCTTCAGTAGCAGGTGCCAATTTTACGGGCGATGGTATGAACGATATTTTTGTGAGTGCCTACAATGTTGGGGTAGGTGTTATCTTAGGCAATACACCGGTTTTCAGCCCCTACGTGAATATCACTTCAGCGGGGATTACGGGTGCTGATGGATTTATCATCACGAATAACCCGAGTCCCTTGACCTATTTTAATATCATTGCCCCCACCAATATCGGTGATTTTACCGGCAGTGGTATTGATGATATTGCGGTAGAGTCGAACAATAATGTCTATGTCATCTTTGGAAACGCCAGCTTTTTGACAGCGACTTCCTTCAATATAGCCACGATGACACCAAGCCAAGGAATTGAATTAACCTCAGGCACCACAGCTGACATTACTAGCATTGCTTATTTGGGTGATTTCAATGGTAGTGGACTCCCTGCTTTTGCCTTTATTGATGCAGATGCTAATGGTGGGCACGGTGCTATCTATGTCATTTTCGGTAGTACCACCTTTTCTTCTGAGGTCATCAATTATACGACGCTGACTTCCAATGAGGGCTTTGTCATTACAGATCCATCGATAAATTTAGCGAATGCGACTTTGGGTGGCGGTGGCGATCTTAATGGTAGTGGACTGAATGATCTTACCGTGACGGTAGGTGGTAATGTATATGTTGTTTTTGGTGGTAATTTCAGTGGTGCTATCACGCAGATGGGTGACTCAACGCCCGGCAGTATTATTTACGGATTGGGCAGCAATGATGTGATCTATGCGGGTGCTGTTGATCACACGATTGATGTCGGCTCAGGCAACACTTTTATCAACACTGGCGCTGGCTCTGATATTATTAACGGCGGGCCCGGTATGAATACTATTGTCTTTAGTCCGCTTGACACTGTCGCTGGCTCCATTTACGCAGGTTCGGGTGCTTTGGGCGCAGGCCCTAATACGCTGTGGTTTGAGTCGGATGGTAATAATGCCAACTTGAATAACGGTGTTTTCTCAGGTTTTGATGACATTAATTTACAGCCGCTACAATCCATGATAGGCAATCAAATCACATTAGATCCTGCTGGCGTGAATGCAATGTCGCATTCTAACATGTTGACTGTCACTGGTAATGCTCAAGACTCAGTGATCCTCCAGGACACGGATACATTTACCGTCACACTAGGATCCACGGGCTTTGATAAGTTTACATCAGCGGGTGGTTCGGTTGTTAATGCAGCTAATGCAGTACCCGTCACGGTGAATGGTGGTGCTGGAAATGGCTTGACACTCACCAACCAAGGCGCCGATACCTGGTCTATCATAAACTCAACCGCGAACTATACAACCTACGAGCAAGCTGTCACACACGAAGAAGTTATCGCTCAGCATACATTGGGCTTTGTTCACATTGTTTAAACAAAGATGTCAGATCTAAGATCAATACTATATTTTACTCGTGGCATATTTAATTAATGTATTCAGAAATGGATCAATCTTAGATCTGACACCTTCATTGACCATAAAAGAGAGAGTGAGATAGTCAACGGGAGACCCGACACCTTCCTTACCTTCTTAATATTAGATTGCTCAAAGAAATCTTAGTATTGTCATCTCTTAAATGAGGATGGATTTGAGATAATGTGCAATATCCGGCTAATATTTTCTTAATATTTCTGTGCTAGAATGTCAAAATATTACATTAACTTGAGGTACTTAATTATGTCACAAGAACGTCCTAACGCTAACGATTCATTCTTATTAACACCCGAACAAATTAGCGCTATGCCAACTTTAGCTCGCATTACATTTCGTTCGGCAAAGGCTTTTGGTTGTAGCGATACTACGGCAGTGACAACGGCATCGTCTGTTTTAACTGCCGGCCTCTGGGTCCTCTCCGCCCCTCAGATGGTCGGACATTTCGTGAGGATTGTGCCCCCCCTACCTGTTTTGGCAAGAGCGATCTACGAGTTAGTGAAAAGCGCTTTTTATAGCCCAGCTGCTCCTATTCTTGATCTTAATGACCAGGCTCCCAACTCACAGTCTTCTGACTTGAATCGGAGCGATGTAAGCCCGAGCAGTCACGCGCTATCGCTAGTAAATCAAGCTCAATTGGGCGAGGAAGAAGTTTTAGAGAGTGAAAACAGTGCTGAAATTAAATCAAGAAATGCTACTAGTGCTTCAACTGTAATAAGCACAGCAACACGCCAACCGGAACAGGAATTTAGATCTCCGGTAAATGGGGAATCAGCTCACGATGTGGGCACGGTTAAATACAAGTAAACAGTCAGCACAATAGCAGGAATGGCTAAACAGTAGGGGTCTAAGTTGGATGGGGTCTGTGAGAACACATTAAATTTAGACCCCTTTCTTCTTTCCTCTGGGTCTATTTTTAACAACATGCTTACAGAGGGGGAGGGGTCGGATCTTTGCTTGATGCATAGTCAATTTGTTGCTTTTACTGTACGGCTGAATGACTACGACAGTGGTAAATGAGCCAAGCAAAGATCTGACCCCTTTCCCTGCCAATCCCAATCGCTGCTATCGATCCACAGCCCCTTTACCTCTATAATTTAATGTGATCATCTGATAGAATTCGCTTCATATTAGAAAAGGTAGAAGTTTATGAGAAACCTCAAAAATCACCCGAGTTTATTGTATGCCGATGAGATTAAAGCTATAGGTGAACCCCTGCGAGCATTGCATATTGATTATTTTTCGAAGGGGCGCGTTACTCAAGATGGCAAGTTTGCCTGTCTTGGTTCAAATGCAGATTTTGTCCAAACGTATTTAGCGAATGAATATTATAACTATTCTATGCACATGGGGCATGAAAGTATCGGTAAGCTCATTATCTGGGATGCGGCAGAACATTGCGGTCAAAGTTTGGAGTTATATCAAGTCAGGCAGGCATTTAGATTATACAATGGATTCACGCTGGTCAAAGAGGGCCGAGGCTATAAAGATTATTATCATTTTGCCAACCATTCAAAATTGTCGAGTATTAATTCTTTTTTGGCACACTTAGATTGGCTAATACTTTTTACACATTTTCTAGACGAAAAAATAGCAAGCTGCTCATCCTTGCAACAAGCGTTCGATATCACGTTCAATCTCGATTACGATAAAGGATGTTTTGATGTTAACACTAAAAATATTACGGATATGGCTGCGGGATTTGTTGAGGCCTATTCTGATGCGCAGAATAAAATATTTTATCAGGGTAGATCGTTTAGACTGACAGAGCGTGAAATCGAGGTCTTGCATTGGTCAAGCCTTGGAAAAACCGCTGAACAGATTGCGCAGATTTGCAGTATTACCAAGTCAACAGTCGATAAACATGTCGACAATATCAAAAAGAAATCACAATGCTATACGTTATTTCAGTTAGGCGAGTTATTTGCTGAAATTAAAAAGAATCCGCTCGTTAAGCTTTAGAATTAAAATATGAGGTTAGTCGATGAGAAAAATACCTGAGCTGCATTATGCAACGATATTGAAGGGAATGCAGCAAACAGCCCCAAATAGGTTAGTGAAATTTTACTGGGATCTCGGTGTGCAACTGAACAAGATTGAAAGTTCATTTCGACCCGGACCGGGTTACGACGATTTTTTACGGGCACTTTCACTGGATCTGCGACGTGCACAACCTGAGATTTATGCCTTTTCCTACGGAAGCATGACCTATATGAGTCGTTTTGCGTACGAATATCCTCAACTCGATCTTACGCAACCTATCGCGCAATTACCTTGGGGAAATCTAACAAGGATAATGACCACGATACGCAAGGGCGATAGGCGAGATCAGTTTGCCGCTGAAGCGGCCAAGCATCAGTGGTCTCTGTGTGAGTTAGAAGTGCAAATTGAAAAGCTCTATGGCCGAGAAAAGCAGTGCAAAAGCTCCCCCTATGTTGCTAATTTAGCACATGACCGCAACATCCCCCATGGATCGATGTATAAACGAGAGCAATGGTCTTTTTCGAGGGACTACCTTTGGAAATCAATTTTTTTTGAAACTTATACCGATGGGCGTGCATGTTTATCCATTGCTATGAGACACCATCTGGTGTTGCCAAAACTTATCAATTTATTAGTCCCGGAAGGGCAGGAACAATTGCCAGGCGTGAGAACGTTTCATGATAGCACTACGCGAATTAACATATTACCTGTACTCCATAATATTATCAGAGTTAATTTTCATTTAAATCAAAATGGTTGCGATGTGATCGATTCCCCAGTAACTATTAAACGCATGCTAGGTGATTTTCTAGGCCGAGTAAAAACGATAACTCCACAAGATATGCAACAACATAATTTTAAGGATATGGAAAATGGTTTGTCCAAAGCTTATGAAGAATATCTCGATGATTGCCAAAAGGGTTTTCCTGGCCTAGATTGTTATGAGAGAGCTGCAGTGCCACGTAAGAGAAAGATGTCACCGGAACGCGTTCATGTCGATGAAATGTGGCGAGCTATTGTTGCAAATGATGAGAATACTTTGCAGAAACTCTATAAAAAAGGCTTTATTACTCCGGAATACAGACAAGAGTGCGTGTTTTCTAGAGCAATAAGTGAAAATGATTATCAACAGTTAAGCGCATTGCTGGAAAAACGACTTATAACAGAAGACCAAGTTTTATTTGGTTTATCTCTGATCGACTTTGCTTTGAAGGGATCTGTGAAAACGGAGAGTGAGCGCTTAAAATCTCTGCAGACTTTTGAATTATTGTTATTCTATAGGGTGGCCTTACTGGGTGCAAGTAGACGCGAGGATACTCCAACTGCACTTGAACGAATTCTTCGTATTTGTGATTACAGTAGCGACAATCCCATCGTGCTCGAATACTGTAAAGATATTATCAGGCGCCTCGTGCCAAATGAAAATAACGTCAGTAACATTGTAGTATGTGATGAAATGAGACAAGACCCTATTGGAAAGCTGGTGTATGAATTGCAGCTTAAGTGGAATAAGGGAATCAAAAGAGAGCCTAATATTAAAGAAGTAGTGATTGATTCGCATATAAAATTTAAAACACAATATTCCGAATTATCAGTTGAGCCTATACCAGTAAAATTGTTATCAAAGAATGAATTAGATGAATTGTTCGAATTATTCAAAAAGAAATGCCCTCAAGCAACGCGGAGATACTTCGATGAAGAAATCATTAAAGAAGAAGACGCGCCCGTATGGATAGATCGTATTTTTCTTAACAAAAAGCTTGTTGGTTATACCGTATCAGATATAAAAAAAATCACCAGTTCAGGCAAACAGTATATTTTGTATCATGCTAGTTTGGCTGTGCAGTATGGAATTCCTAAAGAATATGGCCCCATTACAGGGCTGATATTGCTCCAGCGCGGTTTTGTTTTGCAAGAGCGAAACTCCTCTCTGGATGTGTTGACGGTCTATGATGTAGCGACTTTGGAAGGATTCTCAGTATCTGAAGAGTTGGAACCCTATCCTAAATATCTCACCTTAGATGATGCTTTGTTAAACGATATTAGAGAAGCCGTTTACCCCGGTGAAACTTTTTCAAACGAGAAAAATAATTGTTACTACATTAAAGATTCGCTTGCAGATATACCAAAACCTGTCGACGACCAAAAAGAGCCTGTAGACGGGGTAACATACCGACATATTACCCGAGAATACTATAGAGATCGATTTTTCACACCAGGTGCAAGTTTGCTTATGATATTTAAGAATAACGAGAAGAATTTACTGGGTCTGAGTAGGCAACATAATCAGAATTTAGCCTCAACCACCGTTCAAGGCATTATAAAAAGGATTGCTGAATTTCAGGATAGGGAGGATAGATATACCTCTCGGTTCACTTCAAAGCTTTAATGTCAATACCTATAATTCGCAGTTTCTAATTTTCTTTTCACCCTATACTCTTTCCCCCAATGTCCTCGGGAGCAATTTGGTTAGCCGGGCAGTCCAGGGAATTGGTGTATTACAAATCAAGGATAGTGACTGAAAAATAAATTGGTGAGGCTATTATTATGCAAAAAGAAGAGAGTGGAGTGAGTTTCAATGAGGTGTGCTATTACGCTTCGATACCGCTATCGGTAGGACAAATTCTTGGGGGGGTAGTACTGGTGACTAGTGGCCCGTTGGGTTGGAGCGCAGTTGCTGGATGGTTCTTAGTCGGCAGCGGAGTGGGTGGTGCCTATTACACCTACAATACCGAAAAATCCGATTTTGAATTCACAAAATACTGTAAAAAATCTTTGGCGAGTGGCTTGGCTAGTGGGGTCGGGGGCATAACGGTGCAAATGGGTTATCCGAATAGTATGGGGATAAAAGTCATAGCGCGGGTCGCATTAGGGGGCGCATTAGGAGGCGCAGTTGGAGGTGTGGCCGATTCTGTTCTGGAAGGCAGAGGGCTTCCGAGTGGCATTCAGACCGCTAAATACATGGCAGTAGGTGCTTTTGCCGGTGGATTAGGGCAGATCTCTAATTATGCAGTACTGCCGATCCTCGGTCCTTTGGCGAACGCAGCCAATCTAGAGACTCATGCGCTCAATCGATTATTTTTCATTGGTTTAAACGCAATAGTAGGCGGAGCCGCTGCTGGGGCTATAAAAGCTGCAGGAAATCATATTAACGGGCTGCCTTTGGCTGAGGGTGTAGTGGATTCAGCCAGATTTGGCGCTGCTATCGCGGGAGCTATCGCAGGAGTTATCACTTGTACACCTAAATACGTACGTGAAATCGGATGGTTAGCAACTAATCGGGATTGGTCGTATTATTTTAGAGAATTTATGGAGCTCATGCGTCCACAAATCCTATCTCAACTGGCGCAAGCAGAGAGTGCTCAATTTAGGTACGAACAGGATGCATACGATAAGGCGAATATAAAGTATCAAAAAACTTTTAAGGAGATTAATGACTTTCTTGATGAATGTGACGAAAAAGCTGGATTTAAATTAGAAAAGGGAAAAAAAATAACTAAAGACGAGGCGGCAACTGCAGTGATACGTGGAGAACGAATCTGGTGCACAAAGAAAAGGGGCAAAGAAGAAATAGTCAAGTGTCCATTTCCCCATTATGCTGAATTACAGCGAGCAAAAGCCGATTTGGAAGAGGCCAAGCAACAAGTTGGAGTTAAAATTGAGGAGCAACCCGTTCTCTCTATGCCGAAGAGCAGGCGGCATACGAAAAAGCAAATGCAGAGTATCAAGAAGGTTTTCAGAAGTGCACAAAGATTCTCTCTAGATGTGATGAGGCAATTGGATATAAGTTAGAAGGTGAAAAAGATGTAATTAATAATCTAACTAAAGAAGAAGCCGCAACAGCCATGATGCATGGAAAGAAAATCCTGGGCTGGAATAAGGAGGTAAATGAAAATGACATTTATTCCTATCCTTACCCACAGGACTTAGAAGAATTACAGAAAGCGCAAGTCAATTTAGCAGTGGCCATGCAACGAGTGGGCGCTGCAATGGTAGAGCAACTACTCCGTCCTCAATATCCAGAAGAATATGCTGCAGTCGATAAAGCGAATGCAGTTTATCAAGATGAATTTAAAGATTGGATCAAAATACTTGAGAAATATATTGCAGCAAATCGTCGATTAAGATTGGGTGAGGTGTGTGTGACAAAAGAGATAGCAGCAAATGCTATACTGAGTGGTATTCCAATTGCGCTCATAAATACTGAAAATAGCATAGTCGGTGAGTGCAAGCTAACTGGTTTTTATTTTAAAGCATTACAGCAAGCACAGGCCAATTTGGCAGCGGCCGTGCAAAAAGCCGGTACTAAAATGATAGAGCAACTGCTTCCTCATCTCTCTGCGGAAGAACAGGCTGCGTCCGAGAAGGTAAGTAAAGTTGTACAGCCGCCAAGTGTGCAGAGTCCTCCGGCCAAACAAAATGTCGACAATATGACGGGTGAAGCAGAGCTAGCAGGAGCTCAAACATACTTAAAGGAATTTGAAACGAGGCTCGAAAGGATTGAGAAATTGGATCTCCCTGAGCCAGAAAAGAAATTTTTAATCCTGGAGCTGTACATTAATAAACGCGCGTTTTTTAAATTTAATCGAAAGGGTCTTTTTGTTAATCCCATGGCTGATTTATGTCGCGTTATAAATGAAATAAAGCATAAAGAAGTCGAAATGACTAAAGGGCTTGATCAGATAAGGCAGATCGCCGATCAGTATCATTGGAATGATATATTAGAAGCAGTAAAGAAATGTTCGGTGTTCGATTATAAAGAGAAGACAAATAAAGAGGGCACTCTAATAATAAAGTGCAACGGTGTTGCGTACATAAGAAAGAAAGTGCCAGGAGATGGTGATTGTGGCTACACAGCGCTAGGATTGACACGTAATGAAGCCTTTGAGTTATTGGAAGCTAATGTGGTTAAAATTCGGGATATCATCAAGCCGCTTATTTTCGAGACGCTCAATTCCAATCAAGAATTCGTCAATTCTTTGTCAGAGAAGTTTAAAGCGACAAAATCTGCTGTTGATAAATATCATCAGGCCCTTGCCAAGGGGGATCCCAAATTAGAGCAGGACGCGAAAGATAACCTCAATAAACACGCTGATAATCTAAATCTCATACTTAAATTTATCGATTTTGATATAAAGCAAAAGCAGATCGCACACGGCTGGCCTCATATCTTGACATTACAAGCTTTGGCTTACATACAAAAGAGAAATTTGTCCATTTACGAGATCCATGAAAAGAAGATGATTCCTCATCGCCAGTTCCCGGGATATGAGGGCAACGACGAAAAGGACAGAGTCCGAATGTTATTTAGAGATAATAACCACTTTGACATACTTGAGTTAAGTCATGAGGCGCCGTCAAATAGGGCCGAATTCAATTAATTTTTAGGGGGGGGTATCTCCCGTTGGCTATGTTTTTTATAGTCAACGGGGGATCTGTTTTCACCTGACACCATTCCTAATATTAAATTGCTCAAAGAAATTTTCGTCTCGTCATCTTTTAAGTGATGATGAATTTGAGATAATGCATTTTTTTGAGCTTCGTAAAGCACCGAATTTGATAAAAGCTTTTGGGTATGTCTAGCGATATTTTCTGCCGTCATTTCTGATTGCAACAATTCAGGCACTATTGATTTTTCCGCAATAATATTGGGTAAACCTAAAAATTTTAGTTTGATTACTTTTTTTCCGAGCCAAAAAGTGATGGGATTAGTTTTGTAAATAATAATCATCGGTTTTTCGAGCAGAGCTAATTCTAGTGTGACAGTCCCGCTTGCAGCAATAGCAATATCACAAGCTTGCATCGTGGTATATCGATTTTCTGTAGTGACTTTAATGGGTGCGGAACAAGTCGCGAGTTGTTCGTTAAGCCAATTTGAATCGATGCTATTGGCTTTAGGCAGAATAAATTGCAGGGAAGAATTTTTTGAGTAAAGTTGAGTGGCTGCATCGAGAAGTGAGGGTAATAAACTGTGAACTTCTGATTGTCTACTGCCGGGAATTAACGCTATAACAGGATTATCGAGAGATAAATTCAATTGCTTTTTTGCATCGGTTGGAGAAAAAGTGCATAAAGGTTTCTCCGCTAAAGGGTGTCCAACAAACTCTGCACTGATATCAAATTTCTGGAAAAAATTGACTTCGAAGGGAAATATCACGGCCATGACATCGACCCATCGTTTTAATTTATAGACTCGACGTTGATTCCATGCCCACACTTGAGGGCTTATGTAGTAAACAACCTGGCAATTATGTTGTTTTGCAAATTTTGCCATACGCAGATTAAAGCCGGGATAATCGACCAGAATGACAATTTTGGGTTTTTGTTCCTGAATAATTTTTTTCATTTGATGAAATGCGTTACGTATTTGTCGCCACACTTTAAGCACTTCGATGGCTCCGACTACGGCTAATTCTTTGCAATCAACGATAATTTTTGCACCAGCAGCTTCTAATTGTTCACCGCCCATGGCACTAATGCGTAGATCAGGTTGGGAATGGAGCAGTTCATGCACTAATTTCGCCGCATGCATATCCCCTGAAGGTTCGCCGGCAATAATCAGTAAATCGGTTTTATGCATTTTGAACCCAGAGAGCATCAGCTTGAGTGCCTAGTTGTTCCTGAGCCAGTTGATCGGCAATAATACGCGTAATATCAAGTGCAGTACTTAAGGCAGCTCGACCTGCTTCAGCGGAAACGACTGGGGGTGATTTGCTGATAATACTAGTGAGAAAAGCATCGCATTCTTCGCGTAATGCATCTCCGGCTTCAAAAGATTGTTCATGCATGGTTATTTCTTGAGAATTTGTGAGCTGCGGTTGATGAGTAAATAATTTTTTATTTTGTAAATCGGCTTCGAGAAAAAGATTTTCTTGAAAGAGTTTTATTTCGCGTTGAGATTTTGCGCTGACTCGACTAGCAGTGAGATTTGCAACACAACCATTTTGAAATTCGATTCGAGCATTGGCAAAATCAATGCGTTGAGTCAGGACTTTTTTTCCTGAAGCTATAATGGATTTAATAGGTGATTTAACCCAATGTAACACGAGTTCGATGTCATGAATCATCACATCATGAATAACATTAATATCGGTGACGCGTGGTTTAAAAGGTGAAATACGAGTGCATTCGATGTAACGAGGATTTTCAACAATGGAGTTCATTTCGCGTACAACGGGATTGAAACGTTCTAAATGACCGATCTGTAGAATACATTGTTGTTCTTGCGCGCATTGAATTAAATCATTTGCTTGTTCGATAGTTTGAGTCATGGGTTTTTCTAAAAGCACATGTTTTTGAGCCATTAAAAAATCTTTACAAATGGAGTGATGTTGCGCAGTAGGAACGACGATGCTGACAGCATCTACTTGATTTAAGAGTTCTTTGTAATCAGTAGTTGCGCTAACGCCATATTTTTCAGCGATGGGATTTACGCGTTCAGGATGGGTATCACAAACTGCTACTAATTCAGCAAGAGTTGAGTGGGCGAATTTTTCTGCGTGGAATTGACCTAAATAACCCACTCCGATTACTGCAACACGACATTTTTTCATCTTGATTACCTTTGTATTTTCAAGTAATTTGAATCTTGGATTTAGCGAACTCAAGTCCAAATTTACCTGTAAACATTAATGTTCTCAATTTTTTAGGGCTTAGGCAAGGGATAGATAAAAAAGAAGCATTGAAGGATTGTTAATGGAAAAAAGGATTTATCATCACAGGATGGCTGGCGTCGATGAAGCCGGGCGTGGTCCGCTGGCAGGGCCAGTCGTGGCTGCAGCGGTCATTATGCCAGAAGTGCGGTCTTTAAAAGGCCTGAAGGATTCTAAGCTAATGTCAGAGTCGGCACGCGAGAGGTTGTATCAAGAGATTACTGCGGGTGCAGTTGCGTGGGCTGTAGGCCGAGCTGAAGTAGCAGAAATTGATGAGATCAATATCCTTCAAGCGACGTTGCTGGCGATGAGAAGAGCAGTGGATGCTCTTGGAGTTGACACACATCATGCGCTGGTAGATGGTAATCAAGCCCCGAAATTATCGTGTGTCGTTGAAACCATTATCGGGGGTGATGACCTGGAGCCTCTGATTAGTGCGGCCTCAGTCATCGCAAAGGTCACACGAGATCGAGAGATGATCACATTAGACGCACTGTATCCAGGCTATGGTTTTGCGCAGCATAAAGGCTATGGGACTAAGGTGCATTTAGCTGCCCTGGAAGAGCTGGGTCCTAGTGATGTGCATCGTCGAAGTTTTGCCCCTGTAAGAAAATATTTTGCATAGAGGGAAGGGGGCAAGTCTAAATAATCAAGAAGGGGTCAGGTCTAACATTGACACCAGCTCACCCTTAGGGAGGGGCAGTTCTAAAAGGACTCTGAGCTGGTTTCAATGTTAGACCTGACCCCTTTCCTTAGATATACTATCCATCACACCAGTAAGATACTGCAGAGAAAAACGTGATGTCCGAAGACTTTGTCCACTTACATTTGCACACCGAGTATTCACTCGTTGATGGCATTGTGCGCATAAAACCGCTGGTTTCGGCAACCAAAGCGGCGGGCATGTCAGCGGTGGCCATTACAGATCATTGTAATTTATTTGGCATGGTGAAATTTTATAAAGCAGCCATTGCAGCGGGCGTCAAACCGATTATTGGCGCTGATGTCTTAATCGCTAATCCAGGCTCACCCAGAGCGCCGACTCGATTAGTGCTGTTGTGCCAAAATAAAATGGGCTATGGTAATCTCGACACGTTTAGTTTCTCGCGCTTATTTAGATGGGCAATCTACTGGGTTACCGATCATCGAACGAGAATGGTTTGACGGAGCTACAGATGGGCTTATTGCGTTATCGGCAGGAAAATTTGGCGAAATTGGACAAGCATTGTTGTCGGGAAATTCTTCAGTAGCTCAAGAATTGGCCGGCGAGTGGTCTTCTTTATTTCCTGGTCGATTTTATCTTGAATTAATGCGCACAGGGCGAAACGATGATGAAAAAACAGTACAGCTCACGTTGCGATTAGCCGAAGAATTAAATTTGCCCGTTGTTGCCACTAATGATGTGCGATTTTTAGAATCAGATGAATTTGAAGCTCATGAAGCGCGTGTATGTATCAATAGTGGACATACACTGGAAGATCCTTCTCGGCCAAAACTCTACAGTGAAAAACAATATTTACGAACACCTGCTGAGATGTATGAGCTTTTTTCTGATATTCCAGAAGCACTGCAAAATACGATCGAAATCGCAAAAAGATGCACGTTGCCATTAACCTTAGGCAAAAATTATTTGCCAACTTTTCCAGTCCCTTCTGGTATGAGTATGGATGAATATTTTAGACAAGAAGCGTATCAGGGTCTCGAAAAAAGATTACAAAAATTATCTGTGTCATCATCTGATTACAATGAACGATTAGCGCTCGAACTTGATGTTATTAATTCGATGGGATTTGCAGGTTATTTTTTAATTGTGGCTGATTTTATTCGTTGGGCAAAAGAAAATGATATTCCTGTGGGCCCTGGTCGAGGTTCAGGTGCGGGTTCTTTAGTGGCTTATGCATTAGATATTACTGATCTTGATCCTTTGGAATATGATTTACTGTTTGAACGCTTTTTAAATCCAGAACGTGTTTCCATGCCAGATTTTGATATTGATTTTTGTATGGAAGGTCGCGATCGTGTCATTGAATATGTTGCAGACAAATATGGACGTGAAAGTGTTTCGCAAATTATTACCTTTGGCACCATGGCGGCGAAAGCGGTGGTGCGCGATGTGGGTCGTGTGTTGGGACATCCTTATGGTTTTGTCGATAAAATTGCAAAATTAATTCCTTTTGAATTAGGCATTACTCTTGAAAAAGCACTTAGAACAAGAAGAAGCATTTAGTGAACGTTATCACGAAGAAGAAGAAGTCAAAACCTTAATTGATTTGGCCTAAAATTAGAAGGAATTACGCGCAATGCCGGAAAACATGCCGGTGGTGTGGTGATTGCACCTTCAAATTTAACCGATTTTACGCCGCTGTATTGTGAAGCAGGCGGAGAACAATTTAGTTACTCAATTTGATAAAGATGATGTGGAAGCAGTAGGGCTTGTTAAATTTGACTTTTTAGGTTTGCGCACATTAACCATTATTGATTGGGCACTGCAAACAATTAATGCACATCGGAAAACCCAAGGTGAATCACCCATTGATATTTCATCAATTCCTTTGGATGATGCTAAAGACTTTTGAATTATTAAAAGCGTGCAACACAACGGCGGTATTTCAACTTGAATCACGCGGCATGAAAGATTTAATTAAACGTTTACAACCCGATGCGTTTTGAAGAAATTATTGCTTTGGTTGCATTATTTCGACCAGGTCCTTTGCAATCCGGCATGGTGGATGATTTTATTAATCGTAAACATGGACGAGCGAAAGTGGAATATCCACATCCCGATTAGAACCTATTTTAAAACCCACTTATGGCGTTATTTTGTATCAAGAACAAGTGATGCAAATTGCGCAAGTACTTGCGGGTTATACTCTGGGTGCAGCCGATTTATTACGTCGTGCGATGGGTAAGAAAAAACCAGAAGAAATGGCCAAACAACGTGAAATTTTTGTGACGGGCGCAATAGAACGAGGCGTTGACGCAAGATCGTGCGAATCATATTTTTGATTTGATGGAAAAATTTGCAGGTTATGGATTTAATAAATCGCATTCGGCTGCTTATGCCTTATTGTCTTATCAAACTGCTTGGTTAAAAGCGCATTATCCTGCAGAATTTATGGCGGCGGTATTATCTTCTGATATGGATAATACCGATAAAGTGGTGAATTTTACTTTAGATGCCGAAGAAAATGGATTAATTGTTGAGCCTCCCGATATCAATGTAGTCAGTATAAATTTACCGTTAATTACGACGCATCGGCATCTTCTAACGCGCCAAATAACAAACCGCATATTGTTTATGGATTGGGTGCGCTCAAAGGTGTAGGTGAAGCAGCAATTGAAAATATTATTGAAGCGCGTCGTCAAGGACCCTTTAAAGATTTATTTGAATTTTGCCAGCGGGTTGATACACGAAAAATGAATAGGCGTGTTATTGAAGCATTAATTCAATCGGGGGCTATGGATCATTTTGGTGCTCATCGTGCAAGCCTATTAGCCAGTGTCGATCATGCCTTTCGATATTCCGATCAACATCGAAAAAACCAAGAATTTGGACAGCAAGATTTATTTGGAATGGCAGTGACTCTTCACGAAACGATTAAAGTGGATTATGTGAAAGTGCCAAAATGGCGCGATGAAGAGCGTTTACAAGCTGAAAAAGCTACCTTAGGTTTTTATTTAAGTGGTCATCCCATACAGCAATATGAAAAAGAATTGCGTCAATTTATTTCAAATACAATTTCAACGCTAAAACCGACTGAACGTAAAAAAACCGTGCTCGTTGCTGGTTATGTGGTGAGTGTGCGATCACTAATGACTAAACGTAATACACGTATGGCGATAGTTAAAATTGAAGATCGTAAAGATATTATTGAAGTGGCTGTGTTTTCTGAAGTGTTTGAAGAGGCCCGCCCGTTGCTAGTTAAAGATCAATTATTAATTATTGAGGGTGAAGTTAGCACGGATGAATTTTCAGGTGGCTTACGTATGAGTGCTCGTCGTATTTTAGATTTATCCATGGCGCGATGTGAATATGCAAAATCGGTGACTATTGATGCGACACAACAGTCCAGTCTTGAATCGACTTTGCCTGCACTTCAATCGGCTTTGGGTCGATTTCAAGAAGGATCTTGCAGAGTATTAATTGATTATCAAAATACTGAAGGTAGAGCGAGAATGTTGTTGGGAGATGAGTGGAAAGTTTCGCCGAAAAAGGAATTAATTACTGCGCTGCAGCAGATTTATGGTAATGATGCTGTGATGGTGGGCTATGGAAATGCACAGCAGTAGTCAAAATTTGACCCCTTCATACTAGTCATCGCGAGCGAAGCGTGGCGATCCACTAGTTTTTCTGGATCGCCACGCTTCGCTCGCGATGACTAAGAATTAAGTTTTTTGTACAGAGTTTCAAGCGCAAATTGAGTGGCTTGTTGTCGTATACTTGTTCGATCACCGTGAAAATGTTGCATGAGTGCGAAAGTGTCAAAAAGCCCTCGGCTTGCCCAACCAAACCATACAGTACCGACGGGTTTTTCAGGAGTGCCACCCTCAGGACCAGCAATTCCCGTGACGGACAAACTAATTGTTGCATTGCTTTTTTGAAGCGCGCCTTCTGCCATTTCTATGGCAGTTTCCTCGCTGACAGCGCCAAATTTTTCAAGAGTTTGTGCATTAACAGACAGCATCTCTTGTTTAGAAAGATTAGAGTACGTCACAAATCCGCGATCAAACCAATCAGAGCTGCCCGACACAGAAGTAATTTCTGCAGCCAATAATCCACCGGTACAAGACTCAGCCGTAACTAATTTGTATCGGTGGATTTTAAGTAAATCATGCAGTGAGTGTGACATTAATATCACTTAGGTATGCTGCAGATCATCAACAAAAGCAGTGTTGAAGTTTGGGCTTTTCAGGACATCTTGATGCTCTAAGTAAATCGAATTTCTCTGGATTAGTAACTTCTAGCTGCTGATCAGATTCTCTTGCGTTGAGAGTTAATAGCGTTTCATTATTAAGGCGGTATTTTTTTCTGATCATTAGTGGAAAGATCTTTAGTATGTAATGGCTTATCGAAGTGTGTTAATAATTCATCCGCAGCATTACTTTGTGTGATCGCTTCTTTCAGCATGTCATTTGAGGCTTCAACAGAATTTGCAGCCGTTTCGAAGGTAAATACCACCCCTAGAACTCCAACATAGAGTGATACCACAAATAGCGAAACCGTTATGAGGGGAGTAGTAATGGGTACAAATGTGACAATAGTGAGTAGCACGAATAATGGGAATCCCATATACCACGCATAACCTGTTGTTATGGAATTAAAAATATTTCCAACCCACTTCACTAAAGACATGAAAAAATTGTCTTCATTCAATTTTTCACTTTGCTTACGCAATTTTCTTGAAGCTTTTTCTAATTGATATTTACGTTCTAGTATGAGTTGACGATCTTCTTTGTTAATAATCTTGAATGCAGGCCCAGCTACTAAATTATTTGAGCGATCATAAACTGAAGCTCGTTCAGTGTGTAATAATTTTAAATCTTCTGTTACTTCTACTGTAAGTCGAGAAACTTGATCAGCATATGTTTTTAGCAAGGCTTCTTGTTGATTCCAATACGCATTAAAGAAACTAAATACGACTGACGCTACTGTTGTGGTAATAAGGCCTACAACGTAAACATTTATCATCAGCGGTGTAAAAGTGACTCCCAAAACGAATTTTAAATATAATGCTACGCCACCAGGGACTATCGCACCACATAATTGCCATAAAAATTAATTTGGCTACAAAATCAACGACGGTGTTAACAATAGTCCATTGATAGAAATATTCAGAAAGTCTATGTAGTGCCCACCCTATTTTTTTTCCAAAGGTGTCTGGAGAGGCTAATTCAAAGGCTGATTTCGGAAGTCGTTCACCTAGAGGTTTTGCGAGTTTGTCTAAAACGGGAATTGTCTTTCTCAATTCATTGTTGGGAGTAATAGTTTGGGAGTCTTGAGCATGTTTGATCAGAAAATATTTTGCATCTTTTGGAATATTCGAGTTTTTTCGTAGAATGTTTTGTACAGGTTTTAATTCAACGTTTGCTCTCTGATCGTAGGTGTCTTGATCTTTCAATAAATTATCACAAGATTCCACCAGTTTTCTTGCGGAATTTTCAATCCATATGGATTCTTCAATAGCCGCATCGTAGGTTGTGATCGCACGGGATTCTGCGACATAAGATTGAAACAATCCAATAACACCTAATGAGACTGCAAAAACTAAAATTGGAATGGCTAGTGGAGCGAGCCACGCTGGTGCAACTATGGCATTCAGTGCTAAGGCGATAAAAAGTGGGAAGCTCAGATAAAACACGTACGAATTAATAAAAGCTTTGTAGGTGCCAATAATATGTCGTTGTATAAAACTATTAGTGTATTCTTGGGCTTTTTCTCTGATTTTAGGTAGAGAATCTTCCTTTGACTCATCATACAGCGCTTTGAGTTGTTTTATTTTTTTACGAATAATCTCAAGGTCTGCTTCTTTAATACACTTATGGGGATTTAGTTTTGTCTCAGGAGTTTGTAATAAGGTTTGTTCTCGCTGCAGTTTACCTTCGTAGTATTGGATTTCGTCGTAGAGTTGTTTGATTTTACGGGTAGCCGCATTCATGGATTGTAAGTACTCATTACGAGTATTGTCTCTGAACAGGAGGTAAACCGCAGCTAAGGTCGTGATGGTGGTCGTAACAACGAAAGTGACGGTGAAAGCGGTGGTGATGGGCCAGAATAGAAGGAATGCTGTAAAGAAAAGAGTCCGCCAGTCGCTAAAAATCCATTGAATACTCCAGAATAAAGATACTTGCCTGTTGCTTGATATGTCTTTTCATCGAATAGAAAATCGAACGCCATAAAACCTCCCCCACATGATTTTAACCTGGAACTCATCTTACAAAATACCCTCTGGTATTACAAGAAAAAAAGGAGTGCTAGCGTGATTTAGGCTCCTTCAGGATAGGTGTCAGATCTAAGATCAATACTGTTACTTGTTTATTATGTCTTAAGTGAAGCATATGAATGTATTGATCTTAGATCTGACACCTATCTTACACCTATCCTATCAAGAAAATGAGCCAAGCAAAGATCTGATCCCTTCTCTCTTCACCCCTTCCACTTTGGGGACTGCTGCGTTATTCTTATTATCGAAACACCCAATGCGCAATGCTACATTATGGAGAACAATGATGAGTCGTATTAATAGCTTTCAAACGGATGATATTCTCACAGTCTCAGGTCAGAATTATCATTATTTTTCCTTGAAAAAATTAGAACAAGCCGGATTGAAATCGGTGCATTTACTCCCTAAAACACTGAAAATATTATTGGAACAACTGCTTCGTAACGAGGATGGGGCACGTATTACGCGAGACGACATCAGCACCCTCGCGAATTGGGCTGTAAAACCGACTTCGACTAATCTTCTTTTTTCTCCGGCTCGGGTATTAATGCAAGATTTTACCGGAGTCCCTGCGATTGTCGATTTAGCTGCGATGCGAGCAGCCATGGTATCTCGCGGAGGCGATCCTCAATAAATTAATCCGCTGACACCTGTGGATTTGATCATCGATCACTCTGTGCAAGTGGATGAATACGCGAATAATCATGCCTACACCGATAATGTCCATTTTGAGATGCAAACGCAATCAAGAACGCTATGAATTTTTACGCTGGGGCCAACAAGCCTTTGATCATTTTAGAGTTGTTCCTCCCGGACTGGAATTTGTCATCAAGTGAATTTGGAATATTTAGGCAAAGTTGTTTGGACTCATGAAATCGACGGAAAATCCTTCGCCTATCCCGATACTTTGGTCGGAACCGATAGCCATACCACGATGATTAATGGTCTAGGTGTTTTAGGTTGGGGCGTTGGTGGAATTGAGGCGGAAGCGGCGATGTTAGGCCAACCGATTTCAATGTTAATCCCTGAAGTGATTGGCTTTGAAATTACGGGCCATTTACAAGAAGGTATTACTGCAACAGATTTAGTCTTAACGATCACTCAAATTTTACGAAATAAGGTGTGGTGGATAAATTTGTAGAATTTTATGGGCATGGATTAGCATGATTTACGTTGCCTGATCGTGCGACCGTTGCGAATATGGCACCTGAATATGGTGCTACGTGCGGATTTTTCCCGGTTGATCAAGAAACGCTTGATTATCTTGCTCTAACGGGACGTGATGAAAATCAAATTGCGCTAGTTGAAGCCTATTGTAAAGAACAAGGATTATGGCGAGATGAAACGTCGGCAGATCCTGTTTTTACTGACACTTTACATTTAGATTTAGCGGAAGTTGAACCTAGTTTGGCAGGACCAAAACGTCCACAAGATCGTGTTTTAGTTTCCGATTTACCTAAGCGTTTGACAAAACACCAAGAAGCGTTGATTCAAAAATACCGCATCGAATCCAGTGAAAGTTGAAGGTGGATTTGAATTGGATCATGGTGCGATGGTGATTGCTGCGATCACTAGTTGTACCAATACATCTAATCCCAGTGTTTTAATGGCGGCAGGTTTGTTAGCGAAAAAAGCGTGCGAAAAAGGATTAACAGTAAAACCATGGGTAAAAACTTCTTTAGCGCCTGGTTCAAAAGTAGTGACGAGTTATTTAGAAAAAGCCGGATTACAACACTATTTAGATCAATTAGGGTTTAATTTAGTGGGTTATGGTTGCACAACTTGTATTGGTAATTCGGGTCCACTTCCTGAGCCCATTGCAAAAGCCATTGATGAAAATGGATTTGGTGGTGTGCTGCGGTTTTATCAGGAAATCGCAATTTTGAAGGACGTATTCACCCTCAAGTTAAAGCAAATTGGTTTGCGTCACCGCCATTGGTAGTTGCGTTTGCATTGGCAGGTACTTCACGAATTGATTTACACAAGAACCTTTTGGCAAAGATAAACAGTGGTAAGCCTGTTTATTTAAAAGATATTTGGCCAACGAATGCAGAAATTGCATGCGCAAGTGACAAAAGTTGCGCAATAGCATGTTTCATGAAGCAATATGCCGATGTTTTTACAGGTGATAATGAATGGCAAACAATTGCAGACCAGTCAAGATGCGACCTATCAATGGCGAGAGGATTCTACCTATATTCAACATCCACCTTTTTTGACAATATGACCATCGAACCTAAACCAATTACAGATATTCAAAGGTGCGCGATATTTTAGCATTATTTGGCGATAGTATTACGACTGATCATATTTCTCCTGCAGGATCAATTAAAACAGATAGTCCGGCTGGAAAATATTTATTGAGCCAAAGATGTGCAGCCTAAATGATTTTAATTCTTATGGTGCGCGTCGCGGCAATCATGAAGTGATGATGCGAGGAACTTTTGCCAATATTCGTATTAAAAATGAAATGATGCCAGGAGTGAAGGTGGGTTTACTAAGCTATTTTCCAACGGGTGAAGACATGACTATTTATGATGCTGCAATGCGATATCAACAAACAAATACTCCGTTGGTTGTGTTTGCAGGCAAAGAATATGGCACCGGGTCTTCGCGCGATTGGGCTGCGAAAGGCACTCGATTGTTGGGTGTGAAGGCCGTCATTGCGCGAAAGTTTTGAACGTATTCATCGTTCTAATTTAATTGGCATGGGAATGTTGCCATTAGAATTTATGTCAGGTACTGATCATAAATCGTTGGGCTTAACAGGATCTGAAACCATTAGTATTATGGGAATTAACAGTGTCACACCGGGTTGTCAGTTGAACTTGCGTGTTGTTGATGAGCAGGGAACACAGCGCGATATTCCTTTGCATTGCCGAATAGATACGCAGGATGAATTGCAGTATTTCCAGCACGGCGGAATTTTACAATATGTATTAGGGCAACTAGCGAATTGATAAAAACGCTCATATTTTGCCAATCTCGCGTGAAAAATGGAATTAAAAATGCTCATTTACAAGAGTAGACTCCGCTTTTTAATTCCATTTTTGACGCGACCTTGACTAAAATCTAAGCGTTTTACCACTTCTAAACTTGACCCTATCAAGAGAATCTAGGTTTTATGTAAGAAGATTTCCCTTTATTCAACAACGCAAGATGTTGCAGTACCATCAAGGCAAGTAACAGTGCAAGTTGATAAACTGTTAATATCAATAGAACGTATAAGATTTCCATTATACTTTTTATTGGGTGTGCATCGAACAAAGCTGTAGTAGTCGTATCCACTGCACGTAAAATGACCCATATCAGTGCAAACTCCTATCATTAATGTCATTTTTTCATCACTAAATTTAGTATGGTAAATCTCTGATTCGCCCATTGGGATTTGGTAAACACTATCGGGAAAAATTGAAGGTTCGAGAAATTGATAGGCAAGATTTTTATCAGTGTGGTTAAAGATAATAATATCGGTAAGGTTGCCTGAAAAACGTTGGGTTTTGTCCCCAAAGAAATTCATTTCAGCGTGTACAGGTAAGTTGAATAAAGAAGTTAAGAGCAGTGCTGCCAAGCATTTTTTCATTGACGATTCCTCCTTGGATGAATGAAAAAGTTCTATTGGGATAAGTGTAGCCTATGATCTGAAATTTTTCCTGTCAAGACAGAAGAATATTTACGACTTGAAACCATGGGTATGAACCTGGCCCCTCGCAAAAATTCCTATCGTAGAATAGTGGATTATTGTAGATTTTCTTGAATATGAAGATTCATATGCGGGTATGGGGCAGAGATTCCGTTTTGATCAAAAGCAAGTTTGATAGCTTGTTGAAGAGTATCTTTAGCCTCATTGTAGTCAGATTTGTTCACCCACATCGATAATTTTAGATTGATAGTGGATTGCTCGAAGCTGTCTAGGACTACACTGGCTTCAGGTTTTTGTGCGTTGTAAGGGCTTTCGGCAGCTATTTTGAGAAGCAGTTTTTGGGATTCAGCGAGGTTGGTTTCGTAACTGATGTTGATATTGATATCTAATCGACGTTGTTTGAAGTGCGTTAAGTTGATGACATCTGAGCTGAGTATTTCTTCATTGGGGAGTCGTATCATCGTATTTTCAGCCGTGCGTATTTTTACGGATAAGAAATCAATGGACATGATTTCACCTTGATGGCCTTTGACACTGATCGTATCACCGACGACAAAGGATTTTTCGAGGATTAAAAAGAGCCCGCAGATCATGTTGGAGATCGAGGTTTTAGCAGCAAAACCAATAGCGACGGTGGCGATACCCGCAGAGCCGAGTAGTACGCTTAGATCGAAGTCCAGTTGTTGAAGTGACGCCATAGAAAACAGCAGTAACACTATGATATATATTGATTTTTTTATCAACATAATGTGTTGTGCGCTAACATATTCCCCACGGAATTTTTCGCTTTTGCGAGCAAGGAGATTTGCTAAGTAATAGCCAATAACAAATAGAATGGCTGCTCTTAGAAAAGGGAGCAACCAGGCAAAGTCAGCGAAGTTAACGTATTTGCTCATGGGCTTATTCTTCTAGATGCTGAATTTTGTTGGGTACGTCTTTCCATTCGTCTGCATCAGCAGGAGGAGGTTTTTTGACTGTGATGGCAGGCCATTTTTTGGCAAGCTTTGCATTGAGTGCGGTGAATTGTTTTTGGTCTTCGGGAACGTCGTCTTCTTCAAAGATAGCGTTGACAGGACATTCAGGTACACAAAGGTTACAGTCGATGCATTCATCAGGATCTATGACTAGCATGTTCGGGCCTTCACGGAAGCAGTCAACGGGACAGACTTCTACGCAGTCCATGTATTTGCAACGAATGCAATTATCGACGACAACAAATGTCATAGTTACGCCTCATCGTTATTGATCTGCGGCGCATTATATCTTATGTAAGGCGTCGCGTCTTTAGTTGTGAGAGGTTTTGTAACCATGCTATTTTCATTATATTTTGTTGGCTAAGCTAATAAAAATATTCAATAAAGCCCTTGAATTAGCAAAAGCTATCACAACTAAAGACGCGACGCCGAAAGACGCATTAAAATTCTAATTTACGAGATTCTCCCACCGATGGAGGCGGGCCCGTGTGACTCAGCTTAATGGCAGTTTGCCCTTCGGTAATCAGCTGGCGAGCTTGAGTTGCAATAGGGTGTTCTCGTTTGAAAAATTCAGTGCCGAATATCGCACTGACGATTAACAGCCCTATCCCTAAAGTCAATAATCCAAGACCAAGAATCCTACCCCAATGAGGGCTTTTTTCCGCATCTTTTGAAAATTCTGTAATTTTTTGAGTAATCTCATTAACTTGTGCCTCAATACCGCTTCTTAATTCTGCAACATTAACTGGGTTAGTTCCAGCCTCTACAGGAAGGTTATGTTTACGAATGTTCTCTTCGTTTTTAATAGAAGAGATTGTTTTATTGAAATTGGATAACAAACCCAGTAATTCTTTACAATTAGCCTTGAGTTTCTTCTCAACCGTATCATCAAGGTAGAGTTTATTAGAGTGAATAATGAGGTCATCGAGAGCCTCTTTCATGGGTTGTGGGAAAAATAGACTGCCACTTTTGGAGAGTGCCGATAAACTCGTCTTTAGACCTTCGTAATAAGATTTATCTGCCGCATTTACTTCAAGTGCGCTATGTGCATCGTACCAAAAGACATCTTGAAGACTAAGTGTATTACTGCGCAATCCGAATCTCGTTTCACTAACTAAAGCACCTATTTCAGCTTGTTTTTCCATTGGGATATGCCTGGGGTCACATACTTTTCGCTGGTGAGCGATAATGATATCCAAAAATGGTTCTTTATCACTCTCGTTTTTTGCTTGCAAAAAAGCTCTTTGGGCAAGCAGAAGTATTTTTGCGTTGGCCGTTTTTGTATCAGGTTCGTTAGGAGCTGCAGTATTCACAACCTCAAGAAGTATCGGCTTAACGGCTTCTTCTCCTAAAGCCTGTTTGCCCATAAGATATAATTGAGTAAATAAAATATCATCCTGAGTGGTGGGAGTGTTAATCGGTTGATCCGCCAGTTTACCCACAAATCTAGGATCTTTTGGATAGCTTAAAACTTTTTTTAAGCCTTCTAAGGTGCCATGTTCGCCAAGGGATGCAGCGCTCAATCGTGAATCTTTTTCTCGCTCATAACTGAAATGCACACAAATTTTTTGACACTCAAAAAGCAGCCGAAAGTAATTTTGAATGTCAGTTCTTTCAGCACTACCGGAATCTATATTTTCTATAGCATCGGATATAGCCCATCCGGCCTTGATGCTTGGGGGCAATTTACTTTTATCTTGGAAAAGTGATGCTATATTACTCTCCAGCTCACTCACTTGGCTATTCCGATCTTTAATTAAACCATTATCAGAAAGCGCTTTCTTCAAACTTTCATATTTTTTCATGTTTTCACTCCGATCTATCTAGATATTTTGATGCTATAATCTCATATTTTACTATAAAATACAAGCTGTTAGACAACCTGCATAATGAGATCAAGCCCCCTCTTTAATAGCCCCAATGGGGCAACCTATTGTCAAGCGATCACACAAGAACTTGCTTTCCTTAGACCTTTAGGAAGTCACTGTTCCTGCTGGCTGAGGGAAAGCCTACAATGAAATTATAGCTTACAATCGGGGTTTTTGCCGGGCTCCACCATCCTCTCGCTCGGGTCCCCCTCGCTGCGCTTTATTTCCCACCAACAAAGTCGGATTCTTCGCCTACGCGACTCTGGATAATTTTCTTTTTTTCCGTGTTTCAAACTTACGTTTTCTTTTTGCTGCTTTTACGAAAAGAGAGTCAGATTCTCACCCCGATTTTGGGTACTATGCTGGCGTGACAAAACAAGTGGAATTAAGGTACAATACGACTTTACGACTATGAAAGAGGTACGCAGATGACTATCCGACAAACAATTGAAAAGCAACTGGCTGAGAACCCTGTCGTTCTTTATATGAAGGGCACAGCGGCATTTCCACAGTGTGGTTTTTCGGGCAAAGCCGTTCACTTGCTGCGCCAGTGTGGCGTTGACTTCATGGCGGTGAATATTCTTGAAGATGATGAAATTCGTCAGGGCATTAAAGACTACGGCAACTGGCCAACAATACCCCAATTGTATGTGAAGGGTCAGCTGATTGGTGGCAGCGACATCATGCAAGAATTGTACGAGAATGGCGAATTGCACAAAATATTAGCTAAGGCGAACGTTTAAGAAAAGCCCGCAATCTATTGTTATTGCAGCGGTTTTTGTTGAGATTAGGGCGTGAAGGCAAAAGAAAAGAGGGCAGATCTAAGTTTGATGGATTCTAAAATTCAATCAGCATCACTGTTCGATGTACTGGTTTTCCACTTTTCTACTTTTCTCTAGAATTTTTCCCAGATTTGATCTTCTTTCTTCTTCTCAATAGGCTCATCACGTAATTTATAAATTCGCTCATACTTTTGAATTTCAGCCAGTTGCGACTCGGACTTAGGATAAGTTTGATCAAAAGCCGTTAGCATCTTATCGATTTCGCTAACGTATCCAACAATTTTACGACGAATCATAACTACATTCCTCTGTGGCAGTGAACCTTATTGTAGCGTAGAATACCGACTTTTATGTCAAAGATAAAGTGATGGCACAAACGAGACTACAATTTTCAGGCTATGAGTTTGCACAACTATTTGATGCAACGCACTTAGCACGCCTTGACGCAGAATTCATTGCGTCATTGAAGGCAAAAGATAGCGTACTTTGTCAGCAATTACAGGATTATAGAAACCAATCTCGACCTTTTTCACGTGAAGAAATCAGTCAGCTATTAATTTCCGCCGCCAAACACCTCAGCACGTTTTTATCATCTTTTTTTAATATCGATCAACCCGTAGAAAACATAAAATCGACTATTCTTAGAGACGCTGTCATCTTTCAATTTAAAGAAAATATTGTACTTCGAATCGCAAAACGAAAAGTTGCCAATCATGCCATTGAGCAATCTTTTTGTGATTTAAATCAGTGGCTTACAAGTCAATTTAAAAGTGATTTCGATAGAGAGTTGGCCGTTGCAGAATTTGCAGTGAACTTATTAAAAACGGAATCGCCTGGTCTTGAGCGACTCATTGATTGGTGTGTTTTAGCACTCTCAACCGATGAAGGCCAACACGCTGTCCAAGGGTGGGCGAGTTTTAAACTCCCCGCAAAACTCGACTATCAAAACCTCGTCAATTTAGATCCCATCCCAGAGGATCCTTTTCAACGACTACAAGCGCCTGAATCTCATCAGCGTCAACGTGATGGATTTTCTCTGACTGATGAAGGCATGTCGCGACGAGAAGTGCTGAGTGAAGTTCATTATTGTGTGAATTGTCATACCAATGAGGGTGATTTTTGTTCGCAGGGATTTCCGGTTAAAAAACGTGAACCAGAATTAGGATTGAAGAAAAATCCTCTGGATGAATTCATGACGGGTTGCCCCCTCGAAGAAAAAATTTCTGAAATGCACGCACTGTATCGCGATGGAGATGTGTTGGGAGCGTTGGCCATGGTGATGGTCGATAATCCCATGTGTCCTGCGACCGGACATCGAATTTGTAATGATTGTATGAAAGCCTGCATTTATCAAAAACAAGATCCTGTCGATATTCCGCAAATTGAATCACGTGTTTTGAAAGATGTTTTATCACTACCTTGGGGTGTCGAAATTTATGATTTGTTGACGCGATGGAATCCTCTGCGAAAAACGCAATGGGTCATGAAGCCTTATAATGGCTTAAAAATCATGGTGATGGGAATGGGACCTGCAGGTTTTACTTTGGCTCATCATTTAACCATGGAAGGATGTGCGGTAATTGGTGTTGAAGGATTAAAAATCGAACCGGTGGATCAAAAACACAATTTCACAACCAATACATGATTTTGACAGTATCAAAGAAGATCTTTCCGAAAGAATTCTGGCTGGATTTGGGGGTGTTGCTGAATATGGCATTACCGTACGCTGGGATAAAAATTTTCTCAAATTAATCTACTTATGTTTATTACGACGACCTTATTTTTCAGTGTACGGTGGAGTTCGTTTTGGGGGAACATTCAACGTCGACGATGTTTGGGAGTTGGGGTGTGATCATTTAGCCGTTGCTGTTGGGGCTGGGTTCCAAAAGAGCTTAATATTCCAGGCAGTATGGCGACGGGTATGCGTCAAGCCAATGACTTTTTAATGGCGCTGCAACTGACCGGCGCTGCAAAAAAATCCAGTTTTGCGAATTTGCAAGTGCGAATGCCTGCAGTGATTATTGGAGGTGGTCTGACCGGGATTGATACTGCAACTGAAGTTCAAGCCTATTATATTACTCAAGTGGAAAAAATACTCAATCGTTATGAAATTCTTATTCAAAAATCGGGACGAGAAGCGGTAGATCACCATTTTCCTGAGGGGGATGCAGCAATTTTGCAAGAATTTCTCGGTCACGGACGCGAAGTTCGAGCTGAACGGGAAAAAGCGACTCAAGAAGGGCGGGCTCCCAATTTTATCCGTTTAATTCGAGAGTGGGGCGGGGTCACCATTGTTTATCGCCGTAAACTTCATGATTCTCCTGCTTACCGACGTAATCATGAAGAAGTCGAAAAAGCCCTAGAGGAAGGCATTTTTTATGCTGAATCCTTGAATCCTGTTGCGGCTCGATTAGATTCGCAGGGGCATGTGACTGCCCTCGTGTGTGAGCGTGTTGATGAAAATCCTACTAAAGAAGAAGTTTTACCCGCCCGCGCTATTTTTGTTGCTACAGGGGCTAAACCGAATATTGCTTATGAATTTGAACACCGAGGTACTTTTCATCGTGAGGGCATGGAGTATAGAGCGTACTCTGAAAATGAACACGGACACTTGCACGATGCCGGTCCTCCTTCACAAGAGCATGTTAAAACAAAAGAATTTGGAGCTTTTACCAGTTATCAACACGAAGGATATCGGGTCTCATTTTTAGGTGATACGCATCCCGTTTTTCATGGAAGTGTGGTTAAGGCGATTGCTTCAGCAGGTAGAATTTATCCTAAAATAATCAAGTCGTTACAGGATAAAATTAAAGATAAACATGATGTTACTGACTACGAGAATTTTGAGAAAAAAATACAGGGTTTATTTACTGCGACTGTGACAAAAGTGAAGCGTCATACGGCCACTGTTATTGAAGTCGACATCTGTGCGCCTATGGCAGCTCGTAATTTTAGACCCGGGCAATTCTACCGTGTTCAAAATTATGAGAGCACGGCACCCCTCGTGGGAGGGACGCGATTGCAATCCGAAGCAATGGCAATGATCGGAGCAAAAGTTGATAAAGAAACCGGAAAAATCGCATTAATGGTTCTTGAGCAGGGTGCGAGTTCGCGATTATTTGCGACGTTTAAACCGGGTGATCCTATTTCTATTATGGGACCCACAGGTGTACGCACTGAAATTCCTCAAGATGCTGGAACGATCATGGTGATCGGCGGTCGAATGGGCGCTGCGCACATTCAAGCGGTAGGACCCGCTCTCAAAGCTGCAGGTCATAGCGTCATTTATATCGCGGGTTTTCGCAATCAAGAAGAAGTGTACTGTCAAGATGAATTGGAAGCTGCAGCTGATGCGATATTTTGGATTACTGAACAAGGTGAGCCCGTACCTTCGCGTCGACCTGTTGATGTCAGTGCAACAGGCGATTTTTTAACCTTACTCGTTCAATATGCGAAAGGAGAATTGGTTCCTAAAAAACCGTTAGGGATTGGTTTTGATGAGGTCAATAGAGTATTAGTAATAGGTACGAAAAAATTAGTTAAAATAATTCAAAATGCTAGGCGTAATGAATTAACAACATTTTTTAGACCAGAAACGCAATTTATTGCTTCAATTTATGGTCCTATGCAGTGTATGCTTAAAGGGGTTTGCGCCCAATGTTTACAGTGGCAAGTGAATCCGTTGACGGGGCAAAGAACCAAAGCCGTTTATGCGTGCTCATGGCAAGATCAACCATTAGATATTGTTGATCTGGATAATTTGAGTGAACGATTGGCTCAAAACAGCACGCAAGAAATTTTATCGAACCTTTGGTTGGATTATTTGTTTGCCGAATATAACGTCGAACGAGTGTAAATATTTACAGTTCAGCTGCTCAGGCTGAACAATATGCGACCACCCAGGGGTGGAACGTTCACCCAGGGGTGAGGCTCTGGGGGTTAATAAAGGGGGAGAAGCGCAGCTCTTCCCCTTTATTGATGAATTTGGACTTGGTTCAAATTCATCATCTATAAACAGGAGGAGTTTTCCCTTTAGGGGGAACTCCGGTCAGTGTAATTCCAAATAGGAAGGAATAGCTGATTAACTTTTTAAGGAAGGACTTTATGCAATCTTCACAAAATAGAGGCAATTCTCCGCGTAGAAATCCGAATGATCGTGGTGAGCGTGGTGAGCGAGGCGAGAGAGGTGATCGAAATACGTCACACAGACCACCGGGGGGTTCTGGTCGACCACCTTATCGTCGTCACAATCGACCCAGTAATAATATTGCTTATGAAATTATTCAAAGTGGAACTCGCCGTATAGGTGGTGGCTCATACATTATGCAATTAGTTTTATCACTCCTAGGTGGTGGATTAATGGCTGTCGCAGCAGTAGTGGCGCTTCAATTAGCCGGAGCTGTGGAAAATCCTGTATGGCAGCAAATTGCGCTCGCGTTTGGTTTTACTGCAGGATTATTTTTGGTATTAGCGAGCAACAGTATTTTGTTTACCGAAGTAAATATTTTGGTCCCTTCAAATTTATACGGTGTGAAAGTGGGATCAGGTTTTATTCGGTTATTTGTATTTTGGATATTAGCTTGGATTGGAAATTATTTCGGTGTGTTACTTGGCGTATCTCTACTAATAGTCGCAGGGACCCATTTTACGCCGAGTGCTGCGAGTGTAACAGTGGTCAAATCAATCGCCAGTCTACGATTATTGTCTGAGCCCAACGGACCTATGTTCGGAATGGTTCCATTATTTGTATCAGGAATATTAGCGAATTGGGTAATGGGAATTGCGACATTTTTCGCTACTTATAATCGTGTTGCGATGGGTAAAATCTTGTGCTTACTTTTTGGTGTGGCGGTCATTACTCTCGCGAATTTACAATATTTCCCTATTAACGTGGCCTTATTTGCAGTAGCACAGATGTCAGATCCTTCGCTTAATATGTGGCATATTGTGATTAACCATTTAGTGCCTATCAGCTTAGGTAATTTAGTGGGCGGTGCATTTTTAGTTTCTATACCACTATTGATGCAAATTCGACGTCCTAAAGCTACTCCGTAAGATGTTAAGCTTTTCTTTTCGCGATGAGGGGTTGTAGGGGAGAGAATCGTGATTCTCTCCCCTAAATATATTAAAGGAAGCATCTCCCGGTTTTAAAATCGGCAGACATGAATACGGGGCACTGAGTGAGCAAGACATCCAAAATACTTAACCGGGAGATGCTGTGAAGGGTACATTAAATAAAATGCGCACGGTCTATGAACAGCCCGTGCGCTACGAGCTTCTTCTTGGTGAGGAACCCGTCATTCTGAATGATTTTTTGGGTCACCATGTGCATTTATCCCATACGGGAAATATTTTCTGTGTTCAATGCGGACGTAAAACAAAAAAAAGTTTTCAGCAAGGTTATTGTTTTCCGTGCTTTCGTCGTTTAAACGAATGCAATCTATGTATGATACACCCTGAGAAGTGCCGTCATGATCAAAGCATTTGTGATCCTAATGATTGGGTGCACACAAGCTGTTTTGTTCCACATGTTGTTTATCTAGCCAATTCATCAGGATTAAAAGTAGGCATCACTCGACAATCACAAGTACCTACGCGATGGATAGACCAGGGGGCCATTCAAGCTTTACCGATTTTTTCAACTAAAGACCGTTATCAAGCGGGTGTGTTGGAAGTAGCCTTTAAAAAATTTGTTGCTGACAAAACCAACTGGCGTACCATGCTCACTCAAGAAAATTCAAAAATTGAATTGATGGCAGAGCGCGATCGCTTACTCAAAGAAGCAGCGAGTGCGATCGAAAATGTTCTCGCTCAATTTCCCGCCGGCGATATTAAATTATTAACGGACGAAGCTGTCCAAGAATTTCATTATCCCGTCATCGAATATCCTGAAAAACTCCGCGTCTTCAATTTAGATTCCAATGCCATTGTCAGCGGGCATTTGCAAGGCATCAAAGGTCAATACCTTATTTTCGATGAAGGCGTCATCAATGTTCGCAAATACAGCGGCTATGAAATCACAGTGGGCGAGAGCTGCTGCGGCTGAGTGGAAAGGTCGTCGTATCATTAATTGTTAGAGTACTTTAATAACAAGTCATTATGTTCTATTCATGTAAATACAACATTATATAGCTTAAAATTGAGTTACTATGATAGCGAACTTTCTGAAGTACTAACAACTAAAGATACGACGACAGACGCCGTTGACATTCGCCCCAAAATTATCAAGAATGAACTTTACTCCCCTCTGAGAAATTACAGCTGCTATGAACACCGACAAAGAACAAAGTTTTCCCACCCGAGTCTATCCTTTTATCTGGCTGTTTTTAAAAAAATACAAAGGTAGTTTGGTGTTTTTTTTGATCACCGCTATTATTTGGTCTGCAGAAATCTCTTTGAGCCCTTATTTGCTCAAACTGATTATTGATGGGGCGAATAAAACTGAAAATACACCAGCCTTGCTTTGGGCAACTATTGGTATTCCCGTTGTAATTTATGCCTCTATCTCTTTGATAATGACGATTGTGTTCAGAATTTGGGGCTACGTGGTGTTGCGGTTGTTACCCGCCTTGCGTGAAGAAATCGTTTCATCTGTATTTTATTACCTAAGCCGACATTCTTATCGTTATTTTCAAGAACATTTTTCTGGGACGTTAGCGAGTAAATTGTCTGATCTTTATAATGGTATTGAGCAATTAATTCAAATACCTAATACTGTTTTTATACCGAGATTTTTAGCTGTGATTTTTGCAGCCGGCACTCTCACGTTAGTGCAGCCTGTATTTGGTATGATATTATTCATATGGATGGTCGTTTTTGTTATCGTGACTATTATTTATGCAAAATATGCCGAAAAGGTATCGCTCGATTTTGCAGAAACCGCTACGCAATTTTTCGGTAAGGCCAATGATGCGATCACAAATATTATTACCACCAAAATTTTTGCCAATGAAAAATACGAGCTTTCACGTATCGAAAAAGAATTAAAGAATCTTTCTGTTAAAGATCGCACTATGCAATGGCGTGTGCAAATATCTCATCTGGTCCAAGGGGTGTTAGTATTTCTACTCATGGTAGCGATGTTGTATTTGTTGATTAATGAGCGACTAGCAGGCAGGGTAACGGTGGGTGATTTCGCATTTGTGCTTAGTTTAACGGTGATGTTCTCTTTCCAAATTTGGGATCTCGGTCAACAATTCGTGCATTTCACTAGAGAATTGAGCAAAACTCGCCAAGCTATGAAAGTGTTATTATTACCCCATGAAATATATAACAGAGAATATGCGACGCCCAAAACCATTCAACACGGGACAATAGAATTTAGCGATGTGTGTTTTACGTATAATGACGATCGTGGATTATTTCGCAATCTTTCTGTGACTATCAAGGCTGGAGAAAAGGTTGGTTTAGTGGGTTATTCTGGAGGAGGGAAGTCATCCTTTATTCGTTTAATTATGCGATTATTTGAAGTTGAGTCTGGGCAAATTTTAATCGATGGTCATCCCATACAATCTTTTACGAAAGAAAATTTACGTTCGCAGATTGCGATGATTCCACAAGATCCAGAATTGTTTCATCGTACTATTCGCGAAAATATCTGCTTTGGTAAATTAAATGCAACAGAAGCAGAAATCATTATCGCTGCAAAAAAAGCGCATGCCCACGAATTTATTCAAGAATTAGCAGAAGGTTATGACTCGTTGGTCGGCGAAAAAGGTGTAAAATTATCAGGTGGTCAACGACAACGCATCGCCATAGCTCGAGCGATTATAAAACAAGCGCCAATTATTATTTTGGATGAAGCCACTTCGTCCTTGGATTCTATTACCGAACGACTCATTCAAGAAAGCTTACATGAAATGATGCAAAACAAAACAACGATTGTTATCGCCCACCGTTTGTCGACCTTGCGTGAAATGGATCGCATTCTGGTATTCAAAGACGGCCAAATCATCGAAGACGGGACGCTCGACGATCTCCGTCAGCAAGATGGGCACTTTGCCAAACTTTGGGCAATGCAAGGTGGTGGCTATTTACCAGAGACACCAGCTAGTGAGTGACCCCTTTTCTACTTTAATTAATATTAGAAAAATTGGCGTCGCGTCTTGAGTTGTGAGTAGAAAAATTGGCGTCGCGTCTTGAGTTGTGAGAGGCTTGATGAAATTGGTAATTAAACTCATCAAAACTAAAGCATAAATCAATAATATTTAATGCCTACTCTAAAGGCCAGGGATTTGGTATCTTGTAAATGTGTTCATGATAAAAACCTGGGCAATATACAAAAAAGAACCTTTCAACAAAGATTTTCCCCCTCCATTGTTTCATAGCTATTGAGACGTAATATCGAGACGATGGTATTGAGCGATTTCGTTACTCACGCTTTCTTTGACGCCGGCTTCTTTAGCATAATTTGGCCAATTTTTAACTGCAGAATAAACTTCTGAAATGATATCTTCTATCTTTGGTATTCCAACTGACTCACCCACAAATAATAAGTCCTTATAGGAAAAGTCATCTCGTTTCCCGTTGATTGTCATTTGATGTTTATTAGTCCATCTACCGTGTGGATTATGTGAATACATAACATCGTACGCGGGCGTTAATCGCCATTTTCCGCTTGGATCCATTATATAGGCAATATTTTTAGTATGATCATCTTGATTACGTGCAAAAACATTAAAAACCATTCTACGAAATTGTTCTACTATTTCTAATTTTTGTAAATGTAATTGCCTCATTACACTAAAGGCCTGTTCATAACCATATTCACCAGCTGCATTATAATCATAATGTGCAAGTCCGCAGAGTGTTTGTACGTGATATTTATTTTCATTTTCGCGATCAAAACGTTTCGTTAAAAAATGTGCTCGACCGCTTTCTTCCAAAAGACGAGATTCCATCATGTTGATTCCTGCTGCTTTAGCCATTAGATAATAAGCATATTCGATTCGACCATAGCCTTTTGGTTCCCCTAATTCTAAATCTGTTACTCCGTCAAATTTTAGTATCCAATAATCATAGCCAGGCGGAGCAATTGATTGGCCTGAAATCACGTGACCTGAGGTATTCATGGCAATAATTGCTTTTGGACGTGCGCCTCCTGCTGATGTTCCAACGCGTAATATATCCAAAATTGCTTCTTTACTGATGGTGTTGGGACTGTTGATGCCAGTATTTAGACTGAGAGCTTGTCTCATCATTGTTTGTGTTAATGCCACTAATTCTGAAATTTCTATGGGTACTGTATGATCAAATTGATGATCGAAAGCTGGATAAAATTGAAGTGCTCCCATGCCGCGTTCGCCGATATAACACAAACGTTCTATCGGTGAAAAACTGTTTTTATCTCGTCCATTTCTTGCAAGCCAAGAATCAATAATGCTATTACCAAAACGATCGGGTAAAGAATCTGCAAGTAAGCCTGGTAAACCTAAATAGGTATCTTTGTTAAGATTGGGATATGAAAAAATTGCGCTATTATTACGAGCTTCTTTGAGACTCATTTGTAAAGGTGAAACATCAAACCCTGATTCTAAAAAACGTTTATTGAATTCAAATATTGCATGATTTTGCTCTTCTAACCAAGTGACCGCTCCAACTTCTTGGTTCCATAACTTTATTCTGGCTGTATTAACTTTAGTGACCATTTTCATTATCCTTCTTGTTTGCATTTTCATGACTAATTCGAGCACGTAATCGTTTTTTCCCTTGTCTTTTGGCTAGTTCAATAGGGCTAATAGATATTTCAGGTATGAATTGATTAATCTCGTCTAATGCACCTAACTCCCGTAGCACTGCGATTAGTGTTGCTAATTTGGCTTTACCAGTCTCCAGTGATTTTATCGCATTAGTAGATAGCAATGTTGCTTCGGATAACTCTTTCTGTGAACGATTTTTCCTCAAGCGTAAAGCTTTAACTCGAGCACCTAGCTCAAGTAGTATCGCAGAATCAGTCATTGCATATAGATTCATAAGAGCCTCATTTAAGTCTGTTAACGCAATAAAATGGTGTTAAGAGCCTTATTTAAGGCTATTATAGCATATGACGTATAAAATGCAATTTATTAGGTAGGGAAGAGATAAACTCAGGAAAAGTAAGTAAATGACTCATTTGATAGTGATTGACAGCATGGCAAGTATTTGCTGTCATTTATATAAGGTAACTGATAAGGGGAAAAAGGAATGGCAAGCTTAAGAGTAAGAAAGTTAGATGACATCGTTTACGAGCAATTAAGAATTCGGGCTGCAAGGCATGGCGTTCCAATAGAAGAAGAAGTTTGTAAGATACTAAGCCAAGCCGTTTGTACACCAGATCGCATGAGTGAAGTGTTTAGGAAACACTTTGGTGCTGAAAACGGCATCGATTTAGAGCTTGTGAATCCACGTAAACCTTATGAACCTATGACCTTTGATCTCTTGAAAGCGCCAGAACGTAATGAAAGTGTTAAAATACTCCATCATGGCAGGCTTAAAGGTCTAATCACTTCCTGCCAGCGTATCGTCAGCAAAAAAGTTAAGCAGCATCCTTTTTTTGGAATGAATACTTCTGAAGAAACCTCAGTGTTAGATCAGATGGCTAAGTTGCGAGGAGGGAGATATGAGGACGATCTTTGATACAGACATCCTGATTTGGATTGAGCGAGGTAATGCCAAGGCTGCACGTTTGGTGGATCACGCAAAGGAATGATGCATCTCACTCGAACTTACACGGAGCTGTTACAATACGCAAAATCAAAGCGTCAGCATCAGGTAACAGCATCTGTTGCGGGGATATAAGGAATGAGGAAAGTAGTTAAACCCAATAAAAATAATGCTACTTTAACTTCAATAAATCATCAATTTGACAAAACCTATCACAACTCAAGACGCGACGCCGAAGCTTCCGACGCCGAAGCTTGCTAGCAAGTAATAACACGAGGTGCAGGGACAAAAGATTCATCTTGTTGTATCTTAATAGCTTCAGCTTTAATCCATTGAAGTGGGCGGCGAGCTTTAGAGAGGTCATTTGCTGGTGTCCAGGAAGGATCTTTTATAAAGCCGTTTGATTCGGGTGGAGGAGTGTGCTTATTTTGTTCAATGATTGTTTTTGCATGTTCATAAGCATTTTTTGTTTCAGCGCGGCAATCCCAGAGCGATTCTTTGTCAGCAATGGATTTGCCGGCGCTTTCGATGGTGGCTAAGTGTTCATTTCTGTAGCCTTTGATGAGATGCCGAATGGCAACCTTCATCGCGACACCAGCGAGTGATGTGATTCCAACAATCAGCGTAGCCTCAATGGCTACGATAGAAGTAATTCCAAGGATAAGAAATATGGTGAGTGAAAGACCAAAACCAAATGCAATACCTTGGACCACATCTTTAAAATTAATAGCAACGAAATTAATAACGGGAGAAATAAAATTGTATACTTTGTTATTGAAAGTAATGATTTTCCCAGAAGAAGGGGTAATCTCAGGACTATATAAAGCTGTATTGGCTAGTGATATTGTAAGCTCTTTACTATTAAGGCTGTCGGCTTGAGCGCTAAAAAGAGAGAGTAATTCCATATGAATTTTTTTTAATTCGTTTGATGTGTGTTGGTTCTTAGCATTTGATTCTTCAAAAGATTTCAGTAGCTGCTTGAAACCTTCGTAATCTCTATTCAGGTCGTCTAAAATTTGAGCTGTCGTTTTTTCTTTTAGTTCAGATTCTAAGTCTTTGATAGTCGGAAATTTCGTTTGCCAGTAATGAACTTTTTCAGCCGATATGCTGAGATTAAGATCATTAATCGCTTGAATTTCACTTTGATGTTTTACCCAATTATTCCAAATTTTGAAAGCAATATGAAAGAATAAAAAACACCCGCCTATAATAAAGACTGGGTATAACGGTAAAACTAATCCAGCAAAACCAATACCTGCAAAAAGGCTTGATATCGCCGCGAAACCACCTCGTGCTAAAAGCAGTGTGGGAAAAATAAAATCTGAAGCTCGACGAATCTTATGTGATTGTTTTTTTAATTGTGCGACTTCGCAATAATCTTTTTCTGACAATGTTGGTTTCTCTGATTGAGCAGGTGGCTGTTGATCAATTTCAGACTTAGCCTCTAATTCAGATTCATTAGAGAGTCGCTCGAGTTCATTGAGCGTCATAATTGTGCTACGAAATAATTCGGCAACTCGATGCTGATTTTTAAGTGTCAAATGCGAGCATGCTGCTGTTTTTAGGTTGTTTTTGTGTTTTCGTTTTCGATCTAAATATTTATCGATTTTATAGCCAACAATTGCTCCAATAACTGTTATAAACGAAATACCAATTAAACTCCAAGGAAAAAGTGCCGTGACGGTCGCGGTTGTTAATGCTGTTGTCAAAATAAAAATGGTTACACCACCGGCTGTTGCAGCACCTGATAGTGCTGATTTATAATATTTTCGAAGATTACTTAAGAAGCGTTTCCATCTTGTTGGTTGAATATCTTGAACAGGAGTGAAAAAGTCTTTTTCACAGGCCTGGTTTAAAATTTGAACTAATCCAGGATTTTTAAATTGGCTGATCTCAGAAGCGTATTTTAAATCGAGTGATTCTAAGAGTTCAGAAGCTCTTTTGAAGTTTAATTCGGCAGCTTGTAATGCTTTTACATGTGCTTGTAGATAGTAATGACCCAGGCATTGTGCAATTTCTTCAACTTTATGTTTTTGCAATAGGGTAGTAATGTCGATTACTTTGCTGTCTTCTTCGAAGCCAGGCAGTGTGAAAGAGAGGTACGTAAAGTAGTTGTCAGTGATCATTTTACGTTCTAATTCTAACAGCCGGCGTCGTTGAAGTTCGACATCATTGACTGTAGACCTGATTTCAATGAGAAGGTAGCTGACACCTACAAAAATACCTACCAGGTAAACCGGTATGAGAGGTATTCTGAGACCGTAGGCAGCAGCGGCAGCAATATTACTAAAACCAACACCGAACCCCTCATACGTCACCGATATAAAGGCGAGTGTAAATGCTGGATCGCGATAATTGCCATCGAGGTTTTGTTCTAAGGTCTCTAGCTCTATGTGCCTACTCTTTTGCATTCAAACCATACCGTCATCAAAATAATAGAGTAATCCTAACATAGAAAATCTTAATCCACCACCGTCTGAATACGACCTTTATCCACAGTTTCTACCATTATTTAGTACAGAGAGCTTCGAGATTAATGATTGCGGCTAATTTGGGGCGTGGTGCATCGTAAGTCATTGATTTTAATTGGAAAATAACGCTGTTCAAAAATTGACCAATTTGTTCAGAAGCCTGAGACTTTGAGAGGATAACCGACTTATTCTTGGCTTATCCACAAAGTTATCCACAGGTTCTGTGAGTAACTTTGCTTTGCATTTAGAAACAATAACTTAGGGTACACGACTAAAGGGAACTTCACGGTGACCACTAATCCTGTTCCCTGTTCAGGCTCTCCCAGAACAATTTCGGCGTTATGGAGTTCAACAATTTGGGCTACAATTCCAAGCCCTAAACCGCTGCCTTGTGCTTTGGTACCCAATACCCTAAAGAATCGCTCAAAAACCCTTTCACGGAGTTCAGGTGCAATACCTGGGCCATTATCACTCACAATTAAATTAGCGGTATGACCTTCGATATTAACGTAGACTTTTATTAGGCTCCCTTCAGGACAATAGCGAATCGCATTATCAACAAGGTTTCGGATCAAAATACTGATGGCAGGTGCATTACCCGGTATCGTGACGGGCTCTACCTCGGCAATCAGCTCGATGTCGATATTTTTTTCAATTGCGTGGGGTACCATTTCAGCAATCTGAGTGCGAGCTTCTAGTACTAAGTCAACTTTATCAAATTGTTGTAAAGTGGCTTGAGGGACCATACGGCTCATTGTCAGAAGTTGTTGAACCACATGTGAGCTTCGATCAACCCCCATCAGAATTTTATCTAACGCATTGCGTAGCTCAACCGGATCTTGAATATTGATAGCGACTTGAGTTTGAGTTTTTAAAGCGGCGAGGGGAGTGCGTAATTCATGAGCCGCATCTGCAGCGAAGCGCTTTTCACGTTCAAACGCATCGCGCAATCGACCAAATAATTTATTCAGCTCATCAATCAGAGGTTTGATTTCAGCAGGAATGGCTTCGATGTTGACTGCCTCTAGTGAGCTCGGTGTTTTTTGTCGGACTTCATTCGCAACTTGCCGAATACTATCAAGTCCTCTACCCACAATAATCCAAATTAAAATGCCCAAAAAAGGATAGGTAATGAGCATAATAAAAATGGAGTCTTGGGTTACTCGTCCTTCTAATTCTTCTCTAAAATCACTTCGTTCACCCACATCAATTCTCATACCTGTTTCGACATCGACATTCGTAAAAACATGCCATAACTGACCATCAACCCAATTCGTGCTAAATCCAGAAATATTTTTAGCCAATGGAACGAGTGGGGCAGAATGGGATTTCAACATCAATTTCGCTTCTTTATCCCAGATTTGAAATTGAATTAATTCATACGATTTACCATACATTTTAGTATGAGTGCGTTGATAATAATCGCGAGCGACGTCCGGTAAACGATCGATTTTTTTTTGGATTTTATCAATGACTTCATGGCTCGATCCATCGCCAATGAAAGATTGAATTGTTAAAGCTGCAAACGTTAATTGCGCATTTAAATGACGTTGAAGATCTTTGTGTTCAAGAAAAAGATTTCCGATAATAGCTAACGATGTAATTAACGTAATGCTCAACAATAAATTGATGAGCAAAAATGTCCGAATTGAAGGGGTCATTTTGGTTTATCAACCATATATCCTACGCCTCGGATTGTGCGAATGAGATGACTACCAAATTTTTTGCGTAAATTATGAATGTGCACTTCGAGCGCATTACTATCAATTTCATCACCCCAACCATAGAGCGACGAGGTCAAATGTTCTCGAGATAAAACTCGTCCCGCATTTTCTATTAATTTTAAAAGTAACACAAATTCACGACGAGAAAGTTTAATATCTTGATCATTGAATGTTACGGTATGGGCAGCAGGATCGATAATAATATTTTCATGTTCAATTTTGGGTGCTGCTCGCGATGTCGTTCGACGTTGTAAAGCTCGCATACGTGCACATAATTCATCGAGATCAAAAGGTTTAACAATATAATCATCTGCTCCAGCATCGAGACCTTTTACCCGATCTTCAATCGTTTCACGTGCTGTTAATACAACGACGGGCGTTGCGATATTTTTTGAGCGGACTGTTTTGAGCACTTCAAGCCCTGATTTTCGTGGTAAACCGATATCCAATACGACGATATCAAAAGTCTCACCTTCTGTGAGTAAGGCCTGTTGTGCTGACTGACCATCTTTGACCCAATCAACGGTGTAGCCGTACTGTGTTAAACCATTTCGTACGACCTCGCCAAGCATCTCGTCATCTTCAACCAATAATACACGCATGTTTTATCCTAATGTTAGAAACACACTCTTATTATATCCTTCATGTGTAATTCTGGCTACATCAACACCACTATAATACTTTAGCTGATATCTTGCGCTAATAAATAGCAAAACATAATTTATCGTCATGATAACTAGGTGAATAAAATGATTATTTTAGGTTGTGTGATGATTCTATAGCGGTGAGTGATTAGGGCGTGAAAAATAAAGCAATCTGAGCTATGCTTATTTATAGAGAGAGTCGGTCATGAGCAACGGTATTCGTTGATTTCTGACTAGGGGGAATACATTCAATAGATGAAGGAAATACGATGACAGCAGAGAGTGCGCGAAATCGCCAAAATATTATTGATGCCATAATTAAATCCGCAAAAAAGCAATTTCCAGCGAAGAAATTGTCGCTTCTAACGACATTTGTTCAACAATTTTTTTCTAATGTACCTCTAGAAGATTTAGAGGCTAGAACGATTGAGTCTTTGTACAGTATGGTTACTTCTCAATGGGAACTTATATATCAGCGAGAAGTAGAAGAATGTAAAGTACGCGTTTTTAATCCTACAGAAAAATCAGATGGCTGGTCTTCGAGCTTTACCGTCATTCAAATTAATCAATTAGACATGCCATTTCTTGTCGACTCATTACGAATGGAGTTGATTCGCTTAGGGTATAGTACGAACTTAATTATCCACTTAGGTGGAATGCAAATACGTCGTAATGCAAATCATCAAATTGTTGAATTATTACCTTTCGACACAAAAGGTGAAAATGTTCATCTAGAAGCCGCTATCTATATCGAAATTGAAAAAGTACACGAAGCTGAAAAATTAAAATTCATTGAAGAAAATCTCTATCGAATTCTTAATGATGTAGCTGTCTCAGTTAAAGATTGGGAAGCGATGCGTACTCGTTTATACGACGCGATTGCAGAACTTGATAAAGAAGAGATTCCACTAGATCATGAAGAAATTGACGAAGCTAAGGCTTTCTTGCATTGGTTGGTGAATGACCATTTTACCATGTTGGGCTATAGAGATTACAGCTTAACTGTGCGCGATAAAGAAACATTGCTTGAAATTGTTCCTAATTCTGGTCTTGGTGTGTTAAGAGATGAAAGCAAAAGTAAAAAGAGTCGTAAATTATCGGAATTACCTACCGCTGCTCGTCAACAAGCACTCTCAAAAGACATTTTAATTATTTCTAAGACGAATACTCGTTCAACTGTACACCGTCCGGTTCATACGGACTATGTGGGTGTTAAACGTTTTAACAACAAGGGCGAAATTATTGGTGAAAGACGTTTTATTGGTTTGTATACCAAAGATGCTTATCATGATAATCCGCAGGAAATTCCTTTGCTTCGTCGAAAAGTAGGTTTAATTCTGAAAAAATCGGGTGTTTTGCATCTTGGGCACGCGGCAAAAGACATGATGAATATTTTGGAAACGTTTCCTCGCGATGATTTATTCCAAGGGTCGATTGAAGATCTCAGTGAAATGGCCTTAGGAATTTCGCAGTTGCAAGAACGTAGACGTGTGCGATTATTTTTACGTAAAGATGCGTATAATCGCTATGTTTCATGCCTAGTTTATTTACCTAAAGAAAAATTTAACACTAATCTTATTAGTCGAATGCAAGATGTTTTGATGGAACAATTACAAGGTAATGAAATTAGTTATTCCACCTTTTTCCCGGAATCTATTTTAACTCGGCTTCATTTTGTCGTGCGCACTGATCCAAAACTAAAATTGTCGGTCAATTCTAAAGCGATAGAAGAAAAATTAGTTCAAGTGGCTCAATCATGGTATGACAGAGTCAAAGTGAGAATGATTGAAAAATTTGGTGAAGAAGAAGGTGAAAAGTTATTTCATCTGTACAGTCATGGATTTCCGGCTGGATATCGTGAATCTTTCAAAGCAAGTTCAGTCTTGTATGACATTAATCATATTGAACAATTACGCCAAAATATCGATTTGGCTATGACGTTTTATCGTCCAAAAAATGCAGATCCCGGTGTTTTCCGTCTGAAAACGTTTCGATATGATGAGAATATCCCTCTTTCCGATGTGATTCCTATGCTGGAAAATATGGGGTTGCGTGTTCTGAGTGAGCAACCGTATCAACTTCAAGTCGAAAACCGATCGGTTTGGCTTAATGATTTTCTTATGTATTATCCTGAAATCCATCCTATCGATGTTGAGAAAGTTAAAGATCGTTTTCAAGAAGCATTTTACGCAGTTTGGCTTGGATTATCAGGCAACGATAGTTTCAATCGATTGGTATTAGCCGCTGAATTAACATGGCGTGAAGTTAAGGTACTGCGCGGCTATGCAAAATATTTACATCAAGCACGATTTCTATTTAGTCAACACTATATTGAACAAGCCTTTACGAACAATCCTGGCATTGCGCGATTAATGGTCGAATTTTTTCATGAGCATTTTGATCCTAGATTGGAAAAAGGACGAGCAAGTCGTATCATTCAACTTGAAAAAGGCATTACGAACGCTCTGGATCATGTTACAAGTCTCGATGAAGAACGAATTTTTAGTCGTTATGTTGCGTTAATTAAAGCGACATTGCGCACGAATTATTATCAGCTGACTTCTGATGGTAAACCTAAGGATTATTTATCGTTTAAACTCGATCCTAAAAATGTCCCTGATTTGCCTCAGCCATTACCGATGTTTGAAACTTTTGTTTACTCAGTACAATTTGAAGGTGTTCACTTAAGAGGTTCAAAAGTAGCTCGTGGTGGAATTCGTTGGTCAGATCGTCGAGAGGATTATCGCACGGAAGTGTTAGGATTGATGAAAGCCCAGTCAGTTAAAAATGCTATTATTGTTCCTTATGGTGCTAAAGGCGGATTTTATCCCAAAACTTTACCTCTTGATGCTACCCGTGAAGAAATTATGCGAGAAGGTATTCTTTGTTACCAAAATTTCATTCGTGGATTATTAGATTTAGTCGATAATCTAGAAAATGGAAAAATAATTACACCAGCAAATACTATTCGTTACGATGAAGACGATCCTTATCTCGTTGTTGCTGCGGATAAAGGTACAGCAACATTTTCAGATATCGCTAATTCAATTTCGGCGGAATATAGTTTTTGGTTGGGTGATGCTTTTGCATCAGGTGGTTCAGCCGGATATGACCATAAAAAGATGGGTATTACAGCCAAAGGTGCTTGGGAATCTGTCAAAAATCACTTTCAAGAACTCGGTGTTGATACGCAGAAAGAAGATTTTACCTGTGTGGGAATTGGGGATATGTCGGGTGACGTTTTCGGAAACGGAATGTTACTGTCTGAGCATATTAAATTAATTGGTGCGTTTAATCATATGCATATATTCCTGGATCCGGATCCAGATCCTGCAGTCAGTTTTAAAGAGCGTAGTCGACTATTTAATTTACCTCGCTCACAATGGTCAGACTACAACAGCGAATTAATTTCCAAGGGCGGTGGTGTGTTTGCACGTAGTGCGAAAGCAATTAAATTATCGACTCAAGTACAAAAATTAATCGACACGGATAAAGAGACGGTTGAACCGAATGAACTGATTCGTCTACTGTTAAAGGCCAAATACGATTTACTTTGGAATGGTGGAATTGGTACGTACGTTAAAGGACTCCTTGAAACCGATGCGCAAGTCGGCGATCGTACCAACGACGCACTAAGAATTAATGGTAGTGATTTACGGTGTAAAGTGGTTGCAGAAGGTGGAAATCTTGGCTTTACACAACTGGCACGCATAGAATACGAATTAACGGGTGGACGAATTAATACAGATTTTATCGATAATTCTGGTGGTGTTGATTGTTCTGACCATGAAGTCAATATTAAAATACTTTTGGATCGTATTGTTGCAGCCGGGAAGCTCACTCTCGAACAACGGAACAAATTGTTGTCTAGCATGACGGACGAAGTGGCAAGAATTGTATTATTCGATAATTATTCTCAAGCTCGCGCGATTACGATGGCAGTAAAACAGTCTGCAGAATACTTAGAATTATATCGGCAATACATGGATTTTTATGAGCAGAGTGGTCGCTTGCCACGTGCTCTTGAATTCTTACCGGATAATAAAATGTTAGCCGATCGAAAAGCCGAGGGACTTGCGCTGACTCGACCCGAAATTGCGGTTTTGATGGCATATAGTAAGATTATTCTTAAAGAACAAATTTTAGCTTCAGATTTACCTAAAGATCCAATTTTATTGCCCTATTTGGAATCTGCTTTTCCAAAACCGTTGTCAACAAAATACCTTGATGAAATGAATCATCATCGATTGTTCCGTGAAATCATTGCAACACAACTCAGTAATGATTTAGTGACGAGTTTAGGTATTACTTTTACCTTTCAAATGCAAGATGAAACAGGGGGTTCAGCTGAAAGTGTAGTTCGTGCGTATGTGACAGCGAGAGAGATTTTTAGCATGGTCGATTATCTCAAAGCTATTCAGTCACTAGAATATAAAGTGGGAGCTGATGTTTTATACGATATGTCATTGAATATTACGCAATTAGTTCGGCGAGCAACGCGATGGTTTTTAAGAAATCGACACGGTCATTATAATATTCAAGAAACCGTAAATCAGTTTAAAAAACCATTGCAACAACTATCAGAAGCACTACCAGATCTTCGAACTGGTAAAGCAAAAACAAACTACAATGACAAATTGCAAAAGTTAACGAAGTCTGGTGTCCCTCGAGAGATTGCACGACAGTTTGCATCCACAGGAGATATATTATCTTTATTGAATATTGTTGATGCTGTGTCGGGCAGTAAGATTGATATCATCACGGCAGCTGGGCTCCACTTTATGTTGATTGATCATCTTGATTTACGTTGGTTCCGAGAGCAAATTAACTCCTATCCAATCACAAATCATTGGGGTGTGTTAGCGCGTGCAGCTTATAAAGCGGATTTGGATTCACTTCAAAGAGCAATTTTGGTGAGCGCCATATCTACTTATTCAAAAGGGATAAATCTGCAACAGCATGTGAAATCGTGGTTGAGTAAAAAATCCGAGCAAGTCAAACGTTGGGAAACTATGGTGGCTGATTTACGCAATAGTTCGAACTATGAATTTTCAATGTTGACTGTAGCTATGCGAGAATTAGTGGAATTGGCTCGTTCCAACGATAATGGTAACGAGAAGGCAAGCTAGTAATGGGAGGGTCATGCAATGAAAGGGACTCAACTAACGGATGAATTTTTATTTCAATCTCACTTTAAAGAGATTGAAGGCTCTAAACTTCATTATGTCGATGAGGGTAGTGGTGAACCTATCGTTTTTTTACACGGAATGCCAACGTGGAGCTATTTGTGGCGCAATGTAATCCCCGTTATCTCTCGAAAATACCGTTGTATCGCGCCTGATTTAATCGGTATGGGTTTATCCGATAAACCTGATATTCAATATACAGTATTTGATCATATTCATTTCATGACTCAATTTCTGGAGTCATTTGATTTCGAGAATTTGACATTAGTCATGCACGGATGGGGATCCGTCATTGGTTTTCATTATGCCATGCATCATGAAAAGCGAATTAAAGGTTTGGCTTTTTTAGAAGCCCATATCCGGCCCGTGACACATTGGGACTCATTGTCATTGCCTGTTCAAGAGTTTTTGTCGCTGATTCGTGATGAACAGCACGGTAAACAGGAAGTTCTTGAAAACAATTATTTGATCGAAACAATTTTACCTTCCGGAGTCTTCAATCCTTTGAGTGAAGAAAGTATGGCTCAATATCGAAAACCTTTTCCCGATGCCGCTTCACGAAAACCATTATTGCAATATATTCATGACTTCCCTAAAGGTAACGGCGAGCCTGTTGATGTCGTGGCCTTGATCCGAGAATATTCTAATCGATTGAAACAGTCTGAGTTGCATAAATTGATGTTTTATGGCGTTCCCGGTTTTATGACGAATATCGAGGATGTTCAATGGGCCAAAGAAAATTTCTCGAACCTTGATCTCGTCGATTTAGGTGAAGTGATGCATTTCGCACAAGAGTGTTCACCTCTGTTGATGGCGAATGAGTTTTTAGAATGGTACGAAGGAATCCCTATCGCCAAAGGCGTGAAGGCTTGACTAGCATCTCCCGGTTAAAGATTTTGGATGCCTTGCTCACTCAATGCCATGTATTCAGCTGTTGATTTTATAACCGGGAGATGCTTCCTTTGATATATTTAGGGGAGAGAATCACGATTCTCTCCCCTAAAACCCCTCATCGCGAAAGGGCTGAAGGCTTGACTCATCTATAAAAATCTGTAAGATCCCTTTTAGTTTCACAACTAAATAAAGGGATTTTAAGCATGAAAAGTTTTTCATCAAAAGCATTATTGCTTTCAGCTGCATTTACTCTAGCTACCTCATTTTCTTTGTCTGTTCACGCTATGAGCCTTCGAGAGATTGTACAAGAGACAGTTTCCACAAACCCCGATATACAAGTTTCTGTTCGGGTGAAACGAGCTTCGAATGAGCAAGTAAATCAAGCTCGCGCAGGTTATTTGCCTACACTTAATGTGAATGCAGCGTACGGACGTGAAAGAGCTGAAAATCAAGAAAATAGAGTGAATGGCCCTAATATCAAGACGAATTTATGGCGCAGAGAGCTTGGCCTGGAATTGCGGCAAAATCTTTTTCGTGGGTTCGACACGTGGTATGAAATGAAGCGTACCAAAGCTAAAACAGATGCCGACAGTTATTTGGTTTGCGCAACCGCTGAAGATCAAGCACTTCTAGCATCACAAGCTTATATCAATGTTCTTCGTGATCGTGAACTTGTGCAGGTGGCGCGACGAAATTTACGTTCTCACGAATCGTATCATTCAATGATTTCTCAACGTGGAAAATCGGGTGTCGGTCGTGAGGCTGATATTCACGAAGTGAATGGTCGATTAGCTTTAGCCAAAGCGAATTTACTCGCTGTTGAAAATGATTTAGCAAATTCTGAAGCCTCCTTTTTTAGAGTGACAGGTTTGCATCCAACTCAATTATCTTTACCAACAACACCAGGTAGACCTTTAATTCCAAGTTCATTGGATGAAGCGGCAACCATTGCGTTACGTTACCATCCGAAAATGCGCAGTGCTGTAGTTGATGTTGAAGAAGCACGTGCCCAACACAATGTGACTCATCGAACCGCGTTTCCTGTGATCGACCTTGTTGCTGCTGCTCGAGATAATCGAGATGTTGACGGAGTAGAAGGACCTGATAAATCAGTAAGCTTGATGGGTGAATTGCATTATAATTTATTTAATGGCGGAGCTGATGTGGCTCGTCAACGTGAAACGGCTTATTTAGCCCAAGAAGCTGCAGAAATTCGAAATCGTACTTGCCGTCAAGTGGTTGAGAATTTACGTTTATCTTGGAATGCAATGTTAACTTCAGAAGATCGATTACCTTCTTTAAGAGAGCATTCTTTGGCTTCTCAGAAATCTTTAGCGTCATACAATGAGCAATTTAAGTTAAGTAAACGTGAATTGCTGGATGTATTGGATACTGAAAATGAACATTTTGCAGCAGACTCTAATTTTATTCGTGGTTGCTACGATGCATTATATTCGCGTTATCGAGTGCTTGATGCTATGGGCCAATTAGTGAATTATTTGCATGTTAATTTACCTTCCGATGCTCATGAGGTTTATCACACCTATCAAGACATTGCGAGTCCAGCGCGTACTAACCGTCAATACGATGCTGGTTTAGAACAACAAGATTTTCCTGCCAAGTATTATCATAAACATGAACCTATTCATCGTAATAGACCGTTCACCCTAAGTTCTGCTGGCGTTATTACCCGTCGATTTACAGGCAAACGACTTGATGGTGCATTTGGTTATAAAGATAGTTTGCATGCTGTAGTGATGCATGAAGAGAAGAAAAAGCTTAAAAAAGAGCCTAAAAAACATAAAGCAAAAGCTCATCGAAAACATCATGATGCTCATGTAAAAGAAAATGCATTGCAATCAGTTGCTCCAGAAAAAGAGACTCAAAATATTCCAGTGAATGAGTCTAATGAGATGGAGAAAAATGCTGCGGCGCCTGTTGAGCCAACCAGTACTGTAGTCGTGAGCCCTAGTGCAGAAAAGAAAGAGGTTAAAGCAAATGAAAATTCTGTTCCTGAGTCAACAACAGTAACCTCTCAACCTGAAACTTCTGTTGAAACAGAAGCTGAGAAACCTGTTGCTAAAGAGGAACAACCTAAACAGGTTGAGGCACCAGCAGCTAAACAGTCTAAAGGTAAGAAAGCGTGGGCAGTCAAAGTAGGTACTTATACTTCTGATAAAGAAGTGGAGAAGTCGATTGAAAAGCTTCAAGACAAAGGATTTGATGGTTTTGTTAAGGAAATTAAAACACCTGACAATACCACAACAGAAGTTTATGTAGGGCCCACGAAGCAAAAAAGCTCTGCGGAAGATCTCTATCATAAACTGATGCAATCTAATATCTCTGGAGCTGTTGTTCCTGTCGAAGACAGTCAATAAAGGAAAGGGGTCAGATCTACGTTTGATGGGCTCTCACAGGAAAGCAGGAAAGAGCAGAAAGGGGTCAGATCTACGTTTAATGGGTTAGCACTGAGAACCCATTAAACGTAGATCTGACCCCTTTATTTTAAGCTCTTAGAAACTGAGAATGACTGAGCCAATTATGATCTGGATAATAGGCTACTAATACCGACCCACCTTTGATTGTGTTGATCACATATTTTGCCAATCGAGCGGGAATAGCAGGGCAACCCCAACTTCGTCCAATATGATTAGCGCCTTCGTTAACATACCAAGCGCCGTGCATAACGATAGCTCGACTATAAGCATTAGCATTAAAGCCGCGTTCTAACCCTTTGAGTCTTAAAGAAAAACCATTGTGCCCATCATAGGTTGTATCCGTTACATACACCCCTAAGCTCGACTTGTGAGTGCCGGGCTGGTCAGAGAAGCTTCTGGCATACAGATCTCCCGTTTGGGCGCCATGACTCACGACAGTATTCAAAAGGAGTTTATTGTGCTGAAGGTCTAGCACCCATAATCGGCGGCTAGTTGAGGGCTTGGAGTAGTCAATAATTGTTAAGATATCCGAATGCGTGAGGCCACGTAGCTTGGCTTTTAAATGGGCATTATAGGCTAACGTTGCGACATTGCTGTTAAGACCGGTAGGTCGGCTGGAGGTTAGTATGCTAGGTTTGGAATGGAATTGTACGACTGCGTAGCTGGCAGGAGAGGAAAGGGCGCAAATTGTCAAAATAATAGTAAAAAGCAACTTGTTCATCATAGGATTTTACCTTCAATAGAGTTTAGTTTATTTATTTGAGACTCGACCATTCTACCAGATCTGGCGAGGATTGCAACCCTTTAAGCCATGATAAGCCATTGATATCCACCGTAATGCAGCAATCACTGGAGGGCTAAAAAAATTTACTAATTATTAGTAGCCACGTCGGTGTGGGATTTTTCACTAATAGCAACCGGAACTCCGAGTTGATGCTGAATAGTTTGTTCTACACGGTCCCAATTTATCTTGACATCATGACCTTTGACCGCATCGCGGATGGCATCGTCGGCTGAAATAATATTAAGATGGCTAATGGGGTCCGAAATATTGACTGGGACGTGAGCTTCAAGGTAGAGCTTCCCATTATTCCAACCTATTTTATAGGGATGGTGAATAATCCGAACTTTTTGACCAATATTGACGTTGTTAAAGAGTTCTTCAATATCAGGAGGCATCAGTCTAATACAACCAGAGCTAACGAGTTTACCAACACTCCAAGGTTGATTGGTGCCATGAATCAAATAGCCCGCTTTTTGCATATAAATTGCATATTGACCCAATGGATTGTCTGGGCCTGGGCCCATAAATTCAGGGAGTTCTTTACCTGTTTGTTCGAATACAAAATCGCGAATAGTGTTCGGAACATACCAAGTGGGATCTCGTTTTTTATTTACCACGACACTATCCACAACCGGTGTTCGCCACTCACGACGACCTAAACCGACAGGATAAGTGTAAACATATTTTTTATCGGGACTAAAATAATAGAGACGCAATTCTGCTAAATTGATCACAATGCCATCGCGAAAAGGTGGAAGAACATAAGCAGTAGGAATGATGATGCGTTGCCCCCAATGGAGATGTTGAGGATTAACATCAGGATTGGCTTCCATAATCTCGTGCCAACCAATGTTATAGTCGTTTGCTATTTTGAGGAGCGTATCACCTGATTGGGCTTCAACAGTAATTACCTGCCCAATAATATCTGATCCCTGAGGTGGCAACGGATATGTTGTGGCCAAACTTCCTGTAGCCCACAACAAACTAAACAATACTAACGTTACTACCTTTGAAGTACACTTGCGCATATCGTCTATTCCTTCCAATACTATAAAATTAAGTGCTGGAAATTAATCCCTTCTTCCAGCAAAGAAACTGAGAATCTGCAATAAACTAATGAACAAATTAAAGAGAGAAACAAATAATGACACAGTAGCCATTATGTAATTTCGTTCACCACCTTGAATGATCAAGCTTGTCGTAAATAATATATATCCTGATGAAATTACAGCAAATGCACCGGCAACTGCAAGTTGGAGCACGGGAAGATGGAAAAATATATTTGCGATTCCTGCTAAAAATGCAGCAGTTACTGCAATAAATAAAAATCCACCCATAAAAGTGAAATCACGACGAGTTGTAATAACGTACGCAGATAATGCGAGAAAAATAAGACCCGTCGCGCCTAATGAGGTCATTATTAATTGCGCACCATTAGAGTATCCGTGCATGGTCATATTAAGAATGGGCCCTAATGTGTAACCCATAAATCCTGTGAAAGCGAAGCAGCTAACAATTCCCCATACAGAGTTTTGCAAACGAGTTGTTAGAAAAAGTAAACCGAACATGCCAGCCAGTGTTAATATAAAGTTAGGCTGTGCATTGACGCTCATTGAAAAATAGGCAGTAATTGCACTGAATAGCATTGTCATACCTAATAAGATATAGGTATTTTTCAAGACGCGGCCGATAGACAGGTCTGAAGCTTGAATCATTGCCATTGGTTGAAATTGCGGGTTCATTGTCGTCTCCTTAAGATTGGAAAAGGCATTGTAGCATAAGAAAATGTAAAAAAGAAATTGAGTCATGGATATGATGTATGATAGATTGCCTTGATGAATTTGCCTGAGTATAATGTGGTTAACGGGAGAGGTGGCTGAGCGGTTGAAAGCGGCGGTCTTGAAAACCGTTGAGGGGTATCCCCCCTCCCAGGGTTCGAATCCCTGCCTCTCCGCCATTTTGTAAGGTCTCAACTTATGTTGAGATCTTACAAAATGGGAGAGGCGGGGTTCGAACCCGCTAAAGAGGGGTTCGGCAAAATTGTAGGAACAATTTTGCAAGAGCGAAGCGAGCCCGAAGGGTGAAGATCAGGGATGATCTGAATAATCCCTGCCTCTCCGCCATTTTGTAAGGTCTCAACCTATGTTGAGACTTTACAAAATGGGAGAGGCGGGGTTCGAACCCGCTAAAGAGGGGTTCGGCAAAATTGTAGGAACAATTTTGATCCTTTTTCTGCTGTAAGAATCCTTATAGAGGATTCATTTTAGAAAGATTGTTGTTGTACTTACGTCTCGGAGAAATTACTTGATAAGAACACTGATTGTTGACGACCATAACTTGGTTCGTCATGGCATACAAAGTATGCTGAGTGGGGTGGAAGGAATTAAGGTTGTTGGTGAGGCCCTAAATGGCGAAGACGCAGTAAAAATCGCAAGAGAAGTCCGCCCAGATGTTGTTTTAATGGATTTAAAAATGCCTGGAATTGGCGGTCTAGAAGCGACACGAAAACTACTTCGAATTGATCCTGATATCAAAGTTCTCGTTGTGACAGTGTGTGATGACGATATTTTTCCAGCTCGTTTGCTACAGGCGGGTGCGTCCGGATATTTAACCAAAGGGGCCAAAAAAGAAGAGCTTATCCAAGCAATTCGTGCTGTCCACTCTGGTCAACGCTATATTAGTCCTGCGATTGCACAACAATTAGCATTCAAGCATCTGACAGATGCCGATGATTCTCCTATTGAATCGCTGTCAGAGCGAGAATTACAAGTGATGTTGATGATCGTTAATGGCCTGCGTCCTGCAGAAATTTCAGAGAAATTATGCTTAAGTCCAAAGACTGTGAATAGTTATCGATATCGATTATTCGATAAACTGAAAGTGAAAAATGATGTTGAGTTAACACTTTTAGCTATTCGACATGGATTGATGGATTCCCAAGACGTGAAAACGACAGACGGCGAAAGTTAAATCCAGGTAGATGCATCAGTTCTCAATTCTGAAGTGGTAAAACGTTTTTCTCTACTGGCTGGGTAGTTAGGGTTTATGGGTGAGTTTGATTCGAGAACATTACTTAAAAATCTTGCTTCGGCTCCTGGTGTTTATCAAATGTATGATAAGGCCGGCGATGTAATTTACGTTGGTAAAGCTAGAAATCTCAAAAAACGTGTTTCAAGTTATTTTTCTCGTACACTCCAAGATCCTAAAACTCAATCACTTGTTGCAGCTATTACCAATATTGAAGTCACGTTAACTCGAACTGAAAACGAAGCATTACTGCTAGAAAGTAATTTAATTAAAAAATATTTGCCTCGCTATAATGTTCTTTTACGCGATGATAAATCCTATCCGTATTTATTTTTATCAGTCGATTCAGAATTTCCTCGACTCGATTTTCATCGGGGTGCAAAAAAAGCAAAAGGAAAATATTACGGACCGTATCCGCATAGTGGATCTGTGCGTGAAACGTTGTCTTTGCTACAAAAACTATTTAAATTACGACAATGTTCAGATTCTTTTTTTCAAAATAGATCCCGCCCTTGTTTGCAATATCAAATTAAACGTTGTACTGCACCTTGTGTCGATTATGTAACCCCTGAAGATTATCATGAACAAGTTCGACACGTACAATTATTTTTAGGCGGAAAAAGAGATCAAATAATCAATGAATTAATTGAAAAAATGCATCAGGCATCGAAGTCTCATGAATATGAAAACGCAGCAAAATTTCGGGATCAAGTCGGAACATTACGCCGTCTACAAGAAAAACAATATGTTGTTGGTGATAAAGGCGATATTGATGTACTGGGTGCAGTTTTGGAAATGGGCGTTGTGTGCATTCATGTGATGACTATTCGAGCTGGGCGATTACTCGGTGGAAAAGCGTATTTTCCGCATGCGCCTAAAGGTGTGACGCTTGAAGAAAGTCTAAGCAGTTTTATGAGTCAGTATTATTTGAATATGGTGCGCAGTGAAACAATGCCAAAAAGAATTGTGCTCGGAATATCGTTTGAAGATCAAGAATGGTTGGCCTCTGCATTATCCGAGCAATTAGAGTCTGATATTAAAATTGTGACAAAAGTGCGAGGGTTACAAGCTCGTTGGTTAGATATGGCTAATACGAATGCGCAATATGCTTTAACACATCATTTAGCGAATAAAATGAGCTCGTTTAGACGAATGGAAGCTTTGCAGCAGGCATTACATCTTTCAGAAATGCCCGAAGAAATTGAATGTTATGATGTGAGTCATACGCAAGGTGAAGCCACTGTAGCATCGTGTGTTGTTTTTAATCGTGAAGGTGCAAAAAAATCAGATTATCGTCGTTTTAATATTCATGATGTTACTCCGGGTGATGATTATGCAGCATTAGAACAAGCACTAAAAAGACGTTATACAAAATTGAAAAAGGCCAATGAAAAATGTGCCGATATTATTTTAATCGACGGTGGAAAAGGGCAGTTACATGTTGCTGAACGAGTTATGGAAGAATTACAAGTGAGTGGCGTTTTATTAATTGCCATTGCTAAAGGCCGTTCGCGAAAACCTGGAATGGAAGTATTGATAGTGTCTGGGCGCGATCAAGAGTTACGTCTTGCTGCAGATTCTCTCGCAATGCATTTACTGCAACAAATTCGTGATGAAGCGCACCGTTTTGCCATTACGGCGCATCGTGGCCAACGCAATAAAGCACAGCAGCATTCTTCTCTTGAAGATATTCCAGGCATTGGTGCAAAACGTCGTCGCGCATTACTTCAGCATTTTGGTGGTCTGCAAGAAGTCCGGCGAGCTGGCGTGGAAGCCATCGCTAAAGTTCCGGGCATCAGCCTGCAACTTGCTCAGCTTATTCATGATGCATTGCGGTAGTTAGCGGCGTCGCGTCTTGAGTTAGTTCACGGCGTCGCCCATTAGAAGGCTCCCGTCAATAAAAAAATAATCCCTGCCCTAAAAAATCTTTATTTCAGGGTGTGTTTCAGAATGCACCATTCTCTTGCTCACCTTCGGCTATTCTTAAAACGCACCTGACATTCTCATTTGCAGTGTCATATCCTTTACTGATACGCACCAGTCACCCATCTGGATCTAGATCTTTGCATTGGCTTTTTCAGCGAATCTGCAACATCCCAGGCCTGTGGCCCCAGAAAATCGTCAGTCCCATGCCGCGTCCACGTGTAATAACACACATCTATGGCTTCCCGAAGGATCCAGACTCCTATTGGCTTACGGCATGGGCGTCTCAGTATATAACTTTTCATGAGCTCGAGGTAGATCGGTTGAGATAACCTTCAATCGCATCTTATGGTTTTTAACCAGACACCGTCCGAATTAATTACCTCAACCAAACTCTTTACATAAATAATTTATTCATCTCAAAATCCTCTCCTGATTTTAAAACATGATAACAGGCTCGCGATAATTTGTGAGCCACTGCTTTAATTGCTACTGTTGCGCCTCTTTTCGCACATTTTCTCTGATAAAACTTTTTCACTTCAGGATAATAACGTATTGCAAAATTAGCCGCTTCCACAAATGACCAACATAAATAATGATTACCATTTTTTCGATTATTTTCACTTTTCTTTTTTCCGTTGCTTTCTCGTTTGCTGCCAACACATCGACAATAGGATGCATAATTTCCTGAACTGGCAAATCGATTAATATCACCCGTCTCTAACATTATTGTGATGGCCAATTTTTTACCGATCCCAGGAACTTCCAACAATCTTTCATAGGCGTCTGTTAATTTAATCTCTTCTAACAGCACTTTTTCGATCTCAGATTCTTCTCTATTCAGCTGTTGGATTAAACGTAAATTGCTTCGTGCTGCTAAAAAATGATGCTGATTAGGTAACAGTTTTTGCAAATCATTTTCGTTCATTTTTTTAATGACCGAACTAGTGATTGTTTTAGAAGTTAGGCGTGTGATAATCGATTGCAAACATAAAATATTACGCGTTCGTTGCGATACTATTTGCAATCGTTTACGCGCAAGATCACGGATTGCTCTTTCTTCTTTCGGACAAATATATCCTGTAGGCAAAATATTTAATCGCAAAAGCTCGGCCAACCATCGAGCATCTGATTTATCATCCGTGTATTTTTTACCAGAATATTGTTGAATAGCGGTTGTATTAGCCAAATGCACTCTGAACCCCGCAGCTTGTAATCCATCCACTAACCAATACCAGTTATAGGTTGATTCAACCACAATGCCTTGCAATACCTCTTGATGCGGTAATAACGCTCGTCTAATCACCTCAATATCATTGCTGTGGCGCTTTTCGTACACAGTTGATCTTACCCCAATAAAACACACACTCAAGTTAAGCAACACAGCGCTCCTCAAACTCTATCGGAGATAGATAGTTCAAATAAGAATGCTTTCGTTGCCGATTATAAAATAGCTCAATGTATTCAAACAAAGAGCTTCTTGCCTCACTTCGCTTATGGTAATCATTATGATGAACAAGCTCAACTTTGAGACTGTGAAAAAAGCTCTCCACCACAGCATTATCATAACATTCACCTTTGCGACTCATACTGCATACCATACCATAGGATCTCAATAACGCTTGATAATTTTTTGCATAATACTCCTTCCCTCTATCCGAATGGATTAACATCCCTTGAGCTATTTGTCTTTGACAAACTGCGTTCCTCAAAGCTTGTTGAGCTAATTTGCTTTCTAAACGCTCACCCATTGACCACCCGACAACTTTTCGTGAAAATAAATCTAAAACCACAGCCAAAAACAACCAACCCTCTCGAGTAGGTATGTAGGTGACATCACAGGCCCAGACTTGATTCATCATACCAGGTGAAAATTCACGATCTAATAGGTTTTTTGCTGGATTTAAGCTCTTCCTTGAATCTGTTGTGATCCTAAATTTCTTGATCGTTTTAGGGACAATTTTTGCAATGTGCATCAATCGTGCCACTCGATTCAAACTGCATTTATATCCCAGCTCTAACAATGTTTTATGAATTCTTGGAGCACCATATACCTGCCTATTCTGATTAAAAATTTGGTGTATTCTCTCAATGAGTTGCTGATTTTCTTTTGTCCTGGCTGAGTTCGGACAAGTCAACCAATTATAAAATCCTCGACGTGATACCATCATCACTTTGCAAAGCAAAGTGATGGGATAAATCTCTCGATTGGTTTTAATAAATGTGTACTTCACTCGGCATTCTCTGTGAAGTACACTGCTGCCTTTTTTAGGATTTCGTTCTCCAGCTCAAGTTGCCTTATTTTAGCTTTTAAAGCTTTTGTTTCATCGATTGGTTTGTGATGTTGCCCCTTGCCAGGAAAGGCCTTCTTACCATTAGCTTGAATTTCTTTTTGCCATTTATACAATTGATTACGCTTTACCCCTAGCTCACGCGCTAACTGAGCAGCGTTTGTATCCTTTTGCTCTAATAATCGAACAGCCTCTCGTTTAAACTCAGGACTTAAGGTTGGGTTCTTCATAGCTAAACTCCTATAATGGAGCACCATAGTGCCCCCGTTTAAGAGTGTGTGTCAATTTGGGGGAGGTTCAAGTTGACCCCTTTTCATCTATCATTGTGACTACACTATTATTTGAGTGTAAGTCGATTCCAGAATATAATTTCATAGAAGGCTCCTTGTTAATTACGGGTTAAAAGCTGAGTTTATCTAAATAAGCTCAGTTTTGGGGAGCCTTCTTATGATTATCGCGTCTTGAGTTAGTTCAC
>CAVRXV010000006.1:0-5436 GCA_963725255.1 uncultured Gammaproteobacteria bacterium | reverse complement strand
CTAGTATTTTTACCATCGCTCACAGTATGTTCCAAAATGGAACATAAGGTTCATGATGATAAATTCACAAATTATAGTACAGCCATTTTTGAAGCTCTGAATTCAAGTGTGCCGAATCGCTAATCGTTTTATATCTCGTAATGGAGGACTGCCAAACATACGTGTATATTCTCGGTTAAATTGTGAGGTACTCTTATATCCTACTGCAAAAGCTGAACTCTCGGCAGTTTTAGCTTCATCGATCATTAAGCGCCTTGCTTCTAATAAACGCAGACGTTTTTGATATTGAATTGGGCTCATTGCAGTAATTTTTTTAAAGTGCTTAAAAAAAGCAGAGCGGCTCATGTTGGCTTCTTCTGCTAAAGCTTCTATATTGATATCATGACTCAATCCAGAATTTAAGGTATAAATTGCCTGAGATACTTTATGCATAATGCTGCCAGAACGCACGGACTGTCGAATGATAGGGCCATCTTCACTTTTTAATAAATGGTACAGCATTTCTTTGATGGCCAAGGGTCCAATAATTCCTGCATCCTCTGGTGCTTGTATAAGTTTTGCTAAACGAATTGCAACATCCATCATTTTATCACTGGCCTTTCCGATAAAAATTGCACGTACAGAATTTTTTATATCTTGCGAACTGTCTTGTTCTAGTTGAGCAGATAATTCGCTAAGCATGAGTGGATCAATGCGCATAACTAAAGATAAAAATGGCTGCTTTGGAGATACTAAACGAACTCTGCTAGTAACTTGCAGCTCAATAGGAGTCGCGATGTAATGCCCTGCTTGTATGTGATAAACATCACGGCCCATCATTAGTTCTTTATAACCTTGTAAAACAATACCAAAAGATGGCCACCAGCGATGCTTCGAATATTGCGACGACTGAGAGATTTTTATGCAGTGCACACCTGGAATAAGTAATTCATTCAATCCTTCTTTAGGAGAAGAAAGATTGATTAGCATAGCTAAATCAGAAGGCAAGTTTTGCATAACAACCTCTACAAATGTAATCACTTTAGCTCACCGCAGATTATTAGGCAATTAATAAAGACTTTTGAGAATTCACTTTCTACAAACGCAGCAATATACTAATTTTGCTTTGTTACACAATCTCAACCACAAACGAAAGGAGTAATATTATGTTTGTAAAAGAACCGTCTGAGAGCGCATTTTTCGCCAAAAGTCAGAGTGTATTTTTTGTAGCAGGAATTACTGGCAATGTTGGGGGTGCTACCGCACGTCATTTGCTCGCTGCAGGACACAAAGTACGCACGGTGTGTCGTAATCCAGAAAAAGCTGTTGAATGGTCTAGTCAGGGCGTTGATGTGCGCCAGGGAGACTTCAATGATTCAGCAGTTCTCGCTGAAGCTATGACAGGTATTGAAGCAGCTTACTTAATGCTGCCTCCTACATTAGTTTACTCGTCAGAATTTCCAAAAAAAATGATTGCAAGTTTTAGCGAAGCTCTTCGCTTAGCATCACCACCACGACTAGTAGTGTTGTCTTCAATTGGGTCAGAGCAAACTAGTGGGCTTGGACCTATAACTTCCACTCATTTGCTTGAACAAGCATTCAGTAATCTATCAATTCCAACAGCATTTATTCGAGCGGGTAGTTTCATTGAAAATTATACACATGGCATGAAGTGGGTAGCTTTAAGTGGTAAGCTTGAATTCTTCATGGCTCCAACAGAGCGTGCCATTCCAATGATTGCAACTGATGACATCGGCAAAGAAGTTACTCGGTTATTAGTTAAAGGGTGGCATGGTAAAAAAATCGTGGAACTTGGTTCTCCGATAAGTCCAAACGATCTTGCTCGCGACATGAGTGTAGTGCTCGGCAAGCAAATTGATGCAGTGGCAGTTCCTCGCGAAAAATGGGCATCTAAAATGGAATCATTTGGTTTAGCGCCAGGTACAACTAAGGCATATGAAGAAGCAATGGATGGTTTTAATTCAGGTTGGATTCATTTTGGTGTGCCCGGCACTGAACATATTGCTGGCACAACCTCACCCGCTGCAGTATTTGAGAAGGCTAGAAAAGTGCAAAATCTAAGTATAGATTTTGTAGAGTCATCATCACCTAATATAATGCAAAGCCTCAACCTATCTAATAATTAAGAGTTAACGCATTCCTGCAGAAAACTTTATGAAGGTCAAGAGATTGGCCTTCATTTGTTGGCGTAACGATTTTGTCCTCATTTTGCCCTCGTATCTTTTAGGTGTTAGTACTTCAGGAAAATCCTAATCTGACTTGATTAATTATTGCAAAGGAAATGCTTTCTTATGATAGAAATCAATCTTGGTAATAGTTGCGTTGTGTGTTTTTTATTTCTAATTGTAAATAAATTTCTGAGGCTCTTGTTTTTATCGCATATTTATTTACATATACTAGAATTAAAAGACTGATCTGCTCCCGATTTCGTGGACACCAACCTCTAACAAGCATACATTAATTCATATTGAGCAGGCGTGTTGTAATTTATCGTAGAATGCCTACGTTGTCTATTGTAAAAAACCTCAATATATTCAAAAATAACTCTCTTTGCCTCCTCTCTCGTTTTAAAGCTTTCATGGTGCGTGCACTCAACTTTCAGTGTGTGAAAAAAGCTTTCTACTACCGCATTATCCCAGCAGTTCCCTTTTCGACTCATACTGCATTCAATATCATTATCCTTCAATAATCCCTGATATTCATTCGCTGCATACTGACTTCCACGATCAGAATGTAACAATACTCCACCTGATATTTTTCGCTTAAATAACGCCATTCTTAAAGCATTCAGCGTGATATCTTCTTTCATCCTGCTATCCATCGACCACCCTATGATTTTCCTAGAAAATAAATCCATGATCACCGATAAATACAACCATCCTTCCATCGTCGGAATATACGTAATATCAGAGACCCAGCGCTGATTTGGTTTGTTAGCGGTAAACTCTCGATTTAATTTATTATCGCTTATGGGTTTACTATGATTTGAATCCGTCGTCATTTTAAATTTCCTTTTCGTTTTCGCTCTTATGCCATAATGCTGCATCAGCCTAAAAACTCGGTTTTTTCCGAGTGTTTTTAATTCTGCATGTAGATCATAGTATATGCGACGATATCCATACGTCTCTCGACTTCTTTCATGACTCTCACGGATCTTTAACAATAATTGCTGATTCGATTCTTCTCGATCGCTCACAGGTCGTGATAACCACGCATAAAAGCCGCTTCGGCTTATTTCTAAAACGTGACACAGGATGTTAATCGAGTGTTCTTTGCGCTTCTCTTCCACAAATTGATACTTCATTTCAATTCGTTCGCAAAGAACTTTGCGGCCTTTTTTAATATGTCGCGCTCCTCCTTCAAGCGCAATATCTCCATCTTTAATCGTCGATTCTCTTCTACAACATCTACCTGGCTTTCACCAACGGTCTCTTGGGTCTGATCGTTACGATGCTGATTAATCCATGAATAGAGAGTGACCTGGTGTATCCCTAAGTCTCTCGCTGTTTTAGCATATGGCTGCGGTGACGACAGTGCTAATTTCACTGCCTCTGCTCGAAATAGTTTGTCCGTTTTCCTTTTCATCTTGACACCTCTTTGATTCCCTTAAGTTTATCAAACTTAGTGTCCTTTGAAACGGGGTCAGATCAGACTAATAAATTTGAAAACATGCGATTTCACAAAAGAGCTCCATAAAATTCAATGCAAAACATTGATCTTAGAGGGTGACGAAGACTGGATCAGGGATAAACAATACTCAATACAAATCTTAGTAGCTATCAAAGGAAGCGGAGCTCATCATTTTTCCAAAAGCCAATCATTCCCTAGAGTCAGATGTTCCAGAATAGTTTTTCGCTGAAATTCGAAGATTTATTAAAAAGTAGCCATTTATCTTGCTGTTGACAGTAAAAGTTTTAATATTTAAACTCTAGTTATTCTTTAATGGTAAACAAAATATACACCTCGGTCTTATGGAGGATAGTTAAATGAGTCAAGCGCCTGAAACATGGTATGCACAAAATTCTTTGATGGGTTTGTTTACGACTAATGGACGGACGGATCGTTTACAGTATTTATATAATGTAATTTTTGTTTCTATTGCTCTCCTCCTTGTTTGTAGTCAAGTAGGGTACTTGGAATACTACAACAATGATAAGGTAGATAACATTATTCAAATAACCATGCCTTTATCTATGCCATACATTCTTATTGCGTTATATTTTATGTTTATGACATATGTTCGTAGATTGCATGATCTCAATAAATCAGGGCTATGGATCTTATTGATATTTATTCCGGGAATAAATATTATCTTAAAATTAATTTTATTTTTTATGCCTGGTAGCGATTCAGAAAATGATTATGGTTCAATTCCGGAGAAAGCTACAATTGTTCAGTATCGCAAAATTGTGTATTTTATGTTAGGCTATTTAGCGATAATTTTCATTGTGTTTCTATTTTTATTGCGCTTAAACTAGTGCTTTCCTCTGAAGAACGTCGCGAGAACGTCGTCCTATCTTTAGTTGTTAGTTCTTTTGGAAAATCCAAATATTAATTAGCTAATTATTGAAAAAAAATTCTATCTAATAGTAAAAATCGTTTATGATGATTATTTCAGATAATATTTTTGGTGTAATTGACTTACTGTCTTTATCTTTTATTTTGAACTCTTTATCAAGACGTGTATCTACTTATATATAGCAATATCAAGGGGCAATTAAATGAGATAAAATATTGATTTGATCAAAGAACTAATAACTAAAGAAACGACAACAAGACCGCGCAGTTTTGCATACCTCTTTATTGCATTATCCTGAAACAACTAAAGATACAGTGAGAGTATGAAAAGATTTTGGCGTCGCGTCTTGAGTTGTGAGAGGTTTAAGAAAATCTGTGGTGATTTTTGATAAAAATAAACTGAACCCGAGTATGTTTCATTCTTTCAACTCGCTACAATCACATGATGAAGTGGCACCTAATACTGTATTATGGGTATGACCTTCATGTCGATTGACAGAATGTAGATACATAGTGTATACTTAACATTAAGATACAACTATTATTTTGGAGGTAAGAGAGATGTTGATTCACGCACATATTCAAAAATGGGGCAATAGCCTAGCCCTTAGAATCACAGGCCCTGTTCGCGCGATTCCCAACTTTAAGGCCGGTATGGAAGTGGATATCCAGGTCTCTGAAGAAGGAATACAAGTTAGTCCTGTTCATCGTAAACAGCGATTTAAATTACCCTATAGTGAAGCTGATTTACTCAAGGGGCTAACACCACGGAAAGCACATGCCGACGAAGTTGCAACATTTTTACCTCATGAAATGGGTGAAAAATGACCAAAAACTACATACCAAATCGCAGTGATATTGTCTTACTCGATTTCGATCCTACAAAAGGCAAAGAAATTGGCAAGTATAGGCCAGCAT
>CAVRXV010000005.1:0-515783 GCA_963725255.1 uncultured Gammaproteobacteria bacterium | reverse complement strand
CAGAGTTTGCTAAATTAAAATTAAAAATTATTAATAATAAAATTTTAAAAAAAACGTATTTATGTATGATTTAATGAGATCGCAATAATATCTACACCATGAAATAAATTAGATGCTTTCGTTTAAATTATATTCTTTTTGAAAAGAAAAAAATGTATAAAGTGTAAATAATACTCCTATCGATATAGTTGAAATTAAAAATTTTTTCATTTTACTATTTAAATTAAATATACGAATAGTTTAAAAAATTGCGTAATTATTATTAATAAAATAAATATTTTTTAAAAAAAAATGTCTTCTTTCGAAACTTTTGAAAATTGGATGATTAGTATTTGTACTTTTGGAGTTGCAGATTTATTATTTAATTATTCGGATAAATTAAAATATAAAGAAGAAAAAAAAGAAATAGATTCTGAAGAAATTAATAATGATGAAGAAAAAAAGATAATAATGTAAATTTTCGTTCCAATAAATTAAAAAAATATATTGAATAGTTATTTTTTTGCGGCTTTTAAAATTTTTTTCTCTTATTTAAGATTATTGATTTAGAATTTAGAGAATTTAAAACATTGATGAAAATTATGATATTGATGTTGAATTACAAGAGATACAGACGGAGAAAAAAATATTAAGAGAAATACTTGAAAAAAGGAATCCATCCAAAGTATTAATTTTATTTCCAAATTAAAGAATAGATTTCTTTACAAGAAAAATGGATGGTAGCATCAATTAAGAATGGATTTTCGTATTCGGAATGTTGTAAAAATACCAATATTAACAAAAATATCTTTATTTTATGGCTTACTTTTAATACAATAAATAAACAATAGCATGCTGGGCTGCTACAAGAGATAAATTATTAAAATGGGTGGAGGAGTTGCTTGAGAAGACCAATGATGAGGAAATAAAAGTTCGATATAGAGAACTACAAGAAATCATGCTTGATCGTAAAGAAAAATATACCAAGCAAGACCTAACATCATATCAATATAGTGATCGTGAATATGAGTTACATCCTCCAGTATATACTAATAGTGAGGATAATTATGATCAAACTCTGCAGCCTTTGCCAGTCACTCAGGAGCAACAGGATGAGATGAATCGATGGATCAATGAGGTATTACCTGAAGTGTTGAATCGTTTTCAAGATTATACCGTTGAACAATGGAAATCAAATATTTTAGATTTATTTAGTATTTCAGAAGCTATTGCTCAATATCCAAAAGCCAATTATCTTTCTTTTAAATATATGCCCATCACCGACTTGTTCTATCAGAAACTGCTGCTAGACCATTTGCAAATTACAGACAAAGAGCAGCCTAACTTTGCAATTCAGCAATTTTTTAGTCGTGGTGAATTTAAAGCGCCTCTCTGGAGTCATCAGCTTGATGTCCAACATTGTAGTAAACTTGAAGCAAAGACAGCCAGCGTTATGGGAACACTCTGGCATGCTGAAGCCCTAAAAACCCTTCAACCACTCTATAATAGCAATCGTCAACTACGTATAGATACTAATTTCGCTTTGATTAAAATGACCTTTATAGTAACAACAAAAGAAGGTCTTCGCACAAAAGTTGAGCTGCCGATTGCTATGGATGGGGCATCCTATGTCCACTGCACTTCCTTCGCAGAACAAAAAACTATTTTATACACTCTATAAATCTCATGGCAAAAGAATTGTTGGTGATAGTCATTCTGATAGGGATGAAGATGATCACAAAAATATTCCTCACTCTGAAAAAACTTTCGTATATTATTTGCACCAGGATACAATGATCAATGCTATCGCACAAAAATTGAATGCTTTTAAAAAATTGCACGCCATTATTCTTGATATTATCAGCACCAACCAATGTTGCAAAACCTGCCAGTTGATGTTGATTGGCTTGCAAAATAGTCACAACCTTAAAGATGGATTTTTAACACGACTAACCAATGCTTTAACACTAAGAAATATTACCATACCTCGTAATGGTAAAATCATTCGTATGTTAACTCGATACTCTTCATTTAAGCCCATGAATACCAACGCCACAAATGTATCTGGAAATACCCCTGACCTGATACCAAAGTATCAAAATTATTTTAGAGAGAATACGATTTTGCACTCAAACACTCATCTTGAACCAGCATTACCAGCGTACCGCATTGGTACAACTGAACATTTAAAACAACATAGCATAGATGAACACCGCAGCCGCGCCAATACAGCAGCATCAATACAGGGCGATGACGATATAATTCTCGAAAAATATCAACCGAAACATAATGTTCAATATTGTGGAACACAATCATTAAGTTTAAAGCAGTTATGTGGCAACGATGGGAAAAATCGAGTACTTTTATGCGCACCTAAAAAATCCACGAAATTGTATCTCAAAAAACCACCTTCTCTGACCTTAGATTTAAGCAAATTTTCTTTGTTTTGTAGTGGCTTCGATAAAAAACCTTCTATTGAAGAAAAATGGAATGAACTGCGTCAACCTAATCCCATTCCTTTATAAAACACGGCGCACGCGGTTACTCAAGAGATCATGATACTTTTGTTTCATATCTGTACTTAAAAAGCTGATGTCAATTAATCTTTTCCATTCTGGTAATTGAGCTGTTATTTTGCTCAATTCTGATTCGATAATTTTTTGAGTGAGCCCCATTCGCTCAACACCAAAGTAATCAACAATATCCTTTCTATTAATTTTACTTTTTTTCCCATTAAGCGGAAGCGCAAGTTCTTCCTTACTAGACAATAGCATACTCGAGTTTAAGAAATCGTAGGCGGGAGAAAACTCAAATTTTTTACCGTTATATCAGTAATATTGTTATGTTTGTCTTATTTTTGACGCCGCCCATGATACAAACTAAACAATATTACTGTTATAGCGGTAACAATTAGACCATACTGCAAATGGCTCGATACTCTTCAGAGGTAATAGGTGTAATTGATAATCGATTACCTTTACGAAGAATGACCATTGAAGATAAATGGGGATGATCACGAAGTTCACGCAGTGTTAAAACACGATCAAATTTTTTTACAAATTTAACATCGACCATACCCCAACGAGGGTCTTCAGGAGAACTTTTTGGATCAAAATGATCTGCATCTGGATCAAACTGAGTGTCGTCGGGATAAAATGATTTTACAATTTGAACAAGACCAACAATTCCCGGTTCGCCGCAACTGGAATGATAAAAAAATCCTTGGTCGCCCACATTCATATCATCACGCATCATATTACGGGCTTGATAGTTTCGTACACCATCCCAACCTTCAGTTTGATTGGGGCGATTAGCTAAATCATCGATGCTAAAACAACTCGGTTCAGATTTGAATAACCAGTATTTCATTGTTGACCCATTGATTTAATTAAAACAAACAGAACATATCATAATTTGAAAACTTGCACAATTATACTCGATTTGACTTTATTGGATTTGCGCGTTTAAATTAATTCATAGGCTCTGGCATATATTGCTATGATTAATATATACTACCCCCTTTCACTTTGAATGGATGTTAATAGCATGGCAACTCTACAGTCAATAAATCCTGCCGACTACTCTGTGATCGGAGAAGTTAAAATCTCTTCAGCACTAGAAATTGCTGATAAAGTTAAACAAGCACATGCTGCTAAAAATCCTTGGAAAATGTTGGGTGCAAAAAGACGCGCAGAACTGTTGAGACCACTGCATAAAATTGTGCTTGAGAAATCTCAAGTAATCGCCACACTCACTTCCCAAGAAATGGGCAAGCCAATTTCTCAAAGCATCGAAGATATGGAATTTACGCTCGATTACCTACGAGCTTTCGTAGAAGACGGGCCTAGCTATCTGGAAAATGAAATTACAGTGAATGAAAAATCAAAGGATCAATCAGCATTTCATCAACTTATTTATGAACCTATCGGTGTGACAGCTTGTATTGTACCGTGGAACTATCCTTTAAGTAATTTTATTTGGGGCGTTATTCCGAATTTAATTGCTGGAAATCCCGTGGTATTTAAACATTCAGAAGAGTGCCCATTAATTGGAAAACTTATCGAAGAAATGATGACTGAATTACACTTACCTGAAGGCGTATTTTCTGAAGTGTATGGTGATGCTAGCGTTGGTCACTCTCTAGTTGAACAAAATATTGATTTAATTTGGTTTACTGGCAGTTCACACACAGGTAACGAATTATTTGAAATTTCTGGGAAAAAGAAAATCAAATGCATCTTAGAAATGGGTGGATCAGATCCTGCGATTATTTTTGATGATGCAAAACCTTTAGATCTTAATCGTGTCATTTCTCGAGTTTATTCTCAACGATTTGAAAATTGTGGTCAAATTTGTAGCGCTGCAAAACGATTAATCGTACATGAATCTATTTTTCAAGACGTGGTTGATATGCTGGTCAATTATTTGAGTACTGTGAAAATTGGTGATCCGCTAGATCCCAACACACAATTAGGCCCTCTCGCTGCTGAACGACAACTTCATTTAATAGAATCGCAAGTCAACGATGCTATCGCCTTAGGAGCGAATATTTTATGCGGCGGAAAAAGACCTGAACATCTCTCTGGCGCCTACTTTTTACCTACTTTACTTTCTAACATCAAACCAACCATGCGAGTTTGGAAAGAAGAAACTTTCGGCCCCGTATTACCCATTGTTTCGTTTTCAACTGAAGAAGAAGCCATCGCTTTAGCAAACGATACGATCTTTGGACTCAGTAGCCTCATTTTCACCTCTGATTCCAATCGAGCAAAACGCGTCGCTGCTCAAATCGAAGCAGGATGTGTTGACATTAATTTTGGTAGCCACTGGCGACCATGCAATCCTTTCGGTGGCTACAAATCTTCAGGTGTTGGTCGCGAGCATGGCAAATTTGGATTTCAAGAGCTTACTCAAGTGAAACTGATAGCTGAATAATTGTCGCTGACTTCTTCTGCATGAAAAACCACTTTTCATACATTATTTCTAAATCTATTTGATTCCTTGTTGTAATTCAATCTCATTTTCGTTAAACCTATAACAACTAAAGACGCGACGCCAAAGCCAAAGGGATTCCAGCGAGGACATTTCTGAGTTATTCTTGGCATAAGATTTCTCCAAGGATGGACCAGCATTTGCGTTATCATATTTTAGGTTTACTCAGTTGTTTATGCCTGACACATTGTGTTTATTATGGTGATCTGCATGGGCAGTCTCGAAAACTTAATCCGAGTCAGCTCGAGCAAAGTCATTTTTATCAGCCAGGCGTTGGTCCAAAACAATTAGGCGTTTGGACACGCTTCCATGATCCTGAATTAAATCGGTTGATTTGTATTGCATTAGCCGATTCCCCTACTATGTATGCTGCAGAGGCACGAGTGCGTCAAGCTTCTTCTATAGCATCAGGTGCTGCAGCTGGACTTTGGCCCACATTAGATTTGAGCGGATATATTCAGCGGCAACGATTTTCTCAACGCGGCTTGGTACCCCCTCCTTTTAATGGACAAACCTTCGACATTATGACTTTAGGCTTCGATTTCAATTATGAGTTTGATTTTTGGGGAAAGAATCGTGAAACATTAAAAGCTGCTATTGGGGAAGAACGCGCAGCAACCAATGCAGCAAAACAAACACAATTAATTCTCGCTGCTGCAATCGCTGATACCTATTTTCGATTGCAAGGCGCATTGGCGCAAGAAAAAATCGTAGAAAAAAATCAAAAATTAAATGAACGCATATTACGCATTGCGCAAAATCGAAACCGACATGGCTTAGTATCTCAAATTCCGGTCAAAACGGTCGAGCAAAATTTACAAGCAGTAGTGCTAATCTTACAGGACTATCATCAACAAGAAATGTTAGCGCGAAATCAACTGGCAGTCTTAATCGGAAAAAATCCATTAACCACCCATCTTAATACTATTCCATTAGCATTTAAATTTTATCATATTGATCTCCCTCATAGTTTGCCTGCAAATTTAATAGCCAACAGACCGGATCTTTGCGCGGCAAAATATCGTGCAGAAGCTGCAGCACACCGCATTAACGTGGCAAAAGCTCGTTTTTATCCGGACATTAATTTAATGGCGTTGTTTAGTTATCAAAATGTAGGATTGCAACAAATCTTTAATCGGGACAATCAAAATAATGCGATTACTGCCGCGGTGGATTTGCCAATATTTGATGCGGGATCAAGAAGAGCACAATTAAAACGACAATATGCAGATATGATGTGGCGGTAAATGATTATAATCAAACACTCTTGAATGCTGTGCGAGAGGTCGCCGATCAACTGGCGCTATTAAAAAGTTTAGACAACCAACTCAACACACATAATCTTGCAGTTTCAGCCAGTCAAAAACAACTCGAATTATATCGTAAGCAATTTAATCACGGCATTGTTGATACTGCGCAATTGCTAGAATCTGAACTGGCCTTGCTGCAACAGCAAACCATCCAATTAAATTTGCAAACGCGCATCTACAAGCTGTTGTCGCTATGCTAACAGCCTTAGGTGGTCAAGATACTAAAACTAAGGGGTCATTATGACAAACGAGCAATTATTAACAACGCGCAAAAAAGCATTATTGATATTAATAACAGTTTTATTAATTATTGGCCTGATTACTGTCATTATACTGTTTTTGGACCGTTATGATGTTTATACAGACGATGCTTATGTCAATGGAAATTCAGTACAATTGATGTCACAAATTCCGGGCACCGTCATTTCAATTAATACTGACGACACTCAATTGGTAAACGAAGGCCAGGTTCTTATTCAATTAGATCCAACCGATACCAATATCGCACTACATAATGCAAGCGCAAATCTTGCAGACACTGTTCGTCAAGTCAAACAAAGTTACGAAAACGCAGAGGGTGCTTTAGCAGCACTGCAAGCAAACGAAACGCAATTAAAAAAAGTTAAACAGGATTGGGGGCGGCGTAAAGGATTAGTGGGTGACAATGCTGTGTCTCGTGAAGAATGGCAACATATTGTAGCGGATTATCATGCGGCACAAGCACAATACGATGTTTCACTGCATAATTTTCGATCACTACACAGCTTAATTAAAGATTCACATTTATATACTCATCCACGCGTTGAAAAAGCTAAAGCTGAATTAAAAACAGCTTATGTTAATGCAAACGTACTGCTATTCTCGCACCAACTACGGGCTATGTTGCAAAACGCAATGTGCAAGTAGGACAACAGATTATGTCCAATACGCCGATGTTAGCTATTGTACCTTACGCGAAATTTGGGTTGATGCGAATTACAAAGAATCCCAATTGAAAGATCTACGTATTGGCCAACCCGTTAATTTGCAATGCGGATGCTTATCCCGATGTAACATATCACGGAAAAATTTTTGGCTTGAGCGCAGGAACCGGCGCGGCATTTTCATTGTTGCCACCACAAAATGCGACAGGGAATTGGATTAAAATTGTTCAGCGATTACCAGTGCGAGTCGGATTAGATCTAAATGAAATACAAAAACATCCATTACAACTTGGATTATCTATGCATGTCACTACTAATATTCGCAATACGAGGGCATCGATTTAGCACAACCACTCAGGTGTAAAAACATTGTATGGCACTGATATTTATGCAAAGCAAGATTGAAGCAAGCGGATCAATTAATTCAAAAAATCTTGCAAGAAAATTCTCCGGATATGCAAATTCAATTGGATGATACTCGATGGCTGATTGGAGCCAATGCACGGAGGTAGATTAGCGTTAATGACATTTTCATTATCGTTAGCTATTTTTATGAATGTGCTTGGATGTTTCTATTGCAAATGTTGCGATCCCAACAATTGCCGGTGATTTAGCAGTGAGTCCCGATGATGGTACCTGGGTTATTACTTCTTTTGCAGTCAGTCAAGCGATTATGTTACCCATTACAGGTTGGCTTGCTCGACGTTTTGGTGAAGTACGTTTATTTTTGTTTTCTACGGCATTATTTACTCTAGCCTCAGTATTTTGTGGATTATCAACCAATCTACCTATGTTGATTTTTTTTCGTGTTATTCAAGGTGCAGTATCAGGGCCGATGATTCCACTGTCACAAAGGATTTTGCTAGCGAATTATCCTGAATGATAAAAAAGGTCTTGCAACCGAGTATCTGGGCAATGACTGCGGTCGTTGCGCCCGATTTTTGGCCCATCTTGGGTGGGTTGGATTACTGATAATTATACTTGGCCTTGGATTTTTTATATTAATGTTCCGGTGGAATTTTTTCTGTCTATTTCACTAGCTATTACACTTACGGTCGAGAAACACCCATTGCAAATCTCGCTATTGATTATCATTGGATTAATTTTATTAGTCGTTGGAATTGGGTGCTTACAAATTTTACTGGATAAAGGCAATGATTTGGATTGGTTTAATTCATAATTCATTATCACCTTAGCATTATTTCACGATTATCGCTTTGTTTTTTAATCGTATGGGAATTAACAGAAAAAATCCTATAATTGACTTTAAATTATTTACCAACAGAAATTTTTTCTAGGTTTGGTGGCATTATCTCTAGGGTATATGGTTTTTTTTTCCAATGTCGTGATTTTTCCATTGTGGCTACAAACACAAATGGGTTATACTCCAACTTGGGCTGGACTGGCAGCTGCTCCTGTGGGAATTTTACCTTTTTTACTCTCCCCACTGGTTGGCCTTTTTTTACCAAAAATGAACATGCGTATTATTGTGACCGTGGGCTTCATATTTTTTGCCGGAACATCATTTTGGCAATCGAATTTTTATACCGATATTGGTTATCTCCAACTAATCAACCCAGATTTTTACAGGGACTCGGAATCACGTTTGTTTTTCACCCCAATTATTACTATTATGATATCTTCTATTCCACCCTTACAAATTGCTACTGCGCTCGGCATCGGAAATTTTTTTCGAATTCTTGGAGGAAGTTTTGGAACTTCGATAAGTGTCACATTATGGGATAGACGCGAAGCATTTCATCATAGTCGTTTAGTAGAACAGATTCATTCGAACAATCCTATCTTTCAAAACCTTTTTGAAAAACTAAACGCTTTGGGTCTATCTTCTGCTGAAAAATTCCAACAAATTGATCGCATCGTCTCCAACCAATCCTATATGTTAGCCACAAACGATATATTTTGGATTTCTGGTTGCGTCTTCGTAGCTTTGATTATCGTCATTTGGCTAGCCAAACCTCCATTTTTCAAAGAAAACACTATCATCTCTGCCGAATAACAAAATTGTGTCATGAAAAAAAACACTAATATATAAGGTTATTTTTTCTTGTTTTCAAGGCAAGATCAGTATATAAGTGACATTTCTAACTGAGCATACGATCAAAAATGGTGAGCCACCTTATCACCTTGAAAGCAATTGTTGTTTAGACTGAGATACTGTCCTTGATATTAATTTTTGGAGGCAAAAAACATGTTTGTGAAGGCTATATTAGCACTAATTTTAATGAGCGGTTTGAATAATGTGGCATATTGCGCCAAAGATTATCATAAAGTTGAAAATACTCGTCATTATATGCTGCGCCTTGATGTACCCAAGTCCATTATGTCTATTGATCCTCTGAAAGACAATATACTCAAACGTTTCGAATCTGCTGCGGATGAAACGAAGAAAAATGCTGATGAAGAAAAAACGAGGCGCCCCGGATATTTTCCACCTCTTTCATTAGATACAAAATGGCAAGTGACTTTTGAAAATAATAATATTATCAGCATATCAGGTCTTACATACGAATACCAAGGTGGCGCTCATCCCAATACCTATTTCGAAACGATTGTTTGGGATAAAAAATTACACCGTGAAATTCCAATAAATGAACTATTTAAAGATAATCAAGCTGACCTTGCACTCAAAGCTATCGCCGAAGCAGCCCAAAAATCTTGGGTAAAAATTTATACACAACGCAGTGGCGAAAAACCAAACCCCGCTTTGATTGAACAAGCCAAACAGGGAATCACATCTGACCCCAAAACCTTGAAAAATTATACTCTTACTCATGCTAAGGGACAGACTACTATCAACGGAATCGAACTACTTTATGGTGCTGGTGAAATCTGGCCTCATGTACTGGGTGAATTTCGCATTCCTGTCCCGCTCGCAGTTTTTAGCCAATATCTGGCGTCCCGTCTTGAGTTGTGAGACGCGTCGCCGCATCGAGAAAGTCTGCGCAAATATTGATGCCATAGATTTTTTCGAGTTCACGAACGCAAGTGGGGCTGGTGACGTTTATTTCAGTTAAATAGTCACCGATAACATCGAGACCTACGAGCATTAATTTTTTTTCGCGAAGCGTGGGGCCGACTTGGGAACAAATCCAGTAATCGCGCTCGGTCAGTTCAACGCCTACACCTGTGCCTCCGGCAGCTAAATTACCGCGAATTTCACCTGCCATTGGGATTCTGGCTAAAGCATAAGGTACGGGCTCGCCGTTAATCATGATGATACGTTTGTCACCTTGCGAAATTTCAGGGATAAACTTCTGAGCCATTATATAAGAAGTTTCATTTTGAGTGAGCGTTTCAATTACAACCATAGTATTAACATCGTGTTGAGTCAATCTGAATATTGAACCTCCACCCATACCATGTAGAGGCTTTAATACAACATCCTGATGCTCATTAATAAAGTCTTTTAATTGTTGGGAATTGCGAGTGACTAAAGTTGGGGGAGCACATTGAGGAAACCAGGCAATGAATAGTTTTTCATTCGCATCACGAAGACTCTGAGGCTTATTAAAAACTTTTACACCTGATTTTTCAGCCAACTCGAGCAAATAAGTTGTGTAGATATATTCGATATTAAATGGTGGATCTTTACGCATTAATATAATATCAAAAAATTTTAATTCTTGAAATTTCTCATTGATAATGTCAAACCAATGTTCTGAATTATCATAAAGTTTTACCTGATCACAACGCGCACTAACAACCCCACCTTTTAAAAATAAATCCTTTTGTTCCATGACATGAACTTCCCAATTACGGCGCTGCGCTTCCAGCATTATGGCAAAAGTTGTGTCTTTAGGTGGATTAATTGAAGTAATGGGATCCATCACGACCCCTAATTTAACGCTCATGTTGTAATTCCTTCATTTCACGTGCAGCTGCTAATGCAGCCAATCGCGCGATCACACCATAACTGTAAAAACGATTGGTACTTTCGTGATTGCTACCGCACGGATCAATACAGGCTTCAGCAAAAGCCAAAGGTTCAAAATTCATTCCCGGCGCATTAAGATTTTCGTCTATACCACGGTCTGCATGGACGCGATAGAAACCTCCGATAACATGATTTCCGATCATATACACGACGGGTTCAGCCACCGATTCTTTTTCCCCTACTGTTTCAAAGGTATAAACGCCTTCTTGAATAATCACACGAGAAACAGATTGCCCACCTTTAAGAGCAGCCATTTTTGTTCTTTGCTTACGATTTAACTGCGTCAATTCTTGAGGATCTTTGATCATCATCACTGCCATACCATAGGTGCCCGAATCGGCTTTTACGACAAGAAAAGGATCATCTTGAATATTATACTCTTGATATTTTGCTTTAACAGCATTAAATAACATTGTTGCATTACGTACTAAACATTCTTCACCTTCACGCGTCATAAAATTAATTTCTCCACAATATCGAAATAGTGGAGAAATTAGCCATGGATCTAAATTTAATTCACGTGAAAACTCACTCGTTACATTCGAAAAATGCTGAAAATGAGCTGATTTTAATCGTTTCGCCCATCCTAATTCGGCAGGTGGCATTACAAGTTGATTCAGATTTTCAAAAATAGGTGGGACGCCTGTTGATAAATCATTATTGAGAATCACGCAACACGGAAAATAATCCTCTACCCCAATTTTATTTTCTCTACGAATGGCCCGTTCTAAAACTATTTGACGCCCGGAGGGCAAGTCGATTTTAGTGGATTGCTCGAGATCTCTAGAAAGCGAGCCGATACGTACAGAAAATCCCGCTTTAGTAATAATTTCTTGCAATGTCGCCAAACTCTCCATATAAAAAATATTGCGCGTATGACTTTCAGGAATAATTAAAAATTTAACTGTTTCTGGACACAACCTTTCTGCTGCACTTTGGACAGCCTGAATCGCCAGAGGTATAAATTCTGGGTTGAGATTATTAAATCCTGCGGGAAATAAATTCGTATCCACTGGCGCTAATTTGTAACCCGCGTTTCGTAGATCTACTGAACTATAAAATGGTGGTGGCGTTAATCGCCATTGATGTCGTAACCAGGTTTCAATATCCACCTGATGATTTAGCAAGTCCTGTTCTAATTTCAACAAAGGACCTGTCAATGAGGTTTTTAAATGAGGCACTTCGATTGTCTGAGTCACCCTCCGTCTCCTTACTTATATAGTGAATTTTTTGAAGCTAAACTATCTATAATAATAGCAGGCTAACATCACCTTTCACAGAAAGAAGGAGGGGAAAGGGGGGTGAGGCTAAATTCATACTTCAAGACTTGACCCAAACTTGCCCCCCTCTCAACTGTGAAATCCTCGCCAGTATTGGTATAGTTAAGATTATGCATTATTTAGGTAAATTATTAGGTTTCATCGCCGGCTGGATGTTAGGCGGGCCGATGGGCGCCGTCTTTGGTCTTATTGTAGGCCAATATTTTGATTTATCGGCGTCCGGATATTGGAAAGCACCTCATCAAAAGTATCAGCATACAGGACAACCCTTTAGTCGCGCTGAGGCACAACGGGCCTTCTTCGAGGCAACATTCCTCGTCATGGGTCACATTGCCAAAGCCAGTGGTCGAGTCGGTGAAGGCGAAATTCAGGGACTGTCATTCCAGGTGTGTAAATAGTCTTAATTGAGTATGCTAATCAGCACGAGAAACTGAGTAGCTACTCGTCAACTAATGAAAGGAAATTATGACTATTTACACACCTGGAATGATAGTCCCATTACCGTGAATCATACACGTTCCTTCTGACGTACAAATCCGCTAACTTAATACACATCAACTTTTTGATAATAATTTTCAAGCTATTCTTTCATTTAATATAGAACCATTATTTCATTGATTTTTCGGCTTTTGTCGACGTGCTTTCTTGTCCTGGCGATGAGTTGGTGCCAGGAGGGTTATTTAGACACTCTACATCTTTAAATAAAGCTCTTTTTATTTTCTTAGGATGCTCCCCTTTCTCTTTATTATGAAGTTTTTTCTTTACTTTACTTCTCATACTACATAATGTATCGCTGGTGTTTTGTAGTTTAGTAATCATTGCTTGCTTCCAATTCTCTGAACTGGATTCGAGAATTTCAATCGCTGCTTTTATCGCGTTAGACTGTTTAATCAAGTCAATACCTCTATCACCAAACTTTGCAGCATCACTGTATAATCCTTCATACATTTGAGTTAATGCAGCCTTATGTTGATTAATGTTACATAACATCTTAATCACAGTTATGCAACAGCGAATTTGCCTTAATAATAAGTCATTTGAGGAAGCATTCCTTGTAAAAATTGTAAAATCCATAACGATACGCAATAATATAAGATCTTCAACTGGACCCAACAATTTCGCTTGGAGATCAACTGATTGAAGATCATCAAATCTATCATTTTCTCTCATAGTTTATTTACCCTATTTTTTGTAATAGATTCCTGAGATCCTTCCTTTTCTTCACTCTCAATTTTTTGTTCGAATGAATCATCTTTTGGAGAATTACTGGATGGCGACTTTTTGCTATCGTCTTCCGCATCTTCATCTGAACCTAGATTTTGAGCTGTGATAATTATTTCTAATTTTGATAGTGAGGCTATTTCCACATCAGTTCGGTTTTGTACTACTGGGTCAAAGCTCTCAACACTCGATGAAGAGGTCCTCGGTACCATTTTAACTTGTGCTTGTTCTGCCGCCACTACCATTTCATTGACTGCTTGATATCCTTCTAGAAATTGTTCACTCATATTTAATTTAGTCAATAACGCCATATTAGCTCGTCCCGCATCATTTTCTAGCAGGCGGGAACACTCAAATTTAGCCTCATTGGCTTCTGCAGACCAACGACAACAAACATCCTGGTGCACAAATCCACTACCATAATAAACAGCAGCTTCTGATAATAGTCGCCCATCTATTTTTTTTCCTTTCAAATGTTTAGTATAAATCCCAATTTCTACTGCTTTATCTTCAGTAGAAAATGTTTTCTTTGCACCCTTCCCAGAATACCCAATACTCGATGTTAAACCAATTGAACAGCGACTAATAACTTGGTTTGTTTTGGTAAGTGCATAAACACAACCATTTTTTAGATTGCTGGGTATTTTCTTCTGACTCTTTGCAACTATAATTTTCCAATTTTCATGGACTATTGGCGCGCGAACAAATGCTGGAAAGACCCAGTTAAACCTCAAAGTGTGCGATCCTCTGGTTTGCAAAAAATCTCGGTCGAATAGTGCTGCTCTTTTTAGTTCTCTCTCCGATACTTCAGAATGGTGACTTGAACTAAGCAATTCATCTTCGTCTGCATTTGCTTCATCTGCAACTTGCAAAATCATGGGTTGTGGTTGCAAGCCTATATAGGCTTCTGTATTTATGTCTACAACTTTATTTAATACATCTAAGGTTTTCACGCAATATGGGCAGCACAATTTCGAAATCCCTAAATATACTGACTCTTTGAGGATTAACTTCTCTTGTGCATCAAATATCTCTTCATGGTTCAATAAAAATCCTAATTGTCGAATTTCAGCATGTTCATCTTTTTGACCCACACATAGAATATGATACTCCTCGATAGCTAAAGTGCCGCTCAATACCGCCTGCTTAAATTTTCGGTAATCGCGAACATCCCGGCAAATACCAGCAAACGTACGTTGCACATCAAGCACTTTATTAAAGAAATCAGTATGATTTCTCTCAGAGTTTTTCTGACGAATAGCATATTCTTCAGGAGTAAATAAAAATTCTTCAAAAAACGACAATGACTTATTGCTCATAAAATCATGTGTGGACTTCGCATTTAATAAATAATCAATAATTCGATTAATTTGTATGTCCACTAACGAAGGTGTGCTCAGATGGCCTTTATAGAGAGTATTTAATTTACCTAAATAATTTTCTCGGATAATATCACGATCAATTTGGCTAAATCCTTTTTCTTGTCTGAAACTTGGCGAAACCAAATGTGAAACCATTTTCTTGAGGAACCTGTAACCCTGAGTTTCTGGTTCATTTAATTCTGGATTATTCTGCCCGCTAAAACAGGAACTAATCGTATTCGTAGTAATATACAAGCGCTTGCCAAGAAGACACACCGCCGCACAAGTCATATTGTATTCAAACATCCGAGCAAGAGTGTCTAACCGACGTTGACCACGGTTATTATGAACATCATCTAAAACGTGACTCACTCTAGGCGACTGCATTCTAGTTTCCTCAAAAGAATTTTACATCGGAATTATAGCATAAAAACTTACCACTCACCAGATTGATGGAGAGTTTTCCCAGGGCCGCCTCATCCCCTCACACTGTGAAATCCTCGCCAGTATTGGTATAGTTAAGATTATGCATTATTTAGGTAAATTATTAGGTTTCATCGCCGGCTGGATGTTAGGCGGGCCGATGGGCGCCGTCTTTGGTCTTATTGTAGGCCAATATTTTGATTTATCGGCGTCCGGATATTGGAACGCACCTCATCAAAAGTATCAGCATACAGGACAACCCTTTAGTCGCGCTGAGGCACAACGGGCCTTCTTCGAGGCAACATTCCTCGTCATGGGTCACATTGCCAAAGCAAGTGGTCGAGTCGGTGAAGGCGAAATTCAGGCTGCTCGTATTATTATGCGCAACATGAATCTAAGCTCAACATTAAAACGCGAAGCCATTTCTTTTTTCACTCGAGGCAAAGAACACCGCTTCAACCTTGACATAACCCTCGATAAGCTAATTCAAGCCTGCCAAGGTCAGTTAGATGTCTTGCGCATGTTTGTCGATATACAATTTCAGGCTGCAGCAGTTGAAGGATTTATCAGCCCCCAAAAACGCGATGCTCTCGAACATGTTTGTCGAGAATTGGGTTTAGACTCGATGGATTTTTTCATTTTCCATCAACGTCATCATCGACACTATCAGGAATATAACTATAATCAAAAAGCAGGTGCCAGACCTGGTCCACAACGCCCCCGATATACAAGCCCAATCCTTGAAGATCCGTATAAAATTCTAGGAATTACATCAAAAGCAACAGATACCGAAGTGAAAAAAGCCTATCGTAAAAAAATCAGTGCAAATCATCCTGACAAACTCGTTGCAAAAGGACTACCTGAAGAAATGATTAAACTTGCAAACAAAAAAACTGCGGAAATTAAGAAAGCTTATGATACTATTGCCAAACAAAGGGGGATTAAATAATGTCGGACTTCAAAATTGCGGCTTCAATTCTTTCAGCTAATTTCGCCAAACTCGGCGATGAAGTAGATAAGGTGTTATCAGCTGGGGCAGATTGGATTCATTTCGATGTAATGGATAATCATTATGTCCCCAATCTCACAGTTGGCCCTATTGTTTGCGAATCACTGCGCAAATATGGCGTCAAAGCTCCCATTGATGTGCATTTAATGGTTAAACCCGTTGATCGTATTATTACCGATTTTGCGAATGCGGGTGCATCTACTATTTCAATTCATCCCGAAGCAACTGAACATCTTGATCGTTCAATTAGTTTAATTCATGAAGTGGGATGCGCAGCCGGACTTGCATTTAATCCAGCGACTCCTTTGGATTATTTAGAATTTGTACTGGATAAAATTGACTTGATACTTATCATGTCTGTTAACCCAGGCTTTGGCGGGCAAACATTTATTGAATCTTCTTTTGACAAAATCAATAAAGCAAAAAAAATCATTCAAAACAGCGGGAGAGCCATTCGATTAGAAGTGGATGGTGGAATTAAGGCCGATAATATCGGAAAAATTGCCGCTGCAGGCGCCGACACTTTTGTTGCGGGTTCCGCAATTTTCGGTAGTAAAGATTATTCAGAAACTATCGCAAGCTTTTATTCTGCATTAAAACGCAGTCAACATTAACTTAAATACAGCTTTAAACCCAATATGCAATAGATGTCATGACTTTTGACATTGCGGTCATTGCAAATTTAATTGGCGAAGGTAAATCCTTACCTCCCGCGGCTAATGCAATCGTAGCGTGTTTTGCTTCATCTTCTCGCATCTGAGACACAATTGCTCTACTTTTACGGTCATTAGAAGGAAGTTTTTCTAAATGAGAATCCAAATGCCGAACCACTTGATTTTCGGTTTCCGCAACAAAACCTAAACTCCAGCGATCACCAATAAGCCCAGCGGTAACACCGAGTGCAAAAGACCCCGCAAACCAAAGAGGATTTAAATAGCTTGTGTGACTATCCAACTCATGAATTCGTTCGGCACACCAAGCCAAATGATCTACTTCTTCAGCAGCTGCTTCACGCATTTTTTTACGAACTTCTTCTTGACTTCCTGTAAGCGCTTGGCCAGCATACAAAGCTTGTGCACACACTTCACCCACATGATTAATCCGCATTAAACCTGCGCTGTGTTTTGAATCACTCTCCGAAAGTTCTGTTTGTGATTCTTTTTCAGCAGGACTTAGACGATGAGCGATGGGGTTTGCAAATAATGTACGCAATCCGAGATCCATTTGAACGATCAATGAATCCAAAAAATTTTGTGATGATTGTTTATCTTTCACAGCATCTCCCGGTTATGGATTTTGAATGTTTTGCTCACTCAATACCCTGTATTCAAGCCTGTTAATACTAAAACCGGGAGATGCTTCCTTTGAGATATTTAGGGGAAAGAATCACGATTCCCCCCCCCCTAAAACCCCTCATCGCGCAAGGAAAATCTTCTAACACCCTAAATCTCCCGGTTAAGGATTTTGGATGTTGTGCACACCAACAACATCATAAAGAAAAAAACTTTTCTACTTCATCTTTTTTCTGCATCGTATCATTATAGCCGATTTCTATTAAATCTTCAGTATATGCTGATTCGAACAATAAAAAGCTTAAAAAGTCACCACTTTGATCTTTCTCTCCAAATGAATCCATGAGATAACGCAATAAGAAAGGCATAACGACTTCTTTTTGAGTAGCGATGCGAGCCAAATCGATGGAAGGTGTAAGGTTAAGAATTTTTAATTCACGCCAAGCCGATTTACTACGTGTTTCGGCATTCATTAATTGATAATTTTGATTAATGGTATTCATATGTTCTAAATCTCGATCTAAATTATCTAAAAAAGCATTGAACATCATACCAAGAATTTTCGAAAAATTAACATCCACAATCGGATGAATATTATTAAGCGCGTCAATTTCAGGGGTTTTTCGTGTTCCTATAATTAATATGGCTTCAGCACCTAATTTAATTGACGCTCGAAGTGGTGATGAATGTCGCAATCCCCCATCACCAAAGTGCAAATTGTTAATTTTTTCAGCAGGAAAAAAAATAGGGAACGCTGATGAAGCCATAATATGTTCGGCAGTAATCACCGCTTCTTGAGAATAATGACGTATTTTTCTCCAGCCAAGCGCAGGATCTTGTGAATGAACAAATGAGATTGTCTGTGAACTATCATAACACGTCGTTGCCACTTCAAATGCCGACAGAATTCCTTGATCGATATTTTTTTTAATACGATCAAAATCAATATGTTCGCGTAGCAGTGTCCGCAAGGGATCAGTATCTAATAAATGTTGACCACCAGACAAATTAAGATGAAATGCCATACTTGCAAAATTTCGCATCACAGATTTTGTCAACGATAAATTACCTGCACGAAAAATTTGCTCTGAGGTCAGAGAGCTCCATAATTTAATCATGTGATTGGTGCCCACTCTAAAGTCATCCGCATATGTAGCAAGATGAGCACCATTAATAGAACCCGCACTGACAGTGCTTAATATAGACGCGGGGAATTGCCCCCCACCCAGAATGTCGCAAATACATTTGAGAACACCGGCTTGGTAGGCTCCTCGAGCACCTCCTCCTGATAAAAAGATCGCTTTTTTCACACTTTACCTCCATTTAACCTTGATTCTACCATCAGCAGTCTTCACAGCAAACTTTTTCTCATAGACAATAGGAAGCATGTGGTTATAATGGCCTAACAGGCTAGATTCTCGATTTAACATTTTTTGAGTTCTAAGAAACAATGGCAAAACAGACTAAGGGCTTTGAAAACACTTTTGAACAAGTGCCTCTACGCACGTTCACAGAAAAAGCATACCTTGATTATTCAATGTATGTGATTCTTGATCGTGCCCTGCCCAATCTATGCGATGGCTTAAAACCTGTTCAACGCCGAATTGTCTACGCAATGTCTGAGTTAGGATTAAAAGCTACTGCAAAATACAAAAAATCCGCACGTACAGTGGGTGACGTCCTCGGTAAATTTCATCCGCATGGCGATAGCGCCTGCTATGAAGCCATGGTGTTAATGGCACAAGATTTCTCCTATCGTTACCCTTTAGTTGATGGTCAAGGCAACTGGGGATCATCTGACGATCCAAAATCTTTTGCTGCCATGCGCTATACCGAAGCGCGATTATCGCCTTATGCCGAAGTCCTTTTAAGTGAACTCGGGCATGGTACTGTTGATTGGGTGCCTAATTTTGACGGCACACTCGATGAACCCGCATTATTGCCCGCACGTTTACCTAACATTCTCTTAAATGGCGGAACAGGTATCGCTGTCGGTATGGCCACCGACGTTCCTCCACATAATCTTCGCGAAGTCGCTCAAGCATGTGTAACTTTACTTGATAATCCTTCTGCCTCACTGAAAGAAATCTGCGAAATTATTCAAGGCCCTGATTACCCCACGGGTGCAGAAATTATTACACCACGCTCCGAAATTTTAAATCTATATCGTGAAGGAACAGGTTCAATAAAACAACGCGCTGTTTATAAATTGGAAGATGGTGATATTGTGATCACCGCATTACCTCACCAAACATCCCCTGCAAAAATTATAGAACAAATAGCTGCTCAAATGCAGAACAAAAAATTACCCATGGTCGACGATTTACGCGATGAGTCTGATCACCAAGATCCTGTACGTCTGGTTATTTCCCCTCGTTCCAATCGCATTGACACTGACGAATTAATGGCGCATCTCTTTGCAACAACTGATTTAGAGAAAAATTTCCGCGTCAATTTAAATATGATCGGGCTAGATGGCAAACCACAAGTCAAAGGATTAATCACGATTTTAAATGAGTGGCTAGAATTCCGACAAGAAACAGTACGCCGACGTTTACAACACCGCCTCGATAAAGTACTTGCCCGCTTACATATTTTAGATGGTTTGTTAATCGCATTTTTAAACATTGACGAAGTTATTGCCATTATTCGAACAGAAGACAAGCCAAAAGCTGTCTTAATGAGTCGATTTAATTTAACAGACGAACAAGCTGAAGCCATCCTAGAATTAAAATTGCGTCACTTAGCAAAATTAGAAGAAATTGCAATTCGCGGTGAGCAAGATGAACTGAGCAAAGAACGAGATGAGCTTGAAAAAATATTGGGTTCTACTCGTCGACTCAAAACACTCATTCGTAAAGAAATTGAAGCAGATGCAATTAAATACGGCGATGAAAGACGTTCTGCTATTGTACAACGTGCTGAAGCTCTAGCCATTCGTGAAGATCAAATGATTTCTGCTGAACCAATTACTATTGTTATGTCTGCGCAAGGTTGGATCAGAGCAGGTAAAGGCCATGAAATTGATGGCAAACAATTAAATTACAAAGCAGGCGATCAATTTAAAGCGCAAGTATTTGGACGATCAACATTGCCCGTGATATTTCTTGATTCGACTGGACGAAGCTATAGTTTGCCTGGACATAATCTACCTTCAGCACGAGGCCAGGGTGAACCATTAACAGGAAGATTAAAACCAGAGCCTGGCGCAACCTTCGAAGCCATTCTCACAGGAGAAATGAATCAGCTCTATCTTATCGCCTCCGATGCTGGCTATGGATTTATCACTGAACTTGAAAATCTCATTAGTAAAAATCGTGCCGGCAAAGCGCTGCTCTCTTTACCAAAAGGTGCAAAAGCCCTCGCTCCTCAACTTGTCTCCGATTTAGAAACACAATATTTGGCAGCGATTAGTAATGAAGGCAGAATGTTATTATTCCCTATCGCAGAATTACCCAAACTTCCACGTGGCAAAGGAAATAAAATCATGAATATTCCGTCTGCACGCGTGGCAAATCGTGAAGAATATTTAATTGCCATTGCAATACTCAACGAAAGTTCCAGCCTTACACTTTACTCTGGCAAAAGACATTTAACTATCAAACCTGCCGATTTAGCTTATTATCAAGGTGAACGAGGACGTCGAGGCAATATGTTGCCTCGTGGATTCCGTAAGATCGATTTTGCAGAATCAACGAATGGATGAGGAGAGACAATGTTAGATTATAGTTATATTGATCAATCATTACTACCTGGTGAAACCGTTGTATACCGAACTCATCCCCACTGGATTATTTTTACTCCAACTTTTATCTGGATCATTGTGATGCTACTTTCACTAACAGTGCTCCCCGAATTTCAAATCGGACGATTATATCTTGTTGGATACCGCCCTTTTTATCTGATTTTTGCTTTTATTGCATTCGCTGGAGCTACTGTAAATGGTGTGTTTACTTATGTTCAATATCGCACTTCTGAATATGGCATTACGAATAAACGAGTCATTGTAAAAATTGGTTTTATACAACGTGCAACACTGGAAATTTTATTGCCAAGAATTGAAAGCATACAAGTTATTCAATCTGTAACAGGTCGACTTTTAGATTACGGAACGATCATTATTGCAGGTACTGGTGGCAGTCGAGATGCCTTCCGCAATATGCCAACACCCCTCAAATTTCACTTAATAGCACAAGAGCAGGCTGAATTGCAAAGCAGAAAAAACAATGACGGGAAATAGTAAATTATTTGGCGCCATTTTACTTATTGCGGGGACCTCAATCGGCGCAGGCATGCTGGCACTACCTGTTATTACTGCACATTATGGTTTTTTAGCTGCAATCATTCTATTTATCCTCTGCTGGGTCATCACCACTTACGCGGCCCTATTAATGCTCGAAGCCAATTTATGGCTACCACCCGGTGCTAACATTATATCAATGACAAAAGAAACGCTGGGCAAAAGCGGTGAAATTATTGCTAGTCTTGCTTATTTATTTCTGCTGTATTGTTTGATGGCCGCATATCTATCAGGCATGAATTCCCTCATCACTTCATCCACTGAAAAAATGTTCAGTGTAGCTCTGCCGTCTTGGGGAACCACTCTATTTTTAATTTCCATTTTCGGTATTGTTGTCACTCTTGGTACGAAATTAATCGATTATTTAAATCGCTTTTTAATACTCGGTCTAGTCATAAGTTATTTTGGACTTTTAGGAATTTCGGTTCCTAATATTCACATCGAACAATTGTACCATACGAATTTTATTGGTATGTGGTTAGCTCTACCCGTATTAGTTACCGCTTTCGGATATCAAATTATTATACCTAGTCTGCGTTTGTATCTTAATAGCGATGTCAAACTGCTTGTAAAAGCCGTTCTGATTGGAAGCTTTATCCCGCTCATCGTTTATATATTATGGGAATTGGTTATTCTCGGAATCATTCCGTTGAATGGAGAACTAAGCTTAACCTCCATTCTACACACTAGCAGTCCTGAAATTAGTTGCACGAAAGCACTGGAAAAAATACTCAACAATCATGTGATCGGATCACTTTCTAGCGCTTTGGTATTTTTTGTTATCTCAACATCTTTCATAGGCGTCTCCCTCAGCTTATTTGATTTTATCGCTGACGGATTACATCTAACTCGCAGCACATTTGATCGTCTCCTCATCGCAATCGTCGCTTTTACACCACCGTATATTTTTACGCTGACTTCTTCACATGCTTTTATCTCAGCATTGGGTTACGGCGGTATATTTGTGGCAATTCTGCTCATACTACTTCCCGTGACAATGGTCATGCGTGGTCGTTATATGAAGGCAGAAAAAGGCACACTAACAACACCCGGGGGAAAGATTGGACTTTTTATCGCGGCACTATTTGCACTTTGCGTTATTGTTGCTCAGATAGCCACGACTCTGTTGTAATTGATAACACTCTTTAATATACAAAATCCATAACCAGGAGATGCTACGAGTATACTGTATTCGTTGAAAACGCCTGTAATTGCTGCTTAATATGACTATCCAATACCATCAACCAGGATGGATGCACATCACCCACAACAGGCGGAGCATGTCGTAAATCATTAGGCGCTATCACCACAGTGACATTTTTCAATCCAACGTGATACACCATTGCAAATAATTCTTCTGCAAGACGATTACCCACCGCAATGCAACCTATCGATAAACGCCCGCCATGAATATAAATATCACCACCTAAAGATCGTCGGCCATCATTATAGGCGCGTGCTAAATCAAAAGAATTCGGATAATCGATGCGCATAGAAACATCATACTTACTAAAGGGATTTAACGCTGAAATATGATACACGCCTTCAGGGACTTGACGATCACCTTCGCGTAATTTAGGCCCGGGCCCACCACTCGCCCCGAGCACATGAACATTCTGTATTAATTTCCACGGCTGATTTGGATTTTGTGCCCATAATTCCATCATTCGTTCATTCTTGAAAATTAATAACGCCATTTTTTTTGGAGGATAATCAACATGCGCTTCTATAAACTTAGGTTCAAACTCTTTTTTAACCATCTTATCAAAGCGATTAACTTTTTTACGCATTACCTTATGGTATTGCCCAGGATCATATTGAGATTGTTGAGACGAACAACCACCCATCAAAGCGGTTAGCAGGCCTATCATTATAATTTTATATTTTAGTTTCATAATACCCTCCTTGTGTGGGTCCGGATTATTACATACCCACCCCCTTAAACTCAATAGGCGCTCAGTTTTGTTAGTCCCTATTTCACACAAACATAAGTTTTGCTATGATCTTGTTTGTTAACTCACAGCTAAGCCGTGAAAAGTTAACTGATACCCCTTCAAACTAAAGAGAGAAAAGCTATGAAATTATTTCGTTTGACGATTGCAACCCTTCTTGTTTCTTCCACCTTGGTTGGATGTATGACTTTAGATCCTTACACGGATCAACCACGTGTTTCAAAGTCTACGATGGGCGCGGGTATTGGAGCCGCAAGCGGCGCACTCATTGGTTCTGCTTTGGGACATTCGCAAGGCGCTTTAATCGGTGCAGGTGTTGGCGCATTGGCCGGTGGCGCGATTGGTAATGATATGGATCGACAAGAAGCGCTTTTACGCAGACATTTAGCGCGAACTGGTGTTCGAGTGGAACGCGATGGTAACGATATCCGCCTCATCATGCCTAGCGATATCACGTTTGCAAATGACAGTGCGAAAATAGATCCACACTTTTATCCTACTTTGAACTCAGTTGCAAAAGTGATGCGTGAGTTTCGAAATACGACTATAAAAGTCGCTGGCTTTACGTCTAGCACAGGAAGTGACAACCACAATCAGATCCTCTCTGAAGATCGCGCAAGTAATGTTGCTGATTACCTTGGTTCACATGGCGTTAACCCAAATCGGATCACCCCGGTTGGCTTCGGTAAACGCTACGCCATCGCAAGCAATAACACACAGGATGGCCAAGCGCAAAATCGTCGAGTTGAAGTGACTCTGCACGCGATTTAATGTGATTTTTGTAAGAAATTTTAAAAAGGGTAAGAAAGGATATGAATTTTCTTACCCTTCCACCCCCCACTATTAATGAAAAAGACTATAAGAAAAGGCTTTTGAGCTTCATCTCTCTACAGAAGCACGTTAGACTCCTCTCCGCAAATAAAAATATTGTGCGTATTAATCGAACTAATAAATAGGCCAACTTGATAATGCCTTTCATTATCAAACTGGTTAAGAGGCAAGAATGAAACTTCAGGAAATCAATTTAGATATCGGTCGTGGTCGTATGAGACCAGCAGCCTTACTCGATATGGATCATACACTCGCTTATACAGCCTATGTCAAAAATGACAACGGCGAAAATGAAATCGACGCAACTGGAGAAATTAAAACTGAAATCAAATATAACATTGATCTTTTAAATAAACTTAAAGCGAACGGTATTCGAGATATCTATTTATTTACAGACATGACATTATCAAAAAGCTCTCTTGAAGATCGACTTAAAGTAATAAAATTTCTAGAAGAACAGGGATTCACTGTTCATGGCGTTATCACTCCTCTCGATTTCTTTTGGAATTTTGATTCGAAGATGCTACGAGAATTTGAAGAAGCCACACTGAGAGCGGGCGTCGTTTTGACAGCAGGGCGTCAAAAAAATATTCATTTAATTCGTGATATAATTAAGCAGTACCCCAAAATTATAGAACACATGGATAGCAAAGAATATCCAAATATAGGAATTGCATTTAAAGAGGCTACACAACCCAGCAATCTTTCAGACCCAGAGAAAATAAGAGAACTTCAACTCCGCGGCAATGCCTGCAAACACGCCATTGATGCAATGTCACTATTTAAAGAAATCCCTACCTGCAAAGGGATCATGTTTACGCAATTTATTGCTCACCTTCTAACATGGATATCTGCAATTTACGTTTTCGATGATATGAAAGAAAATAACCAAGCTGTAAATCAGTGTAATTCTGCGACATTACCAGTGTACACAGTCGATGGTGAATTTTCACAAAAAGCCCACACATTTCCAGAAAACACTAAAATAAATACTGAAGAAGTTTCTATCGAAGCTCGATTAACGTATGTTGCTGTAGATGCTCTTGCTGCCATGGAAAGCTTAAAAAGGCAGAAAACCTTAGGTAATATTTTATACAAAACAGAATCTGAACAGGCTTTAAATTTACTGACTCAAATTAAAGCGAGCGAAGATTCTTTTCACGCTATTTGGAGCCTATACATTGCTCATTTTCAAAAAGTTTCAAAAAACATTTTTGGCAACTATCAACCTTCTGCTTTGGACAAATGTTTACTACAACTAATTAGTGAAGATGAAATAATCTGCAAAAGGCTAGGAATTCAACGAGTAATTTTCATAAAAGGCACGTCATCGAAAATAAAAGATGAACATTATCTAAAAATTTTGGAGCATCTATTGTCTTCTCTTCCTCAAGATAACAAAAATCTTTCTACCAGTTCAGGGCATTCCAATACTACTCATATGCCTAAATTACCCAGTTTAAGATCAAGTGGAAATATCTCACTATTTTCTTCAGGAAAACCTAAAGATAAACAACCGACCACCCGAGTCGTCAGACAACGTTCATTTAGTGATGCACAGCCTAAGCTGGATACAATTCCAGTTTCCACCAAACCAAAATCTAATAGCGATGAGTCTGTACAACTCGACATTCTAAACCATCATGGCAAATTACCATCTCCCAGCTCACCCCACCTTAATACAAGATCAAATTCTCAACAATCTCAAGCAATTCAAGTATTGGCAATGATACCCGAAGAAAGTGAAACGAGCACAGATTCTGAATCAGTTATAGTAGGAGCCCCCAATGGTTTCGGCGGTATTTAGTACTTTATTTCTAAATCAATCGGCACTTTACTTAATACACCGGGTACCTCTTTGACTAATTTTGGCACTAAATAACCCGGCAATATTTGTGAAAGCTGCCAATGAATTTCTCGCGCTCGAGAAATCTCCACATCAAAATGTGCACTACCCACAACTTTATCGAGCGCATGTAAATAGTAAGGCAAGCAACCACAGGCAAATAATTTTTCGCTCAGTTCGGCCAACACTAACGCATCATCATTGATATTTTTTAATAGCACCGCTTGATTAAGAACAGTGATCCCAGCGTTCCGCATCAATTGCATGGACTCTTCAACCGAAGCATCTATTTCATTCGGATGATTCGCATGAACCACAACAATTATTTGCAATCCTGATTTTATTAATAGTGCTGTCAATTCTTCTGTGACTCGTTGAGGGATTACAATCGGTAAACGTGTATGAATTCTTAAACGCTTAATTTGTGGCAAGACTGAAAATTGCTGAATAATTTGCGCAAGTAAATTATCTTTTGCAATCAACGGATCTCCGCCGCTAAAAATTATTTCATTAATGCTAGGATCTGCTGCAACATAATCAACAATTTTTTGCCAACCTGCACGACCTGGATTATTTTCTTCATAAGAAAAATTTTGCCTAAAACAATAGCGACAATTGATCGCACAAGTCCCTGTAACCGTCAATAAAACTCGTCCGCGATATTTATGAATTAATCCTGGCAGTTTATTGGCCTGTTGTTCTTGCAACGGATCATGACTATAGCCTGGCATGGCTAATAATTCTTGTTTCGTAGGCAAAATCTGCAGTAATAATGGATCTTGTGGATCACCTACGCGCATTCGAGCAACATATTCACGAGGCACTCGAAGCGGAAAAGACAAACTATTAGATGAGCACAAACCCACTTGCTCGGGCTTAAGATGAAGCAATTCCAGTAATGTTTTGGGATTTGTGATCAGATCAGCCAAACTTTGCTGCCAGTCTGGCGTTGGCTCTTTCACTAATCGTTGTTGATTCATACTGACCGCTCTGTTATTTTAGCAGCTTCATATTAGTCTGTTTAATAAGGCGAATCAACATGGGAATGGTCAGCACAAATGATTTTAAATCGGGCCTCAAGGTAATCCTCGAGAGCGATCCGTATAGCATCATTGAAAATGAATTTGTAAAACCCGGTAAAGGGCAAGCCTTCAACCGAGTCAGAATGCGTAATTTAAAAACGGGCCGTGTCCTCGAAAAAACCTTCAAATCGGGGGACACCCTCGAAACAGCGGATGTTGTCGAAATGGATATGCAGTTCCTATATTCTGATGGAGATCGCCTTCATTTTATGTCGCCAGCGAGCTTCGAACAACATGAAATCCTTGTGTCAGCAGTGGGCGATGCCGCACAATGGCTCAAAGAACAAGATTCTTGCATCATCACAATGTGGAACGGGGTTCCCTTAAACGTCGCTCCACCTAATTTTGTGAATCTCACAGTCACCGAAACAGATCCTGGTGTTCGAGGCGATACCGTGAGTGGAGGCAATAAGGCCGCAACACTTGAAACAGGTGCAGTTATCCGAGTTCCATTATTCATTAATATCGGTGATGTTTTAAAAATTGATACTCGTACCGGGACATATGTTTCTCGTGCGAAAGAATAATTTAACAATCCTATGCACTCAACAATAAACCCACCGGTTGATTACCAACAAACGTGGCGCCCTACTGCCTCAATTCCACAATTACGTGCAAGAGCGAAAATTATTGCTGATATTCGATCGTTTTTTTCTGAACGCAATGTTTTAGAAGTGGATACTCCTCTACTTTGTCGAGTAACAGCTACCGATCCCCATCTATCGAGCATTCGAGTCCCTCTCGTTAATCATGAAATCGGTTTTTTACAAACATCACCCGAATTTCCGATGAAAAGATTGTTAGCCAGTGGAATAGGCTCTATTTATTCTCTTGCGAAAGTTTTTCGCGGTGACGAAAGTGGTCGTTACCATAATTTAGAATTCACCATGCTTGAATGGTATAGAATTGGATTTGATCACCATCAATTGATGGATGAAATGGATGAATTATTCCAACGAATTTTGAATAGCGAAAAAGCAATCCGTATAACTTATCGTGATCTATTTCGTCAAATTTTAAACATTGATCCTTTCATAGTATCTCTTTCTGAATTAAAAAATGCAGCACAAAACAACAACATCAACGCACCCAATCTTGATGACGATCACGATACTTGGTTGCAATTATTAATGAGTCACCTGATCGAACCTCAGCTTGGCATCACCCAACCTCATTTCATTTACAATTTTCCTGCCTCTCAAGCAGCACTTGCAAAAATTCGAAATGAAGAAGGTCATCCCGTTGGAGAACGTTTTGAAGTGTATATTCAGGGTATAGAATTAGCGAATGGGTATCATGAATTAACAGACAACAAAGAACAACGTCATCGAATCAATGCCGACAATAGTCAACGAAAAAAAATGCACCTACCGGAATTACCCATCGATGAAAATCTACTCGCTGCTTTAGCCCATGGCATGCCTGAATGTGCGGGCGTTGCATTAGGCGTCGATCGTCTGATTATGTTAGCCACAAATGCAAACCACATTAATGAAGTGATTCCTTTTCCTTTTGATAGAGTATAATTTTGAAGGATTAACCATGCGTGTTTTTTATGCTCTTACATTACCACCATTAATTCATGAGCATTGCTTGAATACTATTAAAGACCTAAAACATCAATATCAATTTAAAGATATTCGCTGGACTGCGTCTGATCATTTACATATCACACTACGATTTCTAGAAAAAATCGATGAACAGCAACTGAATACAATAAATTCCTTACTGCAAGAACAATTAAAAACATGTAAAGCGATCACAATTTCCACTCGAAAATTAATCTTATTCCCAGCAAAAAGACCCCATATAATAGCTCTCGCTGTTCATCTAAATTTAGAACTTGCCAATCTTGTGAGAACGCTAAATCAAACGCTCTCATCTGAAGGAATTAAATTAGAAAAACGTCCTTTTGTAGCTCACATCACATTAGGTCGATTTAGGGAAACTACTTACACTGAAGATTTTAATTTCAACCCTGTCAAAAAAATAGACGATATCGCTACTCGTGTTGTTCTTTTTAAAAGCGTACCGACCGAATCAGGAAGCGATTATACTCCATTAAAAACATTTGAACTAGAAAGGGGTCAGATCTAAATTTGATGGGTTCTGTGAGAATACTTCAAACTTAGATCTGACACCCTTTATTTGACATCAAATAGTATGGTATGTATGATCACTATGATTAGTGTTTTTAGGAGCTTTAGTGATGACTAATTTTATTGTCGGTTTGCTGTTCACTCTTTATGGTGGCGGTATCTTAATTAAGAGCTTTATTGTTCACCCGACAATATTAGATAAAATTCACGTCTATGGTTTCACTTCATATAATGCGGGCACTTTTCTTGGCGCCTTGTTTGGTCTGGTAATGCTTTATATTGGCGTTAAAATGCTATTGAAATCATCAAAGGCAAAAAAGAGCTTAAGTAAAATTTCGCAAGAAAGCGTGGAATGAAAAAAATTATTTTTACAGTATTTATGCTGGCACTTGTTCAAATATTTTGCATTAGTGCATATAGTCAGAGCAGTGAAGTACTAGAAACTACAAATTTTTACCAGATTAAATTGCCAAGGGTCATGCGAATAATTCCGGTGCAAATACCTAAGCCACAAAAAAATGAACTACTGATGGTTAGACAATATCAGGAAATCAGTGAAAATGGGCAGCTAACCGCATTTTATATAGCAGTGTCACCATTAGCGAAAGTTCGGAATAAGAAAGTCGACCTTACTATGAATCAAATACATTTCATCGCGGGAGTGGCGCATAACACTAAGAAATCACTTGGCGTGAATCCACTGCCTAATGAGATCGACTCAATCATGGAAGTAGAGAAAAAAATACAGAAAATTAAATTGAATAATCATCAATTTATGGTTTACGATTTTTCAACTAACAATTTTCGTTTTCGAATCTTGACTATGGTTGATAAGTCTAATCTTTATCTGATAAATGGCCTGGTTAAAACTGAAGGTCTAAGCAATGATGCGGGTACAGAAAAATTGACGGAATTGATGAATATCATTGCCACATTGAAACCAACTCCTCGTTAACGCCTATTTACCATATAAAAAAGCCGAGGGTCGCGTCTTTAAATAATTTATAGAGAAGCACCGAGGGGTCTAACATTGAAACCTGGTTTCAATGTTAGACCTGACCCCATCGTTTCGATACACATTTTTTGTCCAGCCATGTTTGCGAGTCATCCGAATATAGAACTCACGTTCCAGATCATCTTTACATTTCTCCATAATGATCAGATTATGGCTCCATCCAATTTCTCGCACCAATGGTGCGAGTTATTTATGTTTTTAATCATTTTAACTCTCAAAAATATTATTATCGTGATAATACACCTGACAATGAGAAGATCTATCCTAGTACATGGGGATGATGTGTGACACCGGCGAGCAATCTTTGACCCATTCGATTAATTCTCAACTGCTAGAAAAGAAGAAGGGAAAAGGGGTAAGATCTGATCTAAGCGTGATGGGTTCTCACAGAACCCATCACGCTTAGATCTGCCCCCTTTCTTCTATCTTGCAAAGCGTTTGATTATGCGCTATAATGCTCAATACTATGATCATTTATTAATCTAATTGGTTAAGGTATTGAGCATTATGGGCAGAAAGAAAATTGTTACGTCTCCGTCTTTAGAGCGCTTGTTTTCTCAATTAGGGGAAAACATTCGTCTTGCACGCTTGCGTCGAAGATTTTCTGCTTCAATTGTGGCTCAAAGAGCGGGAATTTCGCGAAATACTTTGCGCGCAATTGAACGAGGTGATTCAAGTGTAACACTGAGCGCTTTCGCTAATGTGCTATTTTCATTGGGTCTTGAAAAAGACCTAGAAACGATTGCAAGAGATGATGAATTAGGTCGAAAGCTTCAAGATGCAGGTTTGCCAACTAAAGCTCGTGCTCCACGATTAAAACCCAGTTTGAATACTGCAAAAGAAAAGAAGAAGACAAATGAATAAAAGCAAAGAAAGAAACATTCACGTTTATGCTCACTGGTTAGGATTGCCACAACCAACTTTGATGGGTGTTTTACATGTTACTCCTAGTCGAGGCAAAGAAATATTTTCTTTTGAATATAATGAAGCGTGGCTAAAAAATAATCAAAATATCGCAATGGATCCATCACTTCAGTTATTTTCTGGACGTCAATATGCACCTGTAAATCAAAATAATTTTGGCGTATTTCTAGATTCATCACCTGATCGATGGGGACGTATTCTTATGGATCGTCGTGAAGCAATATTAGCCCGCGAAGAAAAACGCAAAGAGCGGACTTTGTTAGAGTCTGATTATCTCTTGGGAGTGTATGATGAGCATCGTATGGGTGCGCTTAGATTCCGTACAGAAACATCAAAAAATTTTCTTGATTACAATAAAGCTTTGGCTTCTCCTCCATGGACTTCATTACGTGAATTGGAACATGCTTGTTTAGAACTTGAAAAAGATAATTCAGACAAAAAACCAAATTATTCAAAATGGGTACAGATGTTAATTGCTCCAGGTGGATCTTTAGGTGGTGCTCGACCCAAAGCTGATGTACTAGATGAGCATAAACATTTGTGGATTGCAAAGTTTCCCAGTGGAAATGATGCCATTGATATTGGTGCTTGGGAAATGGTTGTCTATTTGCTTGCAAGAAAAGCTCAAATAAATATGTCTGAAGCAAAAGTGGAGCGCTATAATAGTTCACATCATACATTCATTACTAAACGATTTGATCGTACTGATTCAGGAGAGCGTATTCATTATGCTTCTGCAATGACATTGCTTCAGCGTTCTGATGGTGATGACGCATCTACAGGAACTAGTTATTTAGAGCTTGTGGATTTGATAAAAAAACAAGGAGCAAAACCTGAAGAAGATTTAGAACAGCTTTGGCGTAGAATTGTTTTTTTTATTTGTATTTCTAATGTTGATGATCATTTAAGAAATCATGGATTTATTTTACAACCCAATGGCTGGATATTATCACCCGCATTTGACATTAATCCAGTATCAACTGGTGATGGTCTTAAACTCAATATTTCAGAAACGGATAATTCACAAGATTTGTCACTCGCTAAAGAAGTGGCTAAATACTTTAGGATAGATAATAAAAAAGCTGATAAAATCATCCAAGAAATTATTAGCGTTGTTAAAAATTGGCGTAAGACTGCAAAAAAAATAGGCCTATCCAATAAAGAGCAAGATCGCATGGCTAGAGCATTTAGAATTGCTGAAAGAGTAAGGGGTCAGGTCTAATTAGCAGTCACTGCAACCGAGCCATCTTCTCCTGAAGTTTTCTTAGAAAAAATAAACCAGCCTATCACAGCGGCAATCAGTAATGACAAAGGCAACACTGACAACGCCCATTGATAATCAACGGCATCATACACTTCTAATCCCGCACCACTATGACGCCAGTTTGCAGAAACATGTAAAAGATATCCGACTAAAGGTTGGAAAAGAGGCACTGTACCCACACACAAAGCATTGGTAAAACCAATCGCTGTGGTTTGAACATCGGGAGCGACTGATTCTTTTACATAAGTAAAACTCAATACATAAACGCAACTAAAAATTCCCATTACGGCCATAATTCCACCATACAGCACTAAAGAAGTGGGTGGCCAATAAATTAACCATGTCAATAATATGCCTAAAACTAAAGCGGCTGACACATAAACTGCGCGCAAATGTTCACGCACTAATGGATAAATCATACCAATCACAGGACAGCCGAATGCTAACCCAACAAAAATCATCGATACAACAAGAGTGGCTTGTGATGTATGAATATTTCGCACAAGACTAATAAAAGGAATTCCCCACATCCCGCTAAAGACAGAAACAATTGCAAACACTACGCCAATGAAAATTCCATTGAGCCATAAATAAGGATTTGTAAATACACTCACTGCGTGATGCCAAAATTGTTTCGCAGATTGTTTTGGTGGTGTTTGATTTTCTTGTGGACGATTTCGAATAATTATCCACGAAAATATTGCAATGGATGCTGCGATTATAGCAGCGCCCACCATACTCGTACGCCAACTCACTTCTTCTATTAATTTTGCAACATATACATTCGCTGCAATCGTAGCGATGGTTGCAACAAAATCACTTAACCCTAACATCAAACTAAAATAGCGAGCGGGAAACCAATTACTAATTAAATACAACGTACCTACATAAGCAAAAGAAGAGCCTCCACCCATCATCACACGCGCGACATCAGCCATCCAAATCTGATCACTCATTGCAAATAATGTACACCCAGCAGCACTCACAAATCCGCCAACTGTTAACAAAATTCTGGCACCAAAACGATCAATGAGCATTCCGGCCGGAGTTTGCAATAAAACATAAATATAATAGTATGCGCCTGACATTATTCCGGCGCTTAATGCCGTCATTGCAAAATCATGCATTAATCGCTCAACAAGAACACCTGAAGACAGTTGGAGTAAAAATTGAAAAAGTACAAAGGCTGTTCCAATTCCCCAAATCATCCAAGGTAATAGTCGACGTGGTAAACGCGAGGAAGATTGTTGATTTTCATTGTTTGACATAATTATACCGCCCGATACATTAGTTGCCTGAAACATTCTTACTATTATTGAATAATATCATGAATCTCAACCCAACTCAATGCGATTTTTTCTCTTCTTTTTGAGATGCGCCCAAAGATAAATAATCAATGGGGGAAGAGTTAAGACAGAAATTCCAACCACTAAAATTGATTCATAAATTACCACACTACCTACCATCAATTGAGCTGGAGGAAAAAACCCTAAACCTATGGCAACAAGACATGAAATGAGCCCCAAAGAACATGTTACCCAAATTCCAAACTGTCCGAATGGGATTTTGTAAGGTCGAGCAATGTGAGGCTTTTTATAGCGCAACCAAACAGCCGCTGCAAAAAGCGCAATATAAACGATCATCGCTAATTGTGCTGTCATTGCAGTCAGAACCCAATAAGAACTACTCACAGTTGGCATTAATAAAAACACAGAACACAACGCAGTAAAAATTGTTGCTTGCACCATCAAAATATTAATCGGAACACCTTTACGTGTTGTTCGCGCTAAAAATGCAGGCGCACTTCCATCTTGTGCAGCAACTAACAAACCTTTAGTGGGTCCAATAATCCACGTTGCAACTCCACCAATGCCACCAATAATAATTAATATCGCAACAATTGATTCAGCCCATTCCATATGAAAGGCTACTAAAAAAATATGGTAGGCTTGCAATAAACCTGTCACTACCGATAAATCATGATTAGGCACTACAGCTGAAATCGCCAATGAAGAAAACACTAAACTCAATATAATAATGATTGTTGAATATAAAATGGCTCGAGGATAAGCATGGCCAGGATTTTCAACTTCATCGGCATGAACCGCTGACATTTCCATCCCAACCAGACCAAAAATTAATGCCAACAAAAATGAGAGTGTTTTTGGATCTTGTAACGAAGGCCAGAAAGTTGCCATGGAAAAATGAACTTGCATAGGTTTTCCCTGTGCAACCCACATAATGCCTAAACCAATAATGAACATCATGGGCAACAAAGTACCGAGCAATGCACCCACAGTACTGATAAAACTGGAGAGCTGCATACCAAAACAATTCAGCAATGTTGCACCCCAAAAAATGCCGAGCACGCAAAGCAGCATAAAAACTTTACTTTCAGCTAAGGATGGATCGATTAAATAAGCGACTGTTGCAGCGATAAACGACAAAATGGTGGGATACCAAACCACGTTGTAAACCCACTGTAACCAGATCACTACAAATCCCCACAGCTCTCCGAACGCTTCTCGTACCCACACATAAATTCCACCTTTATTGGGCATCGCGGTAGCAAGTTCTGCTGACACTAAACTGACAGGAACAAAAAACACCACTGTCGCCAGCAGGTAATAAAACACCAAAGAAAAACCATACGCGGCACTGAATGGCAACGACCTTAGACTATCCACAGCGATGATATTAATCATCATCAGCGAAAAAATGCCGAGCGTTTTACCCGATTTAGACTTTAATCCGGCCATAAAAATCCTTTGCTAAATTCACGTCGGTGAAATAACGGACACTATCATGAAACACTATGAAAGAGAACATTTGAAAGTCATCGTGAACCTAATAAAGAAGATGGTGGATCTAAATATCTCATTAGTCATCGCGAGCGTAGCGTGGCGATCCAGTCTTTTTTCTGGATCGCCACGCTACGCTCGCGATGACCTCTTAACTCTGCCCTTCAACTACCCCAATCTCTTGCCCGACTTGCACTGCACTTCCCGATTTCAGCTCCTCGCTCCAGCGAGCAACTCCACGAGGAAATACAACAATCACCGTGGAACCCAACTCAAAATGCCCCAGCTCATCGCCTTTATTCAAGTGAATCTTTTCCTCTTGATACTGTGTTGTCACAACACTCGAGATCTTCGATGGAGCCACCTTCCCTGCCCAAACTGTATGAATGCTCGCTACCAGCATCGCCCCCACTAACACCACAACCATCGGACCACACTCTGTCTTAAACCAACACACCACACGCTCATTGCGCGTGAATAAATTGGGAATATGCTCTGAAGAAAAAGCATTCACTGAAAACAAACGCCCCGGCACATAAACCATCTTTTCTAGTTGACCCTCTAAAGGAATATGGACCCGATGATAATCCTTCGGCGACAAATAAACGGTCATAAATTCCCCGCCCAACAGCGATTGCGCTTGAGGATCATCACCCCCCAGTAATTCAGACAGCGAATACTCTATGCCCTTAGCCTGCAACAATTGGCCCTCACGAAGGGCCCCCATTTGGCTGATCACACCATCAGCAGGACTCGCAATCGCATTGCGATCGGGACAGATCGGTCGTCGCTCTGTTTTAATGGCTCGAGTAAAAAACTGATTAAATGAGCGATAAACATCGGGATTGGGCTCAACCGCCAAGCTCATATCAACCCCATACTTTTTTATAAACCAATTCACCAATAGTCGTTTAAACCAGCCCACTTCACAACGGCTGATCACGCCCGCCAAACGCGAAAGCGCATGGTGGGGCAACAAATAAAAAGCTAGTTTTTTATACTGGATGAACATGAACTCGACCTTTCCTATAGGGTATCTCACTATATCATGCTAGATATAGAGAACCAGTGCAATGTCAAAGCTAGACTTGACCCCACCTCACTTTTAATGACAACATAATCGAAACAAACGAGGGTCCTGTGAAAATCTATCTGGTCGGTGGTGCAGTACGTGACAAACTTTTAGGACGTGAAGTCACTGAACGTGATTACGTTGTCGTAGGCGCTACTCCAAAAGAAATGTTAGATCTCGGATTTCGACAAGTTGGTAAAGATTTCCCTGTTTTTTTACATCCAGAAACAAACGAAGAATATGCTCTCGCTCGCACAGAACGAAAAACAGGCAAAGGCTATACTGGATTTGAATGCAACGCTGATCCTTCCGTAACACTCGAAGAAGATTTAATAAGACGTGATTTAACCATTAATGCAATGGCTCAAGAAGTAGAAGATCCTGAAAATAAAATCATAGATCCTTATCACGGACAACTCGATCTTAAAAAGAAAATTCTGCGACATATTTCTCCTGCTTTTTCAGAAGATCCTGTACGTATTTTACGTGTCGCACGATTTGCCGCTCGATTTCCTGATTTCACTGTTTTTCCCGAAACCAATGCTCTGATGAAAAAAATGGTCCAGAGCGGCGAAGTTGATGCACTTGTCTCCGAAAGAGTTTGGAAAGAATTCTCACGTGCATTATCTGAAGATAATCCACGTCGATTTTTTGAAGTTTTAAATGAGTGTGGTGCGTTAAAAAAACTCTTCCCTGAATTCTTTAAGCATATACCTCCACCTATATTTAAATCTATTAGCCATTCACAATTTAGTCTCAACAATTTTTTTAGCCTTTTAACTAAAGCGCCTTCAGATCCACTGATTAGATTTTCAGTTATTGCGTTATTTCTCAACAAAAACGAAATTTCTTCTCTTTCCGATCGTCTCAAACCCTCGAGTCGATTTAGCGAATTAGCTATTCTTGTTTCTTCCAATCGCGATAATTACCGTAATCTAGATTTCAAAAATGCAGAAATGATTGTTAATTTTCTCGAAAAAATCGATGCCTATCGACGACCTGAACGTTTTTCTGATTTTTGCCAAGTGATGAAGCTTCCCGAAATAGAAAATACAAAAAAAGATACAGTAAATTTTCTCAAACAGGCTTTTGAAAAAACAAAAGATATAGCCAATAGTCCTTTTATAGAGAGAGGTCTAAAAGGCGAAGAAATCGGCAAAGCCATTCATCAAGCTCGTGTCAAAAAACTTCAACAGGGTACTGCAACAGGATTTTCTGAAATAGATGCAAGACAGTAATTTGTTCAGCTTGCTCACAAAAAAAAACGGCCGGTAACTTTCGTTACCAGCCGTCTTTAATTAGCAATATCTAGAATTAAGAAAAGTCTTTCTTACGATGCCAAATTACTGGAGCTGCACTAACCAATTCACGATCGTATAGAGTAATTTCACGTACAGATGTATCTGGGTTAACACAAGTCAGTGTATAAGTACCAGGCTTGTTACCTGCTTTGACTCGACGGAAGAGAATTTCGTTGTCACGAGTCTCAACGATACAGTTTTTACCGATCACTGAATCCAGATGGAGAGACGAACGACGTTTACCAGCAACGTAGTCGCCCACTGCGAACGCAGGTGCCATACCATCATCAATAATGATGTATTCGACCGCGTCTGGGTTGTTTTGACGGAAAACGAGCAATTCATTAACAATCGCGCGATCTTCAGTCGGAACTTCGATCGGCTCAAGACGTTCATTGCCTGTATCAAACAGTTTGTTCGACAATTGAGGAGGAGTACCAATACCGTAGAGCAACCAATCAACGCCACAACGAATACCTTCTTCTTTGAATACGGCAATAACTCGTCGAGCGCCTTTTTCGGTCAGACCACCAGCTTTAGCGTCTTCCCAAGATTGGATAGTACTTGCACTGATATGATACTGTTCTTCAAAAGCCTTACGCGATAAACCTGTCATCATACGTAAGCTTTTAAGCCTCTGACCCCGCATTTCTGGGCCGGACTTTGTGTCTTTGAGATCTTGAATTCTATCAATTAATTTTGGCATAAATCCACCTATCCTGATTAAGTTCAATTAACATGCTAGCATTTTAACATGTTTTTACAAAAAAATAAAGCATTTAAGGGAATTTTGACACATTCTTCTGTCTTCAACTATTAGGCCCACCCTGCCTATCCCCTGAACACCCCATGAAGAAAGACTTAACAACGATAAAAACATGGTAGGTCTTAATCTTCAGTGCCCATATTGTATCAGATTTTATATAAAATGGAAGGAGAATATCACGATTTAACTAGAGTTCTTGCTCTGGATTCATTAGGAACTCGTTTGATCAGGGGTTATAAAGCAGAATTTGCTAGGAAAATATGGCAAAAGCCCCTCTGATTTCAACATTCCTATTAGACCCTAAGGTAACGTTAAGATAACATCACTGCAATATCGAATGAGGCTCCCACCATCCCACCATTGCTGCAATTAGCAATAAAGCGAAAATCAAGACTGAAAGCCCTATCCGCCATGTTAATGCTCGAGCCATTTTCTCAGAATCACGCCTTCTTAACATATAAAAACTCGCACTTCCCAAGGAATAAAGCACCATTAACATTAAAACGAATATTAGATATTTCATGATTATTTGTTTCCCTAGAGAGCCGATTCTCAATGAAGTCGAAGTGTATCATAAGGACTCATAAAGAGAAAACTCCTCGAAAAGTCTTTAGAGGGTGTGCTAGGATAGAAACCGATTGATTCACCCTGCTGGAACCCCCATGAAGCCCGTCAGCGCTAGACTAAAATTGACATTCAAACCAACGTTTTGGCCAACCCTCGCCACGCTTATAATGTTGCCCGTCTTGATTTCACTGGGCTTTTGGCAATGGCACAGAGCTGAGTATAAACAGCAACTGCTAGATCATTACACCAATCAACAAGGCCAACCGCCTCTTACGCTGGATCAAGCTATAAAAGATCCGGAAGGCTTTCGCTATTTCCCATTAAGCATTCACGGCCATTACATTTCTGACAAGCAATTTTTACAAGATAACCAATTCCATGAGCATCAGGTGGGCTATTATGTACTCACACCTTTTATTACCGACTCCCAACAAATTCTTTTAGTGAATCGCGGCTGGATCACCAAACAACTTCCACACTCTCAATTACAATTATCAACGAATCCAGTGACATTAAACGGACGGCTGAACGCCCCTCCACTACGCACATTCCATTTAGGCGAAAATTTTATCGGTAAGACCACCTGGCCTAAAGTGATGCAAGTCATCAAGATTGACGAATTATCGAACGCTTTTGGGCAGCCGCTACAACCTATCATCCTCTTATTAAATCCCGATCAAGCCGACGGGTTCGTTCGAGATTGGCAGCCACAAGGCCTTCCGCCCGAGAAGCATCGAGCCTACGCCCTGCAATGGTTTGCATTTGCCACCCTTTTAATGGTAATTTTCCTCGTATTGAATATTAACCGGGAGGAAAGGGGTCAAGTCTAAGATTGCTACCTTCTCTATCTAAGAAGGTAGCAATCTTAGACTTGACCCCGAGAAAAAGTATGATCGCCGAAAAACGCAATAATTTTGTAATCGTTAGCTTAATTTTAACCTTCACAATCCCATTGATTCTTGCTGGGCTTTTATATTGGTATGGAGCTCCACTTGAAGGTAAAACCACCAATTACGGGCAATTGATACAACCCACCATACCCATTAAACAACTATCATTAAAAGACACCTCGCATCATGAACTGGCCGATAAAGATATTCTGGGGAGATGGATATTACTGACACTCAGCCCAACTTCTTGTAATAAAGCTTGTGAAACCAGTCTTTACAACATCCGACAAATTGCCAAAGCAACTGGAAAAGACCAAACACGAATTCGTCAGGTAGTGCTGACATTGAGCGGCAATAAAAACGACGCGCATTTAGAGTCAATATTAAAGCGGGACTACCCTCTGACGAAACAATGGGTAATTGAAAAATCTCAAGCGCAACTTCTTAATTCAGAAGAAGGTGCCATTTATTTTAGTGATCCTCTAGGTAATATTATGATGCGCTATAAACCTTCCTCAAATCCTTCGAACATTTTTAAGGATTTGACAAAATTATTGAGGGTTTCGCAAATTGGGTAAAGGTGTAATTATGAATAAATCTCAACCAGCACATCGATTTTGGTTAATGGCCCTCTTCGCAACATTATTAGCGGTGACCGTGGTGATGCTAGGAGCGTACACTCGGTTGAAAGACGCAGGGCTTGGCTGCCCAGATTGGCCGGGCTGTTACGGACAGTTGACGGTTCCGCAAACAACACAAGCCGTTGCAAAAGCCGAACAAGCATTTCCACAACTCAAAGTGGAGCCTCAAAAAGCCTGGCCAGAAATGATTCATCGCTATTTTGCAGGTACTTTAGGATTATTGATATTCACACTAGCAGTGAGCGCACTTATTCGTAAACGCCGAGACCGTGATGTTCCCATCTTAGTTCCTCTTTTCTTGGTCGGGATGGTGATTTTTCAAGCGATGCTCGGAATGTGGACAGTCACGTGGCAATTATTGCCTCAAGTTGTCATGGGACATTTGTTAGGTGGCATGACCATCGCGGCTTTTTTATGGTGGTTAACGCTGAGTTTGAAAACCGGCAAACGTTACAAAACTCCAAATTCGTGGCTAAAACCTGCTGCACTAATAGGAATTATTATTGTCGCAACTCAAATTTTTCTCGGTGGATGGACGAGTGCCAATTACGCTTCCATCATCTGTCCCGATTTTCCATTCTGCCAAGGCAGTTTTTTTCCAAAAATGGATTTCGCTACAGCCTTTAATTTCACCAGTCCCATTGGCGCTAATTATCAAGGCGGAATTTTAGGCACCACGGCGCGCGTCACGTTACAAATGATGCATCGTTACGGCGCAATTATCACAGCAACTTATATCACATTATTAGCGATGATTTTGCTGCGATCTCGACAACGTCCAGAATTACGCACTGCGGGTTGGGGAATTTTAATTATTCTCACCGTGCAATTTTTATTAGGCGTAGCGAATATCGATACAAAATTATTATTACCTGTTGCAGTAGCACATAATGGCGTTGCATTAATTTTACTTTTATCACTAGTGACACTGGCTCATTTACTTTTTCGAGGACAACAACGTGACACGCTTAGCGTCAATTAATTCATATATAGAACTTACAAAGCCTCGCGTTGTCTCTTTAATTTTATTAACAGCCGTCGTTGGAATGCTGTTAGCTGCACCCTGGATTCCATGGCAGCCTTTATTTTATGGCACTTTAGGAATTGGATTAACAGCAAGTTCTGCCGCCGTAATTAATCAACTCATTGATCGTCATATCGATGCAAAAATGGGCCGCACTCAAAATCGTCCATTGCCCAGTGGAAAAACGACACCGACTCAAGCCATTATTTTTGCAACGATTCTCGGTTTACTCGGAATGTCGGTGCTTTTTATTTTCGTTAATGCGCTCACCGCATGGCTGACATTCGCCACACTGATCGGATACGCCCTTATTTATACGGTTTTTTTAAAACGCGCGACGCCACAAAATATTGTGATCGGTGGATTAGCAGGCGCGACGCCTCCATTACTCGGCTGGACAGCTGTCACGGGACATCTAGATTATGCCCCTTTACTTCTGGTATTAATTATTTTTACGTGGACGCCCCCGCATTTTTGGGCACTTGCCGTCGCACGTTACGATGAATACAAAAAAGCAGAAATTCCCATGTTGCCCGTCACGCACGGAATTCCATTCACCTTATTATGCACATTACTCTATACATTTTTAATGATCGGCTGCTCACTACTGCCCTACGCCATTGGCATGAGCGGAGTATTCTATCTAATCACCAGCATCCTATTAAATGCCGTTTTTCTGTATTGGGTGATCCTATTATACCGCACCCAAGATCGTGTGATTGCGATGAAAACCTTTTATTATTCAATATTCTATTTAATGTTACTGTTTATTGTGCTATTAATAGACCACTATTTATAGGAGAGTGACCATGACAACTCAAGTGATCCGAAACCGCAATATCATCCTAGCCGCTATCGCTTTTGCCATCATCTCACTATTATTGGGAATGTGGGTGCGAAACAACCAAGGCAGCATTCACCATTCTCCCTTTGATATCGAAAATGGCACTATTTTCCCCGTTCCTCATGACATTTCTCCTTTCCATCTTGTGAACGCTCAAGAAAAACCATTCACCAACAGTAATTTAACCGGACATTGGAGCTTATTATTTTTCGGATTTACACAATGCCCACAACTTTGCCCCACCACACTTGCCGTTCTTAACGATACCTATCAACAATTAGAAAAAAAGAAAAATGTAGAGCTTCCACAAATTGTATTTATTTCTGTTGATCCAGAACGTGACACTCCTCCTGTTATTCAAAAATATATCGCTAGTTTCAATAAAAATTTTGTTGGCGCAACCGGCTCTCAAGATGAAATCAAAAAACTCACAGCAGCGCTCAATATTCTGTACATGAAAGTCCAAAAACCAAATACCAATGACCCGATGTCCTATCAAATCGATCACAGCGGCACATTGCTATTAGTAAATCCCGAAGGAAAACTCCTCGCGCTTTTTTCTTCGCCACACACGGCAGAAGGTCTTGCGAATAATATTGCAAACATCGAAGCGCATTTTTCTAAACAGATATAAAATAGTGATGCATTAATAAGGTTTAAAATGTGGGCGGACAGAACCAACGAATCTTTTTCACTGATTTTTAAAAGTGTAGGACTAGACTTTTCACCTTTGCACGTTGAAAAAGTATTACAATTATTGGCACTCTATCAATGCCGCGATGCCATAGTCGGCGGCGTTTTAGATAAAACAAAACAACCCTTATTCCCTGAGATTGCTGAGCTCACGCATCAATTTCTTATTTTCACAGCTTTTTTACAAAGCACCTTTATACGCCCCGTAAAATTAGAAAGAACCGATGTTAAAGACCCTGACTCACTCGATCTAGTTGCACTAAAAGAGTGCGCTCGCATCCTTGGCATGATGGATGAAACTTCTCCAAAAATTCAACATTACCCTAGAGTTATTGTCCAAGGGGGTTTTCAATTTCGACTCGAAAAACGACTGCATTTTCTTGTTAAACTAATTCGATCAAAAAAAATTACGGGCATCGAACATTGTTTAATTTCAGTTGGCGATCGCGCACTCGCTGATTTTGAACCTTCAAAACAACAAGGTGCAAATACAGAATTCGAAATGGCAAAAATTGTCCTTGCTCAAATGAAACAAGAATATCCTGACTGCTTTGACAAGATTACTATAGACTTTCACAATGCACAGAAAAAACCTGATGCTGTGCGTGCTGACGTTGATGATGCCTCAGCACAAACCGCAAGAATGTATAAACAAAAAGAAACCGTTTTACTCATCAGCGATCAGCCTTTTTGCCAATTTCAACACGAAAGTTTCCGCATTCCATTTCACCCAACTCCACTAGAAACCATTGGCGAAGCTGCAAGTGAAGATTACAATGGATGGAACTTCTGCGATGCTTTTTCTCGCTTTATGTTTTGTATAGCAAGACGTCATTTAATTCTAGATTCCAAAATCGATCCAAAAAAAGCTATGGAAATCATCAGCGAATATAAAAAGCTTTTTACCTGCGACTCCTCATTATATCTTAATGGGAAACTGCGACCCGAATTAGAAGCACCTGCTACAGAATTAGGAACAGGCTTCACTAGCGCGCCCAAATAAGTCATTTCTTCATACTAAGGTACCTCACTCCGGCACCTTGAAACGCCTACCCGGGCCTTCCCTTACGCCCCCTTTCCCTTCACCTACCCCTATTCTTAGCTGCCTTCGCAGGAATGACATCGGTCATTTCTGCGAATCCTAGCTTCAGACTAGCCTGCAAAATACTTAAACTGTCTCATTTAGATACTCGCTAAAGTCTATACATTCGATAAAAAACTCACTATCAATAACTTCACTCGTTATTCCACCCATATAGATTAGGACTGGCACACACGAGAAACCTGTGGGGATAACAAGCCGATTTATTTTTTCACGTACTTCTTGAATTACGTTGGAACGAATATCATTCTTTGAAAACCTAATTTCGCAAACGAATAACGTATTCAATTTTGTCTGAATTAGATAATCTATTTGACAACCCGCATGTCGCGCTGTTTTGCGTTGATAATAAGGATTATCTGCAATCACATCCTCTGGTTTAATATGTAATTTTTCCAATATTAAATGACGATTTCGCAGCACCAGATTTTCAAACTGAAAACCTAGCATTGTTGACCATCCTGGCAGAGTTGTAACATTAACATCTGCGTAGCTATTATTTAATATTCGGCTTAATTTTGGTTCAATATACTTGTAATAAAAACGTAAATAGTTATCTGACAAACGATATCGACCAATGGTTGACTCATTTCCCGATTTCAATATCCAACTTTTATCACGCGAAATATAACCAGACGTTTGTAACTCATCGAGATAATCACTGAGCGTGCCACTGCTCTTATAACCAATACCTGCAACAATTTCTGAATACTCGGCGGATTTTAACGATAGAAATTGAGTGATTCTGGCGTACACATCACTTTTCTTTCCAAATAGATCATGAAATATATGTTTGTGTTCTTCAACCAACAAACCATCTGCCTCAAAACATAATCGTTTAATATTATCAGGAGCTGAATATGTTGGATTTATCTGCTCAAGATACCATGGAATACCACCCGTAATCGACAAAATGATAAATTTCTCAAGTGGTGAACGTGTAAAACCGTTTTCATTTAACAATAAATTGCATTGGTGTATCGGCAATTCATCTAAAGTAATTTTCTGTGAAATTCGTCCGAAGTATCCCGTACTACTTACAATATTTTTCAAATCCAGGTAGATACTGACCACATAAAATAAATATCAACTGCGGGTTTTTTTAAAATACAAAATCCCAGGCGTTTTTCAGTTTTGGTAAAAATGTTGGGTCGTCATGACCCATCCATGTTATCTCATCAAAAACAATTACAATACGCCCTGACTTTGTTTCGTCGCTAGCCGAGCAAATAACGCACTCCAATTATCAGACTTAATCTCAGGTAAATCGGTCTGCTGGTGTAATAGATGAGCAAATTCATCACGTTGATCTTGCGCTGTAATTTCTTCTGTTGGCGGCAAGCCCTCAAACCAATAACACCGTAAGTTCTTCACAAATTCTTCAATCAATCGGCTCTTACCAACCCGCCTACGCCCTTTTATAACGACCAAGCTTGCTGTCTTCTTCTTCAGAAGATCATTCAGTTTTTGTAGCTGAACTTCACGTCCAACAAATGGTAATGCACTCATCAGCCCCCCTTCGCGAAAATAGCTCAAGTCATTCCTGCGAATTCTAGCACAGGTAGCCTGCCTTCGCAAGAATGACATCGGTCATTTCTGCGAATCCTAGCCATTCAATTCATTCTACGCCCCCTCCTTGTTTCCTCCAACTCTCTCACGCTGTAACCCTTACCAGAAAAGCAATACAGCCATTTTTCTGAATTTAGTCAATGGCATTATCCAAATTTGGATAATGGCACTGACTAAACTCATTTAAGAGGAATCAGTAGTGTGATTAAACCTACCTGACTTGGTATATAATGGCTAAGAAGATACTCACCACATAGGACCATAACAATCTGGGAAAAAGTAAATGACCGATCAATGCTTTTGGGTATACATTTTACATTGCAATAACGACACTTACTACACAGGTTACACAAACGATATTACCAAACGTTATCAATCACATCTTGATGGAACAGGTAAATGTAAATATACACGTAGCTTCAAACCTCTGAGAATTGCACAATGCTGGAAAATCAACGGCGATAAATCATTCTCAATGAAAATAGAAAGGATGATTAAAAAGTTATCTCGCGCTGAAAAAGAAAAGTACATTGCTAATCCAGAAAGCCTCTCGTGTGATCCTCGGGTGCAAATAGTTAGGCCTAACTCGGATTTAGCGTTTTGAATCATATTATTTGTGCTATAATTGATATTGTGACGAAATATGAATGCATATAAAAACATTAGAGATCTTTAGTATTTAGAATATTTATCATATTTTTAAATGAACGGGGAGATTAACATGGTGAACAACCATATGATTTGAATAAAATTCGTAATTTAGTAAGCATAATATGTATCATGTTAGTTGTTCTAATTTTCATTGTTGATTTTAACAAATGGATCGGGATTGGTATGCAAAAGAGCGTCCCCCCAATAATCACCTTACTTTCGTTACTAATAGTATGGTCTTGGAAAGATGAATTAAAAATTTTTAAGATTGGGCCAGGCGGTATTGAATCTGCCACACCAGCCACAGTAAAAGATGTGACTAGCTCAACTGATGAATCCAAAAACACTAACGATAACGATGACGAGCTACCAAATATAAGAATCAAAATAGAAAACGCTCATAATTCAATAAAGAATTTTATCAAAAATACAAAAATATTGTTGGGGCAATAGATGTTGATATTATTCAACGCGACTTTAATATCCCTTCAGTATACACTAAAAAAGTTTTAGATTCATTATGTGATAATAATAAACATATTCAACATTACTTCCAAATAATTCCAAAAAAAAATATTACATATTAAAATCAAATTTAATCAATCAAAAAATTGAAAAGGCGATTGATAAGTTAAAACACACAGAAGCGTATTAAACATATATAAATTCTTTGATTTGAATCAAACATCAATTGACGCAATGGTACTAACAGATAGTACAATTTACGTAGTAAATGTTTATAGAAGTGGGGAATTAATTGCATTTATAAATGATTCTGAACTAAAACGAATATTGATTGAATCGCATCTTTCCACCAAACCAAATAAACCTGTAAAAATCTGCTTAGTTATTGATGCCAATGAGCATGAGAATTTAAAAGTTGAGACTAACATGATAAATGGAATAGTATTATATGTTTGATTATTTCAACAAATATTAAGTTTCGCTTTAAATATCCTAAAAACTAGGCCTTACTAAGCACACCCTAGTTTAGGGTACTGCTCAATTTTAATCCCGTCGAATTCGACGGGTTTAAAGAGGAAAAGTGCCAGGTCTAACATTAAAACATAATTTAAATGTTAAACCTGGCACCTTGATCTTAAAAATATTGAAATTTTCTGATTACATACTAAGCTTATTAGTATGTTTATTTTTCTGAGGAAATATCAATTGAGCTCTACTACAATATTATTCGGCAACGGTCTTGGCATGTCTATTGATCCAGAATACTTTACTATAAACAAAGCAGTGGAAACTGTCTGGGCAACTCTTGACGATAATAACAAAGAGATCCTTAAGCTTGATATTCAAAGGCAGCCAAAAACAGAAGATGGTTCAGAGAGACATCAACAAATTGCCGATGCCTGCAAACCCTTTCAAAATATGATTATTTGCACCTCAAATTATTAGGAGAGCAGGGAACTAAATTTCCAACTGTATTTAGAGAATTTGTTTTCAAAGTTGCAATGTACTTTTTTGAAAGCCAGCATAATTTACCGACACAATTTGTTGATAATTTAGTTCAATTTTACAATTCTCAAGAGCACTGTAATATTGTTACACTCAATTATGACAAACTGCTATATCAAGGATTGTGGAATCGCAAACTGTTACAAGGTTATCAACCAAAAGGTTTAGTTGATGGTGTTTGGGATTCGGGATTTGAGGCAGAAAATTTAGTTGAAACAATGCATCAATTTAGCTTGTATTTACACTTGCATGGGTCGCTTATATTTTTTGATCGTGATGGTAGAATATTTAAATCTGAATATGATAAAATTGACAAAAATGAACCTCAAAATAGAACACACATCGTTCTTGCACATCCCGGACAAAAGTCTAAGGTAATAAGTCGGAGTACTTTATTAAAAACATATAACACTTTCTTTTGAGATCTGCTTAGGAAGAAGTGATAGAATTATAGTATTTGGATATGGGGGTAAAGATGAACATATCAATGAAAGAATTAAACATTGGATCAAACAACGAAATAAAGAAACGTTATATATTGTTGATTTTGCGCGGCAAAATGATGCGAAAGATAGAAATTTATTTTCGAGGAATCTTACCGAATCCCAGGAATCAAGGATGAAAATATTTATCTAGTTGAAAATATCTTAGAATTTGATTTTTTTAGCATACCTTAGAAGAAGTAGAAATGGATCAATTTATACCCCTTTACTTTCTATTTATTTTCAATTTTTTGTAGTTTAATATGAACCTCAAGCTCAATACCCATATCCTCGCAATCTTGAGTAAATTGCCGCATCAAACTTTCCTTTTTCTTCAGTATCGGATTTTCTTAATAGTTCAACAAAATCATCATAGACTCAAGACGCTAATTTTGATTTTTTTTCAGCCGACCTTAATGAGTATGTTCTATGACGAAACTGCACACTGCCCCAATATTCTCATGGGAAATGCGAAACAAGTGGTCAGAGCTCACCAGATATAGAAGGAAAGCGATTTGTACCAATTTATACAAGGGTATACCGGATTGTAAGTATACAACGTTATATATTGTTATACTCTTGTTGGAAACAGAAGTGATGGCTCCTTTGTTCTGTAACATATCTAAATCACGACCTTTTTTGGTATTGATACAGAGCACGAAACTTTGTTGCGATTAATTTATCAATTTCATTGACACTAATTTTAGATGAGCCATTAAACCAATCAGATTGAGAAACGTAGGGGGAGGTCCTGACCCCATACTCTTTGGATGCTCTCGCCACTTATAAGAATTTATAAGTGGCGGCTATAGCGTATTTTGGATGAAAAATCGCCGCATATAAATTATTATAGCTGGCGGGACATAAGCCGCTGAAATGCCTTTATTTAAAGGCTTCCATTTGTTTATGACATCATCCGCCACTAGTAAGAACATCATAAGTGGCGAAAAAATGGCTTGATTGATCGAATTTCGCCACCTATAAAGCGAAGGAAGCATCCGCCACTCCCCTGTTTTTAGAAACCAGCAATCATCGCGAAACTGCGCAAGTTAAGTGGAAATTCTAGTAGAACATGCAGCACGCTTAAAAATAGCAATAGCAGAAACCCTGCTTCAAAATTATAGACATAAACAGAGAGTGCTACAGCATATATCACGACTATCGCAATCAAGCGAGTGCGAGGGATCTTATTCCAATGAATCACTTCCGCTTTAGAGAACCAATTCAGATAATGATAGGTATACGCAAAAGACAAAAAACCAAATAATTGAGCACTGGTTGCGCTCGAAATTTTCAGGAGGGATTGCATATAGTCTACGGTCTCTCTGAAATAAACAAGCCCATTAAGATTAGGCACAGTCACTTGCCCGAGGGGAAAGATAAAACTAGCGCCTCCTGCCAATAACGCCAACAGTGCCAACCATCCACTCGCATTGCCACCCTTCATCGCCCCAAGGCACATAAAGCATGCCGTAAATACAAAGACATGCAAAACCGTCGGCAACAGCGCACTAAAAAATAACTGCGCCGGTCCAAACTCTGCACTAAAGCACGCCAACAACACTCCACAGAGCAAACCCAAGATTCGCCAATGCCACCGAGGTGGCAACACCACAGCCAAAGCAACCCCCAGCGCCAAACTCAGAAATATTCCCGCTTGTTTGGGTAGCAATATAATAAATATCGTCAACAAAACAAAAGCGGGTGCAATATATGTCGATGTTGAAAAATACCGCCGATCATGCAACCAAGAAATCTGCGTCAAATAATGCGCAGGTCCCAGCACAGCATATGAAAAAATGAGTAAATGATAAGGGAAAAAATGCGCAACCACACAGCTCAGCGCAATAAGCACAATATTCAATTCATCAACATAGCGGGTTGTAGCGGTTGTCATCGTCGTCATAATATTCTAAGTCTATTTCCAAAAGCCAGGAATATTTACATAGAGCCCATGTTCCCAACTCGCACAAAATCTGCACTCGTCAAAAAAGGTCCAAAAGGGGTCGAGTCTTGAGTTGTGACAGGTTTTGTAATTTTCATGATTATATTATCTAGATTAGTTTATTATTTAATTTCAATTGGTGATTTAATTAATTTGCAATAACCTCCTCATGCAAGCCAAGCTGATTGTAATTATCAGACATGCATAATTCTGATAGTGTATTCACCATTTAAACTCTGCAAAATAGCGAAACCTCTAACAACTCAAGACGCGACGCCGCCTCTTTAAATTAATATCCTACTGAAATGCCACCCTGAACACCGGTATCATAGGTGCTAACACCTGCTGCACATCCAGTAACTAATACAATCATGAACACACTAAGCCCAAGCAAAATTAATTTACGCATATTATTACCCGCCTTATATAAGTTAGTTCTTTACGTTCCGCAAATCCTTAAGCTTAAAGAACATGCTACGATCCCTTACTTACAGTTTAGTACAAATATAGCAATTTACAATTTGCCGAATGAACTTGAAAATATAGGAGCTTAACCAAAAGGGTCGCGTCTCTCTAACATAGAAATCTCAACCATTTCAGTCTGAAATTCACTATTTCGTGTCTGTGTCTGTTTCAATTCTGAATATTTATATTCAATACGTTCTTTCATAGCATTGAGTATTTGAATTTTTGATTCGTTTTGTGCAATCATATTTCCTCGTTCTTCGTCTTTAGAAGTTCTTCGTAAAGTCCGACCTAACTTCCACTGTAAGCGACTGTTTGTTGAAGTCAATTGATTTTGTAATTTAGTAATGTACTCAACAATATTGAGGGAGCCACTCTGGTAAAAAATACATGTTCCACTATTAATTAGCTCTTCAAAAGCCCCTTGATTACAAGAGGTTATTGCTTCAAATAATTCGTCACGTAGCGCCATATTTTTAGCATTAAATGCTTTTACTTTACTTTCCAAGTCTTTTTTTTCAGCTCGTTTTAAATTACGACTAGCTAATTTAAGACATGTAATGCTTGTGTTTGTAGAAAGACATTCAAGCAAATTACAGCATTGTTGATATGAAAAGTAATTTTTAGAAAGATCCACTATCTGTAGAGATCGACTCGCTGCAATAGTTCTCGCTATTGTAGTGAGATGGTCAAACTCAGGGTCGCAAAGTCCTAATCGATTACTCGATAGATCAAGTATTTGGAGAAATCGATGTGTTTCAAATATTGACGGTAGGTACGTAGCAAGCAACTCAGCCATAGGGTATATGGTATTAGGATTTGCTTTTTGATCAGAACGTGAAAGCTTACGAACAACACTTCTCAACTTCAATTCATACAAGGGTAATTTTTTTGCTCTAGTTAAGCATTCCAAAAAAAACACTAGTTTTTCTTTACTATGTTTAAAATGATCGTAAGCTATACTCCGAATCGTGCTATTGCTCTCTAGGGCCTGATATGCCTTATCTAGATAAGCTTCATTGGGAGGTGTAACACTGGTTGTGGTATGACCTTCGCTATCTGTATGAGTTGTAAGCGAATATATGTAGCTCAGTCTGGTTAATTCAGGATAATTATAACTAATAACTTCTGCCACATCGTTTTGATGAAAACTACCTTTGCCAAAACTAGAAGCGTAATGAAGGCGTGTGTCTTGGTATCGTTTAGTATCTTGTACTGGATCAGATTCAATTTCTTCGAGAGCTTCCATTGGCACGGCTCCATAATATGGTAAATCAATATTGATTGATCATATCAAAAAACTGAACACAATCAAAGCTATCAAGCCATTAACCTCTTTCACCCTAACATCAATAGACAAATACCTCTAAATTGTTATCTGAGGTATAACTTTCCATCTAATTTGCTTTGGCTTAGATGTGAATGTTAAGATTTGAAGATCCGGAACATAATGAGTTGTTCCCCATTTAACAAATAAAAGGTGCCAATGAGTCCTCCCAGCAGATCTCTTTTAAATCACATTGTTTGTTTGCATGATAGCTTTAAAGATTTGCCTCTATCAATTAATATTGATGGCAGAACTTTCACAGTGACTCTCAAAGGAAATCGCTGTGAATTTTATCTTTACCCCAAATTTCTACAGTCAAATCCTAATCAAACTTGCTATATCAAACAACTTAATTCGGATGTTACTGCTTTCAGTGGTTGGCAAAATTATAGAAGAGCACCATTTTCTGAGTCGTGTTTAAAAACCTTATCAGACAAAATTAAAACAAAATTAGAATTACAGCGCCTTGGGGTAAAAGTACCCACCTGGTCAAACAAAAAAGATAACGATATTTCTCCGTGCATTGTTAAAAAACAAATTTCTTCCTTTGCTGCGGATATTCATGGGCCGTTTAATAAATCATCAGATTGCAATGACTTCTTTGGCCTCTCTGAATTCTTCGAAGAATTTATTGAGGGCAACATCGTTAAAATTTGGTTCTGGAAAGGTTCTCCCATTATCTTAGAATCTCAACCGATGCCTACCATTACTGGAAATGGTGCACAAACCGTCGAAGAATTGATCAGAATACAGGGTGGGTTCAATAAAGATTTCCTTTACGAAGATCGTATCGATGAAATGTTAGACTACTATAAAAAAACTCGAGACGAAATACTTGAGCGCGATGAAGAACTTCTCGTTGATTTCCGGTACGGCTCAATGCTCGCAGACCCCGAACTTATTGATGATTTCTATACTCCATTAAAAGAGTATCCCCAATTACAAGAGCAAATAGATATTCTAGCGAATGCAATGAAGATAATATTATGCGTTGAAGAAGATGCGGACTATGTTTTCACTGTGGACGCGATACTGAGTGATGATACTCAGCTTTATGTACTTGAAGTCAATACGAATCCAGAAATACATCCGTACTTATATCAATATATGGCCAGGAGTATTCAATCGAAAATTTCAGACGCTTAAAAGCTCTCTGAAGTTCATATGTGATGGGAAAATCATGCTAGAAAATATATACGATCATTATCAGGAAAAAACAGTTGGATCCTCTGATGAAGTCATTATGATCCATGGTAATTGTCGTATATCACGCAAAGAGTTTAATGATAAAATAAATCTTATTTCTCAGAGCATACTTAGTCTGAATATCCAGCCAGGACATCATATAGGAATTATGCTCAAACCCGGCATGGATCGGATTTCAGCCCTGTTTGCTATTTTAAAAACTGGCAATGTGTTTCTTTTCATTCAACCATCAGATAACGAAAAAGAAATTAATGAGCTAATAAAACAGGCTAATATTAGCTGCATTATTGCCTCAAGCACTTCTATAGCGAGCATCAGTAAGGATCTTTTAACTATCAATATCAACAATATATCAGAAACCGGACACAGCACATTAGACAAAGAAAATTGCCTCAAACGACGAAAAGATAATCGCGATACAGCTTACTTAATGCATACATCAGGTTCAACAGGCATCCGTAAAATCACATTAGGAACTCATTCTGGCACGATAAACCGATTAAAATGGGGTTGGCGAGTATTTCCGTACGAATCTGATGATGTATGCTGCCATAAGACATCGACCTCATTCGTAGACGTAATAGCTGAAATTTTATCGCCGATATTATGTGGAACACTATTAGTTATTGTGGATGATCACCAAAAAAATGACATTAAAGAACTTTCGAAAATAATTAACCAACATCGAGTTACACATTTAACATTGGTACCCTCTATTTTGCGATTAATACTCAATGACCACACAACAATACGAGAGAATTACCATTCTGTCCGCACATGGTTTTGTAGTGGCGAAGAATTACATTATGATTTAGTGACTAGTTTTAAAATAACCTTTAATTCATCGAGATTAATCAATATATATGGTTCAACAGAAGTATCTGCAGACTGCTGCTATTTCGATTTCACTGATGAAATATCCAGTAATCGCATCCCTATTGGTCGGCCTATTGACAACATGAACATTGAAATTCTCAGAGATGATAACTCACAAACAAAAATCAATGAAATTGGCCATATAGCAGTGAGTGGGGTTGGGGTGTCACAGGGTTATCATAATAATCCGACTCTCAATAATAAAAAATTCATTATCATTAATAATACACGATTCTACAAAACCGATGACTTAGGCTATAAAGATGACCATGGACTAATTCACTATTGTGGCAGAAATGACGACACTGTCATCGCGGGCGGTGAAAAATTTTATCTGAATGATTTAACTCGTAAAATTCATTCGATTCTGGGCCTTCAATTAAGGAATGTCGTTCTTATTAAGAGTTCAGATCAATCATCTAATATCGATGTTTTCATATTTGTAGAATGTGATCCTGAAAATAGCAATTCTAATCGAGATAAAATAATCGAATTTATTTCTAAAGAATATGCCAATAAATTCTCTTTCAAATTATTTACACTGGTTGATATTCCACTTAATACGAGCCTAAAAGTAGATGGCAAGGCTCTGATCATATACGCCTCAAATCATGCTGATACAATAAGCACTGCAACAAGAAAAACTAAAAATAGCGGCTTAAAAGCGCTATGGTGTAGTATGTTAAATATCGAGGAAGTTAATGATAATGACAATTTCTTCGCATTGGGAGGTAACTCACTAAAAGGAATGCACCTGATTTCTCAAATTCGCAGCCAATTAGAAATAAACTTGAACCTTGGCACATTATTTAAGCATCCTTGTTTTCATGAATTCGAATATCAACTTAATAAATCACCTAAATTTAAGGCTATAGATAAGTCTGACAGCTCCACAGCAGAATTTGCGCAATTAACGGCTGGACAACAACATATATTGTTGAGTTCACTTGTGAGTGAAAATCACTTTCTATTCAACATAGTCCTCCACATTACGTTGCAAGGTAATTTATCACTTGAATATTTATCGCAATCATTAAATCAATTGTGGGACCTAAATCCTGAATTAAAGACCGTTTTTGAATCAGTCAATGGCAGCTTTATTCAGAAGAGAGTAACTGGAAGTAGCTTTCCACTTGAAAGCATAGACAAAACGAATTTTCGCGATGAAAACACTATTTGTAACAAATTACTCGAGGAAGCAAAACATTACCGATTCAACATAGAAAAAGGACCCTTAGTAAAATCATTTCTTTATCAGGAAAATCAAGACCATACACATCTCATACTGGTATTCCATCACACAATTATCGATGATATCTCTCTTGATATATTTCTTCGGAATCTATCTGATTTATATAACAACAAACAGAATGAACATAAAGGACAAGAAAAAACGGGCAATTCTTTAGATCAAATTTCATTTCTAGAACAAGAATATCTACAGATGCGAGAATATAAAAGATCACTCAATTACTGGGCATCTAAATTACATCAGATTGAGAAAGTTCCGCTTCCAATCGACTATCCTCGCAGAGCTCTTGCTCGCAACTTAGGCAATACCCTTAATATAGTCTTACCCTCGACTATCAGTTCTCACGTCTTTTCATTTTCCAAAGAACACAATACAACACCATTTATAGTACTTGGCACTGTTTTTTGTCTTCTCTTGAGCAGCTATTCGCTTTCTAATACCGTACCTATTAGCATGCCAATTACAACTCGGGGTAGATTTGATGATCAAGAAATAATAGGATGTTTCACGAACTTTATCACCCTTGTTGTTAGTATTATAAGCAATCAATCTTTCTTGGAGAATCTGTCTCAATTTCAAGAAATTCTCTTTGAGGGTCTCGAACATCGATTTGTGCCCTTTAGTCATGTCCTGACAGAATTGAAGCAAATTAGAAGCATTAGCTTATCTCCTTTATCCAATGTAATGATAATCTCTCAATCAAATCACAGTGAAGATTTTAAAATAGCGGGACTGACAACCGTGGTGAATGAAGAAAACGTTAATGGGTCAAATACAGATCTAAGCTTAATAATTAGAGAGGGTGATAACAATATTGCCATCGGTTTTGAATATGATACCGATCTTTTCGCGCATCCTACTATAGAAAAAATAGCCCAACAATATCTTCAAATTCTTGAAAGCGCTTTAAAATCTCCAACTCAATGTATTATTCCAAATGCATTCACTAAATTGGAAACACTTGATTCAAATCTGATCAAAATAGATACATCTGTGAAAGAGGAATTTGAAAATAGGGTAAGTCAGCATCCGAATTCAATTGCTGTTGTTCATAATAATCAACACTTAACCTACCTCGAACTTAATCAAATATCGAATCAAATCGGCCATTTTTTGATCTCAAAGGGCCTATTATCAAATGACTTAGTTGGAATATACTCATGTCGATCTATTCGAATGCTCGTATTTATGCTCGGAGTCCTTAAAGCTGGCGGTTGTTTTCTATTACTGGATCATAATTTACCTGAGTCTCTTATCCTTAAACAGATCCACTCTCTTAACTTAAAATATCTCGTTGCTTCCTCCGAAGACGAACATATAACGGAGGAATTTTTAAAAGACAATAATATAGGAAGAATTTTATTAGAACTTGAAGTATTTACTGACTATCCGACGCATAATTTATGCACAAAAGTGAACCCCAGCAATCACTGTTATTATATACAAACATCAGGCACCACTGGCACTCCTAAAGTGGCTATGAATCACCATCGTGGTGCTCTTTATCATATACAACAAAGCTCAAAAAAACTTAATCTTGATTCAAGCTTTTGCATTTTACAAACAGCCTCAGTTCAATCAGACGTCGTTGTTTGGCAATATCTTGGCCCCCTGACTTGTCGGGGGTAAAATAGTCATTACAGATAATCCACTCAATCTTGAGATGTTACTCCATGATTGCGCGCAGTACGAGATTTCTGTATTGCAGTTAGTACCCTCCGTCATTGATTTAATAGTTGAATACTTGAACACCAACATCTCTCTTGCCAAGTCCTTACATAGTCTTAAATGGCTAATATCTACTGGAGAATTATTGACACCGCGAACAGTGAATTCATGGTTAGAAACATTCCCAAATACACCGATAGTAAATGATTACGGGCCTGCTGAATGTGCAGATACAGTTTGTGTGGAAATACTGACTAAACCAGTCGAACTCAACATGAAAGTTCCACTCGGAAAAGCATTTCCTGGAACCAGGTTTTATATTGTTAATCCGGATTTTAAAGAAGTTCCTCCGAATTCATTAGGTGAAATCTTGATATCTGGACCTGGTGTAGGTTACGGGTATTATAAAAACAATTCCCTTACTTTGGAAAAATTTAGGCCAGATCCCTATGATCCAAGCCAGTCATGTTATTTAACCGGAGACATGGGTAAAATTGATAATGATGGCAAGCTGATATTTTCAGGAAGGCTGGATCAACAATGTAAACGATTCGGATATCGTTTTGATTTGAACGATATTTCTCAAACTGCAACCCTACATCCGTCACTTAAATTTGCAGTGTGCATATTAATAGAAAACCAGGCTGTACTATTTTACTCAGAGAAGATTAAAAACTCCCTATCTCCGATGCATTTAAACGATTTCCTCGTCGCCAACTTACCTACTTATGCAATTCCTGATAAATATCTCTTGGTTGATGAATTCAAATACCTAATGGGTGGTAAAATAGACCGGCGTTTCTTAACATCTTTCTATGCAAACAATGTAGCCACAGAGAATTCGCGAGATAATTCAAACGATAAAGATGTCGAAGATACAATATTAAACATATTAACAAAAATTCTAGGGTCACTATCGATAAACCCCGAAAATAATTTCTTTACGCAAGGCGGGAACTGATTGGATGCGTTAAAGTTTTGCAATGAAATTTCAATTCGATTTGGAGTTAAATTTTCACTTCGAGAGGTCTTACTATCTCCTAACATCAATAGTCTAATTCGTTCAGTGAAAATGAAGCTAGCCTGCTAATTCGAGCATAGAATGCTTTTTTCTATTCCAATGACCAATAAAATCTCTAAGTGCAGGGTCAATCCAATTTTGAAAATAGCTAGGCATAGCGGGATGATGTATCCAGGGTTGTAGCCTTAGCTTTAAAAGCTCGCGGACTTCATTGTCTGACAGCGGTGAATCATTAAGATCTACCCAATGCTTAGCAATGATATCAAGACGGTCGGAAAAAATTAGAGACACGAGTTCTGACGTTTTTAAATCACGGAGCATCACAATATTGGACTTTGCTATTTCATGCTTGTTTTTTTGAATATAACTATCCATGACAGCATTACGCATATTTGCTTTAAGGTGGTGTAGAGAATGATAATAGTGAAAGTAAATTGAGCGATTACTCGAAACTATATTGAGCGCGTTGTCATAGGTAAACTCTTTTGCTGTTGGATCTATAAATGCATGCCAACGCCAAATTGTTTTTGCTAGCAAATATCCATCGACAACACGAATAATCAAGAAATGATATTGCAAATAATGGCGACACAAGACCAATTAAATAGATAGCAGCATAAAAATAGACTTGACCAAAAAATACATTAATCGCGGCTATATAGTGCTTGTTTTTTATTAGATATAACAATAAATCGGCCGCTGTAAACCATCCCAACATAAATTTTAATGCCGCTCGACAAAAATGACTCACACTCTGTCGATTATAAAAGATTGGCGAAGTAACATCCTTAGGTCCGCAGTTCTCTTTATGATGATTATAAATGTGGTGATAATAATAGAGGTTAGGCGGATACAGGAAAAATACACCTAATACATAGTTCATTAAAAAATCTATCCCTTTAAGGGCAACGATTTGTAAGTACGAATCATCATCATCAAAATTTGATAGAGACTCTTTTATGCATAGCATCATGCGCAGTTGATTCATAGTTATCTAAATAATCAAGTCTTGTGGCAAAAAATAGACATACTAAAAGACCATGAGTGATTCCTGAGGTATTTAATGTAACGAGAAATAATGGAACCATAATAAGCGTAAGACAAATAATATTCTTAGGTATCGCATAGTCTTCGTGATAACCATATCGATCACAAAGCCAATAAATGTCTAAGAAAATTCCAAATAAATGTTCCGACATAGAGAAACAAGAGAGTCAAAGATATTACTGCAAGTGGAGTGACAAAACTACACGCAAAGAAATGATAATTTTTTGTCATAAAAACAGTGGCGAGATAAATAGCGCATAATCCAAAATAATGAAATATGTTGTAATAAAACTGATCATATCTTTGTAAAAATTTACGTAGCATACTATTAAGTTCTAACACAAAAACCAGAACGGAATTTAATAAATACGCACAGAACACATAGAGAATGCTGATATAAGTATATAGGCTTATCAATACTTTAGAGATATTCACATCTACCATGCTCTAGCCCCTCTTTTAGGAACAAAGTCTGAATATTTAAAGATATACTCCTTATTGTATGAGAAATACAATTAGTGTGAACAAAGAGCAAACTGGAAAAGATAATGGGGCAAATTAAGAAAGAACCGCAGTCACTCGATTAATTGTTGTTGCCGTTCGAAGCACTTGGACGACTTCGTTATTGTCTTCCTGTTTATCGATCATACGTAGTTCGTTGAGAACATTCGCAACATGTCCCTCTACTTTCAGTTCACGCCATTCTTTGACAACTTCACCTCGAGTATTGATCAGAAAGGTGCTTCTAACAATGCTGTCATAGGGAATGTCGAACCAATGCTTCTCCTGAATAACACGGAAGTGTTTACATAGTCTTTCGTTTCTATCAGAGATAAGCTCAAAAGGCAGGTCGAGCATTTTCTTGAAATAGTGATGTGATTCGACTGAATCTCGTGATACCCCGAATACTGTGCAGTTCAATCGAGTGAATTCCGAGATACTATCTCGAAAATTCTCAGCTTCTTTTATACAGCCTGGAGTATTATCTTTAGGGTAAAAATAGACAACGATATTCGTTCCCAGAAAGTCTATCAGGTTAACATCATAATTAAGCGTAGAGCTCAAGTTATAAGCAGGTACTGTTATCATATTCGTGAATCCTTCCATGTGTTCTTCAATAAGGCGGGTAGGTTAACATGGTTATTTGTATATTGGAAGAGTAGGATTGCATCTATCGCCAATGTAAGCCGAAAGCCATCATGATGGTAAGCCCCTCACCTGAGCTTTCGTCTCTTGGATAAACGCTACAGAGTAAGGTCCGATTGATGACTGATATCACTCGTTAATTGATCCATATCAATAAATACCGAGGGAAGAAATCGCTCAAGCTCAAGAACTGGTGATAGGGGATTAGATAATTTGAGGAGAATGAGCGTTACGCCATTCACGAGATCAGTTAAGAAATCAGGCGACACTTTGTCTGCAGTAATGTTACTGTCATGCTTAATTGTATTACTCATTGGAAAAAGTGTTTCGAGCCACATATGACGTCGACTTACTGCAGGTTGTATATTGAGTAGAAAATCAAACATATCAGGTTTATCTCTCTGTAATTCTGCTAATCCATTACCTCTTAATAATTCTTGTAAACGAACTCCTGGAGCTCTTGCTTCTGTTGAAGGTACCATGGGAAAATAAAGAAATCTAAAATTTGCATTTGGATATTGTCTTTTGCAATATGCGTTAAAACCAATTTCAGGTAGGCGTCGCATGTCTTGAACAATTTCTGTCTGCAAGCGTATAGCCTCATTGTTATCACCCTTTTTGAGGGCTATTTTTAGCTGAGCGATTTTAGTGTAAGAATCACAAATAAACTTTACAGTAATAGCACCCTCTGGATCTAATAAAAGCGTCAGTTTTTTCCAGTAACATTCTACTACTTTTTTCCCCAAAGCATGAACGCGTGTGGGAGTTTTAACATATCGCCGAAACAATTCTTGACCTTCTACGATATAATTTGCATTCAGCAAATAACTCACTAATCGAAGAGCATCCTCTTCAATTAGATTGATCTTTAGTTTATCGATAAGACATTGCACTCTAGGAAGAGCTAGAGCTTGAACATGCTGCTCAATACAATCTAGCAATAAACGTCGCTCTGAGTAAGACATATCATCAGGTAAAAAACGTACTACTTCTTGAAACATTTTTTTATTGATATACTCACTGACTAATCGTTCTCGTGCTGCATTTACCCATGATGCTATGTTATAATTTCTTAAACCGCCCTCAAGAGTTTCCAGCATATTTTTTCGTACAAAATCAATAAGAAGTTCAATTTCTCTAAAAGCTTGCGTGTTTAGCCACTGACTCTCAACAAAATTAAAATCCTGGTTTTCAAGCTTCTTATGTTCGATTAGTAAAAGGAAAAAACTTTCAATATCACTAAAGTTTTTTGTTAACTCAAAAACCTTTTTTTTGGCTTTCTCAATTAAATCATGATATTGACCAGCACAAACATACCAAGGCAAGATAACTCTTAGTCCTGCAATAATCTCAGTAATTGTGGATTGATTTGATTCAAGACATACACTGCACCAGTAAAGTGATATTAAATTTAAAACTCGATTACAATCCTCCTTTGCACGATAACGCTTAATCGATTCGTCCAAATCGGCGTCTTCAAGCAAAGGTCTAGAGCGAGACAAATCCTCCTGGAGTCGATAAACACCAGAAAACTCTACTAACACATCGTTAGGATTTACATGTCTGAGCCAATTTTTGACAACAATGTCAACTAAGCCACGAACAAATCGATGTGATGTGCACCAATGGTTTAATACACTTCTAAAATGATTCTTTCTAACATCAGATATTATAGGTCGCCAATATTGTTGCAACTCAGAGGATAGACAAGATATTGCTTTATTTGCCAACTCATATTGTGAAGAAACGAGAAATGATTCTAATATGAACTCACAAAATTCGTTTTTCAACTCTTTATCTGGACATGCTCTTATAATGTCTATTGCTATGTCTGAATTTAATTGCATAGCTACTCGACATATTTCTCTTAAAAGAATTTGACGTGCTGATTTATTTACTAGCATATTTACAGTAGCGAATAACTCTTTTGCGTGGCTTAGCTGAACCTAAATAACTTTTAACTTGATTAAAACACGGATCGTTTTCGAATTTTTCATCGGCCGCATTTGTGACCCAAGAATTCAATAGTTTTACCGCATTCACCAATTGATTTTTTTCTAAAAATGTTGATATGATAAAACCATCAAATCCTGTAATACCACTTTTTCTCCAACCTTTTATTCTATTTAATAGTTTTGTGGTATCGTCTCCAAATATCTTAAATAATCCCTCCACAATTTTTTCTTTTATCTGACTTGTAGCCCATTCTGATCCTAAAAACCCTGAACTTCGCAGAAATTCAATAGGTTCGCTAATGTCATCTTCATTTAATATCTGAACCACTGCATTACAAACAAAAGAAGTTCGCAAACACTTTAAATGGACATCTCAATGAGGCCATTATTATTTCTCGATTATTGCCTCGACGAACTGCTTCGAAAAAATTCTTCCATGAAGTCGCAACTGTCTTTTCACGATATAGGTGAGATGCTTTTATACAATTATCGAAATTTACAGGCTCTAATGATGCGTTTGCTTGTACCAAACTTTCAACATAGCCATCTCGTTTATCAGAAGGTGCCAATACAGCACATAGCTCTAATGCTTGAGTATAAAGCTTATGTCGAATCAAAGTGTGTAATTTATTACAAATTTCACTAAATTTTACTTTTATCTTTTTTACCCACATTTTTCAGTGCAAGATATTCTTTCCGAAATTGTCGATATGATTCTTCTATGCGACGACGTTGCTCATTTTCGATCAACAAGGGCGAAAATGATGCTTTGATTCTGTCCCACATAAAACCATCAAAATTAACCTTGACTATAACCTTAGCTTGTTGAGCTTCATTCAGTTTTCCCGTTAAGACCATAGATCCAATTGTGCTTTCTACATGATACTGGCTCAAATGTGAAAGCATGCAAATAACATCATCAAAACGTTCTAGTTCTATATACTGTTGAGAAGCAGTCTCTAATATTTGATCTCTACATGCTGGGAACAGATCGGCTGTAGATACTAAGACTGGAATGAGCGCTACTTGCGCATCCGTAGTTCTGATCAATTGAGTAACAGCGATGGGAATGATCCAAACTTGTTCGGCATATGATATCTTTGTCAATACTTCAAAATTCTTTCCTCCCCTCACAAGTTCTCTCACTTGCATCAACCAAGAGAGCTCTTGAGGCAAATGCTTTTCTAATTGCTCACAACGTAAAAATTCTTGGCTCTTAATCCAATGAAAATACAGATGTTGGAGAAAATCTCGCTTAGCATTCACTATAAATGCTCGACTGACTACATCAAATACAACCTTAACATCAGATTCAGTTGTAAGCAGCTCTACAGCTTTGCCTCTAAAATAAATAATCGAACTGGCTTTTTTCAGGCTTGAATATCTTCCAAACCACATTATCCATGATTGCCAATTCTTGACTATATCATCAGAATTCAGAAAATATTCAGCTAATGATATTTTATTACCATCCTCTGTTAAATGATCGTATATAACCTCAAGTTTCTTCAAGTCATTCTGTTTTCTATAGTGTCTTTCGAGTAATTTCCAACCACAATCGGCTTCATCTTCAGATAATTTTGTGAACAATACAAATGATACTGCAAAATCAGGATTTAATCTGAGCAGTGCACACACTGCTAAAATATAAAAATCTCTTTTATTGCGCTTAGAAAATTGCAGATCAACAAGTTGCTTTATCATTTCTGAGTCACGTAAAGATTCTGCAATTTCTAATGCTTCATGAGCCAACTCAAATATACGATCGTTAGCTGTCAATAATGATAGTAATTGAAAGGCTTCTTGCAGCTTCTTGCTACGCAAAAGATCTAAAATTTCTGCTTCTTTTTCGTTCAATGCTACAACAGTTGCTGCTTTATCAGAGACATACTCAAATTCATCCAATAAAAACATTTTTTACATCCCTTAAAGAATAGATTTCTGCAGAGTTAATATGAGTAATAAGTTGTGCTACTCTCCTCATCACCCTCTTCTACTTCATTATCATCTCGTTGATTATCGCTCGGTAATTGATCAAAATAAGTCTTTATGACTTGGCCTACTGGTGAATCGTGGAAATGCTGAATTAGAGGCAATGCTCTACCTCCGGTTACAACTACAACAGCCTCATGATTATGATAGTTACTTCCCTCATCCCGAACCGCCGATAACCAGTTAAAGGAACCCTCTGAAATTTCTTTTTCGTCTACGATGATTGTTTTGAGGTGGAAATTGGTAGTTAAGATCACATGAACATAAAGAGAACCTAGTCTATTGATAAATTGACTAAAATCTTCAATATTCTTATTATTAGCATCACAAACAAAGATCACGTGCACTCCGCGATCTGACAGTCGTTGACAATGTTTCTGATCAAAATCATTCATAAACTCGCCTTGAGTCGATATGAACGGTGAACAGATAACGATACTTTCTTGAGCAGCATCAAGGGAATCAATTAAATAACCTCTCTGCTGATCAAGTGTGGGCAAATAAACTAAATTTGAACTAGAATCTACCTGATATTCTATAGCAGAAAAATTATAATCGTCCTTGTTAAATTATCGCTCATCTGCTTGTATTTTCAAATTGACAAATTCGATAACGTTTAATATGATTCCATAGGTCATCTTTTAATTCCCCACAAGCCTGATGACATTGCAATACAATTGTTCCATCACAAGCATTTGGATATGCTTTTGTAACACCCGATAACCAATTAAATGATCCTATAGTAGCAATTGTCTCATCAACAACAAGAATCTTACTATGAGTAAACATTTGATCCAGTTTAACACCATAGTGATTAAGAAATTCAAATATCTCTTGTTCTATTCCTTTTTGATCTGAATAATAGATATAGACCGCGATTCCGCGCTTTCTTGCCTGAATGATAAGACTAAAAATATCTAAAAGCTCAAAACATTCACTACTGAGCGCATAACTTGTTAACAATATTGTTTTTTTGGCTTTACTAAAAGCATATTTCAGAAATGCTTTATGCTCTTCAGTACTCGACAATCTGGATAAATTATCAGCATACCTTATATCAGGCTGTGTAGATATTGCCTCTTCTTCTTTTACTATACCTGGCTCAGGCTTTAGTCTTTTTAAAATACCAGCATAACTACCAACAGCCATACTCTCATCTGCTTCTTTTTGATCTGGCGTTTCACGTTTTACTGCTCCATTAGTAGATCCAGCAGCTTCAGTGACTGTACGAGCAATGTGCATTGCAAACTTTGAAGCATCAATAATGAGAGGAATATTACAACTTTCATCTAATTTATTGACTAACAGCCTCCTCCCTTTTTCTGAAAAGGTATAAATGCATCTAACATGTTTAGGCTCTATTCTACTCACGCAACTGTACTGAGACTGCTCATGTATCTCTGTTAGAGGATCATCTGCATCTAACTCGAGAACAACCTCTACTAAAAATGTTTGCTCTTTACCCGTATGACTTTCGATTGATGGATCGGTATGAATATTAAATAATCTAATGGCTCTTGGTGATACATAGGCTTCTAATTCTGTTGGAAACACACCTTGTTCGATAAGAGATTTTATCGTCTCTGGTGTCGCAACAATGTAACGGCCTAGCGTTTTCTTCATCTTTCTCGAACATTCCCTTGAAGATTGATTTGCTGTTAAAGGAGTATTTGAATTGTATTATCTTGATAACCCATCTAAATTGCAACTGCTAAGAAGGGATCGAGGATCCAACACTCGATCCCATGTTGATTTAGAAAGTATAACGTAGACCTACATTGGCGGAAGTACCAACGAAACGATAGTTAACTTCCGTTGTGAGTTTTAATTGGTCAGCCATAGGAATCCCCAGACCAACACCAATTTGAGGGACAATCATCGCATGCGTGCTTACTTCGTGATCATAGGCGTCACATCGAATGCCTAGTTTCAACGCGATATCAGTATGATTATTGGTTTCATATCCAATCAATCCTGCAATATCTGCCGTGTAATAATTAAATGAATCGACAGAGAATGGGGTGTTGTGAAGCCCCCACGCTGAACCTGTCACATTTGTACCTAAATGCCCTTCCAATCCAAAATAGTTTTTGGACTTTTCTGACTTGAATAAATGTGTTCCAACACCTAAGCGCATATTGGCATAATCAGAAGGTCCCTTAGCGAGGCTTTTATCATAGCCTCCGTCTATTTCCGCATAAAACTCTTCGCGTGCATATGCTGTCGACGTTGCTATAGTTGATGCTAGTAAGAATAAAAAAACTTTCTTTTTCATTGATTATCTCCGTTTTTAAACTTTTCACTGTATTTTAAGTCTACGATAGAAAAGTTTTGTTTGTTTTAACAAAGCTCAAATGATCAATCTGGAAACCAATACAACTGGATCTTTCTTTTCCTTCCAGACAGACCAGACTCAAGCCTATCTCTTAATTTGTAGATTGTCAACAATCTACAATATTAATGCAAGCCTGCTCCTTTTGCATACACAACCCCATTCGACCGATTCGTAACCCATTGAATTAATTGAAAATAACTTCTTATTGTTCCTTGTTACTTTTAACTATTTACAATCTACTGGATGATGATACACTTGATTTACTTATTCAGCTAATTATTAATGACCCTAGAGATCGGCTAGTGAAAATTCAACTCCATGATAATTTAAGTGTTCAAGCCAGCAAATGGATTGCTGATAAAATCATTCAGGGTGAATTTGCTCCCGGCAATCGCATCATGGAAGAAAAAATCGCAGAAGAACTTGGTATCAGTCGCGGCCCTGTACGAGAAGCCTTGTTAATTTTACAAAAACAACGACTCATTACATTATTACCTCGCAGAGGTGCAATTGTAAAAAAAATTACAGCTTCTGAAATAACTGAATTGTATGATGTCATTAGTATTCTCTATACATTGCTCGGTCAAGAAGTTGCAGCCCGATGGAAAGATTCGACTCTTGAACCTTTAAAAGATATTTTAGTCTCAATGAAACAAAATGCAGAAAAAGGCAAATATCTTCCTATTTTAAAGAAACCATTGAGTTTATTCGAGCGAGCTTTTCTATCGCAAAAAATAAATTACTAGAAGAATTGATTGAAGATCTCATTCCCAGTGTATATAGAATTCAGTACCCTTCTATATTAGAACGAAAAACAGATCTTATGAAACACTGGAAAAACTACGAGATAATTTTCAAAGCGATTGAAAAAAGAAATAGCGAAAAAATTGCTGAAATCATTGCTCTTCATAATCAGCAAGAACAAAAGTTAGCCTTGTCATGCAAAGCTTTTAGAGTTGACCTATGAAATTTCGTAGCGAATCGGACGTCAAGTTAAGAAAGGAACTAATGCGTATTACGCATGAGGCATCCAGTCTCGGCATTTTAGAATGGCTATTACATATAATACCACGAGACCTCACGAACGCTTTGTACATTCAGTCACATCCTCACTATAAAAATGATTTCCATAAACTTGGAGGCATGAGCTGGTACTTCAAAGCTGCTTTTGATGAGACTTATGAAGCTGATGGCTATGATGTCAATACAGATGAAACTGTTCCTGTTCTAGATGAAATAATTACAAACTCTGACGAATGGGTACCAAGCTCAGAATTCAGTGAGCACTCAAAGTCCACTACTCCAACTACCCTAGCATCAACCTAACATACCCCAAGCCTCCATCAGAATTAGATCAGATTCTAGATTCCTATGAATCACATTCAGGACCTAACATTGATCTCATTCATAAATCCGTGAGAGAGGAGATCGAATACAGTGAAACGCTAGATCGTTTTATCATCTTTTTTGGACTTCCATCACGCAAGATTAAAACTGAAATACACTATAATCCTGAACATGAATATTTCTCAACCTGTTTCAATGACCAAGAAATAGAATCATTCTATACTATTTGGCCATCACAACTTCTAAAAAACTATGATTGGCGGATGGGATTCCTCTTCTGTGATTTCAACAGAAAAACAAATTTTGCAATGGATTGCTCTAGTTGTAAAAATTCCACTGATACTTCCTATTAAGCTACTTACGTTAATACCTAAAATTATGCTTAATTGCATTAAGCTCTTTACCGAATTTTCTTCCTTAGTTGCCAAGCGTTTTAGTGCTCACGCCTTTGCATGGATTTTTTTGAAATTCTTGGATTTTAAATACCATACATTTAAGCGAAGCTCCAACTCGAGTAAGGCTGCGACTTGGCCTTATTATCTAGTCAAGTTTTTGATGGTAATCGGAATAGTATTCGCATTATTTTCTTACTATGCCTTTAGAAGCACTGCTATTATCGGGAGAGCAATAACGTCGCCAGAAAAAAGCATGCGAATGGCGTTTCGTTATGGTCGAATGTTGCAAATCTCAGCACTGGGAGAAACTACAACATTTTTTATCAGCCTATTAGTGGGTACCATCGGATTATGTCTCAGTTTATCCATTACGATTATTGCATGGTCCATTATTTTTCCCATTCTTTTTGGCGCTTTATCCGTATATTCAATCGATATTGCTCGATTTATGCTGGTCGTTGTAGCAAAACTGACTAGCGTCCTAAATTCATTCGCACTTGGCCACACATTAATCGTGTTAGTGCAAAGTACCTACGCGACATTAGGCCCCTTACTTTTTTCCGCTTTTGGATCTGTTATTTCTAATGTGGCCACTTATTTATTCGGAGTTAAACTTGCAACTAGCTTTATAATCAAATTTAGCTTTATTGGGGCAGTCTCGGCTGTCATCGCACCGGCCCTAAGTAGTGTCGCTGATAAACTGAGCAATTTTTGGGTTTCATGGAAGGGCGCAGGACTTTTCACCTATCTCGTAGAATCAATCAAGCAGGGAATTGATACCCTTATGCTTGATGATGAACCTTCATTGCAGCACTCCTCGACTTCAGCCGAGAAAGAACAACAGAATACAAAAGACTCAAAATCAACTGAGGAGCATAACTATTCAGGTGGTGAACATTCTGCATCCACTGATACTGTAGACCCATCACAAAAGTTGTTGATATTACTCATTCATATCGACGTGCACTTATGAGCTCTGAAGAAGATTCGACAGCTTTAAAACTTCTTGAAGAACTTGCGCGTAAAGGACAGGGAGATGATTCATCAGATAGCAGCTCCCAACCTCCTCGATACTCCCGCAAGATCCATTTGCTGGAACCTAAAAATCAACAACCGTTCTAAAAATTAATTAGAACAAGGATGATTATGGAAATCGATCTTTAAATAAAGGCACATTGGCTTTACTTCTGATTACTTTTTATATATTAGGCATCAAATATCTTCATAAGTTAGAGCAAAGCCTTGATTCAAAGGATTTTTAAGTTTAATATCAAGTCTATATATGACCAAATGAAACGGCACTATGCTCAAACACTCACAAAAACAATCTGAAGATAACAATGGCCTAAAAGACCTTTCTTTTACTAACACAACAGACGCCAAGCAGTTCTGCGATTCGCTCAGGGATATACTGCCGATCCTAAATGAAGAATACCCATTAGTTCAGGAAAACCGAGTGTTACTCACTGAGGATCAGTTTCATTTTCACTGCATCCATGAAATGTATCAATCAGGCAACTTAAAACCGGAATTTATTGCGGGTAATTATTATTTAAAAACGCTCAGAGCTGATGAATTAGATTTTTCTTCAATTTTCATTAATGGGATTATTCCAGGTGAAAATGGTAAAAGGCGACATAATTTACGTCCTGCTCCTCGTAAAAAATATTCTATCACCCCTCAAGGTACAGTCGAGTCTCGACTCCATAAAAAACCTATGTACCCAGCAGATTTAAAAGAAAAATACTCTCAACACCAATCAACGACTCTTATCGACCCTGACTTAAAAGCCGAGCCCTTTGGTATTAACAAATCGCGTATCGGTAGTCTCTATGGTATCTTAACTCACAAAAATGATACTTTGGTCAACCGATTCATTGTGCAAGATGGTGGAACTGTTGCTCATATTTATGACACAGAAAAACCAGAGGATTTAGAGAATACTCGATTTTATAATCAAAGGGTAAAAAAACCTAATTTCTACCCACCAGAAAAAGAAAATGAATTTATTGAGCACTTCGTCAATTCACAGTATCAAATGAATGAGGTCTTAGCTAGAATACGATTCAATCCGTATCGAACTTTAATTTGCATCTGCTCTGATAGTTTAGAATCGCAGTTATTAGCTAGCCAATTTTCAGAAGAACTACTTGTAGAATTTTCACGTTATGCACAAAAAAATAACTTACACTTGAATCCCAATTATAGAATTCCCATCGTTTTTTATAATAAAAGAGCATTGGACGGCAGAAGAAATTTGACATTTTACACAGATAAAATGCAAAGTGAAGACCGCACACTATGCAAAAAGTTAATTACCCGAGAAACGATTTTTGAATTTAAAGACTTCGAGCTTCTTCTCGGGTTAGACGATATCTCGCCTGATATTCTTCTTGCCCCAGTTTCTTCTGGTAGCTACGTCGCCATGCATCTGTTGAAAACCAATAGAGTAGCACTTTTAATAAAATTATTTAACATAGCGGGCAGCAGCGTCACAAAAATAGTCATTGATCATCTACTGAAATCAAATGACATATCTCAGAATTCCTCTTTAATTTCTGAGTTCATCTCTGTTGAAGCTTTTAAAATCGCTAGAAACTTAATTGATAAGACTCAATCGGATATACAACAACTTCACTTTAGAGGAAACAATCTAGAACACCATTTGGCACAATACGGAAATCCACGACAGATCGATTTCGTAGGATTAGACAGAATATTACTCAGCGCGGCTAAGGCCGGACACTGGTGTACAGTAAAACATTGCGTTAAAGAATATCCCAATCTAGATAAAAAAATATTAGGTGAGCTATTATTCTTTTCTACCTCGCAACAGAATCATGTCATGGCTCAATTTTTATTGAGATCAGGTGCAGATATATCTGTACAAATAGTTGGCAAAACGTCACTGGAAGAAGCAGCTCAATTACAAGACTGGGAAATGATCTGTATCTTTATTAACTTTTCGACTACCCACTCATCTCTGGAATATGGTTTAGAATTTCTTCTAAAACATCAAGACAATGACATAACAAGAAAAGTATTTGATATCCTATTATCTATAGCTTATATTGACCTCGGTAAAAATGATCTTTTCACATCTGAATTCATTGTCACATTTGGATTTAATTTACCAGAAAAAACGATTCTTCAAGATATCAATCTTTGTGATATCATACTGGACAAAGACACACTCTCCCCAGTGCAATTAGTAGGACTTAGTATACTATTGACCGTAAAAGCAACCAGAAAGTTTTGGAAAGATATTGAAACTTTTCTAGAAAAATATCCTGATATTGATAAAAGAATTTTAGGAAAATTACTACATATTGCCTGCCAACAAGAAAACCACAATCAAGCCCTAAAATTATTAAAACGAAAAGCAGACCGCTCTGTAATCGTGGACGGCGCATCTGCTTTAAGTATTTCTGTCGAACGCAAAGATTGGGTCATGGTTTCTATTTTTTGCGATTTTATAGCGCCTCCAACAGACCTCATAATTTACGGGAAGGCAGTCCCAGAAGCCATAAAATTAATGCAATTTAGTCTAGTCAAATTGCTCATAGATGTTGGTGCACAACCGCCTGAAAACGTCAATGTATTTGAAGCACCCCTCACTATAGCTCTCAATCTCAATTTTAATCTTGTTGATTTGATTAGTGATTTAATTCGCTTTGAAAGGCGAAATACTTCTTCACAACAATTCCAACATATCCTTATGTTATCTTATGATCTTGCTTGTGTAAAAAACTTTGAAGAGTCTGCCGCCATCATTCAAGAATCCATTGAAATACCCATTCAAACTGAGAATAGTGAAGAAATACAGAAATTGATCTTGTACGGTTTCATCGATACTTTATGTTATAATTTTGAACTTGCTAAACGGGGAATTCAGAATAACTTTGGACGATATAAACTGCAATCGTGCGCACCCGGAAATATTAAATCTGATCTCGATTTCTTAATGCCGCACTTCCCTATCGTTATCAAGAAATTCTCTAATAATAAATTAAATTTTATTTTCGAGAGAGTTCTAGCATTTTTGATTTCTGAAAATCTTTTACTTACTTATATTACGTACTTATTTTCAGAGGGCTTTACACTTTCAGATTTAAATGCTTTGTATGAAAAAGTAGTCTATATGCTGGCAGATCAAGATCAGGAAACACTTGCATCTTTCGGCAAGTTTATTGCTAACGATATAGAAAGAATACCGCACTGGCAGAAAGTGATCGACGTAGGTTTACATCTCTCTATTAAAAATAGGGAGTTTGAAAAAGCGCTACTTTTTTTACATTTGGGGGCTAATTTACGATATCATTGCGATAATAATTGCTGTCCCAAGAATGGGAAGACCACACTGAGTTTAGGAAATATTTGGTCGGGATCCTTGCCAGAACATCAGTGCGAAAATAACTGCTTAGAGAAACAGAAGACTAATTTTGGACAGTTTTATTATGACAATCTTGGCAGTGAAAAACTAGCCTGTGAAATCCTTGATAACCACAATCTCACCCCCGAAGAATTAGACTATGCCTTATTTATAGCCGTGGATCAATATGCAAATACTCGATTTCAATTACTGATCTATCACGGTGCAGTTGTCACTATAGAACACTTAAAGGTGGGGTTCAGAATTGGCTCTGGCCTTGCCTGCAGGCAAAGAATCGAATTTATCATACAACACATTGATAAGAAAAAATACCAAGATCCAAAATATTATCCTGACTTCTTTCACATAATCAGCTTTATTGGTGAAGAATATCTAGAAAGAAATAAACACAACTATATTGATGCCGATTTTGTATTGAGCCATATCAGCTTGCTCGCACACTTTATAAATAGGCATATTATCAAACATCTTATTCTTATCTCTATAGTCTCTATCTTTCAAACCCATAGAGGTTCCAGCTCTTCAGGTGATGTTCCCGTTTTGAAATTATATGAAAACTTAAACTCTCTTTCTTCATATCTTCTAAGTACCAAAATTACGGATTTCCGTCATTATACCGATTCTTGTCAACCTATTTCCGATTTTGATAGAGCCTTAACCGTTCTCAATAATTATTTCAGCAACCCCGATACGGTTTTCACCCAAATTCCTGACCAAACTACCATTGATAGGACCTTCGACCAGATTTTAGAACTTATGGAACAAGCTTTTAATCCGGTAAGTTATCAAATCAATCGTTTTCGCTTTCACCATTTTAAAAACTATCACCGCAAAGATGATTTTTCATACCTTGTGATAAAATACTTGAAATCAGCGTCATCAATTCTGAGCACCACTCCTGATTTATCGATTAATTCAGAAGCCCTTCCCAGTAAACTATACTTTAATTAGTAGGCGTAAGAAATATAAAATGGGGGGGCGTATTCATCAGTACACGAATAAATACCGCCCAAGAATTGCTTGTCATCGTCATTCTTTACCAGAGTTTGTTCGAGCTCCTGCAACCAACGATAAAGTAACAGATTTGATTCATTTATGTTTTCACGCCACAAGTCATTATGTCTCCGAGAAGACTGTTCATCTACTTTAATCATGCTTCCTATTAATTCCATCATTTTATGATAAGTTTCATTGGTGATCTGCTTCCTTGAAGGAGTGCTAACGTTATTGAAATAATCGTTGAGTACCTGTAGCATTATTTTATGGACCACAATGGAATCACGATAATTCTCTAAGCTGAAATAAACAAGGTCTTCATCTAATTTATTCTCTTCACGATATCGGATAATGTTGGGAAAATCATTAGAATGATCTTTGTAACTTTTTGTTTTTATCAAACCTTTTAACAAATAAATCAGCGCGAAATTCATTATCATAGAAGAGCCAACAATGTCAATTAATTTTTTTATGACCTTCAATTTTTTATTTTCCTGATAATGAAAACAGTAGCTGAACACGCAGAAGAAACTTCTTTGATACTCCGCTGTAGAATATTTCTCTCTTTGAACAGCATCAAGCATCTTTAGAAGAACGTCTATTTTACAGTAACTAGCTGCTTTTTCTACATGGGCAGCCGTGACGTGAAAATTCTTTTTCAACATTAATAGAGCCCAACACTCAGGTATGATAAATGAATTTCTAATCGATCGATGCAATAGATCATCTTTTGTTAAATCACTAAGGTCAGCCCTATTCAACAACGCTCTTGCAATATTCAATTTCTTTCTAATAACTGCCGATTCAAAAATAATACCCACGAGATCCTCTGGCAACGTTGGGCTAAGTTCATACAGAAGCAGAGCCTTATTATCAATTAGCTCATTCCAATGCTTAATAGACTTTAGGTCATTTAGGGCGGCATTAAGCAATGTTTCCCATAATTCTTTCCAAGGACCCTTAAAACGAGAGAGAATAACCTTTCGAACCATTTCAATATTATCTCTTGAGAGATTTTCTAATATGGCATTGATAATGATACGTCCGTAACTATGAGTGTCATCCGTAGTTAATGAATCAGTGATATAATCAAACAGTGAAGCTTCTTTACATTGTAATAGCCATTTCATCGTAGATTTCAAAACTTCTTCTTGCGCAGAAGTTGAGAGTTCAGACGCGATTGAGACAATATGAGGTAATATTATTCGCAATCCTTTTATCATAAGATTTTCAGAGCGCGATTTTAATTTGTCTGAAAATAAACCAAATATAAAGCCTCGTGATTTTGTGATCTTATCACACTCTTTATCTAACAATTGATGTTGTTGACAATATCTCACTAAACGTTTCTCAGCCTGAGGTTCTCCTTCAAGCACTAATGCATTGCAGACTCGCAAACAGATTCTTGATTCTACATTGTCAGGATCTATGAAGCTCAATGACACTCCGTTTTCTTGAAGAATAGTGATTGCTTGCTGATTGCCTTCGTCGTAAGCAAGTTCCAATGCTTCCACAGTTCGCTGAAGAAAATATTCATCTTGATAAGACTTTTCGTGTTCGATCAATTCAGGAAGTAACTCATTAAAACCATGAAATATTGCATACCATAACGCAGATTTGAGTTCATATCCTTTATGACTACCCGACGCGCGCCATGTTGGTTTAGCACCTGCCTGTAATAATAATTTTGCAAGTTCACGCTGACGATGGTGAAGCGATTTTAGCAGCGCAAAACCATATTCCGAACTATCCTCAGCATCCGTAGGATACTGAGCAAATAGCGATACCAATTTCCAATCTTCATTGTTGGCAGCAATGCTAATCGGTGCGATACCAATTTCTTTAGCTTCCTTCTGCAGCTCCCCATTTTCTTTCGGCAATGATAAAGTATTTCTGGGCGCGCCTCTCTTTAATAAAAAATCTGCTGTATTATGCTCACCCGTTATGCAAGCGAGGCGCAATAATTCCCCCAAAAAAGACTGAGGAAGTGTGGAAAACTCTTTGAGATAAAGTTTAATGAGAACCCAGTTTTTACTCTTCATTATCGCGGCCGAATTTAACGTGTTTTCGTGGACGGCGTATTTTATTTGCCGTGGATTTCCACGATCTTGCAGATGTGAAACTAACAACCTACTGCCATACGGTAATTGTCCGATAGAGGAATTTGTTGCACCAATTAACTGATCTGCAATATCAAATTGTTCAGCCAAAATGAGCTGCGAAATCGCCACGTCATTTTGTTCCAAAAAACCACTTTTTGTCAGAGCATCAACGAGCTCATCACGAAGAGAGTGGGAACGCGAAACTCTTAGCAATCGCGTTAACATTCGCACATACCCGCGTCGCATCATGGTAAGTGCCATTGGAACAATATTCACGGGCTCCATTAAAATTTCAAGTGTTATTTCTGGCAAACCCAGTAGAAATTCGTAGTTCCGACTTACATAGCACTGCTTTCTAAGTGCAACATCGTTGTATATTGCCAATGCCTCAGCTTGATCTCTTTGGCGCATCTCATCAGTATATACTGATATCTCATGCTTATGAGAGTTTTTCTGGAGATAAAAAATAATGGGTATTTTGAAATCCGGATTTAAGGTGGCTCCCGATTTTTCTACAGACTCCGCGTAATGCTCAAGTAGTTCTTGTGCAAAATCGTAAGCTAGGAGCCTAGCCTCTAAAGTATCTGCGCAAATACTCACAACGCTTCGATAAGGATTAAACCGCAATCGTGCTAGCACTTCATTTGTGCTCATTCTCTCCTGTCTTATAAATTTGTTTTTATATTTAAATTCATCTAGTCGATCTCTTGAAAAAAATTTATTTTCCTTATAGGAACGATAGGCATGGCTATTCATAGCTCTCTCTGCATCGTCAAAATCAAATATACGCGACACGGTACCTGAATCATTTATCATTAGCCGGGTAACTAATGAATCATTAACATCGGTCATCAGACCATAGAGTTTTGAATTTCTACCTTTGCTAAAGCCGAAGGCAGGGCTCAATGCCCAATCATCAATTAGCGTACATGATTGATTTTGAGAATAGCCTTTTTTTTCATCGGGTGTGTACAACGGCTGTTTATTGAGCCTCGGTACAACACGACCATCTGGAGTAATCGTGTAAGGTTGACGGTTAGATGGGCGCAGATTTTGCAAGCGTCTTGTTTCATTTTCACCAGAAATAATGCCCAAAATAAATTGAAGGCTAAAATCAAATTCATCCGCTCGTAAGGTTTTTAATAGCATGTTGTAATTGAGTATTGACCGTAAATTTCGCCTAACGATTTTTCCGTTTTCATTTTTCAGATAAACACGACAAAAGAAAAACTGTTCTTCTGTTAACACAACACCTGCGCGATTAATCACTTTAGGATATTCAGTATTTCTTATCAGCAATATGGGTCTTAAAAAATCAACATAAGCTACAGCAATCTGCTCTGTCGTGAAAAAAAGCGTAGTTAAGCCTGATGAATTCTCAACGGGAGACTTAGAAAACAGCGTGTGAAAATATTGATCAATGAGATAATACAGATCAGACCCGTCGGGTACATGCTGATTCAAATAAGGCTCGACATGATGCCAAGATAGTGTGACAGTCTCATTAACTAAGATGACTTCTTTTCCGATATACTTGATCGTTACATTAATCAGACCAATAATCTTATCATAGCTACTCAGATTTTGCTCATGCTGCAGGCTGAGGCACTCTTCTAGTACTTGTATAATATCTGCGGGGAGCTGCATACCAACAATGGGAGGGGTGATTTCCAGCATTTTCATAGTCTAGGCTCATCTGATTATGGTTCTATAGTCAGATTTATACCACAATTAAGCATAAGATTCAATCAATTACTACCTGTAAAGCGGGAAAATTAAAGGGGGTCTGTAAGGGAGCATACTTCACAAGCTTGTTTACCTCCAGGAAACAAAATAGACTTACTTAGTCATTAGACACCCTATGCTTAGGAAAGGATCAAAATTTGAAAAAAGAGCATTTTTACGATAAGGCTTGGGAATGTTTTAAGTTTGAAGATTTTGAAAAAGCGTTAATCAATATTGATCTGGCTATAGAAGAAGATCCTCTTAATCCAAAATTATATATCCTGCGATTTGAAATATTACAATCCAAACATAAATTTTCCAAAAATACTGCGGTTTTTCTAGAAGTCGATAAAGATATTATCTTGTTACTCGATTCCAACAGCACAGACATTCAAAATAAATTTGTTGAGCAATCTATTACTGATCAAGGGACTAATACAACTAAAATTCAATCTGAACTTCGACGACTAAAAATAAATCCGGTAAGAAGTTTTGTATACGAAAGAAGAAGACATTTGTATTCTTTACTTGGGGATTATCAAAAACAAGTCGAAGCAATTCAGGATGCCATCAAAAATGCCGGTGAAACTAGAGATCAGGATTATCTAGAACTAGGCCAAGCATATTACCATTTGGGAGATTACGATAAAGCTATTGAAAATCTAACACACTATCTAGGCCCCCCGAGAGGCCCTAGAATCTTTCCATTAGCACAGTGTTATTTTAAGAAAAAGTATTTTGAGTCTGCTAAAGACCATCTTCTTAAAAGTATTGAAAGACTTACGTTACGATTCGGAGATGGTGAAGTTGCTAAAGTAGAGATTACTGAATGCGAACGCTATTTGAGAATAGTTCAATATGAATTAAGGAAAATGGAAACGAATTCGAGTAGTATAGAATCCAATGTGCCTTATATTAAATATTCAGCACGACGATCACATTTTAAAGTATCCACCCCCTCTTTACCTGAAACTATGGCAATACCTTTGAAATCACTATGCTTTGGGGAAACACTAGGTGAAGGTGGATTTGGAAAAGTATTTGCAGGTCATTTGGTTCAGGAATCATTTCCTAATACAAATTTTCCCGTTGCTATCAAGCAATTTAAAGATGTTCATAATTCCAAAAAAACAATGGAAGATTTCGAAAGAGAGGCAAAATTGCTCTCAACTCTTAACTCACCTGATATTGTTAGATTAATCGGCGTGTTATTCGAAGAACCACCTAGTTTGGTAATGGAATTCATGCTTAATCAAGCATTAAATACATTTTTGAAAACGCAACCGAGAGAATCCATATTATGGTCAGTTAGAATTCAATTCGCTTATAACATTGCTTCAGCATTGAATTATCTTCATACTCGTAACCCCGTGGTAATCCATTGTGATATTAAAAGTCCCAACATTTTATTGGATCAGTATTATCAAGCTAAATTAGCCGATTTTGGCGTAGCAATTGAAGTAGAGAAAAACCCTCTCTGGCCAAACTTACCAACAAAAGCATCAGTGGAAGCTCACGGTACAGTAAAATGGATGCCCCCAGAACTTTTTGAAAAAGGATCAGCAAATTCGACAGCAAGCGATATATATTCATTTGGCATGCTAATGTTTGAAATCTGCACTCATGATTATCCATTTAAAGATTATTCTAGGAAAGACCGAGATATAACTATATCCAAAATTAGGCTTGGTGAACTTGATGCATATCCAACCGATACCCCAGACCCATACAAAAAGCTTGGACAATGCTGTACTGCTTTTAAAAGTTACAATAGGCCTAATGCTTCACAAGTATTAAACTATCTACGTTTTTTTAAATCTAATAGTATATTCAAGCGGGAAATAGGGCCAAACCCATTTCAATCTGACGATCCAGCTGAGTTATTTAAAAATCCAGGTGACTATTTCTGTTAAAGGAGCACCAAACCCAATTGAGTCAAGTTAAGTTCACACAATAATTGGCGTTGCCCCAAAAAACTAACTCTCACCTGACGAGGCACTTTAGTGTATTGACTATTCAGCACTTACTGTCGAAATTTTAAATTTTTGAATAATATTTTTAAGATGAAAATCCACTGTTAATCGAGAAAGACCTAGCAGACCTGCAATATCTTGTGGTGTCTTTCCTTCGTTCATTAATTTCAAAAAATTACGCTCTGTGGGAGTCAGCATGATATCATTGATCTGTTCTTGAGGTTGTGTTGACATATTATTTTCTCCTAATAAAATTAAACTCAGTTATATCCCTAACCTGGATATTGCATAAACAATCTACTGCGAAACGCAATAATACTGAATCTCCAGGTTAAATAATCACTCCATGTGGGTCAATATAGTATTCTGTAAGTGGATTCCACTAGTCGTTGTGGGAGAATTCTTATATCTTGTCACATTTCACTGTGATATTTAAAAATCAAAAGTATATTAGGCAGAAAATTTAGGCACATTCTTTTTTTCATGCTCAAGAAGCCATTGTTTTCGGGCAATACCACCACCATAGCCACCAAGATTACCATTATTATTGATAATACGATGACAAGGAATGATGATAGCAAGTTGATTAGCGCCATTAGCATTTGCAACAGCTCTATAAGCAGTTTCTTTTTTTATGGCTTTTGCTTGCTCCAGATAGCTACGCGTTTCACCATAAGGAATTGTCAATAATTCAGTCCACACTCGTTTTTGAAATGGTGTCCCCATTAAATGAAACGGGGTTTTAAATTCTCGAAGTTTTCCAGCAAAATAGGATTTTATTTCTGATTCAATAGAAGTGATAGGATCAGTTTTTCCAGAGACTATTGCATATTTATTTTTAAGACAAAGTCTTTCAATTTCACGCTGTAATCCTCGTCTCTCAAAGAATTCTAAAACGTACAATTCCTTTTCATCAGCGATCGCTAACATAGGTCCTAATGGAGTATCAAAGCACGATGTATTCAAAATAACTTGATGTTTCTTTGGAGATGAAGATATTAATATTTTTGTCATAACATCTGCAAATTCACTGGTCAATTTACAATCCAACATGACCTAAATCTCTCTTTTTAAACCTATTTGTAGTCTAATTCCTAACACAATGATGGGTCAAGTGTTTAACTAATTCACCTACAAGTACGGATATTAATTTTATTCTGACCCGTTACAATACTACATAGACCAAGAGATGCAACTAAATATAGTTGCTTAATGTAACTGCCTATGCTATTCTTTAGCTGAGGCTTGATCAGGTAGAATCAAGAACATGACACAAAGCGACAAGCTAATGAAACGTTTCCTATCTAAGCCCAAAGATTTTAGCTGGATAGAGTTAACAAGATTCTTGGATAGTTTGGGCTATGAAGAAACACAGGCCGGTAAAACCAGTGGTTCTAGAGTCAGGTTTGTGCATGAGGTACATCCTCCGATCAGTTTACACAAACCACATCCAAGACCCACGTTAAAAGAATATCAGTTAAAGCAAATGATTGAAGCATTGAGAGAAAGGGAGCAGATATGAAAGACATTATGAAATACAAAGATTATTATGGCTCAGTTCATTTTGATTCTGAAGCTCTAATTTTTTATGGGGAATTGGAATTCATAAGAGCTCTTGTTTCATACGAAGGCACGAATGCAGTTGGTATTAAAAAAGCTTTTGAAGAAGCCGTTGATGATTATTTAGAAATGTGCAGAAAAAAGAAAATTGCCCCTGAAAAACCTTTTAAAGGATCCTTTAACATACGAGTGGGCAGTGAATTACATGAACGCATAGCATTAGCTGCTCAGAATGAAAATGTCAGTATTAATAATTTTATTTGTCGAGTATTAAAACAAGTGTGCGATACAAATCATAATGCGGCAGTTGCGTAAGAATTTTACTTGCGTATTATCAGAGTGGATTTTCAAAATTACTTTCTAACCTGACAAACTCCTCGGAGAAGTCAAGACTTGACCCCTTCAAAACTGCCAATATGCTATAATATCAATTGAAGGTATATAGTGGGTAGTATTGTATGGAAATGAAAGATAATGAACACGTTGATAAAGCCATTGTATTATGGAATGCAGCTCATCAAGCAGTTGAGGCTAAAAATATCCCTCAATTTTTAACCCATATATTAAAATTTCATCAGCATATGGATGAACATAAACTCTTTGTTGATAATAATGCAACAAAAACCATTAAGGAAAATTCAAGAAAATTTACTAACGAGACCTATCTATACAGAATTTTGAGTGTCTTGAGTTCATTATCAAAGGATTCTCCTCATGGATCAGATATTGCCACTCAAATCAGTACATTAAAAGTACTCAGCAACAGGTTCTTAGATTACTCGTCACAAGATAAATTTTCACCTGACACACAACTAGAAACGTTAGATTGGGATAAAAACTTAGCCTATTGTGTTATGTTACATTGCACTGCAGAAAAAGTTAAAGCACAAATTTCATCACATTTTCGAGAATCTGATCAAGAGGAAACACTTTTAAAAACATTATACGGATTTAAAAACTGCGATGCTATCGTTACTTTCTACAAAAGAACATTATGTTTTAATATGAACAAACAAGTGTTATTTGATATTGACAATAATACCCAAAAAGCATTTATCATACAATTTTCGGATTATTCTGGCTGTAAGAAATTAGTCGAATGTGATCATTTTAATGAAGCTATTTCGACGGACAGTCTTCCTGCGTTGATAAAATTACGCTCAACCGTAGAATCAAATTATCTTGAGAGATTCAACAAAATGCCTCTTGAAGAAAAACTACGCGAAGTACAGTTCATTCTTGACAACCATTTATCTAATAAAATTCCAGGACATGAGTCCCCCACAAAATTATCCGATTTTACTCAACGAATAATTTATGAGCTTCTAAAGAGCACTTCTTTCACAATAACCCCACAAATGAAGATCTTACCTCAGCATGCACTTGAGTTTATTCAACAAACTGTAGATTCAAAATTAGAACAACTGGCAAAACCCCGCAGTAATTCTGTTATTAATATTGCTAAAGATCACATTAGTGGCCAAGCCAAAGAAAGGAAAACGTTAACCAGAGCAAAAAGCGAACTTGTTCTTGCAATTACTAAAGAGCAAAAACAATCAGGCTCTGGTATGTGAGTTGATGGGGTCAGGTCTAACATTGAAACCAGGTGGTTCTAGTACTAGAACCACCTGGTTTCAATGTTAGACCTGACCCCATCAACATCTAAATGATGCTGAATATCAATCGCAACCCAACCATTGCCATATCAGTACATGGTGTATTTAATTTTTTACTTCGCGGATCGTCATAAATATGCAAATACGAAGCATCGATTGCAACATATTCATTCAAATTAAAACTCAGGCTTGCACCGATTTCTGGTTTATATTCACCTTTAGAATCGTCATCAAAATGGTGATGATGTTTAGCAGTTTCGCTGGCATCAAAATCAGAAATCATGTAAGCGCCACCGCCTTTGAGATCAATTCTAAATCCCGTATTTCCCAATGGCATACCGATACTTAATAGAAAATCCCAATTTGCCGTGGAGACTTCACCAAAATCTCTCGGTAATTTCGCTTCAGAAATCATCGCGAATCCAGTTTCGATACCCATAAAAGGCGTAAACTGATAGCCAGCATAAATGCGCCCTACACTTTCATTATTAGAATATTCTTTATCAAAAAATGCTTTCATATTATATTCTTCATGTGCATAACCCACTTGGCCACCGAGATAAATTCCTGCGAAACCAGTCGAAGAAAGCATCAGTGCGCAACTTGCAGCCACTGCGGGTAAGAATTTCATCATTGTCATAACATTTCCTTATTTTAAAATTTGAGATTAGCAAATTATCATACTCTGAATAGAAAGTCGAAAATTTTAACGTATTATGAGATTACTAAGAAATTGAAATATACAAGATGACTGAGAGAAAAAAAGGGGGGAATTACCCCCCCTTTTTAATTAACGAGATTCTTTTTTGCAACGACAGGGTTTAACGATCGCAGCCATAAATAGACCTGCAATTGACCAACCAATCAATGCATCTGCCGCACACGCTAATGTGAAGGGCAAGCTAAATTTCCACCAGATTAAGCCGGGACCACTGCCAAGCAATGCAATGAGTAAACCGATTGAAATAACGGTGAACAAGCGGCAAAAATAACCTGAACAGCAGAAACCACACAGAATTAAACTGATGATGAAAGCACCAACAACTTGCAAAATGAAGCCGTAAATCATGGATTGCTTCATACTCACTTCAGTGCCATTTAATGCAACAGAAGCAAACATCATAGGACCTGCTTGTTGTTTCTTTTGAACTTCTTCCCAAATCTTTTGTTGCTCATCAGACGATTTCGTTATCGTATCGCCTGGAACAAAAGGTAGCACATAGATACCAGAATGATCAGCCTGCTCTTTGATAAACTTGGTTACCGCTGCTTCGTCTTTAAATTGATGGATCGACTGCGTGTGATAAGGCAATGCCATCCACGACACCATGCTCCACGCAAAAACTAAAAGGCCACCGATAATGGCACTTATAATGACTCTAACCACTGTTTGAACTCCTTTTTCAAGTAATGTTCGCATCACGCCCCATAACGATTCAACAGAACCTAGATCTATGGCCAGTACGTGATATGCCCGCGCCGGAGTATACTCCTATAAATTGTTGATGAACAGCGTCAGATCTAAGAACTGTATATTCACATGCCCATATTAAACAGGTAAATGTATTGATCTTAGATCTGACACCATTCCTCAGAGATAAGGATGGAAATATGAAACCATCCAGCTTAAAATTGTTTCGACTCAACTCTATCATGGAGAACAGAATGGAAAGAATTGGAAAACGCTTCGTTGTCTCAGGAAGAGTGCAAGGCGTATTTTTCAGAGATAGCACTCGCACTAAAGCCCAAGAGCTGGGCATTACTGGTTGGGTTCGAAATGATATTCAAGGTCATGTTGAATGTTTTGCGTTTGGAACACCCGAACAAATTTCCACATTCGAAGATTGGTTATGGGAAGGACCTAGAAAAGCGGAGGTAAAATCAGTGACCTCGGAAATCATTCCTGTCGAAAACACCACTGAGTTTGATATTGTGTTTACTTAATCTATTTTTATAACTCATTTTGAATTTCAATGCCGTAAAATTTTTCTCCGAGCTTAATTTTCGGTCGATCGTTTTTTACTCGCCACGCATTGGTATCTCGCAATGAATATGCACAACCACAATATTCTTGCATGTAAAAATTTTCACGTTTTGAAATTTCTAACATGCGTTGAGAACCGCCTTGTTTACGCCAATTGTATGTCCAATAAACAAGATCAGGATAGTGACTTGCAGCTCGTTCTCCGCAGTCATTAATTTGATCGATATTTTTCCATCGAGAAATTCCTAATGAACTTGAAATACAATCGAAGTTATTTTCATAGGCATATAGCGCAGTGCGTTCAAAACGCATATCAAAACACATGGTACAACGAATGCCACGCTCAGGCTCATGCTCCATTCCTTTTGCACGTTTGAACCAATCATCTCGATCATAATCGGCATCAACAAAAGGTATGCTATATTTTTCGGCAAAACGAATATTTTCATCTTTTCGTAATTCATATTCTTTTAGAGGATGAATATTAGGATTATAAAAATAAATGGCGAATTCAATTCCGGAAACGATTATCGCTTCCATCACCTCACCTGAACAGGGTGCACAACAAGAATGCAAAAGCAACTTTTTCTTACCTGCTGGCAGCATTAATTTTTCTCGAGAAATATTCTCTGTTGATACCGTCATAACATTACTCTCTTATGAAACTAGACCTATTCTATAGGCCTTTCAAGACATATTCTAGCATCATACTAAACACCCCACCACAATATACCAATAAGCAGTAATAACCATATGGTTATGATACAATAAATGTATTAGCCCCCCTAGCCGTCAATGCGAACGATTTACCAAAAGCATCTTAACGATGAAACATAGAGATATGACTTACTCGTGAAAGATAAACAGTGTTACTCAGCATTTACTGATTTAATTCCATTTTTAAGCTCATCGCATTCTTTTTCTGTCAAATAGTTAACATCATCTAGTGAAGGATACTGAAAAATAGAGTCACCTTTACTGTCTCTCTTGCTTATTAAGATTTCAGTAATCAAATCGTAAAACCAAAATAAGGACTGTTCTGCAGGAGCTAAGCTTGGATAATTCTTTAAGCGATCATTATGCTGTTTTTGTTTTTCTTGACTATTCTTCGGTATACGATGAAGCGATAAATCCGTGTGCGCTATAAATTTATCGCGAAATTTTTTCATGTCATCTTGATATTTATGAAACTCATTGTTTGACATTCCAATTTTCTTCAATAATAGGTTTTTCAAGCCTTCCTTATCTTGCACATTTATTTTATCAAAATAGCCCTTAAAATCGGCGTATAAAATATTATCCTGTATTATTTTAGTAAAATATGTATCCTCTTTTTCGCTACCAAATAACTTTATCCATCCAATCACAGACGATTCCATTAAGGCGTTGCTAATCGTAATAAAAGCTGAAATAGAAACATGTTTATCATTTTTCATAACAAACTTCATAGCTCGGTAATAATTTATACAGCGCAAGCTTTGATGAAAAATACCCATAGAGTGCTTAATGTATGTATACGTATCATCATGAATTTTCACCATGATTTTGCGCGAATCTTTCCACGTAATTTTTTCCATAAATAGCCCTCCATCAAAATCACAAAAATTCTATAAAAATCTACAGCTCAATAGATGAAAAAGAACGTCTCAACCATTGCAATGAAGCCATAAAATTGTTTTGCTTAAACACATTATAGCAGAATAATATTACTAATTTAATTTCGGCCATTGAAACGGCTTAGTTCTGAAAAATAAAATCTCCGCAGTATACTATAATATGGTTATAACCTAAATTATAAGCATAGAAGTTGACCCAATCAAAGTCACTAAATGTAAAATAGATATGCGCCATCACGTTATTCATTAGCTTAATCGTCTTTTCGAGTTAAATGCAGCCCAATGTAATGCGGGGTGAACAGAAACATTCTCAGCTATTACTCCATCACAAATTAACTGGGGTTGAATTTCTCCGTTATCAATTAATCTTGTCAAAAATTCATGTTCATTTTCATTTAACGGAAACAATCTTGATAGCTGTGTATGGCACTCGCTCATTAACTTTTTAGACCACGCCTTGATGTTTCCAACTTCATTAATAAAATCTTTTTTAAGCATTGGTATTAAACGGTTTTGAAATTCAGTCACATCATAATTGAATTTTCGATAATCAAAGTCTCGTATATCACTTTTTCGGCTCATTGCAGCATATACAATAAAAAGTGACCGCAAAAGAGTATCATCTAGATCCATATTATGAAAAAGGAAATGGGCATCAAACACATCTCGTGCAGCGCCCCTATCTACTAATGCTGATAACTTTCCAGCAGCTAATTCATGGATATCGAGAACTGCAATATTTGATATATTATGCCCCAGAATATTCACACTAGATTTCATCGCGATTGGTACTAATGGTATTCTGTACATGTAATTTAAATCGATTTCTAGATTACCTTGATTACCAAGCGCACTCGGATAGCGCCAAATCATTTTCCCACCGGCATGCATTGAGGGTTTTCGATAGATCGATAACCCCATACCTTTACAAATTCGTGATATTCTTTCTTCAATCTGAGGGCGTTCTTCAATCATAACTTCGCGCCTTATATCACCGATATAATTCAAATCCGCATCAACCGACAATCTTGGCAGCCCAAAGTAAAATAAATTGAGCGCGGTACCTCCTTTCAATACCAATCGTTTCTGTAAGTATGCATCCTTATTTATATCTTCAAGAATCCTCATTAGATACATAACTTTTTCGAGAATTTCAGGTCGAAAATCGCAGATTTCTGCCTCGTATAGCAATTTTTCTTTAGATATCATCATTAGGTTCTTCCCATTTTTTTTCAAGAATTTCAACAGGAACCATTAAGTTCCATTGTTTGATCAATTTACTATTTTGAGCTGTCCTATGGTCCATATAATGTTTATTACGCGGAATGAAGCGTTTCAATTTTGAAAGATGGCGTTCATTTACTGCAAACTCCTCCTGATGTGTTTCCAAGAAAAATCCAACTTTAGCGATAGTCGTCGCATTCTCAAGCGCAAGCGCATATTGTAAAAGCAAATCCAAATCAAGAACTCCTATCTTCTCTAATGATCGCCATATTTCTTCCCAACCCCCTCCAAGCTCGGGCCGGTCTAAAACATCCACCAATGTACGTTCAAGAGTCGATACGCAAACATCCTGGCCTTGTCGCTCTTTGATTTCTGTAGCCATGTGCTCATATTTTTTGTCAATAAGTGCGTTTGGAAAGGGAACACGATGGAACGTATCACCTTGGTAAGTAAATGTCTTAATAGTATGGCGCGAGCAAAAATAGAACGTGTAATAGACAGAATGCGACACACCATGAAAATCGAGCGCAGAGTGATACGATAACACTGCATCTTTAGCAATACGTCCTGAAATTAAGTACCCGTCTATTGGCATGCTACTTGGATCAAGGACAGCTCCTGAAACAGTAGCGTAGAAGCCGCGACGTATTTTGACTATATGCCCCTTCCTCACGTGATAGGCTAGCAACTCTCTTTGTGTATTACAATTCGTAGTACCTCGAGAGTTCATATAGGCAACATATTCTTCCCTATTGAAAACTGGATATCGCGCAAAAAACTCTTCGAGTTGCATAAAACCTCATAGTTAAAGAAAAACTCCAAATTTACTAATAATATTAGTATATTTGGATTATATTATCAACTATAGAAGTTACAAAAATGATATTTTCATCATTTGCAGAATAATGACAATAGGTTATTTAAGTTACTTTAGTTGAATATTAAAGCCATTTGTACTAATAAAATTAGTATATTTGAACAACTTATTCAACTTTGAGCTAACCCTAAGTTCTCATACCACCAATGGTTTGTTGAGGCTCAAATCTAAGATTAGCCCTTGAAAGGTGCTACTCTTTTATCTGAGGAAAATTGCCTTGCTAACAATACCCTCTATAGGGCAAAATTTTGTATAATTAGGCGATATACTATTCATCTGGAGCAATCACATGAGCCCTCAAGAACCGCTTCGAATCTTTATAGGCTATGACAGCCGTGAGGTAGTCACATACCACGTATGCGCCCAAAGTATCATGGAGCATAGTAGCGTCCCCGTGAGCATCACTCCACTCCGAATCAGTAATCTTAAACTACTTTTTGATCGACAACGCGACCCCAATCAACTAACCGATTTTTCTTTCACTCGATTTTTAGTCCCGTATCTATGTGATTTTAAAGGATGGGGACTTTTTATTGATGGGGATATGTTAATTCGCGAAGACATCGCTAATTTATGGAAATTGCAAAATCCAGCACATTCAGTCATGGTTGTTCAACATCCAGAAATTAAAGGCACACATACTTTTCTCGAAAATACGATTCCATCATTTCCCCGATTTAATTGGTCAAGCGTTATGTTGTTCAATAATTCAAAATGCACACAACTTACACCTGAATATTTGAATGTCGCTGATTATCATGAGCTGCATCAATTTAAATGGATCAAAAACGATTCTGAAATCGGTTCTCTACCAAAAAAATGGAACCATCTCGTTGGCTACCATGAACCTAACGATGATGTTGCTCTCATTCATTGGACTCTAGGGGGACCTTTTCTCGGTAAAAAATACGAAAATGTAGAATACTCGAACGAATGGTTTGCGATGCGAGATAAAACATTTCACGCTACTCAAACTGAATAACTTACGATTAGTTTTGTTGTTCTTTTACAAAAGTGCCATCTTGATATTCTTGAAACGCAGTACGTAATTCCGCTTGGGTGTTCATCACAATAGGGCCATACCATGCAATCGGTTCGTTTAAAGGTTTTCCTGAAACCAGCAAAAATCGTGTCGCTTTTTTATCTGCTGCAATTGTAATTTGATTGCCACCTTTTTCATATAGCACAAGAGAACCATCTATGCATGCACAATGCGGTTGAAAATCAAAATAATTAATTCCGGCCGTATCATGAGAAAAAGCTTGCCGAGATTGATCAAAATACGCTTCGCCTTCAATTACATAGGCAAACACGGTGTGATCGGGTTTGACTCTGTGAGTAAACGTTGTACCAACGGGAAGTTCAACATCAAAATATTCAGGTTCAATTACAATTTCCGACACCGGACCTTGAGTGCCATTCACTTCTCCACAAATAACATGCACTATCGCACCCTCGGGCGTTTTTACAACGGGGATTTTTCCTGAAAAAATTCCGCGATAACGAGGAGCTATCATTTTAGAATTCGCTGGAAGATTTGCCCACAATTGAAATCCAAACATTTGACCAGAACGATTTCCTTTAGGCATTTCTTGATGAATAATACCACTTCCTGCTGTCATCCATTGAATATCACCCGCTTTTATATGGCCTTTATTTCCCATGCTATCACCGTGTTCAACATCTCCATCAAGAACATAGGTAATTGTTTCTATCCCACGATGAGGGTGCCACGGAAATCCAGCAAGATAATCTTCAGGATTTTCAGAACGAAAATCATCTAATAATAAAAATGGGTCAAGTAATGGCACTTCATGAAATCCGAAAGCGCGCCTTAAATGCACACCCGCGCCTTCAATCGTGGGCTCACTCTTCCAGACTTTCTTGATTTTCCTAGGAATTTGAACAGTATCCATATCGAATCCTTTAAACAATGTTTAAATTATAGGACGCGTATTGAAATCCTGCAAATCAACTTAATCGATTATCTTATGGGCAAACTGCTCTAAATCATCCACAATTTCTATGCCGTCAAGCCCTGCTCCTTTATCTATGGTCATTTTTCCTCGGCCTGTTCGTACTAAAACCGACGAACATCCTACTGAATTAGCTGCTTGAATATCACGCAATGCATCACCCACCGCTATCGCCTTTGACCAGTCAACATTAAAATGATTTTTGATTTGATGAAATAATCCTGGCTTTGGTTTTCTACATTCACAATTTTCATCTGGACGATGAGGACAATATAGGATGGCATCCACATCACAATCAAATTCTTTCAAGAGATCACGAAATTTTTTGTGAATGTCCGCAAGAATTTCATGGGTGTAATATCCTCGCCCGATTCCTGATTGATTTGTTGCAACGACTACAGTATGCCCTGCTTTTTTCAGCGAAGCGATCGCAGACAAACTTCCTGGAATTGGAATCCATTCATCGGGAGATTTTATATATTCATCGGATTCGAAATTAATGACACCATCTCTATCTAAAACAATTAACATGACTCACTCCAAACATCAATTAATATCCACTGTCAATAAATGGAAAAAATTCACTCACCAAGGATATTTCCAGATATTATCCATTCACGCGGTGCATTCACAAATGCTGATACAGCAATTGGTTTTCCGCCCGCTTCTTGAATTATTTTTAAACGCAAAATTCCATCTCCTGTTGCCACATCAATCCCTTCGGGAGAAATCGCAAGAATTTTTCCTGGCGTATTTGTATTTTTTTCAGACACTATTTCTGCTTGCCAAATTCGCACATGATGTTTTCCACATTCAGTATAAGCGATTGGCCATGGATTAAACGCCCGAATTTGTCGTTCTATTTGTGATGTCGTTTGAGCCCAATCAATTTTTCCATCGAGCTTATTGAGTTTTTTGCGCGTAAGTAACTTGTGATTCATCTTGAATACTAGATTGAATATCACCTTTTTCCATTGAATTTAATGTTTTGATTAATGCTGTTGCGCCTAATTCTGCTAGTCGATCGTGCAAAATTTGCCCAGTATCCTCTGCTAAAATAGGACAACTTTCTCGCATGAGCATGGCCCCCGTATCTAACCCTACATCCATTTGCATAATGGTCACACCCGTCTCAGCGTCACCTGCCATCATGGCGCGTTGAATTGGTGCCGCGCCTCGCCATCGAGGAAGAAGTGAAGCGTGCACATTTATACAGCCATATTTTGGCGTATTTAAAACTACCTGAGGTAAAATTTGCCCGTAAGCAACGACCACCATCAGGTCTGCTTGCCATTTTTTCAGTTCCTCTTGCACCAGAGAATCACGCAACGTCGTCGGTTGAAAAACAGGAATATTCTCTGATAATGCTAATTCTTTCACCGGACTCATGGACAAATGGCGCCCACGCCCTGCTGGACGATCAGGCTGTGTATAAACAGCACACACGCTGTGCTCTGAATCAATTAGAGCACGCAAAGTCGGCAATGCGAATTCGGGGGTTCCGGCAAAAACAATCTTATAGGGCATAGATAAACAACCTCAATCTGAAATATTGCATCAATAATCTACGACGAAAAAATAGCACCTAAAAAATTCACGTTAAGACTTAGCCCATCGGCGCCATTTTTCAAGCTTTTTATCTACGCGGTGACGTTTTAACCGTGACAAATGATCTATAAAAATTTTTCCGTTAAGGTGATCGATCTCATGCTGTAAGCACTTGGCCCAATAACCTTCGACTTCCATTTCTATCGGTTTGCCATAGCGATCTTGTGCTTTTACTTTGACTCTGTTAGCCCTACCCACCGTCTCGTAAATGCCTCCAGGCACTGACATACAGCCTTCTGCTTCATCATATAGCTCTTCCGACCGCCAAACAACTTCAGGATTCACCAAACATAAAGGCTGATCTTTTTCGCGTGAAAAATCGATTACACTGATCGCTTTTGGGTTTTCAAAATCCAGCTGCGTGGCCGCCAATGCTGCACAATTTTCCGTGTTGTAATGCGTTTCGAACATATCATCGATGATTTTCTGCAACGCGTCATCAAAGACTTCTACTTTCTCAGCCTTTGCTTTCAGCCGCGGATCTGGATATTGTAAAATTCGTATAATTGCCATAATCACTGCATCTTTGTTGGTAGTAATTAACCCAGGATATTGCTAAATCAATCGCTCTTCAGCTCTGCTTTATTGCAAATCCAAACCTTGAAATGATACAGGATAGATGCTTGTTAAGGCAAGGATCTTAACCTCAATATTGCATGAATAATCATAGGAAGACGAATGAAAATGCTGGAAATCCAGGTTAGTTTATTATGAGACGGATCTTTTACCCTAGGGTCGATGGCATCGATGGGGTCAGGTCTAACATTGCAACTTGGTTTCAATGTTAGACCTGACCCCATCCTTGAATGAAACAATATAACTTGTTTTTTTCAGTGTAAACTCACCGCCATAAATAATGTCACCAATAAAAAATGAAAAAAAAGAGTTGTTTTTTGCATTTTCTTTTGTTAATATTTTTACTTGTCAGCGTAATATCTTTAACCCACGCTGATTGATCAATTTCTGCAAGGAACTTTTCTTTTTTTCACGCCACTGTTTTTCTACCAGTTTTGCGCAAAGTCTTTGCACTACTTGAAAGTATTATCAATTTTTTAAGCCGAGTTTTCTATCATGAAAGACAATAAATATCTGAAATTAGCGCCATTATTCCTCGTTCTCGTCATCGATACTATGGGCATGGGCATCATTTTCCCAATCTTGGGCCCCTTATTTATGGGCACAACCGATAGCATTCTACCTGCTGGAGCTTCTGTTGCAGCACGACAATTTTGGTATGGCGCCACACTAATATCTTGGTCAGCATTAATGTTCATCGGCGCGCCATTTTTAGGTGATTTATCGGATCGTATGGGTCGCAAAAAAGTGCTCTTATTAGCTTTAGGTGGTACCGCCCTAGGCTTTGCAATTTCTGCATTAGGCGTGGATTTAAAAAACGTTTGGATTTTAATGATAGGGCGAATTTTCGCTGGATTCTTTGCCGGAAGCCAACCTATTGCTCAAGCCGTTATTGCCGATGTTAGTACTGAACACGATAAAGTACACAATATGAGTTTAATTATTGTCGCAAATTGTATAGGCTTTATTTTCGGACCTATAGTCGGTGGTTATTTTGCTGATAAAAACCTGGTCTCTTGGTTTACATTCAGCACACCTTTTTTTGCAGCCAGTCTATTAGCCATCTTTAATGCAGCATTATTACTTTACACATTGCGCGAAACAACTCAACCAAAATCTAATGTTAAATTGAGCTTAGCGCGCGGTATTGTTGTTTTCACAGAAGCTTTCACGAATAAAAAAATTCGTGTGCTGTCTTTGGTGTTATTTTTCACTGAAGTCGCATGGGCTCTGTATTTTCTGTACATTCCAATTTATTTAGTTGAAATGTATCACTACAACAATATTAAAATCGCGCATTATATGTCTTATTTAGGACTTGTATTCGCGTTTGCGCTAACTGTGATCATTCGCATATTCGTTAAATTTATGCGACTTGAACCCATCGTTGCAGTGATGATGATTGTGATGAGTATTGCTTTATCATTTATTACAGCAACGAACGAAACAAGTTTATGGATGTTAACTGCGATTGTGACAATTCCAAGTGCATTAGCTTATTCCATCATGATTACCATTTGTTCAAATGCAGTGTCTGCACAAGAACAAGGTTGGATCATGGGAATTACAAGTAGTGTTACTGCAGCCGCGTTTGGAATTAGTTCTGCGGCAGCTGGAACATTAGGATTGTTTGGCGCAACAGTGCCATTTGTTACTGCAGGCGCAGCCGCAATGCTCAGCGCAATTATCCTATTTTTCTGGGATAGAAAAAATCATGTGCACGAGCATCGTAAGCTAGAAAAACAGAACACTACTGAATCTAATGAAATCTAGTCTGAATTTTGCACACATAGTCTGTTGCAAACTCAAAAGCGTAGTATCTGCAGAGGATTTATGCAATATCCAAGTTAAGTTAACATCCACCCACGGATTTTGATCTTCAATTAGGATTGCCTTACATTGAAAAAAAGATGTAATATATCGAAAAATTGTAACACGAGATTCAGATGAAAACTCAAGATGATGAACGAAACAAGATAATTGAACTTAGCTCTGAAGCAAAAAAAGAATATGACTCTAGAAAATTTGAGGCCTCGCTAGAAAAATACCTTGTGGTTGCCGACAAGTTCAGCGGCTATTACTCTAAATCACTACCAACGATACCTGTAGTCACTGATTCACCTATTGGGAAAATAATTGCCCACTCCGATCTGGCCATTTGCTATTTTGCTATCGGCAATTGCTACAAGAATCTCAAACAACATGAACAGGCTTTAAAGTACCTTCATGCAACTTTATTAATTAAACTTAAAACCGATTGCTCACTCCCACTGCAAAAAGTTGAGCAACGGATTATAGACACAGAAGCGTTAAGGGCCGGCACCCCACTTCATGTTGAATGCGATCAATATTGGATAAATGTTCCACAGGGAAGAACAGGTAGACTCATGTCCCGAGTGAACAATATGCAATACTTAGGATTATATTCTGATAATTTTGGCAGCTGCAACATTATAGTGATTCAATCAGAATCGCGTATTTCTATGACCCATTTAGATCATCTGCATGATTCTGAAAATAGCCATCTGGAACACATACTCAATGAATGCACTTGGACTGCTGAGATTGATGGCCTATGCAAGGTGACTATCATTTATAAAGAGATTGGAGAATTTTTAAAAAAACCTGTCTGTGATTTACTTAATCTTTCAAACGCAAATCCAAAATCCGAATTATTCAAAAAAATTCATGTTTTTGAGAAACAAGTTCACGATGAAATAGCCGTTGTAAAATGTCAATTTGGTCAAGATATAGAAATTAATGAATCACAAGTCAGACCACTCAATCTATTAAGACACCCCTATGATTTTCGCATGCATGCTTGCAGACAAATTGAACAAGTATTATATTTAAGCAATGATACATCCCCTAAAATAACGCGAGTAATATTCGATGGGAGATGTTGGATAAAGATAAATGAAAATGAATTGATACCCGCGCATTTTTCTCAGGACAGCCAATCTTTTTTAAAATCCTGCCAATCTACTGACCCCTTTATGGCTACTGCCAAAAAAACCACTAACTTTATACAAACTTTACTAAATAAACAATCTAACGTGCAATTGAAAGCATCGATATCAACAATCGTATTCAATGTTTCGCAATTTATATGCCTCTATACTTCAAATTTCGATTATAAAAAAGTATTCAGGTCAAATTCACTAGAAATATTGAATTCATTTTTAGAAGATACGACAATCGCTTTAGCCAAAAAAGATCGGGAACTCATTAACAACCTTAGGGCGGTTTTCTCTGATTCTAATTATTCAATTGAGAAATTACTTGAGGTTATTACGCTTTTCGGCGATGGCGATGGGACTATTCAATGCAAAATCATAGGCTGCATTAAGGGATTTTTAACGCAGTTCTACGTTGCAAAAGTTGAGTTAAATCTATCTTTATCATCTGAGATTATCACCCAGAAATGCATGACATTTAATGAGCTGGCACAAAAAGAGTTCTCAGCTAAAAATTATCAAGCCGCACTTAGGCTCTATTCTGAAGAATTCGTCTTTTTGGCTCATCATGTCACACAGGACAATATCCTCCTGATTGCAACAATAGAAAAAATGGGAAATTGCCAAATGCGGCTGGAAGAATATCCCTCAGCCATAGAATCATTTACAATGGCTATAACAATTTTGAAGATATCACATCCACAAGACAAGAGCTTTCTCACGCGCCTGAGTGAAAAACTAAATGAATGCGAGCAAAAATCAAATTCCGTCGAACCAAATTTTTGTGACTATACTGTCAAGTAAGTAAATTAACAATTACACAAATAATAGTTCCGACGCCAAAATCTCGAAATTGCATAACGTAATGCAGGGTATTAAAAACACGAGTAGAAACTTGTGAAAATCGCTTTTAACATCACTACCCATGAACTCAAACTCAAATCAGCAAGAAGATCTGCGTTACTGGCTCGCCTTATCACTGGCGACGAATCTTACTGCCCATCGATTTCATGAATTAATTCGAGAGTTCGGTTCGCCCAAAAATGTGCTGCAGTCGGATAAACTCACAAAATCGAGCCTGCGACTCAGCGAATCAACTAGACACAGTTTGGAATCGCCTGACTGGCGAAAAGTCGACGAGCATCTCCAGTGGAGCGAAAACGACCCTAGTCATCACATTATTCCTTTTATAGATCCTCTCTATCCACTTCAGTTACGTGAAATCGCTGATCCACCACCAACACTCTTTATTAGAGGCATCCCTGAATCCTTACTCCAACCCCAGATCGCGCTGGTTGGAAGCCGTAACCCAACACCCGCCGGTCGGGAAACGGCTTATGCTTTTGCCCAAGCTTTGGCAGAAGCAGGACTTACTATCACCAGCGGCATGGCCCTAGGCATCGACGCAGCAAGCCATCGAGGCGCTTTAGCAGCTAAGGGTCGAACCATTGCGGTGTTTGGAACGGGTATCGATGTACCTTATCCTTCATCGAACCGAAAACTTGCCACCGAGATAGCCCAAAGGGGGGCTCTAGTCAGCGAATTTCCCCTGCATACCCCACCCATTGCAGGCTATTTTCCCCAACGCAACCGTATTGTCAGCGGTTTGAGCCTCGGAACCCTTGTCGTCGAAGCCGCCTCCCGCAGTGGCTCATTGATTACAGCTCGCTTCGCTTCCGAACAAGGCCGAGAGGTCTTTGCTATTCCTGGGTCAATCCATTCTCCGACGGCCCACGGCTGCCATATTTTACTGCGCAATGGCGCTAAATTAGTGGAAACTGCGACCGACATCTTGGAAGAAATAGCCCACTTCCAACCCCTATTTACTAGTAAATCTACAAAAAGATCCTATAATAATTCACAGAATCAGCTTGATGAAGAGAACCGGAAGCTGTTAGAGTGTGTCGGTTTTGAGGCAACATCAGTGGATGCACTGGTCAACCGTACGGGTTTTTGTGTCGAACGCGTAACTTCAGCCTTGATGATCTTAGAGCTAAAAGGGCTCATTTATTCAACACCAGGCGGGTATAGTAGAGTATGAAAGAAGAGTTATTTGAAGTATTGATGTACATATTTGAAAATCACATCGGTCGTGATCACCCTGATCAGGCTTCTGAGGAAGCTTTGTTTCACGAGCTTTCTGAAGCTGGCTTCACGCCAGAGGTTATCGACACGGCTTTCGAATGGCTAGACAATATAGCAGCTATTCACAGCGCCGAAGCACAGAGCGAAGACAAATTGACTTTATCAAGTGGATTTCGAGTTTTCAGTCAAGAAGAGCTCAAACATTTTAACCCAGACGTGTGTGGATTAATTCTAAAATTCGAACAAATTGGAATTCTAGATTCTTATTCTCGTGAAATTGTTATTAATCGATTACTGGCTATAGAACCAAACGAAATTGATGAGCATCGCGTGAAATGGATTGTATTAATGGTTCTCATTGATGACCCTGAAAATGAAACTGCATTAGCAACATTAGAGCAATTAATGAAAACTGAAGTGACAGAGAGGTTACACTGAAATGCCAACAAATCTTATCATCGTGGAATCACCCGCCAAAGCTAAAACTATAAAAAAATATTTAGGTAAAGACTTTGAAGTGATGGCGTCCTATGGCCATGTGCGCGATCTTAGTCCCAAAGAAGGCGCCGTCGATCCAGAACATCATTTTGCAATGAAATATGAAGTGATTGAAAAAAATGCTAAACATGTTGCATTAATCGCCAAAGCATTAAAAAAAGCAGACGCATTATATCTAGCGACTGACCCTGATCGAGAAGGCGAAGCCATTTCTTGGCATGTATATGAATTAATGGATGAGAAAAAAATCTTAAGTGATAAACCGACGTTCCGCATCGTGTTTAATGAAATTACTAAATCTGCAATTAAAGAAGCGATAAAAAATCCTCGTGATATTTCGATGGATTTAGTGAATGCACAACAAGCACGCCGCGCTTTAGATTATTTAGTTGGTTTTAATTTATCGCCCTTGTTATGGAAAAAAGTACGCCCTGGATTATCAGCCGGCCGCGTGCAAAGTCCTGCATTACGATTGATTGTGGAACGCGAAAAAGAAATTGAAAAGTTTCATATCACAAGAATATTGGACAGTGGAAGCAGATGCTGACCACCAAAGATGATCACATCATTAATGCCATCTTAGTCGAATATAAAGGAGAAAAAATTGAACAATTTTCCATTACCAACGAAAAACAAGCGCAGAAAGTTGAAAAAGCCTTAATCAAAGCGGCCAATGGTAAATTAATTGTTAACTAACGTTGAGAAAAAACAACGCAAACGTAATCCGGCCGCCCCTTTTATTACTTCCACTTTGCAACAAGAAGCGGCGCGAAAATTAGGATTTACCACCAGCCGCACCATGCGAACCGCACAACAATTATATGAAGGCATTGATATTGGCGATGGCGCAGTGGGGTTAATCACTTATATGCGTACAGACTCCGTACATTTAGCACAATGAAGCTATTACAGAAATTCGTGAATTCATTAAAGAACGATATGGCAAAGAACATTTACCTGAAGAACCTCGTTTTTATAAAACTAAAGTTCAAAAAATGCACAAGAAGCGCATGAAGCCATCCGCCCAACTTCTGCAAGCATCATACCAGAAAACATTAAAGATAAACTTAAAACTAGAACAATACAAACTGTATGATTTAATCTGGAAACGTACTGTTGCTTGTCAAATGATTTCAGCGACCATTGATACGGTCGCTGTGGATTTAAGTTGTGGTAAAGGAAATCGTTTTCGCGCTAACGGATCAACGATTGCTAATCCTGGATTCATCAGCGTTTATCAAGAAGGTCATGATGATAAAAAAACAGATGATGGCGGATGGAAAAATATTACCTCCTGTTGAAGTGGGCGATGAACTTTCGCTCAACGAAATTCGAGGCATTCAACATTTTACTGAACCACCCCCGCGTTTTACGGAAGCAAGTTTAGTAAAAGCATTAGAAGAATTTGGTATTGGTCGACCTTCAACTTACGCCAGCATTATTTACACGTTAAAACATCGTGAATATGTGACTCTAGACAGCAAACGATTTAAACCCACCGATGTCGGCCGTGTCGTCACTCGTTTTTTAACGCAATATTTCACTCACTATGTCGATTATGATTTTACTGCGAACATGGAAGATCAATTAGATGCAAATTGCGCGTGGTGAAAAAGCATGGGTGCCCATGTTAGAAGAATTTTGGAGACCATTTATTAAATTAGTTAAAGAAATTGAAGCACTGTCACACGACAAGATGTCACTCAAGAAAAACTCGATGAAAAATGCCCCGAATGCGGCAAACCTTTGTCCATTCGATTAGGACGTCGAGGCCGTTTTATTGGTTGCACGGGATATCCAGAATGTGATTACACCCGCAACGTGGATGGTGACAAAGAAGAAGCTCCTACTGAAGAAGTGGAAGGACGCACCTGCCCTGATTGCAATGAAAAACTAATTATTAAGCAAGGGCGCTATGGAAAGTTTATCGGCTGTAGTAAATATCCAGAATGTAAACATATTGAACCGCTGATCAAACCCAAAGAAACGGATGTGACTTGTCCTGAATGTAAAGAAGGTATGATTCTTGAACGACGTTCTCGATATGGAAAAATATTTTACTCCTGCAGTCGTTATCCTGATTGCAAATACGCAATATGGAATGAACCTGTAAACAAACCCTGTCCAGTGTGCAATTGGCCGATCACTTCAATTAAAACGACGAAACGTCGAGGCACGGAGCGCGTGTGTCCGCAAAAAGAATGTACTTTTGCTGAAACTATTGAGCCGCCGGAAGAGAAAAAAGAAGTTTAGTGGAAGCCTTGAATACCAAAAAATATTCCTAACACTAGACAAACAATCGCTGCAACTTGAAAATACCCGATTTTGAAACTGAGCGCACGTGCCATATTTTGCACAAAGGTTGGAAATACAGTACGCACAATACCACTGAACAAAACTAACCAACAAAGTAATGTGATAAAGACCCGCCAATCGTGCACCCAAATATTATGTAATGTGACTAAGGTAATACCGACCATTAATGTGGTAGATCCTACAATCAACATGGCAATATTATTAGAGGCTAGTTCCTTCGTCGCCGCTCTAAAAAAACTGCGATTGATGAACATGCTGATACCCAATGTAATAAAATAAATGCAAAATACTCGAGCCAACTGAAGTGATATTGACATAAAAAGTTCCTTTTCTGTGATTAACCCTGGATATTGCATGAATAACCGTAATATAAGGTAGTATAGCACGGTAACCTGACTTATGCTGCCTACCTATTAATCGGCCTATAACCTTGCATTATTTGCTATTTTTTAAGGATAACCTCTTGACACTATCATCCAATAGCTATAAAATTAGTAATATAATGATCCAACCTGGATATGTGAGATTTAGTACCATACAGCTTCGCTGTAGATCATATAGGCAATATCCAGTACTGATCCTGGCATGATAATCTGATAAATCGAGGGGATAAAAATGACACAGCGCAAAAAAGAGAACGTAAAAAAACGGGAAACCACCTATATAGTTGAACCCTACTCTCAGGGTTTCAAGGATTGGTTATTGAATCGCACAACACTAGGAACTTTTTTTAATTATGATCTTAATAAAGAATACCCACCTCAATATCATTCGTTAGAAAATGTAATAAATAATTTTGTAACTGGCTTTAAATATACACTGACTCGATTATTCCCTTTTGATGGCTACGACCCTATCTCACAGCAAATTACGTATCATAACAATAAAAAAGGCCCTGTTTATAAAGACCATCAATTTGGATGGTTAACGTTACTCGCTTTTTTTGGTCTTCCTACCAGACCTCATGCGGTAAAAGCCAAAGACGGAACTCTCAATCCAGAATTAACCTTTACAGACGTTGTTGTAAATTTATTTGGTGGCTGGAAATCACCGTGGCTTAGTCTCACACGAGAACAACTAATAGTACAATTGATTGCCTTCTTTACCGTAAAACCTTTTGTGATATTCCCGTTGAATGTGGTCACTGGGCTTTTTAAATTCTTTGTGAATATTGTAAAACTTGCTATCTTCATTCCTTTGCACATTGTAGGTTCCATTTTACACGAAATATTTCGCTTTCTCCTGACTTCAACACACAAGGCAGCATTTTCAGATTGGCGTCCAATACTTAAAATACCTGCAACAATTTTTCTAGGCTTACTATCTCTCACATCACTTCTCGAAATTCCTCTTATTATTTGCGATCGAATAATGAAGGCTATTCTCACACCACTGGTTAGCTTCCGAAACCATTTAGCAATAGGCCGCCGTGTTAAATTATTAAGTGATCGACTTCGAAAATTCAACGCTGAAGCACTTGAAAATTATGATCCCAAAGTTCCGCCTGCTGATCCAATCGCTGATACAATTGGCTACACTAGCGCACTAGTCAGCTTTGCGATCACTGCCATCGCGTGGGCTTTTATTCTCTCGCTTGCTATAGGCGCCATCACAACCTTCTTCCCAGCTTTAATTCCTGCAGTAGTTGCAACTTTTGGATGGGTTGCGCAATTACCCTTCATCGCTGGAGCGTTTGGTGTTCTACAAAGTGCTATCGGATTATCGCTCATACCATCAATCATCGGTTCATTGATCCCCTTTATTTCAACTCTCTCTGCTTTTCTTGGGTTGCATGTCTCATTAACTTTATTAACTTCCGCAGCAACTGTTGGTTTTAGTGCCGCTTTAATCGGAGTCCCTCTGACCTACGCCGCTAACAAATTCAGTAATTGGTATGTGAGCTGGTATGGAACGCAATCTGCAACAAGAGTATTAATTCAGAAAAAATCAGCAGGGGCTCATGATTTCGATCCAGAAAGTGACGATGAGGATGACTCTGCAGATATAGAGCTTGCTAATAAAAAACTTTTAGAGGCTCGAAGTACGGAACAACAAGCTTCTGTAGAAGGCAGAAAAGATAGTACGAGTAAGGGTGCATCTGCCCCACGAGATGATGCACAACATTTAGTTAAAAAAGTTAATCTTTCTCGAGCTCAAACTGACCACAGAGAACAACAAGCTACTGCAAAAGGCAGTGCTGTCGAAACTTCATCGCGTACCACATCTGTACCAGCAAATTCATCTCCTAGAGATCCAGCACCAACAGACAATAATACCCTTGCTTTTTTACAACAAACCATCGGAGAAAATTTCCAACTTGGCAAAGCTCGTCCTGGTGCTGATTCTTTCTATGCTTCTTTTGCACATGGATTAAATCAATTACAACAAACAGAAGAACATTCAATCAAAACCCTACGCAATCAGTGCGCTACCACTGTTCGTCAATTCAAAGGAAATTCAGCTGATCACTCGTGGTTTAAGGCTCAATTCAATAATCAAGTAGATTTAGCCGCCTATAATATGGCGGTTGAGCTCACTGCCGACGAATTCCAGAATAACGATATGGGGCTACAAGGACAGCCTATTTCGGGCGATCAAAATATTGATGGCGTAATACTTTGCAAAAAATATGGTGTTAATCTTCATATTATTGAAATCTGTGAAAAAGAGGTTGATGTTGAAGATTTCGATGAAGAAAATGATATCTCTTCCGAAGAAGAAATGTCTACTACAGTTTCTCACCATTTGATCACGCCTGAAGGAAAATCCAAAACCATCACTTTAGACGAAATACCAGACACTGATACTATAAGCATAGTAAAGTATAATCAGCATTTTGTTCCTGTAATTCCAGTGCAGCATGACTTAGGAATAGATAATTCAAAACGACATTAAAGATAAAGGGGCAGATCTAAGAGTGATGGGTCCTGTTAGAACCCACCAGACTTAGATCTGCCCCTTTATCTTTATGATAATAATAATCGGCACACAATAATCGAAGCAACAATCCCAACAAAATCGGCAATAAGGCCTGCAGGAACTGCGTGCCGGGTTCGACGAACACTCACCACACCAAAATAAACAGCAATGACATAAAAAGTCGTTTCAGTACTGCCCATCATTGTGGCTGCTAAATGAGATACATGAGCATCACCACCGAAATTTTTAATGATATCCAACAATACTCCATTCGATGCACTGTGAGAAAAAGGCCGCATAATTGCTAAAGGTACAACTGCTGTTGGCACACCCAATTTTTCAAAAAAAGATCCTATCGAAGAAAAAATGATATCAAATCCACCGGATGCTCTGAACATTCCGATCGCAACTAACATTCCTACCATATAAGGAATAATTTTTATCGATAATTGAAAACCATCTTTAGCACCATCCACAAACACTTCGTATACTTTCACTTTTTTGCATGCAGCAATGAGCGGAATTCCTGCAATCATCAGCAGAAATAATCCATTCGAAATAGCTTCACTGACTTGGCTGAACATCATAAGGCACCTCCAATTCAGGTAAACGATACATCGGCGTTTTTTCTAAAAATTTTACTGCAATTATTCCCGCCATCGTTGAAAATGTCGTCGCAACAAGTGACGTAATAATGATATCAGTAGGATGCGCAGCACCTGCAGCCGCTAAAAATGCAATTGCGCTGGTGGGAATTAATTGAACACTGGAGGTATTAATCGCTAAAAAAGTACACATCGCATTTGTGGCAACTCCTGGACGTGGATTTAATGTTTCTAATTCCGCCATCGCTTTTAATCCGAACGGTGTAGCAGCATTTCCGAGCCCTAACATATTCGCCGCAATATTCATCACCATCGCGCCCATGGCCGGATGTTCTACAGGGACATCAGGAAATATTCGTCTCATCAACGGACGAATTACTCTAGCAAGCGCTCGAACAAATCCTGCCTCTTCGGCAATACGCATCATGCCTAGCCACAATGACATAATCCCGGTGAGCCCCAAAGCCAATTCGAAAGCAAATTTTGCTGATTCAGTGACAGACGCTACAACAGCGGGGATTTTTCCTGTCAGAACGCCAAAGACTACGGATAAAATAATTAATCCAAGCCATATTATATTTAACATTGATGCTTCTCCAATTAGAGAGGAATAGTAACGAATAAACAGGAGATTCTCAATAAAAAATCCAAAATCCTTAACCGGGGGATGCTTATTTCTTATCAGTATTATTTTTTTCAGCGTAGTTCATAACGACCACGCTTAATATGCATAAAATACCTGAAAAAATAAAAGGCATGTAAATATTAATCGCGGCCAATAATGAAGCTGCTATTGCACCCACACTAAACGCTGCAGCGACCACTGCACCAATCACGCCCATTACCCATCCTTGCTCATCATGCGAAACTCGGTTTGAGCACATCGTAATTAATACAGAGTAAGCAATGCTACACGCAACAGCCACAGGAATAGAATAAAGCCAAAATTCTTTCGCGGATGTCTCTGTTACTATCAATAGTAATCCTATTCCCATCGCGATCATATTTAAATTGACTGTCATTGTATAAGATAAAAACCGAGTGCATAATTTTATACCCACTGTCAGTGCTATTGCAAAAAGCACTCCCATATAAGACATGTATTGTGCAATTTCGATATTATTATAATGATAATTTTGCAACACAAATACAGGCACATACACAAAGAATATTGTCCACGTCAATTCAATTATGAATAATGCGACTGAATGCCAACGCACTTTTTTATTAGTAAATGCGTCAGTAAAAACCATCAAACCCCTGATTAAATTAATCGGCGCATTAATTTTAGGTCTATAACTTTCAACGAGCGTTATCATCAATAAAAGTGCATTTAATAAAGCTAATCCGCCCGCGACATAAAAAGGCGTACTATACGTAAACCAAGAAATAATTTTTTCATCGGCTAAATATCCACCCGCTATTGGCCCCACAACAAAGCCGACGCAATTGGCGAAAATAATCCAACTCATATTATGAATTTTATCTTGATGACTACTGATATCAGCAATCACAGCTTGCGCAATCGATTGGCTACCCGAAAAAAATCCGCTCACTAAGCGACCAACGATGACCAAAAACAACGAACCGATTTGAATTCCAATGCCTGATAAAACAAAACCCAGCGCATCACCCGCTAAACAAATGACCAATACTTTTTTTCGACCGATGCGATCGGATAAATCACCTAAAAAGGGGGCGCCAATAAACATTAATAGCGCCCACGAGGTTAGGGTAAGCCCATACCATAATTGGCGGACATTCTCGCTGGTCGCGAGGGGCAAAATACTCTCTGAGGGTGTCATGAATAATGGACTGAGGATAGGAAATATAATCCCCGCCCCCATTGTGTCTATGACTAATACTAAAAAGAGTGGTGCCAATATAAAGATTTTGTTATGCTTTAGCATGATTACATCACTTTATTCCGGCGGATCTAGCTAGACATTATAGCAAAAAATTCAGAATTCGGGAAGGCAGGGCATGATCTCAACAAAAATAGACGAGGCAGTAACCGCTTTACAAAATGGCGACGTTATCGCTTATCCCACAGAAGCTGTTTTTGGATTGGGCTGTGATCCATTCAATAAATCCGCCGTAGAAAAGCTGTTATCACTCAAAAAACGAGCCGTGTCTAAGGGGCTAATCTTGATTACTCATGATTGGTATCAGGTCGCCTCGTTGACCAGCCCTATCGATGACACCGCAATGAATCGAGCTCAAAACACCTGGCCAGGGCCTTATACATGGGTATTCCCTGCTTCTGATTCCGTACCACGCTGGATTCGCGGCGATCAACATGGCATTGCCCTCAGAGTCACACGACATCCACTGGCGAGTACCCTCTGTGAGGCCTTTGGCGGTCCGATTGTATCAACAAGCGCCAATGTGGAAGGCACGTCTCCCGCAAAAACCATAATAGATGTTCTCAGTAATTTTCCGAGTGGAATCGGGGTAATCCTTGAAGGCCCGCTGGGAGACAGCGAAAATCCCACAACAATCAGAGATGTCCTCACTGGAGAAATCCTAAGAAATTGAGAAAAGTAGCGGCTCTCGCTGGCCTTTATTAAACTGCATATTCATAATAAACTCCTAGTCAGTAAATAATCTGAAATAAGGAGCGCATCATGAGCAATATCGATATTCAAGCCGTCAAAGACTACCTACTCACCCTCCAAAACCGCTTTGTCGAAATCCTTAAACAAGAAGATGGCGAATCGACCTTCCAAATTGACACATGGGAAAGACCATTAGGCGGGGGTGGAAAAACCTGTGCAATGGAAAACGGACCGGTCGTCGAACGGGCTGGTGTCAACTTCTCTCATGTATTTGGCGATAACCTCCCCCCCAGTGCGAGCGCCCATCGCCCTGAATTGGCCGGAAGACATTTTCAAGCCCTCGGTCTTTCAACCATCGTGCATCCTCGCAACCCTTATGCCCCGACGTGCCACGCAAATTTACGCCTCTTTGTCGCTGAAAAAGCCGGGGAAGCGCCTGTTTGGTGGTTCGGGGGTGGTTTTGATCTCACCCCGTTTTACGGTTTTGAAGAAGATTGTACTTTCTGGCATGAACACGCACATGCAGCCTGCGCCCCTTTTGGCAAGGAAGTCTATCCAGAGTACAAAAAATGGGCAGACAAATACTTCTATTTATTACACCGTCAAGAAGCCCGAGGCATAGGCGGCCTTTTTTTCGACGACCTTAATGCCTGGGGATTTGAGCGTTGTTTTGATTTCATTCGCGAAGTGGGTGATCATTTTCTCGCTGCCTATCAACCGATTTTAAATCGACGCAAAAACACGCCATACGGCGAACGCCAGCGAGAATTCCAATGTTACCGACGGGGTCGTTATGTTGAATTTAATTTAGTGTACGATAGAGGCACATTATTCGGACTGCAATCCGGAGGACGTACTGAATCAATATTAATTTCCTTACCAACACCCGTACATTTTCGCTATAACTGGCAACCAGAGCCTGGAAGTGAAGAAGCACAATTATACGAACAGTTTTTACCACCTCGAGATTGGCTGGCTTGAGAGGATAGGGATAGGTGTCAGATCTAAGATCAATACATTCACATGATCTTCACAAAACATAATGTACAAGTAAAAGTATTGATCTTAGATCTGACACCTATCCCCTATCCCTATTCCAAGCTAGCATTATTTAACAACACACGTATAATACAGCTATCTACTGCTAGGAGAAATCGTTCGTGAAAAAGGCGCTCATTATTGTTTTACTATTCGCTGTTATAGCGTTAGGCCTCCCTGTTGTTGATGGATTTTGGGTCCAGAAAAAATATTACCGACTTATGGCCATGGTGAATCAACGAACCCCCATGACAGTTGAGATCATTGACTACCAGCACGGCTGGTTCAGTTCTACTGCTACCTTACAAGTCTCGGCAAACTCTTTGAAGAAAAATACAACGAGCGAAAGTCCACTACAAAATAATTACCAATTCGTTCTTAAAGAAAAACTCTACCATGGCCCGATTATTTATCGTAGTAGCAATCCCACTGACACTTTTGGAAAATATCTCACATGGGCTCTCGCCTTAAGCGAAATAAAAGTAAATCAACCTGATTTAAAACTCAACACCCTCGCTATTTATCACTACAATGGAAACGTAGATCTTCAATTCGAATGTCCCTCGCTCATCTATCCCACTGGATTTCTCAACGAAACATATAATATCGAGAAGTTAATCGGAACATTTAAATTTTCCAAACGGTTCAAGCATAGCCAAGGTAAAATCTCCGCTGCTTCTGTCGATATCCCCATAAAAAATGGACATCAAATTATTAAAAATGTGAGCTATGACTTCTCACTAGACAAAAATGCCTTCAATTTTTGGCAAGGCCATCGCGTAATCAAAATTGACGATGCAATGTTATCAGCGGGCGATAAAGTTCAATTGCAAAATGTCGCGCTTTCACTAACTGATCACACAAAATCACAAAATTTAAGCAGCACCCTAAATGCTCAAATTGATTCATTTAAATTTAACGATGCCGATTACGGAAAACAAAATTTAACTTTTACAATTTCTAATCTCAACTTGGAATCTCTCGGCGAACTTGGTCAAAAAGCGGATTTATTAGATCAGGAAAATGCGTCGCTCCCATCCAAAGCATTAGAATTAACACCTTTAGTACTGCGCTTATTAAGCGATGGACTTAATCTCAATTTATCTTCCGTAGATTTAAATACAAAATGGGGAGTCATCAGCGGAAATGCTTCATTAGACATTTCAAAACAAGAGCATCCTCACACTCAATTTTTTAGCGTACTAAACAGCACAACGGGGAAAGCGGATTTTGTTTTCCCAGCAAAATTGCTTCAAGAGATGCTAGAATCACGTTATCAATCGCTGGTTACTGCTCAACAAAAAAGTGAAACATCGCCCGCTGCTCTCGTCAAAGAAAACATCGACCGATGGATATTAGCTGGCTGGCTAATTCCTCAAGGTGATAATTATCAAGTGAACTTCGTGTACAAAATGAATCAACTTTTGTTAAACGGGAAGCCGATGAAAATTCCTAGCCTCCCAATTCCTGATTCCCAATCCACCAATCCTAACCGGTAGAGGTGATCAACATGGCAAGAGATTATGCACGCAACCGATCTTCACGACGCAATGCTCGCACAGGCGCAATTACACCTCGTGGTGGGCGACGTCCGTCATCACAATTAGGTATGTCATTTAACAAAAAATCTCCTCGATTAAATTCATTTTTATTGCTCATTAGCGGAATACTGATTGGCATGATTATCGCAGGAATTATTTACATTAAACGTGCGCAACATGAATCCACAGCAACTCCCGCTCAAACGCAAGAAAAAACAACACAATCAAATAAAGCGGCTAAACTCAAAAACAAATTGACCATGAAACAAAATTCTCAATCGCAAGAATCTGAAAATAATGCGGAAGCTGATGCCGATACAAATGAACACTCAGATGACGAAGAAAATGCTGTGTTAGATTCACTATCCCATGAATCCAAGAAAAAAACGGCTGAATCAACTCAACCTCAATACGAATTCTATACCATGTTACCAAAAGATAAAATTGATGACGCATCTTATGAAAAAGAAAAAATAGAACCTAAAGCTATCGCTAACAATCAATACCAATTGCAAATTGCCTCCATGAATAAATTTGAAGATGCCGACCACCTTAAAGCGCAATTGATTTTACAAGGCTACAAAGCCAGTATCAGTAAACAAATCCGCCACGGATCAACTCGCTATCGAGTCATCGTAGGCCCGTTTGGCTCTTCCAAAGCTGCCATGGCTCATCAGCAAACCCTTAAAAAGAATGGCATCAACAGCATTCTCATGCCTTCCCCCGCTGATACCTGATTTCATTGCCTCAAGCTGTCCCAAGCAAAATTCAAGCCCATGAACTATAATTGCAATATAGGGGGAGTAAAATGGGTGCATGGGGTGCAGGTTTATGCGATTTAAAGGTCAAATCATTACAAATGCGATTAATTCTCTCATTAGTCTAGAACTAGTGCGCAGGGTATTAGACGAAGATAAATTTGGCATTGAGAAAAGCAAAATTCGGGATAACCCTAAGAAAGTTGAAGAATTAAGGCAGAAATTTGAAGCAAAAAAAAAGCCAATTCAAGATAAGATTGATTATTTAAAGGACCTTCAAAACCGCATCTCAAACAGTCAAACAGAAGAATCTTTAGTTTCCCTGTTAAGAGAACTTGAAGGAATTCAAATTCAGGCATCATTTGTTTTTGACCCATTATCACGATATCTAGAAGAAACAAAATCCTTACCCATTCACTCAAAAGATCGTCAAGATGTCTCTACCGAGAAAAGAAAAAATTTTGTTTACCGTCCAAAACTCCAACAATTAAAACAAACAATTAAAAGATTCAGTGACATTCACAATTGCTTGAATGCAGAGTTAGCTTCTTTACAATCAGTGAACAGTTTGAACCAATCGATGATACACGGATTACCCGACGAAAAGGGACAAATTCATTCACCCGCGATAGAAACATTCACTAAAGAATCAACAGCCTCAAGTAGCGAAGTATTTCCCAATAATGATCCACCGGCAATGGCTGATCTGAACCGAAGTATTTTAGTCAATGGAAAAAAATTAAATTTTATCCCAACTCAAGATGAAATTGAGAGCGGGAAATATAAAACTCCAGTTGAAAAATTGAAAGCACAACTCTTAAGTTTTTTAGACGAGGACGAATCCTTACGGAATAATCCTATTGCAAAAGAAGCTCTATGCAACGCGATCTTAAAAAATGGGCAATCTTTACAGAGTATATTTACAAATGAATATCTCCCAGAAAATCACAAAGTTTGGCCATTAGTTGACAGGAGTAACAATGAACCGTGTCTTCAAGCCGATACTATAGCAATTTTTAATTGGACTATTAAAAATGGTCATTTGACCGTAGACATAGAACTTGATGTAAAATCCGTAATAACACCTTTTAGTAAGATCTCATCAGCCCCTCGTATCATTGATACTAAAACGGGCGAAGTGCGCGAATATGATCCTGAACAGGAGAAAAGTGGTGATTGCCCTACGATCCTAAAGTACCAATCAACGGTTACCTTTGACACAAAACCTGACGCACAACCGCAAGAAGGTAACGTACAAAAAACAGAAACACTAGCAATTCCCCATGTTAATGACTTTAAAGTGACTGTGTTTCATGATCAATATCAGTACACTCCGACTCTTGCTAAATCTGCTGAGTTAGAAACTAAACCCAAACAAGCTTCTGCACCTACAAGCTCTAATAAATAATAATTACGCATAAATAAAGCCATTTCACCCCATTAAAAATATTGTTTATCTATGAAATTTACTTGACTTTCTACGGATAACCTGATTTAATACCCCAAATACTGAAAAAGCGGAGCATCCAGTGAACAAATTCTTCTCTACAGCAGCATCCAACAGCCTGCAACTTCCAGTTGCTATTATGATTAGACCTATACCTCGCAGTAAATCAACGAATGTCTTAAATTGCACAGGTGTACTTATTGGAGCGCAAAATTCCGACATCGATCCTATTCTTGCAGAGCTCCCCAGTAGAGTCGATAAAGACTCCGTTTCACATGGCGAACGTGTCGTTCAACATACTTTAGAGTTTAAACTAGACCAAGATTACTTCCATTTATGGCAATCAACTCATTCAACTATTCAAACAACAAATCCTCAATTTGCTTGCCATTCAACTCAGGTTTTTTTCTTATTTGGAAATGCTAAAAATTGTGTTGATCTAAATTCAACTCAAAAATTTTTACAGCAATTTCCAGGAGCTCAGACCTATCTTATCGACTACTCAGGAGATGATCCTGAATTAAAACCTACAGCCGTTCCCTTCGAAGAAAGTCAATTTTTTGATTCTTACACAACAACCCGAGATGTATTTTTCAGCACATTTAAAACTATTTTAAAAAGACTGGATCAATTCTCTGCTCCACAAAATTACGAACCACAAAAATCTGCTGAATCCGGTTGTGCAATTCTCTGATGTAAAAGTTGAAAAGCTTTTGCTCGATGACTGATTTGATTCTTTACACTATCAGGCAGCTCCGCCGCTGCACATTGATGAGTTGGAACCCAAAATATCGGATCATACCCAAACCCCTTATTTCCTTGTGGAGAAAATAAAATTTCACCTTCCCAACTTGCTTGGCAAATAAAAGGATACGGATCATTTGGATAACGAAATAATACTAATACACAAACAAACCGCGCACTTCGATTTGGAACCTGAATATTCTGCATTTCTGCTAACAATTTTTTGATATTATCTTCGGCATTCGCGTTCGTCCCTGCAAAACGGGCAGAAAAAATTCCTGGTTTACCACCCAACGCATCCACAACCAATCCAGAATCATCTCCTAATGCAGCTAATCCTGTTTTTTCAGCAGCATGACGTGCTTTAATAATGGCATTCTCAACAAAAGTCTGGCCGGTTTCTTCAACATCTTCTAGATTAAAATCAGCTTGTGGAATTATTTTGAGTGTAAGATCAGACATTAAAGCTGTAAATTCTTTAATTTTTCCTGCATTTGAACTCGCTAAAACTATTTTCAAAGACGCGACGCCGTATTAATTCCAGATGTTACGCGCTCATGCCCTGCCAAATCACGCTCAGTTTTTATTCTAGTAAATCCACACTGCTCCAAAAGATTTCGCACAGCCTCACCTTGCTCAAATCCGTGCTCTAATAATAATAGGCCACCATTGTGTAAATAATCGCTAGCATTGGAAATAATTTCTCGCATAGCACTTAAACCATCAGGTCCAGAAACCAAAGCATTTCGTGGTTCAAAACGAACATCGCCCCACTCTAAATGAGGATCACGTTCTGCAATATAGGGGGGATTAGAAACAATGGCATGATATGTTTGATGCGGTAATGCTAAACACCATGACCCCTGACTAAATTGAACATTCTTCAGATGCAATGCTTCTGCATTTTCTTTTGCTACTTGTAACGCTTCTTTTGAAAAATCCGTTGCAGTAATTTGCCAATTTTGTCGCTCTTTCGCCAATGTGAGCGCGACCGCACCACAACCCGTTCCTAAATCAGCGACTTGAATTTCGCTTTCAAGAGGCAATTCAGATAATAATATTTGTACTAATAATTCTGTTTCGGGTCTTGGAATTAAAGTGGCTGGTGTCACAATAAAATCTTCGTTCCAAAAGGCTTGTTTGCCAATTAAATAAGCAATAGGTTCGCCTGCTATTCGTTCTTGAATTAATGCTTGTAAATGCAATTGTTGCTCAATTGTGAGCGATTGTTCAGGATGTGAATAGCAATATCCGCGAGAAACTTTCAGTGTGTGTGATAATAATAATTCCGCATCGAGTCGCGGTGTTGTTGATGTTAATTGATTGGTCGCAAAAATAATGGCATCTTGAATGGTATCCCAACTGTGATGACGTTTAGTATCGATTTCGTCCTTAATCATTGTTATTCCTCACTTAATGTGGCTAATAAATCCATTTGATGTTCTCTCAGCAATGGTTCTATGACTTGACCAAGAGCTCCTTCCATAATATCACTTAACTTATACAATGTTAAATTGATTCGATGATCAGTTAATCGGCCTTGTGGGAAATTATAAGTTCGAATGCGTTCTGAACGATCACCTGTACCCACTAAATTTCGTCGTTGTTCCGCTTGTTGTTGCTGTTGTTGAGAACGTTGAGAATCCAATATTCGTGCTTGCAATAAAGACATCGCTTTCGCTTTATTTTTATGTTGCGATCGTTCTTCTTGGCATTCTGCAACAATGCCCGTAGGAATATGTGTAATTCTAATTGCAGAGTCTGTGGTATTCACATGCTGCCCACCTGCACCCGACGAACGATACGTATCAATTCTTAAATCAGTGGGTGAAATTTCCACATTTTCGATTTCTTCTACCTCAGGCATTATTGCAACAGTACACGTTGACGTATGTACACGCCCTTGTGATTCTGTTTCTGGAACTCGCTGCACTCGATGAGCACCTGATTCAAATTTTAAATGACCATAAACACCTTTTCCTGAAATGCGACTAATGATTTCTTTGAATCCACCATGCTCTCCATGACTCACCGATATCACTTCCACTTTCCAACGATTATTCTCCGCATACTTATTGTACATGCGATGCAAATCACCGGCAAAAATAGCGGCTTCATCACCTCCCGCTCCACCTCGAATTTCCAAATACACGTTACATTGATCATTAGGATCTTCGGGCAATAATAGCGTTTGAATTTCATTATTCATTGAATCTAATCGCGCCTGTGTATCCGCAACTTCCATCTCGGCTAATGCATGCATCTCACTGTCTTTTTCTTGCAACATCATCTGTGCATCATCGTGCAATTTTTCATTGCGCTGGTATTCTTTAAATTTTTCCACCAGCGGCTCTAGCTTGGAATATTCTTTAGAATATTCTCTAAATTTATCTTGATGTGAAATTACTTCGGGCGTGCTGATAAGTTGAGATAATTCCTCAAATCGTTCCATCAATTTCTGTAATTTATTTTTAATAGACTCTTTCATCGTATGTGGGACCTTTATAAATCAAATAATAACCGCGCGAATGCCAACAGTTCGGGTCGATCGTCGAACGCTGCTTGTCGCATATGGATAGTAGGACTGTGCATTATTTTGTTCGTTAAACTTCGAGAAAAAATTGCCATTGCTTGTTTTGGATCCTGACCTCGCTCAATTAACAGTAATGCTTCTTCTAATGCTTCATCCCGAAGTTGATCAATTTTTTGACGATAATCGCGCACTGTACTTAATGCATCTTGTCCACGCCATTCTCGCATAAAATGCGCAGCCGCCAAGGAAATCATTTCTTGCGCTTTTTGCGCAGCACCTTCACGACATTTTAAATTTTGATCAACAAAACTGATTAAGTCATCAATATTGTAAAGATAAATATCTTCTAGCGCTCCCGCTTCAGGCTCTACATCACGTGGAATGGCTAAATCAACAATGAAAATGGGGCGATGTTTTCGCACTTTCAGTGCGCTTTCCAGAGTGCCTTTTCCTAAAATCGGTAATTGACTCGCTGTCGCTGTTACAACAATATCCACTTCTTTTAAATACGCAGGAACATCAGCAATGCGTATCCAATGTCCGTGATATTTTTTTGCAATTAATTCCGCACGCTCTAAAGAACGATTCGCAACAATAATTCGTCGTGCACCTTGATTATATAAATGCATCGCAACCATTTCGATGGTATCACCCGCTCCAATCAGCAAAACGGGATGTTGTTCAAATGAAGAAAAAATTCTTTTTGCGTGATGAACTGCTGCATAAGCAATCGAAACTGGACTTGCTCCAATTTCAGTATCAGAACGAACTTGTTTTGTGACTGAAAAAACCGTGGGAAATAATCTGCCGAATACATCGCCAACTGTTCCTGCATCACGTGCAATAGAATAGGCTTGTTTGATTTGTCCAAAAATTTGTGACTCACCCAACATCATTGAATCGAGTCCACTGGCCACTTGCATGACATGACGAACGGCATCTTGATGACGATGACAATAAAGATGTGGGGATAAAATATCCATGGGCAATTGATGATAGCGCGCCAACCAATTTTTCACTTCATCTTCGGCATCACCCGCACAATATAATTCGACGCGATTGCACGTTGAGAGAATCACCGCTTCATTAACAGCCTCTAATCCAACCAAATCACGCAAAGCCAAAGGTGTTTTTTCGGTGCAAAAGGACAGCTGCTCGCGAAGAGCGATCGGTGCGGTCTTATGATTGAGTCCTATTGCTAACATACTCGGGATTATAGGCCTTGCAGAGGGAAGGGGTCAAATCTAATCAAGGTGTCAGATCTAAGATTAATACATCTCAATGAAAATTGAGGATGTATTAATCTTAGATCTGACACCTTGATCCTTCCAGCCACACAAACCTCATGATAGACTTCCAATTTCGCAGCCTTTTGCTTGAAGACTGCATAATTGCTTTAGGAGATATCATGGACCTACTCAACACAGTCAATAGCTTTACTCATCATACGCTACGTAGGTCTGCAGCCATTTTATTAATCATTATGGCCACATCCCTTACCGGTTGCTCAACGATGCAGGGCATTTTTGAACGTCCCGCTCAAGCGCCCAGCAATAAACCTCTCAGCAACACCCAACGTTCTGCCCAACTATCCCAGCTAAATTCTTGGACAGCCAGTGGTTCGGTCGGCATTTCATATCAGGGCAAAACAGACATCGGCACCTTTGTGTGGCGTCAAGATGGTTTAGCTTACGACTTCAGAACGTACGGCCCCCTCAATGCTGCAAGCGTTCGCATCGAGGGCAGCCCTGGGCATGCAACATTATGGAAAAATGTTAATACACCGCGTAGTGCCCCATCTCCCGAAGCGCTCATGCGACAAGAACTAGGTTGGTTTTTACCGCTATCAAATTTACGTTTTTGGAGTCGTGGTCTTGAAGCACCGGGAATTGCCGCTCGAAAAATTCATGATGAATATGGTCATCTCAAAGTGTTACAACAACAAGGTTGGTTAATTAACTACCAACGTTACCAAGCTGTTGGTAATTTAGATTTACCTCGGAATGTTGTGATGACGAATGGTGATTTGCGTGTAAAAATTATTTTCAAGCAATGGTAGATAACTGACCTGCACGATTGGGATCATTAAGCAAAAAAGTCAAGCATGTTTATAATTGCTGCGAAATAGCGTTCTTCAAGAAGATCAGTTGTGACTTCGCTGGTGTGAATCAATACGGGTTTTACTGCAAAACCGCGGGGCATCTTTATTCTTGCTATTTTTTGCTTTACTTCATCAATGACGCTTTTTCCGATCTTGTTTTGAGAGAATTTAATTTCAAAAACATAGAGTATGTTAAATTCAGTATGGATAAGGTAGTCGATTTGACAGCCTTGTTGTTGTGTAGTTTTGCGTTGTAAGAAGGGATTATCATTAACGATTTCTTCTTCGCTAATTTTTAAAGCACTCCAAATTAGGCGACGATTATTAAGGACTAAATTCTCAAATTGCAGTCCTCTTATACTATTCCATCCAGGAATACTCGTTAAGGCGCGATCTTGAAATAAATCTTTTTGAATTTTACTAAGACGCGGAGGGATGCATTTGAAATAAAAACGTAGATAATTATCTCTTAATCGAAATCGACTGACATCTATATCTTTGCCTGAACTCAATTCCCATGCATAATCCCGCGTTAAAAACCCTGACTCTACCAAATCATTCAAATAATTACTGAGAGCACCGCTGCTGGTGTAATTAATAGCTGTTGCTAAATCTCCATATTCTCGCGGACCATCAGCCAAACTCTCAACAATCTTTTGATAGACATCTCCTCGTTTACCGAATAAATCATTGAACACCCTTTCGTATTCTTTGACCAGCATGGCATTTTTCCTAAAGCATAATGCTTTAATATTTTCAGTGACAGAGATACTTGGATTAAATAGCTCAATATACCAAGGCACTCCGCCTGTAACTGATAACAGCTGCAGTTTTTCTATTGAACTGCCTTTAAAATTCAATGAATCCAATAACTGATCACAACTTTTTAGAGAAAGCTCCTCAAGTGTAATTTCCAAAGCGATACGGCCAAAATATCCTGTGCTACTTAAAATGTTTTCCTCAATCCATTGCGATACGGATCCACAAAGAATTAAAATCAACTCGGGATTTTTACTAAAGTACTTCTCCCAGACAACTTCTAATTTACCCAAAAAACTTGGATCAAAAGATCCCATCCAAGTAATTTCGTCGAGCACGATAACATGTCGACCGTTCTGCGTTGATTTACCTACCCACGTAAAAAGATCTCCCCAGTCTTCTGCCATAATCGGTGGTAAATCAATCTGTTCTTGCAGCTGACGCGCAAATTCAGTTCGCTGGGTATGCGCCGTAGTATTTTCCTCTGGAGGAAGCCCAATGAAATGATAGTTCGGGAACGATTTAGCAAACTCATTGATTAACCGGCTCTTTCCGATCCGCCGCCTACCTTTAACTACCACTAATGAAGCCGCTTTACGATGGATGAGCCTATGCAAATCAGCCATTTCTGATTCCCGGCCAATAAATGTACGGGCAGTTGCCATAACCAGTTCCTTTACGCTATAACTCGAAAGTTGTTTATAGCGTAAGCTTACCACAGGCCATTTCTTTACGCAAGAAACATAATTCTGTTTATGGCGTAAATAAATTGGATTTTAGTGCTTACGCTGTATCCATAATTGAACTTATAGCGTAAGACCCAACAAATATTGCGTAATTTATACAAATTAGGTATCATCAGCACAGTTCTTTTAGTGGGAGCTTTACCGAGAAAGATAACTCACTTTTAAGCTGAATCTGAACACTTTCAAATGATGGCTAAATAATGCGTATTAAAACAATGTTATCAATCAGTGCCTCAGCTCTAGTTGGCGCTGGAGTTGGGTACAAAATCGGTCTTTTTCATCAGCAACCTCAATTCAAAGACCCAACTCTAGATTGGGTGACTGGAAAAAATAATTTGCCACCAGAGACAGATTGGAATGAATATGCCGCTCGCACGTATAATAATGTGGTAATTTCAGAACGAGTCACTGAAGGTTACATCAGTCCTTCCTCGTTAAGATTATTGCAAAAAGCCAATCAACTTGATCCTAACAATCATACTATTTCCGTTAATCGTATTTTCGCTATGCTAAATATAGCCGATCAAGAACTCAATGCAGATAATACTCAAGCAGCTGATGAGTTAATTAGTCAAGCGCAACAGGCAGCACAACAATCCACATTTACTAAAGATAACCGCCATTTTACATTCGTATTATACGGATTAGGTTATGCTTACCAACGTCGCGCAACAGTCGCCAAAGAATATAATGATAAAAAAAGCTACCTCAATAATGCCGTAGACACTTACAAAAAAGCATTTCAGGAAAAACCTAATAAAATTGCCGCCTGTCTTGCAGGTGAAGCCTATATGGATTTAACCAAATTGGCAAATGAGTTTAAGCACGATTCAAAATCTGAAGTTGAAAACAGCATACAGTGGTTTCAAAAAGCCATATCGATGGATTCTGAATATGGCTTAGCCTACTTTAGAGCAGGACAAGCTTGTATTTTGGCTGGTAGGGTAAATGAAGCAAAATCCCACTTCACAACAGCCTTTACAATCTACACTAAAGATCCAAAAGCCTTTGCAAAAGAATATCAAAAAGGCATCGACTATCTGTTCAACGATGTGCCCGAATTTACGGGTAGAGAAGATTTTGTCAAACCATTTTCTGATAATTTCGGCTTATCTTCAAATGTTACTAAACGTATTTAATGGAGGTGTCGGATCTAAAATCCACACTTATTTTTATAATATACTCGTATGGATTAATCTTAAATCAGACATAGCATTAAAATGACACGTACCACAACATTAACACTTCCCGCCCCGGCAAAATTAAATCTTTTCCTCAACGTTTTGGATCGTCGAGAAGATGATTATCATAATCTTCAAACTGTTTTTCAATTTATCGATTTTGCAGATCAACTTCAATTTTCTTTGAAAGAAAATGAAAACATTACCCTTGATTCTCCTGGACTAACAATTTCTCAAGAAGACAATCTAATCTATCGCGCTGCAAAACTGCTTCAAAATAAAACGGGCACTCGATTCGGCGCTCATATTCATCTTGATAAACGTTTGCCCATTGGTGGCGGAATAGGGGGTGGAAGTTCGAATGCAGCCACAACTTTGGTCGGATTAAATCGACTTTGGCAAACCGGACTTACAGATCAGGAACTCATGGCATTAGGTTCACAGTTGGGTGCTGATGTGCCTATTTTTATTCATGGGAAAGCAGCTTACGCTACAGGAACAGGTGATGTTTTTACAAACTTAGAATTACAGGAACCTTGGTACGTTATTCTGATCCCACCTGTGAGCGTTTCCACACGTGAAATATTTTCACACCCACAATTGACACGGAACAACCAACCTATCACAATAAGTGAATTCCTGAGCCACGGTGGTTCAAATAGTATAGAAGGGCTTGTCAGAAGCTTATATCCTGATGTGGGGCACGCTATTGACTGGTTAAATCAGTTTAGTTTTGCTAAGATGTCTGGTTCTGGCAGTACTGTATTTTCGAGCTTCGCAGAAAAAGATCGGGCCGAAAGTGTAGTCAGCCAAATTCCAGCTCCTTTCAAAGGAGTTGTTGCGAAAGGGTGCAATAAGTCACCACTTTATAGATAGCAATTGATTGGGGTGTCGCCAAGCGGTAAGGCACTGGGTTTTGATCCCAGCATTCCCAGGTTCGAATCCTGGCACCCCAGCCACAAATGATTAAGTTATGTAGCAAACCAGAGGTGATACAGTGGCAGAAATTAAACTTTTCATGGGTAACTCCAATCCTGTTCTAGCGCAAAAAGTCTCTCACGAATTACAAATTCCACTGGGCAAAGCCATTGTTGATCGATTCAGCGACGGCGAGATCATGGTGGAAATCCATGAAAACGTGCGCGGTCGCGAAATTTTTATTCTGCAATCCACTAGCGTCCCCACCAATGATAACCTCATGGAACTCATTATCATGACGGACGCGCTTCGACGAGCTTCAGCAGCCAGCATCACAGCTGTCATGCCTTACTTTGGTTACGGTCGCCAAGACCGACGTCCACGTTCCGCTCGCGTTCCTATCACAGCAAAAGTTGTTGCCGATATGATGGCAACTGTAGGTATAACGCGCTTAATCACGGTTGATTTACATGCCGATCAAATTCAAGGTTTTTTCTCAATGCCAGTGGACAACGTTTATTCTACACCAGTAATGCTTGAAGACATGCTTGCTTGTGGATATGACAAGTCTGTCACGGTGGTTTCTCCTGATGTGGGAGGCGTAGTACGTGCACGAGCCATCGCAAAAAGATTGAACGATTCTGATTTAGCGATCATCGACAAACGACGACGCACTCACAATCAATCCGAAGTCATGAATATTATCGGTGATGTTAAAGACCGGAAATGTATCGTCGTCGATGATATCGTTGATACAGCAGGCACACTTTGCCAAGCGGCTACAGCATTAAAAAAACAAGGCGCAAAAAGTGTTGTGGCTTACGCAACTCACGCTGTGCTTTCTGGTCCAGCGATAAAAAATATTATAGAATCTGATTTGGATGAAGTGGTTGTGTGCGATACGATTCCATTGCAAGAACCTGCTATAAATTGCCCCAAAATTCGTTCCTTAAGTTTAAGTCATATTATTTCGGAAACAATTTTGCGCGTGAATAATAAAGAATCCGTAAGCTCTATGTTCGAAGATCAAAAAGCATAATATTCAGGAGCATCTCATTTAGTTGAGAGCTCCTGAATCTCAAGAATTTACTCAGAAATGCACGAAGTTGAACTACCATCAACACATTTAATTGAGCAAGAAGATAAAGAATTGATCGTGATTGAATCAATTTTATTAGCATTATAATACGTGTTGCCTACACAATTTTTGATGTCCTTAGAATCAAAATTGAGGCAAAGACCTGTCAGACTATTAAAACTTTTGCATTCACCAATTTCAAAAGTAGCGTGTTTATCACCCGGTTTTGAATGATATTTTGCAGTTTTACCATGCTTAACACCGTAATACATATTTGCAGCAGATGATGAAACTAATCTGTAAGTAACATCCTTATCTGTAGTATTAATAATATGCACTGTATTTAAAGCTCTCGTTGATTCATTTGCAGAAACTTCATTCGCTGCATAAATCGAAGAACTTGCTAACAATAATAAAGAAAGGGCAGTAATGGATTTCAATTGAATTTTCATGATATGATACTCTCATTTAGTAAATTTAATGACAATATACACTCTAGCACTTACCCCGACCATTATCAAGGTATTTATTTATTCATAACTTTTAGCTAATTTCACAGACTGAGCACTTCAAGAAAAATAGAAAAAAATAGACTATAATATTCTTTTAAGAATCTAGAGAAATGAAATTGAATTCTATTGTCATGGATGGACATTATGTTTACCTCGCTTTCACTGACCGCATTAATTCCGCTCTTCATTGCAGCTGCTACTGCAGTTTGGATTGCGGGCATAGAACTTTCCAACACGACTGATATTATCGATACTCGTTTCAACCTTGGCGAAGCGCTGGGAGGTTTAATTTTTCTTTCCATCGCCACAAACTTACCAGAAATTGCAATCATCATTAGTGCCTCAATTCATCATAACATGGGCATTGCAATAGGAAATATTTTAGGTGGAATCGGAATTCAAACCGTTGTACTCGTTTTTTTAGATGGTATTGGTTTAAAAAATAAAGCGTCTTTAACTTATCAAGCTGCCTCATTACAACTTGTGCTCGAAGGCACTTTGGTTATCATCGTACTCGTAATTTGTATTATGGCTGCCCAGCTTCCAAAAAATATAATTTATGCTCGACTCGCTCCTGGAGATTTATTAATTTTTTTGACTTGGTTGATTGGCCTTTGGTTAATTAATAAAGCGCGCACTGATTTACCATGGCACAAAAAAGGGCGCGCACCTAATATCATTCCTCTCAAAAAAACGCCTCAACAGAACAAAAGAAAACACTGGAGCACTGCGTTTACAATATTTGTTTTCATGCTAGCATCTATTATTACACTCATTGCTGGTGCTGTGCTCGAAGAAAGTGGGAGCGCTATCGCTGATAAAATTCATTGGAGCGGCGTTCTTTTCGGCTCTACAATTTTAGCAGCCACCACTTCAATACCAGAAATTTCTTCAGGACTTGCCGCTATAAGATTAGGTGAATATACATTGGCCGTGAGCGATATTTTTGGTGGCAATGCTTTCTTACCCGTTTTGTTTATGCTTGCGACACTGATCTCCGGTGAATCTGTTTTACCACAAGCTCAAACCACGGATATTTATCTTGCCAGTTTAGGTGTTCTCCTAACATCAATATTTATTTTTGGATTAATATTTCGTCCAAAACGTCAATTTTTTAATTTGGGCATCGATTCAATTGTAGTCTTAGCAGTATATATTGTAGGAACAATCGGATTATTTTTAATTTCGTAACTTACATTCTGGTATAAAAAAAGCAATCCCCGCTTTCGCGAGAATTGCTTTTCTCATTATCAATAAAAATTACGATTTAGAATGCTCTTTTTCCTCTTTATGTTTTTGAAGAGCAGCTTCACCTAAATGCGTAGAAAAAGACCAAACATATCCATCCAAATCTGTTAACACACACATTCTATCTGCCCAAAACATATTTTCAGGCGGGGCAATTGAATGAGCGCCCGCAGCTGTTGCATTCTTATAAAAATCATCAACATTATCGGTATAAAGATAAATACTGATCGGTGAAGACACTCCAGAATTTTTCGGAGATCTTGAAGGTCCACCATAACCCCCTTCACGACCCAACATCATTGATTGATCTTTATAAAACATCTCAGCATGAGACGTATTTCCATTTTCATCTTTATTCTGAATTGAACCCGCTGTAAATCCAAACACTTTTTTATAAAACTCAATCGCAGCATCAACATCTGCAACAATAATGTACGGCGAAACCCACGAAAACCCCTCAGGGCGAATAGTACTCATAAAAGCTCCTATGTGTTAACTTTGACAACCCGGCGAGTTTAACACACTCACGCTTACGGCGTCGCCCATTAGAAGGCTCCCGTCAATAAAAAAATAATCCCTGCCCTAAAAAATCTTTATTTCAGGGTGTGTTTCAGAATGCACCATTCTCTTGCTCACCTTCGGCTATTCTTAAAACGCACCTGACATTCTCATTTGCAGTGTCATATCCTTTACTGATACGCACCAGTCACCCATCTGGATCTAGATCTTTGCATTGGCTTTTTCAGCGAATCTGCAACATCCCAGGCCTGTGGCCCCAGAAAATCGTCAGTCCCATGCCGCGTCCACGTGTAATAACACACATCTATGGCTTCCCGAAGGATCCAGACTCCTATTGGCTTACGGCATGGGCGTCTCAGTATATAACTTTTCATGAGCTCGAGGTAGATCGGTTGAGATAACCTTCAATCGCATCTTATGGTTTTTAACCAGACACCGTCCGAATTAATTACCTCAACCAAACTCTTTACATAAATAATTTATTCATCTCAAAATCCTCTCCTGATTTTAAAACATGATAACAGGCTCGCGATAATTTGTGAGCCACTGCTTTAATTGCTACTGTTGCGCCTCTTTTCGCACATTTTCTCTGATAAAACTTTTTCACTTCAGGATAATAACGTATTGCAAAATTAGCCGCTTCCACAAATGACCAACATAAATAATGATTACCATTTTTTCGATTATTTTCACTTTTCTTTTTTCCGTTGCTTTCTCGTTTGCTGCCAACACATCGACAATAGGATGCATAATTTCCTGAACTGGCAAATCGATTAATATCACCCGTCTCTAACATTATTGTGATGGCCAATTTTTTACCGATCCCAGGAACTTCCAACAATCTTTCATAGGCGTCTGTTAATTTAATCTCTTCTAACAGCACTTTTTCGATCTCAGATTCTTCTCTATTCAGCTGTTGGATTAAACGTAAATTGCTTCGTGCTGCTAAAAAATGATGCTGATTAGGTAACAGTTTTTGCAAATCATTTTCGTTCATTTTTTTAATGACCGAACTAGTGATTGTTTTAGAAGTTAGGCGTGTGATAATCGATTGCAAACATAAAATATTACGCGTTCGTTGCGATACTATTTGCAATCGTTTACGCGCAAGATCACGGATTGCTCTTTCTTCTTTCGGACAAATATATCCTGTAGGCAAAATATTTAATCGCAAAAGCTCGGCCAACCATCGAGCATCTGATTTATCATCCGTGTATTTTTTACCAGAATATTGTTGAATAGCGGTTGTATTAGCCAAATGCACTCTGAACCCCGCAGCTTGTAATCCATCCACTAACCAATACCAGTTATAGGTTGATTCAACCACAATGCCTTGCAATACCTCTTGATGCGGTAATAACGCTCGTCTAATCACCTCAATATCATTGCTGTGGCGCTTTTCGTACACAGTTGACCCCTTTTCATCTATCATTGTGACTACACTATTATTTGAGTGTAAGTCGATTCCAGAATATAATTTCATAGAAGGCTCCTTGTTAATTACGGGTTAAAAGCTGAGTTTATCTAAATAAGCTCAGTTTTGGGGAGCCTTCTTATGATTATCGCGTCTTGAGTTTAATTAATACCAGCTATTAGCAATGGCCTTGGCTGGATCTCAGGCTATCGCTAAAAATGATTTATTGAGAAGATTATAACTTTAAAGTAATATCGCTTTCTTCTTCTTAGATATGGAGACGGGTTATCAAATGTTACAAGGACGCAAAAAAAATCGCCTCCTGCTCATATTCTGGTTATTCATGCTTTGCTTACCAAATCAAAACTTTGCTGGACCACCATTTTTAACCGATGATCCTGAGCCTGTGGAATATACCCATTGGGAACTTTATTTATTTTCTATTCTCGACAAAAACAGCCAACCTGATGAAGAGCCTGACTTACTTGCTCCCGCAATAGAACTTAATTTTGGTGCGTTGCCAAACTTACAAATACACCTAGTTGTTCCGTATGCATGGTCACTACCCTCAGCTACTTCTTCAGAAAATGGAATGGGTGATATTGAAGCAGGAATTAAATATCGCCTTATCCAGGAATCGGAAAGTGTTCCTCAAATTGGAGTATTTCCCTTAATTGAGCTACCCAATGGCAATGTAGATAAAAATTTGGGCAATGGAAAAGCATGGTTTAAATTACCTATTTGGATACAAAAAAGCTGGGGCACTTGGACATCCTATGGTGGCGGTGGATACGCTATAAATCCAGCGGAAAATATGCGTAATTATCCTTATGCAGGATGGCTCATACAAAAAAATATTAATGATAAATTATCATTGGGGGCCGAAATCTTTACTCAAGGTGCTGTTAGCATTAATTCTTCTTCATATACTGTATTAAATGCAGGTGGACAATATAATGTTACAAAGCATTTCAGTTTATTATTCAGTGTGGGTCATTCTATTATTGGTGAAACACATAAAATCGCTTATGCAGGTTTATATTTCACAGGACCATGATAGTAACTTTAACTTTAGATCCAAAGATAAAAGATATTTATTGCTGTAAAGTTGGTTTTTTTTTCACTTTTCAAAGAAGAATGGGGTATTTAAGAAGCTCAATGAGCCAATCCATTCCAATAGGATTCTCCAGCAGGATCTTCTAATCCTTTATGGCCTGCGACATTCACCAATAGATGTTCTCGATTCACACACCTAGGTGGATAGATCACATTTTACTGCGAAATTGCATATTAGTTGAAGATTGAGCGCTATTTTGTTTTATCTTACCGTTAAAGAATCTTGAACTGGATATTTTATCGACAGTTTGATAGGCAGCCTCACTGAAAACAACATCAATTCCTGCTCTTAATTCAGGATGTTTAATAGTATAGTTTTTTTTAATTAATTCTCCAGTAGCTTGTGCAACAGTGTATGAGACAATATTTAAAATATAGCGCGTTGGACTGATAATGAATTCAATAATTTCTGTTGCAGCTCCAACTATATCTTGAGTTAATTCTGGACAATTTCTTTTTACAATGGGCATTACAAGATTATCTTTAGCTGATTTTACATACGATGCGGGGTGAGCACGATCCGATATCTTCCTAACAATTCGCACTATAGAAACACATTGATAGCCCGTTCCAACCCAAGTTAAATTACAAATTCCCGCATTTGCTGATTGATTTTGGATTTTAGTCTTCGGTGATTTTTTTGCACTCTCAGCCTTTTTCTTATTATCAGAATCTTTTTTGTCTTTTGCCATGATAACCTCTTTATATTCACTATACTTTAAAACTGTTCTTCATATTAAATAAGTATTCTACCTATCTGCACTAGAGTACCATAATATCATCATAAAAACCACTGCACGTCACCCCATTTCCCGACATCTGCTTTTTTTGCTTCTAATCGAGCTTTCCAACTACCTGCGTGTATTTCGAGTTTATGGCCATCTGGATCAAGGAAATATAGAGACTTTCCTGGTGAGGAATTATCTTTGAAGATTGTAACTCCAGATTGAATAATTTTTTGAACGAAGTTATCAAAGTCAGAATCTAACACTGTAAATGCGTAATGCGTGTAGCATTCTGAAGGTATTCTTTTCTCATCAACATTTAAACAAAACCAAAAATCTCCGACTAAAAAATAAGCCCCTTTATCCCACTTCACAAGCGGAGTTAAACCCAACACATCATGATAAAATTGAAATGAGCGATCAATATCTTCTACGGCCAGGGTAATGTGATTCATGCCATTAATCATAATTTTCCTTTTTTTAGATGCATTTTGCAAACTTTCATTTCAGTCAGAACCTGTATCTACCACCTACCATCTATCTGATTTTAGTTGATTTTCAAAATATTCACATAATCTTCGTTTTGTACCGGGACTCACCATTTCAGGAAGATTATTAAAATTAAACCAACCTGTCTTTTCTATTTCGGGAGAAGCTGCTCCCTCAGAAGAAAAATTTTTAACAACATAAATAATAGGATAGTCATTCACTCCAAGATAGGTATGAAAATAAATACCAAATAATGTTGGTTCTTCATGCGCAGTTAATCCAACTTCTTCTTTTAGCTCCCGAAGCAAGGCTGCTTTAGCAGACTCACCTTTTTTCACTCCTCCCCCGGGCAAATACCAATGTGGCTGATATGTGTGCTTCACCAACAACACTTCATTATTCCCATTCAACACAATGGCACGTGAGCCAACTGTCACTAGCCCAAGAAGCGACTGGATTTTTCTGATAACTCTAGTGGCAATTTTATGAAATAAATTCAGTAGATTCATGATGATATCGGGACTGTCATTCCAGGTGTGTAAATAGTCATAATTGAGTATCCTAGTCAGCAAGAGGAGCTGGTGAGATACTCGTCAACTAAGGAGAGGAAATTATGACTATCAGTGATGAAGTGTTAGACCAAATACTGGGTAATGCAAAAACCCAAGATGATTTATTTGGCAAAGATGGGATCATGAAGCAACTATCAGCGCGCTTTATGGAGAGGCTGTTAGAAATGGAAATGACAAACCATCTGGGATATGCAAAGCATTCAGTCGAAGGTCGGAATGGTAGTAATTCCAGAAATGGAAGGCGAAAAAGACGGTAAAAACAGGCAATGGAGAAGTTGAGATTACCGTACCGCGAGACCGAGAAAGTGAATTTCAGCCTGTACTTGTTGAGAAACGCCAGAGTCATTTAAAAGGATTAGATAATCAAGTGTTATCACTGTACGCGCGGGGAATGACAGTGAGAGATATCCAAACATACCTTACAGAGCTCTATGGGACAGAAATATCACGTGATTTAATTTCATCGATGACAGATGCGATATTAGATGATGTAAAACAATGGTGTGATCGCCCTTTAGACAGAGTATATCCTATTGTATTTATAGATGGATTTGTGGCGAAATGTCGCTTAGAGGGTCTCGTTCTTAATCGAGCTGTCTATGTGATTTATGGCATCAACATGGAGGGCAAAAAAGAGGTATTAGGACTTTACATTGGAGAAAATGAGGGTGCAAAATTCTGGTTACGCGTATTAACTGAATTAAAAAATCGGGGAGTTGAAGATGTCTTTATACTCTGCGCCGATGGGCTAAAAGGTTTATCAGAATCTGTTGAGGCTGTATTTCCTAAAGCTATTTTCCAGACCTGCATAGTGCACATGGTTCGGCATTCTCTGAATTATGTTCCTTATCAAGAAAAGAAGGCCGTAGCAGAAGATCTGAAAAAGATATACCGTTCTAATACGCGAGAGTTAGCAGAGCAAGCATTAGATGAATTTGAGCTGACCTGGGGAGAGAAATACGGAATAATTGTCAAATCGTGGCGAACAAATTGGGAAAAGATAGTTCCATTTTTAGATTTTCCAATTGAAATCCGCAAAGTGATTTATACCACAAATATAGTGGAATCGCTGAATGCGACATTACGAAAATCGGTGAGAAATCGAGGACATTTTTCGACTGAAGAAAGCTTGCTAAAAGTTTTATATCTTGCGATACAGGGTGTATCAAAGAAATGGACAATGCCGATACGTAATTGGAAACAAGCATTAAATCGATTTGCTATCATTTTCCCTGATCGATTTCCAGAAAAATTATTGAGTTGAGGGTGTAATTTTTTCTGAACTATTTTTTGTAGAAAGAGTAGGCGGCATTGAAGAACTCAATGTAAAAATAAAAAAGGTTTTTTTACATTATTGCCTACAATTTTTCTGATAGATTGATTATAGGAGTTTTTTTGAAAATAATAGCGAATATTTTTTATTTTTCAAAAAAATAATTTGACATTAGAGGGTAAATATGAAATGATGAATGAAATGTAAGATGTTTTTTCGGCTATTTACACACTTCAAATGACACTCCCTGATATCCTTAAGAAAAAGTATTTTATTATCTCATTTATTTCATAATAGCACAATGAGCCAACCTACAATTTTAGATTTCCTATCTCTGGTAAATCTGCAACCTCTGTTTCAACTTTACCCAGCAATGTATAATTTACATGTTTTTCTGACTCTTCTAAGTTATTATATTCACCATCAGATGCAAATGCTGTCCACGACTCAACATTAATAGGCTTTCCTGTATATTCTTTCCGTTTTTGCTCTGACCAAAAAGAATGCCAATTTGATTTACCATGCACCAATAAATTACTACTGAAGTATTTAATATTTCTATTATATAGGGCCTTTTCATCTAACACTCCAAGATCTCGTTTCAACCCTTCTCTTGTTACAGCAACTAAAGTACCCTGCTTGTTCTTTCTATCATCATCTGGAAAATGATACTTAATGTCTGAACTATATCGTATTATAATAGGCAACTGACCTGGACATTTTCTTAATGTTTTTAATCCTTCTAAAACAAAAAACTTTAATAACTTTGCACGAAATTGATTTTGAAATTTCAGCCCCAATTCAGAACAAGACAAGCACATATCATATGTTCCATGAAAGTCTAGTATCACTGCATACACTTTATGATTAGGAGAATTAATATGAAATTGTTTTTTGAATTCCTTCAAATAGTACAGCATGACATCATCTTGCAACAAATATTCGAAGAATCCCTCTTCTGCATGACCACCACGTTGATTAGCACGACCAAATATTGTGAAATCAACTATTTTTATGGGAATGGTAACAAACTGCCGCTTATGCAATCCCCTAGGGAATTGAGGCATGTTACTCACCACAAAACCAATATTAACAATAATGTAAGTACATTTTGGCCACCCTCTATCTATAGAGTGTAAATTTGAAGTGTGTTTGAAGATTAACCGCTCTGCTAAAGACTGTCTAGCATGTAGCTCTAAATTCATCTGAGCATCTAATCCAACACCAATTTCACATGATTTTCTTTCTGTTTTTGACATAAGTGTTAATTTAAAATCATCACCAATAAATACTCGATCCAATGGCTCAATATCAGGATATAAGCTAACTAGCAATTCTAATCTTCGTTCTAGCATTTGAATATAATGATTATCATATATATCCCTCTTTTTCTTTGAATCTTCTATAGATGATTTAAGAGTGTCAAGATAATAAACTGGATCTTCATTCCATTCACGCTTAGATTCATAATATAATTTGAAAATAAAAAATGGCGTATCACTTGCACCAAGTATTTCTGGCTCATCGATTGTCGATTTCAATAATTTATGCAACTCATCTTCCGCTGACGATGAAAGGCCATCTTCGTCATTAGAACCTGCAAAACGCATTAAACATTCTAATGCTGTGTCTATATATTTTAATATGTAAGGGTCAAATTTTGAGTCATATTCGCCCGTTTCAAACACATCCGCCGCAACTCCCAAAGTTTTTATAATGACTTCTATTTGAGCATACTTTTCATCGTCATCTTCTTTAACAATTTCATCTACTTTTTCTGTTAAATATCTCATTCTTTCTTCAAGGGATACTTTTGTTTTTGTTCCACTATTATTGAACAGTGAAATAAAATTTGGTAATGCCTTATACTGGCCTCGATATATTCCCATCTTTATTTCTAATGATGAAAATTTAAGGAGTTGATTGGCTGAAAATGTGAAATATTTCTGTAGAGTTGCTAAATTTTCGAGGGAATCCAGAATTCTCTGATATATATCTTCCTCAAATGTCTCGTCAGTCAGCTCAAAATTGCTAAGTGTTGCTTTTATTTGCTTGTGAGATAATATCCACTCTTCTTCTGAAGACTCACTTGACATCTAAATATCTCCTTTCAATTTAAATAAACATATTCAGCCTCTATTACATTACAAAATATGTATCTGTCAATAGAACTGTATTCTTCCACTTAAAAATTTGACTAGCGTACTTTAGCTTATTTTGATTATAATTAAATATCTTTTAATGAGATATTTAATGGGCACTATCTTAATAACCCTAAGGTGAAATCATGATCAAATTGCGTTTAGGAATTCTACTGTCACTCATGGTATTTATATCAGGTTGTGCAACTCCTCCAGCAAATATCTCCATACCTTCCCATGAGCCACCCCCGCTCAAATTAGCGAAACATCCTCGAGTGGCCCTTGTATTGGGTGGTGGTGGAGCTCGAGGTTATGCGCACGTCGGCGTTATCAAAGCACTACAAAAAGCCGGGATTCCGATTGATTTGATCGTTGGGACCAGTGCAGGGAGCATCATAGGTGCTCTATATGCTGACAGCGCTGATTCTGTTTACGTTGAACGAACCATGCGTAAAACGCATTTTTTTGATTTTGCTGATTTCACCATCGTTTCATCCGGAAACGGTTTTATATCAGGACGAAAACTACAACATTTCTTACTCAAGAACATGCATGCAAAATCGTTTGATGAACTGAAAATTCCTCTTGTCGTCGTTGCAACTGATTTAAAATCGGGCAAAGAAAAACCACTCAGTAGTGGCCCTATCGCACCAGCAGTCAATGCGTCCTCTGCCATGCCAGGTGCAGTGCACCCTGTAAAAATGTACGGCCTAACACTAGTTGATGGGGGAATGGTTGCACAACTACCCGTAAAAACGGCAAAACGCTTTCATCCTGACATCATCATCGCCGTAAATATAGATGCTGATTTAGAGAAAAAAATGCCTACTTCATTTGTTGGTGTATTTCAACGCGCCTTCGAAATCAGCATTCTCGCCATTGCTGAATTCAGCGGCGAAGGTGCTGACGTAGTTATTCATCCCTCAGTTGGAAACGCTGGCATTTTTGATGTGCATTTGAAGAATACTCTGATACATGCTGGAGAAAAAGCGGCTGATCAAGCAATGCCTCAAATCAAAAAATTGCTAATGATAAACTCCGTCTCTTCTTCTAATTTAAAACCTGTTCGTCATTCTAATTTGACGACTTATCAACCTAACGGTACATAAATTAACTATTTTTTTACACTAAATCTTATCTTCTTAATACGGATTTTGAATTGATCTCATCTACTGCAGGTGATCCTGGATAATGATTTTGGAACCATTGTTCGAGCTGTTGATTTAATTCTCGTCTCTTATAAGTATCTACTGAAATGGGCAATCCCACATTTTGTAGAGAATGATAGAATTTCACTATAAAAATATTTTTACCTTTAATACTGCGAGGACCATCGATATCAAATAAACAGTGAATATTAGATCGAGAAAAATGCAGAAAAAAAGTATCGTACGCTTGGCGGTTTTTAAAACCTACATTTAACCCTTCGTCGTCCCGCATAGAATCAACATATACAATATCTTTTCCATCTCCAGTAAAAACTTCATCAGAAGAATGCAGCGCGAAAAAGGCAGTACCAGGTGTTGAATGACTACTGCCATACGATGCTGACGTTTGATCATTATCACCATTATGAGAATGATCATTTTCGTTATTTATTTTATTATTTAGGCTTTCGATTACTCCCTCATAAAACTCTTTTTTCTTTTTTGTTTTATCGTCAAATTTTTCTTGTGCCTTAATTTCATCTTCTAATTCATTCAATCGTTTTTGATAATAGGACAGTTCATGTTTACGCACAGCATCTAACCGAGCAGTTTCACTTATATCGGACTCATAGGGTGGAATATCAAACTTATCATAATTATCTTTTTTTCCAGAATCACTTAATGTTTCATATGCCAAATGAATTGCAGTTAATTCAATTTTTGCATATTTGCTTAGATTCTCATCCAAGTTACCTTTAAACTTGTCAGGATGCCAAATTAAAGACTTTTCTCTGTAGGCTTTTTTAATTTGTGCTTCATTGGCATTCCTAGGAACGCCTAATACTTCATAGTGATCTCTCATATTCGTACACCTCGAGTTTTCTTTGATATTACTTTGGTCATCTAAATTAAGCAACCATGTTCTCATACATCAATAAAGTTTTTCCCTTCAAAGGTGTAGCCAAATTAGGTAATTGACCGAACAAACTGTAGTGAATGAGCTTTTTAACTAGGACTTAAATCAATTTTTCAGGTACAATGCGCACATGCTTGACATTAGGAGATTTGACATGGAAGAACGGGCATCACACAATCCAATGCAGCAAACCTCTGCTAGCGAAGTCAAACCATTACACTTCTATGCCAAAGCCCCTCAAGAACCTGTAATAAAGATTAAGCAAGATCCAAGACATGGCTTTTGGTACAGACCAGGTGTCAGTGGCTTTGGAATGAATCTTAAGCTTTTAAATGAAGATAATTTACGCTTTGTCAATATATTAATCAAACACGGCCAGTATGATGAAAAATCAGCAGCATTAACCAGAGAAGTTATTCAATCTATTATTCAGGATTTAGATTATGATTCTGACTTATGGGATGACATTTTTGAAAATGATGAAATTTGCCGATCAATTTTTTCAGAGGATGACATTAGAAAAGAACAGCCCTCTTTAACACCATTTCAAGTACAAAAAGAAAAAATGAAAAGAAGCATTGATTTTTATATGAATGATGCTGGATTGAGAAACCGATTCAATAATCTTAAAGATGGTCACAAATATATTAGCAGTAGAATTAAAGTTTTCAAAACATATATCTATTTACGACGATGCGCAATATTATATAGGGATACAGATTTAAAACAGCCACTTATCAAACTGCTTACGTTCTTAAATACTACTTTAACAACTGAAGAAAAGAAGAAAAAGCAAATATCTAATATGAAATGGCTGCATGATATGCTGAGAGTTGAGGCTGTAGGACTAGCGGGGGAAAATTGGAATTCCGGTTTACATGAATGGCTGACTTGTAGCCAGACACTAGAAGCTATTGAACGAACAGCAGGTTTACGAAGGCATCTGAATGTTGAACCCTGTTTACCTGAAGGTATCTGGGGATATCGAAAATCAGATAACTCTGAAAGTGAATATTATAGCTCTGAATTTAATTGGCTAGATTTACAGTTACTACTCAGAACTCCAAATAAATATGTAATATTTAGAAGCAGGATTAATACTGTAGAGAATGGACATTGTGGTGCCGTGAACCTCTTTCTAAAACCAACAACTGCTACAACTGGAATTGTAACCGGTGAAACAACAAATTCACCCTCTGAAAAATCTTTTCATGATGAATTAAATAATATATTACACCAAGCTACTTCCATCAACCAATTCGTCGCTTCAGTCCAGCATAAATATGAAATTTCTATTTTTCATGATAAAACACCTGTCCAACCAGTCAATCTATCTGATAAGCGATATCTTGTAGATGGAACAACCACAGATAACTATTTTGCACTACGAGTCTTTCAACCAAAATTAGCCGAGCCCCATCGTTTCTTCGATACCTGTGTTAGGGATCTGACGACTCAAGAACGCATCGGAAAAGAAACCACACAATTGCGTCCTCAAACGATATTTTTAGTTCAGGAAGAAAATAGCTTGAATTTTTAAAGTTGAATTTTATGAGAGTATTCTCTGATTGATTCTTTATTATCAATAAAATTATGCATGGATATGCATATAAGTTCATTAAAAGTTAGTTGGCCAAATCTTAGACACCTCTCAACAATTGCTACAATTGTATTCAATAATTTACAAAATCAAAATTATTTTATATAGTATAGCTGTACTAAGCGTAAGGAGTAGATCATGCATGATAGAGCTTTAGAGTGCTTTAATTTAGGCTGCAGAAGCTTAAGTGAAGGACAATTAAAGAGTGCTATTGATTCATTTGCAGCATGTATAAATGAAAATAGTGATCTTTCAATAGATGTTGTTAAATATTTGAATAGCTCCAAAACTCCATTAGCTTCAATTGTGTTATCAAGATTGAATGCGCAAATCAGGCTATTAAAATTAAAAACGTCTTCAAGTGAACCAGTAGGAACATTAGACCCATCTCTAAAACCGCCAGTACAGTTTGCCTCTGCGATGCAGGATGGAGATGCAACTGGTATTCCATCACCAAATAATCAACACATTCAAAGAGCACGACGAAGAGTTCTCATAGTGTACAATGGGTTACAGTTTACAACGTTATCTGATCCTCAAATAATGTCAAAAGAGCTGTTTTCCGGATATGTTCAGCAAATTGGTTATGCTACTGTGATAGGTAAACGTCACATGATATCTGCAAGACATATTTTTAATGAATCCCCAATTGGTCGCTTTATATTGTATAGCCCAGCAACAAAACTGTTCTATCAAATGGGATTGATTGAAGACGGAGCAAATTTTAAACAAGATTACATTATTGCTGAAATTCAAATTTTAGATCTTGAACAATATGACTCTATTCCTGATGAAAACCAATATCCAGCTTTTATTGCCATGGCACAAGCACCTGCAGCCGTCTGTGATATTGCTCTAGTAAACTGGCAAAACACATTAATTGGCCCGAAAACAATCACTCAATTTGAGCAACTGTCTGAAATCACAACTTTTGATACTGAACCAGGTGATAGTGGTTCGCCATATATAGGATCTGATGGACGTATGTTTGCTTTACACTGTAAGCGTTCAGATAGCCTTCTAGCTGGTAAAATTAGAACGGGTGTATTGCTAGAACAAATCATATTAACTTCTCCATATTTACAGCATTTACAATACAAAAATGGTCCTTCAGATTTTGATTACTCCTTTAATCATTTTTCGACGATGGTTGAGGCTTTAAGCGAGGAAGAAGAAAGCGGCGACCAAAGAGACTCTGCACTTGGGGGTAATCCTACGGTAAAAGCTGGTAAACAGCCAAAATTAACTTCTACAGCAAGACAAGTATTATTACGGTTTTATAACAACAATAAAGCAAAGTTTTATTATGAAAGCAATAGTGTCAATTTTAAAATAAAAAAAACTAAAGGTTTACAATTTCTAACGAAGGCCACGAAAAAGCAGCGGAATTTTATTATAAAAGAGTTCAATGATATCGAAAAATTAATTAATGATAAACAATATGACGAGTACTGGTTTGTTAAGCTTTATAGTGATCAAAATGCTGACAAGCGCGCCTATACAAAACTACTATTTTCTGAAAAAGATTTAGAAATACATATGGGACATAAGATTCCCGCAATTTGTTTTTGGAGATTTGGAGCGGATGGGGATCCATCTTACAAACAAAAACGATTAGCTAATGTAAACAATAACATACGCGGCCGAGGTAAGGCGGCAAGAGAAGAAGATGACAAACAACTTAAAATAGCAAAAATTAACGGCCCAAATTCTATATATAATAGATATAAACTATCTGGTTGTATTTCATATGGTAATGAGGGTGGCCGTTCTCAATACATTAAAGATTTTATGTATGATCCAAGGAACTATTCATTTCAGGTTGCACAAGACAACGTAGGTGACTCACATACTGAAAAAGCCATTTATGGTTACTACACAGATAGCCCGCCTACAGGTTTTCAATGGAAAAAGGACGGGGGTTCTTGGAAGTTAATTTCAGCACCAGGCGGCATTCATTATCATCAATTCACCCATTTTGATAATGCATTTCAAATTGAGTTAGCTAATCATACATTCGCTCCAATTAATTCAGCACAAGTGGCGTGGCCGACAAAAGCACAAATTACTCAAACTCGCCTTAATCTTGGATCATTTAGTAAAAAATTATCAGATCAAGGTATGCATGTTGAAATCTCAAAACAATCGTTAAGCGAACCAAGAGATAAAAAGTGGGGTGCTGTTAAAGCAAAACTTGGACAAAACTCAAATAAGTTTTTTAAATTCATTGATAAAGGAGACACGATTGGATTTACTCTCACAAAATCAGAGGACAAGCCAAAACGCGATTTTGAAAGATGTCACGCTATTTTAAGTGAGCTAGATGAAACTATAGCCAGAGTAATGCTAGGATGAAATAACAAAGCAATATATCACATCATCGATTTCATATGATTTGCCATTTTGATGTAGAAAACAAGATATAAAATTTATTAGAAGCAAAAAACTCAAGGAATTCATCTACTAGACCGTTGAAAACGTGAATATGAAAAATTATTGGGGTGCTGGAATTTAATAGTCCTACGTATGTTCGTGAGCAATTTTGAGGAAGTGAACTATATAAGCTATAGCACTAATTTACTTAATGTTGTGTGATTACCCCCCATTGTCTGATGCTTTAATTGCTTTGAGATATCTAACCATTTTCAAATCATCTATAAATATTATAGATAATTTATTCATACAGTCAAATTTTGGTTTCTATACTTATAGCCACTTTAATCAATTAATCATATTCGTCCAATGCATCTATCCAACCCAATTTAGGTATCTTACCAACTCTATTTATTGCTGGAATTGGAGGTATCGTTGGAAGCGGTGGAATTTTTGGAAGCTTAGGTATTGGCGGGATACTCATTTGACTTTTAAGAATATAAGCATCATCAGTCAACACGCCTAAAAAATGCCCATTACTCTTCCACACCTCCTTTTCTTTCAGCCAACCGAGATAGTTTCCAGCCCGTGTAAACAAGCACCCATTATGAATATATCCAAAATACTTACCATTCAACCTAAAAACTCTGTTCATACTGCATCATCCTCGGTTATTTGAATTGGTCTAATTTCAGGATAGATAATATTATTGTTAATATTAAATATACTATTGAGTGCGGAATTAAAAACAGCGTCTGGAAGTGCTAATTTTATCATTTCTCTTGCATTATTTTCAATTTCAAATGAATATATTGATGCCCGCACATGCCTATTAAAATATGAACTAACTCCCTTAATGCTTTTATAAGTCATGATAAGATCAATTTGATACCTACCGTGTTCTAATTGAACTTTATCGTATAACTGGTCTGCAAATTGATCAGAAAGTTTACGTGTTTCAGCTAATATATCATTTACGAAAGCTTGACTATCTTTATTTTGATCTTGGTTATTTATATTTTTTGAAACTTTATTTTTAATTAGCTGCACAGATTGGTGAAAATTTTTAATGATTTCTGAATATTCATTGGCATAGCTCTTTGGACGCGCCAAATATACAGCCTGTACTGGCAATCCCTTAGCTAAAAACTTGAATGGACTTGATGATTGAAAGGAGAAACTTGGTTCAACATTCTTGTTGTCTGACAATACTTCTCCGAATTTTAAGAATTCAAGCTCCCACTTCTTTGTATTTTCTGGATTTATTCGACTCAAATATGCTTGAATATTCGTAATTAAGGCATTTTCATGTTCAGCAATTAATACTGACCTAATAAACAAACACTCACCCATGTCTATAATTCGAAAGAAAAAATCGTTTGTCAATCTCAAATTAACTTTTGCACCAATAAAAGCAAACCATAATTGGTAAATTGTCGAAAGTATACCAGCTATACCGCCTATAAAAGCAATAACCTGCAGCCACAATGGTAACGATGTCATGCATTTTCCATTTCTATGATTGGAGAACCTTATCTAGTTTAAAGTATAGGTATATTGTGTAATTTTTGTCAAACTACGTCGAAGTTAAATAAGTTTAAAGTAGTACTCACTATAAGTCATAACTATTTTAACACCAATAGATCTTCAAGAAATTGTAGAAACACATTCAATAAAAGATATACTTTCTCTAATATTCTGGCTTGTAATTCTGGTTTTTGGCTTCTTTCATCAATTCTTCCTTAGACATCAACATTTGGCTCCTCCCATGATTCATTTATGACTGAACGTGGTAATAAAATATTCCACTTTTTTACCAGTTCAAATGTATCATTTTCGCGACGTGACGTATATTGCGGTTTTTTTGGTTTTACTGATAACAAACGATTCAACTGTTTATCAGTTGCTTTGAACGTTCCTTCCCTTTTCTCCAAAAAATATCCAACAGTTGCAGCGAGTCGTGCATTATTCAACATTAAGCAATATTCGATGATCAAATCAATATCGACCACAGCTAAAAATTGTAATCCTCGACAAACCTCTTCCCAACCTCCACTTAATTCGATCCGATCTAGGATATCAACATACGTTCGTTCGCGATTGGTTAAATATATTTCCATACCTTGACGATTTATTTTTGTAGTATTTGTATTGATGTTATTTTGCTTTATAAGTTCGATAGGATGCGCTGTTGCATGAAACCATTGTCGGCGAAATTCAAATGGTTTGTTCTTATGTTGAGTAAGATAAGTGGATTGTCCAAATGATGAATAAGCAGCACCATGCAACTCGAGAGCTGTATGATACCCTAATATACTATCTTGAGAAGCCCGACCGGCAATTAAATAGGAATCAATTGATACATTTTCAGGAAGGCTATCAGGTGGTGCCACTGCGTATAGCTCACGCCTTATTCGAATCAATTTCCCTGTTGATATATAATGCTGAATCGATGTATTAATCGAAATCGCTTTAAGGGCTTTCTGCCGTGTCTTCCAAGCCACGAACTCATCGTGACGGAACACAGGATTGGCATAAAAAAAAGCATCTACATCCATGAGTTTTAATCTCCAATAATATGCACAATATACATATTATTGGAGATTAATGCAATATTTTTCTTGGTTTCACTACCACATCTGTGGCATCCATTAATATTAACTATGATGTCTTGGCCTGATTGGAACAAATCTAATTTGCATCCCTAAGCATCCGCATATTTAATCAAAATTAGTAACGAAAGGGAATGCCCGTCTTTTCCACCCGCAGCTTCTAATCGCGTTATTCAGGTTTTTTAGTATTCATTTTTTCTGCAATATTTTCTTGAGTCAGATATGCTTTAGTTCGGGCACTTTTCATCTTCTCAGAAAGCTCCAGTTGAATCATATAAAATTCATATTCAGAACGGGCTTCAGGATCATTCATTACCTTCCTTTCAAGTTGCTGATGCCATTGTGTTGATCGCTTAGCCATAGATATTTACCTTTGTCAAAATTTCAGAAACAAGTCTAAATACCAAATAGTGTTGGCCATACTCTTTTAAGATGAAATCAACTTAATTTGTTTAAGTACATTTCAATTATTCACGCTAGTTTAGTCGTCATAATATTATGGCGCTTTATAAGTATCTAAACTCACTTAAAATGTACACTATTATAAATTTGCGTGTACTGTTGTAAGCAATTATATCACGATGTGGCATTGATTTTATCATCGCCTTTTCGTAATATGATCTAGTGTGACACTGAAATCGTTACTTCACAGGATCTGCTTCCCTAAAGCGAGGATCACAAATGCGAATAGAAGAAGATACGGTAGAAGCTGTTTTGCAAGATGCGGCGGCGAGCGCCTATCAAGAAGGTATCGATCAAGCTCGGATGTGGTTTTATCGTGAAGCCAATATGCCAGACATCACTCGCACCTTGGTACATGACGTATTAAAAAGTCCTCCTCTCGTATATCCCGCGCTTTTAGTTCAAGTCGGTCTTCGATTTAAATTCGTCGTTTTAAAACACGGGCCTTTTTTGTTTTTAAATACTTACGAGGAAGGTGAATTTAAGCGAGGATTCGGAAAAACGGCCATCGATGCCACGGTAGATTTCGGGGCCCAATTTTTCGTCGACAAATTACTCGGTTTGTCCATTAGCAAAGTCCTTATTGTGGTCGAAGGCGGTAGATTGCTTCACATTGTGTTAGAGAATCATCGAAGCGCTCATGAAAGTAATTTGCAACGTTCACTAGAAGAAGCGAATCGCTTTTTTGATGCCAGACTATTTGAAGAGGGATATCTTGCTGGTGAAAGCGCAATGACAGGAGATATCCTTTATCGCGCTTTTGAAAAAGTGACATACCCTTTACATTGGGTGAGTCAATGCATCAGCCAAACAAAAGAAAAAGTATTTGATTTTGTATTCGAAGGCAGAACGCCGATCCCTGCAGTAGCCTCTACCTCACCACCGACATCATCTGTGAAATTTATTCCAAGCCCTGCATCACCTCTTTCGAGAAATGCAATCCCTACACCACCCTCACCTGCTCAGAATCTCGTGAGTGGGGGAGGGATTCACCTCAAATTAGATGAACGTACGGGTAAATTATCGTATTTCGCTTATGCGAAAACATCTGATCCAATCCTTGGAGGACTGGCATTATTAGCCTTTGCGATAACAGAAACACCACTCGTCGGTAATATTAAGACATCACTGCGTGCGAAATATTTAGCATATGGTGCAGATGAAAATACCCGAGCACAAATTCAATTTGAACTTGATCTCTTGAAATTGCAATCGGCATCAGAAGGTGAATTTTCTGTTTGGAATGCTAGAGAAATTTGGAAAGGATCTGAGAAACATTTGAAAGAAAAGCAAAGAATGGTACAGCAAGATTTGTTGCAGTCACGTAATTCTCATTCAGACGACCCACCATCACAATTTACCTTGGAAGCATTTGCATTTGCTGCAACACAAATGTCCCCTGAAGATTTTTTACCAGCGATAAGGACATCTGATCAAGAATCGAAATTTGATGAATTGATGAAACCTTATAGACAATTCCGCAAAAAATCAGAAGCCAAAATTGAAGCCTCGGGTTATGGCAAACCAGCGACCAAAAAAATCCTCGATCGTTGGCAACAACTATTTCCACATGATGTTACTCTGCACTTACATCAAGCCACACAAGCCGGAGCCAATTTTCAAGCAGTAGAATCCGCCTTGAAAAATGCAAAACGACTTGCCAGAGGCGAACAAAAGGCTGAAGTAAATCGATTTCAAATGAAACTGTATTACTCTCAAAAACTGGCAAACTCTCATGATCCGAAGTGGGAGTGCGAATTAGAAAAATTGTGTCAGCAGAATGTTAAGGACCCTGCACTTTGGCGTGATGCCGAAAATCTATTAGTGAGTTTATATCATCTAAAAGGAGATATCTCTTCTGCTATCAAACATCAAGAGGCGCTATGCGGGGGGATCTGTCAATCCAGTGATATATATAATTTAGCCTGTCTCTATACCCAAAACCAGCAACCTGCAGATGCCCGAGCCTCTCTCGATCGATATTTCAATCATCTGAGACCCAAAAACCGCGAAATGACAGAAGATGAGCGTGAAGCAGTAATAAAAGGCCATTTTCTGCAAGCGTCAATAGCCATGCAATCTAAAGATAAAGCGGCGAGCATCAGCGCACTTGGAATGATTTTGAAACTTGATGACAAATCACTGCCCGCCTGGCATCAGCTTGGTGAAGTCTATCTACAAAGTGAGCCACTCAAAGCATTAGCCTGTTTCCGAAGATGTTTGAGTTTGGCACCAACTAATATTGAAGCGACTTTAGGCAAGGCAACAGCGCACTATTATATCGGCGCTTATCGTGATGCCGTGGAGACTTGTGAATCCTTAACATCAATAGATGAACGGTCTTTGTTTATCAAAGGCCTATGTTTTTTGAAAATGAACCGTAAGCAACAAGCCAGGCAGTGTTTACAAGCAGCAGAGGCACTTAATCCCGCAACTGAAACTTGCAAACAATTAAAGAATGCATTAGAAAAAACACTCACTCGCGAATGTGTGCATAGTCTCATGCGTGTTGGTTTTCGAGCAGCTGTGACGGTTCATCAGAGCTACCTTACTCAACAATTACAAGCTGATGTGCGTGCCTATTCTGAATTCGTGCGAAATGCACCTTTCTATCTGCCCACGTCTCGATATGCAACCATGAAGGTAGAATCCGAAATTGGAGAAGAATCTCAAATTTCGCAACCACTTCGAATGAATTTTTTTTAAGGAACTTTTAATTATGAGAAATGGTGATGAGAGAACCTGGGGAGATCATTTTAGCGAAAATCGGGATATGTATGCTTCCGGTATAGGGACTGGCCTTAATGCATTGCTCACAGGGATTCAAAACTACCAGCAAAACAACTTACAAAGAGAACAGATGGGTCTGCAAAGAGCTCATCAGGAACGGGATGCTAATGGGCAGCGTTTGCGACAACAACTACAATCATACGAATATCTTCTGCGAGCAGCAGAATTGCAGCAATGGAAAAATTGGAGAGAAGCTGCTGCTCTTTTACGTCGAGCAATCAATGCTTTCAAAACTTCAATTGGAGACCGAGAATATACAGGATCAGAAAATCATATCTTATGCGAAATATATTATGAGACAATGAACGCGTATTTGCAATCGCATCAAATTGATGAGGCAGCACGTCTGGTTGAGGAATTCAACGCACAAGATATCCCTAATACAAATTCGAAATGGATTTTTTTAAAAGCTCGAGTCAAATTGTTGCAAGATCATGGCGATGAAGCTTTCGCCATCATTCGTGAGATGCTTGAGTCCGAACCTCCGCCTCAATTACAGCACATAGGACAAACCTATCTTTCATTTCAAGCATATCAAGCTGATGAAGTCATTCGTTTGGTGGGCGAATGGGAGACGGAAAACACAGATTTATTATCTCGTATATTTCAAAAGGATCATAACTTTTCACGAGAAGATAGAAATACTGCATTGAATGCATCAGATTATTTTTTACTAAGAGCCTGTGCGCATTTCCAAAACGGGTCTTTTCTAAGAGCTGCAGAGTATTTTAAACGAGTCGTGGATTTTCTCGAACATTTTTACTCTAATGCGAAAGCGACCAAACGACATGAGATTCGTTTGTTATTATTATTTTCGAGTATTGCATTGTGCTATCTCACCCGAAAGGATGGAGATTTATTTTCTGAAAAACTCCATGAAGTGGCGGCTTTATTTAATCTCTACCGCGAGCATCATTCGGATCTACACTCAAATTTGAGTTATGTAAATCCTAATGCGAATCAACATCGCTCTTTGATTTCTGTCACCGTATTTCATCGTATTTCTGAAATGATGACTCATTATCGTCAATTCAGACCTGAAGACGCCGAAGTTCTGAATGAGCAAGAAACGTCAGAGATATTGAAAGGCATTATTCAACCACCAAGTTGCAAGCCGGATACTGCGCAGGGCAAAGCGAATTCCAAGTTAAAGAAGATTAATTCCAAGTTAAAGCAGATTGAAAAGCGACTCTCAGGCATTGAGAAAACGGCGGGAGAACAGGCGCTTAACCGCGATTTAGACTTACCCGCATCTGCCGATGAAAAAGGAAAAGAAGAGCAAAATCTGGGTATGGAACCGGTTGGTCAAAATGAGAGTTATAACATTTCTCGTACGGCATTTCGTTTATTAGAAGCGTGTTTTCAAATAGATCCATATGAGCCGGCGTCTCTGATTTTACTGTCAGCTTTTCAAAATATTGCGGATTGTAATTCCTTAGCACATCTTGCCATGGCTCATTTGGCATTTTGCTACATTCATGCGTATCGGGTGAGGAGAAATTTACAACGTGCAATGGAATTAGCTACAGATTCACTCTGTCCAAGAGGTCGGGCAGAACTGGGGTACATCCACTGGAAGACACCCCCTGAGAGACAAGATCTTGATGCAGCGCGAAGATGCCTTAAAGCGGAAGAGCCTGGAGATTTTATTTATCAAGATCCTGTACATCGAATTGAATGTGATGGAAAAGTAAGGCAACAAACATATTTAGCAGTATTTAATTATCTTCATCCTGAGAATGCTGAAGCTGGGGCTGTGCAAGAACAGGTTGGCGATGCCCCTCCAGCCCAAGCGGCCCAAAATCCTGGGCAGAATGAGCATGTAGCTGCCCCTGCACAAGCAGCTGAAGGAGAGGCGCCAGCAGAAGTGCAAGCGGTGAATAATCAAGAGCAGGCCGCTCAAGCTGTTCCACTACTACCAGTTGAGCAACAGGTGCCAGCAGAAGCGCAAATGATGGATAATCAAGAGCAGGCTGCCCAAGCTGCTCCAGTACTACCAGGTGAGCAAGGGGCAGCAGCAGAAGCGCAAGTGATGAATAACCGAGAGCAGCCTGATCAAGCTGCTCCAGAACAAGCGCTTCAGCAACAGAGACCAGTTCAAGCTCAAGAACAACAAGCTGGTGCGGCCGAACAACCCAGAAATCAGAATCCACCGAATCCAGTATTTCTACCAGCACTCAACGAGTTGCGTCGTCTTGCGCGTCGAGGAGTAGTTTTCGCGCAAGCTTGGGTTGCCAAGTTACTGGTTCTCGACAGTGACCACGTGCCAACTCCGAATGAAGTTTCTGAAGCGCGTCAATGGATTACGAGTGCATGTTCCTCTCCACAAAGCGTAAATGGACCCGATTATTTCCTAGCAACTCTAATCAAATCTAGAATGCATTTGGGATTTGGATTTCCTACAAATTATGCCGAAGTCTATAGAGCCTTATCACATACCCAATGTATGGGTTCTACGGAGAGCGGTTTAGAAGTGGCTCAACTGCAATCTTATGGATTTGTCAATGTTCGCGGCGAGGCTCAGCGTCATATGTTAGATTTTGAAACGGAACGTGAGAGAAGATCAGCAGCTATTCTTTGGAGTAAAGCGCACGCACTTAATTATATTGATAGAAGAGTCTTGCGCGCTTCGGGATTGGACGATTTTGTTCGTGAAAATTATCACGGTGCGTGGACACGTCAGCATCAATTTAATTTGATTTTTGAGTTGATGGAGCATCTCGAAGCAAGAGAGCCACACTTTGTGCATGGTCAAGAATACAACAACCTACTCTATTATTTTGTCTTATGTCTGATTTTTGTGAGGGGCCCACAAAATGAAGCAGAGCAACGGAATCAAAGAGCCCGGCAATTACTTCATAATATCTTAGGTATTCCTGATGGAGCAGGCCCAATAAGACCACTGGCTAATCATCCAGCAACCCGTCGTGCTTTGGCGAGATTTGGATTATTGCCCCCACCGCATGAACATCCTCGTCAAAATGAGCTCCAAGCTTTGAATATGGCTGCTCCAACACTCTTGCGTCCTTCAGTCTGCGCAAGAGACAATGGAACCCATGGAACCGTGTTGCTATTGTTTAAAGAGCCGAAGACAAATGAAATTTGTTTCAATGTCGGAAAATATTTTGAGAATGAAGCGTCATTACATTGGGAAGATTTTCAAGTTTCGCCCTTTGAAGGCAACAATTTTTCGCATCCACGTATTGCTATCAGAAATAACCGAGTTCTTGCGGTCGCACAAAATGGTGCGCACCTGCATTTCAAACTCGCAAATTGCAATAACGACCAGGTGATCTGGACTAACTACAATGAAAATCCACTGCATTCTGGCAGTCAAGCATCAATCGCATTTTTAGATGCGAATCGTGTAATAGAAGTTCACTGCCATGAAAACATAGCAACGGGGAATTTGTTTTATCGAATTGGAACGATCGCTGATGACACCATCCGATGGGGAAGATCAGTCACCCAACTCAATGATCACGGAATCCGTAATCCTACCGTTGCGGCTAAAGAAAACACCCTCGTCATTGCTTTTGAATCTGGAAATCGTATCGGCATTATGATTGGAGTGGTGCAACATCAAGGTGTTGCGTTTACTGGCCCTTATTATTTAGGACAAAATCAAGGACAAGGATTACATCAACACAAAACTCCCGCCCTCATCATTCGAGATGATAGTAATTTTATTTTATTGACCGCTGCTAGTGGCCCTCGAAATGACGGTTTGTATAGTCGCAATTTACATTTAAACCCAGAGAGACAGTTGATCCAACAAAATCCTAGAAACTATGATGTTGGCTATTGGCCGACTGCGGCCGCAGTCGGTGAACATATCTTGAGTTTCCATGATTTTGATAACGGTTTTCGACAGGGGCGATTGTGTCGGCATGATTTTCTTTTGAATGAGTTTGTCGTCGAACCGCAACCTGCTAATAGAGGACCAGGGCATAGGCGATAAAGAAGTGGTACCAAGTCCTGACTAGTAGGAGGATATAATGTTCAAGTCACCAACTACTGCTACGAAAACAGATCGTGAAAAAACTCATTGTTATCTTGTAATTACTAGCCCACGCAACACGCCAACGCTCAACTTAAAATCGATCTCTGAACGCATTGGTGAATTATTACCACGCGTTGAGTGGCGCTTGGATCAAGGTTTTCCGATTTTCGATACTCAAAAAGCAGCAGTTGAACACGCAAAAGAAAAACTGAATCTAAATAAATTTGAACCTGGCAAAGCTGCCATATTGGAATTCAATGGCAAACTTGATCTAATAAAATCAGCAATACTCAAAGGACAGGCTAGTCAATATTTATCACGGGTTGTAGATCTATGTAAACTGCTGCCAAACTACACACCAAACGGCAAAGATGACTTAGAAGTTATTATTGCCGAAAAAAATAGTGGCGACTGTAAGCTCAATTAGAAACAACAATTCAATCAATAAACTGATTAACCTGATCGTATAACAATTATATCTTATAATTTTCAGCATGATAAATCTTTATTTCACTCATTACTGAGTCTTGTTATCATAAATCTGTTTTTCATAATCAACATAACCAAATTTACACTGCCAAAATTTCATTTATCAGCATTTGCAGCTGGCTAATCGCATACAGTGGAACATTCAATAACTTTCCATCATATGCAATATTGCGCAGAGAGGTGCGAACTGAAATCGGTGGTGAATATTCTTCGACGTAAACTTGAAGACTTTTTTTCTTGGTGGACTGTCCTGATTTAACTTCCATAGGTATTGGAGTACCGTTTATGTCGACGACAAAATCTACTTCGGCCTTACCTTCGCTAGTCCAGTAAAAAAGTTGGTGTTCAAGGAAAGTTGTTAGCGATTGTGCGATGTAGTTTTCTGTCAAAGCACCTTTGTATTCGACAAAAAGATTATTTCCTTCTAATAGAACTTTAGGATTGAGCTGGCTCATTGCACCGAGCAAACCAACGTCGAGCAAATAGGTTTTAAATACTTCATGGTTTGCGTAGCTTTTGAGGGGAATCCCCGGTTTTGAGATGTTGTAGCATTTTGTAATGAGATTAGCATCAACTAACCACTGAATTGCAGTTTCATATTCCCGCGCTCTGGCGCTTTCTTTTATCACCGAGTAAATAAATTTTTTGTTTTCTTTTGCAAGCTGCGATGGAATAGTATCCCAAATGTTAGAGATTTTTGCGGCTTCTGCAGGTGTTGCATGCTTTGCGAAATCGAGTTCATAGGTTCGTAAGATATCTTTCTGAATTTGTCGTACTTCTTCGAAGTCTTTTGTTTGAACATATTTTGCAACGGCCTCAGGCATTCCACCAACAAACATATATGTTTTTAAAGCATCGATTAAATCATTATGAAAGACTTCGGGAATTTTTTCTTTGACATTAACTTCACCCAATAATTTTATCCATCCTGTTTTATCAATGGCTCGCAGATATTCTTCAAATGAAAGCGGATGCAACTGTCGCATGGTGACTTTTCCAACAGGAAATCCTTTTTTTCCTTTTAATTTCACACCCAATAATGAACCTGCTGCTGTGAGATGATATTCGGGCGCATCTTCACAAAAATATTTCAGCGACGCCAAAGCCCCATCACAGTCTTGAATTTCATCGAAGCAAATCAAGCTATTGTGCGGTGTAATTTGCGCTTGAAAATAGATGCCCAATTTCTCCAATATTGCTTTAGCGCCAATGTTGCCTTCAAATAAGGAGCATGCATCAGGGTTTTCGTTGAAGTTTAAATAATAGAAATGCTCATACTCTTCTTTGCCCAGTTTTTTTAACAGGTAGGTTTTACCCACCTGGCGAGCCCCTTCTAGCATCAAGGGCTTTCGGCCTTCCGAATGTTTCCAAGCAACGAGTTTCTGATAAAGTATGCGTTCCATGGCATCAATAATAGCAAAGCACCCCCTATTTATCAAGTTATTCGTTCCGATTTCGTGATAAATCTCACGTTATTCGTTCCAATAATGTGATTTTTATCACGTTATTGGTTCCAATTCCGTGATATCAACGAAGAAATGCGGGTTTCAGGACGATGAAGGATGGGAGGCCGAAAAGCATATTCAGGGAATGATGTTAAGGAAGTCAGACCAGGGTTAGCAACCTCATTTTGGAGGCATTATAGAGAGCCACAAAATCTCATTCTGCGGCTAGTATTTTCACTAAAATGCCGCTACAATGTCCGGCTTTTGTATAACTAAGCGGATATGCGACCGGTCTAAGGCGCTGAAACCGCGCAGTATTCGTAGTGGAGTAAAGAATATGGCCAATTTATTTGACTTGACTGTGGCAAGCCGCAATACCTTTGGTAAGGCTGCAAACCGACGTACGCGCCGATTAGAGGACACGGTACCTGCAATTATCTATGGCGGTAAAGAAGAGCCAGAGGCAATTTCTTTATCCCACAATCTAGTCATTCGCGCGCTGGAAAACGAAGCGTTTTTCTCGCACATTTTGACGTTGAACATCGATGGCAAGAAGAAGCAGCAAGTGATCGTTAAGGCTATTCAACGAAATCCTGGCCGTCCACGCATCACACACATGGACTTCTTACGCGTAAGCGCTGACGTGAAGCTCACCATGAGTGTTCCATTACATTTCTTGAATGAAGAGAAAGCACCTGGCGTACTGGCTGGTGGTGTGGTGAATCACCATATGAATGAACTTGAAATTCGTTGTTTGCCAGCTGACCTACCTGAATATATCGAGGTGGATTTGGCGAACATGCAATTGGATGATGTCATTCACTTGACCCATGTTACTATTCCTAAAGGTGTCGAACTTATGCTACTCGCTCATGGTGCTGACCAAGCTCATGACCATGCCGTAGTCAGTATTCATATTCCTAAAGTTGTTGAAGAACCTGAAGAAGTTGCTCCAGTTGAAGGAGCTGAAGGGGCCGAGGCCGCTGGCGAAGAAGGTGCTGAATCTAAAGCTGCGGGCGAAGGTGGTGAAGAAGCTGAATCTTCTGAGAAATAGTGACACCGCCTATCAGACTAATCGTGGGCTTGGGCAATCCAGGCCCAAAATATGCCGAGACGCGCCACAATGTTGGCGCTTGGCTAGTTGAAGAATTAACTCGTCAACATCATGTTAATTTACGCTCCGATAATAAATTCCACGGCAGTATCGGCAATATCAAAATCGCTGAACACGAATGCTGGCTTTTAATTCCATCAACGTATATGAATCTCAGCGGAACGTCCGTTCAAGCGATGGCGAGTTATTATAAAATCCTACCTGAAGAAATTTTAATTGTTCATGACGAATTAGATTTTCCTGCAGGCCAAGTACGTTTTAAACAACATGGCGGACATGGTGGGCATAACGGATTACGCGATATTATTGCAAAATTGCACAGCCCAGCTTTTCATAGACTTCGATTGGGCATAGATCACCCGGGTGATCGAAATGAAGTCATTAATTATGTGCTTAAACCACCTCGTAATGAAGAACATACTGCAATCATGTCTGCAATTCGTAGCGCACTTGAAGTGCTGCCTACTTTTATTTCTGGGGATCATCAAAAAGCCATTCGAGAATTGCATTCAAATGCAATTGATGTATAACTGATCAATTTTTTTGTGAGTAAAGATTATGGGATTTAAATGTGGCATTGTTGGACTTCCCAACGTAGGAAAATCAACATTATTTAATGCATTAACCGAAGCGAGCGTTCAAGCTGCGAATTTTCCTTTTTGCACGATTGATCCTCATGTCGGAATCGTTCCGATGCCAGATCTACGTCTTGATAAATTAGCGGATATTGTAAAACCACAAAATATTGTTCCTACTTCAATGACATTTGTTGATATTGCAGGACTTGTGAAAGGCGCCTCTCAAGGTGAAGGCTTAGGCAATAAATTTCTGGCGAATATTCGTGAAACACAAGCGATTGCTCATGTCGTTCGTTGCTTTGAAAGCGGTGATATTATTCACGTTGCAGGTAAAGTTGATCCTGCAAATGATATCGAAGTGATTAACACTGAACTTGCATTAGCTGATTTAGAAACGATTTCAAATGCACTTCTTAAAGTAAGTAAAACAGCAAGATCGGGCGATAAAGTTGCAAAAGCACAACAAGAACTTTTAGAAAAAGTAAAATTGCATCTTGATGCGGGCAACCCAGTGCGCACATTGAATTTAGATACAAATGCAGTGGAATTATTGCAACCTTTTCAATTAATTACTCTTAAACCAGTTCTTTATGTTGCCAATGTTGATGAACATGGCTTTGAAAATAATCCTTTATTAACTATCGTTGAAGAAATTGCAAAACGAGAAAAAGCGAGCGTTATTCCTATTTGCGCAGAACTCGAAGCGCAATTAGTGGCACTCTCCACTTCAGAAAAAAAGGAATATCTACACGAGCTCGGCTGGGAAGAACCTGGATTAAATCGAGTGATTCGTGCTGGTTACGACCTGCTCGGTTTACAAACGTATTTTACCGCTGGCGTAAAAGAAGTGCGTGCATGGACTGTGAATATCGGCGCAACAGCACCACAAGCTGCTGCTGTCATTCATACTGATTTCCAAAAAGGGTTCATCCGTGCTGAAGTCATTGCCTACGAAGACTTCATTAATTACAAAGGTGAGCAAGGCGCGAAAGAAGCCGGAAAATTACGCGTTGAAGGTAAAGATTATATCGTCAAAGACGGCGATGTGATGCACTTCCGTTTTAATGTTTAGCACGGGTACCCCCCTCATTTTTCTATCCAATGTGTAGAGATTAACCAGGAATATGCTATGAACACTCTTTCACAAATCAAACAAACTTTAAATAGTTTAGCACAAGAATCGAGCACCAATAATGCTGTATTTTTTAAAACAAATCCCGGCGGATACGCTGAGCACGATCAGTTTATTGGTGTAAGTGTTCCTGATTTGCGCAAAATAGCGAAAAGCTTTTCTGACATTCCTCTGGAAGAAATCAGCAAATTAATAAAATCGAAAGTTAATGAAGAACGTTTATTAGCCTTGATCCTACTGGTTAATCAATATCAGAAATCTGATATAAACGCGCGCAATGAACGCTTTCAATTTTATCTTGATCATTTAAAACATGTTAATAATTGGAATCTTGTTGATTGCTCTGCTCATTTGATTATTGGTGCACACTTGATAAATGACGATAAAAAGTTTTTAGTGTCTTTGGCTAAATCAAAGGACATGTGGGAACGAAGAATTGCCATTGTCTCAACGTGGTATTTTATTCGAAAAAATCAACTTGAATGGACGTTTAAGATTGCCCTACTTTTATTAAAAGATGATCATGATTTAATTCATAAGGCTGTTGGTTGGATGTTAAGAGAAGCCGGCAAAAAAGACGAGATCATGCTAATTGAATTTCTTGATCAACATGCCACTAAAATGCCTAGAACTATGCTGCGATACTCTATTGAGAAATTTTCAGACACGAAAAGAAAGCATTATCTATCTTTAAAATAAGCTACTACTTAAGAGTCCAACCTTCAGGCAGGAGTGTTGATTTTTCCGATCCAAAGGGCGTAATTTCAAAACATGATTCACGGATTAGGGTTAAATATTTTCCATTCGATTTCCCCTGCTCGCCCCCAAGCAGTAGGACCCATTTTTATATGATAGGTCGCAGTGATCCCAGGGTCAGCAGATGCTAGCTTTGCGTGAATGTCTGCCGTCCACCAAGTCCACGCACCTTCTCGACATTTTAGTTTAATATTCTTACCACCGCAATTATAAATTAACTCGACTTCAGATCCAGATATAGGAGAGTCTTCCATAAGGCAAAGATCAGCTTGATTAGGATTTATTTGCGCTGCAGGGGGGATAGACAACAAACCATGTTTTATAAATTTATTTTCAAGTTTACAGATACTATCAGTGTCGTTTTTAATATGAATGACTACACGCGCGCTTGTTTGACATGAGATAAAAATAAGCAAAAGTACGAGGGTATATTTAAAAAATTTCATGTTCATATTAACCTATATATCTAGAAAGCTCTTAAATTAGTTATTCAAGATATTCCAACGGATTACTCCAACTTGGCCCCATAAAGCCGAACCCGTCTCTAATTGATAAATGCCTGTAATTCCTGGATCAGCATATTCTAATTTCGCACTAACAGCACCCGCCCAAAGAATCCACATATTTTCTTGGCACGTAACATTAATTTTTTTACCACCACAATTAAAAAATAACTCGATTTCAGGACCACGAAAACCAGAATCCATCATCCTAAAAATTCCTACATCACTCTGCGCAATTCTCACGGGGGGATAAGTATACAATAGCCCGTGTTTTAAATCTTTATTTTCAAGCTTACAAATACTATCTGTATCGTTTTCAACATATACCATCACTTCCGCAAAAGCCTGAAAAGAAATAAGCGCGAGTAAGAGAGGTGCAGAGTATTTGATTGCTTTCATATTATTCCTTAATAGTTAGGGTAATGATGTTGGGCAAATCTGACATTTCTTTCGATCGATGTCAAGATTATAACAAGGAAAATCTTCTAACACCTTGAGGTGACGTTCCGGTGGATTACCACTTATAGCTTAGGTAGCAGAATCGCTGTTTTTAGCCTAGACTTGTTTAATCTCACGTTATTATTGTGCTCTCTATGCACTTTTAGGTGAATAATCACTGAGAAATACTGACAAGGAATAGGTCAATCATGGCTTCTTTATTTCAATGTTTGAGAATTTTCTCGATCCTGGCGATGATATTAGCCGGAACTACTGGTCAAGCCAATCAAGCAGCCAACCCAGTCGCCTATTTGCTCGAAATCCAAGGGGCGATTGGCCCCGCGGTCTCTGATTATACCGTACGAGGATTAGAGAAAGCTCAAGCCAATAAAGCCGAGGTCGTAATCATTCAAATGGATACCCCCGGCGGACTATCGGAATCCATGCGCGAGATCAATAAAGCCATTTTAGCTTCGAGCGTACCTGTAGTAACTTACGTATTCCCCAGTGGAGCCCGAGCAGCAAGCGCAGGAACCTACATTCTATATGCCAGTCATTTTGCGGTTATGGCACCCGGCACGAATTTAGGAGCAGCAACACCTGTATCGATTGGAATGCCAGGATCATCCGAAGAATCTAAAGACAAACACGAATCCACGCTGGAACACAAAGCAACCAGCGATGCGACTGCATATATTCGAAGCCTCGCTCAATTACGAGGACGCAATGTTGAGTGGGCAATGCAAGCCGTCATTAAAGCTGAAAGTTTATCTGAAAAAGAAGCGTTACAAAAAAAAGTGATTGATTTTTCAGCAGACGATATACATCAATTATTATCCGATTTAAATGGACGCCATACAGAAATAGAGGGCAAAACAGTTACCATGCAAACAAAAAATATCACAGTAAAAAAAATCACACCGGATTGGAGAGCACGATTTTTATCAGTAATCACAGATCCTAGCGTAGCATACTTACTTTTATTGGTTGGTGTTTACGGATTATTTTTAGAATTCACAACGCCTGGCGTGATAATACCGGGGGCTATAGGTGCAATTGCATTATTTATCGCAGTGTATGCATTGCAATTATTACCAATAAACTATGCCGCATTAGGATTAATAATTTTAGGCATTGGCTTTTTAATTTCAGAACTGTATATCACAAGTTACGGAGTTTTGGGTGTAGGCGGCGCAGTGGCATTTTTAATTGGTTCCATTATGTTGATGGATACTAATGTGGTCGGCTTTGGAATCCCACTACCACTCATTATTGGAGCAACAACAATAACAGTAGGGCTTATATCATTAATTATCACGATGGCTATACGGGCACAACACACTCCCGAAGTCACAGGACGTGAAGCCATTTTAATTAGCACTGGCGAAATAGTTGCGATTCACGATAATATTATTCATGTTCGTATTCAGGGTGAAATTTGGCAAGCCAAATCATCATCTCCATTGCATGTTGGACAACATGTAAAAGTAGTTGAAATGCATGGCCTTATTTTACAGGTTGAACCTATAAACTCAAAGTTAGGAGAAGTATAATGGAAGTTTTTATTTTATTTGCGTTAGTTATTGTTGGATTTATTTTATTAAACACTATTCGCGTAATCAAACAATTTGAGCGCGGCGTTGTACTGACTTTCGGACGGTTTTGGGGAATAAAAACACCTGGATTACGTTTATTAATTCCAGGCGTACAAACCATGGTACGCATCGATTTACGAACTATAGTAATGGATGTGCCTAGCCAAGACGTGATTTTACGTGACAACGTTTCAGCTCGTGTAAATGCCGTCTTATATTTTCGTGTAGTTGACCCAGAAAAAGCTTATTTGCAAGTACAAAATTATTACGAAGCAACAAACCAATTAGCACAAACAACATTAAGATCTGTTTTAGGTCAACATGAACTCGATGATGTTTTATCAGAGCGTGACAAACTCAATGCGGATATTCAAAAAATACTAGATTCACAAACTGATGCTTGGGGCATTAAAGTCGGCATTGTAGAAATTAAACACATCGACATTGATGAAAGCATGATCCGTGCGATTGCAAAACAAGCTGAAGCTGAACGTGAACGTCGTGCGAAAGTGATTCACGCTGAAGGTGAACTACAAGCCTCGGCCAAATTAGCTGAAGCTGCTGAGGTTTTATCCAGCAGCCGTGGCGGTATAACACTTCGATACTTGCAAACTTTAAATAGCATCTCTGAAGAAAATGCCACAACAATTGTTTTCCCTGTGGATCTTCTAGAAAAATTTGCAGGGATAATTTCAGCCGCCAAATCTTGATTCGTAAAAATTTTTTTTACTTCAACTGCAGGGTTTACCACCCTGCATCATCGGAAAAGAAATTTTCACTAATCACTTACTTTGAGAGCTCCCCTTGATAGATTAAAGTAGGGCGGTGAGTAACGGTCTTTGGCCTTATGCATCCAGCTGAAAGCACCCCATCAAGATTTAATAATACGCGTTATTGACAAATATGTCAGTAACGTGTATTATTAAAACCATGGAAACACTATCACCCAGTCAAATCGTTGAGCAGTTTCATCTGCTATTTTTAGATCAGCTAGGTCAGCAGCTTGATAAGCGTCTGTACGCCCTAAAAGGCGGATGTAATCTACGGTTCTACTTTCAGAGTATCAGGTACTCTGAAGATATTGATATCGACGTAACAACCATCAATAAAGCCACCTTGGCAAATAAGGTTCAAAAAATTCTTGCCTCAACACCTTTCCAACAAATTCTACAAATCCGAGGCATTGCAATCCAGAACGTGCATGCCGTAAAACAGACGGATACTACTCAGCGCTGGAAGATGTTATTAAAAAGTGTCCACTCATCATTAGCTATCCATACTAAAATTGAATTTTCGCGACGAGGGATGGATGAGGGTATTGAGTTTGGCACTATAAACAAGCTACTAATTCAACGATATCAATTGCCACCCATTTTTATCCCCCATTATGATGCCAACACAGCATTAAAACAAAAACTTTCTGCTCTGATTAACCGCACTGAGACACAGGCACGTGATGTATTTGATATTCATTTGTTACTTAATATTGCAGCAGATGCAAAGACTATAATGGCAAGTTTACCTACGGATGAACGACGCCGAGTCATCGAAAGCACGTTAAATATTTCTTTTGATTATTATAAAAGCCTGGTCGTCAGTTATCTTGATCCCATTTATACACAACAATATGATGACCCGAAACTTTGGGAAAATATGCAATTAAGCTTGGTAGAGATGTTATCATGAGGCTTAATGATTTCTATCAACAGCTTATTGCCATTGGTTTGCCAGTATTTAGAACAGAAGATGTGGCCGTATTATCCAAGATTTCAAATCAACATGCGAGTCAGCTGCTAGGCCGGTTAAGTCAAACAAAACAAGTTGTTCAGATTAAACGGGGAGTATGGATACTACCTGACAAAGCAGAATCACTCTCGTTGCCCTATTTTTTAACGATGCCTGCACCCTGCTATATCTCATTACAAAGTGCTTTATCTTATCACGGCATGATTATGCAAATTCCTGAAATTGTATATGCCATTTCTATTGCCAGAACTAGGACTTATCATACTGCAATTGCGACAATATCGATACACCATGTGACGCCTGAAATGATGTTTGGTTATGAAGAAATAGCCCCCTATATCAATATGGCTTCTCCAGAAAAAGCGCTAATCGATTTTTGTTATTTACACCAGGCAAAAAGCCGTAAATTTGTTAAGCTTCCCGAGCTGGAATTACCTGATCATTTCGACATGAAACGCATGAAAGAATACATTAAAATGATACCTTATCAAAAGCGCCGTCAAAAAGTACGGACTTTAGTAGATGCTCTGTTGAATTAATCAAACCTTCGCTGCAAATGGCTTTCTATTCATTAAAAACCATCCGCATTGAAAAAAGTGCGTTTGAAATCCCTATATATTTTACCACCCTGCATCGTTTATTTCTTCCAAATAATGCAAGACAAGTAAACAGCCTTCATGAACTGTAATATCAACAAAATCTTGATTGGCTCTATTAAAGCAAGCGCTACGACCTGGAAATGTTAGTTCTGACCGGTGTAAATCCCATTTTAATCCTTCGGTATCGACAATTGCAGAGGGCATTCCTAACAACGAAATTTTCTGTCCTTTTTTTACAGTGATTCGCTGAACCTCTCTGTTTTTAATTGTAAAACCATAAATAGGGGGCGCATAAAAGGCAGAATCTGTTTTTAAAAAAATATTAATATTTTGAATGATATGATCAACAAAACCGCCATGAACTCCGACAATAATTGCGGGTAATAAATTTTCTTCTGTCATGTATGATAAACATTTTTGAAAATCAGAAGAACTTTGATCAGGCAGGTGAAGATGATCATAATCCAGTAAATCTTCTTTACAGACACTATCGAAATCACCAATAGTAATATGAGGTTTAATATTCATTTTCTGCAATTTCAGAAAAGCACCATCCGCAGCAACGATCGGTAAATTACGTAGAAAAAATTCGCGTTCTGGTAATTCACCATTGAGACAAAGAATAGAACGAAATTTGCTATCGTCTAGCATTATCGTAATACCGCTTTTGAGCAATCAACAATATACTACTCATCAAACACACAACATTACTCGCAACCACAAAACCGGCTTGAATAAAGGTGCCATAAACAATCCATGCTAAAGAGCATAATAAATAATTCAATACCATCAGCATTGATACATCATGAGTTGACCGTGTTTTATAAGCTTTATAGGATTGTGGTAGGAAACCAATGAATGAGGTAATCAGCGCAATAAAACCAAAAATAGACTGTACGATATACATAACATTTTCCTCCGCTCAGTTTAGTGAGATCAGGTTCAAAGGGTAGCGACTGGCTTCTCAGCCCAGGCTGGCCCTGAGCACCCCTAATGTAGGATCGATTATATATCAAAGGCGGTCATGACGTAAATGGCTCAACCCTGGCTTCGACTTGACAGATGGGGCCTGAAAACGGCACTATTCTTGCCTCCTAATGGCTATGTAGCTCAGCTGGTTAGAGCATGGCATTCATAATGCCGGGGTCGGTGGTTCGAGTCCACCCATAGCCACCAGCTTTCCACAGAATTGACACCTCATAGATTCATGCCTCAACTTTATATTCTTTTGCTCTGTGTGGTCATCATTAGAAATCTTTGACCCATTGCTCCAGCAAATCATCATCCACTTCACTCAAGTTTGCTGGCTGCCAACGAGGCTTACGATCTTTATCGATAATGGCTGCGCGAACGCCTTCAGCAAAATCAGGGTGCTGCAAAAAACGTTTTGTGAGTTTCAACTCGAAATCCATACACGCATCAAAATCTTGTAATAATGCTTGATTTAAAAGTTTAAATGTAATTTTAAGACTGGTAGGCGACTTTTGTGTGAGAAGATTCAAAATTGCAGCGCATCTTTCTGATTTTGATGATGATAAATTCTGAATAATTTCTTCAACGGTACTTGCGGCAAAGCAGTGATCAATTTCAGGCTGATCATTTAATAATTGGCTTTGTTGCGCATCCAATTTCCAACGTTTCAACAACTCTGAAACTTGTACGTGCGCATCATGGTCAAAATCTAAAGTTGTCATTTCATCAATCACATTGGCAAAATCTCCTTTATCGACAATAAAATCAATTAATCCTAGATATAATGCATCATACGCATTCACTTTATCTCCTGACAAACCAAGATACCAACCTAATTTTCCTGGGCAATGAGATAAAAAATGACTACCGCCAATGTCGGGATAAAAACCAATACCAGTCTCGGGCATAGCTAATTGAAGAGATTCGTCGGCAACACGATGAGAACCATGCACAGAAACACCCAACCCACCGCCCATTGTGATTCCATGCAATAAAGAAACATACGGTTTATTAAAATGAAATAATCGACGATTCATTTGATATTCTTGTCTAAAAAAATTCATTGCTTGTTCTGAATCAGTGCGCGCAATTTCACTTACAATACGCACATCACCTCCTGCACAAAATGCACGATCACCCGCACCTTGAATTATCACTGCCTTAATATTGTCGTCTTGCTGCCATTGCATAAGATCCTCATCAATAATCTTACACATGGACATGGTAAGCGCATTGAGCGCTTGAGGCCTATTCAATGTGATTAAAGCAATTTTACCTTTTTTTGCAGGGAGCTGAGTGATTTCAATATCAGAGTGACTCATTGTCTTTTTCTCGCTGGTTATTGAAGTGGGGAACCGCACGTAGTAATTCTCGAGTGTACGGATGTTGTGGGTGTATCAAAATTTCTTCAACGGAACCTGATTCTACAATTTTTCCTGCACGCATCACTGCCACATCGTGAGCCATTTTTGACACTACTGCAAAATCGTGTGTAATCATCAGATAGGATAATTGCATTTCCGTTTGTAATGATTGTAATAAATTTAATACCCGCTGCTGAATAGTAACATCCAATGAACTTGTCGGTTCATCGCAAATGATACAGTCAGGTTGAACAGCCAACGCTCTAGCAATACAAATTCGTTGACGCTGCCCACCAGAAAACTCGTGTGGAAAACGATAACGGTATTCAGGATCTAAACCTACTTTAATTAATAAATCCTGAACGAACTTATCTCGCTCATGCTCATTTTTTCCGATTTTTTGTGTGATCATACCTTCAGCTATAATATCTTTGACGATCATTCGTGGATTCATTGATGAATAGGGATCCTGGAAAATCATTTGAAATTTTGCACGTAATTTTTGCAATTGCGCATGTTGAGCATTCACAAGCTGTTCACCCTTGTAAATGACACTCCCATCCGTAATTGATAGCAATTGTAAAATTCCAAGTCCTGTTGTTGTTTTTCCAGAGCCCGATTCCCCCACCAGTGCCAACGTTCTACCTGGATATAGGTTTAAACTCACTCCATCCACAGCTTTTACTGAACCCACTACTCGTTTTAACAATCCTTTTCTAATTGGAAAATAAATTTTAAGATTTTCGATTTGCGCTATGGGTTTTTGTGTAGAGGGAAGACAAGGCAAAATATTTCGCCAATCTGCTACCGCGGTCAATAGCTGCTGACTATAAGGATGCTGTGGATTTTGAAAAAATTGTTTTGCCTCAGCTTGCTCAACAACTTCACCTTCCCGCATCACCACGACATAATCAGCCATTTGATATACAACCCCAAGATTATGGGTAATAAATAAAATTCCCATTTTACGTTGAACTTGAATTTCTTTTAACTTATCTAATACCTGTTTTTGTATAGTCACATCTAATGCTGTTGTAGGTTCGTCAGCAATCAAAAATTTTGGCTCACCCGCCAATGCCATTGCAATCATTGCTCGTTGTTTCATTCCACCCGAAAGTTCAAAAGGATATTTTTTTGCACAACTGCTGGGATCATTAATACCCACTTCTTCTAATAAAGCTGCGATTTTATCGTGACGCTGTTTTCGAGACATTGTTGGTATATGAATTCGCAATACTTCATTAATTTGATGACCGATTGTTAAAACTGGATTTAATGCTGCCATTGCTTCTTGAAAAATCATTCCAATTTTTCCACCGCGAATTTTCCGCATTTCCAATTCTGTGCATGTTAGGAGATCTTTTCCTTCAAATGCAATGGTGCTATTTTGTGAAATCACACCATTCAACGGTAATAATTGCATTATTGATAAAGATGTCAGTGTTTTACCACTGCCTGACTCCCCCACTAATGCGAGTGTCTTCCCTGCCTCAATGGAAAAACTGACATTCTTTACAATGGGTCTGATTTCATCGCGTGATTTTAATCCAACACAAAGATCGTCAATTTGTAAAAGCCTTTGATTCGTTGACATTAATGTGCATCCCGTAATCGTGGATCAAATGCATCACGCACAGCATCTGAAAAAAGATTAGCCGCCAATACGAGTGTGAACATAAACAAAAATGCAGAAAAAAGTGGCCACCATACAGCAGGTTCTCTCGCAAGATCCAAACGTGCACTATTAATCATATTTCCCCAACTAAACGACGTTGGATCCACACCAACGCCAACATAAGATAAAACTGCTTCAGCAAGGACTAACGAACTAAAATCGAGCACGATCGTGATCAAAACAATATGCAGAACATTCGGAAAAATATGACGTAAAATTATTCTGAATCGCGTTACTCCGAGGGCGGTTGCTGCCCTAACATAATCCATTTCACGTATTTTCAAAGTTTCAGCTCTCAATAAACGACACAATGATGTCCAACTTGTTACGCCCAAAATCACACACAAAGCGAGCAATCGAACATCAGCACGTTCAGCGATGGTTTGAAATGTCGCTGGATGATTGCTGATATAAACCTGTATAGAAAGCACTGATGCTGAAATTAATAGTACACCGGGTATTGAACTTAAGGTCGTATATAGATACTGAATAATGTCATCAATCCACCCACCAAAAAATCCTGACATCATTCCTAAAAGTAAAGCGAAAGGTAACATGACTAGCGTCGTAACTGTACCTATAATAATTCCGGTACGCACACTTTTAAGGGATTGGTAAAAAACATCGGCGCCCACTTTATCAGTTCCTAAAATATGAAAATAAGAAAGCTGTGGATAAACACGATTTTGCTGGCCTGAAGGAAGAGTAATATTTGATTTCACAAATGAATGAGTAGCCATAGGTGCCGAATAGGTTTGTTCGTAGTGCTGACCTATTGGAGCCAAAATTCGATCTAAAATACTGACGACATTCGTAGAATAATAACGTTGCTGATGATTGCCTTGGGTCACTGCGGGCCTAAAATGAAATGAATCTAAAAGTGCAATTATTGAAAATAAAATTAATACGACACACGCCACCATCGCCATTTTATTGCGTCTAACTTGTTGCCAAGGCAAAAGCCATTGCTCATGTCGACGCACCCAAAAAATAAAAATTATCACGGTAATCAACAATAGATACAACAAAGCATCTGTAGTTAATATTACCCATTGGAATGGCATCCAAGCCCCCGAATTAATGTATTTCTAGAAAATCTAACATCACTTTACCCTTTGAAAATTGATATTCAGCCTGGGCTAATGGTGATCAGTATCAACAAGCCATAATAACGTTACGCGTAAGAGGGCGCAACTTCTCAGATTGTATTGACCAAATCGAGATAATCGTTAAACTTAGGTGTTCCTTTGAACGAACATATAAGGGTAATTAGGTTGGAGCCATCACTGGACATTGAAGATCGACTGCTTAGTATCACACGGCAACTTCTCGTTGATCTTGAGCATCAACGAGCCCTCAATGTCGTCTCAATGTCAGCTGACCTACAGAGAGAATTAGGGATAGGAAGTGTAGAGAAAGCTGAGTTATTACATCGTACGGAGCAAGCTTTCGATATTACCTTACCAGAAATATTGCTTACCGAGGCAGTATCTCTTCAAGATCTTGCAGAAGCTATCAAAAAAGCTAATCCCTTACTCCAGCCATCCACCGGTGAGCATGTTCCTCATCTTAAAGCGAGTGTGATTGATCCTCAATCGGCTACAACTTTAGTTGATTTACTTTATCAATATGGCACACAAGAACCAAATCGGCCTCACATCTATCTTCACGATAGCCACGGCGAAGAAAGTATCATCTCTTACGGAAAATTATTGGAGTCGGCCACGGCCGTTGCACAAGGTTTATTGCATCGTGAATTATCTCCTCAGCAAACCGTCGCCATTATGCTGCCAACTTCTCCCGATTTTTTCAGTGCATTTTTTGGCATCTTATTAGCGGGTGGAATACCTGTTCCCATTTATCCACCCTTTAGAGCAAACCTCATAGAAGAATACATTAAACATGAAACTAAAATTCTTACTAATGCAAAGGCCCATACATTAATTACATTTCCAGCCGTTTCTACATTATCCAATGTTTTACGGCAATATGTTGCATGCTTAAATGATGTGACAACAGTATCTGAACTTTCAACGCATCAAAATCCATTACCTTTACCCACTTTAAATAACCAGCAACTTGCTCTCATTCAATACACTTCCGGAAGCACCGGTGACCCTAAAGGCGTACAACTCACTCATGCTAATTTGTTGAATAACATTCGTTGTATTGGAAAAGTCCTTAATATTCAGCCCACAGATGTAGTTGTCAGTTGGTTACCGCTTTATCACGATATGGGACTCATAGGAACTTGGTTAGGAAGTTTATATTACGGTGTTCCAATCACTATTATGTCTCCTATCACTTTTTTAACACACCCTGAAAAATGGTTGTGGGCCATTCACTATCATCGCGCAACGATCTCTGCTGCACCGAATTTTGCTTACGAACTTTGTCTCAGCAAAATTAACGAAAAAAAATTAGCGGGACTTGATTTAAGTTCTTGGCGATTTGCCTTTAATGGTGCGGAAGCGATTTACCCGCGAACGCTTGAACGATTTATTAAAAAATTTACTCCTTATGGTTTTAAGGCAACTTCTCTCGCACCTGTTTATGGACTAGCTGAAAATTCCGTTGCTCTCACTATTCCTGATTTAGGAAAAGAACCGAAAATCGATCGAGTCGATCGCATCATCATGGATGAAACAAATACCGCAAAACCAGCTCTTTCCAACACAAAAAAATTCCATGAATTTGTTTCATGTGGAAAACCCATCCCTGATCACAAAATTCGAATTGTTGATGACATTGACAATGAATTATCAGAACGCAATGTAGGTCACTTACAATTTCAAGGCCCTTCCGCTATGCAAGGCTATTTTCAAAATCCCACTGCAACTGAAGCTGCTTTTCATAACGGATGGTGGTCAACTGGCGATCTAGGATATATTGCTGATGGCAATCTTTACATAACGGGTCGAGCTAAAGACCTTATTATTAAATCAGGTCGTAATATTTACCCTCAAGAAGTCGAAGATATTGTTGAACAAGTGCCAGGAGTACGAAAAGGTCGTGTAATTGCATTTGGTACGGCAGACAAACGTAAGGGCACTGAAAAATTAATTATTGTTGCAGAAACACACGAAAAAAATAAAGAAGCTCAAGACAGCATTCAAGCCGCCATCATAGAACGTGTCGCAATGACTATTGGAATTCCTCCTGACGAAGTCATTACTGCCCCTCCTGAAACAATATCAAAAACATCGAGCGGAAAATTACAGCGCAATGCCTGCAAAAAAGCCTATGAACAAGGTCGACTTATTCACAAACATACTCCTATAGTATTGCAAATGAGTAAACTTTTTATCATTATGGGTTTAAAAAAATGTCTTGGGTATTTAACAACTGTTGCTAAGCTGATTTATACAACCTACTTACTTGCAGTCATTGCTGTATTTATTCTACCAGTGTGGTCACTAATCACGATTCTACCTTACAGGGCAACCTCACTAGTCATGAAATATTGGGCAAAATCGATTTTTTTACTCTTAGGATGCCCTATCAAAGTTAGTGGCAAGAAATTTTTAAAACCGAAGCAAGCTATGATTTATGTCTCTAATCATGCAAGTTATGTTGATTCACTGCTACTCATCGCGACATTACCTGCCGGTGTACGATTTGTTGGTAAGAAAGAAATACTCAATGCAGCATTGCTGCGCTCATTCGTTAAACACTTACGTTACCTAACCGTTGATCGGCTCGACTTTGTTAATAGCCTTCAAGATATGGGCCATATTAAAAGTGCCCTCGATGAAAAAAATTCCATCTTGATTTTTCCCGAAGGAACATTCAGTTCTTCAATTGGATTGTTACCTTTTAAATTAGGCGCTTTTAAACTCGCAGTCGAGACTCATACTGCTCTTTGTCCGATTGCACTGCGCGGCACTCGAACAATGCTGACTGGCAGTAATAGATTGTTTTCACCCTCATTTCTTCGCATTTGGGTCGGCGAACCCATTATGCCTGAAAGCGAAGAATTCAGTGAAGCGATTCGACTGAGAACTATAATAAAGCAACAAATTAGCGAACATTGCGGTGAAGGAACTCTCCATTTAGTTCGTGCTGGCGTACAATCCTAACCTGGATATAGAAACCATTTTAAGGAAATGACAATGATTGACAAAACCATAGCGTTTTTTATTTGCTCACTGCTTATCACATCCTCTTTTGCTTATGCAAAACCCAACCATTCGAATTCACATCCTCTATTAATTGGCTACTATCAAAACTTCAAAAACTCTGCATCGCCAATTCGCCTCACTGAAGTTCCTAAAGGATATTCTATCGTGAATATTGCTTTTGCAACGGTAAATACAAATGGAACCGTAGTGTTTAATTTAGCAGCCCCAGCGTATAAAGGCATAGTGAACAGCAGCGATGTATTCAAAGAAGATATTCAAACACTCCAAAATAGAGGGGTCAAAGTTTTGTTATCCATTGGTGGCGGCAGCTCAAAATCATTTTTACACGTTGATAACGAAAAAAAAGCGAACGAATTTGTACAATCACTTGAAAAAATCATTGATGACTATGGATTCAATGGAATCGATTTTGACCTAGAAGGCAAGGTAAACAGCTTGGAATCAACTTATCTTCTCAATGTCACTCAAAAACTACATGATGATTACCTTAACAAAGGCGACCCATTGTTATTCACTGTTGCTCCAGAAGCTGTTGACGTACACTGGCAAACTTCTCAAGGTAAATATGATCGCGTTATTAATTCAGGTTTAATTAATTTAGTATCGGTACAATTATATAATTCGACATGCAAACGAAGTTTTAAATCGAATAGTCCATGCTATGAGCCTGGCACTCAAGATTTTATTGTTTCCCAAGCCGATAGCACTATACAATCATGGAAAAAAAGAGGCCTAAAGGATCCAGAAACAAAATATGTCATCGGATTACCCGCAACAAAAAAAGCTGCAAATCACGGCTATATTGATCCAAAAGCTATCAAGAAAGCGCTAGCTTGTCTCAAAACAGGTGAGGAATGTGCAAAATATACACCATCAGCTACGTATCCTAATCTTGGAGGTGTGATGATGTGGAGTATTAACTGGGACGCAAAAAATGATTACTTATTCGTTGACACTATGCTTGAATGATCAAATGTTATTTTAACCTCACTCGAGGATCAACGAGAACATAGGAAATATCGGTGAGCACTAATCCTAAAATATATAATACTGTTCCTAAAAAAACCATCACTCTAACAATATCAAAATCCTGCATCCTAATTGCATCGATGGTATAACTTCCCAAGCCAGGAATCCCAAAAAAGGATTCTAAGATTAAACTTCCCATAAATAACAATGGCAATATAGCAACAATTCCAGTCAGGATAGGTAGCATGGCATTTTTTAAAATATGAGTGAACAACACTTTTTGTTCAGAAAGCCCTTTGGCTCGTGCGGTTCTCACATATTCCTTGTTGATCTCTTCTAAAAAAATTGTTCTATACCATCGTGCACCCGAACCAATACCACTTACAATACCAATAAGGACAGGCAAAATCAGAAATTTAAAAGCATCGAAACCAGATTCATAACCAGAAATCGGCACTAATCTAAGTAATTTTGCAATAATAAACTGACCTCCCATGATATAAAACAGTGACGAAATGGACATTAATATCACGCACACCCCAACCCCTGTATAATCCACATAAGTTCCACGAAAAAATGCCATCAGCATAGCCACACTGATATCAAAAAATAAACCTACAATTAATGACGGAATCGCGATTGCTAATGATGGCCACATTCTTTGGTAAATATCATTACTGATATCACGGCCGCTATCTGAAATACCAAACTCAAATGTAAATAAATTGAGTGATTTCGTAGTAAACAACGTATCTGTAACTTTAGCTATCCCATTTTTACCAGAATGATAAAAAAGAGGCTTATCATATCCCTCGCTTTTTTTCCAAGCATCAATCTCAATTTGAGTAACATGTTTATTTCCTAAATGCATCCTGGCCATATCATCAGGAGAATTAACAATGAAAAACAACAAGAAAGTTAGGGTATTTACACCAATCAAAATGGGTATTGCATATAAAATACGACGAATGATATAGGTCCACATTAGCGCTTTACCTTTTTAATGGAAGTATGCTCTCGTCGAATATAACTAATTACAACGGGTATAAACATCACAAGTAATAATCCTATGATAACTATAATTGGCCAAATTCGAGGCTTGTTCCATTTAGAGATTAATTTTGCCCTCAAAGAAGCATTTAGATCAACAAATTTCAACGTATTATTGGCAATAACGTTCATTTTAACGGGCGACATCCACTGATGATTCAATACATAATCTTTTGGAAAAACACCGAAGGCCCATGGAGAATCTTGACGTACTATATCAATCATTTTCTGAATAATAGCAGCTCGCTCATCAGAGTTCTGCATGTTTTTCATTTTATCAAACAATTCATCAAATTCTGAATTAGTATAATTTGCCGCATTTTCTCCACCATATTTTACTTTCCCATTAGGGCCGTACAGTAAAAAAAGAAAATTTTCAGGGTCTGGATAGTCGGCATTCCAACCCCACATAAAAATTTGCTCCGTACCTGTTCTCATGTTTTCTTGAAATCGATTATATTCTGTACTGCGAATGTTGAGCTCTATGCCTAATTTCGCAAATTGTTTTCTCAACCAATCAAAACGAGCTTTATCGTCGGGCCCGCTCGATGATGGCGCATCATAATTTAGCAGTAATGGTTGCCCTGTGTGTTCATTACGTCCGTTCGGATATCCTGCTTCACTCAATAATTGTTTTGCTTGCTCTAATGATAGATGAGTAATTGGATTGTTATCATCCACATAACCAAAAATTCCGGGTGGAATTGGTCCTTGAGCAGCCAATCCACGACCATTATCAAAAATGGCGATATATTCGTAGAAGTCGATCGCTGCAGAAATAGCTTGTCTCAATTTCTTATTTTTCTCGCTGTTTCCACCCACGATAGGGTCTAGCATATTAAAACCCATGTAAAATATACTCGGGCTGACAACAGTCTCTAATCGAATGCCGTGATCTTTTAATTCGGGCGTCAAATCAGGCACACCATTTTCATCGATTCGTATAGCCTGATCAAAACTATCTGAAGCTATTGCCGAACTATCATAGTAACCCTGTAGAAATTTATTCCAGCGCGGAATGGATTCTTTTTCAAGACTAAAAACAAATTTTTTAACAAGTGGGAGTTTTTTTCCAGCGTTGATTAAATAACCTTTTGCAACATCACTGGAATCATCACTCAACTCCGGAAAATAATCACGTTGATAAAATGGATTCTCTCGTAATACCATACGCTGATTAGGATTATTTTCTGATAAATAATAGGGCCCTGTACCCACAGGAAACCATCCTAATGTCAAGTTATGCGCACTCAGTCCTGGCTGCGAGTAAAATCGATCGACCTCCCACGGAACCGGTGAAAAAAATGGCATAGCAAGCCAATAACTAAATTGAGGGTATTTTCCTTTTAATGTAATTTGAAAATGATACGCATCAATTTTTTTCACACCCGATATTTCGAGATTTCGTAAATCTATGGCATTATTCTTTTTCATCATCTCCAATATTTCGTCGTGAAATTCTTTCATCCCCACAATATATTGAGACATCACCCCGTAAATTGGCGAAGAAACGCGAGGATCTGCCAATCGTTTCATTTCATAAATGTAGTCATCAGCAATGAGTTCACGAGTACTCGTGATAGGAAATTCATCCAGGCTGTCTATCGTTCCCAATGCAGATTCTTGCATTGTCTGATAGTCAAATTGACCATTTTGTTCTCGAGCAAAGGCCGGATGTGGATAATAATAAATTTTAGTTTTAATAGTAATGTCATATCGACTAAAAACAGCCCCGTTTTCATCCACATAATCGACCTTTGGAAGTGCCGTCGCTGTTAAGGGTTCCAAGGTATAGGGACGTTTTAGATAATTATATTGAAGCAGCGGCTCATAAATTTGAGCAGTAAATCGAATTTCATCTGCCGAATAAGATTTAGCAGGATCGAGTGTTTTGGGAGGTTCAGAAAAAGAACTATACCCAATCATTTCATCCATGGCATCAGATTCGTGTGGATTATTCCACACTTGATCACACCCGATCATTCCCATCAAAAGGAATGATAGTGCCAACAATTTTTTGTAATGCTTCATCCGTAAGCTCATCAATAAAGTAAAAAGGTCTGGTCAGAATAAATTGTTAGACTTGCCCCCCCTACATCTTCTACTTCATTTTATATTGATTTACTAGTGTCAGCTGTAGAGTCTGGGCTATCTTCATCATCCGGTCCCTTTCGAAAGCGTTGAACAAAGTTAGTAAATCTGTGGGGTAACGAAACTCTTCGGCTTTTTTGATTAGGTGCAGGTGCTTTATTGCCTTGAGTTTGATCTTTTTCTGCCATGACTGGCGACGGTGGCGGAGCTGCACTATGAACTACTACTGCCGAATTTCCTTTATGCGGCTTGTTCTTACTATCATTTGAACTTTTTCGATCTCCTCGACTTACTGCGGCTGAATTTACCCCTCCTTTCAATTCAAGATTAGAAGTATCAGCACCCTTTTTAGCCAACGGATATCCATGTTGAGATCCATGATGTAATGAACTCTCGTTTTCTGGAAAAGCCTGGAAATCAAAAGAAACTTTTCGCCCACTCCGTTCCTGCTTTTTTGGACTAAGGATCGTTTCTTTGGGTGATGGAGGCGCTACCAATCTAGGATTGACTTGCTCTTGATTGATCATCTGCACGGTTTGGCCGTCGTGGCGATGAACTATCTCCAGCAGGCTGGACAGCCGACAAATTGACCGGTAACGAGACAGAATGCTGAGGTCTTTTTTGATCTTTATTAGACAACACTGACAAAAAATAAATTAATGGCATCAACCACTCTTCTTCATTTCTACCTTTATATTCCTTCTTCTCTTTTAGTTCGAGGCGCAAGACTTCCAAAAATATTTTTTTTATTTCAGGCAACCATTCATTCTCTAATTTATTTTTAAATTCTGATTCTTCATTCAGTATTTCTATAAGAGCATCTTGAACCATATCTTTAATTTCAGACAAACAATTTATTATTGCTTTTGCCATAATTTTATTTTCAAATTCAGTTACATTTTCAATTTTTGCGTTGCCAATAGATGTAATTTTTTTGGTTTCACTCTTGATCTCAAAGAGAATTGATTCTAAAAAACGAATGAATATTTGATGATTATTGTTTCCTCGATCGATTTCCTTTGAGATGACTGCACACAAGTCTGAAAAGCTTTCAAATTTGACCGCCAGTCCCTCTTGAGCTTCCCTGGATTCCACTTGATCTTCCATGATAACCTCCCCATCAATCCCTTAAATCGCAACTTCCATTAGCCAGTACAGAATCTAGGATAATATAACTGACCAGACTCCAAATCTAGAGAACTTTTACCCTATCTAATGTAATTTATTACCTATTGAAAGATTGAAGACATCATTGTTTATTCGCAGGACTCTGCACTATGAAGTTGAATTATCCTAGATTCTGTTAACCATTCACACCTTGGCAGGAATGGCTAAAACGTTCAGATTTTGTCCAGGTTGGGTGAAATATGGACGTTTCCATTATGTGGTGCGTAGTTACAGATTCTGATCATAAAGGAGCCATAGGGCAAGAATAGTAAACTGAGCTCTCTTCCTATAAGGCGGAAGTAGTAGAATGACTTTAGGCTTCCCACTCAAAGGCGGGCATGCACACCACCATCCAAAACGTACTCCCTAACGTCTATTGCATATTAGTTCAGGTACAATATCCTCGTCCTACATGCTCACTTTAAGTATAGCACATCTTTTAAATATTTCCTAAGTATCGGCATTTAAATATAATACATATAAAAATCAAGTAATTAAACACAATTAAATAGCTTGATATGTGGATAGATATAAAGCTCTTTTTTATCATCTAGCTTTGATATAGTAGTACGATGACAACGCATATAAACAACATCATTCATGTCGCCATCGCAACACCACTGCGACAGCATTTTGATTATTTACCACCCGACAATGTGAACATAACACATTTAAAAGCCGGCACACGGGTCTTGGTGCCCTTTGGCAGGCAAAATAAAGTGGGTATTGTCATTAGCGTTGATGAGCACAGCGAATTCCCTAAAGAGAAACTTAAAGCAATTACAAAAATTCTTGATGATGAGCCCCTGCTGGACGCTTCGATCATTGCCTTATGCGAATGGGCAAGTCGTTATTACCAACACCCTTTGGGTGAAGTACTACATTCCGCTCTACCAACAATGGCTCGTAAAGCGGGCTCACTCACACAATGCACACACGATCATTTTTATGCAAACACTCTAGAGGAACTTCCTAAGCTGACAATACGTCAACGCGCACTCTACGACATATTATTATTAACACCTGGTTTAACGGGTTCTCAATTAAAACAACACGGCTTTAGCCAAACAATTTTACGCACAGCTTTAGAAAAAAAAATCATCTTCCCTTCAACGAACCCTAGCTCAGATAATTCCACAAATATTATTTCTAATGACGAGCAAACTTGAGTTAAATCTTGAACAAAAAAAGGCAGTAGACGCAATTAATCTACAAAACAATTTTGAATGCTTTTTACTCAACGGTGTTACTGGTAGCGGTAAAACAGAAATTTATTTACGCACAATCGAACAACGATTATTGCAAGGAAAACAAGCCATTGTCTTAGTCCCTGAAATAGGGCTCACCCCTCAAACGATTGAACGATTTACTTCAAAATTTAATGTACCTATTGCCGTTCTGCACTCGCGCCTTTCTGAAAATGAACGATTACAAGCTTGGCTTGATGCACAATCCGGCCGAGCAAAAATTATAATTGGAACACGATCCGCCATATTAACACCAATGCCAAATTTGGGAATTATTATTCTCGACGAAGAACATGATATTTCATTCAAACAACAATCACGGTTTCGATATTCCGCGCGTGACCTTGCTGTGATGCGTTGTAAATATTTAAATATTCCGATTATTATGGGAAGTGCGACACCTTCTTTAGAAAGTTTATACAACATTAGTCAGAAACGCTTTACTGAACTTAGACTTCCACAACGCGTAGGCAATGCATCTGAACTTCAATATAAACTCATCGATTTACGACATGTCAAATTACAAAATGGATTATCACAAGAACTAATAGATAATATCAAACAACATTTAAATGCCGATAATCAAGTGCTTCTATTTTTAAATCGTCGAGGTTATGCCCCTTTGATTTTATGTCACTCCTGCGGATGGACTGCCGATTGCCCGCACTGTGACGCCAAATTAACATTTCATCAACAAAAAAATCAGCTATGCTGTCATCACTGCGGAACACAAAGACCTCTCTATTCAACATGTTTACAATGTAAGAGCGATCAGTTAATTACCTTAGGATTGGGCACTGAACGGCTGGAACAGCATCTAAATAAATTATTTCCCAATATCGATATTATTCGAATTGATCAAGATACAACTCGAGGAAAAAATTCATTGCCTGATTTTTTAGAAAAAATAAAAAATGGAGAAAAACAAATTCTTATCGGTACACAAATGCTAGCGAAGGGCCATCATTTCCCCAACGTCACATTAGTGGGACTCATCGACGTTGATAATGCTTTATTCTGTAGTGATTTTAGAGCTGTTGAAAGACTCGGACAATTAATTGTACAAGTTTCGGGTCGTGCAGGACGCGAAGATAAAAAAGGAACCGTGATTATACAATCTCACGATCCTACACACCCATTACTCACAGAATTACTGACTAAAGGCTACCAATATTTTGCAGAAAATTTATTGCAAGAACGCCGCACCGTCAATTTACCGCCTTTCTCTTATCTTGCCGTGCTTCATGCTGAAAGTACAAAACCGCATCAGCTCAACGAATTTTTAACTCAAGCAAGAGACGAAGGTTTATTAATCTCCGCAAACAGTCCCATCAAAGTAATAGGCCCACTACCTGCTCCAATGAGTCGCAAAGCAGGACGTCATCGCAGCCAATTAATTATTCAGGCAGAACAACGACAAACATTGCAACAGTGGTTATCAACGTGGATTCCAAAACTTTCTGCCAATAAATTAGGACAGCGAATTCGATGGGTTGTAGATGTCGATCCTCTTGAGATGTCTTAGCATCTCCCAGCATCTCCCAGTTAAAGATTTTGAGTATTTTGGTTGCTTAATGCTCCGTACCTCTGAGTGTTGATTTTAAAACTGGGAGATGCTTCCTTTGTTATACTAGGGGAGAGAATCACGATTCTCTCCCCTAAAACCCCTCATCGTGAAAGGAAAATCTTCTAAAACCCTGTTGCATCTCCCAGTTAAAGATTTTGATATTGAATTTCAGCACATGAAAAAAAGGGCCCGTTTTAGGCCCTTTTCTCATCATTCACTAAGCGCGTTCTCGGTCTTTTTCACGATCACGATCGCGTTCACGTGTTTCTAATCTTTCGCGTGCAATTTTCGCTTGGATTTCAGCCATGTATTGATTTTTTAATTTAACATAATTTTGTGCGCTGTATTGAATAAATTGACGATCTTCATCAGTAAGCGCACGTGTTTGTGCTGCTGGTGACCCCATATACACAAAGCCGCTCTTTAATACGGTATTCGATGTAACTAAACTACCTGCCCCTACGATCACATCGGATTCAATAACAGCACCGTCCATAATAACCGTGCCAATTCCAATTAAGCAGCGATCTTTAATCGTACAACCGTGTAAAATAGCACCGTGTCCTATAGTGACTTCATCACCGATAGTCACATTATGACCATTTTGATTAAATGGACTAGCATGAGTAATATGCAAAATCGCACCATCTTGAATATTGGTACAATTCCCAATCCGAATGGAATGCAAATCGCCACGCAACACTGCCATCGGCCACACAGAGCTGTCTTCCCCAATCTCGACATCTCCAACCAACAACGCACTATGATCTACATAAGCTCCCATCGCTACATAGGGTTGTTTTGAATCGTAAATTCGCAAACTCATATTCACTCCTTTTTGAGTTAACAATTATTCTTAATCTAACCGAAATGGTTAAGCCACCCGCTCAACGTGATTTATACTTGGATTTTCAATGTATTACAACACGAAATTGTTCATTCAGCATCTCCCGGTTAAGGATTATGGGTATTTTGGTCGCTCAATGCCCTGTATTGATGAGTGTTGATTTTAAAACCGGGAGATGCTTCCTTTAATATATTTAGGGGAGAGAATCACGATTCTCTCCCCTAAAACCCCTCATCGCAAAAGGAATCTCTTCTATCACCTTGAATGCAAATGATTTTCGTTAGCCGGGAACTACTGTTATCGATAAGACATTCTGTTAATAAAGAGGGAAAAAATGCTAAAATATGCTTCGCTATCTTTATAACATATTGATTTTAATGCGTTTTTTGTAACCAGCCTGCGCCTATGGATTACTGGATCTTTGGCCAGACCCGAATAGTGTAGTATACTGTAAATTTCAACCCAAAAGTTAGGATTACCGCCATGCTTGATAGCCCATTATCCTCCTCCGTAGACAACTCTACTCTCCCGACGTTTTCTACAATTAATACTGCAGAAATTGTACCTACAGTTGAACGACTCCTCGCAGAAAATAAAAAAACCATTACTACACTGCTTCAACAATCGAGTGAGTATACTTGGGAAAATTTAATATCACCGATTGAAGAAATAGAAGATGAATTTCATCGATACTGGTCACGCATTAATCATTGTCATCATGTTGTTGATACTCCTGAATTACGTGAAAGCTATAATGCGTGCTTGCCTCTGATTAGCGAATATGGGTCATGGATTTCTCAAAATGAATTTTTATATAACGCCGTAAATTCCATTTCTCAAAGCCCACAATATCAGAAATTGAGTATTGCACAGAAAAAATCTATCGATAATTCACTGCGGGATTTTCGTTTAGCAGGTGTGCATTTACCTGAGGATAAAAAAGCGGAATTTTCTGAATTGAATAAACAATTAAGTCAAGTCACCAGTCAATTTGAACAAAATGTGCTGGACTCTACACAAGCCTGGACTAAACATATCACCGACGAAAAAGAATTAACTGGATTACCTGAAAGTGCAATGATGGCTGCAAAAGCCTTTGCAAAAGAGCATGAACTCGAAGGTTGGTTATTAAACTTGCACGCACCTACTTACATCGCCGTGATGACATACGCTGACTCACGAGAATTAAGAAAAGAAATGTACACAGCATATGTTACTCGCGCTTCAGATCAAGCAAAAGTAGGCAACGTTCAGCAATGGGACAATACAAGTTTGATGGAAAAAATATTGCTCATCCGTCATCAACAAGCTCAATTATTAGGATTTCCTAATTATCCCACGTATTCACTAACACCTAAAATGGCTAATGACCCAGAGATCGTTTTGAATTTTCTCAATGAGCTAACGCAAGCATCTGTAAATAAAGCGCGGAAAGAATTTCAGGAATTATCTGAATTTGCACGTCAACAACATCACATCGATGAACTGGCTGCATGGGATGTCGGTTATTTCAGTGAAAAACTGCAAAAACATCGATATGATATATCACAAGATGATCTCAGACCTTATTTCCCAGTCGATCGAGTTTTATCTGGTTTATTTTCAATTGTTCACAAATTATACGGTATTACTATTAAACGGGTTGAAGATGCAGACACATGGCATCCCGATGTCCGATGCTTCGCTATACATGATGAATACCAAAATATTCGCGCCTATTTCTATATGGATCTTTATGCTCGGAAAAATAAACGCGGTGGCGCATGGATGGATCAATGCCAAAATCGTCGCATTACAAAAAATGGAAATTTACAATTACCTATAGCCTATTTAGTTTGTAACCTGAACTCTCCTGTCGAAGATCGTCCAGCACTTTTTAATCATGATGAAGTCATAACAATTTTTCACGAATTTGGTCATGGACTACACCATATGTTAACTCAAATTGATTTTCCTGAAGTATCAGGAATCAATGGTGTACCCTGGGATGCAGTCGAATTACCGAGTCAATTTATGGAGAATTGGTGCTGGGAAAAAGAAGGTTTGGATTTAGTGGCACAACATTACAAGACACACGAACCTTTACCAGAACAATTGTATCAAAAACTTATTGCAGCAAAAAATTTCCAATCCGCGATGCAAATGGTTCGACAATTAGAATTCGCGTTATTTGATTTTCGAATGTATCTCGAATTTGATCCAAACCGAAAAAATCAAATTCAAGAAATTCTTGATGACGTGCGCTCTAAAATCACCGTCGTTCCAGTCCCAAAATTCAATCGCTTTCAACATGGATTTACTCACATATTTTCAGGTGGATATTCAGCAGGTTATTACAGCTACAAATGGGCTGAAGTACTTTCAGCCGACGCATTCAGCAAATTTGAAGAAGATGGAATTTTTAATGCAACAACAGGCCGAAAATTCATGCACACCATTCTAGAACAAGGTGGTTCAAAAGACCCGATGGATTTATTTGTTGAATTTCGTGGCCGAAAACCCACTACTCAGGCATTATTACGTCATAATGGAATTATTGATTAACTTAACCGTCTAAGGAGTTAACATGGACCAGGAAAGTCTTAAACAGCAAAGTGCAGAGGCAGCGATTCAATATATTCAAGATGATAGCATCATCGGAGTTGGAACAGGATCAACTGTAAAATATTTTATTGAGGCTCTTGCAAAAATCAAAGGACGCATTGCAGGAACCGTAGCAAGTTCAGTAGAAACAGAAAAGCAACTCAGATCGTTCGGAATTCCTGTGCTTGATTTAAATGCAGCAAGTCAAATAAATCTTTATGTTGATGGCGCCGATGAAGCAAATCAATACGGTTATCTAATTAAGGGGCGGGGTGGCGCACTGACCCGAGAAAAAATTCTGGCCAATGTCAGTGAAAAATTTGTTTGCATCATCGATGAAAGTAAATACGTTGATATTTTAGGGCGTAATTCACCAGTGCCCATTGAAGTAATTCCTATGGCACGCAGTTTAGTAGGGCGTAAAATTGTAGGGCTTAACGGAAACCCCGTTTACCGTGAAAACTACCTGACTGATAATGGCAATATCGTTATCGACGCTTATGACCTTAATATCAGCAAACCCCTAGAGCTTGAAAATGCCCTAAATTGCATCCCAGGGGTGGTCGAAAACGGCCTATTTGCGCACCGTCCAGCCGATATCATCCTTATTGCCCGAGCCAATGCCATCGAGGCGATAAAACCTCGTAAACCTGGATAACCACAGAAAATTCCCCCATTTGCTATAATGAAAGTAACTCAATAGCAAGGAGAGTGTCATGACAACAGCACAAGTCAGAAAGTTCCTCGATGATAACCAGGTAAAATACGTCACTATTAAACATTCACCCGCGTACACTGCTCAAGAAGTGGCAGCAAGCGCACATGTTCCTGGAAAAAACATGGCAAAAACAGTGATAGTGAAACTCAATGGATCAATGGCAATGGTAGTTGAGCCAGCAAATCACAAAATTAATTTTGATCACTTAAAGAAAAATGTTGGAGTAAACGATGTTGCTTTAGCCACCGAAAGTGAGTTTCAAAATCGTTTTCCGGAGTGCGAGCTTGGAGCAATGCCTCCATTCGGAAATCTTTACGGAATGGATGTATTCATTGCGAAGAGCCTTACATCAGATAATGAAATATTATTCAATTCGGGAAGCCATTCAGAACTTATAAAAATGGCTTATAAAGATTTTGAAAAACTTGTGAATCCCAAAGTAATATCAGATTAATATTAAGGAGAGCATTATGTCTATACCATTAGAAATTACGATACGAGATATTGAAAAATCGGAGGCCATAGAGCAACGTATTAATGACAAAGCGGAAAAAATGTCACAGTATTATGATCGGATAGAAAGCGGAAAAGTCATTGTAGAATTATCTCAAAACCATCAACATCAAGGTAAACTCTACAATGTTACTATCGAAATTAATGTTCCTGGAAAACAACTCGTTGTGAACAAACAACCCAACGAAGATTTGTATGTTTCTATACGTGATTCATTTCAGGCGATGTACCGCATGATCGAAAGTTACGCTCAAAAACAACGTGGCGCGAAAAAAACTCACAATGATATGAAAAGCGGTTCAGTCGATCGACTATTTTCAGATTATGGCTTCATTAAAACACCTGAAGGTGTTGAATACTACTTCCATGAATCCAATGTTCAACATCCTTCATTCGATGACCTCAAAATCGGCTCGCTGGTTTATTTCATTGAAGTTCAAGCCGGCGATACTTTGCAAGCCGCTCATGTGAGCGGAAATGGAAAGGTTATTGAAGATATTGAGTAAAGTGAACTATTTCTCTGCTCATATGGATGAACCCAACTGTTACTTTAATTACGCGGCCCTCGCTACAGCAAAAGTGGGTGAAGAAGTATCAGGTCATATAGAACCGCTTTGACTATGGATGAACTCCGGCGTTATCGATTCTTTGTCGTTTAATATTATCTATTTCGTCACTACCTAAATGATTAAGATTGAAAAAAGTGGCGGGATTTTTCATTCCTAGATATGACGAACGATAGTTAAGATATCTCTGATTGCATAGCGTCCGTGTTAATGATGGGTAAACATAGCTCACAATCAAAAAAAAGACGTCTTTTTGCATACTAAATATCAAATGAAACTTCCAATCACATTTTTTTTCTTCTTGTAGCAGTCGTATGATGGCGTATTCTTTCAGCAACCAAAGCGACATACTTTTATTGCCTCGATTACGAACTATCGATACTAGAGGATTTCTAGGATACCGAGAAAATTTGCAGTGTACGATCGAATATTGTTTTAATAATATTAACTCTAATGCTTGATGAGATTCTTCAGTAAAAAAACTGAAAGACGGGCAAATATTAAGGTGGGTCAATGTTTCATTAATGGGGAACGCCTTACTCACGAATGAGTAAAAATCTTTTCCTGTGGACGAATACTCGTTTACATCTAACTTTCGTAATGTGGTGTTGTATTGCAGCGCGGTAAAAATCACGAGAAGAGCGGATTCATCAAAGTGACATTTGGCTATATTCAATTCACTTAAATAGTGATTGTCAGTAAGCAATACGGCGAAATGTTCTGCAGCGGCACTAAGATACCCATTATTCTCTAGATTTAATTTTCTGACTCGAGTATTTTTTCTGAGCCAAGTGCATAGAACCTCAACACCATGGAGGTTAATATTGCACTGAATAAAAGCTAATTCTTCTAACGTCTGATTCTGTCGCAAAGCTTCCACTAGTTGAAGCGTGCCCGCATCACCAAAATTTCCTGCGTAAATACTCAATCGTGTAATACAGTGATTAGTAATTAGGGCTTCACTGAGGGCTGTTGTGCCAGGATGGCCGAAGGTCATAACGGTCCTTTTACCTAATTTACATTTATAATTGACATGGTTTATTCTAGGATTATTGATCAGTGCACTCTGAAGATATTGAATGCCTTCACTGCCCTGCAAATGCCTATCATACATGGTTAATTTCAAGCCTGGAACTTCCTCTAGGAGCTGAATCGCATAATAGATCCCCTCAGCACAATACGCATTATCACGAATATTGAGTTTTTTCAGATTGGCAAGACTACGCAGGATGCTCAGGATTAAACGAACCCCTTCTCCACCAATAAAATTCTGCGCAAGTTTAAGTTGTGTTAAGGAATGGTTACCTACCAGAGAATGCGCCAATTTTTCAGCACCCAGTGTGCCAATATAGTTTTCGCCGAGATCAAGAAAAGTCAAGGTGTTATTAACTTCAATTACGTCACAGAGAGCGCTTATCCTTGATGATGTAATTCCATTATTCCGTAAAGTTAAATGCGTTAAAGAGGTGTTTTTTTTAAGCCATGCGGCCAAAGTCTGTAATCCTAAATCATCATTGCAAACGCCGGATAAATTGACTCGAGTTAAGCGAGAATCAGCGCCAAGTGAATTGCATAAGAGAGACAGGCGCCCTTCATATATCCATGACCTTCGCAAACTCAGTCTTGTAAATTGATAATTTCTTGAAAAGAAATTTCCTAAAGCTGTAAGCTCTTCGTCATCAAAATATTGATCTGCTAAGCTCAGCCGCCGCAATGATGCATTCATAGTTAAATTTGTTATCAATAATCCAATAGTCCCCCTATAGCCAATTCCAGAAAGATTTAGGTGTGTCAGTGTTTTGTTTTTGTTCAATGCCCCAGCGAGCGCAATAATTCCTTCGTTAGGAATAGAATTATGGCTTAAATTAAGATAGGTAATGCTCGTATTGGATTCCATCTGAGAAATTAGAGCTTCATCTTTGAAAGCAATTTTATTATGATCTACTTCTAATCGAGTGAGCCGATTCCGACGATTAATCATTTCTAATAATCGAGCCAATATAATATCATCAATATTGAGATTTGAGAGCCTCAAACTGGTTAGAAAACTATTATAACCAAGATAGACTTCAAAACTATCAATGCACCGTAAAAGCATTTTGCATTTTTTAATGGTCAATGTTCTGAGATTTGGATTAGCTAAGATAATATCCCTTATCATTGAAAAATTACGCGGGCGCATCTTAAATTCTTCCAACACAATATGTGTCATGGATACATTTCGTCGTATTGAGTCAGCGATATACCAAAACCCACCATTTGCTCTTTTTATTTTTTTCAATACTAACTTCTGGAGTGTCACACTATTTTTAATACCCCGAGCAAGTATAACAACTTGTTGTTTGCACAAGCGCAGATCGGACAGTTTTAGTGAGGATATGTTGGTCTGATTGGAAAAAAATTGCAGGAACAGGTTTAAATCTTCAGTAACATCGTAAGGTATTCGAAAATTAAACGGGGCTGCAAAATGCACGCGAGTGATTGATTGATCGCCTTCGGCTAATCTTTTAAGAGTTTCGGCATTTTGTGCTTTTAAAAACATATTCTGTCCTGTTCACAAAGTTCTGAAGTTTAGAATACTTGTGCGTGATCTTTTGCCATATCGATTAGTGTTGATTTTTATAATTTTCGATACACATAATCGAAACTATATGATAGTGTAATTAACTAATATATTCAATGTTGGATTAACCTAGTGTTTGAAAAACTACCAAGAGACGTATTTTACAAAATCATTCTGGACCTTAGTAGTCGTGAATCTCATCGTCTTAAACGAGTCTCTCGATATTTTTTTAGAATGATCAATTGTGACCAATTTTGGAAAATACACTTGCTAAGAACCGCAGCGTCGTTTCAAGCTGAATATCCAGGCCTCCGTCGTATAGATGCGTTATTACTGGCAGCTGCATTCTGTGGTCTAACTGATTATGTAAAAAAATTTATCCGTCAGCGCGCCAACATTCACGTTAAATTGTACTACAGTCGTGGCCAACGTAAAGTTTATTTTACCCAGCCTATACACTATGCAGCACTCTGCGGCAATCCAACTACAGTTGAAGTGTTAATTAAACATCACGCGGTTTTTAAAGCTCCCCGAAAAGTGGAATTCTATACATCACCATTACATTTTGCAGTAGCCCAAGGTAATGTAATCTGCTCAAGATTTTTGCTCGACAAAGGAGCCAATGTCAATCAACCTAGTGATGGACAACATCTCGGTTTTGCTAGAACACCAATCCAGATTGCTGCAATCCATAATCAAGTAGAATGCTATAAATTGTTACGATCTCGTGGTGCTGATATTCATTATCGACTTGGCAGGGAAAGTGACCAAGCCATTCATCATGCAATACATAATGAATCACTTGAAGTCTTACAACTGTTACTGGCCGATGGAGCCGATCCAAATATGGTTACCGAGGAAGATCCTATAACACCTTTAGCTTTAGCATGCCAGACTAAAAATCCACAAATAGTTCTTGCGTTATTACATCATGGAGCAAATCCACGAGGCCAGATGAGTCTTTTTTTTCATCTCCCAGCGCTCCATTTTACATTGTGTCGTAAATACTATCACTTGGCAAAAGTGCTATTAGATTTTGACAGGACACTTGTTGACTACAGACACCATTACCCAAATGCCGAAAAACTTGATCAATGGGACGAATCTCCTCTACACACTATAGCCAAGTTTGGCAACCAGGAAGGCATTCGATTACTAATAGAATACGAAGCAGACCCGCATTTGTTACATAGAGGCGATACTGCTTTTACTATCGCCCTAATGAATGGTCATGTAAAGATTGCTGACTTACTTGCTGAGTATGCTATAGAATACGATTTTAATCAGAGTTCATTTACATTGGAACCATAAAGGTATCATACTATACTTTCATTATTTGAGTAAGGTGAGACAATGGCCATTACAGATGATAACCACGATTCTGAAGCAATTGGCAGAGATTTTATGCGATTGTCTCATGTCGTTAACGCAAGGGGAGATGTTCCAGGCCACCTAATAGCTATTTTAGGTAAATGTGTTCGCCATCCTTCATCAGTCTATGCTCCTGCTGCTAGAACAAATCTTATAAGCTTTGTTGTACAGGATCCAGATGTAAAATATTGTTTTGAAGTGATAATTACAAAATATAGCGATCAACTTAAAGATATTATTCCATTAGCGAAAGAAATTCTAGAAAGTGGCAATAAAGAATTGGCCGAAGAAAACAAGACACGAGGTTTTAAGTCAAAACTTTAAATATGAAAATTTATGTAATTTCCCTTTTCAGGTGAAGACCTATGTTGTTCAAAAAGAAGTCTCGTTTTTTCATTTTTTGACCATAGGCCAATGACTTCTATAACTCAATAAAATTCTCTATAAATTGATCAAGGTCTTGCGAGAATATACAAGCGAAAGTCCAGGAATTAATACTCGGAAAAATCGGGCAAAAACATCTTTTAGAACAATGCCTGAGATTCAGACTTTGGCCCTTCTTCTTCCTCATGTTCCTGGGGCTCATCTAGATCTGTCTTGGGGATTTTTTGTAATGGCTCAGCAGCCACTTCAACATGCCTACCACCCATAAACTTTCTTATACTTAAATGTTTTTCTTCATCCTTTTTAACTAGAGATTTAATTACTTGCTTAAGCTGGTCATCTTTGGGAACACCTTTAACAATGTTACCTTCGTCAGGATTACATACTTTTGGGTTAACAAGTGTCGCTAAACGTACCCCTTCATCTAATTCCCAATTCTCAGTCCCCAATTTTAATTCTTTACCTAAGACGGAACCTGGTAAATGATGCTTTAATATGGCTATTACAGCGAGAATAAAATAATCGTCTGCCGGAAGTCTTTTATCAAAATCATAAAAAATGTCCTTTGTCTCATCATCAGCATCATTACGATTGATCTTAACGAACTTACGCTGGACACTTATTGAGACCTCATCTTCAGTAAAACTCAACCAAGGATGAACTTTATCATATCTATTTGTAAGATAGTCTTTAACAACTTTGTCAGCTGATTGGCATAATAATTTTGTGAGCTTTAAAATGTCCTCAAAGGCGGCATTAAAGTGATCTTTGAAAACCTGAGTACTCTCAAATTTTGATTTACGAATTGTAATTTGATATAAGTTTGTCATAAAGTCTCCTTCACAGTATTATCTCCAATTATCATTTAACTTAAATAGGCCTAAAAAGCAAGTTATTTTCGAATCAAGTCACCCGTTAGGACATCAAAAATTAAACCATTGATAGTTAGCTAGAATCGTATAAATAAATAATATACTAATTAATAAATTTTTTCGTCTTGAGATGTTAAGAACATCATTAATATTAATTCGTAGTATTGATATGCAACCCCTATTCGATGAAAGTAATTACATAACGCAGCATTTTGATCCTGATGGCTCTTGTGGTTTTTCCGGATCAATTCTAGGTTGAATTAACCGATTACATACTTCACGACTATGCAGAATCGCAACCTTAATCAATTCATCAATATTTATAGGATTCAAAACCAGTCTACGACCTGAAATTCTCAAGTTTTCTGCCGCTGCTTCTATTGATTTAAATTCTTCAGAATTAGTATCAAACATATTCACATACACTATTTTAGCATGTTTCGGGATTCCATATTTTGCGTACCTCAGAGTTGCTAAGAATGTTTCTAAATCATTCGCTGATTCGGGTATGCATACAATCATTGTTGCTGATGCATAGATTGGATATCCATAACAATGTCCGCAAGCAGGCAAATAACTTGACCCCCATATTTGGAGGGAAACACCATCTTGACTGCCTAAATTAAGAAATGAAGAGATATTCTTATTTTGTACCAAAACTCCATACTTAGGATCAGATAATAGTTCATCCTTTTTGGAAAACTTCGAATGATTGTAATTACCAACAATCACTAACTGACAACATGGTAATTCTATATTGCCGTTTTTAAAAAAATTAGTTATTGGATCACGACGAGATTTTGGTCTATTCAAATTCTTTCCCAGTTCTTCATCGCTGGAGTCTGCCTTCTCTTCTGAAGCCTGTTTCATGAGGATCCCCGCTGAGTAACATTAATTGTATTATATCAGCGATTATCGATATTCATCAACACTCAAATAAGGAATCTATAGTCACTACGGCTTCAATCAGTCGTTCTGACAATATGCTTTTTTTCATCCTAAGCGTTGTTATTAGTACTACAGATATATGCTTATTAGTCGTGTAGTGCATTTCAAAAAAAAAGTCCTCACTTTATTGGCAATTTTCATCAAACAATCGACCTTGTTCATCCCGATAAGCTTGATGATCCTAAACCTATGGCGTATTTCCTCATGAGGAATTTGCAAGTACCCATTAGCTCGTCTTCTTCAATACTTTAAATTAGGCAACAAATTTTGTTATAATCGTACTCATTTGAATATTCGGCGAGCAAATCCGCGCACTCCATATGGCCCTCCTCGATAGCAATATCATAGGCAGTATGACCGTCATATAATAAATGCGGATCTGCCTGATATTGTATTAACAGTCTGGTAGATTCAATGATACCGAGCGTGGCGACAAGATGCAGAGCTGATTTATCCCATTTATATCTATTATCTGCATTTGGATAATAGTGACAGTAATCAACTAGTGAGCTGTCAAATTCTAATATTAATTTTGCCAAAGCAAACTTTTTACGACATAAGGTATAATGGAGTACAGGGTGATCCATGAAAAGAGTCATATGAGCGCGCGTATTTGCACCATGTCGTAATAACTCCAATAGGACTTCTGGATTTCCAGCATTACAAGCTAAGGCTAAGGATGACACCGGATCTTCTTCGGTATATGCATTTGGATCTGCGCCATCGCGTAGCAATAATTTTAGCATTGCAAGCGAGCCGTGTCGTATTGCTGTATGAAGGACTGAATCATCCTCTCGACTTAATCGAAAATTAACGTCAGCACCATATGATCGTAATAATTGATAACAGGGAACCTGATTTTTCAATACCGAAATTTGTAACGGCGTGTAAAGTCTGTAACCGTATTGATAATCAGCTTCTTGATGGACATTCACGCCTTTCATAAGCAAAACTTCAGCGCATTCCATATTCCCTTCTGCAATTGCGAAATGTAAAGGTGAAGTAAAGACCTCGACTTTTTTTGGCGCCTTGAATAGTGCATGATGCTTAATTAAAGCTTTTACCGTCGCAGGATTACCACATTGAGCTGCGTAGTGTATAGGATAAACATAAGCTTTTTTGCGGTCACAATGGTACAGCTTAACATTGATATTTGCTCTTTTACGGATAAACTTAATCACATACTGTGTCAATCCGTACGATGCTGCAGCAACTAATAATGCGTCTCTTGGGTTTAAATCTGGATATCTACATCGAAACCCTTTAGCCAATAGTGTTAATTTTCTTTCCCAAAATTGATCGCAATTGATCATTTTATTAAAATGCCGATTGACTCTCAGAAGCTTATGTAATTCACGCGCGCTAAAATCAAAAATAATTTGATACAATACTTCCCTTGGTAGTAACTCGAACATATGACACTCAATGAATGATATGATATGATATGATAACTTTGATCTGCTCCCGATTTCGTGGACACCAACCTCTAACAAGCATACATTAATTCATATTGAGCAGGCGTGTTGTAATTTATCGTAGAATGCCTACGTTGTCTATTGTAAAAAACCTCAATATATTCAAAAATAACTCTCTTTGCCTCCTCTCTCGTTTTAAAGCTTTCATGGTGCGTGCACTCAACTTTCAGTGTGTGAAAAAAGCTTTCTACTACCGCATTATCCCAGCAGTTCCCTTTTCGACTCATACTGCATTCAATTTCATTATTCTTCAATAATCCCTGATATTCATTCGCTGCATACTGACTTCCACGATCAGAATGTAACAATACTCCACCCGATATTTTTCGCTTAAATAACGCCATTCTTAAAGCATTCAGCGTGATATCTTCTTTCATCTTGCTATCCATCGACCACCCTATGATTTTCCTAGAAAATAAATCCATGATCACCGATAAATACAACCATCCTTCCATTGTCGGAATATACGTAATATCAGAGACCCAGCGCTGATTTGGCTTATTAGCGGTAAACTCTCGATTTAATTTATTATCGCTTATGGGTTTACTATGATTTGAATCCGTCGTCATTTTAAATTTCCTTTTCGTTTTCGCTCTTATGCCATAATGCCGCATCAGCCTTAAAACTCGGTTTTTTCCGAGTGTTTTTAATTCTGCATGTAGATCATAGTATATGCGACGATATCCATACGTCTCTCGACTTCTTTCATGACTCTCACGGATCTTTAACAATAATTGCTGATTCGATTCTTCTCGATCGCTCACAGGTCGTGATAACCACGCATAAAAGCCGCTTCGGCTTATTTCTAAAACGTGACACAGGATGTTAATCGAGTGTTCTTTGCGCTTCTCTTCCACAAATTGATACTTCATTTCAATTCGTTCGCAAAGAACTTTGCGGCCTTTTTTAATATGTCGCGCTCCTCCTTCAAGCGCAATATCTCCATCTTTAATCGTCGATTCTCTTCTACAACATCTACCTGGCTTTCACCAACGGTCTCTTGGGTCTGATCGTTACGATGCTGATTAATCCATGAATAGAGAGTGACCTGGTGTATCCCTAAGTCTCTCGCTGTTTTAGCATATGGCTGCGGTGACGACAGTGCTAATTTCACTGCCTCTGCTCGAAATAGTTTGTCCGTTTTCCTTTTCATCTTGACACCTCTTTGATTCCCTTAAGTTTATCAAACTTAGTGTCCTTTGAAACGGGGTCAGATCACTTTAGTATATATTTAAGTTAGCTATATTGTCAAGCTCTATAAAATCTATACTTATTGCAGTATTTAAAGAGAAAGTTGAATTAGAAAGAATTGCTATGATCAGTAGATAGATTTTCTTCTGATGAGCAGCTGCTATCGTGAGCTGCATTAGAAAAGAATCTCTGTGTTAATGATATAGATGGAGAATTATTATTAACTATAGTACCAATTTCTGTAGTATTATTTTTTTCATATTGGTCAGCAATTGCAGTTAAATTTCTACGAATTTCTGGAATAAGATCATCGATATACTGAGGTATCAGATTACCTTTGTAACTTTCACAGATCAGTCGTTCATAAGTTATAATGGGTTTAGATGAATTAAAATAAGCACTTACTAAGGAATGATCAAGTAGTTGCTTTTCTTTTTTGGGAGTGTAAGGTTTAGCAACGTTAAGGAGATCTAATAAAGTTTTGATAGCCAATGAATGTTCATCGTATGCAATTTCCTCTTGATAACAGCAATTAATATTGAAAATGAGTTGATCAAAAGATAGCAGCCGACAAAGATTTTCATTGCTCTCACTGTTGCGGCGTTTTAGCTCATTGGGAAACAAGTTTAATATTTGCAACATATTGTTCAGAGCCTTATTGGCGCCATGAGGATCTGCGAGACCCGCTAACATTAAGGTGAAGCGGTAGAGATCTTCCTGAGTAATAGAAATGATATCGACTAAATTGGTATTGATGAGAAGCTCACATAGCAGAAGCATTTTAGCAGGATCATCTAATATTGCCGTCGACGCACGGATTGCATATGTAAAAAATGTAGGGACGATATGAGTATACGGTATTAACAGCTCAAGCGGTGGTAATCGCATAGATTTAGCGAAGATCATGGCAGCAGTAAAGTCTTTGCAGATCAATGCGAGACGACAGTGTAATTTAAATTGAATATCTCTTAGCGCAAACGGCTCTACTTGATGCTGGTTTTCAATTTCTTTAGTAAATGTCTGAAGTTCGTCAATTTCTTGACTTATCTTATCAATAATATTTTTCTGAATGCAACCATTGATATTTAAAGTATCAATTTGTTGAGTAATATTATTTAGCTGTAAATTAATAATTCTATTACGATTTAGTATAGTATTAAGCTCAGGTCTTTCATAATAACTGTCGTGATTTAGGGAAGTAAGCGCGGTCATATTAATTACATGGATTTTGAATATTTTGTAAACGTCACCGTAAATACGATTTCTATCAACATTAAGAGAACTGAGAGTTGTCATTTTAGCCAAGTTAGGTATTAAGGCACTCAAACCTTCAGGACCGATGGAGTTTTCACTTAGGTCTAGCAATCTCAGTACAGTTAAGTTGCTCAGCTGAGGCGCAAAGGCTATGACGCCTTCATTTTCAATATTATTCACACTGAGATTTAATAATGTGAGACTACACAAGTTTGTTAATTGTTGCGCTAAGGCTTTGAGGCCATTATTGTAAAACAAACTCCGGCGAAGATTAAGCGATTTAAGCTGATTTAAGTAGGGACCTATGGCTTTGATACCCTTGGTACCAATGCCATTAGTACTGATGTTAAGCGATGTGAGCGAAGTGAACTTCTCTGTGTTAGAAATTAAAGCTAATGTGCCTCTCTCACCAAGTGAATTCCATGAAATATCTAAAGAAGTGAGGGCGTACATGTAATTCAGATTGGGGGCCAGGGCTTTTATAGCTGCGACAGAGAATTGATTTGAACCAATGTTAATTGATTTGAGTGCCGTCATAAGCCTTAAGGATGGAGAGAGCGCTCTAACCCCTTCCTCTCCGATTTTATTAGCACTAATGTCAAGTTCTGTAAGCCATGTCATTTTTACCACCTGTGAAAAGAAGACTCTTATGCTTACAGTGTTGAGAATATTGTAGCGGCAGTATAATGATTTTAGTTTAGTCAATTTGTCTAAGGAATGACAAAGAGCATTAATGCCTTCCAAGTCAAAATTATTGGCACTAATGTCAAGCGTGGTGAGTGAAGTCATTTTGTCTAAGGAATGAGCAAGAACGCTGATGCCATCTGTCCCCATTATATTATGGCTAAGAATTAGTGATACCAACCGTGGCAATTTATCCAAGGAAGGTGAAAGAGCTATAATGCCTTCCGACCCCAGGTTATTTCTGCACAGGTTAAGATACAACATTCCTGTCATTTTATCTAAGTTGGGTAAAAGGGCCATTATGCCTTCCAAACCGATTTTATTTCCCGAAAGGTTTAGGGAGGTTAGCGAGGTCAATTTATTCCATTGTGGCATATAGTCTGTGACAGCCATGGCTTTGAGTTTAAATCGAGAAACGTCTAAAGATTTAGTATCAACAGCTTCAATTAAATAATCTTTGAAATACATATTATAACCTTAATTAAATTAGGTGTAATGATATCAAGTTATCAGAAAATTTAAAGGGCATTTGAATACTGCTATTAATACAGTTTAACTTTATTATATAACAATCAATATCATGCTCGCCATGTCGTTTTTCTCGTGTTAGCATTCGTAACATTCAAACGAATTTTGGAGTCCTCAGTGAAAGATGCCTCATTAAATGGTCTGGATACTGTTCAAAGGTTTAAAATTTTGTTGCAAAATGCAAATAATAATTTGCTCGAATTGCTGTTGAATGCAGCAAACGATGAGAGATTGAGATTGCAATGTTTAGCACGCGATTTTGAAGGGGGCTGGAACAAACAGTGGGCAGCCGAGAGCAAAAAATCTGAACAACCTTCACCAATTCCACAGAATCAATGCCCGGCATTTTTTGGTTGTGCCATCATTATTCTTAATAATAGGGGCTATCGAAACGCCGTGCTAAAATATTTAGAGCTTTTAGCAACACCACCCTATTTCAACTTCCATGCTTTAAAAGCCTTAACGAATCATTGCATTAGAACTTTGCGGAAAGTAAAAGAAAACACGAGCGAATCGCCTGATGAGCTGATTGGTAAAGCGTGTAGCTATGCCACTACAGCAGCCAATCAACACCATACACCCGGTTATCTATTATTTGCAGAGGTTAATTTCTGCGCAGCTCAGTATTTTGAGAAACATGATAATTCATCGACCAGCGCTCATTATGAGCTTGCTTATAAGCACCTATTAATTGCACAAGAACTAGAGCCTCATTGCGCCGTAAGAATTCAAAAAGCGACTCTGGGCCAAGGCATCAAAGCTCTTAATCAGTGGGGTTATGATTCCATAGGAGCAATGATTTCTAAATTACTAGCCTATTTACCTGACTCGCACTATTTTCATTGCAAGAAACGTGCTGAGCAAGAAGCCTCAAAAGTGGCCAAAGAGATTATCAAGTTCTTTTACCCGCCTCCTCAAAATGGTGAAGAACTGAGCATTTTAGAGTTTAATTAAAAAAAATGGGCAAATTTAAGATTGGTAAGCACCATCGCTTAAATCCTTACATTAGACAATAAAGACATTTATCAAATCCATCAATATTAAGATTGTAGTTAACAATAATTAGAAACATAAGGCCACAATTTAAGATCAGATTCAAAAAAAATAGAGAAAATTTTCTATTAAGACCAATTATAGAGAGCATTTGAATTTGAAGAGCTGATCTATTTAAGTTCGCAGTTTTTACTCTATAATTTCTGATAATATTAAAGTATAATCAACGTCAATAGTTCAAGCCTAATGAAAAAGGGGGTTTTTATGTTTTCCAAAAGAGTTTGCACTTCTATACAGCGGCGCATTACATGTTATTCAAATCGATTTTACGTCTCCGCGGCCAAACAATATTCTGGTATTTTAGCTATGACATGCCAAGCTGAAACCGAAATACTCACTAAATATCTTGATGAGGACAATGCCAGAACCACACTTGATTCGATAAATGATAGGTTAGATACATTACAAATTTACCATTCACTTAAACTGACAGAAGGGTTTTCCTTGACGATAGAAGAAATCACGTACTTGCTTAAAGAAAATAAAACGTTAGAAGACAAGAATTTTTTTGAACAACTAAAGGTGTTTAATCTTCATAGCATCCTTGATTACTGCAGGGAATATCAAAAAACTCTGAAAGAGGCGGGCTGGGATCCCTCTTCCCCTTGCAAGGACGCTCCTGATGAATATGTTACGTATGGTTTATGCCGCCTAGCGACGACGTTTGTACGTATGTTTCATGAAGGGTTGGACAGTAATTTTTGATGTAATGTATGGTAGTGAACAACCTGCAGGTGCATTGTATTTTTTCGATCGCCCTGAATACCAGCACATCAAAATAGGGTCTCATTTATTACTCCAGACGATTAAAAAAGGAACAGAAGATCCTTTTATCAATGCCGCAATGATTCATAATGAATTTGCTAGAGGACATCAATTTGATAAAGACTTTGGCTTGCTATTTTGTCGCCTCTATATGAATCTTGCTTTAATACTCACCGGACACGTCCCAGCCATCATAGATTCCAGCAAAAAAGATGAATATCTACAACTTACTCAATCTGATAACCTCTCAAACCCACAAGCATTAGCATCATTTCTAGTAAAGAGGATGAATGAAACTTATCAGAAATACATTTTGCCGATATTAGAAGATGGGGTGCCTTACTATATTGATCTTGATTCAAAACTAGATTATTTAAAAATGATGTCAGAGCACATATTAGCTCATGAGTGTTTTGACGAAGGCAATTTTCAGCAAGCCAAAATTCATATTGAGACCGCAAAAAAATGCGCTTTAGCATTAGATGGCATTACTCCATTAATTATGGGCACTCATATTATACGTCTATCTAAATTTGAGAAGAATATTGACATGAAATTACGAGACGCTTTAGCTCAAGATGAGATAAAAGAGTCTACTACTAAACCCACTGCGCTTCACACTGAATCAGAAAACAAACACTCTCGAATCGCAACTTTTGTTGCCGGGAAAATTAAAGAAAACATTGCTTTAGGTGAACAACCAAAAAGTAATTTTAGACCACTTAACGACGCACAAAAAATGGAATTGCAAAGAGCCCTACAGGAAGCTGAAGAATCAATAAATAAATTTTCTGCCTACTGACGCTCTAGAGTTTACACTTTCTTTTATTTTCTTATTATCTAAGAATGTTAACGAATAAATTGCTCCGGGCGAAAATTGCCTACTCAATAGAAATAATAGCCGTTTTATGATAGAGAGATTACTACAAAATGTATTATTCCATATCATTTTGAACTTTAGTAGTCGTGATTTAAATCGTCTTACGCTAATCTCTCGCTATTTTTTCAGAAGGATCAATTCAGACGTATTCTGGATGATATACCTGCCAAGAACCGCAACGATGTTTGATGCCCTTATCCCAGCCGACGTATTTTTGATATCAATACGCTTTTATTGGATGCTGACATTTATAGTGGGAAATCGCTTTTTTAACACCTCCTCCATCTCGTTTTTTTCAGATTCAGAAATTTTGGGCCATAGCATCATCACTACTGCCAAATCACCATAATCAGTCAGCTTTCCTATATTTTTTCTAACATAACGAATTGTTTCGCCCTGAAATTTTTTATGCATCTCAATCCATCTACTTGAAAAAAAGCGAAATTCATTGTTAGTGCGAAGATATTGACAATTCCTGCCCTCATTATTTATGACAAATTTTTCCAGTTTGGACTGTGTTTTTCGTATTGGGAGCCATTTATAAATTTTTTGATGAAAACTTTCAGATAAGTACTTTATATTATCAGGGGACTTATTATATATAGCTATCATAGCTTCGCGAACGGATTTTATGGAGCTCATTCTTTCTAACAATTCATTAATACCATCATTAATACCAAAACCTGAAGATCGATAATCTTCATTAACCTCAAATAAGAGGTATTTTTCAATTTTATCTACAAGTGTTGAATCAATAAGATCAAATATAATACATAATATCATATGGACCGTAGAATGTTTATATCGATATGTTGATAATCCTTCCATTAAATTTTTCAAGTAGCTTGAATTGTCATTTAAATCCAACCTCAAGAATAAGTCTCTAAAGTGATCCAAGATTTTTTCTAAGGAATATTGCGGATTAAATCTATTGTAATTTTGAGTAAAAATATCAATACAGCGTCTGGCAAAACGAGAATGAAGCTGCCCATCGCTAATATTCATTAAACATATAGTTGAAAATATTGAAACGTCTTGATCTTCATTCTCAAGATTTTTTATTAACAGCTCGATTAAAATAATTTTATGGTCTTCCGAAAAATAATCGGCAACATTATTTAATATACAAGCAGCCATAATTTTATATTTTAGACTACTCACTGATAACCAATCTAAAAGCACTGTGTTAAGAATATCTATATCAGATTTTCTCAATCGGCATATTAATACAGTAAAAGTATGCGCAACACCCAGCATGATATCATCTAAATTAGTTGACACATCTTCACTGTTAAATTCTTGAACCAGCTTGATTAATCGAATAAATACTTCACTAATATGATTATCGGACAATACATCGAAAAAACATCTCAGCGAGTCTTGCACATATTCATTTTTGTGAAAAAAATCAGTTTGAATAAAATACAATATCAAATTGATACCATAGTCGTGTTGATGTTCATCTAAATGCCTCCAAATATTGGGGAGTATTCTTTGAAAAAAATCAATCGATATATCCGCAGATCGACCCGTTCCGTGATTTTTAATAGGGAAAAATAAATTATAATGACTAATTTCATTAAACAGCCTAATGCAATATTCCTTTTCCATGATATCTGATAATATTGAGAATTCATGCAGCGAAACACTACGAAGACTATGTTGATACAACATTGCAATTAGCCGCTCTACTATCAGATTTTTGTGATTAGATTGAAGCCGCCGCCAGATACTTGTGGCAAAAGTTAATTTAGGAGCATCCTTCTCGTATCCAATGCCACATTTATTTATTCGAGGGATCGATATAACATAGTTTACCGCAATTAACGCATTTAGTAATTGCAATATTGTATTATTATTAATTAGCGATAAAGCGAGATTGAAGACTACTCGAGATTCAATAGCAACGATAAAGTCAGGTGTTAACAAACTAATTACGCGCCTTCTTTCGACACCGTTTAAATAATTTGATATCAGTAATAAAATTTGTAATTGAACTTTTTTATCTTCTAATGTTAGGCAAATTTTAAACACCTCATTTGCAGACGCAGGATTTGCTGAAACACTTGCAAGATAAATATAAGGTAATCCTTCAATAGTAAGGTGCGATATTACGCTGAGGAAACATTGAGATCTTTTCGACAATTGCCTGTCCAAATAACCTAGACAACCGTGAATAAGAATGGCTAATTTTGGATTAATGAAGGAATAATGCAAGCATTTCTCTAGTAGCGGTCTTGGTATCTGCAAACTCAATAAAGACTTTTGCGACAAATGAAAACTCAATAAATTGATAAGATAATCGCTGCTCTCCTCAGACCATTCGCATCGCCTCAGTAATTCATAAATAGCTTGCTGGCGAAACACCTTGATTTTTTGAAATAGAAACCGCTCTATTTGTAAAAATGATAGCTTTGGAAGTGTATGTCCCAAAATAATAGCAATTACATCTTTATTCCATTGCACTTCAAACGTTTCCTTTCTTAGTTCTTAATTTAAAAGATCTTTTCCTGGCGTATAATATTCTTTGGAGTTGATATTTAAAAATTATAGCGATCAACTTAAAGCCATTATTCCACTGGCTAATAAAATATAAACTTTTGAAGTGAATAAATCAACTCTCTATTTAGTGAAAAGGATTAGCTTTAAAGTACGTTTGTACGTTGCTTAGCGTGAATTAAAGTAATAAAACCGGGTTCCTCATGGTTTGCTGCATTGTAGCCAACTTCGTTGGGCGGATAAATATATTGTTTAGCGTTCGGATTGATTTCTTCAAGTCGACGATCATATCCTTCCCACTGATCCTCTCGTATTATCATTTCTGTGGTTTTAAGAATAAAAGCTTCATTACGGATACTAGTATAGCGGCCAAGCTGTAAATCACCTGAAGCAATGGCACGGGCTTGAATATTCGCTGCACATAACTGCAACTCAACATTTTCGACGAAGCCAACCCAAAACTTCACACTTGGAACATTTTTTTTACTTAAGCCTAGTCGCTTACTCGGCATGGGAACATATACTGTAATCTCACGACCATGCATATGGAGGGGCCACTCCTGCGGAGGATGGGTTTTAACCTTCATGATATAGTCACAACGCATCTTTAAAAAAATGTATGCAATAATATTCCAAGCATTTGCAATATCTTCTTCAGCAACAGCAAAATGAAGTTTCCAATCAGGCTCAAGCCGATTATGTTTAGCTTGCTCAATCCAATACTCTAATCCTTTTTGTGTACGTAATTTAATATATGAGTTTGCTGATATAGCTTCGTAGAGAATACCATTAATTTTACAGGATGGTACTAAGTTAGAATTTGAAACTTGATTAACAAGATGATCATAAGTGAAGACATAGGGCAACTCATAGAGTTCAGAATTTTGCTCATGTTTATTGAATAATTTCATAGGGATTAAGATATCATACGTCGAGGACTATTTCAATCTTAAGGAAGCGCCTTAGGTGCTGCTCATTATACGCGAAGCGCATGCTCTTGGTCTGAAAAAATTTCGCCATGGATAATATATTACTTTTCCAATTAAAAATTGCTATCGATAATTTGCTCAGTCACCCAATTAGATATGATGATTGTCGAAATTTACTTATTGTTGTAGCAAGATACTATTCTGCTCATGATTTGATTGATTGGATTAAATTGCTTTCGGACAATGATGGCACCAAACATACTAGAGATTCTAAAATTGAAGGAACTATTTTGAATATTCCACTATCATTTAATAACTTAACGATTTTCATGTTTTCCGAAAATGAAGATATCCGTTATCTTGCATATTATTACCTCGGCAAGAATACTCCAGTATTGTCAATATCCCAGTGCTCGATCTTTTTTGAACATATTCGGGATATTCTAAACCAGAAAAAAAGCTGTTCCTGACTATATGGTTTCAATCTTGGCATATTATCAAACTCCAAATCATTATACCCTAACAACAGCCATTGTAAGAAAATTACTTCTTGAAGGCGATCAAGCTCGTCAAATTGCATTAATTGAAACAGATAATTTTTGCAAACTGATCAAACCGTTGTTCAGTGAATTCGACGAATTAACTCGATTTTCTATCTATGAAATAATTGAATTTTATATTAACAATCATCGAAACTCACAATTTTACAATGTAGATCTTATTTCCAATTTAAGTGAACTTTTACCCACAAACATGCTAATGAATGATTCTGAAAATTTACCTCATGGATGGATTAACTTATGATGTGCATCTCAGGTAAAATCTATTGCTGAATAAACTCAGCAAGAATTTCAGGAATCTTAAACGCTAAGTAATAGGGCAAATTAAGTAATGTAAACTCTTTCCCTGATGGTGTTTTTAAAGTGTCAATGTGTCGTTTACCAGCATATAACCGTATTGTATAGGGATGATCGGCTATTTCCATGAATTGAATTAACGATCGAAGAGTTCCTGTTTTACCTGATTTAATTTCAATAGGAATCAAATAACGATCATGTAAAATCAGAAAATCAATCTCTGCGTTGGATTGTTTTTTTTCTCTGACCCAAAAAATCAAACGCTGATTAAAAGTAATATGATTGGCTAAAAATTCCTGACCAATGATATTTTCAGAAATTTTTCCTCTGTAAATAGAATTTAAATCATCCAATTTAAAGTAGTACTGCTGCAAACCGGCGCTATAATTAATGAGCCCTGTATCCAAAAACTGTAATCTTGGCGATTTCTTATGATCAGGGTTTGCTGGCGGAGTTGTTTCTATTGCAGGATAAATAAGCTGTAATAACATAGCTTTCTCAAGCAATCGAAATGCTTCGCCGACTTCCCGTGACTTATAATTAGAATGTCCAAATTCTTGAAATTTTATTCGACTTCCTGCCTCAATCGGGGCATGCTGAATTACATGACGAATGACATTTGCCAAAGTACGATTGGGTGCGTATTTTTCAACATCGTCCATATATGCCGTCATCAAGCTTTCATATATTTTATTCGTCGCTACGAGATCTCTATCTTGTAAATAAACTTGGATCGCTTCTGGCATTCCCCCCACTAATGTATATTCGTGAAATAACCTCAACAATTTATCGTGTGCAAAATCAGGACATGTGTGTTGCTGTAGGAAAGATATCGCCTCATGTTCATTCATAGCGTTGAGATATTCTAGAAAAGAAACGGGATACATCCACATATATTCAACACGTCCAACGGGGAAACTGATTCCCTTGCCTATTAATGTTTCTAAGAGCGAACCAGCTGCAATGACATGTATATCATTACGTTCTTCATAAAAATATCGCAATATAGCTGCAGCTGCAGGGCTATGTTGAATCTCATCAATAAAAATTAATGTCCGTGCTTCTCGATTTACAGCCTGGTTCCTATGGAAATGAATTGCAGAGATAAGCGCATTAACATCATATTCTTGTTCGAATAGATCACGATCCACTTTAAGCTCTAAGTTCAATTTAAGATAAATATCGTATTGTTGAGATAGTTCAGAAACAATAGTTGTCTTCCCAACTTGTCTAGCCCCCCTCAATATCAAGGGCTTTCTAAGAGGGCTGGTCGACCAAGATTTCAATGCTGTCAAAATTGTACGGTAAAACATTTTTCTCATCCATTCATGAAATACGCCTAATTATATATAGAGCATGCCACAAAGTCAACCCATTTTATGACTATGTTTGTAACAAAATATGGGGTATTCATGCATAACAAGATTAGTCTTATACTTAACCTGTGTAAACAAGCCTAACCAGGAATCTAATAGGTCAAGACTGGTTGTTTTCGGAATCATAGATAAGCAGGACTGCACAAGGAATGCTTGCCTATGAACAGGGAAGAAAACTGTTACCTTTTTGAAATCTTCTCTTATTGAATAAAAAGTCGAACGGTGTAACATAATATTAGGAAGATAAGGAGATATTGTCTTGAAAAGAAATCGGGTCTTTGAAGTAAATAGCAGGTTAAAGTGCAGGCATTTATTCTTCAGAATGCCTGAAGCCATCAGAAAAAAGCAGTTAGAGCTGCGCGGACAAATTGATACTCCTGGGGATATGGATTTCGATAGCGATCGGATGTTCAAATCAACGCTTCGCTGCCAGTTATTTCTAATGGTGAATTGTGGGCAAAGTTGCCAAGCTCCGAAAAGGAATTGGTTCAGTCTCTAGAATATGGGAGTGTACCTGAAGCAGCTGAATCATATGATATCTCACAGGCGCGGAATCGACTCGCAACGAATAAATCTTGAAGACTAAAACATTACTTGTGTGATTCACTTACACGTTTGATAAGACTTATATATAAAATGTTTTTTAAGTAAGCTCTCGCAACTTGCGATATGTGCCCCTAAAAAGCTGAGTTAAAATTAACTTTGGGAGAAATATTATGAATCAAGCAGCCCTGAACAAATTATTTTTTGAATTCGTTACTGTTGTAACTACGGTATCTGTTGATGATGGTATGGGATATTTCGTATTATAATCACCAATCATTTTCAAAATTCGTTCATCTTCAATTGCAGATTCTTCTTTAATTGAACTATAGTGCACTGTCACAAATAATATTGACGGGATGACAAATTTCCATGCCAGCTCTTAGAAATGTAAAATACTGTTGGTAGGGTGAAGGCCGACTCCCAGCAATACAAATTTCTTCAAAGGTTAATAAATGGCTTTTTTGAGATAAACATTGGTAAATTTCCTTTATTTGATATTTATAAGTATCGTTAGCTAAAAAATCATTCGATACAAATTTATAAGCTAATAATTTAAATAGAGTTGGAATTAACTTTTCTTTAAATAGCATATCATCAATATATTTAATGCTAGAACTAATTTGCGCAATCACTTTACTTAGCTGTATAGGTTGATATCTTACTAAAAATGGTAGCCAACACTCATCTATAACTCTAGGTATTGCATTTTGAAAATTACAAAATAGTACTCGTATAATCGAATTCGGATAATACCTCTCTGAATATAATGACTCATCAGTTAAATTAAAGTTAAAGATTAATCTAATAATTTCATCTAGAAAAATACTGATAATATACTCTTTATCATCGTTAAAAAACTGTACATATTTTTCAATGATATAATATATCGATGATAATTTTGTTTTTCCCCCAGCTTCTATTGGTTCTTCTAATGTAATAGAATGATTAATTGTATCAATTAAGGCTGTTTGATATTCTGATTTTATCAAATGATGATATTTATAATGCTTTAGTGTAGAAAGCACTTCACTCAAATGAGCTTCATTAATGTTTTTAAGACTTTTATATTTCGGATTAAGATAAAGTTTCACCTGAGCAACAACATGGTCAATATAATTTTGTACTGTCTCGTCGTCCTGAAACTTTAAATATCTAAAATAGTCATATAAACTATATAAGTCTTTAGGATAGCAAGCTAATTTCTCTAAATTATATTTTGTTATTAATTGACGTGCTATCTCAGCATTTTCTCCTGAAACAGAGTTAGATAATAAATACGATAGAAAACTTTCATATTGCAAGCTATTTGTACATTTTTTATAGCATTCCAATCCAAAACGTTCAATTTCTAGACGTTGTGCCTCAGAAAATACATCTTTCAAAATCAATCTTGTATCAAAAGAGAATGTTTTAATTTTACTTTTTATTATTTCTACTATCTTTGCAGATAGTTGACAATAATCCTCATTAATTCCGATATTAAATTTTAAAATATAGAGCCCTAAATGCTGATGAATATCTGTATCTTTTATGCGAATATCGCTAACATAACGTATCAAAGCTACTTTTACCTCATTTGAATTTGATAGCTTACTTACTATTGACGCTAAAGTACCTGCAGCACCAATACATGCTGAAGTTTCAGAAAACATGTAATCTATGAAATATTGTCCACTATATATAAGCAAATATCTCACGTATGACGAGCACAAATTTTCCAGTAAACTTTCTAGAAATCTAAACGGATAAAAAATTTTAACTTTCATCGTATTTATTTCTACAGATAATGACTCAATGGAGAAAATCCTAATAATACTATACGCAATATTATCTTCTAGGCAAATTGGACCACCATCACGGCTATAATTTGCATTTGAAAGGTTGCGAGAATTTCTAATAATTTCAGAGCTAAATTTAGCTCGAGATTCACTATCAAACTCGTATCCTAAGCAACGCATATTGGCTGCCATAACTTTAAAGCTGTGAATTTCATAATTTGAGGACCTTTCTTGAATCGAGAGCCAATTAATAATTTTATTCATTAATCGATTTTTTGATAATCTGTCAATATCCAAATAAAATATGGCGGTATAGAAAATAATAGAATCTTGATCACAAAAACCCGCATTATCATTGCGTGAATCTATTGTTAGTATAGTACGCTGAATATTATCTATTACAGCAGTGAGATTATTAGGCATATTTTTTAAATATAAACATTTCTGTAAAATATAATCTAAAACTAACCCATTATATAATTTATGGAATACAGTATTCGCAATTCTATTGAGATCTAAATTAGCAATTTCAGGTTGCATGTCAAGGTGGCATAGAAAATGAAACATGTCTATTAACATTAAAATATTAATATTCTCAGTTGAAGATTTATTTTTACAAAATGCATCGAGCAAGCTCGATATTTTTGAGAAATGTCCTCGGAAAATATCAACATTATTTATGATATAATGCAATGTTTTAATGTTAATTGCTTGATCATGTGATGCTAATCCGCTAATGATTTTGTTTATTGGAAGAAACAAATTGAAAAACGTTTTGCATGTAACCATCATATAACTAAACGATTTTGGGTCTGTATATGACATGATTTTCAATTGTAGATCTATGGATAGTTTGTTCATTTTAATATCCAAAAATTGTAATATGGATTAGGATACCTGTTTTCTAGACATGAGTCTATATCTTAAGTTTACTATCAGGGGTTACCGCTTAAGCCTCATGGTATCACTCAAACGCTGAGTTGATCATATACAAAGCGAATCTATTAACAATGAATCGAGTAGTAAGCAGAATTATAGGATTAACTTTATCTTTTTCAAATTGCAGTAGTGATGCTACAATCTCATTCTTGAAGGTGCAGGCAAAGAGAAAAAAGTGATACCTTGTTTTCTACATTTTAGTATAGATAGCATTTTTTTGTACTCAATACATAATCGATGGAGAATACAATGTTTGAATATTTACAAAAACCCATTTTTTATAAAATATTAGATGATATTGAACCTAAGGAATTTCATAAACTCTCACTTGTGTCAAAATATTTTAATCAAATAATTAACTCTGAGGGATTTTTACTTCATCAGATTGCAAGAATCAAGACTAGTCTATTGAGTCAAAATCCTGATTTAAATGAAATTGATGCGAGTTTAGCAGCGTCCTCCTTGCTGGGGCTTACTCGGTATGTTCAAAAATTTATAGATAATAAAGCAAATGTAAACGTTAAGTTGTTATTTAATCGAACACTAACAAGCCCAATTCATCTTGCCGCTTATTCAGGAAATCTGTTCTGTGTCGTCTTGCTTATAAATAACAAGGCTCTTTCTTTGCCTGACAAGGATGTTTTGGATTCTGCCTCTCCTCTACATTATGCTGTGGCAGGCGGTAGTATAAAATGCGTACGTTATTTATTGGATGCTGGGATACCTGTTGATCACAGTGCTCATTCTTCTTGGCTAGGATCATTTTGGACAGCTTTAGAATTAGCCGCTTATTTAAACCAGCCTCTTTGCTGTGAATTACTCATTAAACGTGGTGCTGATGTTCATTATAAAGATCCAGGAAATTTTCAACCAATTCATCGTGCATGTGATGTTGGAAATTTAGAGTGTTTGAGAATTTTGATAAACCATGGAGCTGATGTGAATGCCTATACTGAAGATGGAGTGACACCTTTACATATAGCGGTAGAAGAAGGCAACAATCAATGTGTTAGCCTTTTATTAGCACGCGGAGCAAATGCAAGGACTCCAAATCACATATGTCACCGTTTTTTACCCTTGTATATTGCTATTGTATTCGACCATTTTGAGATTGCTCGCATCTTATTATCGCATGATCAGACGTTAATTAATTGTGCATATACTCACAAATATGGACGAGGATTTGATATAGGCGATAAAACTCTGTTGCAATTGGCTGCAGCGTGGGGTGAAGATACGTGGCTACAATTTTTATTAAGCTATAATCCAGATCCAAATATACTATGTCCAGATGGAAAAACAGCCATCGATTATGCCAAGGAAAATGGGCATGAGCATTGTGTTACTTTATTGTATGATTATATGATTGAAAGAGAGTTTACATTGAGCTCTGTACGACTTTAACGAATAGTAAAGTAACCGATAAGGGGCTGAGGCAAAAGAGACCCTCGTTGCTTATAATGCGAGTTAAAGGCAGAGATTAAATGAAGGTTCAGGATGGTATAGAGATGCAAAACAAAGAGCTTCCAGATTGGGCAAAATGCCCAATTACCAACAAGCTGATGTTAGATCCGGTGCTCGCCGCGGATGGCCGCACTTATGAGCGAGCAGCCATTGAGCGATTGATTGCTGAGAACCCCCAGGGTCCCGTGCTAGCCACAGGCTCACATTCAGCCTTGAAACACTCCTTCTTGATTGATGATACGAAAAAACAAGAAGCCATTATAGACTGGGTTAAAAAGCAACCTCTAAAAGATCAGCAAAAATATGAGCAAGATAGGTCAGCTCAACTTAGACTACGGAAAAATCATGATGTGGAGGCGAGGACGAATAGCGGTAGTTTTTTTGAACAATTACCCAGAGATCTGATATACCAGATCATTGGCCGAGATCTTAATTTGCTGACACTGAGCGAGTGTAAAAATCTAGCCCAAGCAAGAATTCCACGTGTATCGAAATATTTTCAAGTGGCTATACAAGCCGCCAATCAGAATGTTAGAACTTTCTTAGATCATGTGCGCGGAGACAGAAACGCAAAAGCGAATCAGATGCTAGCAGAAGACCCGGCCTTATTGACATTGAAAGACGTCAAGATCAGCAAATTATTTCTTCATATGCTCAGGGATAAAACTTATGAGGTCGACTGGATGCGATCTGAAGATCCTGACTTGTTGCCAGATGAAGAACTCAAGATCAGCCAATTCTTAGTGCATGTGTCCACTGAGAACCTTGAGGAAGCTCAAAAGATATTAGAAGAAGACCCCTCATTGTTATTCAAAAAAGGCCGCTTAGTGGATTTTGGCTTGAGGTGTTTCACGGAAGCCTCAAAAAAAGGGGAAGCAAAAGGCATTTACCCCTTGCAGTATGTCGACGCAGCGGAAGATGAAAACGGGCCGATGCAACGGTTGCTCAGGCGCAATTGTCCCAATGAAAGAAAAGCAGAGCTTGAAAAGCAGCTTGAAGAAAGCAGAAGCGAAAAAGATAATAAACTTTATAGAGCGCTGGAGAACGCACGCCATTCACTAGTCGCCATGCGAGATGCGATGGTTGAGTTCGCAAAAATCATCGAGACGGTGGATACCGATGCGAAATACAAGGCAAAGGAAAAAGAGGTGGAAGCAGCGTGGCGAGTAGTTGTAGAGAAACAACTAGAACTGGTGTCTTGTTGGATCCATTTGTGGACAGAAAAAGGGGAAAAAGTGGCGTGGCATGATGCTAGCGAGGGTGGTGTAAGAGAGTGTATGTCGATGGACCATAAAAATATAATATGGTGGTACCACCACGTAGGAGAATATGAAGACCAGGGAAAATATAGAGTTGGTGCGGGGCGCGGGCTGGAGATTTATGCGTGTATGGGGACGGGCTCGTGGGGTCCGATCTGGAGCGTGCTGGATGCTGAAATGTGCGTGCGTGACGCTCAAAAGTTATCGCAGTTGTCGGCCACGACGCAGGCTGCAGTTCCCAAAGATTCCAGTGATGACTCACCGCCTGCATGCAACATTCGGTGAGTTTATCGGGTGATGTAATTATATTGAAGATGATGCAGAAAAACGAGAGAAATGACATTGCTGATTAATTATGTACTAATGAGTTATGCTGTTAGCCTATTTTAATAGAAGAGGAGTAAGTATGGAAGATAATGAGAAGGAAAAAGAACAATTCAAAAATTATAAAAATTTGGGTGATTTCCCAGAAGAAATGTTGGTATATATATTTTCATTTTTGAATAAAAGTAATGTGAAGGCTACAGCAAGTGCATGTTGGCGATTTAGCAAAATATTTAAAAAGCCTGAAGTGCAGACAATGATTATGAAGAATTCAACTCAGGGATATTACACTTGGAAAGTAGAACTTTCTGACGACAAAGAGCATTTATACTTACATACCAGAAATTTTCACGATTGTAGTTGCATCTGGGGCCAACTTGCTGGACAAGCGTTAGATCGAACCTCGGGACGTAAGCCAATTCTATATAATATTCCTGAAGATACTCCTGAATCATTATTAATAGATGTTGAGAGCGATTCTGATCAGCTAATTTTATTACTAGAGTTGCTAGAAAATGAAATGAAAAAATATGCAATTGTGCCTGCAGGTACTACAGAACGTATTCGAAAACAAATTGCGAAAGCTATTGCCAAAACAGCTCCACAACAAGAGCTAGACCTATTAGATGAAGAAGATGCTGGAGATGAGAAAAAATTCACAATTAAATAATAATATCTATTTGAGAGTTTTATATTTCTAAATGTATCTTTAGAACTATTAAAAAGTGACACCTCGTCAAAAATGAGACCAAATTGATTTGATAAACTCTCGCCACAGCAAAAGTGGATGAAGGAGCTTTGTACCATATAGAACTGCTTTGACTATGGGTGAACTCCGGCGCAGTCGATTTTTTGTCGTTTATTGTTATCTGATTCGTTATTATCCGCAGGATTAAGATTAAAAAAAGTGACGGGATTTTGCATTTTTTGATATGACGAACGATAGTTAAGAAATCTTTTTTTGCAATGCGTCTGTGTTAATGATGAGTAAACATAGCTCAAAATCAAAAAGAATAGGTCTTTTTGCAAGCTAAATATCAAATGAAATCTGCCATTACATTTTTTACCTTCTAGTAAGATATGTATTATAGCGTATTCTTTTAGTAACCAAAGTGACATTTTTTTATTGCCTTGATTACGAATTACTGGTACTAGCGGATTTCCAACATACGGAGAATATTTGCAGTATACGATAGAGTAGTGATTTAATAATATTAATTCTAATGCGTCATGAGATTTTTCACTATAAAAACTGAAAGATGGGCAAATAATAAGGTGGGTCAATGTTTGATTAATGGAGAGCGCCTTACTCATGAATGAGAAAAGCTCTTTTCCTGAGGACGAGTACTCGTTTACGTCTAATTTGCGTAAGGTGGTGTTGTATTGCAGTGCAGTAAAAATCATGAGAAGAGCGGATTCATTAAAGTGACATTTGCCAATATTCAATTCAGTTAAATAGTGATTGTCAGTAAGCAATTCTGCAAAATATCCCGCTGCGGCACTAAGATACCCGTTATTTTCAAGATTTAATTTTCTGACTCGAGTATTATTCTTCAGCCAAGCACATAGAATCTCAATACCTTTAAGTTGAATATCACACTGGATAAATGTTAATTCTTCTAAGGTTTCATTCGGTCGCAAAACTTCTACTAGTTGATGAGTTCCTGCATCGCCAATATTTCCAGCGTAAATGCTCAATCGGGTAAGACTGTGATTATTAAAGAGGGCTTCGCTGAGGGCTATTGTTCCTGGATGGCCGAAGGTCAATAGAGTCTTTTTATTCCTTTTACCAGCTTTATATTTATAATTGATATGGTTGATTCTAGGATTATTGATCAGCGCTCTCTGCAGATAGTGAATGCCTTCACTGCCCTGCAGATGCCGATCATATAGGGTTAATCTCAAGACTGGATTTTCCTCTAGTAACTGAATCGCGTAATTGGTTCCCTCTGTACAATACGCATTATCACGAATATTGAGTTTTTTCAAATTGGCATTACGCCGCAGCATACCCAGGAATAAACGAATTCCTTCGCCACCAATATAATTCTGTGCAAGTTTAAGTTGTATTAAGGAATGATTACCTACCAGAGAACCCGCCAATCTTTCAGCACCCAGTGTGCCAATATAGTTTTCACCGAGATCAAGAAAAGTCAACGTGTTATTAACTTCAAGGACATGGCAGAGAGCGCTTATCCTTGATGATGTAATATTATTATTGCGTAAAGTTAAATGCTGTAAAGTGGTGTTGTTTTTCAGCCATCTAGCCAAAGAGTCCAATGCTAAATCATCATTGCAAACGCCGGATAAATTTATTCGAGTTAAGCAAGAATCAGCACTTAGTGAATTGCATAACAGAGACAGGCGACCGTCATAAATACATGACTTTCGCAAACTGAGTCTTGTAAATTGATGATTTCTTGAATAGAAACCGCCTAGAGATGTTAGCTCATCGTCGTCAAAATATTGATCTGCTAAGCTCAGCCGTTGCAATGATGTATTGACAGTTAAATTTGCTATAAATAATCCAATAGTCCCCCTATAGCCAATCCCAGAAAGATTTAATTGTTTCAGTGTTTTGTTTTTATTAACTACCCCAGCGAGCGCAATAATCCCTTCTTTAGGAATAGCGTTATGGCTTAAATTAAGATAGGTAAGGCTCGTGTTGGATTCCATCTGAAAAATAAGCGCCTCTTCTTTGCAAGTAATTTTGTTATGATCAACTTCTAATCGAACGAGGCGATTGCGATGATTAATCATTTCTAATAATCGAGCCAATATAATATCGTCTATACTGAGACTTGAGAGCCTTAAACTTGTTAGAAAACTATTATAACCAAGATATGCGCCGAAACTATCAATGCAACGCATGAATACTGTGCATTTTTTAATGGTCAGTGTTGTGATATTTTCATTATCTAAGATAATATCAGTTATCATTGAAAAATTACGAGGTCGCATCTTAAAATCTTCAAAGACAATATGTGTCATTGACACACTATGTCGTAATGCGTCAGCGATATACCAAAATCCACCATATGCTCTCATTATTTTCTTCAGCACTAACTTCTGGAGTGTCACACTATTTTTAATGCCCCGAGCTAGTGTAATAATTTGGTCTTTGTTCAATCGCAAATCGGCCAGTTTTAATGATGATATATTGGTCTGATTGGAAAAAAATATCAGGAACTGGTTTAAATCCTCTGTAACATCGTAAGGTATTCTAAAATTATACGGGGCTGCAAAATGAACGCGGGTGAGTGATTGATCACCGTCGGCTAATCTTCTAAGAGTTTCGCTATTTTGAGTTTTTAAATACATGTTCTGCCCTAATCCTAGATTTCTGATGTTTTGGACGCCATACAGCTAATGCGATCAGATTAGCATAATATTTTATTATCCTAAAGCTTTCGTGCAGATGACATATATCATTTCTTATCAAGTTATTTACTACTAAGCGTAGCTGTTGCTGGATATCGCTTTGCTAGCAAGTCTTCCATTGTCTCTTTTTCTGTTTCAGAAATTTTAGGCCAAAGCATCATTACTACTGCCAAATCGCCATGATCACGTCGTTGTCCTAGCTTTTTACTGATAAAACGAATCGTACCATTTTGAAATTTTTTGTTCATCTCATGCCACCTATTTGAAAAAAAACGAAATTCATTATTAGTACGTACGTAATGGCTGTTCATATAATCTTTATTCGTAACAATCTTTTCAAGAAGTGGTATTATAGTATTAATAGGTAGCCAGCTATAGATTCTTTGATGAAATCCTTCCGATAGGTATGTGATATTATATGGGGATTTATTATAAATAGTTATCATGGCTTCGCGAACAGATTTTAAAAAACTCATACTCTCTAACAATTCATTAAATCTATCAGGATACCCAAAACCTGAATGCCTATTGTCTTTATTAACCTCAAATAAAACATTCGCTTCTATTTTTCCTAAAAAATCCGAATCAATAAGGTTTATTATTTTAAATAGCGCCAGATAAGATGTTTTTTTTCTTTTATAATCCATACTTAAATTGTTTATTAATTTTTTCAAACAATTAGTTCGATCATCCGTTTTTAATGCTAAAAACAATTTGCGAAAGTTTACTAGCACCATTTTTAAGGGGTATTGTGGTCTAATGCTATCATACTTTTCATTAAATACATCCATACATCGCAAAGCAAAGCAAGCATCCAGCTTATTTTCTACAAGATTTAATAAACATAAAGATGAAAACAAAAACACCTCTTCATCTTCATGCCCAAGATTTTTCAACAAACTCTCAATTAATATACGCTTATGATCTTCTAAAGAAACAATCTCGATGTTATATAATATCCAGGTTGCTAATATTTATTCTTAATATTGTCGGCCGTTAACCAATCTAGCACAACCTCTCTAAGAATTATTATATCAGCCATGTTTAATCTGCTTTCCAATAAATTCAATGAAATCGACACACCGAAAATTATATCATCTATATTGGTTGAAACATCTTGACTATTATATTCGTTAACCAACTTAATTAAACGAATAAATAAATCACTGATCTGTTTTTCGGATAAAATATCGAAAAAACATTTAAGTGAATCCTGTATGTATACTTTTTCGCGGAATCTATCAGCCTGAACAAGATATAGGACTAAATTAATGCTACGCTCATGTTGTTGTTCATTCAAATATTTCCAGATATTGGGAAGTATTCTTCTAAACAACAATGAACAATTTATAGCATGTCTACCGGTTCCATGATACTTAATTGGAAAGAGTACATTATAATTACATGTTTCATCAAACAATCGAATGCAATATTCACCTTCCATAATAGCTGATAATGAAGACCATTCTAGAATGGCAAAGTCAAAATGACTATGTTGATAAAACATTGCAATTAAACGATCTAGAATCATGTTTTTATGATTAGTCTGCAATCGTCTCCATAGACTAGAGGTAAAAGTAAGCCTAGGCAGGGCTGGCTCTAATCCGATACCGCAATTATTTGGTTTACGACTATATGAAACATAGTTTAAAGATATTAGCTGGTTTAATACTGCTACAAAGGTATCATTATTAATTAGTGACAATGCCATATTAAAAATAGAGCGAACTTGAATATTGACAATAAATTCTGGTGTCAATAAACTAATTATTCGTCTTCTTTGGACGCCATTTAAATAATTCGATATCAAGAGTAATGAGTGTAATTGAATTTTCACATCAGTCATCGTTAGGCAGTATTTAAATATTTCGGTTGCTAATTCAGGGTATACCTAAACTTGTGCGAGATAAATATATGGCAAACCTTCATTTGTCAGATGACATACGACATTCAAAAAGGATAGTGAATTTTTCGATAATGACCTGTTCAGAAAACCTAAGCAGCCATGAATAATTATGGCTAATGTTGGATTGATAAAGGGGTATTCCAAGCATTTCTCTAATAGTGGTCTCGGTATCTGTAAACTTAAGAGAGATTTCTGTGACAAATGAAAGCTCAATAAGTTAATAAGATAATCGCTGCTCTCGTTCGACCACTCGCATCGTCGCAGTAGCTCACAAATTCCCCGCTGACGAAACACCCTAACTTTTGAATACAGAAATAACTCGATTTCTGAATAGGACAACATTGGGAAAGTATATTCCAACACCCTACCGATTAATTCTTTGTCCCATTGCATTACATGGTTTCCTTTTGTTCAGCACAATCACCATTAGCTTTCATGATCTTCACAATTTACACCTAGGTTCTTTAGGGTCATTGACTTCAATTTCTTCAAATGTCCTTTTCATAAGTATTACCTCATGATATATTTAATACAAAGATATGAGTATGGCTATGAAGGAGGCGCGGCCGCAGCAATTATTATACTAGCATAATTGAGAATGATAATGAAACAATAAAAGTGTGTTTAATAACCTATATAAGGAGATTTGAGGTGCGTTATAAAAGCGGTATTAGGTTTTTGCACGCCGTGCGACCGAAAAGTTACCGATATTACACTAATGTGAAAGATGATTATTCTTCTATGAAGAATCTGGCGCAAGCATGCAAAATCAAAGTGGATGATATTTTAAAAAAACAAACTCAAAATGTCGCTTCTGAATTGACCGCTGCTATTTTTGAAAGATTATTTTTTTTGAATACTTACCATTCGCTAAAACTTTGTGGTGGACTTTCACTCAATTTGACTGAAACTGAGCAACTCTTATTCAAAAGTAAAACGCCAAGTGACGGAAATTTCACAGAGCAATTAAGGGCGAAAAATCATTTTAAAATTCTTAAACATTGCAGAAGTTATCAACATAAGCTACAAATGGAATTAAAAAATCCTGATGATGAAATACAGTTTTTTAGCTTTAATAACGGACTTCACTTTATTATATCTAATTTTGAATTATTATTAGGAGAGGGAGTAGGACTTAGATTAGATACGCGTACTGGAGAATATGATTCTATTGCAAATTATTACTTTTTGAATCATCAAGAGAATCTCGCTCATATAGTCAAAAGTCGAGAATTATTAACCCAGACTATAAAAAATGGAGCTGAAGATCCTTTTCTGAATGCAGCCACCATTCACAATGAGTTTGTTAAAGGATATCAATTTGATCAAGAATATGGCCTAGTGTTCTGCCACCTTTATATGAATTTCGCTTTAATGCTTACAGGTTATATACCTACAGTTATAGATGAAACTGATAAAGAAGAGTACCTTCAACTTGTGCAAACTCCCATATTAAATGACCCTAAACCTCTAGCGCATTTTCTAGCGAGAAATTTGCAAAAGACTTATCAACTTCATGTTCTCCCCCATTTAGCAGTAGAAGCCCACTCTATACGAAATGACTGAATTTTCTTAAGAGGTTTGAAATATGCGTTACAAAAATATGTTTACATTTTTGCAATCAAATAGATCGCGTATTTGTACGAGAAGATTTAGCAATCAAACTATACAATACTCTGAGATGGTGAATATCACAAATGCGTATAAGCATGAAATGGAAGATCTTGGAAAAAATATGGCCACAAATGAGGCTTATATGGATTCTATCTATCATCAACTAGGCGTATTGATCACTTATCATTCTCTAATGATGACGGATAATTTTTCAATGACCTTAGATGAGGCGACAAATCTTCTCCATAAAAATAAAACTAGCGGAGGATGTAGCTTTGAAAATCAATTGAGCGCTTCCAATCATTATCGAATATTTAATTACTGCGTGTTATATCAAAAACAACTAAAAGACAGCGGGTGGAGATACTCATCAACCATTGATACTCCAAATGAGAAAAATCTACGAAGAGTGCTAGAAATGCCAGTAACATTTGCAATAATATTTTTGGAAGGAAGAAGTTTTATTATAACTGATAATTGTGGTGGCTATTTTCCACTTTGGGCATATTATTCAATGACGTGCTTCGATAGTAATGAAATAATAAAAAAAGGTGTAAACATCTTAATTCAAACCATAAAACATAGTACAGATGATCATTATATGAATGCGGCAATGATTCACAACGTCTTCGCCAAAGGATATCCGTCAGACGAAAAATTTGGCTTAATGTTTAGTCGTTTATATATGAATTTTGCCTTAATGTTGACAGGGCACGCTCCTGCAATTATCGATTCCAGTCACCAAGCAGAATATTTTGAGCTTGCTCATCCCGATAAGCTTGATGATCCTAAACCTATGGCGTATTTCCTCATGAAGAATTTGCAACATACTTACAAGAACTACGTTCTTCCTAATTTAGCTGCGGAAGCAAACAAGTATGAATGCAAGCATTATTTGGATTAAAGACCGCATGTGATATATTAACTGTCATTCTGTAAATAGGAAATTTAAAATGGAAGAAAAACCGCAGAGAAAAGGAAATGCATATAGTAAATTTCCAAAAGTTGTCTTGTTGAGAATTGCAAACTTTGCATCCGCCTCAACTTTATCCAATTTATACGCCGCTTTTTTCAGTCCACCTGTTATGGACTATGATGGAAGAATGCTTAAGCATATTCAAAGCTTTTGCGATGATTATCAAGCTAGAAAACAGATTAATACAAGCGATCTTGAACGTTTTAATCAAGTTGATAATTATCTGATTGAAGATTTATGCTGTTTATTTGACTATCTTAAAAATAAGTTAATGCAATCTAAAGATGTTTTAATTAAGCAGTACTATCAATCAGGCAGACGGAATTCCGAAGAAATATGCAAGCCGTTCTCGTATTTTAATACCATTACAGAAGCACTGATTCGATTTTTATGGTTACATATTTTGCTGGGTGATTTTAGTTTTAGAGATATGCAGAAGTACAAGTATAGCGGTCTTGTTTTATATAGCGACGACTATTTTTTAAAATCTGAAAAATCGAGAGAACGCACTAAACATTTAAATTGTACATTTCAAAATCTATTCATAGAGTATGTGACACTTTACCTAGAGTATGCGACGTATCTTGGCTTCACTCGTATGATTTACGACCTCGATTTGAAAATAAAGCTAGAGTGTTTTCAATTTCATTTTCCTGATAGTTTGGCACAAATATATAATAATAAACTGGATCGATTTACAATGGTTAACAATATAAATACTTCCTTAAGGAATCATTGGCATTTTACCACCGATATCTTTTTTGGTTTGACTGTAGATAACAATAAATTTACCAAGGATAAAGAATACTGCGCATATGATGGCAATTCTGATGGTGAGAATTGTCGAGATGCCGCTGAATCTATTCTTGGCTGTAGCATTGGTAAGTTTGTATCAAATATTGATGATCATTCTCGTCATATTTACACTAACACCTGTGCAGGCAATGTGCTCAGCTTGAATGAATATGGTAATTATCTGCTTGATATAAAAGGTTACGATGAAGATGCTCAAAGTCACTATATTCGTTTCTGCGATGAGTATTTACAGCGACAAAATAGGCCAAATGAACTAGCACATGAAGATTTATCGATGCCCATTAGTAATTCAACTTCGTTGATTCCATAAAGGGTGCTGCTCATTAGAAAGCATCAAGTTAAATATTTGGTTTATTATCTAAGGAATTTAAATGAGTATAGTAGGGTTCTTGGTTTTCGTGAGCCAATGACTCCTCTAACTCAATGAAATTCTCTATAAATTGTTCAAGATCTGGCAGTGCTTCTGTTCTTCGTCTAAATATTGGCTTGTCATTTACATGCTCAAATAATATTGCCTTATCAGCTTCCCAATGAAAAAACCCTGCTCCCGTGGTGGTGACATAGGGATTAAGTTCAATGACTTTATAACAGCCATTTACTAAGGCAATGTCAATGATAAAATCCTTGTGCTCAATCGCTAAAGTAGCCTCATTTACAAACACTACAATATCGTTAATAAATTTTTCTTGATTAGCACCATCTGTTAATTGCTCAAGTGATACATAGATACAATAGGGATTATACTGTGAAATTGCAACAATTTTGCGGTCATGAACAAATACTCGAAACTCATAATCGGCTCTTAATTGCTCTTGCCATTCTCGCAAAATAACACTGGTCGACCACTGATCTTTTGGATCGACACGATGGCAATCTAGAGCTAAGCGCAGATCCGTATAAACACGTTCACTCGTCAGTAATAAATTCAGGACATGATCACTATCTGAGCATCGAAGATTTTTTAACTGCAAATCACAGATCCTCATTAATTTTTCATTTAGAGATTTGATTTCAGGATTTTTATAAATCTCATTGATTAAAGCAGCTAGTGATTCTCCCGCTTTAAGCAATGGTATACCATCTTTAGGTGATCGATTCGACATACGCACAAATATATCATGAGTGTTCGTTTTTCTAAAAATAAGATCCATTCTCTTCTCAATTTCCAATTTAAGATTTTTGATATTCTCAATATCAACATGAGTGAGCTCATTACGATGTAAAAATCGATGCCGATAATAATTAATCAATGATTGAGCTACGTCAGGAGATATTGGTAAAATTTCACTATAAAAAGAGAGGGGAGCGAGCGTCAGATACCATCTATCAAAATCATAAGGAAAATGCTCCCGTTTTTTCTCCACAAGATACATGTCTTCTTTATCAATAGGTTTGGTCTCAGTACTGCTTTTCTTGAAGAATTGTAATAACTTTGCTTTCATTCATGTTATCCTATATCAGAATTTTTTTGAAACATATCTAAGAAGTGTTACCAAGCCTTGTTTAGAACTATTACTACATATGTTAGAAGTATTTGTAGTAGTTTTCGGAGTATTAAATCTAAAAAATTGAGAGGCATTCGTTTTGAAGGGTTTATTGTGAAAGGAAGGGGGTCGCAATGCACTTTTGTAAATAAACTCAGGTTGAGGTGGTTTTATTGCATTGCTATTTGCTTTATCTTTAAGGTCAAATTTTTCTAAGTTTGCGACTATAAAAGGGTCATTGATGCTTGCGGGTATGCCTATTTTACTTATATAGGGTGAATTAGAATTTACATTGGATAAAGCTTTTATTGGTCCCATCTCTTTTACAACAATATAAACGCGCTTTTCATTTTTATTATTATCAGTGACGGTAATAAAATCTCTAGAAAGTCTAGATGAAGAATTATGATAAGCTTCTAATGAAAGTACCCCCACTTCAATTCTATGATCGTCGGTGTATTTTCCCTGCTCATCTTGCTTTGCAATAACACCTATTGAGATAATATTAGGATCCTCAAAAATAAGCTCTTCTATCTCATCTTTAGCTAAAGCAGCTTCTTTAAAAGTCACTTTCATTTGATTTGCTTTCCTTTACAAGGTAAGGCTTGTAAGATGTAACATACTTAAAATCCAGTTTCAATCTCTTTCGGTTATCAGGAAGTGCATTTGGGAGTCGTCACGACGGTATCATATAAAGCAACAAATTTTATTATAATCGTACTCATTTGAATATTCGGCGAGCAAATCCGCGCACTCCATATGGCCCTCCTCGATAGCAATATCATAGGCAGTATGACCGTCATATAATAAATGCGGATCTGCCTGATATTGTATTAACAGTCTGATAGATTCAATGATACCGAGCGTGGCGACAAGATGCAGAGCTGATTTATCCCATTTATATCTATTATCTGCATTTGGATAATAGTGACAGTAATCAACTAGTGAGCTGTCAAATTCTAATATTAATTTTGCCAAAGCAAACTTTTTACGACATAAGGTATAATGGAGTACAGGGTGATCCATGAAAAGAGTCATATGAGCGCGCGTATTTGCACCATGTCGTAATAACTCCAATAGGACTTCTGGATTTCCAGCATTACAAGCTAAGGCTAAGGATGACACCGGATCTTCTTCGGTATATGCATTTGGATCTGCGCCATCGCGCAGCAATAATTTTAGCACTGCAAGCGAGCCATGTCGTATTGCTGTATGAAGGGCTGTATCACACTCTCGACTTAATCGAAAATTAACGTCAGCACCATATGATCGTAATAATTGATAACAGGGAACCTGATTTTTCAATACCGAAATTTGTAACGGCGTGTAAAGTCTGTAACCGTATTGATAATCAGCTTCTTGATGGACATTCACGCCTTTCATAAGCAAAACTTCAGCGCATTCCATATTCCCTTCTGCTATTGCGAAATGTAAAGGTGAAGTAAAGACCTCGACTTTTTTTGGCGCTTTGAATAGTGCATGATGCTTAATTAAAGCTTTTACCGTCGCAGGATTACCACATTGAGCTGCGTAGTGTATAGGATAAACATAAGCTTTTTTGCGGTCACAATGGTACAGCTTAACATTGATATTTGCTCTTTTACGGATAATCTTAATCACATACTGTGTCAATCCGTACGATGCTGCAGCAACTAATAATGCGTCTCTTGGGTTTAAATCTGGATATCTACTTCGAAACCCTTTAGCCAATAGTGTTAATTTTCTTTCCCAAAATTGATCGCAATTGATCATTTTATTAAAATGCCGATTGACTCTCAGAAGCTTATGTAATTCACGAGCGCTAAAATCAAAAATAATTTGATATAATACTTCCCTTGGTAGTAACTCGAACATATGACACTCAATGAATGATATGATATGATATGATATGATATGATATGATATGATATGATAACTTTAGTATATATTTAAGTTAGCTATATTGTCAAGCTCTATAAAATCTATACTTATTGCAGTATTTAAAGAGAAAGTTGAATTAGAAAGAATTGCTATGATCAGTAGATAGATTTTCTTCTGATGAGCAGCTGCTATCGTGAGCTGCATTAGAAAAGAATCTCTGTGTTAATGATATAGATGGAGAATTATTATTAACTATAGTACCAATTTCTGTAGTATTATTTTTTTCATATTGGTCAGCAATTGCAGTTAAATTTCTACGAATTTCTGGAATAAGATCATCGATATACTGAGGTATCAGATTACCTTTGTAACTTTCACAGATCAGTCGTTCATAAGTTATAATGGGTTTAGATGAATTAAAATAAGCACTTACTAAGGAATGATCAAGTAGTTGCTTTTCTTTTTTGGGAGTGTAAGGTTTAGCAACGTTAAGGAGATCTAATAAAGTTTTGATAGCCAATGAATGTTCATCGTATGCAATTTCCTCTTGATAACAGCAATTAATATTGAAAATGAGTTGATCAAAAGATAGCAGCCGACAAAGATTTTCATTGCTCTCACTGTTGCGGCGTTTTAGCTCATTGGGAAACAAGTTTAATATTTGCAACATATTGTTCAGAGCCTTATTGGCGCCATGAGGATCTGCGAGACCCGCTAACATTAAGGTGAAGCGGTAGAGATCTTCCTGAGTAATAGAAATGATATCGACTAAATTGGTATTGATGAGAAGCTCACATAGCAGAAGCATTTTAGCAGGATCATCTAATATTGCCGTCGACGCACGGATTGCATATGTAAAAAATGTAGGGACGATATGAGTATACGGTATTAACAGCTCAAGCGGTGGTAATCGCATAGATTTAGCGAAGATCATGGCAGCAGTAAAGTCTTTGCAGATCAATGCGAGACGACAGTGTAATTTAAATTGAATATCTCTTAGCGCAAACGGCTCTACTTGATGCTGGTTTTCAATTTCTTTAGTAAATGTCTGAAGTTCGTCAATTTCTTGACTTATCTTATCAATAATATTTTTCTGAATGCAACCATTGGTATTTAAAGTATCAATTTGTTGAGTAATATTATTTAGCTGTAAATTAATAATTCTATTACGATTTAGTATAGTATTAAGCTCAGGTCTTTCATAATAACTGTCGTGATTTAGGGAAGTAAGCGCGGTCATATTAATTACATGGATTTTGAATATTTTGTAAACGTCACCGTAAATACGATTTCTATCAATATTAAGAGAACTGAGAGTCGTCATTTTAGCCAAGTTAGGTATTAAGGCACTCAAACCTTCAGGACCGATGGAGTTTTCACTTAGGTCTAGCAATCTCAGTACAGTTAAGTTGCTCAGCTGAGGCGCAAAGGCTATGACGCCTTCATTTTCAATGTTATTCACACTGAGATTTAATAATGTGAGACTACACAAGTTTGTTAATTGTTGCGCTAAGGCTTTGAGGCCATTATTGTAAAACAAACTCCGGCGAAGATTAAGCGATCTAAGCTGATTTAAGTAGGGACCTATGGCTTTGATACCCTTGGTACCAATGCCATTAGTACTGATGTTAAGCGATGTGAGTGAAGTGAACTTCTCTGTGTTAGAAATTAAAGCTAATGTGCCTCTCTCACCAAGTGAATTCCATGAAATATCCAAAGAAGTGAGGGCGTACATGTTATTCAGATTGGGGGCCAGGGCTTTTATAGCTGCGACAGAGAATTGATTTGAACCAATGTTAATTGATTTGAGTGCCGTCATAAGCCTTAAGGATGGAGAGAGCGCTCTAACACCTTCCTCTCCGATTTTATTACCGCTAATGTCAAGTTCTGTAAGCCATGTCATTTTTACCACCTGTGAAAAGAAGACTCTTATGCTTACAGTGTTGAGAATATTGTAGCGGCAGTATAATGATTTCAGTTTAGTCAATTTGTCTAAGGAATGACAAAGAGCATTAATGCCTTCCAAGCCGAAATCATTGTCACTAATGTCAAGTGTTGTGAGTGTAGTCAATTTGTCTAAGGAATGAGTAAGAGCGTTGATGCCTTCTGTCCCCATTATATTTTCGCAAAGAATTAGTGATACCAACCCTGGCATTTTATCCAAGGAAGGTGAAAGAACGGTGATGCCTTCCGACCCCAGGTTATTTCTGCCCAGGTTTAGAGATACCATTCCTGTCATTTTATCTAAACAGGGTAAAAGCGCCAGAATGCCTTCCAAGCCAATTTTATTTCCAGAAAGGTTTAGGGACATAAGTGAAGTCAATTTATTCCATTGAGGTATAAAGCCCGTGATGCCTCTTGCTTTGAGCTTAAATACGGAAATATCTAAAGATTTTGTTTCAATAGCTTCAATTAAATAATCTTTGAAATGCATATTACATCCTTAACTAAATTAGTTGTTGATGATATCTAGTTATCAGTAAATTTTAAAGGGCATTTGAATACTGCTATTAATACATATGAATTTTATTATCTAACAAAATCATTCTCGCTAAGTGATTTTTCTTGTGTTAGGATTCTGGCACATTTGACGGATTTTGGAGTTCTCAATGAAAGATGCCTCATTTAATAGCATGAATACTATTCACAGGTTTAAAACTTTATTGCAAAGTGCAAACAATAATTTGCTCGAATTGCTATTGAATGCAGCAAACGATGAAAAATTGAGATCGCAGTGTTTAGCACGTAATTTTGAAGGCGGTTGGAACGCGCAGTGGGCAGCCGAGAGCAAAAAATCAGAACAACCTTCCCCAGTTCCACAAAATCATGCGCCTGCATTTTTTGGTTGCGCTATCATTGTTCTTAATAATAGGGGCTACCAAAACGCCGTGCTAAAATATTTAGAGCTTTTAGCAGCGCCACCCTATCTTAACTTTCATGCTTTAAAAGCCTTAACCAATCATTACATCAGAACATTTCAAAATGAAAAATCAAGTACGGAAAAATCAACTGATGAGCTAATTCTCAAAGCGTGTAGCTATGCATCTACGGCAGCCAATATACATCATACACCTGGCTATATATTGTTCGCACAGGTCAATTTCTGGGCAGCTCAATGCCTTGAAGAACACGATACATCATCGGCTGACGCACATTATGAATGTGCTTATAAGCATTTATTAATTGCACAAGAACTAGAACCGCATTCTGCAGAAAAAATTCAAAGAGCGTCTCTTGGCCAAGGCATTAGAGCTCTTAATCAGTGGGATTATGATTCCATAGAATTAATGATTTCTAAATTAGTAACCTATTTACCTGACTCACACTATTTTCATTGCAAGAAACGCGCAGAAAAAGAAGCTTCGATTGTGGCTAAAGAGATTATTGAATTCTGTTATCCATATCATCAAAGCGATGAACCAAGATACTCTTTACAGTTTAATTAAGAAAAAGGTATGTACTTCAACTGATAAATCTTTTCGACTTGTAATGAATCTCTCCATTTCAATCGAATTACAATCTAATTATTATCATTTTGATAATTCATTAACGGATCGTTCCTGTGTATTAACTATCATCCCCGTTGATGATTCAGATGTAGACCATAAAGAATTTCTGTTTATCTTTAGCTTATTTGGACGACAACTTAATTTATTGACATTATTCGATTTTTCAATCTTCAACCACTCGCGAATAGTTTCCCTATCATTAAAATCCGTTGATACTTCACTTAGTGCACATTCAATGAGTAAGCAGCTATGTTTCATAGTGATATACATTGAATTGATAGCGTCTTGACAAGTTTTAGGTAACGGAAAATTTTGTAAATCTTGATTACCGATATTGTAAATCAATTGCAATATACCCGTAATTAGCAGCATATCTTCCTTCATTAATCGAATAACTTTATTCTTAATAAACGGCAATAATAATGCATTGCCCAATGCCAATGCAATTAAAACAATTGAGAATAATATAACCTTGCCACATGATATCGGGCTCTTAGCTCCCGCCGAATCAGTACTATTACTATGAAATTGAAGTACACGTGACGAATAGGATTTATTACCAAATGGATCCCAATAGAGATATTCCACACATGGTTCACTAGAAAACAAATATAGTGGCAACATGACAATAAGTAAAATTACAAGATAAAGCACTGTAAGTAATACAGTCACTCGAAAACAATTATTGTAAATCTCCTTTCGAGGATTAAATCGCAAGCTAAATTCTAGCCAAGTTTTTTTATTTTCTTCATGCATATCAATTAAATCCAATAGTGAATTAAGGGGATCCATATTTGAGATATTCATCTCATTCAAATCTGACACTATTTGTACCTGATATAACCCAGATTCAGACAAAATATTATGTTGCTTGTCTGGAATTAATGACGACTCTTCATCCTGCGTATATTCAATTTTCTTGAACATGACTATCTCCAGTAGGTTACTTTCACTATATACTCGAAGCGTCTGATATTTTGGGTTTTGGTCTTGCCTAAAAACCTGAAATATTGGACGCTTCGAACATACCAAGAACATAGCATGAATCAATTGATAAAATATCCCGAAAAATCCGGATAGAATATTATAAGTTCTAACTAAAGCGAAATATTTTGATGAAAGTCAAAACATTATACATTTTCTATTTTCTTGGTTATCTTCGCATTCAGGATATTTTTATCACATCAACAAATTTTCGACAACAATGGGCAAAGCGTCCAAAACCTTTTATCTCAGGGTTTAATCGCACTTCGTTAAATCCACGATAGCCATCCGTCTGTAATTTCCCCTTATCAAAATCTTTCAACAATGATGCCAATGCATCCAAAATTCGTTCTGAAATATTGCTAGGCCACCGCGAATCGATAATAGGCAAAAAGCCAGTAAATTATTTCAGTATTTAGAAAAAATTCATCTCGAAGTCTCTCTCCGTGCACTTGAAGTCCGAAGGTAAATAATGTTGAACAAAACCATAAGAAAAACCACGACACGCAGATTTAAAATTAGGATTTTTTTCATCTATGACTAAACCTAATTGATATACTTCACCCAGTTCTCCCGTTTCCCACATCGACAGTATTGTTTCTATTAAGACCCAAGCAAAACTATCGCGCTTAATAATTTCTTCTTGAGAGTCTAAAAATTTTTTGATCTCAAAGATCAGTTCCCTACGATTAAGAATCTCCGTCTCACAGCATCTTAATAACTTTTTCCCCTTATCGAGTTCAATATCAAAATTTTTCCGCCAATGATTTGTTAGTGAAGAAATCATTTCATTAGGATAATACTTGATTTCGAAATTAACAATAGCACGTTTGATTGCGCTTATAAAAAGATAAGTTTCTTTATAGAGATTAATTATAGCAACCTTATCTAACCTTCTAGCATAAAAAAAAGAACTACTTGAATGAGAAAGAGAAAAACTCATTCCATAATAATAATTAAAATCAGTGATTTCTTGTAATTGAATAAGCACATTGCCCTGAGGCTCACTAGAGAAAAATGAGGCTTTTATTAGTGTAGATTCACTTTTGCTTGAATGAATTGACCCATTGCTATTTAGAATGGTCATAGAGGAAATTGTACCAAGTAATTTCGCTTTTTTTCTCGGATAAGAAACAGCATTTACATTAACCTCCAATAAAGGATCATATAATTCCGCAGAAAGATCACATTTCATGAGTATCTCATTTAACAAAGCTTTAAGTTCAGACTCCTGTGGTAACACTAAATCTTTAGGATTCTGCGATGATCCTAGTATCCAACGTAGCACAAGCGCAAAACCCCATTCACTGGACACCGCCAATTCTTTATAACGATCATAACGACGTCTCTTCCAGGATTTTTGTAGCTGATATGCTTGAGATATCAGATCAAATTCTAACAGACTGGGATCAACCTTGAGCTCGCCTTTATTCGAAGACATCATCGTTATTAGCTGATCTCCAAAAGCCAAATAACGATTTACTTCCTCCGCTAGAATTGTATGTTGGCTCGAATCGACGCAAGTCAGTAATTTCAAAGTATCATCTACAGCACCATAAGTTATATTAGCTAGCTTAAGCCACATGTTAAAATCTTTAATGCAATACTCTTCAAATAAGTCACTAAAGTTGGCAGAATTTTCTTGACCACCAGACTTCATTAATGGATATATTTTTTGTAGCTTTTCTCGGTGCGTATTGATGGTATCCAAATAAAGGTACTCTATAAATGCTACGTAACCTACCTGCATTACAAAGTTTCTCAGATCACATAATTCAATATTAATATTATATACATAGCGTAGTTGGTTGAACTGATTTACTTCTAGCTTGTCTTTCCAATCAAACAATGCTTGCTTAAAGTAATCTCTGGTAATTTCGCGCTGTTTATCATGACCCAAACGGTTGAAAGTGGCATAAGCACGAGATAACAAGTGAGCTACTTCAAGACAATTTTTAAAGCAAAAATCAGCACGCATATTCACTCTAGCCTGCGCAAACAAAGCCTCTGGATAACCGCAGGCGACTAAATCAGTGAGATTAACCTTATGATTAAGCAGTGCATTAAAGAAAATCGTTTGAATATTAGTACTTAGCTGAACGACTGCCTCACGATTCTTGGCTTCAGCCGCCGCTATAAAGCAACTCTGAGCAGAATAGGGAGTTTCTAAACTCGACGCTGAGTTGGAATCTCGACGAGACCTTATCCCAGTCATCACCAAAGCATCACTATAACCCATTGACATAGCTAATCTGAAATAGCGACTAACAAAAATATTGTTTCGATATAAACCATCTCCCAGATAATACATTAACCCAGAGAGCACAAGTACTCGCGAAAGCCGCAAAAATAATTGCTTTTTTCGCAGAGAGGAAAGCAATTCCTCGACATTATCACAAGGATGGTATAATAGCCTGGATAATTCGATATGTTGATGTTCATATTTTTTGCACGTCAATAATATCACTCTAGTTTCATCTGCATTAAGCCCAGAGTACAAACAACGATGCAGCAATTTTCTAAATTCGAAATGATCTGTTTCGGAGATTGCATTGACAACAGTAGCCTCAAATTTCATTAACTTTTGGCCTCTTAGAAACTCTTCATCTTCAAGCTTGTCTGCCAATCTTTTAGCGTTGCATTCATTTTCTTTGTGCGAATTATTAGCACATACTGAAAAATTAGCCTGCACATTAGGCTTATTTTGTAATAAGTAATTTACAGCATTAAATTCTTTTGGGAGATTATCAACAACCTGTGTACCATCACCTGAAGCAAGTGCATGCAACTCAGGATAAAGCTCTACCAACTCAGAAATCCCTTCAACTCTCGATAAATTATTCTGCGTAGATTCCACTCCTGAGTTTTTAGAATTTCTAAAATAATCTAATCCAGACAACCTAATCTTGTTATTCCCCCAAAATAATTCTACTGAGCCCAAACGAGCATAATGGCGAATAGGGTGTTGATATATGAAAGTCGTTGCCAAAACATTATAAAATTCAGGGTCGTAAAAATGATAATGATTACATTGATCGCTTAATTCCTGGCAACGAATCCTGATATCAACTAAAGTATTAACAAATGTGAGCCGTAATTTTCTCAAGTTCAGACTATCCAAGTGAAGCAAAGTCAGCGATTGACAAGCGGTAATTTCACATTCATTTAATGCCGGTAAAGCTGAGTGTATTCCTGACTCATCCTGAGTTCCCCATAAAACTAATTCTTTAATATCGAGACTCTTTAAATATAGTGTACATAATGTCTTAAGCTCACATAGAGCTTTGCTCAGACTCTCATCAAGTTTTTTGCAGTTATCTAGGCTTAAATGAGTTAGGGTATTCCAATATATAACTTGAGCCAAAGCTGAAACACTAACAGGAGAGTCAACTAAAGGACATTCGTTTAATTTAGGGCGTAATGGAGAAGCCTGATGAGACTGACTAAAAGTTTGCTGTTCTTCTATAGTATTTTTCACCATCTTGGTATTGCTATCGACAGATATGAGAGTGGGTAGTATTTCAGCTAACTGGCTCTGCAGAATATTGAAGCTAATCCATTGCTTTGCCATTAGCTCCTCTAAATATGATCGCAGCCTTTTTACACGAGCTATGCTGGGCATTTTATCGATTCCAGTAGGGAATTTCACCCAATTTGGGAGCGATTGTGCCACAGGCATCACAGCATCTACCCAATATTTCTGCAGTAGTGGCTCACTCCATTGATTGAATTTATTCAAATAAATCTCTAGCTCCCCCTTTCCCGAAATGAAGCCTCCGAAATAAACACTCTGAATTGGCATAATTCCATAGTGTTCAATTTCAAAAACACATTGATCATAGGCATTGATAAACTTGGTTAATTGCGACAAGATAGTATTGAAATCAAAAAAACAGCCATGCTCTTTGATAATGTCCAACCGATTAGTAATCAAATCCCAAAATTGATGTGCTGCATCAACAGGTGGCAAATATTTGCGAAGTAATGTAATCATTGTCATATTTGAGGTCCAGACTGCATACTGGAATGGCGTTATCTTTGGAAATCTTCGGTTAGACGAATCAATAAAATCACATTGGGTGTATAGTATTTTTTTTGCAGATAGAAGCATACTACAGAGTTCTTCAGTCTCGGTTAGCATGATATGCTTTAGAACTTTCCTCGATTCATCTTCATTATATTTTGCTCTAACTTGCTCTGCTTTGAAATCAACTGAATAAAGTGACTGACATACACGCTTTAAAATCGGTACAATTGAATTTCTTACTAAATCTCCATTGGTAACTATCTCAAGATGCTTATGCTCTCCTTCAACGCGCTCGATATTTATTGGCAATTCTCCACCCCAGCATAGCCTCTCATCGTTGTCACATTTTTCTCTGGTTTCAGATAAAGTGATTAAGGTAGCCAATTTGATTGGTTTAGGTGTATAACTTAACTGCGTTTGAACTAGATTATGAAGTGTGGCATAGTGGCCGAGAAGTCGTTCTTTTTCTCTGTCTTTATCTATATTGTGATCAAGTCGATTATTATATTCCTCCATAAGTACTTGCCAAACTATGGATAGTTGCTCATCTTTACCATAGCGCGCTAGTGCTTCGGTTGAAAACTTAGCTAATATTTCACGAGGGAGTTTCATAACCGGAAGCATATGAGTCATTAATTTGATTATTTCCACAGCATATTCAGATTGTGGGAGTCTTTTATAATAATACGATCTCAAGGTATCAATAAGGCATACCGCAACAGTTCTTCCTATATTCTGTAATTGCCAAGCCATTTCATAAGCAAGAGTGCCACCTGCTGAATAGCTTATTAAAATAATCGGAACATTTCTGTTAATTGCTAACGCTGTGTCAGCATATAGACTACGGATATAATCTCTTGCTAACTCAGGTACAGATTTTACAATATACCCAGGATTAGTTAATCCACCCGATTGCATATACAAAAAAGGCCAACCAGATAGTTGAGTCTTGAGTTCCTGGGAAACTAGTCTAAATTCCTGGTCTGCTCGACCAGTCACCGAATTGACTAGAATAATGGGAAATTTACCCGATTTTATAGCTTCATCAAAAGTAAATCCTCCTAATTCCCATTGTCCCCATTCAACAACATGATGATTTGTTCTTTTAAAGATTTCATTACTGGCTCTGAAAATAAGTGACCTCAACGTAGGCCAAGCAATAAATTCGGTAATATCCAAATTAATTTTATATTCTCTTTCAACTTCATACAGCATTGCTAAGAAGCACATCGAATTGCTGCTTAATTCTATAAAATTATGCTCAAGGCACAACCTTAGATCGCTTGGTAGAATATTTAATGTCTTATACCAAATCTGTGAAATTTCAGATTGGAGTTCTTTGAGTTGATTGTCAAACTGTAATTGAAAGGCAGGCGAGCAATAATAGGATTTAACATCTCTCTTCCTTAACTCCTCCTCATCAGTTTTTTGATTTTGATTGGTGGGCCACTGATTTAGATCGATAAAGCTATAGCTAGTAGGCGGTATGTTACAGTAATCATGATGGCGCAGATAAAAATTTAGCTGTCTAATCAGATGATCTTTATCTTCAATATTTTTTTGCAACTGTAAATAGGCTCTAATCGTGGGAAAAGAGCGACCTTGAGTTAGGTCCGCTGAAAAATATAATACCGCAACTTCTTCAAAGATCGGTTTATTCTCAATCGTAAATTCACGCAATGCAGCTTCAATCGCATTGAGATCGAGCTGCTCACCATTATATTTGACTTGTTTATCACGTCGACCTATAAAAATCATTTTTCCATTAGACCTTTTGACGACGTCACCGGTCTGATAAATCCAAATCATCTTGCCAGTTTGAGGATCAGGTATAGCTCGAAATCGACGATGATAGTCTGGTGGTATAGTGCCTCGTTTTCTAACATAGCCTAGAGCTACACCTATTCCTGATAAATACAGCTCTCCTTCGGTTTCATCCGTAATAAGCTCAGGTTCACGAGGAAATGGATTATTTTCATCCGAAAATTTGGCGATAAACCATTTCATCCCTGGCAATGGCAGTGTACCGATATTTACTATATCGTTGGTATCAAATACTCCCTCTGATGTGGCGATTGTATTTTCAGTAGGGCCATAACCAATTATTACTATTCTTGGGGGTTTACCATCTCTGCCTTTAATTCGTAGGTCTTCGTATAACTTATTGTTACCTGCCTCTCCTGTGGAAATAATTCCATGCAAATCCGGCAAATTATCAAGATCGAGCATTTTTGCAGCTGAGGGTACCATGGTTATGAAGTTAACCTTGTTTTCTATTAGATATTTATTTAGCAAAGTCTTATTGGTACGAATCTCCTGCGGGATTATCACTAAGCTTGCACCTTGTGACAAAGGAGTCATGATATCCAGCAAGGATGCATCAAAAGTCAACAAGGAATACCATCCGACTCTATCATGCTGTTTTATAATAAACTTATCAGTAACTTTAACGGCATTAAGTAACCCTCGATGAGCAACCATTATGCCTTTCGGTACGCCTGTTGTTCCAGAGGAAAAAATAGTATAGGCACATTGTTCAGTTGATACCTCGATGTTGAATTCCATTTTGGGTTCAATTTTTGTAGCGGAATCACAAAGTTCAGTAAAACTTATATTCTTTAAAGTAGGGCATCTATCGCGGATAAAATCAGTAATAGGATGATCTATTAGGGTATCTTGGATTATAAGGTATTTAGCCTCGCTCTCTTCTAGATAGCGCACTAGTCTTTCTTTAATTATTTTAGGATCCTTGGTTAGCGGAACATAAGATAATCCCGCTTTCATTATGGCTAATAGTGTAATGACAGTTTCAGGAGAATTTTCAAAGAATATTGCAATGGGGTCGCCGCTATTCCAGAGATTTTCTTTTGCTAGGTTGATCAATTGGCAAGCTAACCGATCTGCTCGTCGATTCAGCTTTCCATAGGTCATTTCTTTGTCACGATATAAAATTGCTGGACTATCTGGATTCTCTGCTGCCATCTGCTCGAATTTTTTAAAAAAGCAGATGGGTTCTGGGTTACCCGATTTCTGAGCAAGATCTATGGGTAATTGAATTGTATTGTAATACCAATTTTGCAATTCTTGTAATTGAAAATTTTTTTCTTTAGAACTTATTACAGAAACCACAGCATTTTTTTGAACATCATCTAATGTTAACTCAAGTATACTAAGCAAGTGTTCAAATAACTCAAAACAGCTGCTGACCTTTGATAAATTTGTTCTCTCTTTCCTTTCATAGAATTCAGCTCGACAGCCTAAGACCTTTGCGGCCTTTTGGAGACGTTTTTCAATTAGGCTCCTCTTTAAAATCTGTGGGTCACTTTGATCACGATTTGGCGAAGCGCTTAACTTTGGAGGCAATGCAGGCCTTCTCTCATCTCTTTGGAAGTTGTTCAGATTCGACTGCGTACTATTAATGACTTGCTGGCGTAATTCATCTTGTGCCAAAGTGAAACGATAGTGATTCTTTGCACCACCGACATGATTTCCCGCATTCACACTCACAAGCTTAATAGTGGGGAATGTTTCATTTAGCTTTTCTGGGTAATTCTGAACTGCACCAACACCCTCTAGAACAATATTGCATGACAATAAAAGACTTATGGCCTTAATTTCTAACTCGCCTCCCCATGCGGTAGAATTTCGCATTCGAATTAAGTAATTGTCATAAGGTCCGTGATCTTCAGGATGGTAAGCACTAAAATGGGGCTTATTTTTTTCTTCTGCCATATAGTCAATCACTCGAGAACGAAAAACATGTCGGATCAGATGATTCATGGTGTCATTTTGAAACAGAGATATCACAGTTGCCTGCGGATCGTATTTTCTTAGCATTTGTTTTATCAGATCGAGGTGCTCCTCTTCTCCAAACAGATTTCGATACCGTTCATGAAACTCGGGCTTATTAAGAACAGGAAGCAAATAACTTAATGCCGCAGCCCAGAATAAACAGCTACCATCACTGGGAACATCAAGCTCCCATTCTTCTCCTCGTTCTTTGGGTCGTAATAATGTAGGGGTTGAATTTATTGAGGAACCACTCGAAAACGCTTGTGGACTAGCTGACGTGGCTTCATGAACTTTCTGTTTCGGTGAAAAGCGTGCTTGGAGTTGCTGGTAGTTTATATTTATCTCAAACTCATCCAATCTCAACTGATCCTCAGCTAACTGCCATACTAACACTTGCTCGGGAGTATTCAATAAACCCTCTAGAAACTTATCTTGCTGTACTAGCGAAGGTGACTCCATTTCATGTTCGTTAAGTAAGCGCACGGTTGGCATATTCGTTAGCGTCTCTAAATGACGAGCACGTATTCCTTGCATCACATCGACAGCATTTTCTTTCTTCATCGATGACAACGCTTCTGATACACAATAATTACTCACACTTACCGCAAAATAGCGTAGCTCGTCTTTTTCCATCATTTTTTCATCAGGCAACGAAGACCATTGAGCAAATAATTTGGGAATCTTTAGGTATTTTGCATTTAATTCTTTAATTAATTCGACGCACAATGGACCACAGGATGATTGCCCCTCAGGATCTTTTTGAATCACATCCGTTGAGATATAGATACGTTCAAAAATTTTTTGATCATCTTGCTTACTAATCGTGTGAAGAACAGACACCAAATCTTTATTCAGTTTTGCCCCAAGCGGATTAATCAAGAGCAATTTGTTCTGATACAGCACACCACAAACAAAATGTGAGCTATCCATCTCAGCAGGTGCAGGAGTAATAAACAATGCAGGACATTTAAACTTAGAAGCCAACATATTGAGCCAAAGAATTTGTTGAATAAAATGATTTGTTATTCCTGTTTTAAATACATATTTTAAACAAGATTGAGGAGCTTGCAGATGAATCAAGTATGTGATTGTATTTTGATCATAATCTTCATTGAATTTTCGAAGGTCTTTATTGCCATTTCTCCCAATAAATCCTAATTCAGCTTTATTCAACATATTTCCTCCCTGTTAATTTCGTGGGTCATTTTCATGATGGAACAGTGATAAGACCAACTTTATCATAGAATTACCTGGTTGCTCTCTATCAAAACCCAGATTGTTACCCACAAATTCTTTTGAAGAACCTTCAATTATAATATCCAGTTCTTCCTTATTGGCGGACATCTTAAGCTCCTTATTAAGCTAGAGTAAACAATATTGCAATAGGTTACAATCCAGATCTTCGATTGTAAATTAATTTCACCCTTAATTATTGTACCTTTATCTTGCTTTACACATAAAATTAGGAGAGAGACTTCTCTCTCTCCTAACTCCCTCCCCATTATCAACATAGAGAGTAGTACTACGTAAATACTACTTGTTGAAAAGCCCAAAACCACTGAAGCTTTGCGCAGATTTCTCTTCAACAATTGCGGCCTTAGCAGTATTATTTGCACTGACTGCTGCAGATTGCTGTGCGTTAGGAATTAATTTCGCGACAATTTCTTGTAGCGCAGCAATTTGTGCTTTCATCTCAGTATTAGCAGTGTTCAAATTATTAATTTGAACTTGCTGATCAGCGATATCTTTTTGTTGATTTTTCATTGCATCATTAAAGTAAACTCGTTGCTTTATTTTATCATCAAGTTCTTTAAGGTCAGCAAAGACTTCGGTATGAATATACTCTGCTTCCTTAACGGTAACACCACCTTTAATCCAATCATCATGAAGGTGTGTCATTACTTCACTCGAGATGGTATTTTTACATATTGACAAACCATCATCATTACCTGAGCTCATTAATTGCAGGTTCGATTTAGCCGTTGCTAATGAATACTCGTGCATAACTTCAATAACATTTTTTGGGAATAAGGATTTCTGTAGTTTTTCCAAGAATGTATGTGCAGCAAGTTGGTCAAATTGTTGGGCTAAATTTTTTTCTAATTCGAGCTTCATACCACCTATAACACTCTCAACACATTTTCTTAATTGCTCAGAAGCATCGGGTGCCAACTGATTATTTTGCCAGTTTAGAATGATTTCGGAGAAAGTACTGGTATAATCTTTTTTAGTTCTCTTGTTATATAAGTTTGAGATTGTTGAACCTAAAGGACTAAGCTCATTAATCACGAGACCATCAACATCGGCATAAAGTCGAGCAATTATAGCTTGTTTAATTCGGTCTTCGACTTCAGCGGGTAACTTATTTTCACGAAAATGAGTGACCAATGCATCAACAGAATTAATGCGCTTCTTCTCTTCTTGTAGTTGCTTTTCTATCACCATGCCTAGATTACCGCGATGCCAGTCGTTAAGCAGCTCTATTTCTAGCAGAGTTGTAAATTCTTTGTTAATGTCTGCGGGTGTTGCGTTCTTAAACCACGCATCATTCAATTTTTCGATCATGTCAATAGTCATTTTGTGAATACGGTTGCTGAGATCCGTTGGCATTTTACGCTCGCTACCATTGCTATAGCATGATTGCATAGTTTCGGTAAAATGCTTTTGCATTTCAGCACTAACCGTTTTATTCACTATTTTACCTTTCTCATAGGATTTCACAAAGGCTTCATAACCACGATGTAGTCTTTTTAAAACTGAGTTATATCGTATGAAATCTTTTTCATCTAAGGCAAGATAATGTTTACACGCATCTTTGAATTGTGCAATCGTTAGAATATAGCCCTTTTCACGTAAGATATCATCTGAATGCTTGGGCAAGTGATCTCGAATAGTCATTAAACTGAGGCCTTCTACTTCGCTATTCAGCATAGTGTCAATTCTTCCAATAATATGCTTGATATCTTGGGCCATATTGGTCGAATCGGCTATTTCCAATAAAAATCTCTCAAAACCTGTCATGTTAAAATCCTCCAAAAATATTACTTAGTAAAAGACCACGGTGGTTAACCATGTGCTCTTTCGGTCAATGTCACAGCACAACTGCGACAGTGCTAATGTAATATCTTGAGAATTTTAAAACATCCGGATAACACCGGATGGTTGCAAATACCCCTGACAACATCTAAACGATAATATTACTCAACGAAATAGCGAGCAAATTGAGTTATGACCTCACTTTTATTATTACAGGTGGATTTATTACGGATGTGTTCCAAATGGGTTTCTACTGTACGGGGTGAAATCATCATTTCACGTCCAACTTGTTTGTATGTTTTACCACGACATAAGTGTTCTAGACATTCAAGTTCACGTTTTGAGAAGTTATATTGTTGGAATTTCACTAGTTGTTTAAGAACAGAAGGAGATGAAATAATATTTGAAAGTTCGGGATTGAATGGATAAATAGCGAATTCATTCTTTAATATATGGAAAAAAAGATCATGAGCTTTTTGGTCCTCTTCATCCATCGTTAAGTGTTGAATGTTTGATAGAGTATACCATTGGTCTGGACTCGTGTGTTTTGAGAAGCCAAGAGCAAAATGATCACCCATCGGGCCATAGCATAAATAGCATCGGTCTAGCAAATAACGTAATTCTCCTGAAGGTGTACAAATTTGGAAAAACACTTGGTTAGTTTCTGTTTTCAAGTAATGGTTGTCATGCCGTGCTTGAAAGCTACGAAAGTGAGTATGTGCGTTATCTTTTGCAAGAAGATCCAGGAAGAGAAGTGGCAGATCATATAATATTGTTAAGTCCCTTTCGCATATTCTGTCCATGCTAGGAGTACAGAAATATTGTCTTGATGTATCGTGATTACGAACCCAAAATACATGATTCGGGAAATCATCTAATGGTTTGAATATTTGTTTGATATATTGATGGGTGCATTTATTGATATCTGAAATCATATTCAATCTTCCTTGCCAATTTTAGATTAATACAGTATACCATACTTTATGAATTTATAAAGCAGGGATAAAGACTCCGTAATAATCCGGATGACACGCGTCACAATCGTGATTATGCTATCATGATAGTAGGTTTTTATTTAAAGGGGATTAGCGATGGAGAAATCAAGTTGTGAATCAATAGATTCACTATTTCCGATTATTGATGATGTAAACGAAATATCCTTATCACAGCTTGAGCAAATTATGCACATAGGATTTTGCTATGTGAAGCTTCCACATGATGAACACTATTCTGCGTCATATGAAAAAGTTTATAATAATGCTTTGCGGTTTTTTCGCCAACCCAAAACTGAGAAAATGAAATTCGCATATGATCAAGTTAAAGCTCAGGGATATAATGATAGGCGCGATAAATCGGCAGCAATGCGATTTGAACAATTTTTTTGTCGACCCTACGATCCAATTGGACCGTTGGCTTCAGAGAAAGAGAGTATCACTATCGTTACGCAGTTGTATCACGAAAAAATTGCAAAACCAATACTATCGCAGATTTTAACTCATCTTGGCATGAAAAAACATTATCATGAATTGACGGATAAATTTTTCTCTAGTATTTCATTTCCCTATTATCCTGAAGATCCTAACGGACAGTTTTCGTCTGAAGTTGCTGCGCATAAGGACTTTGAATTGATCACCGTATTGTCGATTAATCAACCAGGTTTACAAGTCTGGTATAACAACGCATGGCACGATGTTTTACCACGACCAGGTTGTGTTGTGGTTAATCTTTCAAACACACTCGAGGTCATTACTTCTCATCAATGTAAATCTGCCTTGCATCGTGTGATTATTCCTAACAAGGATCAAGATCGTATGAGCATGGGATTATTTGTTGGCCTAGAACTTGAAAAGCCTGTTGTGGATTTAAAAACAGGACAGCAATTATTTCCATCAGCGATTGATTTTATTAAATATCAATTGTCAGGATTCGGCATGGAAGATTTGGAAATCAAACCTACAGAAGAAGGAAAATGCAGTTTAGATGGATCACTATCATTCAAAACGAAATGAACCTCGATGGCGATGTAGAACCTGAACGTCATCTTCAAAACTCAACGCGAAAAATATCGCGCTGTGTAATTATTTTGGTGCTATTCCCACAAGCTGCCTATTGGTAGACAATACAATTTATTGCTATGCTGGGTTGGCCGATGCTATCCTGACATTTGTAACATCGATCTGCTAAATGGCGAAGCTCATCCATCGGAGTGATAATAATGCAAATTGCGCAATAATAACGTTTAAATCCTTTAATTCCATGATGCAGAAATTTATCAAATCCATGAACTTCAAGTCCATTAATGGCTGCTTCAATTGCTGAACGTTTTCGCCTCATTTACAGGTTATTGCCGCATAAATTCCCTGCTGATCATTATGAAATTGCCATCAGTATTTAGATTGTGGTCTACAATAATTAGAAATACAAGACTGCAATTCAGGATCAGGATCAGGATCAGATTCAACTAATAATAATTGAGAAAATTGCCGATTAAGCGCGATCATAGAAGGTATTTGGGTTTGAAGATCTGATATATTTGAGTCTAATAATTTTTGAAGAGCCGTACTCGCCTACAACTTAATACCATCAGCTTGCTGCTGATGGCTCCAATGTTGATATATTTGTGAGATTTGATTGTAAAGCACTCAAAAATAAGATCTTCTGAGGAAAATTGTGCTGGACAAATAGTTGACATTATTTAATTTTAAGCTTTGAAATTTATTTATGGATTTTATTTTAATCCCAACTCTTGTTCTTTATGATCCTCAAAATACATATCGGGCGTTTTTCCTGAAGCATCTTTTTTTGATGGATCGGCTCCCGAAGAAATTAATAGCTCTCTCAAATCAGTATAGCCTTTTATGCTTGCCCAATGTAATGTAGTTTTGCCGGATGGCCTTCCTGGTTCATCGACATTAATATTATGCGATTTGCAAACATTAACTATGGATATAACAAGATCATGTTTGTTTTCATTTACATAAGAGCGTAAAGTAAATTGGAGTAATTCAATAGCATCTTTTTCACTAAGATAATCACATAAGAGTGTTAAGAGAGAAGGTTGATTATCTGCGGAATGTGAAAGATCAAGACCATCTTTAATTAGAATTGTAATTGGAGAAAATAGTTTCCGCTTAAAGCATTGGGTAGCAAACTCTGTTATCGATTTTTGAAAATCGGGAGAATTTTTTGATGAGATTATAAAATTTTCGAATAAATATTGTATTTTTGAAGCTTCGGACTCTAGATTGTTCAAACTTTTCAAAATATTTTCTTTACTACAACTTTCTTTTAAACTGTTAAAATAGACCTGTTCACGTTTGCATATGTCAGGATTGCTAAATTCTGTTGGAAATTTAGCGATAATTTTAGGATCTTTACATCCAAGCAATTCAAGAAATTCTCTAATATATTCTTTGCTGTTGTGAGTGAAATAGCTGAAGACTATTTTGTCTTTGGTAACGGCTTGTCCTGGAGACCACATTCCAAATCTATAGCGTTTTCTTAAAGGTTCAATAACAGAGGTCAGAAAATTAAAACCTGTTTGATCACTCAATGTTATCACAAAACTAGGATTGGGATCTAAAGTTATACCTACGATTCAAATGAAGAGTGCTTTTCAGAGTATTTCATTCCAGCAAGAAGTGTCAATTTTTCGCTGTAATAAACGACTGATAGAACTTCTGGTTTAATTTCAAATGGTGCATTGCTCATAATGGGACGATTGTATACAAAGAATGTTGAATTTACAAGCAAGCGCGTCTTGTTGTAAGATCAACCTCTTGAACTATTGACATCAGGCGATTATGATTAAAATTAGAACTGTAAGTGACTGTAGTCGCGTCACCCATCATTTGAGACGAGACATTTTGATCTAGCAGGAACGAAGTCATGGAAAGTAAGCCTTATTTGAAAGACCGGCTGATGTTGGATAGACTGCGGTTAAACGATCCAACATTGACAGAACTAGATCTGAACCGAGTCTCTGCAGGTTCTAAAGGGTTTTTCTTCCTCATTGAACTTCTACCCTTAAATACTTCATTAACTAGCCTGAGTTTAACCTATACCAAATTTAATGAGAAAAATGCATTTGCCTTTGGAGAAGCAATTAGCACGAATAAATCACTAATTCATTTAAGCTTCATTATGGTAAAATTTTCATCTAATGCATTTCAAATCTTCTCTGAATTTCTGAATGAAAACACAATACTCTCACAGCTCAGTTTTTCTATCTCGAATCTGCAACAGAGTGATATTAAATTACTTTCCGATATTTTATCCATTAACCAAAGAATCAAGTCTCTTACTATTAGAAGTCAATCTATTACAATCACTGAAATCACTCACCTATCAAATATGCTCAGCGTAAACACTCACCTAACGACGCTTGTACTTCGTAGAGTAGAATTGGATGATGTATGCATGGTTCCGCTTTCAGGTGTATTAGCTTCAACACGCACCTTGATTAATCTTGACTTGAAGGAAAATCGTATTAGTGGCGATGGAGCCAAAACACTGTCTCAGCTATTCAAAACGAATACCTGTATCGTCTATTTGAATCTTGGATCTAATAAACTTTCTAATGAAGGTATCAGTGCAATCTCGGAAAGTCTTCTTGAAAATAGTACGCTATCTAGGCTCAATCTATCTTATAATAAATTTGGTTTCAAAGGCGCTCAGTCTCTTGCAATTTTGCTCATGCAAAACACTATTCTGCATTGGCTCAATATTTCTTGTAATGATATTGGCACTAGAGGTATTGAAACACTGAGTATGAAGCTTGAATCAAATAGAACACTCAAGCGGATAAATTTGACAAATTGTTCGATAGATGCAGATGGGGTTACGAGCTTATCAAAATCACTTACAGATAATTTTACACTGACACGGTTAAATCTATCTGATAATGATCTTGGCGCTGTTGGTGTCCGAGCAATTTCAAACCTGCTGATCGTCAATTTTAGCTTGCGACATTTAACGCTGCGAACAACTAACTTACGTTCTGAAGGAGCTGTGATAGTCTCAAAGGTGTTATATGTCAATACGGGATTAGAATATCTCGACTTGTCAGATAATTTTATTGGTGCAATTGGTGCTCAAGCACTCGCCGCCTCACTCGGATCTAACCGAAGTTTGTTACAACTTAAACTCTCAAAAAATCTTATTGGCGATTTAGGCGCGTTTTACTTCAAAAATGCAATAAAATTCAATTCTACCATTATGAAACTCGGCTTTACAGAAAATGCGTTATGCTCAGATGGATATACTTGCCTTGCTGATATATTGGAAACAAATTCAAGTCTGACGATTAGTGTGGATGCATCCAGTATGAAGGGTGTTGAAGGCGCGCAGACGCTTAGAAATTTTGTCAAAGATAACCGTAAGATTGATCATTTACGATTTCAGAACAAAAACGCCTTCTCTGATTCCTCATTTGGATTTGATAGCGTCCGTTCACTTAGCGAAATGTTAATGAGTAATCACTGTTTAACCAAGCTTGTTATATATAAAGTAGATATTGGCGCTCGAGGAGGTGAAGTTTTAATCAATGCTCTTGAAAATGTTAATACGTTGATACGTTTAGAGATCCCGCATAATAATATTTATGAGTCAGGCACTAAAATTCTTTGTCAATGGCTCACGAGAAATACATCACTCATTTATTTAAATATTAGCTATAACTCTATTAAAGACGATTCAACAATATATCTTTCTGAAATGTTGATAGTCAATCGAACACTACAAATTCTCGATCTTAGTTACAATTGTTTTATTACGCCAGGAATTGCAAATATTTCACGCGCCCTATCATCTAATTTCACGTTACTGCGCTTAAATTTAGAACATAATTGTATTGGTAAAGAAGGGTGTGTCTTTCTTGCAGAAATGTTATTATTAAATCGCACCACCACTCATCTAATTCTTATTAAAAGTTCGATCAATCAACCACGCGAATTACTCATGAGTTCAGCATTAGAATATAACTATTCACTCGTCTATTGTCTGTATCGTACTGATTTTTATTATAATCGTTACACCACTCGGAATAGAGAAAATAAGTATAAGGCTTTAATATTGATAAAAGAATATACTTTAATTAAAATTTTGTGTGAAAAAGGTTTTTCTCTTTCTACTGTTCTACCCATATTTCTCATCCCAAAAGACATCTTCTTCATGATTATCTTTCGTATCTTTCAGCCTATAACACCACAAATAGCGGAAGAGAAATCTCGTACTTTCAAAAGTGCTCTATTGAAAAACCCGGATTCTTTTTTTAAAACAAAATCTGAGCTGTACAATTCATGAATCAAATATTGACCTTTCATCAGATAAAGTTAACACTAATCTTCCTAAAAAGTGAATGATACAATCGAATATATTGAGTGATTGAGTAAAATCGGTACTTCACCTTTTCGTATTTTACCTAGACAATCACAGAGACTTGTTCTTTAGAAAATTCTTACCAATACTTTATCTTCAATTTAGAAATTAGTGGTGATGTTGGTCACATAACCTAAAAAAAATCGTTTTTTGTAGATTTGGTTGTTTCTACATTTGTATCAATGATAGATATTTCAATGCCCTGATGTGCTAGCTTTGTTTTTGCCTTACCCATGTGTGCACGACAAGCTTTGCAATCTGGGTAAGCAGAAACAAGCCCTCTATATAGAAAATATGCATCAATGGCTTTTCCATTAGCCTCAAGATTCTCGCCTTTTTTTAATAATTCATTGACAGGGTCGGGGCAATCATTTGATCTACCAGAAAATAAAGATTTTAAATGCATAATAAATCTCCTCTATGTTATGGATTTAGTGGTCGATAAATCTGGCTCTTCATTTCTAGCTGCAGAAATTAGAATATCATGCATGAACTGACTCGACAATAGTGACACCAAGCATCACGAGTTCTCTTTATGTTTAACATTTCATCAGTTTCAATGGTAGTTTTAGCTCATCAATCGCCTCAAGTTTAAAGTAAAGCCTTAGTTTATTATAAAATTCCATAAATCTATTCGGGTTTAGCTGCTGAAATTCTTGATCCCAAGGCAAAGGTAATGCTTCAGTCAATTGATCTATAATCAATAATTTTGTACTTGTAAATAACTCCTCTCGTTTTTCAGCATCATTTTGTTGGTGTAATTGTTGGTATAGAATTTTACAGTTTCTTAAGACAATTTTGAGAGAGGCTGGGATAAAGGCGAAGAAACGTTGACTTCGAAGCTCATCAAAACTGCACGATTTATTTTTGTAAGGATTAAAATCAACTTTGACCCAGGTTTTTTGATTTCTTCGATGCCCCAAACCCAGCTGTCCACCATCATTTTGACCGCATCCAAAAAGATCTCCCGTGTCTGTTATGAAAAAGCTGAGATTTGATCCTGCTAAAATTGACCGTATACCAGTTATGTCCGTGAGTTTAATCCATGTATGCTGTTCCTGGTTTTCGATGCCAATCTGGCCATGTTCGTTACATCCACATCCCCAAAGTTCTCCTGAATCTGTTAAAAATAAGCTGTGATTTGAGCTTGCTGAAATTGCACGGATATGGGTTTTGTTCGTGAGCTTAATCCATGTATTTTGATGTTTCGTATGTCCAACACCGAGCTGTCCCTTTTCATTTAGACCACATCCCAAGAGCTCGCCCATTTCAGTTAAGAGTAATGTATGAAGATGTCCCACTGAGATTTTTTGAATATCAATTCTATCAATAAGTTTAACCCAGGTACGCTGATCCTTGCCATGCTTCAAACCGAGCTCGCATAACCAATTACTTCCACAACCCCAAAGCTCACCTGTTTCCATCAATGCAAAACTATTTGAAGGACCCGCCGCAATGCTCCTAATAGTATTATCACTGAGCTTCACCCAAGTAAGTCGATCATATAAATGGCTTACATCAAGCAATGCATCATCATAGTTTCCATATTCTACAATATTCATCACGTCGGTTTGATCATCAATATCAGTCAGTCCAAGCTGACCACTTTCATGACATCCGCAACCCAAAAGTACGCCTGTGTCTGTCAGCAACAAGCTATGATCTGCTCCCGCGACGATCGATCGCACATTTAAATGGTTGATGAGTGTTCTCCAAGTGCTTTGTTTTGATCGATGCCCTAACCCAAGTGGTCCGTATCCATTTGGTCCGCAACCTATTAACACTCCCCTCTCAGTCAATAATATAATATGGTGAGCACCTACGGCAATATCACGAATATTTGTCTGATCGATGAGTTTGACCCAAGACTCTTGATCATTACAATGCCCAAGACCAAGCTCACCATTATAGTTATGGCCACACCCAAAAAGCTCGCCTATTTCGGTCAGTATCAAGCTAAACGAATATCCCTTTGAATTAGCCGAACTCGTTAAAATTGATCTTATTTTTCCGGTATCAATGATATACTGATCCCATATCGGCGTGATATTTCTGAAAAAAAATCGTGAGATCGCTCTCATAGCGCTGCGATCTCTTTGATTTACGAATTTTGCTATTAAGCTCCAAATATCTCTTGATAGAGAATCTGTATAATTTAATTCCTTCATGAGATTTCCTTTAGAATATCACTGATTCTGCTTCAACGACGTCTGTAACTCATCAACACTTTCAAGTTTAAAATAGTGTCGCAGTCTATTGAAAAATTCAACAAATCCATCGAGATTCAATTGCTCAAATTCTTGATCCCATGGAACAGGCAAAGATTCGATAAGTTGCTTTTTAATATCAAGTTTTTTTTTGGAAAATTGCTCCATTTGCACATGTGTGTTATTTTCGCTCAGTAGCTGTAGATAAAGTTCTTTACAGTGATGAAAGACAATTTTGAGAGAGGCTGGAATAAAAGCAAAAAAGCGTTGACGTCGAAATCGTTCAATACAGGGCGACATATTTTCATTCGCATGTGCCCAAAACTTATTTTTATATTTCGTTTTAGTTCCGAGCTCATAATAATTATTAATACCACAACCATAAAGCTCTCCAGATTCAGAGATGAAAAAACTGTTAAGATAGTTCGCCAGAATAACTCGGAATTTAGTGTTGTCACGCAGTCTGACCCAAATATTTTGATTCTCTTGACCTCCATAACCCTGCAAAAAACCACAACCATGGAGTTCTCCAGCTTCAGTTAAGAACAAACTATGGTGAAAACCTGCAGAAATCGCCTTAATATCTGTTCTTGCGCTTAGTTTGATCCAAGTGTTTTGATCATCATTAGTTCCAAGACCAAGCTGACCACTCCGATTCTCGCCATGTCCATAGAGCTCTCCAGAGTGAGTCAATAGCAGGCTATGTCTGTCACAAATCACCATTGATCGAATATCTGTTCTATGACTGAGTTTGTACAGTATTTTGATTTTCCCAAGCTCGACGATCAAAATAACTATGTAGGTAATCACCACAACTCAAAAATTCTCCCGACTCAGTTTCTAACAGGCTGCTATATCTTGATCCTGAAATTGTTCGAATATCTTTTCTATCGCAAAGTTTTATCCAGCCGAATTGATCTTTATTATGTCCTAGACCCAGTTGACCATTCAAATTGCTACCAGAGCCGAAAACCTCTCCCGTTACTGTCAAGAAAAGACTATGTTTATGGCCTGCTGCGATTGCGCAAATATCTGATCTATCACTCAGTTTAATCCAAGTCTGGTAACATCCTATCTCTGCAAAACTCAGCTGACCTCTTCCATTATCACCACAGCCATAGAGCTCTCCAGATCGGGTGAGTAGCAAACTATGTCTTGACCCTGCTGCGATAGCGCGAACATCTTTTCTATCACATAATTCAACAAAAAATTTTTGATGACGAGTATGCCCAAGACCCAGTTGACCATAGGTGTTCAATCCACTACCTAGAAGCTCACCACCTACGGTAAGCAACAAAGTATGGTGCTCACCAACCGAAATAGATCGTGTTTTTTCATTATCAATAACGTACTGATCCCAGACGGGTGTGATATTCTTGAAAAAGAATCGTGAAGCCTTTCTCAATGCACCACGGTCGTTTTGAGTTAAGTGTCGCGCAATCAACCTCCAGACATCGCCAGTAATGACTTCAACACGATTTAATTCCATAATTTGGTGCTCGTAGAGGTGGTAATGCAAATCACCGCTGACTCATCCATGCTGATAAATTCTCAAGTATAACACGGATAATCTTTGGTAGACCTCAGTAATTTTACCTAATTAATATAGATTGCAATTATAAGCGCCTTTCTATTTCGGATTTTTTGTTGTCACCTAAAAGAACAGCTTCTCTTATTTGAGATTTTAACTCTTCAATTCCAACATTATCCTTTGCGCTGGTCATGACTGGACCGAGCATATTATGTTTTTTTGCAAATTCTTTGAGTCGTTCTTCAAAAGCTCGCCTCTCTTTTTTATTCAGAGCGAGGTCAATCATTGAGCCTACCAATATGTACACACTATCTTCATGGGTTTTATCTTTAAGAAGCTCCACACGCCTATAATTAAAATCCTCGAGATAACTAACGATACATATATACGTATGCCCAACAGCATGTCTCAGAAAACTATATTTCATAATAATGATATTAGAGTGGTAATAATCCGAAAATATCGGATCAAATTGTCGAGTTTCAGTGGCAACAAATGAATTAATTTTTTTAACGTCAATATGATACTTTCGATCATTCGGAAGTGCTTGATCAGTAATACGCGAAAACAGCGAACTTATCCCTGGAGATTTAACACATAATCCTACCAAATGAACGTGGGGTTTACACACTTCTTTACTAGTACACGTCTGAACTGCAGAGGATTTAAAGAAGGCGCTCGATGATTTACTTTCCATGAGGATCTTCTAGTGATCAAATGTTTCAAAATGACGTCATTCACTTAATGTTTAAAGGATATTGCTATGTGAGTGAATGTGTAATTTTTGGATTGCTTTTTTCATCATTAGAGTCTATTAGAAGTTGCTTTTTTAATTCGCCAGACAATACGGCTGTGTCACTCGATTTAATCGCTTCATTAAGGCGTGAAACACCTAATTGATATACTTCAAGCGCCTGATCTTCGAGCCCCAATTTAGTATAAACTTCCGCTAGTTTGCAAGTTGCTACCCAGTAATTGCCATCACTTAAATTGATGGCTTGTTCAAGCGCAGCTACTGCATGCTCGACCAATTCATTGCCACCCTTTAACAATCCAAGCGCTTTATAATAGGCAATCTCTGATGTCTCTGGCGAATGGTCACACATCGCATAGCCTATACGTTCCTCATGCGTCATATTTTCCCATAACGTAAATGATTGAGACGTGCTAAATAAACGCGGAGATCTAGTGTTAAAAGTATTAAAACCGCGGGAAATTAGTGATTTCAATCGAGACATCATTCACTCCTTTTTCATCCCTATCCATGATATTTAAAGTCAGGTAATAATACTCTCATTGATAATATATGGAAAGAATACGCATACTGAGTGCGCAGATTTACTGGCTGAGTATGCTATAGAATACGATTTTAATCAGAATTCAATTACATGGGAGCCGTAAAAGTCTAATTTCATTCCTTTCTAGCTCAAATATTATCTGAAATTTATACAGCAGTATTCAATAATTCATGGCGTTGAGCTATGAAGAAGAAACGTATTTTTGATATCAATACGCTTTTATTGGATGCTGACATTTATAGTGGGAAATCGCTTTTTTAACACCTCCTCCATCTCGTTTTTTTCAGATTCAGAAATTTTGGGCCATAGCATCATCACTACTGCCAAATCACCATAATCAGTCAGCTTTCCTATATTTTTTCTAACATAACGAATTGTTTCGCCCTGAAATTTTTTATGCATCTCAATCCATCTACTTGAAAAAAAGCGAAATTCATTGTTAGTGCGAAGATATTGACAATTCCTGCCCTCATTATTTATGACAAATTTTTCCAGTTTGGACTGTGTTTTTCGTATTGGGAGCCATTTATAAATTTTTTGATGAAAACTTTCAGATAAGTACTTTATATTATCAGGGGACTTATTATATATAGCTATCATAGCTTCGCGAACGGATTTTATGGAGCTCATTCTTTCTAACAATTCATTAATACCATCATTAATACCAAAACCTGAAGATCGATAATCTTCATTAACCTCAAATAAGAGGTATTTTTCAATTTTATCTACAAGTGTTGAATCAATAAGATCAAATATAATATATAATATCATATGGACCGTAGTATGTTTATATCGATATGTTGATAATCCTTCCATTAAATTTTTCAAGTAGCTTGAATTGTCATTTAAATCCAACCTCAAGAATAAGTCTCTAAAGTGATCCAAGATTTTTTCTAAGGAATATTGCGGATTAAATCTATTGTAATTTTGAGTAAAAATATCAATACAGCGTCTGGCAAAACGAGAATGAAGCTGCCCATCGCTAATATTCATTAAACATATAGTTGAAAATATTGAAACGTCTTGATCTTCATTCTCAATATTTTTTATTAACAGCTCGATTAAAATAATTTTATGGTCTTCCGAAAAATAATCGGCAACATTATTTAATATACAGGCAGCCATAATTTTATATTTTAGACTACTCACTGATAACCAATCTAAAAGCACTGTGTTAAGAATATCTATATCAGATTTTCTCAATCGGCATATTAATACAGTAAAAGTATGCGCAACACCCAGCATGATATCATCTAAATTAGTTGACACATCTTCACTGTTAAATTCTTGAACCAGCTTGATTAATCGAATAAATACTTCACTAATATGATTATCGGACAATACATCGAAAAAACATCTCAGCGAGTCTTGCACATATTCATTTTTGTGAAAAAAATCAGTTTGAATAAAATACAATATCAAATTGATACCATAGTCGTGTTGATGTTCATCTAAATGCCTCCAAATATTGGAGAGTATTCTTTGAAAAAAATCAATCGATATATCCGCAGATCGACCCGTTCCGTGATTTTTAATAGGAAAAAATAAATTATAATGACTAATTTCATTAAACAGCCTAATGCAATATTCCTTTTCCATGATATCTGATAATATTGAGAATTCATGCAGCGAAACACTACGAAGACTATGTTGATACAACATTGCAATTAGCCGCTCTACTATCAGATTTTTGTGATTAGATTGAAGTCGCCGCCAGATACTTGTGGCAAAAGTTAATTTAGGAGCATCCTTCTCGTATCCAATGCCACATTTATTTATTCGAGGGATCGATATAACATGGTTTACCGCAATTAACGCATTTAGTAATTGCAATATTGTATTATTATTAATTAGCGATAAAGCGAGATTGAAGACTACTCGAGATTCAATAGCAACGATAAAGTCAGGTGTTAACAAACTAATTACGCGCCTTCTTTCGACACCGTTTAAATAATTTGATATCAGTAATAAAATTTGTAATTGAACTTTTTTATCTTCTAATGTTAGGCAAATTTTAAACACCTCATTTGCAGACGCAGGATTTGCTGAAACACTTGCAAGATAAATATAAGGTAATCCTTCAATAGTAAGGTGCGATATTACGCTGAGGAAACATTGAGATCTTTTCGACAATTGCCTGTCCAAATAACCTAGACAACCGTGAATAAGAATGGCTAATTTTGGATTAATGAAGGAATAATGCAAGCATTTCTCTAGTAGCGGTCTTGGTATCTGCAAACTCAATAAAGACTTTTGCGACAAATGAAAACTCAATAAATTGATAAGATAATCGCTGCTCTCCTCAGACCATTCGCATCGCCTCAGTAATTCATAAATAGCTTGCTGGCGAAACACCTTGATTTTTTGAAATAGAAACCGCTCTATTTGTAAAAATGATAGCTTTGGAAGTGTATGTCCCAAAATAATAGCAATTACATCTTTATTCCATTGCACTTCAAACGTTTCCTTTCTTAGTTCTTAATTTAAAAGATCTTTTCCTGGCGTATAATATTCTTTGGAGTTGATATTTAAAAATTATAGCGATCAACTTAAAGCCATTATTCCACTGGCTAATAAAATATAAACTTTTGAAGTGAATAAATCAACTCTCTATTTAGTGAAAAGGATTAGCTTTAAAGTACGTTTGTCCGTTGCTTAGCGTGAATTAAAGTAATAAAACCGGGTTCCTCATGGTTTGCTGCATTGTAGCCAACTTCGTTGGGCGGATAAATATATTGTTTAGCGTTCGGATTGATTTCTTCAAGTCGACGATCATATCCTTCCCACTGATCCTCTCGTATTATCATTTCTGTGGTTTTAAGAATAAAAGCTTCATTACGGATACTAGTATAGCGGCCAAGCTGTAAATCACCTGAAGCAATGGCACGGGCTTGAATATTCGCTGCACATAACTGCAACTCAACATTTTCGACGAAGCCAACCCAAAACTTCACACTTGGAACATTTTTTTTACTTAAGCCTAGTCGCTTACTCGGCATGGGAACATATACTGTAATCTCACGACCATGCATATGGAGGGGCCACTCCTGCGGAGGATGGGTTTTAACCTTCATGATATAGTCACAACGCATCTTTAAAAAAATGTATGCAATAATATTCCAAGCATTTGCAATATCCTGTTCAGCAACGGCAAAATGAAGTTTCCAATCAGGTTCACGCCGATTATGTTTAGCTTGTGCAATCCAATACTCTAGCCCTTTTTGTGTACGTAATTTAATATATGAGTTTGCTGATATAGCTTCGTAGAGAATACCATTAATTTTACAAGATGGTACTATGTTAGAATTTGAAATTTGATTAACAAGATGATCATAAGTAAAGACATAGGGCAACTCATAGAGTTCAGAATTTTGCTCATGTTTATTGAATAATTTCAGGAATTAAAAAATATCATACGTCGAGGACTATTACAATCTTAAGTATGATGGATGTCAAAAGCAAGGATTCCAATAAGTCTTTAATATTAGACAATGTTAAGCAATTTTAAAATATAACATTCTAGAAAATCCCATCGCATAGAGAGATGGCGGGCAGCTCTATTAATTTTAATGAATACTAGATTTGGCTGAAGTCAAGCATTAAATCAGGTAAATTCTTGTCAATATAGGAAAAATGTCTGCTTAAATCCTGTCATTACCCTGTTTTTGGCTGATTCATGGTAGCTTTTCAGCCAAATATTGACCATGCCATGGAAAATTACTGTCAATATTAGGAATGAAAAAATTGCACAAAGTATGCTTTGCATTTTATGGCAAATATGCATATTATAATTAGTATTGATCAGCAATTTTGCAAGGTATACTTTATTTCTCCGCACTGATTTGGCTGTCAAGTTATGGAAGAAAAATTATTAGAAATTTTAGATCAAAGAGACACGGACGCCCTCACAGTAGAGGCTGCTTCTGAAGCCATAGTAACGGTGTTTCGACAATATCCAAACGAAACTTCGCTTCGCCTCAAAGGTAATGGAATCAACGATGCCCGCGCACAAATCCTGGCCATCGCCCTTAGACATCCCGACTGCCATCTCCTCTCACTTAACCTTATCTTTCACATTATCGGCGACCTCGGCGCACAAGCCTTAGCTCAAGCAATTAGTAACCCCAACTGCAAACTCCAATCACTTAACCTAAGTTATAACCGTATTGGTCCTCAGGGTGCTAAAGAGCTGGCTTTCGCCATTCAACACAAAGGCTGCAACCTTCTGTCGCTTGACCTTGAAGATAATAACATCGACGATGCTGGACAAGCCCTGGCCATCGCCCTGCGTAATCCTCACTGCTCGGTATTAGAGCTAAGGGTCAGCTTTTACAGTGTCTCCCGAGAAATCCGCAATTTTTTTCAAGAATCTCTCGAGTACTCTCGTCAACGTTGGCAGTCTGAGTGCTTGTTTTATTTAGCAAGTGCTTGTTTCAAGAAGATCTTAATCCCAGATCTTATATCCATCATATTGAGGTTTGCAGCAGACCACCCACCCCCCTCATTTATGACTGATAAGAGCATGGATGACCCAAAGATTGTATCTATTCCTCAGCATGTTGTGTCTAAAATTAGAGAAAATGCAAAGAAGTGGAATAAAAAAATTTCTTTCTTTAATTACGTCAGTCTACAACAAACTACACAGCAAAATTCTCAACTCGAAATCCTTGACCTTGATGACGTCAATCCGGCCACAAATAAAAAACAAAAAAAAGACGAAGATAATGCTAACACTGATAAACAAGATGGGGAATGGTGTCAGATCTAAGATCAATATTTATTCTTGTTCATTATATCTTGTATGAAGCAAGTGAATGTACTAATCTTAGATCTGACACCATTCCCTACATTTTAACGCCTATATTTTGCATACCCGTTCTTATTTTATCATTCAATAAGCCAATATTTTCAGGGATTATACCAACAATATTGTGCTGTCCAAATTTATTCAGCTTGATCTGACCCCGTTTCAAAGGACACTAAGTTTGATAAACTTAAGGGAATCAAAGAGGTGTCAAGATGAAAAGGAAAACGGACAAACTATTTCGAGCAGAGGCAGTGAAATTAGCACTGTCGTCACCGCAGCCATATGCTAAAACAGCGAGAGACCTAGGGATACACCAGGTCACTCTCTATTCATGGATTAATCAGCATCGTAACGATCAGACCCAAGAGACCGTTGGTGAAAGCCAGGTAGATGTTGTAGAAGAGAATCGACGATTAAAGATGGAGATATTGCGCTTGAAGGAGGAGCGCGACATATTAAAAAAGGCCGCAAAGTTCTTTGCGAACGAATTGAAATGAAGTATCAATTTGTGGAAGAGAAACGCAAAGAACACTCGATTAACATCCTGTGTCACGTTTTAGAAATAAGCCGAAGCGGCTTTTATGCGTGGTTATCACGACCTGTGAGCGATCGAGAAGAATCGAATCAGCAATTATTGTTAAAGATCCGTGAGAGTCATGAAAGAAGTCGAGAGACGTATGGATATCGTCGCATATACTATGATCTACATGCAGAATTAAAAACACTCGGAAAAAACCGAGTTTTTAGGCTGATGCAGCATTATGGCATAAGAGCGAAAACGAAAAGGAAATTTAAAATGACGACGGATTCAAATCATAGTAAACCCATAAGTGATAATAAATTAAATCGAGAGTTTACCGCTAACAAACCAAATCAGCGCTGGGTCTCTGATATTACGTATATTCCGACGATGGAAGGATGGTTGTATTTATCGGTGATCATGGATTTATTTTCTAGGAAAATCATAAGGTGGTCGATGGATAGCAGGATGAAAGAAGATATCACGCTGAATGCTTTAAGAATGGCGTTATTTAAGCGAAAAATATCGGGTGGAGTATTGTTACATTCTGATCGTGGAAGTCAGTATGCAGCGAATGAATATCAGGGATTATTGAAGGATAATGATATTGAATGCAGTATGAGTCGAAAAGAGAACTGCTGGGATAATGCGGTAGTAGAAAGCTTTTTTCACACACTGAAAGTTGAGTGCACGCACCATGAAAGCTTTAAAACGAGAGGGGAGGCAAAGAGAGTTATTTTTGAATATATTGAGGTTTTTTACAATAGACAACGTAGGCATTCTACGATAAATTACAACACACCTGCTCAATATGAATTAATGTATGCTTGTTAGAGGTTGGTGTCCACGAAATCGGGAGCAGATCAAACTTACCTAATCATTTAGGTTCACTTCAATGCTATGTCATCATTTTACAACAACGACATTTCAACTAATGATAGTAAGATTAATCATGTTACATCTTGAAGTTAAAATCTAGGGGACAAAATACACCTATCAATACAAGCCAAATTTATGCAAATTTGTCGTATAGAGATGACTTTGATAGACCGCCCGTTTTAAATTTTATATTAGCAATACGTTTTTGGACGGATTTATATTTTATATTAAGATCTTTTCCAATCTCCTTAGCTGTTTTACTACGCAACCACAATGATAATACTTCGTTTTCACGTGGGGTTAAATTAGGACAAAATTTCTTTTGAGTATCGACGGATGGCCCAATAGAACAGTGATTATTGCTAAGTAAACCTATAGAGGCTAATTGCGAAAGCGAATTTGCTAATTCCGACACACTAATCTTGGAAGTTATTATTGAGCACCCTAGTATTCCAACAACTTTGCCAAAAGCATACCAAGGAAACTTAAAGGATAGAGTTTGGATCTGATAATCATCCTTACGAAAACCCGACTCCTCTGCTATTATCGTACGTTGAGATCGCATGACTAAATCGTTATTAGAGTCTGCTAATACAGATAATTCCTTGTCGACAAATCGTTCATTAGTATAACCAATAAAATCTCTAATAGACTGGACACCAACAATTTCAAGACATGCATCATTACCATCAACAAACTGATGATTAGCATCATAAAAACAAATATTGAAAGGCAAAGAATAGAGAGTACTGATACTACTATGAATATATTGATTTTGGGATCGAGGTCTCTCTAAGATGACACCATCTCGATGGCGGCACAAGATTAGCTCTTGACTAATATCTAGATTGTTGCTGTGTGCATCCATATTCTAGTACTCTGATGAAGATATTAGAAATTTATCAATAAAACATTCAATAGTCAACATATAGTCATGATCTCGTCAAAATCTATCTTAATTCGTTCAATTCAGACAAATGAGCTTGCAATTCTTTCTGAGAAATTTTACTGGAGCGATGACAAAAAGTTTTTGATATAAATGATCGATACGACCTTTATTGAGTATAGTAGCAAGAGTCTGTGCAAATCGTTCAGCTTCGATAATTTGGCTTGCAATAATAGGGGTATTTTGTCCCCATGGATTTTAACTTCAAGATGTAACATGATTAATCTTACTATCATTAGTTGAAATGTCGTTAATGTAATGTGATGACATAGCAATGATACATTGTAATCATGATGAATGGTCTCACGATCTGACATCTAACAAGGAGTAATGATCATGATGCAAAAGTGTTCCAGATTAGCCGATAAGGTACACTCTGCAGCAGAGGGAGTTATTAATATTGTATCAAATGATGGTTCTTCTACATTAAAAAAATTCCAATCATTAATAACCGACTTTCAGAAGACGTCTGTGGAGGTAAGAGAGCTTGTTGTAGTGAATAAGCCACGGACCACTAATCTCATTGATGATTTGGATCGTACTATCACTGGTTTTAACGAAGTTATTCAAAAATTGGATGAGACCGCGTCAAACCTCTCTAAACAGAACAAAGAAATTAACATACCAAAGATTAAGCGAGATCTAAAAAAGATCAGTGGAAAAGCATTGGGTTTGATTGAATCTTTTGCGGATCTCGCCTCTACAATCGAAAAAGAAATACCTGATCTGTCACATAAAATCAATGGCTTGCTCAATATAGCCTTTGAAGCCTTTAATATATTCATCGATAATCTTGATAGGTTAGAGGATGTTTTAACTAATGTAGGTGGCATTGCTCAGAATCTTGGAGATAAGGGTGCAAAATTATTGAATGACGCGATGTTGTTTACTCAAAATACGGACCGTGAGCTTAAAAGAATGGTGGATAGTAGTACTAAAGTTACAAACAATTTAAGTTTAATAACCGTTGAAAACAAAGGATATGTAAAAGAAATTATGAGTAATTTAACTAGCATCAGTAGAATGTTATGTATCGGCACTTTTGTAGTTGTTTATCGATATCTTTCTAACGAGGATAATCTAAAATCACCTTCAGTTTTCTCTACGATAGTTTTCTTTGTGTTTAGCTTTTTCGTTTTTGGTATGAAGTCTATTCTAAAATCTTCTTCATTGCTGGCTCCTCGTGGGTGGTCACCTCTGTTTCAAGATTTGCATTCACTCCATCAAGCAGCTTCTGTCGAGGAAACAAAGGAATCGACTTCGAATTATGATAAACCGGGTAGGTTATCTCTAGAAGATAATCGTCAAAAGATAAAGGCGAGGTTTAAAGAATTCATTACCAGACCATTAGCCAAGAAAAGTCAAATGTCTAATGAAGAATTTGAGCAATTAAACGTTATTGATGCTATAAAACATTGCTATCTAAAAGTGCCCAGGTTATGCGATGCGGCAATAGAGCAGGCAAAAGGTAAAGATCTAACGATCGTCATCGGAAAAAGGCGCGCAGGCGGAGAACTCTATACTTTTATGCCTAAAATAATTACGATCCAAGTTGGTAATAGAATCTTGAATTTATGTGAGCTGCCAAACTTTGACGATTATCTTTCTACTTCTATAGAAGAAAAAATCGTGGCGGCCAATGTAGTGCACATGGTAAGCCAAGTGTGCCGCAGTATTCAAGCTATTGTCATTGTTATCCCACTTGGAAATTTAACTAGTGACGGGTGGGCTTCTCTTCGTCATGTTGCTGCCACTTTTTCAACGATTTTCAAATCTAATAGCAACGATAAACTTAACATTCTTGATAATTCATTTTCTTTCATTATTCAGGCAGACCCGTCTGAAATCACAGTAGAGAAAATAATGTCCGATTACGTTGACACAATTTTGATTCCTGAATGTGGGCAAGGCCTTATAGATAAGCGACACCATTTAAATGATGAGGAATCAAAAATACTTGATTTGTTATGCTCAATACATGAAGGTCAAGGTAGAATCCTGATATCCAATACATGTGACAATTGGGAAAGTGATCAGAATACTTTGAATAGGTTGGTTGCTTATGAAATACATGAAAACAATAACTTTTGCTTTACTAATTTTGATCCAAATCAGGATAAATTTAGAAGCATTGTGTTACCAAATCTGGTTAGCCTATATTCACAAAAGATGAATAAGAACAAGCAAGATATTTCCAAGGATGTTGCTATACTCGAGGAAAAATATCGTTACTGTCATAAATTGGTGGCGGAAATCTTAAAAAACCAAAATTTCCTTGAGCAAAAACGATTAGAATTTTCTGACATTCCTGCTTGCACCGAAATTGATACTAGCACTTTAGAAAATTTAGAGAAAGCACAAGAAGATTTAGAAGCAATGATTAATACTGAACAAGATAGAATAGCCAAATGCGGAAGAAACCTGGCTGAAGAACGTAAAAAATTTCAGAGCTTATCGAAAAAAATATCTGAAATAGATACAGATGAACTTGTTGTGGTGTGGAGTGATAGATACGACAATGTTCCTCTTGTTATCAGTCACAGCCCGATAACATCATGGGGAAAGGTTAAAGGTAAAAATATCGCAGAATATGGTAAAGAAGAATATGTTCCAGTTCTTACTCCTGGCTCACATACGTTTGAGTTTAACGCCGGATACTCACTGTGCCACTGGGAAGTTACTGAACGTCAAAAAGGCAATTTTCAAAATGATCAGGCAGTTGGACATAGATATCCGATTAGTAGAGATTTTTTTGTTACCGACTTTAATTTTTTTGAAGGGAAAGAAGCTAAAGCCGCAGTGAGAGTATTTGCTTACTCTAGAGATAAGAATCAAAAGCTAATCAGCGAGCTTAATGTGCAACTCAAACATATTAAAGCTCGTATCACTGAAATTGAAAATGAAGTTGAATCATGCCGTTTCAATATAAATGAGTTTAAAGAGCACCAAGATGCGAATATGCGTTCGCTTGAGAAATTAGGAGATGATCAAATTGAAAATAATAAAAATGAATTACGCAGAAAAGATTTAGAAAGTGACATTGAAAAGATAGAGAATAGAATTTCCGGCGATAAGAAAATGCTGGCTAATAAAAGAAAACGACGTGCGCAATGGCGCGCTGGCTTGGATAAACTAGAATTGGAATTAACAGCTAATCATGAGTTATTTGATACTGTCATGAAAATATCGAATTTATTAGAGCTCTCGGTGGATGTTCAAAGCGATAGACCCCACAAAGATGACCTGAGCGATCGGCCCCACAAAACAGAATCGGGCAATACATCACAGAACCGGCACTCATTTCACTCTCCAAAGTCACCTGTAATCGATAGATCATGGTACACTTGCGACAAGATACATCTATTGTTAAAAAAGCAATTTGAAAACGCTTCAAACGCTTCAAAAGTTAATGTGCTCTACAGTATGCTGGGAACCAGTTGGAAAGGAAAAGCGAATACAGTATTAGTTCAAAGTATATTTGACCATACTCTGAACAGAGAACCTAATCAAGATCTAACCATTATTCCGGTTAATTTAAACGATAGCCATTGGGTGCTGGTCTGTATCAATTTTACGGAAGCCGAATCACCAGTCGTTTTCTACTTTGATCCTTTAGGGCATCAGCCTAATTCTGAAGTAATAGCAGCTCTCAAAATTGCACTCCCTGACATGATATTTATCCCACAAGATGATCCTCCACCTCAAAAAGACGGCTATAATTGTGGCCCATGGATTATTGAAATAGCGATATGTTTCACTGAGGGACGACTTAAGGATGTTAATAAAGTAAATATATCGGTGGCTCGAGAAAAACATGATAAATTGTTGCAGAAAAATGAAATTAATAATGAGCTGCTAAATTCACATAGGTAAGATCAATGGCAGGCATTAATCAATTCAGGCTTTTCCCTTTTAACTTAAAGCATTTATCTTAATTCATCTAATTCAGCCAAATGGGCTTGTAATTCTTTCTGAGAAATTTTTGTATAATCTTTTTGCACTTTATGAAGAACCAAATTTAATACATCGCGAGGACATTTTTCGTTGAGTAATCCGTGAAATTTTGCTGGGGCGATGACTACAAGTTTTTGGTATAAATGATCGGTACGACCTTTATTGAGTTTAGTCGCAAGAATTTGTGCAAATCGTTCAGCTTCGATTTCTTTAGGATCATTTCGACTCGCATAAGCACCTTGACCACTTCCAAAATCCGATTGATAATGTCCTGTTTTATCGGTCATCATTTCAGAAATTCTTTCTCTATTTTCTTGATGTGAAAATTCATCGATTAACTTTAGATCTTTACTACCGATTCTGGTGGCGTCTGTTTCATAAAGTTTTGCACCTGTTGCATTGGCTGTCAGAATCCAGGTTATTTGCTTCGTGGTTGGCATAAATACCTCCTTAAATGACTATTAGAGATCTGGCAACGGCTGATGGCTTTCCATTTCCTCACATAGTAATTTTAGCATACTTTAGCGGTTCCCGCTTAAGCAGAAACCGCCGTGCACATTTCTCTTTTACTTCCCGTCTTTCGCCGACTCTTTCGGTGTAGTGCTGCCACCAACGATCTTGTCACACAGGCCTTTAGGCATAAACAGCCATTCATCAGGCGAGTTATCGGCCTTGGATACACCAGCGCAACTATGCTTCCCAGTACCGCAGTCATTTTTACCCGCTTTCACTATACCGTAGCATTTTTCTGGTTTATCAGCAGCAAAAGCCGGACCTGTTGATAAGCCTAAGCCGACAGCAGCCGCTATAGCGGATACTATTAATTTTGATGTTTTCATCTTGATCTCCTCCTTGAAGTTAAAAAGGCTATTATATCGATTCTCTGTTGACCTAACCAGTCAAATGAAATTAATTTGTTTACCCTGATACCCTAGGTTATACTCGAATTTTTAATTTTGAGATTGATATGAACACTCGTGAACATATGATTCATATGGCTAAAGCCGTCATGCTCAACGCATACTCCCCGTATTCGAATTTCAAAGTAGGTGCTTGTCTACGCACAAGCAACGATGAATATTTCACGGGCTGCAATATTGAAAATGTGTCTTACAGCTTAACGCTATGCGCAGAAGCCTCGGCGATTGCAAGTTTAATTAGCGCTGGAAATAGACAAATCGTTGAAATTGCTGTCGCTTGTTCCTCCAACAATTTCTGTTCACCCTGTGGTGCTTGTCGGCAAAGACTTTCCGAATTCGCGAGCCCTGATACACTTGTTCATATGGCCAACGCAGATGGAGCACACCAAACTGTGCTCCTGGGCGATTTATTGCCACAACCTTTCTCTCAACAACATTTAGGAGAAGAATCGTGATTTATTCCACATATACCAATACTCATATTAATGACAACGTGAATAAAATTAAAAGTAAAGTGCCTGAATCATTCATTCCTAAAGTAGGCCTTGTATTAGGTTCTGGCTTAGGATCACTTGCTGATCAAATTCAAGGTGCAGAACATATTAGTTTTTTCGATCTTTATGGTTTTGGCCATAGCAGCGTCAAAGGTCATAAAGGCACGCTCATCTTAGGGCATCTATTTGGAGTTCCAGTGGTATGTTTGCAAGGCCGCCCTCATTATTATGAAGGAAATGACGAAGAAGCAATGCGAACACCTATCAGAACGATGAAAGCACTCGGATGCGAAACGGTAATATTAACCAACGCTGCCGCTTCAACAAATATTGATATTACACCAGGTAATTTGGTGTTGATTAAAGATCACATTAATTTTTCATTTAAAAATCCCTTAATTGGGCCTAATGATGATCAATTTGGCACACGTTTTCCTGCTATGGACGATGCATATGATCCCGAACTACGACAACAATTTCTTGCAGCGGCAAATCAACTGAATATTCAATTAACTGAAGGTGTTTATTTCGGAGTGACAGGACCTTCATATGAAACACCTGCCGAAATTCGAGCATTTACATTATTGGGGGCGACGCTTGTGGGCATGTCAACAATCCCTGAAGTGATTGTTGCCCGCCATGCCGGATTAAAAGTCGCGGTAATATCGACTGTTACCAATTTAGCCTGTGGATTAAGCAAAGAAAAATTAAACCACGACGATGTACTCGAAGTCGCAGGCAAAGCGTCTGCAAATTTACTACGTTTAATGAAACTGTTTATGGAGAATCAACATGTCACTGCTTAACATTGATAATGATACACTCGTTTCAATCATCGGATTAATTGATCTAACAACACTTAATGAAAACGATACTGATGAAATCGTTCGCGCATTATGCAAAAAAGCAGTTACGCCTTTTGGTTCTGTGGCTTGCCTGTGTATATATCAACAATTTGTTCCTGTTGTCAAAAAATCACTCACTGACCCTTCAATAAAAATCGCAACCGTGAGTAATTTTCCTGCAGGGGGTGATGATATTAATGCTACAACCACTGATATTACACAATCAATTTCTTGGGGTGCAAACGAAATTGATATTGTGATGCCTTATCATCGTTTTTTAAATGGTGATGATGAATTCACTTTTGAATTTATTAGCGCTTGCAAAAAAGCCTGCGGCGAAAAAGCACAATTAAAAGTTATTCTAGAAACTGGCGCACTCATAACTAACGATAATATTTACAGAGCAAGTATTATAGCAATAAATGCGGGTGCCAATTTTATCAAAACATCAACTGGAAAAATTGCTATCGGCGCGACTCCAAGTGCAGCAGAATCTATGCTTCAAGCAATTCATGATTCTGGTCGCGATGTGGGGTTTAAGGCATCAGGTGGTATTCGATCAGTGAGTGATGCATCATCATACGTTCAATTAGCTTCTGACATTATGGGATCAGACTGGGTAAACGCCGATCATTTTAGACTCGGTGCTTCTGCTTTATTAGATAATATCTTAGCTGAATTGCAACAACCCTAAAAAAAGGGGGATAGACATTACTCTATCCCCCAATCCAAGCAATCCATGCCCGAAAAAACTAGTCCACCTAACGATCCATTGTCTAAAATTGCCTGCTCGTTTTTGCCCTTGTTGATAGCGGGTGACTTCATCACCTCAAACAAGCCTTGCTACCTTATTGCGGGACCTCCGTGTTTTTTATCATCCGATGATTCCGCGATAGTTCATCCATTAACACAGTTAAAATTTACCGCTTAAATCGAAAGATGCAAGTCTTCATCATGCGTTAATTTTCATCTATACGACATAAAATTAATTTCGTAAAATTAAATGGTTTGAAATCAATATGTTGGTCATCATTCTATAAAAATCTGTCCGTTGATTCAGTCGATAAGCTGACAAGACCTTGAGAGATATCTCACACTGCGCCCACGTAATACCACCATAGAAAAGACTTCTATAAGCGGATTGTTTTTTTCTTCTTAAGTTTTTCTTAATTTTAGACTGCTATTGTAAATGCAAAAAACTAAAAATTTTCTTCCACTAACGCATATCCCCCCAAGAAATTTGAAGTTTGGTCAGTGCAGCTACCGCAGCCGTTTCCGTACGTAATACTCGAGGCCCTAATGCCAGCGATTTAAAATCATGAGCCATCGCATCGGCAACTTCGGCTTCTGTGAACCCTCCTTCTGAACCTATCAGCACAGCGACTGAATTTATTGCTGCTGTTACGTTATTATTCGATAAGAGCCCAGGATGACAAATTAATCGGTAAGACTCATTACGTTGTGCAATCCAATCAGAAATTTCACACGGAGCATAAATTCGAGGAATTTTATTTCGACCTGATTGCTCACACGCACTAATAATAATTTTCTGCCAATGATCAAGTCGTTTCTCAGCTCGTTCCTCATCCAACTTCACACCACACCGCTCAGTAAACAAAGGTGTAATTTCTGCGACGCCTAATTCCACGGCTTTTTGCACCACATAATCCATTTTCTCTCCACGAGAGATTCCCTGGCCAAGATGAATATGCACAGGAGACTCTACGGCATGATCACTAAATTCGTCTAGCAATACCGTTGTTTTTTTATTATTGATACTAATCTTACCCTTAAATTCGCCTCCCGATCCATTAAACAAAATGACGAGAGATCCTTCACGCAGGCGAAGAACTTGACGCACATAATGTGAAGTCTCTTTAGGTAGCTCAACAACAGACGCCTCGCTCAACTCGGCATTCACATAAAATCTTGGCAATCGCATGTTGATCCTCAGTTCTAAAATTTTAGTCTGATTATTGTAGCTCTCCAACCGTTATTTGGACAGCTTTGAACCACGGGCCTTCTATGATACTATGGCCCTCTTTTACGATTAAGCGCCTAAAACATGTATGAAATCAAAACCAAACTCATGGAGATCTCAGCGGCTCATAGACTGATCAAAAGCTATCAGGGAAAGTGCCGAACGCTTCACGGGCACAATTATGTGATTTTCCTGACCTTCAGCTGCTGTAAGCTCGATGAGAATGATTTCGTACTAGATTTTTCGTTGGTGAAACAGCACTGCAATGCTTGGTTAGAAATGCACTGGGATCACGCGATTTTGATTAGTAGTGATGACAAACCCCTACTGGAATTTGCCGTTAAAGAGAAACAAAAACATTATATTGTTCCTAACGGACAAAATACAACTGTTGAAGTTTTATCCCAGCATCTTTACGAACAAATCACTAGCCAACTGACAAACGTTTTGAAATTAGAGCCCCACGTCGTAACATTATCTAACGTGGAAATTTGGGAGACAAGTTCTGCACATGCCCTTTATCACAACCCGTCCTGTAAAAATAGTTAAATTCTAAAAATGAAATATCAACAATATCATTCTGAAATCACCTCTCGCAACAAACGATAGCGCGTTTTACGAATCTTGCCCATTAATTCTACGACTCGCTTCGCTGAAACTCCCATCACTAAAAGCACGTGCGATGCCAATGTTAAACTAACTTCCAATGTTGCTGGAATCACTTCGGTAGCCCCTAAATTTTGCAAATCTTCGAGTGATGTATCATCATGAGTACGCACAAAAATGGGTAATTTTTCAAAATGTGTGCGAACTTGTGGAAGTATTTTCTCAATATTGTGAATATCTTCAAAAGTTACTACGACTGCTTTGGCCTTTACAATTTTGCACGCAACTAAAATTGAATAATGAGTAGAGTCACCATAAATCACGGGGATTCCCGCTTTTTGACAGTGATGCACCAATTCAGGATCATGATCTATTCCAATGTAAGGGATCTGTTCATCATCTAATAATTTTGCGATATTTTGTCCATTTCGACCAAACCCGCAAATAATTACATGACTTGCGAGATCTTGAGTGAATAATTTTCCAGATGATGGTTTTTTAATGTCGTGCAGATCGAACCAACTTTTAGGAATCACCATCTTTCCGATAGCTTTATTATTATGAATTAAAAAAGGTGCTACAATCAAACTCAACAATAATGCACCAAGTATCACTTGCCCATAAAGTGGCGGGAATAAATTTTCACTTAAAGCTAACGCTAGTAATGCAAAACCAAATTCACTACCTTGCGCTAAAATCATTCCAGTACGTAATGACACTCGCCAATAATCCTTAGTCACTCGACATAAAACTGTAATAACAATTATTTTTAACGCTGTAAAAGCTAGGAAAAGCAACAATACCCATAGCCAAATTTCTTTTAAAGCTACAACATTGAACAACATTCCAATCGTAATGAAAAATAAACCTAATAATATATCTCGAAATGGTCTCATTGTGGCTTCGATTTGATGTCGGTATTCCGTTTCACCTAACATCATGCCTGCCATAAAAGCGCCCATCGCTAATGATAAACCTAATCGATGAGTAATCCACGCTGAAACCAATGTTACAAGTAAAACACTTAATGTGAATAATTCTTCAGAATGAGTAGCAACAATTTCTTTAAACAACGGTCGAAAAACCCAACGACCCAAACTCAATATGATGAAAATAGTAATTGTAGTTTTTCCCAGTGCCATCAACAATGGAATACTGATTGAATGAGAAGATTGAGAAAAACTCGAAATTAAGATGAAAAATGGAATGACAGCTAAATCTTGAAATAACAAAATTGAAATGGCTCGATGACCCGGTTTTGAATTGAGCTGCTCAAGATCATCTAATTGTTTAGACACCATCGCGGTTGAGGAGAGTGAAACAATACAACCCAATGCAATAGCTTGATCCCAAGTGAGCGACAACCAGTAGCCACAAATTGTCACAATCATTACCGTCAAAAGTACTTGTGCACTGCCCAAACCAAATACCAAATGCCGCATTGATATCATGCGACTTAATGAAAATTCCAATCCGACGGTAAACATCAAAAAGACGATACCAAATCCAGCAATAGAATGGACAGGCTGTGTATCAGGTAACCAAGCCATAATATGAGGACCAGAAATAATACCCACACCGATGTATCCGATAATAGGGGGTAATTTAAGGTACTTACAGAGCACAACGACCACGACAGCAATTGTTAGAACGATAATTAGAGTGTCAAATAAGGTCAGTTCCATGCTCAAGTATTTCCTTCGGTGCTCTAAAACTAAACAAAGACTTACTATAGCACAAAACCTTCATTCCTGCTCAGGAGTTCCCGCCAATACGGAAATCGTAGACCAACACTTACAAGGCTTCATTCTTGGGAGTTTATATGCAAGAATCTCTTCTTTGAGACATATAAAGGTCATTCACGTATGCATATCGATGAAACCCCGATTCGTGGGGTGTGGTCATCACGATTAGGATTTATTTTAGCTACTACAGGTGCTGCTGTCGGTGTTGGCAACATCTGGAAATTCCCTTATATGGTCGGCGCCAATGGTGGTAGCGCATTTGTCCTGGTGTACGTAATTGCCATACTGTTAGTCGGCATTCCCATCATGCTAGCTGAAATTATGATCGGCCGACGAGGTCGACATAATCCAGTCGATACGATGAAAATTTTAGCTCTGGAAGCGGGAGCATCAACTATATGGCAAGGAACTGGATGGTTATGCGCAACAATCCTTATTTTCGTACTTTCTTTTTATAGCGTGGTTGCTGGATGGGCGATTAGCTATTTCTGGGAAACCAGCCTCGGACATTTAACCGGACTTAACGCTCAACAAGTCGGCGAATATTGGCAACATTTTTTAGGTTCTCCGTCTCAACTATTACTCTGGCATACTATTTTTATGGTTTTAACTATGTGGATAGTTGAACGGGGTGTTCATCGAGGGATTGAACTCGCATCACGCATTATGATGCCTCTTTTATTTCTAATTTTAATCGTGTTGGATATTTATAGTGCCACAACACCTGGTTTTAAACAGGCCTGTTCATTTTTGTTCGCTGTTGATTTTCAAAAAATCACTCCTAGCGTAATTATCTCTGCATTAGGACATGCGTTTTTCACTTTAGCCGTAGGCGCTGGTTGCATGTTGGCATACGGATCTTATTTACCCAAACACACACGTTTCTATGGCCCAGTGATTACAGTCGTTTTTTTAGATGTTTTAGTCGCCATTTTGGCAGGGCTTGCGATTTTCTCTATTGTTTTTTCACACGGCTTAACTGCAATTGGTGGACCCGGACTCATTTTTGAAGCACTGCCTATTGCGTTTGCAAATATGGCAGGCGGGCAAATATTAGGCGCTCTGTTTTTTGCGCTTTTTATTTTTGCTGCGTGGACATCATCTATTTCTATGGCAGAACCTGTCGTTGTTTTACTGGCAGAACGTTACACAGGAAGCCGCGTAAAGGCATCATTTTTAGTCGGTGGCTTTGCTTGGCTACTCGGCATCGGTTCTGTGCTTTCTTTCAATTACTGGTCTGAAATTAAAATTTCACACTGGAATTTTTTTGGCGCAATCACGGATCTATCCACCAACATTTTACAACCTACTGGCGGAATTTTATTTGCTTTATTTGCTGGCTGGGTCATGAATAAAAAAATTACAAATGAAGAATTGCAACTTCCTACAATTTGGTTTGCAATTTGGCGGATTTTAATTCGCTATATTGCTCCCCTTGGTATCTTTATTATATTTATTGCCGCGCTCATATAACTATAGCAAAGCCTTACCAACAGCCCGCTCTAAAATCCTTAGTGGAGATTTTTTTTCATCCGCCATATGATTCACAGGCAAATAAAAAGTTTGTTCGAACATAAATTGTCCTGACATTGCGGCATGAGATACTTGATCAGAAAAAACCAGCCAAGTAGATCCTGGTGGAAAATATACATCCTCCTGACTAGCATATTTTTGATATTCTAAATCCGCTTTCATTGCATTATGAAGCTTGTGCATATAATGATCGTATGGCGTACGCTCACCTCGAGTAATTCTTGTAATTTGCATTAATTTTGCAGCTAATTTATTTGGCTTGGAAAGATTTGGAACAAACTTTTCAACCACTTGTGAAAATGATTCACCCACTCGCCAATGTCTTGGCATACCGTTTGGATTAACGTTTGTGAATACTCGTAAAATTCTTTTACCTCCTGTAGGAGTTGCTGGAAAAGCATCAACGTGCAAACGCGTATCATCTTTACGGTACGAAGAAGGACGGCCTTGTGCTTCTACAGGCCTAAAACTGGTTCGAGCTTGTGTTAATTTCCCCTTATAATGCGGGAAAAGATGTTCAACAAGGTCTCGGCTTTTATTTGCAAATCTGCGTATGAACTGTTGCAAGCCTGCATGTTCTGTCGGTGGAAGTGTCGTTCCTCCTAACTCGTCATTGTGAATATCATATCGAATATTTTTAGCTTTTGGGTCAGCGATATCGGTAGATAAATATCTCTTTTCCTTTTCTTCTAAAACAAAAGACAAATTGGGACAATAGACAACCTGACCATTTTCTAAAGCTTCTACAGCTTGCGCAACGATTTCTTCAGAAAATTGCCCATTCCAATCATTGATATCAATTTCAACTAATCGTTCAAACATATTAAGCCCTCACCCCACAGAAATTGAGCTGCATCTTACCATATTTAGGCTAGATCAATGAACAGTTATTTTACCCTGATTTTTTGATAGCAATGTTTGGAGACGTTTTTTTGTAATTCCCTTGACCTGAGCCAAATCATCGAGTGATTTAAAATCACCATGCGCTTTACGATATTGAATTATCGCTTTTGCACGTTTTTCACCGATACCTTTGATGCTCATCAAATGTTTTATATCGGAATGATTAATGTCAATGGGATATTCTATACTCGATTGCGTTGATTTTGTGGTATTCTCTTTAGATACAGAAGCGGGCTGTGCAACTGCCACTTGAGTAGCACTGAACGCAGCAAGAACCCAAAATAGCCATGATAAAGGCATCATTGTCTCCTTAAAGATTGTTAAACACGAAATAACAATACAGAATAATTTTGAGAAAAAAGACTCGTAGTACTACGAAATTGATAAATAAAATAAATCAGCAGCTATGAATACTAGGGGAGATGCTACTAAAAAAGCATATTAATTAGAATTTTAGAACTTAATACCACTACAACAATACCCGCTATTAACATCAAAATGGGTGGATTAACTTTTCTCACCATAAATGCAGCTAAGGGTGCCGCAAGAACTCCACCTGTAATTAATGCGAAAATAATTTGCCAGTGAGTAATTCCCACCGTTAAAAAGAATGTAATTGATGCGGTCACCGACACAAAAAACTGTACGGTATTCACTGTACCGATTACATAATGAGGAGTTGCTCCTTGCGCCAGCAAACTTGATGTCAAGATGTGCCCCCAGCCACCGCCTCCCAAGGCATCACAAAATCCGCCTAAACAAGCAAGAGGAACTACACCTCGCACATGCTCTGAAGGCAATTGATCTTGTAAAATTTTTTTAATGAATAATACGGGTATACGTTTTGTACTTACAATATGACGAAGTGCTCTAAATAATATAATTAATCCCATGCTCAATAAGTAAGTCCCGATAATTGGCCTAGCGATCGCCAATGGTATGCGTGTTAACACATAAGCCCCAACCATACTTGCAAAAACAGCCGGAATTATTAATTGACGAAATAATCGGAAATCAACATTTTTAAAAATAACGTGCGATATACCCGTCGTCGCAGTCGTCGCAATTGAGGCCGTATGCACAGAAGCACTCACTAAAACGGGAGGAATTCCTAAACTTAATAGAAAAGAAGAAGTAATCACACCAAAGGCCATGCCAATTGAACCTTTGATGAACTGCGCAACAAAGCCTATAAGTACAAACACAAAAAACTGTTCTGACATTCCCTTAGATCCTATCTTTCATTCCTTGGTATAGCTGTACTATTATAGAACAATTTCCGCAAGTTTTCCTGCAGGCTCTGCCACGGGATAAGAAATGTATCCTTCGCAGAAATCCCTGACTTATACTATATTTACCACTACAGTCCACAGGAAAATGATATGGGCAGAAATCGATTGGAAGCTTTCAGTGATGGTGTACTCGCTATCATAATAACGATTATGGTGTTAGATATGAAAGTCCCCCACAGTGCCGATCTGGCCGCTCTGCAACCAGTTTTGCCGATATTTTTATGCTACGTATTGAGCTTCGTTTATTTAGGAATTTATTGGAATAATCACCATCACATGTTACACGTTACAAATCATGTTAATGGCGCAATATTATGGGCAAATCTCCATCTGCTTTTTTGGCTATCATTATTTCCCTTCGTCACTGGCTGGATGGGTGAAAATCACTTTGAATCCGCACCCATGGCGCTCTATGGTTTTGTGCTCTTGATGGCAGCGATCGCCTATTTTATTTTGCAAAACTGCATAATCGCTAGCCAAGGTCGTGATTCGTTACTCGCTAAAGCCATCGGCTCAGACTTAAAAGGAAAAATATCTCCCGCACTCTACGCAATTGCTATCCCAGCAGCATATTATAAACCCTGGATATCGATCAGTCTTTATATTCTGGTCGCATTGATGTGGTTAGTGCCCGATAGAAGGATTGAGCGAATTATTAACGAAAATTAGTTATACAAGACACCATCCCACCATCTAAACAAGTGACTTTCAAACTGGCTACGGATAAAACATGGACATCTTTAATCATATTAACATTGTAAAATACGGGAGAAACGTGCGTAACAACATTCAAGCAAGTACCTTCTTTTGATTTTTCAGTACAAGCAACAACAACAATTTCAGCATAACTATCACCTAGTCCCGTATGATAGATATCACTCTTGCCTTTTGGAATAAAATAATAATTTCCACCACTGCGACTAGCGAAAGAATATTGAATATCGTAAGGTGCATCATTATAAACCGTGACAGGATTCCAGTATGAAAAAATGGCACTGGGCTGATGATCACTAACACTTGCAATAGTGCTCGTCGAAAATACCGCCAAGGCCAATAAACCTAAGCTTATAATAAATCCTTTCATTTCATTCCCTCAAAATTGACCAGGATTCCATCAAACGGTGAATTGTAACCTTCAATTCCCTTGTAGGCAATCCTTTATGGCATGCTCAATCAGTTGCCTTGAAATACTTGCACTGGGTGGCAGCCAGGGCAAATTCTGCGCATCAAACCACTGCGCATCTTCGATTTCTTTCTCATCTATCTTAAGCTCACCGCGTAAATACTTCGCTTTAAAAGCGATCATAAAGCTATCGGGGAAAGGCCAGGTTTGAGAAGCAAAATACTCCAAATCCGTAATTTCCAATCCTAATTCTTCCATAACTTCCCGGTGAGCTGCTTGCTCAGCAGTTTCTCCCATCTCAATAAATCCTGCAATCGCACTGTAAAATCCCGATTTAAAATGTGGGGAACGAGCCAACAAAATTTTATTACCGTGTTGAATTAACACCATGACAGCCGGAGAAAATCGTGGAAATACAGAGACTTTACAGTTTGAACATTTTTTCTCTGGCGAATTAATTTGATTTTCAAGAGGAAAAGCACATCGACCACAATATTTCGATTGTCTATGCCAATTAATCCAATGATATGCGCGTAAAATTTTTGATTGAATCGTTGAATCCACTTCTGCTAAAAAAGGCTTCACCGGCACAGTTTTATAGCCTTTCTGCAACAGCTCTTCGCCAGACAAATTGCTTTTGCCTTCAATAACAACAACAGAATCATCAACATGCGCACTGATGATTTTTATATTCAATAAATTTTGAGTAGATAGTAAAGATTGGAATGGATTATTAGTTGTTATCTCGAGGAGTATTTCATCTTGAAGAAAGAAAAGAGTGGAGCAGTGTAAATAGTCTTTTAACTGCTCCATGATAAGAATTTTAAATTATTTAATTATGCAAGAAGTTGTAGTGCCATCTATGCAGATAATTTCTGCATCTAAAATTGATTTAATATTAATCGTAGCTATTTTTTCAGCATTGTAATATTCCGGAAACATATGACTGCTGTACGTCAAACATGCACCATCTGCGTTACGCTCGGTACAACCGCTAATTACCAAGTATGCTCGCGCATCACCGGTTCCTGAATGATAGATATCTGTCTCACTTCTATCAAGCTTATAATCCACACCACTGTTAAATGAATAACTAACCGAATACGGAGCAAGATTGTGAACTGTAATAGGATTCCAATAATCTCGATTTTTTTTACAACAATCGCGCCCTGTCTTGTGATTAGCAGCCATCACAGATGAACTAAGCAATGCAAATAAACAAACTATTGATATCAATCTCTTCATGAGGGTCTCCTGATCTTGATTATAAAACATACTAACTGTTGAGATTATAGTATTCAGAAAGCTTAAAATCAACACATAATTTGCTACACTTATCCTGACATTTTTCGATAAGATTTTTTCTTCAGAGAGTTTTGCAAGGGTCGGCCAGACATGATAAAAATGATTTACAGGACCATGCCCTAAACCGACAGAATCCTCTTTAGCCGATGCAATCGCCTCGAAGACGTAACTCTTTGCAACTCTGCAAGAATCTGAGAGCGAAAGACCTTGAGCAAGACATGCGCTAATCGCCGCCGATAATGTGCATCCGGTCCCGTGCGTATTCTTGGATTCGATACGCGGAGACTCAAGACTCACTTTTAGACCTGATGTATCAACGAAGAGATCGTTAGAATGCTCACCCTCCAAATGCCCACCTTTTAGCAAGACGGCAGTAGATCCCAGTCGTAATAATTTTTCTGCCAATTCATCAAAATTTTCAGTCCGCTCAGTAAGCGCATAAGCCTCTGGTAGATTAGGCGTTATCAAGGTCACTAAGGGAATCAATTGTGATTTAAGCGCATCAACAGCATCGGGTAACAACAGCGCCGAACCATCTTTGGCCACCATTACAGGATCAAGAACTATCGGAATATTGTTCCCTTTTTTTGCAAGAAAATTTGCAACTAATTCAATAATATCTTTAGAAAACAACATTCCGATTTTAATACTACTGGGAATAATATCATCAAAAATTGCTTCTAATTGGTCTTGAATACATTGCAGAGGGATATCGTAACATTTTCTAACCCCCTGAGTATTTTGAATGGGCAATGCAGTTAATACTGTCATACCATAACAACCAAAAGCTGAAAACGTTTTAAGATCAGCTTGCAAGCCTGCTCCGCCCGATCCGTCAAATCCCGCAATGGATAAACAAGTGTATTTCACGAAGCATCTCCTCTGTTTACTGCCGCAACTTCAAATTGTTTTAGAAAATTTAATACTTGATTTGCCATCATAGAAATATCATTGGATGACAATGTAGGATGTACAACAAACATAAGACTGGTTTCACCTAGGATTTTTGCATTTTTTAACCGTTCTTTTGGTCCCAATTTTTTATCGATGAATGCCTTTTCACAATAAATTTCAGGACATCCCCCACTATAAATAGGAAGACCACTCTCCGATAATTCATTCAAGATGCGATCACGCGTATAATCAGCTGGCAATAAATCTTGTTGGAGAAAAACGTAGAATTTATAGTAAGAATGGTAATAATCACTCGAGGGCATTGGAATGCGCAAAAGAGGTGAACTTGAAAGAATTTCCGCAAATACGTAAGCATTCTCTCTTCGTTTTTCTACCCACTTATTCAGCTTCTTTAATTGACAACGACCAATGGCGGCTTGCATTTCAGCCATGCGATAATTAGATCCAAATTGATCATGCACATATTGAAAGCCTACTGATTTTTTATCTTCATGCATTTTTTGAAAATTTTTTCCGTGATCTTTATAAGACCATGCTCGCTCCCAAAGTTGAGAATCATTCATGATCAACATACCACCTTCACCACCGGTGGTCATTATTTTATCCTGACAAAAAGAAAAAGCAGCCATATCTGAAAACGTTCCTACTAATTTATTTTTATAGCGAGCACCATGCGCTTGCGCACAATCCTCTATTAATTTTAAATGATGTTCATTGGCCAGTTTCACTATTGAATCCATATCACAGGACCAGCCGGCAAAATGAACTACAATAATCGCCTTTGTCTTAGAATTAATTAATGATTGAATACTTTCAACAGAAATTGTTTGTGAATTTAAATCCACATCAGCACAAATGGGTGTTGCACCTTGTGCAATAACTGCGCTTGCTGTTGCTAAAAAAGTACGCGCGGGCACAATTACTTCATCTCCAGGGCCAATATTGAGTACTTTTAATGCTAATTCTAAAGCGAGCGTTCCATTTGCAAGCGAAATTGCATGTTTTACACCATGATACTGAGCGAATTCATTTTCGAACTCACGGCAGTCATTGCCTGTCCAGTAATTCACTTTTCCAGATTTCAAAACATTTTGCACAGCACTACATTCGTCTTCTTCAAAATGCGGCCAGGTAGGATAAGATTTTTTTTCTGTCATTTTTATACTCTTTCTTTCGCAGGAACACCGACCACCTGCTGATGACTATCAACAGTCTTCAATACTACCGAACCCGCACCAATTTTTGCATAATCACCAATCTTCACATTTTGAATCACATTAGCACCAATACCGATCCAAACATGAGCTCCAACTTGAACGCCTCCAGCGCAACCTACTTTAGGACAAATATGCGTCCAATCACCTACGACACAATCATGTTCGATGATCGCCCCGGTATTAATAATTACACCTTTTCCTACCGTAGCTTCTGAATTAATAATAGCTCCAGCAAAAACAACTGATCCAGCTTCGATTTTCGCTGACTGAGCTATTACTGCACGCGGATGTATCACCGACGCAACAGAAAAACCCTGACTAAGAGCATTTTCTTGCAATCGTTGCCGAATTTGATTATCGCCAATTGCCACAATCACTTCTGAGTTTTCATCACAAAATTGTTTGATATTATTTGTTTGAGCCACGACTTCAATACCCATCACTGAAGACAAACTTGGATAACGATCATCGATAAAAAATATTTCATCCCAATTTCCTTGGCACATCGCAGCATCTGCAATCACTTTTCCGTGTCCGCCAGCACCAATAATAAACAGACGTTTACTCATGATTTTTATTTCCCGTGAAAGGAGGCATCGTCACATGACCCTCTTGATGAATACCTCGTCGACTAAAAAGAGATTGAATTGTCAGAATAAGAATCTTTAAATCTAAAATAAAAGAAAAATGATCAACATATTCAACATCCCAATGAAATTTTTCGTTCCAACTTAAACTATTTCTTCCCTTCACTTGCGCAAGACCCGTCATACCTGGCCGTACATTATGCCGACGTGCTTGCTCAGGCGTGTATAAACTTAAATACTCCATCAGCAGCGGTCGAGGACCGACTAAGCTAAGATCACCTTTCAGAACGTTAATCAGCTGAGGTAATTCATCTAGACTCCAACTTCGCAACCATTTTCCTAGAGGAGTCATTCGTTGCTCATCAGACTTTAAATCACCTTCTTCATTGCCCGAGTTTTTCATCGTTCTGAATTTGTACAGTGCAAATGGCTTCCCTTTATAACCTGGTCTAATTTGCTTAAAAAAGACTGGTTGACCCAAATAGAAAAAGATGAGGATGTACAAGATGACAAAAACAGGAGCGAGGAGCGCTATTGCGAGCAGAGAAAAAACAATGTCTATGATACGTTTAAATAAAGGATACATAACAAATATCATCTTTTATTGTGGATTTTCTAAACTTAACAAGCCGGTATTATAGTCGTAAGCGAAAATCTCAGCATATCGCCCCCAATCGATTACGATCTTTAACACTTCTTCCGCAGCATCATGCGATAAATAATCTTCAAGCTCTGACAAAAACCTTTCTTCGCTAACACGATGATCAGGATTTTTGTCCAACTCATGACGAACATGTCGAGCCAGTGGAACATAATTCATCAAATTTTCAGCGAATATTTTTTTACGCTGTAAAATATCAGCGCCTGCAAATTGCTTTCCAGATTCAGTTAGTGCAATATCACCTTTTTCTACGGTTGCAAAACGCATAATTTCCAAAATTTCTGTGATTGGGAAAAGATCATCAACATTTAAGTGCAACTCTTCGGCAATTTCTGGTAAGTCTGCTTTTGTTTTATATTCTGGTGTATGTACCGCTTCCAAAAATCCCGTAATTTCTGAAATTTCCACTTTAGGTAATCGATACCCCAAATCAATCGTTTTAAATCGCAGACCGCGAACAGCCACAACACCTTCCTCAGGTTGCGTCATGAGCGTATAAATATCATCCACTAATTTTCTGAACGCTGGTTCACTTTCATTTCGAGGATGATCCAAATCAACCGTTAATTCAGAACGAATACAACCTGGATTACTGCCGAAAATTAAAATTCGATCAGCGAGTGCGGCTGCTTCTTCGATATTGTGGGTGACTAGAACAATGCCTTTTAATTTCGTCTTACCCTCATTCCACAAATTGAGCAAGTCACTTCGCAAGTTATCCGCCGTTAAAACATCGAGCGATGAAAAAGGTTCGTCCATAAGTAAAACAGTGGGGTCTACAACTAATGCTCGAGCAAACCCAACGCGCTGTCGCATACCACCGGACAATTCTTTTGGAAAAGCGGATTCAAAACCATCTAATCCAATAATATCGATCGCTTCAATCGCTCGGGCACGTCGTTCTGGAGCTGGAATGCCTTGCGCTTCAAGACCAAGCTCAACGTTTTGCAAAACTGTTAACCAAGGCATCAACGCAAAACTCTGGAAAACCATACTCATTCCTGGAACAGGCGAATAAACAGGTTGATGACAAAAACGAACCTCTCCTGAATTAGGCTTCACTAGTCCCGCCATGATACGTAATAATGTTGATTTTCCGGAACCAGACTTTCCGAGTAACGCGATAAGCTCACCTTCTCGCAACGTAAAATGCAATTTATCTAACACGAGTAAATCTTGATTATCACTTTTTTTAAAGGACTTTTTAATATCGACAACTTCGATAAGGGCTTGCTTTACGCCATTATGTAAATTATCTGTCATCGCTCGCCCCCACTAATCAATAAAATAATATCTTTCAGCCAGATTATACAGAGGTCGCCAAAAAATGCGATTGATAATTACCACTAATAGACACATTACGGCAATTCCTAAAGCAAGATGAGGATAATTCAAATTGGTCGCATACGCTGCAATATAAGCACCTAATCCTGTCGCTCTGATCGTAGTATCTCCCCACGTCACCACTTCAGCCACAATGCTTGCGTTCCACGCACCCCCTGCCGCTGTAATCGCACCCGTAATATAATAGGGGAAGATCGCGGGCAAAATGAGTCGTTTCCACCACAACCAGCCACTCACTTGTAAATTACTTGCAACCTGTCGTAAATCTTTTGGTAATGCTAAAGTTCCGGCAATAACATTAAACAATATATACCACTGCGTTCCCAAGACCATTAATGGTGAAGTCCAAATTTCTGGGTTTAAATGATAACGAACAATAACCATCACAACAACAGGGAAAAATAAATACGCTGGAAATGAAGCCAAAAACTGAATAAGTGGTTGAACTGATTTTGTCACGCGCGGTCTTAAACCTATCCATACTCCGACTGGAACCCAAATTAAACTACTAATAAATATGAGCACAATAACGCGTAATCCGGTAAATAAGCCTAGGCATATAACCCAGAACACTTCGTGCAATGTAATTGCTGCCGAGATATACCACACTAAAAAAATAATCGCACTTATCATAGTTAAAGAAACGAGTGTATACCACAAAACCACAAGAAATTTATTTATCAATTCGCTCTGTTCTTGTTGAGGCTTTATCTTTTTTTGTCGAAACCACGACAAATTAACAAAGGCATCCCAAAAGCGACCAATACCAATACCCATTTTTTGCATTAAGCGTGTGTGCTCAAATAAACTAACAATCCATGCTTGAGTTCTTCCGACATCGTCGGATTCTTCAGCACGAAATCTTTCCATCCATTGATTGAGTGGTCTAAAGAGTAATTGATCGTAAGCAAGAATCACAATAAGCATCGCTATGATTGCATAACCCACCGCGTGCAAATCTGCTTTAGGTAAAGCCGCAGCAATGTAAGATCCAATTCCAGGCAATGTGATATTTTTGTTCGCAACAGTAATTGCTTCTGAGGCGACTACGAAAAACCAACTCGCTGACATTGACATCATTGAGTTCCAAATTAATCCGGGCATTGCATTGGGAACATCCATTCGCCAAAACCGTTGCCAAGCCGACAAACGAAACATTTGAACGGCCTCAATCAATTCCGGAGAAATTGTTCTACAGCTTTGATAAAAACTTAAAGTCATATTCCAAACTTGAGCTGTAAAAATTGCGAAAATTGCAGCACACTCTGGCCCTAATAAACTATTTGGAAATAATGCGAGAAATGGCACAACAGCAATAACCTGAAAACCCAAAACGGGTACAGATTGTAAAATATCAATTAAAGGAATAATCACTTGCTCAGCACGCTTACTCTTTGCTGCGAGCGTACCAATGGTAAGTGTAAAAATTAAAGAACACACCAAACCAATTAACATTCGTAACACAGTACGCAGAGAATAATAAGGAAGTGCACTAGGATCTAAAGAGATTGGAATCCTTTCACCGACAATATAATGGGTCGTCGTCATTCCTGCTGCCGCCCAACCAATGAGCAAAATCAAGCTCAAAATAAGTACTAAAGCGATAAAATCCCAATAGTTTGGCAGCGACCAACTGGTCACTTCATTTTTTGCAAATGTACGCCGACCAGAATTAAACATGATTATTATCCTAGGGAAGATTCTTGCATGAACCAATTATCCAACTGCAAAATTGCTTCTTCGAGACCTGTTCGATCATGAGCAGAAAATAATTGTGTGCTCACTAATTCACCATAACGTTGTAGTGCATTTCGTACTTGTTGTAAAGTATCTAGTGCAGCACCACGACTTAATTTGTCCGATTTGGTGAGTAAAATATGAACCGGCACTTCTGCAATTGTCGCCCACTCGATATATTGCTGATCGGTCTCTTTGAGGGGATGTCGAATATCCATGACTAAAACTAAACCTGCCAACGAAACACGCCGCTCTAAATATTCATGCAATACCTTTTGCCAACGTTGCTTAACAGCCAAGGGCACTTTGGCATAGCCATAACCAGGTAAGTCCACTAGTCGTCGCCTCTCATCCAGGCCAAACAGATTCATCGTTTGGGTGCGACCGGGCGTTTTACTGGTGCGAGCCAGCCCTTTAATACCCGTAATGGTATTCATGGCACTTGATTTGCCTGCGTTTGAACGACCTATGAATGCGACTTCAATGCCCGTATCCGAAGGCAATTCAGCCATTGAAGGTGCACTCAGCAAAAACGTCGCTTGGTTATAATGCGGTTTGTTCATAATAATATCTCTGATTAGGCTCGGTATCTTACAGAACTTCATCCTAAATAGCCAACCACCCTAAAATATGTCTACTTGCTCACTGGATTCCTGGTTAACTTCGGTTGAAGCAGCCTCATCGCGCTCTTTTTCTAGATCGATAAAATTCCACATTTTTTTATCCATCAGCTGACTTGGCCGAATGGCTTGTAATGCATGTAAAATATTACTGGGTACGTTACGATTTTCCTGTGCTAATTCAGCAATTAATTTTTTCACAAGAACCCGTTTTAAATTATCTTGGCTACCACACAGATTGCACGGAATAATCGGAAACTGCAGAAGTTTTGCATAAGCTGCTATATCTCGCTCCTGACAATATGTCATTGGCCGAATAAGAATATGTCGCTTATCATCAGAGAGTAATTTCGGTGGCATTGAACGCACTTCACCATTATACAATATCGACATTAATAAAGTTTCAATTAAATCATCTCGATGATGACCCAAAGCAATTTTTGTAAACCCATTTTCACTGGCATAACGATAAATAATTCCTCGACGTAATCGAGAACATAATCCACAGTACGTTTTCCCTTCTTCTACTTTCTCTTTCACAATAGAATACGTATCTTGACTCATGATCTCATACTGAACTCCAGTTTCTTTTAGCCACGCTCGTAATCCACTATCATCCCAACCCGGCTGCGACTGGTCCAAAGTAAAAGCAAAAATACTGAATTTATTTTGAGAATTGATACGAAGTTGATTTAAGATTTTCAGTAACGTATACGAATCTTTCCCACCGGAAAGACATACCATCACCCGATCACCACGCTGTATCATATTATAATCGGCAATGGCTTTACCCGTATAATGCAATAATTTTTTCTCTAAACGAATTATTTTAGTTTCACTCATATTGTCTTCTCGATTTAAAATACCAATTTACATTTTTAACAATTTAACTAGAAGCCAAATAAAAATAATTAGACTTAAAGTGATAATTCCCAGCACATAAACACTTTTATGTATCGACGCTGAACTAAATATTTCACGGGGCATACGTTTGACTTGATAATATGTTACCCAAATTAGCCCAGCAGCCCCCAATAGCAATAAAACAGATTCCCATGTTGACATTTAAATTACCTCTCCGACTTGAACAATTTTCAGGGCATTAGTGCCACCTAAAAACCCCATATGATCGCCTTTAGTGATAATCACCAAATCACCTTTTTTAACAAACCCCCGTTTTTCTAATTCAGCAACCGCACTTCGATTGACTTCATCACGATTTAGTTTCGTCACATCGAACTCTAAAGGATAAACACCTCTAAATAAGCTCATTTTAGCGCGAGTTTTTTGCAATCGGCTCAAACCAAAAACAGGAATATTCGTTTGAATACGCGACATCCACAACGGAGTAGCACCTGATTCAGTTAGTGCAATAATAGCAACAATATTCAGATGATTGGCTGTATACATTGATGCAACCGCAATAGCTTCATCGACGCGAGTAAAATTGTTCTCAGGCGCTGAACTGCCTTTTGTAGCAATAGGATGTTTTTCTACACCCAGACAAGCGCGCGCTACTGCAGCAACGACTAATTCCGGATGTTTACCCACAGCAGTTTCTGCAGAAAGCATCACAGCATCTGTACCGTCGAGTACAGCATTAGCCACATCTGAAACTTCCGCACGCGTGGGTACAGAACTTTCTATCATAGATTCCATCATTTGCGTCGCAGTAATGACAGGACGATTATGAAATCGTGCTCTGCGAATAATATGTTTTTGTACCGCAGGAACTTCTGCGTCTCCGATTTCAACCGATAAATCACCACGAGCAACCATCACGGCATCAGAAGCTAAAATAATTTCATCGATATTAGTCACCGCTTCCGTGCGTTCTATTTTTGCAACTGTGCCAATATTATTAGCACCAGCTTTTTTTAGTAATTCTTTTGCCTCGAGCATATCTTTTGCACTGCGCGGAAAGGAAATTGCCACATAATCCACATCTAAATCAGCCGCTAATTGCAAATCCTTGCGATCTTTATCAGTGAGCGCGCCGGCAGATAATCCACCGCCCAATCGATTAATGCCTTTATTATTAGATAATTTCCCGCCGATAATAACTTCACAATGAATTTGATTTCCCTCAACGGATTCAACCAGCATCACAATACGGCCATCATCAAGTAACAACGTATCGCCAGAATGCACATCCCTAGGTAATTCTTTATAATCAATTCCGACAGCCTGATTATTTCCTGCCTCTTTGGTTAAATCAGCATCCAAACAAAAAGATTGCCCAACCTCTAGATTTACAGATCCTTCCGTGAAACGCGCCACCCGAATTTTTGGCCCTTGCAAATCGGCTAAAATTCCAACAACACGTTCTTGTTCTTTGGCACATTGTCGTACCATGTTAATGCGCCCTTCATGTTCTTCTCTGGAACCATGAGAAAAATTAACACGAACGATATCCACGCCCGCTATGATAATTTTTTTAAGATTATCTATGTTATCAGTTGCCGGTCCTAATGTTGCAACAATTTTTGTCCTTCTTAACATCGCTCCTCCAAAGCTAATACTCCAGGTAAAGATTTACCTTCTAAAAATTCTAAAAATGCTCCACCTCCGGTGGAAATATATGAAATTTGATTCACTAAACCAAAATGCTCAATCGCTGAAATAGTGTCGCCACCTCCAGCAAGAGAATAAGCTTGGCTTTCTGCAATCGCCGTCGCGATTTGTTGTGTCCCGTTTGAAAATGCAGGCCATTCAAACACACCTACAGGTCCATTCCAAACTATTGTTGCTGCTTTATTAATTAATATCGAATAAGCCGCGGCAGTTTCAGGCCCTATATCTAATATCATATCATCAGAAGCCACTTCTTCTATTTTTTTTAACGTAGGCTCTGCAGTCGATGAAAATTCTTTAGCAACAACAACATCAGTGGGTAATGGAATTTTTGTTTTTTTCATCAGTGCAGCAGCTTCAGCTATTAATTCTGGCTCATGTAATGATTGTCCAATTGGAAACCCAGCCGCAGCTAAAAACGTGTTTGCAATACCTCCGCCCAGAATCAGTTGATCTACTTTTTCTACTAACGCGTTAAGCACCGTCAATTTTGAAGAAACTTTTGCCCCGCCTACAATCGCTAACAACGGATGCCTTGGTTGTGCAATGGCTTTTTTTAGAGCGGTCAATTCTTCTGTTAATAAAGGTCCTGCGCATGCAATAGGTGCAAATTTTGCTACACCGACTGTCGAAGCTTGTGCGCGATGTGCAGTTGCAAAAGCATCCATAACAAAAATATCACATAAAGCCGCTAAACGTTTTGATAAATCATTATCGTTTTTTTCTTCTCCAACATTGAAACGCACATTTTCTAGCAACGCGATATCCCCATCCTGAAGTTTATTGGCATCACTCCAATCAGTAATAAATCGAACGGGTTGATTCAATAATTCACTTAATCTTTGCGCTACAGGCGCCAAAGAAAATTTCGTATCTATTTTACCCTCAGCAGGTCTTCCCAAATGTGACATGACTAGAATTTTTGCTTTTTGTTTCACTGCCTCACGAATCGTGGGCAAGGCAGCAACAATACGTGCATCACTGGTGATTTTTCCATCCTGCATTGGCACATTTAAATCTTCGCGAATAAGCACTCGCTTACCCGCGAGATCTAAATCATTCATTTCAAGCATGCGCAACCTCAGCAACATTTTTTGCTGACATAAAAACAGCCGTTGTATCTAACATGCGATTCGCAAAACCCCATTCGTTATCATACCAAGCGCAAACTTTCACGATATTATTATTCACTCTCGTTAACCCGGCATCAAAAATTGACGAAGCAGGATTGTGATTAAAATCAATAGACACAAGGGGTAATTCACTGAAAGAAAGAATATTTTTCAATTCATGTTCAGACGCGTGTTTTAAAATGGCATTTACTTCTTCAACGGATGTATCACGAGCAGAAGTAAATGTTAAATCGACAATTGACACGTTGGCAATTGGCACTCTAATGGCAAAGCCATCAAGACGTCCTGATAATTCCGGCATCACTAAACCTATCGCTGAGGCTGCACCCGTTTTTGTTGGAATCATAGAAAGTGCGGCAGCACGTGCACGATGAAAATCACTGTGTGGAGCATCAAGAATATTTTGATCGTTGGTATAAGCATGAATAGTCGTCATCAAACCATTGACGACACCAATTCTTTCATGCAGTGGTTTCACTAGGGGCACCAAACAGTTTGTAGTGCACGAAGCGTTTGAAATTATCGTATCATTTGCAGTGAGCGTGTTGTGATTCACGCCATAGACAATTGTTGCATCAACATCGGCACCCGCTGGCGCTGAAATAATTACTTTTTTTGCACCTGCAGTAATATGACCCTGTGCTTTTTCTTTGCTCGTATAAATTCCCGTACATTCGTGTACTACATCAACACCTAATTTTCCCCAAGGTAATTTGCTCGGATCTCGCTCAGCCGATACTGCAATTTTATGTCCGTCAATTTCCAAGAAATTTCCACTATAGCTAACTTCCCCCGGAAACTTCCCATGTGTGCTATCATATTTTAGGAGGTGCGCTAATATTTTGATATCAGATAAATCATTGATGCCGACGATTTGAATATCATCACGATTATATTCGTAAACCGCACGTAAAATATTTCGTCCAATTCGGCCAAAGCCATTAATTGCTACTTTGATTGCCATTACACTCTCTCCTTTTTTTGATCATAAATAAACGGGTAGTGGTTTCCCATTTAAACGGGAACTACTTTCTGATAAACATTCATTCACTGCATTTATTACAGCAGATTTTGTTAAACCTAATTTTTCATATACCTCTTGATACGGTGCTGATGCACCAAATCGATCGAGACCAATTACTTTTCCGTAACTACCAACAAATTCGTACCATAATGCTGTTGAACCTGCTTCTATAGCGACTCGCGCTGTAACAGCGCGTGGCAAAATCTTTTCACGATACGCTGAATCTTGCGCTAGAAAAACATTCGTTGAAGGCATTGAAACAACTCGTACTTTGCAGGTATTTTTTAATTCTTCTGCTGCACTCATGGCAATACTTACTTCAGATCCTGTCGCAATAATAATGGCATCGGGTATTCCATCACATTCTCGCAAAATATAACCACCGCGACGAATATTTTCGAGCGTTTCTGCATTTCGTGGTTGTAATGGAAGATTTTGTCGACTCAGCAATAAACAGGTTGGCCCGTGATGCTCAAGCGCATCTTGCCAAGCTACCGCAGTTTCTACAGCATCACACGGACGCCATACCGACATTCCTGGTGTCAATCTCAACATACTAGCGTGTTCGATGGGTTGATGTGTTGGGCCATCTTCTCCTAATCCAATTGAATCGTGACGTTAACACATAAATTACGTGTGATTTCATCAAGGCCGATAATCGTGCAGCATTTCTTGCGTAATCAATAAATACTAAAAATGTTCCGCCATAAGGAATAAATCCACCATGTTGTGCTAATTCCATTCATAATGGCAGCCATTCCAAATTCTCGCACACCATAATGTAAATAATTTCCGCGACTTTCCGTTTTTCGAAGATCTTCGGATCCAGACCACCATGTTAAATTTGAACCTGTTAAATCTGCAGAACCCCCTAATAATTCCGGGAAATGAGGTGCAAATGCATCTAAACAATTTTTAGATGCTGTACGAGTTGCAATATTCCCTGACGATTTCTGACATTCATCTCGAAATTGAATTGCAATTTCCGGCCAATTTTTAGGCAATTTCTTATTGATGCGCCGCTGAAACTCTTCAGCTAATTCAGGAAATTCTTTTTGATACGCTTTAAATTTTTCATTCCATGTTTGCTCAACTTCTTGGCCTTTTTTTCGCGAATCCCACGCAGCATAAATTTCGTCAGGAATTTCAAATGGCGGATAATGCCACCCTATATTTTCCCGCACTGCAGTAATTTCTTCTTCACCTAAAGGAGATCCGTGAGCCTTATGACTTCCTGCTAAATTGGGCGCGCCATGTCCAATCACTGTTTGACAACAAATTAATGTTGGTTTGTCCGTCACTGCTTTGGCTTGTAAAATAGCGGCTTTTATTGCATCACTATCATGGCCATCAATTTTTGGAATCACATGCCAATTATAAGCTTCAAAACGTTGAGGAGTATTATCCGTGAACCAACCACCCACTTTTCCATCAATCGAAATTCCATTGTCATCATAAAATACAATTAATTTTCCAAGACCCAACGTTCCCGCTAACGAACAAGCTTCGTGGGAAACACCTTCCATCAAGCAACCATCACCCGCAAAAACATAGGTGATGTGATCAACGATGTGTATGATTCGGTCGATTAAATTGCGCCGCCAGTGTTTTTTCCGCAATCGCCATTCCTACGCCATTGGCCAATCCCTGCCCTAAAGGACCCGTGGTTGTTTCAACACCTGGCGTGTCATGCCATATTCTGGATGTCCCGGTGTTTTTGAATGCCATTGTCGGAAATTGTTTAATATCATCGATAGTAAGCGGCATAACCCGTTAAATGAAGCAACGAATATTGCAACATCGCACCATGACCATTGGAAAGACAAAACGATCACGATTAAACCACTGCGGATTATTGGGATTATGCTGCAAAAAATCATTCCAAAGCACTTCAGCAATGTCCGCCATTCCCATCGGCATGCCCGGATGCCCTGAATTGGCTTTTTGTACCGCATCCATACTTAAGGCGCGGATGGCATTGGCTAACACGTGACGGCTCGTCATTACTGGGCTCCTGGCTGTTCAAAAGTAGCTATTCTCACCTGAATAGGCCCTTGTAGCAAGTCCAGCATCTCCCGGTTAAGGATTTTGGGTATTTAGGCCACTCAATGCCCTGTATACATGGCTAGGGCAAATCTTCTAACACCTTGAATTGGACATTGTATCCAACAACTCAATATTAGGAGTGTACTCCAAAATAAATCTCATTTTTTAGGACTGCACTCCTAATTTGAGAATCATCAACTTGACAAATCGGGGCTGAAGAGCTATGTTTTCCTTAGACTCAATTTGAGTTATTGCCAGATTTCAATGATGCAACTGTTTAAAAGGACTTAACATGTTTAATCGAGTTTTATGCTTATTAGTTCTGTGTTTATTCACTCTACAGGTTCAAGCCGAACACCAAGATGTTCGCAAAACTGCGCTTAAAGGCACAGTAGCTCTCACTTTTGATGACGGCCCCAACCCTGTTTACACTCGACAAATCTTAGCAATCCTCAAAAAATACAACGTCAAAGCCACTTTTTTTATGGTTGGAATGAATGCCAAAGCCCACCCCGATGTCGTCAAAGAAGTCCTCGCTGATGGTCACGCCATCAACAATCACTCTCTGACGCATCCCAATCTTACTCATTTAAATAATACGCAGCTCGTCAAAGAAGTTGAAACACCGAAAATCATCATCCATAACATCATTGGGAAATATCCATTATGTTTACGCTATCCCTATGGCGCATCCAATAGCCATGTACGTGACGTTATTCGTGAATATGGCATGACCCCGACACCTATGGGATTTAATTCCTTCGATTATGATCGCCCCGGTGTCGATAAAATCGTCGACTGGGTTCTTAAAAACAGCTATTCCACTCAAGTGATTCTACTTCATGATGGTTTTGACAAACGCGAACAAACTGTCGCCGCCCTTCCTCGCATCATCGAAGGAATACGCAAAAAAGGATTGGGTTTTAGCCAGATTTGCTCTGATTGATGCAGAAAGGCTTCAATTCACAGAATCTACATGTATAATGGCATCTATGATTTTATTTATAGGACATGACAAAGATGACTGTTCAACAGCTCGAATATGTAAGACGTTTCTTAGATGCAGACGATACACAAATGAAAGAATTAACATTAATACCAACTCTAACTCTTACTGGATTAGATGATGATGGCCTCGGTAAAGTTATGCAATTGATCAAAAAATCAAATCTTGACGACCTAACTTCATTAAGTTTCACTGATGGTAAAATTACTAACGCAGGATTAAAATATTTTGAACAACTCCCCCAGAAAATTAAATCTGTTGATCTTAGCGAAAATACTTTAACTGAAGGGGCAGGGTTAATAATTACTGAATTGTTTAAGGCAGTTGATTACATAAATCTTAGTAGCAACCAGCTTACTGATTTTGACATAAAGCATTTGAGTATTCACGCCATTCAACTGCGTTTATTGGTCTCTCACAATAAGGATACAAATAAAGAATTAGTATTTCAACTAGATAAAAAGCTTTATCAAAATAGGGTCATGCGTGAACAAGAAAATAGAGATAATGCAATTCAACTTTCAGAATCAACACCTTTTTGGGCTTTTCCGCCCGAATTGATAGAAGAGATATATACTGCCATGGAAGAACAATCGAGCTGTACTGCACGACATGGAATTAAATTCGATGGACCATTAAATTTTATAAGTGCTGATTTTAAACCGAATTAATCAACATTTAGAACTAAGGGTATTGAAATCACGCATTCCATAGAAAGGTTAGTGAATAAGATTACTTTTGCTTAAGATAAGAACATCAGTAAACTATGTAAATTAAATATCTCTCCTGCATGCTTTAGTCAGCTAAAATCTCTTTTCCCTTCTGTGTGATCATATATTGCTGATTTTTACTTCTAGGTTTTTCTGGTATTGTATAAGCAATTAAAGCCTCTTCTATCAGCAAATTTAAAGCATTTCTGATATTTCTTGAACGGCTGCTGTATCCTAACTCAGATAATATATCAGGTAAATTTGATGATTTATTTCTTAACACTGTTAGGATTTTGAGCTGTGTTTCTGATAGAGCACGATCATGGACCCCATCATAGACCCCATCATGGACCCCGGGAAGCTCCAGATCCTTCATAAATTCAGGATGTATACGGATTTCGGTCCAGAAAGTAAGCCTAGCTTCATCAGTATAAAAAACAGCTTCAGGTGAGCCATTATTGGCGAGAGCTCTTCGCATTTTAGGGACGCCTGTACCACGTCCCTCAGTAAAATCCATCTTCTGATTAGAAGTATGTGCTGGATTCGTATATTCAATTGACGTAAAAAACCCGCTCTGGTTCGCATTGTTAAGAGGCGTAGCGGGTGTTGTTAAATGTAAGTATACACCTTCTGCTACGATTTACAACCCTATCTCACTATTCACGGAGTATCGACTCCAACAGTGATCTCGATTAAATCTTACAGGCTCTTGATTTAAATTAATATTACGGGTTATTGTGATAAGATATGTTATTTTGTGACTTAGCCCCGCCTTGCGAAGGTACTACATTGAGATTTGAAACTCGCAAAACTAATTTCACTTGCCGCACATTAAATTAGACCCACCATTGATTTAAGAGTAATGCGTAGTAACAACTGTAATGTGGCAGGGATAATGTAAAGTTGGAAGCTTAAATTATCCTCATTTCATCTTGTTAACATTTCCACAGAAACCAAATATAGTGGTTCTCGGTTATGCAACACGACAAAAAATAATTATTTGATCTGCACGCCTTGTTTTATATAGTCAAATAAATCGCTTTTTAATTGTTTTAGTATATCCAAAATGCATTTATCTTCGATATATGGATATGAATGAACTTTCATATAAAACGCTAGCAATGATTTATGTCGTTGCTCTAAATTCTCAATGTAATTTTCGTTCATATCGTCTTCAGTTGGTTGATTATTACCGTCATATCTAAATGTGTGAGCGGATTCATGTCTTAAATCTCTAATACCATCATCTTTTAAATGTTTATAAAAAAATCTTGCGAGATTATTGGATGTCGCTGCTTTTAATGAAGAGTTAAATTTTTCATATAGCTCCATGTACTTAAACAAAGACATAATAATTGAATCCCATATGATTTCTGTGAGTTCTTCTCCATTTATATCATTGTGGTAATGTTCACGCGACTTAAAATAGAACTCCTGTATTCTTATAGCAGCTTCTATTCTTCTAATAATATCGTTGATATCTAGTAGAATTGAAATAGCTTTCTCTGCGTGCTTGAAATAACCTTTCGGCAACAGCCTTTTCTCTGGATCCATTTTAAACCTCCATTAGCAGTCTTGTTAGTATAGCATTTTCATTTTGAGTAAATTTACAGTATTAAAATATTTCTCGAACCACGGCACTATCTTAACTTTAATCTACCATATACAACCTACTGCTAAGCACAAGAATGCTACGCTCTACCAACCAGGAAGGCTGCTCACTCAAATGGTGAGCTCGACTTAATCTAGATTAGGCTAGGTATACGCAGGTAGGTATCACGCAGACAATATAAACTAAGCTTGATTCTTTTTAGATTTTTATATTCCAACTGCTTAATACACCAGGCTCTTGGAGCCATTTTTTCGCCCGCCAAAAACCGCCTCCATGAGATTTCCTCCTCTTAAAATGACATATGTTAGTAATGAGGGGGGAAATTGCCAATGAAATTCTCCCTCTAATTTTGACATTTGTCGATTTTAGAGGGGGAAAATTGGCGTAAAAACCTCCCCTCAGATTTGACTTATGTCATTTTTGAAAGGGAAATCAGCTTAGTCTTGCCCCATTTTCTAGCCCGTCTCATCAAAACCGCGCAACCGAAAATATTGTATAAATTCCTCTTCTAAACATCCAAATAACCTTTCGCAAGCCTTTCTAAACACCTTAATCCCATAGTATTAATTGCTGAAATCGTTAATTTGAGATTTGCCCCCCCCTCATCAATTTTTGTTTTTAACAGTTTTCTTCTTTGGCACTGGAAGTTCATCGGCAGTAATCTTGATTAATTGAGACAACCACTCCCCATCTTCCCATTGATCACCTGAAATGAAAAAATAGGGCTTTGCTCCTGGGTAAGGTGGTTTCTCCGGACATTTTCCGAGATATTTATTACCTGCTGGCGTTATTTTTACGAAAAGCTCGTCATCACAAACTAACGCTACAACTTTTCCATCGCAATAAACACAATATCCTCCGAACATTTTTTTAGCCGTAACTTTTCCAGCATCGGCTGTTTGTTCAAGAATATAGTCCACTGTCTGTTGACTCGTAGTCATATTAAATCCTCACATAAATTGAAAATCATCTAAGCCCTGGTGAAGAGTCTGTTAACTCCTGAAGATCAAGCTCAGTAGAATTATGGTGATCAGCCACAATAACTTTATCACCCACTATTTTTGCAAAAAATCCTGGATGGGTAAGTGTTAGCGTTTTTTTACAGCCGTTTTTATTCCATACTCGCACTGTGTTATCTGACCCAGTACTCACTAACTGTCCGTTAGGTAATATCATCAAAGCATGGGGCCATTTATCATGACCAACATACGTTTTAATTACTTGAAAGGTTTTCATATCCCAGAGTGCAATAGTTTTATCCCCATACCCTACAAAAAGATTGCCCTCTTTGCTCACCAGTAATGATGAAGCAGTGCCTTGTGGCCTACCGCCTCTCCACACACCTGGTATTTGTTTAGGAGAACCTAGCATGACTACAGTATCGGCTTCATAAGCTGGAAAAACTGCCTTTTCAAGTGAAGGATATGTAATTTCTTCGCGCCGACCGGTTTTTCTATCGTAAATAAGGACTGCTATATCATCTGAAGGATGTAAAACTGCTTCGAGTCGACTGGTTTTTATATCCCAAATATATACTTGACCGCCATTATAACCACAGGCTAATCGATTGTTTGATAGCTTAACCATCTGACTAACCGCATTGGCACTTTGATGCAATTTTTTATCAACTGGAAATATTTTCAGAATTTGAGCTGTTTCACTATCATGAATGGTGACTTGACCACTGCCCGAACCCACAGCAAAACAATTGTCATCAAGCTCTACAATCGCCATACCACCACCTTCCGGTAATAGCATGATTTTTTCGGGCTCACATCGAGAAGGATCCATGTCAATAAGATGCAAATACTGATAGGCCACAATCACCAGATAACGAGTTTTTAAAACTAACGTAGGAATATTTCCAGTCGCATGCTGAAAATATGAAAATTGTGGCGTTGCAGAATTCAACATAACATCTGTTTTTATTTTACCACCTGAGGGATCTAAAATATGGCAAGATAAATTTTGACTTAAACCTGCCAACAAACCGTCATCCATTATTCCCCATAAATTTTGGCGATATTGCACTGTTTTACGATCATATTTTATTGGAAGCTTCCTAACTCTAAATTGTGACGATTTATCTTTTGATGCTTTAATTGCTTTTGGAACATTCTTTGGAATCGCAGATCGCCCCATAGATATATTAAAATACACAATGATACTCATATAGGACAGTTCGTTATGCCGAAAAGCGCAACCTTTCTGAACATAACATCCAAACTCTTCTTGAATTTCAGCCTTTTGCCTTTCGGTTAATTTTTGCTCCGAATACGTACGTTCTTTACACAAAGACATTACACTCGCACTCATATTGGCGACCAACAATCCTACAGCATTTCCAACAATAGCTTGCCTTGTTTTAATGCCGTCTTTTGGCGAACAAAAAATCTGTGTATCTTCATTAACTAACGCAATAATTTGCTTAAGTTCCTCTGAATCTTTAGGCAAATTATCCAATAAAGTTTGATTCGCCTCGTAATAAACAGCATGAGTATCAAGACATTTTACTAGTAGACTTTTAAACTCTAAAGTGAATCGTTGATCTTCAAGAATAGCGGAAGATAAAGGTTCACACGCACAAAAATCAGCTAATTCCAAACGACAGTGCTCGTAAATATGTGCCGCTAAAATTTTTAAAGTTTTTACATCAACAGCATTCTTGGATCGATTACGAAACGAAAAATGAAAATGGAAAGCCTTTTTCCTAAAAGCTTTTTGAAGATGTTCAGTCAAAATATCGGCAAAAGCTTTATGTTCACTCAATGCCGTAAACAATGAAGCAACCGCCGCAAGCAATGCATGACTATAAATACTATGAGGCAATCCTCCATAAGCAGAATGATCATGCTCCAAAATTAACCACAATGCCTCCATACGAAAAACAATATTTCCCATGTCTATTTTGGATTCAGATACCGCCTTGTAATTAACCCGCCTTCGAAAGACCTCTTTCACCACTAAATCATTTAAATCCACATCTTTAAAAATATAGCGTTTAACTTTGCCTCGAACATATACTTTACAGCGTTCAGGAATAACTTCTTCCGATATGAAAAAGTTACGCATTAAGAATTCAACATAACACCCCTTTGTAGTGTTTTCCTCTTCTTCTTTTTCGCGTTTTGCATCCTTGAGTCGGTCATCCCATGATCTTTGCATAATGTTATCTCCTGATATAGAACCCTCGGCAACAGCTGCTCATTTTACCACAGGAAAACCATAGATTCATACGCTATACTTGCCTTATGGAAGGAACAATGACTAGGAGGATGTACTAATGAAGACTCTATTAATAGCAAGTTTCACTGGACTATTGGCCCTAATGCTTACAGGCTGTGGCGGAGGCTCTTATTCAAGCAGTACGAGCTATAATGGCTATGACGGCTATGGTGAAGAAACACAGGGTATCTTTTACACCCCCAATTATGACCAATATACCCGATCAGAAACATACCCAACCATATCAGGCGGAAGTTATTATACTTATGGTGGACGTTATCTGGGTGGCGGCTACGGTTATGGCGCGCCTTTTAATCATTAGCCTGGATTAAGAGTGCCAGGGCTTATTAGGACTTGATCTTCCCTTAACCTCTGGTCATGATAGTTTGAATACAACATCGATCAGGAGTCATACATGGGATTATTAGTCGAAGGCAAATGGCAGGCCAACGAGCCACAATCTTCGAACGGCCATTTTAAACGTAAGGCTAGCTCTTTTAGACAATGGGTAAGCGCAGATGGATCCACAGATTTCAAAGCTGAGCCCTACCGCTATCATCTCTATATTTCTCTCGCTTGTCCCTGGGCATGCCGAACGCTGATTTTTCGTAAACTCAAAAAACTTGAAGATATCATCTCACTATCCATTGTAGATCCGTTGATGCGCGATCAAGGCTGGGCATTTTCTGAAAATTCCGAATGCATTCCTGATGTTATCAATAACAAAAATTATTTACATGAAGTATATACTTTAGCAGATCCAGAATACACCGGGCGCGTTACTGTGCCTGTATTATGGGACAAAAAAACATACACGATTGTGAACAATGAATCTTCTGATATTATTCGCATGTTCAATAGTGAATTCAAGGATTTCACTGAAAAAACTCCCGATTATTATCCCGAAAAATTGCGCAAAGAAATAGATAAAATGAACGATTTTGTTTATGAGAATATTAACAATGGCGTTTATAAATGTGGTTTTGCAACAACTCAAAGCGCTTATGACGATGCCTATGATTCTTTATTTTCGGCAATCGAATTTCTTGAGGATCACTTCGAAAAAAATAATTTTCTTACCGGTGATCAGATTACTGAGGCTGACTGGCGGTTATTTACAACATTAATTCGTTTTGATGCCGTGTATTACGTTCTTTATAAATGCAACAAAAATCGATTAATCGATTATGAGAATTTACATAATTATATTTTACGTTTATTTGAAGTTCCTGGCATCTCAGACACAGTAAATTTCGATCATATTAAACGTCATTATTATATTAGTCAGGTTAATTTAAATCCGACTCAAATTGTACCTAAAGGCCCGGAGGTTATTTAGGATCCAGCAGGATCAGTGATACTGGCATTTTCAGGTGAATACAGTATAGTTTCTAATTGAAGAATATCAGGGGGTTATAGTATGTGTGGAATTGTAGGCGCCATCGCTCAACGTGACGTCGCTCCTATTTTGTTAGATAGCTTAAAACGACTAGAATATCGTGGTTATGATTCCGCTGGAATGGCCGTTCTACACCCAGAAAATCTAACGATTCAACGAATTCGGGCATTGGGAAAAGTGTGTCAACTCGCCGAAGCCATGACAACTCAAGCTTCAAGCGGTTTTATTGGAATTGCGCATACCCGTTGGGCCACTCACGGAAAACCTTCTGAAGTAAACGCACATCCGCATTTATCGACTGATGATATAGCACTCGTTCATAATGGCATCATTGAAAATTATGCTAACTTACGCGAACAATTAATTGCTTTAGGATATGGATTTGCATCTGAAACAGACACAGAAGTTGCTGCTCATACAATTCACAAACACCTCGCAAAAAATGATTTATTACACGCTGTGTATCAAGCGACTAAAGAACTAGAAGGCGCGTATGCATTAGGTATATTAAGCCCCAAATTTCCTAATCAATTAATTGCCGTGCGCCGAGGAAGCCCGCTTGTAATTGGATTAGGTTCAAATGAATTCTTTATTGCATCTGACACAATGGCTTTATTACCCGTTGCACAACGATTTATTTTTCTCGAAGAAGGTGATATTGCTAGTGTCAGTCGCAATGGCGTAGAAATTTACGATAAAGATTTACAACGTGTAGAACGCCCCATTCACATGATCGATTTAAAACAAGACTCTACCGATCGCGGTGAATATCGTCACTATATGGAAAAAGAAATTTTTGAACAACCCCAAGCTATCAGTGATACTTTGGAAGGGCGAATTACGAATGAAAAACTACTAGAACAATCTTTTGGTGTCAATGCCAGTGAATTATTTGATAAAATAAAACGCGTCCATATTGTTGCCTGTGGCACGAGTTATCATGCCGGTTTGGTAGGGCAATTTTGGATAGAATCACTCGCAAAAATTCCGTGCACAGTAAATATAGCCAGTGAATATCGATACCGAAATACTGTCGTTGAATCAGATACATTATTTGTCACATTATCTCAGTCCGGCGAAACTGCTGATACTCTTGCGGCCTTGAGAAAAGCTAAATCTCTCAACTATTTATCCACACTGGGCATCTGTAATGTTGCAGAAAGTTCTTTAGTTCGCGAATCCGAACTGGTTTTCATGACACGAGCGGGCATTGAAATCGGTGTAGCTTCCACAAAAGCTTTTACAACTCAACTCATCAGTTTACTTTTATTATCTATCGCCTTAGCTCGACGGCATGGACTTACCAATACCGAAGAAAATCAAATTATACACGCATTACAACATCTGCCAAAAACACTTGAAAAAGCCCTCGAATCTGCATCAGAAATTAAACAATTAGCCAGTCGATTTGCGGATAAAGAACATGCTTTATTTTTAGGCCGCGGAATTCAATATCCAATTGCAATGGAAGGTGCTCTGAAATTAAAAGAAATCTCTTATATCCACGCTGAAGCTTACCCAGCGGGCGAATTAAAACATGGCCCTCTTGCTCTAGTGGATAAAAATATGCCTGTCGTTGCTGTCGCTCCAAAAGATGAATTGCTTGAAAAATTGCAATCGAATTTGAGTGAAGTCCAAGCACGCGGCGGAGAGCTCATTATTTTTGCTGAAAAAAATACACATCTTAATGCCTCAAAAGATTCAACCGTGATTTATTTACCCGAAGTGCATAACATTCTGGCCCCAATTCTGTACACAATTCCACTTCAATTATTGGCTTATCATGTTGCCGTGATTAAAGGTACTGATGTTGATCAACCGCGTAATCTGGCAAAATCTGTTACTGTGGAATAATTCTTTACTATGAAACCAAAAATTAAAATTTTAGTGCTAGGTGGCACAATCACGATGACGACCTCTGGAAAAGAAGGCGCATCACCTACATTAACGGGACTTGATCTCGCAAATTCACTTCCACAATTAAATGAAATCGCAAACATCGATGTAGAAACGCTCATGCTAAAACCCAGCGCGAGTTTGACATGGGATGATATCAGACTGTGTTATGAAAAAATTACAACAGCCATTCAAAATGGAGCAGACGGAGTAGTCGTTTTACAAGGAACGGATACGCTCGAAGAAATTTCATTTATTTTTGATTTGCTGTTTGACATCCCACAACCGATTGTTCTTTCTGGCGCCATGAGAGCAACCAATACACCTGGTTTTGATGGGCCAGCAAATTTACTCGCAGCTGTTAGTTTAGCAGCTCATCCGTCTGCACGAGGATTAGGTGCGATGGTCGTGATGAATGATGTGATTCACGCAGCTCGTTATGTCGTTAAAGAGCACACTGCTTTCACGAATGCATTTAACTCACGGCTTGCTGGTCCGATGGGAATGATTCACGAAGGTGAGCCTTATTTACTTTACAGACCAATCAGCAAACTTCCAAAATTTTCACTACCCTCAACCCCAGCACCCGATGTAGGATTATTTTCTTTTGCTTTTTCTCAACGCTGGCCTTTCCAAGCTATGGGAGAATACGATGCCATCGTACTCGAACTTGCTGGCAGCGGCCACGTCTCAGAACATGACGTCACTGCCATGAAAGAACTCTCAAAAAAATTACCTATTGTTTTTACTTCACGTGCATCACATGGATTTATTATGCACAGTACCTACAATTATCCAGGATCAGAACAAGAGCTCATTTCCGCAGGATTTATCCCTGCAGGCCAATATGACGCCCTCAAAGCGCGACTCATCACTATTCTAGCTCTATGGAATAATCAAAAAATTGACGCAGCATTATTTAACAATTAATACTTCATTGTGTCATAGCTACTCTCCTCAAATTTGAGCCATTAGACCAACAAAACTATCTTCCATTGCATCACTAAACATCTTCTTGAAATGCAGGTAACTGTTTTGAAGATTGTGTTTTAGTCGCGCCAAATAATTTAATTCCAACGTAGCAAACTAAAGTAGCACCAATGATTGAACAAAGAGGTATTATGCTCAAAGCATAACGGTACACCTCGAGATCATAAGTGCGTAACCCTTCCGAATTGAGCGTACCAGTCCAAAAGTAATCCATAATTCTGCCAATGCAAGTGTGAAAAAAAGAACCCCCAAGCATATTAATACAATTGAGAAATGCGACTGTTACACCTAAATTTTCAGGGGCAACGATATTGGCGCCGGCAGAAAACACGATGACTTGATAACAGCATAATAAACCCACTCCAAAAAACAAACTGGATAACATAACTGTATTGTGCGTCACGCCCAACAATAAACAAATAAATGCCAATGACATTCCTAAACCAGCCGCTGAAATTATTGTGAAATTTCCGAATCGCTTACTGAAAAACGCGAGTAATGGACCGCCAAATAACATGCCTAAAAAAATAAAAGATATTATTCCCGCACTTTCAGCTTTAGAAAAATCATAAGCCTTCATTAAATAAGGAACACCCCAAACATCTGCAAAACCTTCAAGCGCCCCAACCATTAACAGATTAGCAATAGCAAGATACCAAACTACTTTTGATGATAGGATAGCTCTAAAATTATTCAGCCTGTATTTTTGAGGTGATAGTTTTGAAGTTTCTGTTGGCGAGCGCAAAACCAAAACTGCAACACAACCTATGCTGATCGAGATCAAAGCAAGTACCAAAGCTATATTCTGCCAATGATATGTGCTAATCAGTATACTAAGAGGTTTACCACCATAAATTGCCCCCATTAAACCGAAAGTAAATGAAAAACCAATCATACGAGAATAATTTTTTCGTGAAAACCATTCTGATACAATTTTTGAAACTCCAAGAAAGCCTACAGATGACCCCACACCAATAAAAAATCGACTTATTAAGGCCATGGAAAATTCTGTGGTGTATGTAAATAACAAGGTCGCAAGTCCACAAAGCACTGCAAAACTAAATACTATAATTCGTGGGTTGAAACGATCAAGTAACATGGCCACAGGAATTTGCATGCTCGAATAGCCGTAATAGTAAAACGCAGCAAGTAAGCCAAAATGACTAGCATCGATTGAGAATTGATTCATAATTTGTTGCATCATTAATCCTGGCCATAAGCGCAAGATAAATTGAAACGCAAAGAATGATAAAGGTATTAGCCACATCAATAGTGGCACGAAACGATATTGTCGTGCACGCATAGGGTACCTCATGATATTTGAGTTGATTTAATTAACGGGAAAATATGTGAAATGAGAGTGTGTATCGGCCTCAGCCGATAATAATCGAACGAATAATGCGTGAAAAGCTGTTAAAATATGTTTTCATAAATATACCTACCGAAAATAAGTATACATAAAATCATATCAAAATGCAATACAAATTAATTGGGGATTATGTTACTCGTGAAAATAAGCCCATCCTGAGCTATAATGGGTTAATATAGCAAGTCATTATGCAATATCTAGAGGAAGGGATGTGTTCTATGCAAGCAGATATTTTGAGTGTATTTTTGGGTTTCTTTGAGGGGTTTGCATTAATTGTTTCGCCCTGTATTTTACCAATCTTGCCGATTATTCTTGTGGGATCTCTTACCGGGAGTAAAGAGAGACCTTTTGGGATTATCATTGGATTTATTGCTATTTTTGCTTTGTTTACACTGTTTTCACGAAAACTGGTGCTGTATTCAGGGATTAATTTAAATTTAGTACGATATGTCTCTTTCGGCCTTCTATTATTGTTTGGGATTATTTTGCTGTCTAGCCATTTGACAGAATTATTTGCTCGGTTAACAAAACGACTTACAGGTGTTGGCGTTGGTATGGGTAAGATTAATGATCCGCAAGCGGGTTTTATCAGCGGAGTTTTATTTGGTGGTATAGTAGCTCTTATTTGGACGCCCTGTGCAGGACCAATTTTGGCAGCGGTTATTGTGCAAACTGTGGTTCAAAAATCAAATTACTTGAGCTTTCTTATTTTATTGGCCTTTGGCATGGGCGTTGGAATTCCCATGTTCATGATTGCTCTTTTTGGTAGAAAAATAATAACAAAGCTAAGTTTCTTTAGAGATTACGCTGGTTTTTTTCGAAAAACACTAGGTGCCGTGATTATTTTGAGCGTTGGCTATATGATTTACCTTGAAGGAGCGCTGAGCACTGCTTATGCGGCCACAAGCAAATCAAGCAGAGCGACAAGCCTTCAAAATGGTATATTGCTTCCTTATGCTGCCCCAGCTATCAGTGGCATTAGTGCGTGGATAAATTCCGAGCCACTGCAAATAAATGACTTGAAGGGCAAAGTGGTATTAATCGATTTTTGGGCCTATTCATGTATCAACTGCGTCCGCACTTTGCCCTATTTAAATAATTGGTATGAAAAATATCGTCATCAAGGTTTTGTCATTATTGGAATACATTCACCCGAGTTTGATTTTGAGTCTAAGTTCGACAACGTTAAAAATGCGGTAGCACAAGACCAAATAAAATATCCCGTTGCGCTAGATAACCAATTTAAAACTTGGTTAAACTTTGGTAATAGTTATTGGCCTGCACATTATCTGATAGATAAGCAAGGTAGGGTAGTTTATACCCACTTTGGTGAAGGGGAGTACGATCTCACGGAAAATAACATTCGATATCTATTGGGTGTTAAAGAACCTATCAACAGTAAACTAAATGAGACGCAACAATACGATGAGTCTCAGACGCCGGAAACGTATTTAGGATTCGCACGGGCAGATCATTTTTCAGGTCTTGAACCGGTACTGAAAAATCAATCAGCTCAATATACTTATCCAAAGAAATTACCCCAGGATTACTGGGCATTACAAGGTAAATGGGTCATATTTCGAGATAAAATTATTTCCGATCAAAAAGGCGCAAAAATAAAAATCCATTTTCATGCAAAGAAGGTGTTTATTGTTATGGGCATATCATCACCTACTGGGAGTCATATTGAGTTATTATTAAATGATGCGCCCCTTTTGAAGAAAAAAGGGCGGGATGTAGTGGACAGTGGTATGCATGTAACCAAGCATACTCTTTTTGAAGCGGTATCCGCTCCGCAATCCGATGATGGGATATTGGAAATAATTACAGACGGGCCTGGGCTTGAAATCTATACCTTTACTTTTGGGGGATAAAGAAATTTTCTAAATTTAATGAGCTTCATCCCAATTTTCGCCAGACCCAAAACTAACTTCGACGGGCACATTTAATTTTACGGCAGATCCCATTAGATGTTTAATATCAAGAATAAATTTGTCAACAATAGGTGTTGCAACTTCAAAAACCAATTCGTCGTGTACTTGCATGATCATCTTGGCGTTAATTTTTTTATTGATTAACCAGTGATCAATGTTAATCATAGCAATCTTAATGATTTCAGCTGCGGTGCCTTGCAATGGTGCATTAATGGCCGCACGTTCTGCAGCATTTCGAACATTAAAATTAGAAGAATTAATATCATTCATATATAAACGCCGACCTTTAATAGTTTCAACATAACCTTGTTTGCGTGCCAACGTTCTAATATCGTCCATATATTGTTTTACCATGGGGTAACGATGAAAATAAGTTTCCATATAATGCTGAGCCTCATCACGATCAACGTTAATTTGACGAGACAATCCATACGGAGACATCCCATAGATTAATCCAAAATTAATGGCTTTAGCTCGACGACGCTGTTCCGGAGTAACCTCATCGATAGGTACATTAAAAACTTCTGCGGCCGTGGCCTTATGAACATCGAGTCCATGTTGAAATGCCGCCACTAAACCTGGATCACTCGTTAAATGCGCCATAATGCGAAGTTCAATTTGGGAATAGTCAGCCGAAACTATTTTATAGCCTTTAGGCGCAATAAAAGCTTGTCGAATTTTTCGACCCTCTTCTGTGCGAATGGGGATATTTTGTAAATTAGGATTAGTAGATGATAAACGTCCTGTACTGGTTATCGCTTGATTATATGAAGTATGAATACGTCCTGTTTTAGGATTAACTTGTTCAGGTAAACTATCGGTATAGGTTGATTTTAATTTGCTGAGACTACGATGTTCCAAAATTATATTAGGCAATGGGAAAGACATCGCCAATTCTTGTAACACAGCTTCCGAAGTTGAAGGCTGTCCTTTTGGTGTTTTTCTAATCACGGGTAATTGCATTTTATTAAATAAAATATCTTGTAATTGCTTCGGAGAACTAAGATTAAAATCTTTGCCAGCCAATTGTTTCGCTTCTTCCTCAAGCTGATCAATTCTTTTTGCCAATGCATGGCTTCTCGATATTAAAAGATCAGAATCAATAAGAACGCCATAACGTTCCATTCGCATCAAAACAGAAACAAGTGGCATCTCAATCTCTTTAAATACTTTTGCAACAGCAGGAATAGCATCTAGCTTTGACGAAAGCACCTGATGCAATTGCCATGTAATATCAGCGTCTTCCGCAGCATATTGTGATGCAACGTCAATGGGGACGTGATTAAAAGTGACTTGTTTTTTTCCCTTACCCGCCACTTCTTCAAATTTTATGGTTGATTTTCCCAAATAATTTAAGGCAAGAGTATCCATATCATGACGGCCCGTGCCCCCCGTAAGCACATACGATTCGAGCATTGTATCAACCATGGTTCCAGTAAAAGTATAACTGTAATTTCCTATCACATTTAAATCATATTTAATATTTTGCCCAATAATTATTTTATTATCCTCATTTAAAATAGCGATAAGCTCATTAAGCACCGTATCTCGATCAAGCTGTTTGGGTGCTTGTTTATAATTATGAGCTAGTGGAATATAAGCAGCCTCACCAGATCCTATCGCCACAGAAATTCCGACCAATTCAGCGACTATATCATTTAAGCTTGTCGTTTCTGTATCAAACGCGATGACGTTTGCTTTTCTCAATTTTTCAAGCCACAAATCTAACTGATTTTGAGTCATTACAGTATCATAACTCGTAGGAGTTGCTGGTTTTTCTTGATCGAGCTTTACCAACAATGCTTTAAACTCTAATTCAAGATATAAATCTCGCAAACTATCCACATTTGGTTTATTAATCATTAAGTCATTTATTTCAACGGGCAATTGAACATCACATTTAATAGTGACCAATTGTTTTGACAACGGGAGTTGACCTAGAACATCACGAAATTTTTCACCCACTTTACCTGGAATATTATTGGCATCAGCGATAATGCTATCTAAAGTTCCGTACTGCGATAGCCACTTTTCTGCTGTCTTCGGACCGACACTTGGCACACCTGGAATATTATCTGAACTATCTCCAATTAATGTTAAATAATCAATTATTTGATCAGGCCGAACACCGAATTTTTTTACAACGCCATCGTGATCTAATAAAGTATTTGTCATTGTATTAATGAGCGTAACATGACTATTCACCAACTGAGTTAAATCTTTATCACCCGTTGAAATGATGACTTCATATCCATTTTTTTTGGCTTCGATTGCTAAAGTTCCAATGACGTCATCTGCTTCAACACCATCAACACAAATTAATGGTATTCCCATAGCACGAATAATATTATGCAACGGTTCAATTTGAACTTTTAGTTCATCTGGCATTACGGCGCGATTGGCTTTGTACTCAGGATAAAGTTTATGTCTGAATGTTTTCACTTTCGAATCAAAAACAACCGCAATGCGCTCTGGTTGATAATCACTCAATAATTTACGAACCATATTCGCAACACCGTACACCGCGCCTGTCGGTTGTCCTTTACTGTTTGTTAAAGGTGGTAAAGCATGAAAAGCTCGAAATAAATAAGACGAACCGTCAACTAAAATAACAGGTTTATATGTAGGGTGGCTCATTCATGTTTCCTTAATTACTCACGCCAATAGGCCATGGAAAAAAGCACTAGAATACTGAATATTTCAAGACGACCCGCTAGCATTCCAAACACGAGCGCCCATTTGCTGAAATCGGATAAGCTCAAAAAAGAGCCTGATACTTGCCCAATTCCAGCTCCCGAATTCGATATAGCAGCCACTGTAGCACCAAAAGCGGTTGTAATGTCATTACCTTGTGCTAACAACAGCATAATGATTACTATAAATAAAACTATAAATGCTACTAGAAAACTCCAAATAGCCTGTATTATTTCGGGCGATAAAACTTGATCACCTATTCTGACGGGAATAACAGCTTTAGGATGAATTAGTTGATGAACTTCACGAACGGTTTGTCGTCTCAACAATAATATTCGAATAACTTTAATGCCCCCACTTGTTGACCCTGCACACCCTCCCATTGCAGCCATCATCATCGCAAGGAATGGAAGATACGTAGGCCAATTACTAAAGTCAGCATCAACTGACCCTGTCGTTGTATTTAAAGAAACAATCGTGAAAAAAGATTTTAATAAAGTTGTTTTTACATCGGGATAAATATGATAGTACAATAATGTTCCTGCCGTTAATAATCCTGCGGCCAAAATAATGGCAATATACGCTCGAAATTCAGCATCTTTCCAATAAAATCCAATACGCCCGTATCGAAAAAATTGATAATGCAAAGCAAAATTTGTACCACCCAAAATCATAAAAATGATTGAACAAATTTCGATATTGGAATTATCATAAAAAACATAACTTGCATCGTGATTTGAAAATCCACCTGTAGAAACAGCACTAAAACTTTCGCAAACCGCATCAAACCAACTCATTCCTTGCACTGCAAATGCAACTGTGCACATCACAATTAATCCTACGTAAATTAACCACAATGCTTTTGCTGTTCCTGTCAAACGAGGTGTTAACTTATTATCTTTAATTGGACCCGGTGTTTCTGCTCGATACAATTGCATTCCACCAATACCTAACATAGGCAACACTGCCAGCGCTAAGACCACAATTCCCATTCCACCTAAAAAATGTAATTGCTGTCGATAATACAAAATGCCATGAGGTAAATAATCGAGTCCAGTGATGACTGTCGCTCCGGTTGTTGTCAGCCCAGAAACGGCTTCAAACATGGCATTAGTAAAACTCAGCATAGGCTGTTTGGACACAACAAAGGGTATCGCTCCAAACAATGAAAGAACGGTCCAAAACAACGTAACGATGAGAAATCCGTCTCTAGTTTTCAGATCTTTACTGCTCCCTCGAAACGGAAACCAGCAAAGAAATCCACAAATTAAGGTAACAAAAAATCCAATGACGAAAGCTTCATGGGCTCCGTCTCCGTAATATAGTGCAACACCAATGGGTGGCAACATTGAGATACTGAAGAACATAATCAGTATCCCCAATACCTTCAGAACCGGCGCAAAGCGCATAGTGACTCTCTCTTGATTCCTGAATCAGACAAGAGTAGGGGGGAGGTGCAAAAATGTCAATTGCTTCATAAGAATATTGCCTGCCAAACCCCATCTATTTGGTTAATTTCTTAATTATCAACTTAAACTCATCATTTCCTTAGATGAGCAAACCAATATATTGTAAATTTACAAAATGGGGATATGAACAATTTCCCAATAAAAATAGAGCTTTTCTCTCTTGACACTGTTTATTCATTGCTTCTAATATCTTTGAGTGTAAATAAAAAAGATTTACACGTATTTAAACTAACTATTATGGAGAAAATTATGTTAAAGAAAACTTTATTCACGGCTCTTGTTTTAGGTTCTGCCAGTGCTTTTGCTGCCTCTGCTTTAGCCGATGCTACTACAGCACCTATTTGCCCAAGTGCAGATGTCATCAAATCACAACCGCTAACCAACCTTGATGCTAGCAAGCATTCAAAAGGAAAACTAGTTGCGAGCGCTACCAGCAATTACGGTACAAGTCAGCAATGGACTTTCAAAATTGCCGGTTTCAAAATGAAAAACCAAGAAGATCTCTTGAGCAAGGCTAATGCCGTACTGCAAACTGTATCAGGTGGCGGCAAAGATGCTGTTCTCCACAAAAATGTTTGGGCTTGCAAATACACAGCTCAACATGGCTTCAAAGCTTGGGCAACAACACCTGCAAATTAATACAACTCCCATTGTATTTTTTGGCATGAAAAAAACTGGGGATTCTCGCTTATGTGGGAATCTCCTTTTTTATTGTTGACCCTCCATACGGTGAAATAAAAAAAATCTTAAACCTAGATTCTGCGCATTAGAAATTAACAATAAAACAATGTATCACCTCTTTTTTGCTTGGAGTTCTCATGTTAGAATCCTTTTTTTGATTTATTCTGCATTAATGCAATAACCAACGTAAGTAAGACCGTGAAAGCTCGAATTATCAGTATTGGGTTCCTCATCGCTTTGTTAGCAAGCTTCAGCTTAACCACTGTTGCCACTGAAAGTGCTTCTTATGAAGCGCCAGGCCGTTATGCCGTCCTATTTTATTATGGTGCGATGACTAAAAACACCTTAGGTCATGTGATAAAAATGACCTACACACTCGATGATGAACATTTATATTCAGGCGAAATCAGTTATGTTTTCAGATCTGATCAAAGTATTAGACGATATTTTGATCGAATCTTTCAAAGCATCGAGGCAAATTTCAATTTCACGGTCCACGATGATCATGGGAAAACATTTTGTGAACTTGTCCCTTATCTCTCTTTCCGCTTAAAAAATTTTCCATGGGAAAATTACATTATAACAAGCCTCAGCTTAGGCGAGGGAATTTCATGGAGCAGTAAAATCTCAACACGAGAATATAGAAATTCACGAGACCCGCAGCATCTTTTAAACTATTTAAATCTAGAATTCACAGTAGCGCATCCTAAATACCCACGATTGGAATTTGTAGGACGATTTCATCATCGATCTGGAGTGTTCGGACTGTATCGTTCACATAATAGCGGGGCTACTGCAGCAGGCATGGGTATTCGATGGTATTTTTCCTAGCCTAGCTAAATGTAAGTCACTTTCACAGAAAACATTTTTTCGACTTCACGCAAATGTGATTTTTCAGAAACAAATAATATAACATGATCGCCAGATTCAATCCGAGTATCATGATGAGGAATAATGACGTCTCCTGCTCTGACAATTGCACCGATCGTTGTCGAACGAGGCATTTCGAGTTCTTCCAATGTACGCCCAACGACTTTGGATGTTTTTTCATCACCATTCGCAATGGCTTCAATTGCTTCCGCTGCACCTCGACGCAGAGAATGTACACTAACTACATCACCACCTCGAACATGTGCCAAAATACTACTGATAGTGGCTTGTTGAGGTGATATGGCAATATTAATTTCGCCGCCTTCAATTAAATCGACATAAGCTGGGCGCATAATTAATGCCATTACTTCCCGAGCACCCATGCGCTTTGCTTGCAGCGCTGCCATGATATTAGCTTCATCGTCACTCGTTACTGCACAATAGAGATCCGTTTGTTCAATATTTTCATTAAACAACAATTCTTTATCAGCAACATCACCACATAAAATGGTTGTATTGTGTAATTGCTTCGCCAACCGCTCACAGTTAGCACGATTATGATCAATAATCTTAACCTGATAATCATTTTCAAGTTGCGCAGCCAAACTGCTGCCAACATTTCCACCACCACCGATCATAATTTGTTTATACGGTCTGTACGTTCGTCCCAACGCGGCCATAACAGCACGAATATTTTCACTGGCAGTGATGAAAAAAATCTCATCTCCTACTTCTATAACTGTAGAACCATTCAACGGTATTGATCGACCATCTCGAAATATCGCGGCAATTCTCATCTCAACACCGTGAATATAATCTTTAAGTTTCTTTAAAGATTTTCCAACAATTGACCCACCATAGAGAGGTTTAATAGCAACCAATTTAACCCGATGATCCGAAAAATCGAGAACCTGTAAAGCACCAGGATGATCGATTAATTCTTTGATATAGTTCGTCACTAATGTCTCAGGACTAATAAATACATCGATTGGAAGACTGTCCTGACCAAATAGTTCTTTGCGGATAAAATAATGAGGAGAACGAACACGTGCGATTTTTGATGGTGTATTAAATAACGAATAAGCGACTTGACAGGCAATCATATTAACTTCGTCATTATCTGTCACTGCAATGAGCATATCGGCACTATCGGTACCTGCTTGTCGTAACACTTCAGGATACGATGCACTGCCTACAACAGTACGAACATCTAAACGGTCTTGAATATCTTTTAGAACATTCTCGTTCATGTCGACGAGGGTCACATCGTGATGCTCTCCAGCCAAATTTTCCGCTAAAGTTGATCCGACTTGACCCGCGCCTAAGATTACAATTTTCACTAATCAATGCCCTGTAGAGAAATCTCTATTGAACAATAGGTTTTCGTCCCATCATACGCTGTTGCATCATTCCAGGTTTTTGATCTGAAGGTGATACCAATTTCACACCCAATACTTTTGATAACTCAGACGCTACCTCATCAGTAACATCAACTTTGTTTGCTGCATAAGCAACACTGGCATTTACCAAAACCATAGAAAGATTATGTTTAGACGCAACTTCTCCCATTACTTGATCAAGCTTTTGTTTAAGCTCATTTCCAAGATTGGTACGTACGTCCATAATTTTCTTTTGAGATTCAGTTTGCATCTCAGCTAATTTCTTTTTTTGCTGATCGACAGTATCAGTTAATGCTTTCTTTTGAGCGTCTGTTAATTTTGCTGTTTTGTCGTCCAATTGTTTTTGTTTTTCTTGCATAGCTTTTGTTAACGTTTCAATATCTTGACGCGATGAAGCAGTAGCTGTTTCCATTCGTGTTTTAAAAAGATCTTGAAAAGAGATGACTTGACTTAGTTTTTGGTAATCAACAACCCCGATAGGATCTGCAGCCATTGCATTGACAGCACCTAACATCATCAAACCAGAAAAAATACCCACGATTACTTTACGCATAAAATTCTCCTTACAAATGATTATAACTAACCTGGATATTGCATAAACAATATGTCCAAGCTCGAATGCTTCCATGCCCAAACTAAAGATGAGGCATACAGCAATAACCATAGCACAAAGCCGCCAATCGTGCCACAAAAGCTATCTTATTCACAGCATCTCTCGGTTAAGGATTTTGGATGTTTTGGTTACTCAATGCCCTATATTCAGGGCTGCTGATTATAAAACCGGGAGATGCTCCCTTTGATATATTTAGGGGAGAGAATCACGATTCTCTCCCCTAAAACCCCTCATCGCGCAAGGTAAATCTTGTAATGATTTTCCTTAGCCGGGAACCACTAACTTATTCAGATCTGAGCGTCTCAATAGGATCCAGTAAAGAAGCCTTACGAGCAGGATAGAAACCAAAGAATATGCCCACCAAGGCCGAAACAAAAAAACCGACCATCAATGGTAAAAGATAGAAATGGAACTTCCATTGGCTAATTAATGCGACCATCCAAGCGACCACTTCGCCAGTGATAACACCCACCAACCCACCAAACAAAGTGAGAACAACAGCCTCGGTTAAAAACATCAATTGAATATCCCGACGCTTTGCTCCTACCGCCATACGAACACCAATTTCGCGACGACGCTCAACCACCGAAACCAACATGATATTCATAACACCAATACCACCGACAATTAATGCGATACTGCCTATAAATCCAAGTAACAGGGTAAATGTTTCATTTTGTTTTTTCATACCATTGATGATTTCTTGAGGGCTACGAAAGAATATTTTTTTCTGCGGAAAATACTCAGCAAATGCAGAGGTGATTGAATCCTTTATTGGATCCACTTCTTGATCTGGTTTAATTTTGAATACGATATTATTCAGAGTCACGTAATTATTCAATGCCAATGCTGCAAAAGCTGGAATTACAATGGAATTATTCACGTCCACCAAAAAAAACATATTTTCATTTGTTTTCTGTAATACGCCTATGATCGTAAAGTAACGATCACCTAAACGAACGTGCTCCCCTAAAACATCAAACATTCCTATGCTGACTAATTTCTTGTAGAGCCCGTCGCCCAACACGCAATAAGACTCTTTTTGATCAAGATCAGAAATAAACCGTCCCTGTTTTAATTTTAATTTTAATATTGTCTGCAATGTTTCAGTTGCCCCAACAATATTTCCTCGAAGTTGATGACCATTATAATTAATGGCCGAAAAATCAACTGCGTACGGGGCTGACAATTCGACACTCTTTAAATGATTGGCTACATTTTTAACATGCTCTGACTCCATTTCTTTATCCGTTTCTTTAGAGCCATCTCGACTGATGTCTTGCAGTGTCACCGCAAGCAAATCGGTACCTAACTCTCTAAACTGAGCCAATGCATGTTCAGTCGCAAGCTGTCCACCAGACACTAATGCAACAACGGAAGCAGTCCCTACCAATACGCCCAATATCGCCAAGAAAGAACGCAATTTCGCACTCATTAAATTCTGCAACGATTCTCGAAGATGGGTTTTGATGAGCATACTAAACCAGCCTCCCATCACGAATTCGAGTTATTTTTTTACACTGGCTCGCCACATCTTCATCATGCGTGACAACAACAATAGTGGCGCCTTCGTTTTGATTGAGATCAATTAACAAATCCATAACTTCTTGACTGGTTTTGGCATCAAGAGCACCCGTAGGTTCGTCAGCTAAAATAACTTTTGGTTCTCCCACTAAAGCTCGGGCAATAGCGACACGTTGCTGTTGACCACCAGATAACTGAGTCGGTTTATGATGAGTCAAATCTCTCATACCCACTTTAATTAATTTTTCCATCGCCTTTGCCTTCATTTCTTCACGAGACAAATTACGATAGAGCAACGGTAACATTACATTTTGCAATGCCGTTAATCGTGGAAGTAAAAAAAATGATTGGAAAACAAAACCAATATATCGATTTCTCAGTTCTGCGAGTTGATCACTTTCAAACGAAGCAATTTCACTTTTATTTAGTTTGTAAGTGCCTGAAGTAGGATGATCAAGAAGACCGATGATGTTCATTAGGGTAGATTTCCCGGAACCCGAGGGCCCCATAAGCGCTACCATATCACCATCATTCAAATTAAAGTTAATACCTTTCAAAACAGGTTCTTCTTGACCTGCTAAAAAATAAGATTTGTGAATATTATGTAATTCAATCATCGTTCTCTTCTTCACTTGACGATGGATTTTCATGCACGACGATTTTCTCTCCAGATTTTAATCCTTGGGTGACAATCACATCAGTGAGCGTAGTGTGTCCCGTACTCACTTCGCGTTTATTGCGTTTTCCTGAAGCATCAACAACCACTACCCAACGCTTACCTTTTTCAGATTTAATTGCTGAAATTGGAATCATGATCTCAGACTTACCCAGAATTTTGACCATAACTTTCGCCGACATACCAACACGAATAAATTCGCGTTGCTCTGGAGTAATTTTTTCAACGTGAGCAGTTGCAGGAAAACTCGCGGCTTCATTTCCGCCTCGGATGTTTTTTGCTTGAACAGCAATTGATTTAACTTGCCCGTTCAAGGTAACACTGTGAGCACCCGAAGTTGAAACAATCACTGTTTGCCCCGGTTTAACCCGATTGATATCAGCTTCGTTTACTTGAAAATCGACTGTGATCCCATTCAAGTCACCGATCGATACTAAAGCTTGTCCTTTTTTAATTTCACTTCCAACTACCAATTCTCCAGTACCCTCATCCGATTTAACTTGCACGGGAAATAATATAATGCCCGCCGCCGGAGCCTTAATCACCAAATCTTCCATCGAAGTTGCGAAAATGCGTTCAATATGTTTAATATCTTTTAAATTAATTTTTTCGATGCTTTTATCAAAGCCTGGAACATAGTCCAATATCTTCTCTAATTTAAATTTCGCGTCTATAAAAGTGAGCTCATCATTTTCGTGCTGACTTTTTTCATTCGTAAATTCCTGACGTGAAATAATTTTTTCTTTATAAAGTTGACCTGACCCCGCAAAATTCGATTGACTAATGAGATATCGATCCTTGGCCTTCAAAAAATTTGACACTGCCTCATGAAAATCGGCTTCTAATTTTACTGAATTTAAAGCGAGTAAAAATTGGTCTTTTTTTACCTCTTGCCCGTATTTAAAATTCATTTTTGACACAACCCCTTCTTCAGGATTTGTGACTGTCACTACTTGTGCGGGACTTATTTTACCTGTATAGGGCAACATCACTAAATCAGGTTTTTGCTGCACTGTAATAATGCGCTCATGCCCTTCAGCTGCAGAATTATTATTTTTATTACACCCTGCAATTGTAAGCAGAATAAAACAGATGAATAAAGATGTACATTTCAAATGAGTTTTCATTGCTATCCTACTAGTAGATTATATCGACACCCCACCGCCTCAGCGAGGTACCTAATGTTTGCTCAAATTGCGCCATCGTATTGAGATACGTAATTTTCTGATTAATCAACGTCTGCAGTTGAGATGTCACCTGACGCTGTAATGAAGTTACTTCAAACATACTGGATCGACCATACTGAAATTTCTTCTGAGCAATTCGCATACTTTGTTCAGAGTATTCCACACTTTTTTCAGCCAATTTAATTTGTTCGCGTTGTGCACTTAAGTTTCGTAAGGCCGTTATCACATCACTGACAAGCTGTCTTTCCGTGTTATGTTGATCGATTTTAAACTGGTCTAAACTTGTTTTTGCATTCACTAACGTTTGCTGCCGTGATTTGTCACCAATAGGGATATCAAGATTAAACACCACGCGTCGATCTGAATGAATATCTTCGTATTTTGACAATAAATTTTGAGCATTTGTTGCAGTGACACTTAAATCCCAAAGTTGATTATTTTTCGCCACATCAAGATCTCGGTATTTTGTTTTTAATGAAATAAGACCTTTTCTATAGTTAATATTATTACACAGCGCAACTCGAACACTCTCTTCTTTAGAAGGTAAGGTTTGAAGTGATAAATCAATTTTTTTGTCGATTGATATATTCGAGTGGGGATCCAATCCTAAAATAATCAATAATTTTTGAGTGTCTTGATCAATAGTGTTAAGGTCTTGTGTTATGGCAAATCGTTGTTGTGCAACCTGTGCTGCTTGTTGAGAAATATCTGTTTCTGGACGTTTTCCTGCTTTAATTTGCATTTCGGTCGCATGTAGAGTTTGTTCAGATTCTTTCAAAGAAGCTTTGTCCACATCCAAACGATTATAATCTTGCACAACTTGGTAGTACCCAGTGATCACTTCTGTGACTGTAGATTGAAATCGATCGCGTAAAGTGAGTTTATTAATTTCTTCGTTATCTAGGCTGTTCCGATATCCGGCCAGATTCACTTTAGGACCGAATCCACGTAATAAAGGCTGAGTCACAGTCAGTGTCAGACGATGCTCCTCATCCGTATTCAATGCAGGCTGACCACTGACAGCGATTTGAGTACCTATTGCCGTCTTTAAGCTCAACTCCGGACTAGCCCTATAGTCAGGCCTTGATCCTTGTGAATACGTCGCAATACCTGAAACACCGTACTGCGGCAAAAACTCATTACGCGCCACTTCAAGACTGAACTTATCAACCACCCGTTGCAACCGCGCTGACTGTATCTGTGGGTTATTGCGTAAGGCTAACAATATAGCATCTTGCAGCTTCATTTGTTTAGTCGGTGATTGCTCTTTCTCCGCCGAGAAGAATCGAGTTTCGATCTTTTGAGATGGGGTCGTCATTTCAGCCAATCCAGGAAGGGCTGACATCAACAGCAAAATTACAGTTGGAAGTTGTAGGCTTAATTTCATTTCTTTAGGGTTCACTCATTAACCAATCAATCTATTCTAGCAAATTCTACGCAAAAAGGTTACCGTAGTACCGATTTTAATATTGGAAACGCTCTATGAGGCTGATAGAATTCTGTCCTGCCTGGATATCGCGTCAAATTACTCAATTGAGGAGAGCACACATGATCAAAAACACACCGACCACCTATGGCTCGCTCAGTAAATTTCTTCACTGGACCATCGCTCTCGGCGTGACTTTCATGTTGATCATCGGCTTCACGATGGGATCCGTTGCCGAACCTCTATCATCAAAACTGTATGGTTATCATGAAGAAGTCGGATTAACGATTTTAGGCATTTTACTTTTTCGTATTTATTGGCGCTGGTGGAATCACGTTCCAGCTCTACCAAATTCTATTCCAAGATGGCAGAGAGCAGCCTCAACCTTGACGCATTATTTTCTCTATATTGCACTCATTGTCATGATAGGTTCTGGTTGGGCAAAATCAACATCCTCTGGCTATACTCCGAATTTTTATGGCCTGTTCGAATTACCCATGCCTTTTGTTCCTGTCAGTACATCAGTAAAACATTTAGCCAAACAAATTCACATTACAACACTCTGGATCATTATTAGTATGTTATCACTGCATATTTTAGCGGCTCTTCATCATCATTTTATTCTAAAAGATAATATACTTCGAAGAATGCTTCCATGAGGGTGTCAAGTCTCAAATTGACGATTTCAGATTAAACGAAATCGTCAATTTGAGACTTGACACCCTCCGCTTTACTTTCGGTTTAAAAAAAGCGCAAGAAATTTTGGAATTCTTCGTTCAAGCCAATAATCTGCTTGACCAAACTTATCCCCAGAAACAAATCCCACATGTCCGCCTCGTTTACTGAGCTCTAATATAGTAGATGCAGACAATTCATTTTCTGCAGGAATTACTGACCTGGGCATAAATGGATCATCTTCAGCATGAATAATCAATGTTTGTACTTTAATCTCAGGTAAAAATTGTCGGCTACTAGATTTCATATAATAATCATTGGCATCTATAAAATCATGCAAAGGCGCGGTCACTAAATCATCGAATTCATGAAAGTTTTTTACACTGGATAGATTGTCAAAATCAAAAGGACAAATAATATTGTTATTTTTAAATTTTTGTTCAACATCTTTTCTTAATTGTCTCAATAATCGCCATTGATAAATTTTTGAGAAACCGCTATTCATCGTTTTTGTTGCTAGATTTAATTCAAACGGAACTGAAACTGCCACTGCACACGCAAGTGGATTAGCGCTTCCTGTTTCACCCAACCATTTTAAAATGACATTACCACCTAATGAAACTCCAATCGCCGCTATCGGAACTTGCGGGTTTTTTTCTTGCAAAATATTAACAACGTAAGCAACATCTTGAGTATCACCTGAATGATAATACCGCGGCAATCGATTTGGTTCTCCACTACTGCCACGAAAATGCATAAATACTGGACGCCACCCTTCTTTAGATATTGCACTCATTAAACCGTAAGCATAGGGTGATGTGATATTTCCTGCTAAACCATGCAGCAATATAACAATAGGTTTATGATGATCATTTGCGTTTGCACTGTCCCACAACAAATCGATAAAATCACCGTCAGGAAGTTCCATACGTTGAGGTTGAAAAATTATTGGAATTTCTGGCCGCATGAATGTAGCCCACACGGTCTGTGCGTGAGCATTTCGTAACCACCATGCTGGCTCAAATTGACTTTTTTGCAACATTGTTTCCTCGGGGTCAGGCATGCATATTTTCACCTTGGGGTCAGGCATGCATCTATGCGTCTAACACCGTTAGATGCATAGATGCATGCCTGACCCCGTGAAAATATGCATGCCTGACCCCACGTTCACGTTAGTTAGAGCCAGCCGATAAGCCGGGTTCTGTCGTGAGCAGTCATTTATCTAGGATATTTGTCACCAAATACCTCAAGCGACCTACCCGGATCCCTGCGCGGACACACACAGTGTAACAAAGTTACGCGGATCCCTATTTGGTCTTGCTCCAAGTGGGGTTTACCCTGCCACTGATGTTACCACCAGCGCGGTGCGCTCTTACCGCACCTTTTCACCCTTACCGGCATCTTGCGATACGTAGGCGGTGTATTTTCTGTGGCACTTGCCGTAGGTTCACACCTCCCAGGCGTTACCTGGCACTCTGTCCTTCGGAGCCCGGACTTTCCTCCATCCATAACGAATTATGAACAGCGACTGCTCAGCTGACTCTGATTTCATTGTACCATTTTTTGGGGTCAGGCATGCAAGTTTGCATTCAAATGCAAACTTGCATGCCTGACCCCATTTAATGCTTAAGAGCGAAAGTTTCTTCTTCAGTCACATTAAAAATATCATCCTCAGGATCAGGCGCAACCCAAAATCGCGACAACAGCCCTACTTGTGGAGATGAAGGATATTCTATCGCACCACTCCTTAGTTGTTGTTTGGTGTAATCAAAAAGGTCTCGAACGGTCAGTGTATAAGTATTACCTTGGCTCACTAATTCCTTCCCAACTCTTATAAACTCTTTTGTTAATTGACGAGCTTGATATGGAGTAACACCGAATCCCTCTAAAATAGTGGCGATTTCACTCGAGTTGAGTTCTGGTGTATCAGTGGGACAGATAAATGGTTGCAAATCATGAGGAATTTTATGGCGGTTTTTGTAGTTTAATGGATTTTGTGTGGCAATAAACATAAATCCGGCTTTTGATTGTATTTTTGAATCATAATGATTAAGAAGAATAGACAATCCCTCCATCAATTGAGGATCCACATTCAATTCATCGCCTATTAATAATGACCCCATTTTGCAGGCGCGCACTGCAATTGCCATTCGTTGCTGATGCTGAGGAACGCTAGATATTTCAGGATATTGACTGATATCTTGAGTATTTAAATTATAATAATGCTTAGTACTATCAACTTGAGCCGCTTCTTTAGATGCAGCGTCAACATAACCCAATACTTTTAGCAAAGAAATGACGAGTTTCGTTTTCCCAATACCTGAGGCCCCTGTTAATACTGGACATAGTGGAGTATAGGTAAAACTTTTTGGATATTTTATTTGTTTTTCACGTTCGAGAAGAATCGCGTCTAATAGTGCAATAATCTTGTATCGACTTGGAGTAACAGTAAAGCCCTGTTCCTTCAGTTTTGAATAAATAACATCGAGACGTGGTTTATAGTGAGTCGGTTCTATCTTTATCAACTTTATTTCACTAGGAAAATTGTAGTGAAGCACATTTTCAGCCAACACTCCTATTATACTATTGAGAATATGATGCTGCTGGTTCGGCGTGACTATAAAAATAACTTTTTGACGATCTGTTATACCCACTAATTTTCCCTGATAGAGCACACGAGGCTTTTTTTGAATCAAATTAATGAATAATTTACGAGTAGCACCTTGATCAGAATCGGTAATAACTAATACATGATCTCCTTCTTCATGTGCATTTAGCCAATCTTGAAAATACTTCACTCCGTAATGTACTATGATAACTCGGGCATGTTTTTTTTGAATTAATTCCGGATAGGTCTTGCAGATAAAGTGATTGACATCAGAATCCTCGTTCCTCATTACCATTGCATATGAAGATTTTCTTAACATTGCATTTAATTCATCAAAAAACTTATTTTTATCGTTGATTTGAGAATTATTTTTCGCACTGAGATTTTGAACAAGAGCCAGATCATTCTGTACAACTCGATTTAATACAAATTGAAATGCCGATACTTGATTGGTGATAATCAAAAGCCTGCCTTTTGCAGGAACAATATTGTGGTTAAGAATCAAATGTGGATTTTCGCTAAATAAACCTGCGATCTTCATTTGAACTGTTTGAGAGAGCTGACCTACGAGCAGAACAACTTTATCTGCTTGCAGTGCTGACCATGCCATTGAATCTTCACAGTGATATCGATCATTAATTTTTATAATTTTAACAAATAAATCTGCGTAGCTCATTGCATCAGAAACGAATATCAGTTCAACATCGCCTAACTCACGGGAAATTCGATCCGCTGTTTCTAATAAAGACTGAGTAATTATTACACCATTTTTTGCAGCCAAGAGCGCAGACTCTATATTCCCAGGATTTTCAGATGCAGCTAGCATCAATTCATTGGGAATTGAAATTGTGGAAGGTACGATGATCCGAAGATGACAATGATGATTGTAAGCTTCTTCAAAAATTTCAACCCATTGATAATGTGTTAGCTCAGAAGTCAGTATTATATTAAGCGTTGCCCATTTATAGCTTTTTAATATTCCGGGAATTTCAATAAAGCCTCCCTGATCAGAAAAAACATAACGCTTAAAAAATTGCCTGAAATTATCCGCGCCTAAAGTATATAACCACTGATGTTGAGTTTCATGGGACAATAGCACTACATTATCTTTGTAAGGCATCAAGCTTTTCTTTCTCGTAGTCCACTGCAGAGTCGTCACATCCGGTAATCTTTTAGTTTCTGCGTTAAAAAATAAACACCGAGCACTTAGAACAAATTCAAAAAAATCCATGAAGTTTGGATTCTTAGTGGGTGGATTCACGAGCAATAAATGCGCTGGTTTATCAGTAGCCGCGATCAAGTCCTTTGGCATCATACAAAAATGACCTTTCTCAGTGATATCATAATCGTTCACTAATTTATTTCGCCAATTATCTGACTCATTCAAATCAACCCTTACTAAAGAAGCATCTTTATTGGATTCTTCCTCAGTCAAGTAACAGCTGTCAGCTTTATTTATAAGAAGATGCTTTAAATGAAATGAAGTTGCAAACCCCATTCGTGAAATAAGATCAACGCTCAATTGTTGTGATGGTATCTGAATTGCAATGATCAATATATCATCAGACAGTGGGTGAGACTCCAACATTCTATTTTCTTCGAACAATGGATTCCATTTCGCACTCCAGTTTTGCATATTAATAAATAGAAGACGCTTTTTAGACGGGCTCTTCAAGAATTGAAGAATTTCACCATCAACATTAATAGATTCATTCCCAGTTAGTCGACTTGCCTTATAGTTCAGCTGAGTAATATCAGAAATAGTACAAATAGTATATTCCAATCTCAATAATGCATAGGCCATATTAATAAAGCGATTAACATCATCTTGATCTTCAACAGAAATAATTATTTGTCTTTTAGTCAATGGGAGATATTCAGTTTTTTGCAAAAGCCACTGAAAATATCCTTCAAACGTTGATAGTTCTTTTGGAGGCATTGGGCGCAATTGTTCTAACATTCGTGAAGGGGGAATTTCTTTGGGCTTCACGTCTAAAGCGGACTTTGATTGAATAAAAGATTCTATTGGTGGCAATGGAAGGATCTTGACATCACTTGGCAATCCACCGACTTCAATTGGCCAATAATCTGAATCTATTCTGACAGCAATATAGGCGTGAATTTTGTTTCCTTGATACAAAAACTTGTGCCCCAAAGCCTTAAGAATATAACCCGCAGCAATCCCTTTGTCCTCACACGAACCACCATGAGATTCAATAACGGCATTATAAAATTGAAAGTCATTTTCATTTTTTGGCTGAGTTGCCATTGCTTGTTTTTTAGCCTCATAAAAATATTTTTCAATGACGGCAATTTGTTCTAAGGGTGGCAGAGCTTTCAGCTTCTCTGAAGCAGCGTTTTTCTCTAAACTATAAATCGACATTAATCGTATTTCCCCAACCCACTTAAAATCATCTGTTTTGATGGATTTCCACGGGGCAGCCTCATTATTAAAATCCGATGCTTCTATTAAATAGTATACGTCAAATTGTCTTGAGGTTGAATTAATAGCATATTGACGCAATTCTGTTTCGACAAATAATTGATAATCAGTGCTCACAGTAAGTCCCACTAAAACATCTAAAGTAGATTTAGAAGGTATAATAGCAAACTCACCCGCTAGTAGGTTGAACCGCTTAACTCCGAATTTCAGTTTTTTATTTGAATCCTTTTCCTGCAGGTATTTAGCAGCCAAATTTACACATAATTCAGGTGGTGCCATTGGCTTATAATTAGGGGTATAATACTCTCCGAGAATTTTAACTCGATCTCGAACGAGTCGTTCATTAGTATCATAAAAACTTGGAATTATCTCAATTGTATTTCGACCAGACACAGTTAAGCTAGTAGAGGTAACTTCTAAAGGTCGTTCCGCTTTATTTCTTTCCCTGATCCAGCGAAGATAATAGTAATCAACTTTAGAGTGATCAATTATAATAATACCTGGATGATTTTTTCTCAATCCCTCTAAAAATTGTTGGCTGAAATTACAGAGAGAAACATTGATTAATTCTAATGGCAAATCTTGAAGTAGCTCAAGCAACATAACTTCTTTTTTTTCAATTGAAAAATTCCACTTTAAATTTAATACTTTAAGATTTGGCGCTGCTTTAAATAAAACAGCCAGGGTTTCAATCGATATTAATGAAACACTAGCATCCAAGATAGTTAAGTAGGGTAAATACAAACTCTTCTCATCGCCAATACCATCATCTTTGCAATTAGCATAAACTAAATATAGTTTTTCTAACCTATTAAATCGATTCAATAATCTAAAGAGTTCACTAGTCTGTATTTCCATATATGTTGATACGACCCCAGAAAGTTTACTAGGGTGTAGAGTGGCTAGCTCGGTTACATCAGAAGATACACTGACAACAGACAAATCCATTACAGATTTTTCAGCTGATTTTTTTATAAAATCCTCAATTACAACAAGTTTATGAGATAAGTCATTTTGCACTATTGCACGAGGGGGCACCCAATTCGTTTGAGTATTTTCAAGGCTCTTTAATCCATGGAAATCGGACGAATTGAGTTCTTTAATTTCATCTTCTCTAAACTCAACTCCGTGTAGCTGTAAGAATGCTATATTCCGTGACCCTCGAATAATTTGATAAATAATACTTCCGCTAGAAAAATCCTTCTGATAGTGCTTTGGCCTAAAAGCATCGCCGATTGAGATACTCAGATACAGCAAATAACTCCATTGATAAGAGCTCATCAAAGCACTGTATCTGTCAAAAAAAAATTCGCTTCTGTGCTCAATGGATATATTTAAGCGCTCAAGATTTCTAGATCGGCTAATCACTTTAAGTAATGGCACTTGAGCTTTTTGAAGACGAGTCGCCTTGATGGATTTTAAATTATCCCAAGGGCCCTCAGAAACAAGGGAATCAACAGCTTGAACAATACCATGATTGTCGTCTAGTTCATTATCAATCACTATAACATTACTACCACTAATGACTAGCTCTTCTAGAGTTCGAGATTTATTTATTATCTGCCACAACAGCCCTATTGCATTATTCTCCTTAATGGCACAGTGGAGAGAGACTAAATTTTGAAAACAAAGAGAGTTAACTTGCTCCTTTTGAAAAAAAGGCAATGAGCTATACTTAAAAACTATTTTTTTGAGTGTCTTTTGGCAATTCCTAAATATCTCAAAATAAAATGCGCTATCAAAATCGACTCCTTGAAACACAACTTTTTCTAACCTAGAGAGTGATTTTAATTTAACTACATTTTCATCTGTAATATAGGCATAATAGCCTTCTAAATTTCGCAAGCCTTTTAACTTCAGTTCTTGCAGATTGGGTGTCATATTAAGCAATTCGATTAAGGTTTTTATATCAATAGACACCGTGTACAAACAAAGACTTGTTAAGCCCTGTAGAAAAAGTGTATTACTATCATCAATAAGCAGGTTTAAATCTCCTGCGCATTCAATAGTGAGAGATTCTAATTGCGTGCATTGTCTAATGACAGGAAGGTAAGACGCCACCCAATTTCTGACGGTGAATTTTTTTATCATCGCTAATCCCGGTAATTTCACTAGCCAAAAGTCATTAATGATCTCTACACCTTTCTCCCCTAAATCGTATGACAAATACAGTTCCTGAAGCCCTACTGCATTTGTTGTGCAAATATATAACAATCCATCAAGGTCGCTAATACTAAATGGGTAACAATTCCCACTTTTTGGTCTGCCAATAGCAATCTCGAAATTTTTACAACGAAATGGTTTTTGACTCGATGCGATCAATTTACTGAGCTCGCCTGGTAATAAATCATCTGGATCCGGACTAATCACTTTTAGGCGATCAAATTCAAAAAACTTTGCTATCAAGATAGGTAGGTGGACTGGATTATACCCTCCCACGACTAAAATCAATGATAGCTTCCTTTCAGTAGATAAAGTTCGGACAAGCTCTTTAAATTCTTTTTTATTTATCGTGGCATATCTTGCCAAATTCATATACATGTCATTTTCAAGAAAATCTTTCTTTTTTCGAGATAACCTTGGCTGATAAGAAACGGTCCCGTGTTTATATATCCATTTCGAATATGCATCACTGAATATTGGACCCCAAATAAAGCGAGCGTTTGTTATGCTAAACACGACGTTGCATAGGCATTCGACATCTATACAATCGAAAATAATTACCTCATGTTCACTTAATTTAAGAGAGGCAAATTTTTCTAATATCGCTTGTCTATTGGTAAATTCAATACCATCGATATATGTCTCAACAAATTTCTCACTCGTTATTTTCAGCGGCTGCAGTTGGTTCCATAGATACACAGAAAAGTTGGCTTCTAATAAATGTTTTATTGCCTGCTTAAACAGGTATTGCATATCCTGGGGCGCAAACAGCTCAGCAGGAGCATGAAACACAATCGTTTTTGGCTGAGTAGACGATGCGTTGATGGATTCATATTGACGGAAATAATTAGGGTTATCAGCCATTCTATCGATATCAGGGTCAAAATCGTCCCCTGGTTCTGCATGATAGGTTACGACGGTTTGCTGCTGCTCTCGATAAAGTGGATACCGACGATTGATAGCTTTAATGAATTCTGCGCCTTTATCCATTTTATACCACTGTTTATGCTGCTATAGGTTTAATTTTGCTGATTCTACCATATCTTTTACTTCGAAGCAATAAATCTCCAGCATCTCCCGGTTAAGGATCTTGTGTGTTATGGTCACTCAATACCCTGTATTCATGGCTGTTGATTTTAAAACCGAGAGATGCTTCCTTTAATATATTTAGGGGAGAGAATCACGATTCTCTCCCCTAAAACCCCTCATCGCGAAAGGAAAATCTTCCAACACCTTGAATGCAAATGATTTTCCTTAGAAGAGGTAGTCCACCCCTATCGTTACCCGCAAATGCACTAGAATTCACATGCATTACCAGTAATCCAGTCAATAATGAGTCTTGCGCACAACTACTGTTATCTCAATTAGAAAAGTGTCGGACTTCCGCTGCGCATTTTCGCCCAAGATAGTTTCCGAACTATATGTTGATTATCCTGAATATAAAGCGTTCCTGTCACACCTTTAAATCCATCAGCAGGAATTTGATTGATATTTTTTGTGAGCTGATACGCATCCACACCAAGCGCATAAAGTTTTGGATTGTGAGTGTAGGATGTTTTCCAAAGCTCAGCAACATTATCACGCACGCCTTCAAGATTACTCGTCATACCGCCAAGCACCCATGGCATATCACTAAATTGAACATTATTTAAATCATTATCTTGATCAGGATTTCGATGACCACTGAAAATCACTGAAGTTGCATACACAGGAATATTACCGGCATAATAAAACTTTAACAATGGAACAATTTCTCGAGCTCGTACTGGTTCTGCAACAAGAAAAATCATATCAACATCTTGACGTCGGCGAGCTTTTGGTTGCGTTGAATCATTTGCCACCTGTTTTATTCTTGATTTACTTTTCTCTGCATGTAACACCTGGCGAATTTGCTCAGATAATTGATGAGAATTTTGATAACTCACTTGATCGACAATAGTACCACCGGCAGACTGCCAACGATTTTTAAAACTCGAAACAATTCCTGCACCCCACTCACCTGCTGGTGCAATCACTAATGCTCGACGATGACCATCATTCGCAGCACGCTGAGCCACTTGATCGGCCTCATCCAATTGAGACAAACCAAATTGATACAAATTATTTATTTTTTGATCCGTCACTGTATTCAACGCTAAAGTTGGTACCGTCAAACGCGTGCTCTTTATTAATGATTGCACCTGATCTTTATCCAATGGTCCCACAATCATATCGGCACCTTCAGCAACTGCTTTTTCATAGGCGGCATTAACATTTTGACCCGTAGTATCAACTACTTTAATGACAGGTTGAGATTCGTTCTGGGCTTTATTTGCGTAAAATGCTGCCATAAAACCATTCTTTACCGCCTGACCACTTTCACCATACTTACCCTGCAAAGGTAACAACATAACGATCTTTTTAGGCGCGCCCCTTTCTTGCACTGGCGCCTCTGATCCCTCAGCGCTAGACCCCTTGCTAATAAAAGGCAAATCAACGCCCGAGCACGCCAAAAGCTGACTGCAAAGAATCAAACAAAAACCTATTAAACTTAATCGTCGCATAATGCTCTCTCTCAATAAATTAAACTTCCGTGATAGCTGCACTCATCCAGGAATGGCTGGGTAGAATAATATCATCAAATCACAGATCAATGCTATTACTTTAACTTTATCCCATTATAATCACTGATAAATTCTATCGAAATTCAGAGTATAGCATTATATTCAATTTCTCATTATTCTCATTTCAACTTATTAATGAAATTGAAAAACCTAAGTTACAAAATTAATCAAAATTACAAGTCACCATTATTTACATTACTAAATATAAATCGATTATTGTCATCATTTACGTTCATGGAAAATTTAATGTCATGTGCTATACTTAACTTTTAAGACATATTTATAGTATTTTATAGCGAAGGATTTATGAGCAATCAATCAGGCGCATCAATTATGTTGGGCAATGGCTTTAACTTGGCACTCAAAAATATTGTGCCGATTGAAATAAACCTTGATTACCATTCTATATCTAAAGTGGTTATTGAAAAATTAAAGGCTGAAGGAAACAATAGATTAATTCAAATGGTCGAACGATGCGAAGATGACCTTGAATATCTTCTTCACGTTTTAGATTTATCTGAAAAAACAATAGATATAATTAACGAAATCTATGCCAAAAATACCGAACATAGAAAAAAATTGCTGGAAGATAAAAAATTACTACGGAAAATGGTGATAGAAACGATACTATCTAAAGAATTTCACCCTGATTATAACGATATATTTAATGAAACATATAAGGTTAATGTAGACACTTGCGCTAAAAATTTAAAAGAATTTCAGAGAATATACACCATAAATTACGATCTTATTCTTTACTGGATACTTGCCACTAACCATCTACTGAAAAAAGAAACGGATTCTGATAAAACAGGAAAATTCTCTGACGGATTCTCAATAGATGCAAATAACGACTCCCACATTGAACAATCAAGTACTCACAAAAATAATCTGCGCACAATTCATTCAACCAATAACAAGCAAACACTAATCTATCTTCATGGCGCACTACATTTGTTGGAGTTCGATAACAGAGGGTACAAAATAGTTCGTGACAAGAACAGAAGCCAACTAGATTTAAAAGCGATACGTGGAAAAATACTTAAATCTTCTAATAAATATCACCCTTTAATTGTTTTTGAAGCCTCTAGCAATGATAAATTAAACATTCTTTACAATAACAATTATCTTTTAAATTCATTTGATAAAATTAACACAACCTCAGGTGACTTCATTGTTTATGGATGCAAAACGATGGATAAAGATGGCCATTTTTTTGATGAACACTTGTGGAGGAGCATTGTAAATTCAAAAATAAGTAATCTATATATACCTTGTCACGAGGAAGGTTCCGATAATTTGATTAAAAAAGCAAATTCTTTTAAATAGAAGCTTGATCAATACAAACATGGTGATAAGAAAATAAAATATTTTTCATATCCATATAATGATATTAATATATGGAAGTCTGATAATTTTTATGATGAGATTAAATCTATTTCGAAATCAGCGGACAGTAATTAAAAAATCCTACATTTATTGAAAAAACAATCTTATTATTTTGTAATCAGCTCATAATACTCCATCTCAATTCTTCAATATTCATATTGAGTTGAAGGTACCATCGACGAACATGTTTTCCCACGCGTCTTCCTAGCGGGTCTAGTAAGACATAACTTTTACTTTGTGTTACTATTGAATTGAGCGCCGTTATGTACTCATTTTGTAACTCCAGGAGTTCCAGTATAAAACAGAGTCGTTTCACAGCGGCAATTGATCTATATTTTCGCGCATACTGATGAATTTTTTCCCAGTCTATCTTTTTACGAACCGCCCAAATTCCAAGCACAACATCTTTTATTCCGCCACATAGATCTGGCCTATCTAATCCATCAAGGATTGTTCGTTCTATATCACTTACCATAACTTTTTCATGCTTCGAAACCCATTGGCTTTTTACACCCCAATATACTTCTGATTTTGAATATATGAAGTTGTAGGTAATTCCAAAGACTGTTTTTGCCCTTGTTCTTTTAGACACAGTAATATAAACATGAATTAATGGATGTGTGGTCATCCCATGTAATCGCATAGCGCTGTAATGTGAAATACAATATGCTCCAGAACCTATCAATTCACTTGCTATTATTGGCCAATTAGTACTTTGTGCAGCCTCTAAACCTGATTGCTGGATAATATATTTTCCCGACACAAGATGACCCAAAACACCTCGCATAACGAGTGATCTTATAAATTTACTTGTTTGCTGATTATTCCCGCCATAGATTTGGACCGCCTCTGCAAGCGTGAAAATGCTTTTACCTTGATTGCGCAAGGCATCAATGAATCTGGCACTTACAGGGCCAAGTGTTCTCAAATTTGGTGATTTCATAGGCTTCATAGTTATATTATATGTAACAAATATCGTATGTCAAGCGATATTTGTTACATGAGATATCACTTTTACATAGTATCACCTTATGGGTTAAACTAATCGGCAACCACTTTATGAGTTTTGGTATAGAGTACTCACACACTCTAAAGGCTCATTCACATGGATACTTTACTTATCAGGACATTCAAATGAAAAAAGGCACGCTATATCTCATCGCAACTCCGATCGGGAACCTTGAAGACATGACTTTCCGAGCAATCAGTACGTTAAAGAAGGTTGATGTGGTAGCTGCAGAAGATACTCGCCATAGTCGAAAATTACTGCAGCATTTTCAGATTAATACGTCGATGATTTCGTTGCATGCTTTCAACGAAGCAAGTCGCGTTGAGCAATTTATCGCTCAACTTGAAGAAGGTAAATCCATAGGCGTAATTAGTGACGCGGGAACTCCTCTGATAAGCGATCCCGGGTACCCACTCGTTCATGCTGCACATGCTGCAAAAATCCCCGTTGTACCTATTCCAGGTGCTTGCGCTGCAATTACAGCATTGTGCGCATCCGGGTTACCAACCGACCGATTTATTTTTGAAGGATTTTTACCGGCAAAAAGTACTGCACGTTTAAACCGTCTTGATGCATTACGCTCAGAACAAAGAACCCTAGTTTTCTATGAATCGCCTCACCGCATTATTGATATGCTCACAGATTTAGTGACAATTTTTGGCCCTAATCGTATTGCAACTATTGGACGTGAATTAACGAAGCAATTTGAAACCATTCGACAAGATGAATTGAAAGTATTATTAGAATGGGTACAAACAAATTCTGAACAGCAATTAGGAGAGTTTGTTGTCATCGTCTCTGGAGCAGAAATTCAATTCACATCCTCAGAAGAAGATGTTGAAAAAATCTTAAAAATTCTTTTATCAGAATTACACACAAAACAAGCCGCAAGTCTTTGTGCAAAAATCACTGGAAAAAAGAAAAATGAGCTGTATGAGCTCGCATTGAAATTATCAGAAAAATAATCAGGATTGAGAAATGATAAAGAGTTTAGCCAACCCAAGAGCTGAGGCTGAGTACATTATTATTTGTAATTTGGCAAAAGCTGTGTGATTGGCTGTTCGGCCTCACCAAAGCAATCAACATTGATTTCGTCAGAATGCTGATTTATATACCATGCATCGTGCCGTACCTGAAAATGGAATAATCGATAGCTACTAGTACATCCCAAAAAATTTGATTCTTGAAGTTATTCGTGATATATTCATGAAATACGAGTATTTACTATTGTAAGTTTACATCTGATTCGGAGCATATTATGTTAGAAGCACAAGAGCCAAAAGGCATAGTTGGGCAGCAATACCAAGAAGTAATTGGATCCAAATTAAACCAGAAAACTAAGGCTTCTATCGAGGCTATGATCAGTACTATCACTTCTGAAGAATCTTTAAACGCTGTTAATGAACAGTCTAATCAGAGTCTTTTGAGATATGCGTTTTGCGAAAGTACGGAACATTTGATAGGGTTATGCTGTTTTGCTCAGGCGATGGGATATCAGTTTAATCAAGGCAATATCGATGATGTTTTTAGATCGGCCATGTACCGTGAGAGCTCTCGCCATTATCGACTCGTGAGCTTACAATTTCTGACATCCTTTTTTGAGGTTCCGCAAAAAATTTATTATGAAGCGGGTAGAAATGCAGATACTCAAAGTTTGCTGACGATATTGTCTGCCGCCCCTCCTGAAAAAAAGGCAGTCGCTTTGGGAGAATGTTTGTGCGGCGTATTAGAACAGCCCGGAAAATATTCTTACCAGCATATCAAATTATTATTTGAGCTGGGTGTTAATCCACATTACAGAAGCTTTCAAAATAGCAATCACCACAATTACATGAGATATTTGTGTTTGTGGCGCGCCTTTGAAGATCGTAAAAACCAAGACTTAAAACGAGCAGAATTATTTTCATATCTGCTCAAAGCCTTAAACTCAAAGGTTATCAATTCAGACCAACCTAAATATACGCAAAGTCTCTTGGCTTATTATAAGGCTACACTGGAAAATCAGGGTAATTTTTTAGATGAATTATTTCAGGATCCCGCTGTCCCTGTTGTTGAGAAAGCGCCAGGTGATGGAAATCTTCTTCATTGGGCAGCTAACTGTGGCCATGTTGAGATTATCGAAGATATCGTAGATTCTTTCATTGAGCACGGATATGGAAAAAACCTCTTTGTCTATAATAAGGCTGATGGCTACACCCCTTTGGGATGTGCTGTGTTTAAAATTCAAGAACTCGGTAGAGAACTAGAAAAGCTCGCAGAGGATCATGAAGGTAGAACCGAATTATCCGAGAAACTCGAACTGTATAAAAATATTGCCAATAAACTGGTTGTTGCAGGACTACGTTTGGGCAAAAAGGGCTTCAGATTCAGTAAACTTAAACCCAGTGAATTAAGCTGGATATTACAGTGGCTAGATTCTGAAACAACATCAAAGGCTCTCAATGCTCAGTTCAAAAAATACTTGCAGAACTTAACTGAGCCTACTCGGGCAGCTGTATTGGAATTCTTAGATCCAAAATTCTTATCAGGTACTAATTTTGCTGCATTTCAGGGGGAATTAACAGCCTATTTTCTTCAGGAAGGTCATGATAAATCAGACTTGCTTCATTGGGTTGTTGAGGCCAATCATCCTGAACTCATGTCAGGAATCCTAAAATCTTTTTGCAATCATGAAATACCTGTTCACTGTACGGACGCAGGAGATCAGTCTGCTCTGGCATTGGCTAGGCAACTGGGTGAAAGAGAATGGATGGTGGCAGCACTAGAATCGATTCCAAGAGCAATTGTATATCATCAGGTCCCATCGCTAGTCGAAATGTGCATGCTAAAAGTACGCCAAAAAGCAATTAACAGTGATGGAAACAGCGAACTGAGTGACGCACAATTGAAACAACTTGAAGATGTAAAACCGAATTTTCGTTTTGTGCCTTTTTTGGATCGCCGATATTATAGCGACCCAAATCGTACGTTGTTAATGTCACTCTGTGCAAAGAATGAAACAGATCGACTCTGCACATTACTTCCTTTACTGACTATAGAAGATTTCGGTACAGTAGATCTTAAAGATAATACTGTTTTTCATTTGGTCTGTCTGCAGCAACAACCAGAATTACTCTCTATCCTTCTAAACAGATGCCATTCTTGGGCGAAAAACAAACAAGGAGAAACCCCCTTACATATATTATGTCGAAAGGGCTTTTTGGAGATGATTGACATTTATATGCTGGGGGTTGGATATAATTATAGCGGTGATAGAATTCTAACTGCTAAAAATAATTTTGGATTAATACCATTATTATCTGCATCGAATGAAGTGCGAAACATCTTGTGCTCCAAAGAATACTTTCCAAGTCGATATTTTATTCCCGCATTTCAATTTGTTCTCATTAAGGAACTGGCTGAAGAGCTCATATCTTGTATTGAAGAAATGAAACAAGAAGGCATACACCCTATAACGGGTCTACCTAAAGAAAATTTCATTCAGGCCCTACGAGAAATCCGGAAAAAAGAATACGAATATATGGAACAGAATCCTCCCTATCTTTCGCTTCTTTCACAGTTCTCTATTTACCTATTGAGAATTGGTGACAAAATTGCTCAAAATAGTTTCGAATATCGTTTGCTGGAACGTTTAAGATCCAATCCTACATTTCGAGTAGGGTTGTCATTGGACGAGAAATTAACGAAGAATTTTGATGCTTTTGCTACGAGCCGCACAATATTCTCTGAGCTGGAAGTTATTATTGGAACACAACCAACAGATAAGGCTTTCGATTCAGAGGAATCTGATAAGGCTTTAGTTGAGTGTTCCAGAAAATGGCATGATAGTCGGAAATCCGAACAGCCAGCTAATACGCAAACTAAAGAAATGCAAGCCGCACTGGCGGAATCATTACGTCTCTGTCAAGAGAGTGCCGGAAAACAAACGACATCTGTCCCCTTAACACGTGCAAATGAGACTTTAGACACCCTTGATAAGCAAGTTGGGCTTAGTGCTCGGCAAGAAAAATTACTTGAAGACGCTAAACATCAAGTTGAATTAGCAGCTAAAAATCCAACAAATCTTGATAATTTACATAAGCTAATCGATACAGCTCAAAATTGTGGAGCTGAGCAATCACCTGTTTGGATATCATTGGGACATGCACTGTTAGGAATCGTCATCGCCATTGTCGGAGCATTGATTTTGGCCGTGAGCGCTGGCGCTATTTCTACTGTATTTTTAGCCCCCTTAAGTGCAGTTGGTGGAAAAGTTGGTACAGGTATGGTTGTAGGTGGTTCCGTGCTTCTTTTAGCGGGAATAGGTCTTTTTTGCGCAGATATTCATGATAACTCAACGAGCGATACCACACACAACTACTTACAATCATCACCAGATTTCTGATTCACAAAACACATGATAAAAAAAGATAGGTTAACCACTCTATGCAGAATTTCGACTCGCATTTAAATTCGTTGGCAGTGTTTTAAGAATCACTTTTTTGTATAGTTCCTGCTCTTCTTTTGTAAGATCAGGTTTACGGAGCATAATGAGAATATATTGTTGAATGACTTGTAGAGGCAATACTATGGATTCACGTAATTGAATCGATGTTCGAATACCTGGATCTTCTGCAAGCAGATAAGATTGGCCGGTGATTTTCAAAAGAACCGACTCTGTTAGAGCCGCTTCTTCAGCCAGAAGTTTCCAAAACTCTCCGTATTCAGGATCGTCAGCTAAATAATGCGTGAGTGGAAAATAATTTTTTAACAAACTCTGCATTGTATTCTCAACTAATGTATGAAAATACAAATTTCGTTTATAAAGTTCTTCGAGTTCAGCTTGTTTACCTTGATCAATCAGCATTTGAATAGCGGTTCCAAATCCATAATATCCAGGAACATTTTGTTTCATTTCACTCCACGAACTGACAAATGTTATGGCGCGCAAATTATCTAAATTCAGCGGTCCTTGTTTATCTCGCCGAGGGGGACGACTAGCTATATTTAACTCACCGAAAAAATTTAGTGGCGTAATATTTTCTAAATACGGTATAAATTTAGAATGATGAATTAAGGCTTGATAAGACTCTGAACTTAATTCCGACAGTTTTCCTAACAGCGCTTCATCTTCCGGTGACATAGACTTTACTGAGCGATCAACATTCGCTAAACCTGCAGTATATAATTGAGCAATATTAAAGCGTGCGGCAGCTATCGTCCCATAATTGGTACTAATTGTTTGGCCTTGTAGCGTCAGCTGTAATTCATGTTGTGGAATCGTGCTGACTAATGCTCTATAAAATTTATGCGTATTTCCACCACCACGAGACGGCGGGCCACCACGCCCATCAAAAAACACACAATCCACAGAATATTCATCACTGATTTTCTTCAATTGTTTTTTTGCCTGATATATCGCCCAATTGGCCGTTAAATACCCACCATCTTTTGTCCCATCTGAATAACCCAGCATAATGACCTGAGATTTTTTTCGTGATTTTATATGTGCTGAATAAAAAGGATTTTCGTAAAGGTCTTTCATGATAAGGGGCGCGTTTTTCAAATCGATAATAGATTCAAATAGCGGAACAATATTCATTGGAATAGCGTCTTTTTCAAATCCACACCAATACAACAACAATAAAACCTCAAGAACATGATGCACAGATTGAGTATGACTAATAATATATCGATTCAGGCCATATTCCCCGACACTATTTTGTAGTTTTTTTATGCTTTTAAACAATGATATTGTTTCTTCTTGAATACTGCCCTCAGGAAACGAGGGTAATGATTTGAGGGCCTCTTTATCAAAATATTTTTGCAATGTAAGTATTTTATTATCATCAATTTGATTAATATAATCAATCTTAGGGTCTACATTTTGTAGTATTTCGTGTATCAATTGAGTGTGTACTAGAGAATCTTGACGAATATCTAAAGCAGCATAATGAAATCCAAAACACGTAACCGCACTAATTAAATGTGCTAATTTATCCGAATAAAGACCCGCATGCTGCTCATCAATAACTTGTTTTAGAGCAATAAGATCATTGATAAATTCCGAAGGAGTAGAGTAGGGCAGACCATCTAGCTTTGATTGTTGTAACGTGCTCTGAATCGTCGCATTTAGTCGACTATCAACATTCTCCAATATTTCTAGAATATGTTTAAAGGTTAACCGATGTTTTAGTTGCTCTAATTCGTATTGATATTTATTTAAAATACGCAGATGCAGCATATTAACGACTTCTTCTGTAATCTGCGTTGTAACATTAGGATTTCCATCACGATCACCTCCAGGCCAAAATCCTAATTCTATCGCTGGAGACAGCAAACCAAATTTTACATCAAGCATTTGCTGAAGAGAACTAATAGTCGGATAAAAAATCTGGTCCAAATACTGGCAAAGAAATAAGGCTTCATCAAGCGGCGTTGGTTTATGCGTATTTGTAAAAGATGTTTTAGCCATTTGCAACAATAAATCTCCAACAGCTTCTTCATCTTTATTGCTAATCGACACCGTTAGATCTTGTAAAATACCGATGATTTGTGAAGGATAAAATTGTGTGGGGTGAGCAGTAAGCACCAAACGAATTCGATAATTTTCAAATGTGGATCTAGAAATATTAGCCGTATGATTTAGATAATATTCCAACGTGCCTGGCGAATTTTGATCATGCGTTTTTTCAAAAACCGCGTCTTCGATTGCATCAAATAAAACTACCTGGCGCTCAATAAACTGTAAAAACCAAAATAACAATTCCATCTGTTCTTTTTCTTCGTGAACGTTTGCAACTTCCTTAAAAAAATGGTTCATAATATCACTGGGTGATTTTTCTTTTTTGAGTTCCTGAGTACAAAACCCAGAGAATTTCATCAACAATGCGCCCGCTTCTGGCAAATCTTCGAATGGAAGACTCAAAAAACGTTTAGCATATCTTTGATAAAGCTCACTCAAGTCAAATTTTTTAGTACCGATATCATCCATGATAGGTCCTTGCAGCAGGAGACTCTGAGAATTTACTTAATTCACCACTAACTTTTGTGTCGACCAATCTACTGGGAATTGTTATTGAAAATATAGTCTAGATTTCTCATTAAAGCTAATAATTCCAATTCTTTAATCCGCCAGCCAATGACCTTACTGATTTAAAATTCATCGAATTTAAAATCTCCACAGCCGACGCACTTCGCATTCCAGAAAGACAATAGACTATTATATCATCTTCCAGATTTAACTCGCACGCACGACCATGCAGCTCTGATAGAGGGATCAGCTTACCCCCGATATTAAAACTCGCATGTTCTTCTGGTGAACGAACATCGATTAACACAACAGCCTCACCCGCTGTTATTTTCTGATGCAACGCTTCACACGAGATACTCTCTAAGCCCATTTGATTCATGACACTTTCCCCTCAAGTTTATGTTTTCAGACATCATGCCTATCATTCTATTTGATCTGACGTGAATATGCACCTTATCAACAAAATGAGGACGAATAGAGTACATAATTGACGTTTAGACAAGTAGTACTACAATTTGACTCAGTGTAACCATCCAAGGAATATGTGAAATGAATAATGATTTTTATGTTGTAAAACGGGTTAATTGTGATCCCTCCAACTTTAGTGACAAAGAAAAAAACGAGTTGCAAGTTGTGTCTTTTAAAATAGAAGTTTTAGATAAGTATCGTAGTAATAACAATTATGAACTTTACTTACCCGGCAATGTAGGGACTTTATCATCAACACAACCCGCGTGGTCACTTCAGTTAGATGTAAATGATAATTCTGGTTATGTAAGCACTTGGTTATATAAAATTGGTGACCTACCTGATTCTGATCAAAAACATTTTGCTGATCATAATATTTCTCCCAGAGAACTTAGCCAGATCGCTTATCAGCGATGGGTTCTAGGCCAGCCGTAAATCAAGATCGTTCATTGCTAAAGGTAATAGCTGAATATTGAAAATCTTGAATACAATGAATTTTTTAAAGCTATAATCGGAGACGGTATAAATGTTTGATAGCTCTTTAAATAAGATTAAGAAACTTTTATCAACAGAAAAGCATATATGCCTTTGATTTAAGAAGATGAAAAAGATAATTTATTAACGCATACCATCTTAGGTCTTTTTCGCATTAACTTTGTTTAGGTATTGAGCTATTGAGGGAGAATTTAATATTTCGTATCCAAGTTGTCTTAGCATAATTAAATTACTGTGCTCTATTGTCATAGGTTCTCCGTCTATTATCATGGGAAGCTCTCGCATCTTTTTGCTATTGTAGTAGCCATCATTACTCAACTGCTTATCAAAATGACCACCACCATCCTTGTCTCTTGCTGATTCTATTAACAGTTTTCTTGTTAAAATATACCTTTCTTTACTTTCGTCAGTTGTGATAAATATTGTTTCATCATACCACTGGTCGATACCAATATATTTTTTATCAAACCAATCGCTTGGTCTGTGTACTTTGCTACCTATTATATACATCAACATTGGAGAGTACTCATCAGGCAAATAAATACATTTATTTTGGTAAAGTAAAAAATTTAGATTTTTTATAATTCCTATTTTCCCTTCATCGCTAATATTATGATATTTGTCGCTGCAACTGTTGATCCAGTTCATAATTGTTAAGTTCCCATTTTTATCATTTTTAAAGATGGTATGCTTTTTCAACTCTTTAAGGGGGCATGAAATTTCAGTGCCGTGGCAATCGAATGTGAATAAGTACCATGCTTTCAATTCCAATATGAATGTCAGCATGAATTTCTCGTTAATTTTCATAGTTGATTTAAATTTTTCAAAATCCTTTTCCGCTTCGTGAAAATTTTCCTTAATTGAAACTATTAGCCTATCAATATTCATATCTGTTGAATCAGGCACAGTTGATAGGATTTTAAATGGGTAGTCTTGTCTTCGTAACAGTCCCTTAGATTCTTTTTTTCTGGATTCAAGTAAAATATTAATTGCTGCTGAAATTCTAATAGCTTCAGCGCGGCAGCCTTTGTCAAATAAATCACAGCTGTTTGCAATAAACGTCAATTGATCAGATATAGCTCGTTTAATTTCCTCCTCCTCACGCATAATTGAGGCCATAAGTTGTGCTTCCTTTCGTTATTAATAAACTATTTTCAGCTTTCAATTATAGCATATAATCACTACGAAACGCGAAGTACTGCGACTGTCAAGATATTTACAATTAATAATGAAATCTTAGGTACAATGGTTAAATTATTAGAGTGGAAATTTTGGCAATGAAATCCCATCTGTAATATAGCCTAATTAATACTTATAATTTATATTGCGATATTTTAATTCATTCAACCTGAATTTTGCTCTCATTTCGATTTGACACTCTGACTCTGCTCTCAGAATTTTTTGAGAATTATATAGAGTTTTCAAACGCACCTTTTTTAAATCATTTTCACCTCTGTACCTCATTAATTGCTCTCGACACCATTTTATTTGTAGGGTCAGATTCACCGTTTAGTTGAATGTTGTTCTTTTCATAAAACTTAGATCCGCCCTTTTTCTGTTTCTCTCTCGCTTACACCCTGAACTGAATATTCCTTACTCGTTATAATCCGTCCCTTGATACCCAATTCTTGTTGTGCTTGATCCAAGGCCCTCTGCTCACGCTCAGCGGTGTTTGGGTCAGCCATATCCCAGGTCACTTGTATAAGTTCACGCTCACCGCCTTTGTCCACTGTCACAAAATCGATTTCGTAGCCATCTTTTGTGTTGTAATAAAAAATGTCTTTTCCTTGACGTCGGAAATCAAGGTAGACTTGGTTTTCTAGGAGTTTGTGATAGATATCTTTTATTTTAAGTGAAAATGCATTGATCAATCCGTTATCTATCGCATAAATTTTGTTCGGCGTGGTGTGTTGTGCTCGTACAGATTCAGAATATATGGGTACGTTGAAAATCAAAAATGCATCTTCAATATAATTTACATAATTGTGGAGTGTTTCTCTGCTGACTTTATATCCCTGACTTTTGATGTCATTGTAGAATTTATTGATTGAGAATGGCGCCGCTGCGTTGATAAGTAGTGTTTTTGTTAAATATTTGAGGAGTGTAATATTAGAGATATTGTATCGCTCAATAATATCTTTGAGGATGACCGTTTCGACATACCCTTGCAATGTTTCACGCCACTCATGCTCGTGCATTGACTGAACGGCTGGAAAGCCGCCCTTAGTAAAATAATCTGTCATCTGTTTGTTGGCAATATCATAAGCTTGCCTACCAAATGGAGCCTCAGGGGTGGGCAAGTTTTGTGCAAGACGAAACTCAGCAAAACTATATGGCAATATTTCTACTGATAAAGAACGTCCTCGCAGAGAAGTATTGATTTCTTTGCTTAATAGTTTCGCGGATGATCCCGTTATCGTCAGCTCAACTTTTTTACTCTTAAAATAACGACGGATAACTTGGTACCAACCCTCAATATTTTGGACTTCGTCTAGAAAAAAGTAACATTTTTCACCGTGGTTCTCCGGGTAGATTGAGTAGAATTCATCGAGAAATTGGCCCATTTCTTTAGCCGTCATGGGCAGCAACCGATCATCTTCGAAGTCTATAAAAAGGATTTGTTCTTTTTTTATTCCTTGGTCTAGAAGTTGATTTATTCTTTGATAGAGTGTGTAGGTTTTACCTGATCGTCGCATTCCTATTGCAACTTTGATCATCTGCTCTGATTGAGGGAGCCGGATTGCCCTTGGCACACCCTCGCGCGCTTGTTCAATCGCCTCAAAGGACTCTTTTAGCAAGGTGACTAGTAATTCTTTCATTCAGAGCTCCATATCCTTGTATAGTATCCAGGATGATACTATAGCACAGGCTTGTCTTCTATACAAGACAACTATTGGCCGTTACTTGTCTTTCCAAGAAGACAAGTTTTATCTGTTTATTGTCTTCCCGAGAAGACAAGACGTTTACTGAAGGCGTAAAGGGGTCAAATCTTTGCTTGATGCATAGTTAATCCGTTGTTTTCCCTGTAATGGCTTATTTAAAAGAATCGTTATCATTGAGCGCGGTTTTATTTATTAATTGCCAAATACCGATCTAGCGCATTAGCAAATTGTTGAATATCTTGTTTACTCATCACTTTGGGTCCACCGGTCTGTATGCCAGTAGAACGAAGGACTTCATTAAAGTTTCGCACACTAAGTCGTTGCTTAATATTTTCTTTGGTATAAAGCGTCCCACGCGGATTCAGTGCAACCGCATGTTTATCAATCACTTTATCAGCCAATGGAATATCTGCCGTAATCACTAAATCATGGGGCTCAACAACATCAGCAATATAATCATCAGCAACATCGAAACCACTCGGCACTAACACCGTTTTAATTAATGCATGACGAGCCACATTTAATGGTTTGTTCGCTACCAATATCAGCTCACGCTGTGTACGAATAGCTGCTTTTATCAGTATTTCTTTTATCGCTTTTGGGCATGCATCCGCATCGATGTAAATTTTCATGTCATTCCTTCTCAAAGTGGCGCATGAAACTGACCTCAGCGCCAAACCAACCTAATCTGATACAAGATTGAGTCAGCTGAGTCAAGCCGTAAGCATCTTGACTCAAGTGACTCATTCTTGACTCATGAGTCACTCTTGACTCACATTGTGTTAGCTTCTCAAATTCGCAGTATTAACCTGGATATTACCGTAATTTTATATGATAATGATCCATATCGCATGTTTTAGAAAAGTATATCAACTTAGAGCGGGTAACCATCAATGACAGTTAAAGCAATTATATTCGATTTTGATGGGGTTTTATTCGATAGTGAAAAACTCCACTTACAAGCATGCAATAAAGTTTTTGAAAAACTAGGATTCACTATCTCTAATGATGAATATTTTCAAAAATATGCTGGCCTTGCTGACGACGAGATGTTTGAGTCAATTTTCAATAATAAGAAAATATCATGTTCAGCAGAACAATCCAAGCTACACAGGATGAGAAAAATTGAAGAATACAAAAAAATAATTCATGATAAAAAACCTTTGGAGGGAATAGAAGGGATCAGGGAATTTTTAGCGACTCATTCTAAATCAATTAATAATTTTGCCATTTGCAGTTGTGCGACTAGAGTTGAAATTGATGCCACACTAAATCTCTTGGAAGGTGGTTCTCTAAAAAAATATTTCAAAGTAATTACAGCAAAAGATGATATAAACGAAGGGAAGCCATCGCCCGAAGGTTACTTATTAACCGCTAATCGCTTAAATATTTCACCTGAAAATTGCCTAGTAATTGAAGATACTCCCATCGGGATTGCTGCAGCAAAAGCGGCTGGGATGAAAGTAGTTGCACTTACAACTACGCACAACTCAAGCTCACTTACCCACGCCAATTTCATAGCTGATCATTACACTAAGATTGACACGTGGATAAAATCACAAATGAATAATGTGGCATAGAGCAGATTTTAACGACATGCATCGATCAATTGTTGCGCACCTTTTTCTAATAATTGTTTTGCTATAGACTCGCCCAACATTTCTGCTTGATTCATATTCGCACGACCTTCTGCACTAACTGACTTAGAGCCATCAGCTAGCATTACATCGGCTTTTAATATTAATTCATCACCAACACATTCTGCGTAAGCTGCCATCACAGCTCGACAATGAGGTTGTAATGTTTTTATTACGCTGCGCTCTGCTTGCCAAGTTGCAAATGTTGGAGTGTGCACTAATGTATTCAACATTTTCTTCATGTTTTCATCATTTTCACGAAATTGCACAGCCAATGTTGCTTGACTTAATCCGGGCAGCATTTGATCTTTTGAAATAATTTCACAGCGTAAATTTTTTAATTGCAATCTTTCCAGCCCTGCTGCAGCTAATAAAATTCCCGCTAAATCATCATGTAAATCTTCATCCATTTTCTGTAATCGTTCTGGCACATTACCTCGAGATTCAACAATATTTAAATCGGGTCGTAATTTCAACAAATAAGCGCGACGTCGTAAACTCGATGTTCCAACTTTCGCTCCTTTTGGTAAATCTGAAAATTTCAGTCGCTCACCTTGCTCTGAAATTAAACGTCCAATAAAAGCATCACCAGGATTTCCACGTGGCAAAACTGGTAAAAGAGTGGTTCCCGTTTCAATTAATCTAGGAATATCTTTTGATGAATGCACTGCAAAATCAATATCGCCATTTAAAATCGCAATTTCCAATTCATAGATCCAATCTTTTTTATTGGTAATTCCACCGAGTGGATCATCTTGGATGGCGTCACCCCTCGTTGACATTTCTTGCATCTCAATCTGAAGTCCAGGATGCTTTTCTTTGAGCGCATCAATGACCAACTGCGTTTGCATTACCGCCAACATACTTCCTCGTGTTCCGCATTTAACTTTCATGCTTAACTCCAAATAGTGATAAGACAAGGTTAACCTTAATTGGGCAATAGTATAAACATTTTGATAATCAAGCAAACCACAAACTTTATTTACTACATCATGGCAATTATTTCCAAAATAAGTTCATATTTCTATGAATGCTATTGACTCACCAGATAAATTCATGTAGTATTAGCTTTTATTTAAAAGTATCTATCCATCATCAGGGGTCATATCATGAAAGTTGAAATAAATTATCTCGGAACAAAATATGTAGTAGAATTAGATATCACAATAACAACAATAACAATTCAATCTGACCAGCTTGCTGAAGTCGATTTTTTAATTCGAATTCCTACGAGTCAATTTGACTCTACACTAAGCTTTTTAAGTAAAGTCCAATCCTACCAAGATTCTGATACAATCACACTTAACGATGTCAAATTTGTGTCAGATAATATTTTTAAATTTTTTGATAGTCACTTTATTAGAACTCTAATAGAGACTACTGTTACGAATGGTTCACGAAATTTTTCTGACAATCCCATGAGAAGCTTTGAACTATTGGAGTCCCTGGATAGAAAAAGTCTCAAGTTGTCGGATAATAATGCAAAATATCACAAAGTTAAAGATCTTCAAATTGAAGCTAAATTGAAAATTCAGCGAGGTAATCGCTTTAATCAAGTTTATAAATCAAACATTCCATTTATCAATTTTGTTCATTTCTGCCTTAAAGAATTCTTGAATGATAAAGACTATCAATTAGCTGCATTACCATCACAATATGTCACTCGATATCAAACTACACAAGCAACACTATTTGAAGCGTCTTTTCTTGACTCTTTACAACAAAGATGTAAATACTATGGAGTAACTTTAACAGTTTCTCAATTCTATAAACCTGAATTAGAAGATTCTTTAATAAACATTTTATCCTCTTTTTCACAACTTCTTGGAAAAGAGTTTGTACTCGCAACAAAAGAAGAATTAAAGCAATCTGCTCAACCCGTTGAAGGTGTTGTTGTTCCGCAACTAACTTCACAAGCAGCAGAACAACAATTTCTAGCGACTATTCAATCTATGCAACCTGTTCTTGTTCATGCAACTCAATCACTGCAAGCTGTTCAAGCAACTTCCGATTCATTATTAACTGCTCGCGCAGCACCAGATTTTGCCGGTGGACTAGACCTAACTGGTAAATCTACTTCTCCTTTAGTAGCAGCCGTTCAAAGAGATGGCGTGGCCTCCACGAGAGCCACTGCAAATACCGATCGAACTGTTAAAACAAATGATCAATATCAACATTTCATACCATTCTCACCATCGAAACCACAATAAAAACATCTCAAACCCGCAACAAATAGTGATCATAGCTCCAGAGTACTGAAATAAGGCACTCTGGACCTATAGCGCTTTAATAGAGCTAATAAAGCAGTTGAAAATCTACCGTATTAGGCAAAAAGCTTAAAAACCGCCGCTTTTCACAGGTCCTAAGGCCCCAAAAATGGCATTATTCTGATTGAAATCAAGGGGATAATAGGGTATGATCAGGGCTAGATAAATTTGTCAATCTCGTAGTTGATAAGACTGCCTTAATATTGGCGTGAGATAATGCTTTCTAGACGATAGGCTAAGGGTTGGAAAGCACAGCCAATAGGTGCTAAAATTAAAGTATAAACTGAGATAGATTTATGAACAAGAATCGAAATATGGAGCAGACCGCAAAGACCTTGGGTGACTACCACCGCACGGCATTAGCGTTTTTGCGCGAAAATCTCAATCCCGTACTTGCTCAACATTTCAATAAGATGCAAGGAAACAGCCAGTTAATGCTTATCGAATCGTCTACCCCTGCTTACATCAGAAATCTTCAGGCTTTCCTAAATCTAATGTTCTTAGTGGAACGTGCTATCACCGCCTATTCCAAATCCAATGCCAATGATCTTAATGACGTAGAAGAGCTTTCAGTTATTGCAAACCATATCCTTTTGACATTAGAACACTTTGATATGAAAGCTAGCCCTGAAACTAAAAACTTGATTGCTATTTTACGTAACCATGATCGCATATCATTCGAAGCGCTTACCAAAACTCTCCCTGAACTTACAAAACTCACCAAAGAAATAACGGGCGCTAGTTCTGTTGCTATCGAAAAACTCGGCGATGTTGTGAGTGACTTAAATGTAGCATTGAATAAAAGCCAAGAACGCGAACCATCCAATAGACAAGTTTTTGAGGGTGCGCTCGCTGTTTCTGCTCCCGATTTAGGAAGCAAATTAGAAGCTAAAGATAGTGAGGAACGCTATGTTTTGAATCCTCAAGCCGATGGTGAAGTTCTCACATCCGTCAAAAGAATTGCCAACTCACTAGACTACTTAAACGAAGCGCTGAATTTCAAACTCAATGCAGAAAAGGGTCAGTTTTTTGGCGGTTTAGTAGAAGGATTAGTTAAATACAAAGAAGTGATCGGCGCAATCTATTCTTTAAGCCCTGCCATACTGAACACATCAGAAAAAATGAGAAATGAGATTCATGACAAGGCGAGAAAATTAATTCCTGTTATTCGCGAAGCCCTATTAAGCGCAATCAAAATAGAAAATGAAACAGGACTTGTTCCTGGTTATTTATTAGATCAAATTATTCCATTTGCTCAACGTTATATTTCATTTGCAAATAACATCGGCATGGAATTATCTGACGATGAGAAACGGTTGTTTCTTTTAGAAAGACAAACTCTTCGCAAAAAAGCCAGTGAAGATACTGCGCTTCAATTAAACAAAACTCTACAACTTCAAGAAAAGCTTGATAAAGTCCTCTCATTATTAAACGCCAGAAAACCTCTTTTTAATTTTAGCCCTTCTGATCTTGCAATATTGAAACACGCAATCCCGCTATTACAATTGCCAGAAGAACTAGCATTAAAATTCACCAACCAAATTAAGCAGCCTATTGAAGGAATGTCCGCCGTTGATAATTACGATGACATTGATATCTTGGGCTACGAACAAGTGTTAATTCAAAATCAAGTACATGATCAAGTGCGCAAACAGCTCTCCGATATTGAAGCTCATAAAAACATGCTAAAATCATCTATCGGTAGTATTAATTTCGGACGTGTCAATGAGCTAGTCACTAATAAGCAAATTGCTGAGCTTAATTTGGAAGAAGCTGAGTTTTTTAAAACCCATCTTACTGCCTATGTTACTGCAGTGGGTTTTAACCCCGAAAATTTTGCTGAATCAGTTGATCAAATTCAACAACGCATCGAATTTTTAAAAGAGGCAGCCCAGCAATCATCCGCAATTAATACTCAAGGTATTACACTTGAGCCTATCTCTCTCGAGGATCTTGCAGCACATAGCAAGGATATAAATTCCAGAAACTTCAAGCTCGCGGATGTTGCTAAAGAATTTCGTCAATTCATTCTGGGAAACATCAATGCTTTCTTCTCAGAGTCAGTTGTCGCAAATTTCAATAAGACAAACAAAGATGGCATCTTTGAAATTTTACCAGACGATCCAAAACATATTCAGGATATGAAAAATCTTTTATCTGCATTAACGGTATTAGAGAAAACATTCCACGCATCTGAAACCTCCTATTATTCAGCTTTAACACAAGCTTCATTGCTCAAAGACATTGCTTCTCGTTTCCATCTAAATTATTCACAACAGATGAAACTTGCCAGTATATTCTTTGGTAAGATGTCAACTCAAGCAAAATCACTTGGTGAGGAATTATCAACTGATCTTAAATCTGGCCTGAACTTAAAAGTAAACGCTGATTCTGCAGTATCTACGGTTGCCAACACCGAGCAAGATTTTACTAGCTTCATTAATTATACCCTTTCACTTTCTGAATGGGCTTATACTTATATCGATTTTAAACCAACCCAAGGTTCAGCAAACGTTGATCTCAAGCCTTATGTTGAACAAATGAATTATATTAAAGAACTAACAGAACAATTTATTAAAGACTATTTCAAAGAAGACTTCGCAACACGCTTCAAACCAAATGAACACGGGCTTTATGAAAAACAACCTGATGATACTGCTATCGTTAGTGATGCTAAAACACTTTTGAATGCACTTCATCATATGGCTGTTGCTACCGATGACGTTAACAACTACTTGCAAAGATCTTATTTCGACTTACCAACTGCAGTATCCAGCATTAGTACCTTTGTCACATCACTGAATGAATTGGATTTAACCAGTACTCACACTCAACTATGTGGACTGAAAGATCAACTCATTAGTGTTGCAAATACGTACGTTAACACTAAAATTAATCCGCTCCTGTTAGAATTAATGAAACAAGGTGATCGGTACGAACAAACCATCGGGCTTAGTCAAGGTGTGCTCACCAACCGAATTCAACCAATTGTTGATATATATCAAGCACAACATGAGAATCTGGGCGTAGAAATTTCTCTAGTAGATGACAATGCATTTCTTAAATCTCGTAATGCTCAAAGAAATCAATTTTTAGCAGACGGCGAAGAGCAATTATCTAAGTTAGAAGCAAGAGAATTGGAGTTACAAAAGTTATCAAAACAACTTCCGATTCTTACTAAATGGCGTAATGTATTGAAAGGAACGATTAAAACTTTATCAAATTTAGATTTGTTCGAATCAGTCAAGCGCCAAATTACTTTATTAGGTGATCAAAAGACAATAGATGAGTTTTCGCCCATAGTAAAAACTTTAATTCAAAATTATGAAGCCTTAAAAGCGGGCAACAGCAGAGAAGTGAAATTATTCAATATGCTTCGCGAGCAAATCGGCATCCGATATAATTATCTACAAAAATCTTTACCTAAAGAACTACAAGCTATCGAAGATCAAAAGGCTTCCATTCGCTTCCGAATAGCTGTCGTTCGAGATCATCAAAAAACACTCATCGAAAACGCACATAAAGCCGACGAAGCTGCTATTAAAACCGCAGAAGCTAAAGCAAAAGCTGATGAAGCACAAACAGTGATCGACCAGATTAAATTAGATGATACTCAACAACCTTCCCTAAAAACTTTAGAACTTGCTAATAACGCTAAAAGGTTATCTCTAGAAGCCCAAGAATTGGCTGCTGAAGCAGATAAGCTTGCCGGTGAATCGCATCTTGGCATTGCAAAGCGTGACGTCGCTGAAGTCAAAGCAGAGATTCGTGAAACCGAAAGAGATCTTGAACGTAAAGTCACACCACCGACTGCTCCTGAAGTAATTGAACACGGGTTCTTTGCACAATTATTTATCTCTGTACTAAAATTCATCGCAGACCTCCTCGATACTTTCGTACTTGCATTCAAAGCACTGTTCACATTTACTGATATTTCTTCTTCAAATATCGAAAGCACTGCTCCGAAGGAATCTAAACGCAAAGCTGTTTCAGATCATAAAGATGCTGGCACTGAACCAACATTAACAATATTCACAGGTGATGAGTCAGAGTCAGAGTTAGATGATACACAGTCATCTGAAGATGAACATCAACCAAAACGCGTAAAACCAAACGAAGATCTCTCAAGCTCTTACGCTGCTGCAAGAAAAACCGGGTTTCATGCTCAACCTAAAGGTCTTACAGACGCCAACAAAACAGAGAGTCAACCTCAGGATCTCAAATCTGACGTTTCCAAAAATCATCTCGGTAAATAATAACTATCTTCTTTTTGTTTTTGCTTTTACTATTTTAGCCAGGAATTTTCGAGTGAAGAATCGCCTGAGTTGAGCGAATATTTTATTAGAAAATGGCCCGCAAACTACATATACTTTATTTTTTTCTAATGCTTTTAGTGCTTGATCAACCACTTTATCTGGACTTGCCAATATGCGTTGACTGGGTTTCATTTCGGCATTTCTAAAAAAATTGGTATCGGTAGATCCGGGGCATACACAGAGAAATTGAACGCCATCATTCTGATATTCACTCCAAAGAATTTCAGTAAACAAACGAACATAGGCTTTTGAAGCACAGTAGACTGCAAAACTCGGCATGGGAACAAAGGCTGCTAAGCTTGAAATATTAATAACAACACCCGATTTTTTAACGACCATATCGGGTAAAAATAAATGAGTTAATTCCGTTAATGCGACAATATTAACCATTAACATTTGTTCATTACGAACGAGGTCTGTGGTGTGAAAATGACCGTAAGTACCAAACCCAGCATCATTAATTAAAACATCAATTGTGACACCAGCATTTTTAACTTCGGCAAATACTTCTTGAGCTGCATTTGGCTTTGATAAATCTTTGACGATAATTATTGATTCAGTATTATGCTCATGCTTAAGCAAAGACGCGAGGTCTTTTAAAACCTCTTCACTTCGAGCCACTAGCACTAGCTTAGCACCTGCAGCCGAAAGTCTTTCTGCAAACACCTTCCCAAGCCCAGACGATGCGCCAGTAATTAAAGCCCATTTATCTTTGAATTGCACCATACCTGTCGCTCCAATACTACATATCTTAATTATAGCAGTTCTTGTTCTGTTTTTTCTAAACCCAGTAATAATATGCTATAGTTTAGTCAGCCCGTATTGATTGATCATTCTTTGAAAATAATCATCTATTAAAAATGGCCGCTTATCTACTAAGCGGCCATAACATTATATCCCTATATTTTTTTCAATGATGACTTTGTTTCAGTGTCTAAGGTCTTAAGCTCTAACCGACGCTGACAACACTCATCTAAATTGTCTTTACAGTTAGCACCACCTAATCCTTTCAGGATGAGCTCACTCCGCCAACAATCTTGTTGTGATTGTGGATTATTGAGGCGCTCTAGCTGTGCCAACTCGTCACGCTCAGCTGACTTATTCAATTGCCATAATCCTACACCAGCAATACCTAACAATGATGTCTTTACTAATTTTGCTTTCATGATATATACCTCTATTTGTTTCGAGTGCATTCTGCCACAAGCAAAAACACTCAATGAGCGACACTCGAATAATTAAATTAGAAAAATAAATGAATTAAAATGTGAAAAAATCAATGATTACCCAGTAAACTGGGTAAAATAGGGAGGAATATAAACATAATTAATCGTCATCGCTTTAGCTACGATATTTAGACGCTGAATTGTTATTACCGATAACTGCATTACATCACCAAAATCATATTAACTTTAAATGATTAGATCATATTTTTCAGCAAAAGTCAAGAGGGCATTTAGTTATAAACCCATAAGCTCACCAAAATCAATAATATATTGAAAAAACTGCTCATCTACTAATTCATCTGAAACACCATTAACATGGATTAGTACAAATCGTTTAGAGATGTGTTTTGGCAAAACAAGTTTATTTGCTTTTCTTCTCATCTCTTCAATAACTTCCTTCTGAATTAGATTTCGATTGAACTTTATTTCACAAATATACACTGTATCTTGCTTCACTTGAATTAAATAATCGATTTGTAATGGATTCAGTCTCGCTGTTTTACGTTGAAAATATGGATTAGAAAATATTACATCATGTTTAGCAACTCGCAGTCTTTTAAGAAGTAATTCAAGATTATTACAGATCAAACTTTCAAATTGTAATGCAATTATACTATTCCAACCTCGCAAACTTGACACTGCGGTATCGGCAAATAAATCTTTTTCTATATTATGTGCATTTGGCAAAATGTATTTTAGATAAAAACGGGTGTAATTATCTTTCAAGCGGTACTGACTTAATTTGGACGCCTTACCTGTTTTAAGACTCCATGTATAATCCCGCTGAATAAATCCACCCAACACTAAGTCACTCAAATAATCGCTCAAATCACCTGACTCATCTATTCCAAGTACCTTACTGATTTCTTTGCGTGTTTTCGCACCATCTGCAAGACATTGAACAATTCCTTGATACCTATCACTCTTCTTTCCGTATATATCGCTAAAGATATACTTAAATTCTTTGTAAAGAGGGCCGTTCTTATTAAAGCATAATCGTTGAATATTTTGTTCTGCTGTCAATTTAGGATCAATTAATTCCAGGTATCGAGGTACTCCTCCTGTAATCGCCAGCATTTTGAGCTTTTCAAACGCGGTGATATGAGATTTTGACTCACCCCAAAATTCATTACATTGATTAAGTGGTAATTCTTCCAATCGAATTATCCAAGATGGCCTACCCAAGTACCCCGTATTACTTAAGATATTTTTTTCTATCCAGGATGACACTGACCCACAAAGCACTAGCATTAATTGATCATTTTTTGAAAAAAAATCATCCCAGATTGTTTTTAACTTACTCAAAAAACTTGCGTCCCCTATCGCCATCCAAGATATTTCATCAAAAAGAATAATTACTTTCTGACCCTCAACTTGCTTAGCTAAAAGGGTAAAGAGTGTCGCCCAATCATCACTACTGATCCCATATAATCCAAACGATTCTTGTAATTTACGAACAAACTCTTTACGTTGGTCTTCACCAGTTATACCAGGAAAAGGTGCCAATCCCGTAAATTTATACAAGGTATATGGCTTACTAAACTCCTCGATTAAAGAAGTTTTACCAATCCGTCTTCGACCATTTAAGACCACCAAACTGGCCCGGTTAGCCGAAAACTCTTCCTCGAGACCCTGTAACTCTGGCTCTCGGCCTATAAACACTGTCATTTAGCAGTCCTCTCTATATATGCATATGTCGATTTGTAGGGATATAGAGCATTATAACATTTCCCTACAAATATGCAAATGTCAATTTGTAGGGGTATATCCTAACGTAGCGAGTTTATCTAAATAGAAGCATCAAAAGGACTCATTATGGACATAGTAACTGTTGACTTGACTGAGGGGCTCTTTATTTCTTCTCTGGTCGCTTCCAACCTTCGATTGATTTTTGAACACCGCGCGTTAAGGTGAGTTGGTGAGGAGGGGCGTCTTTGGTGATGGTGGAACCTGCGCCGATGGTGGCGTAAGAACCGATGGTGAGTGGTGCAACGAGTTCGGTGTTGGAGCCGATGAACGCATAATCCTCTATGATTGTAGCGAATTTATTGGCGCCATCGTAATTGCAGGTGATTGTGCCTGCACCAATATTCACATGATCGCCGATGGTGGCATCGCCTAAATAAGTGAGATGATTAGCTTTTGAGTTTGCACCTAATTTGGTATTTTTCACTTCGACGAAGTTTCCAATTCTCGCGCCAGTGGCTAATTGAGTTCCTGGCCGTAATCGTGCAAAAGGTCCTACCTGACATTCATTTTCGATTTTTACATCATCTAAATGGCTAAACGCTTTTATATGCACACGATCACCAATTTCAGCGTTTCGAATGACGCAGCCTGATTCTATAGTACACTCATTGCCAATTTTAACTTTTCCTTCAATAATCACATTCACATCAATGGTAACATCTTGCCCGACTTCTAATTCACCACGCAGATCAAATCGTTCGGGATCAAAAAACGTAACGCCTTTTTTCATTAATTGTTCAGCTTGCGTAATTTGAAAAATGCGCTCTGCAACAGCTAATTCCGCACGATTATTAATGCCCATAATTTCCCATTCGTAATACGGACAAAAATCCAGAATGGGTAATTTATCTCTTACAGCAAGCCGCACAACATCAGTGAGATAGAATTCATTTTGTTGATTTTTTCTTTCGATTTGAGGTAACCATTTTTTTAGATAATTTGCCGTTGTCGAAAGTATTCCCGAATAAATTTCGCTGATCTCAAGCTGTTCTTGGGTGGCATCTTTTTCTTCAACAATTCCAATCACTTCTTCTTTCGCATCTCGAATAATTCTTCCTAGTCCTGTAGGCTCATCGACTTCAGCCATCAAAAGACATAAGCCTTCTTGACTCGCGTCAACTACTTCTTCCAATGTTGACACACTGATGAGTGGAACATCACCATATAATATTAATACTTTTGCGATATCGGGGATCGAAGGTAATGCATGACGTACAGCATCAGCGGTGCCTAATTGTTCGGGTTGGTGTACCCATTCAACATCAAACTGAGAAAATTGTTCTGGAATAATAGTTCCACCGTTTCCGTACACAACATGAATACGTTTTGGATCGAGTTTTTGCGCTGTTTCAATCACATGTTGCAGCAAAGGTTTTCCTGCTATTTTGTGTAATACTTTGGGAAGTTTGGAGAACATGCGCTGGCCTTTGCCCGCCGCAAGAATAATAATATGTAAATTCATCTGCGTTTCCTTCTATAGACTATTAACTTTGAAGATATGGAAAATTGTCGAAGCGCAATAAAAGGATTATCTCAAAGCTTTTCCCAAATGACCTGACGCAACTAAAATCTTACTGCAACAAATGTAATTTCAAAAAATTACTATCGGTGCTTAGAGCGCAATTTTCCAATCGCTCGTAATTGTGCGGCAGCTTGTGCTAATTCTGCTAATGCTTTTGAATATTCTAATTCAGACGTTTTTTGAGCAATTTTACTTTGAGCAATTTTTTGGGCTTCGCGCGCAGCAGCTTCATCTAGATCAGCCGCACGTTCTGCAGTATCAGCTAATATTGTCACCAAATTGGGTTGTACTTCGAGAAAACCACCTGAAATATAGATGATTTCCGTTTCACCATTGAGCTTTACAAGTCGGACTTCTCCAGGTCGCAAGCTCGTCAACAGAGGCGTGTGACCTAACATCACACCAAGCTCGCCTAAAGCTCCCGTGACAACAACAGACTGTACGAGGCCTGAAAAAATTTCTTTTTCAGCACTCACAATGTCTAAATGAATTGACATACTCATTACTCCAACCCTTAGAGCTCTTCAGCTTTCTTTGTCACTTCATCAATTGTACCGACCATGTAAAATGCTTGTTCAGGAATATGATCGTATTCACCGTCAATAATGGCTTTAAATCCACGAATGGTTTCTTTCAGTGATACATATTTTCCAGGTGAACCTGTAAATACTTCTGCAACGAAGAACGGTTGTGACAAGAAGCGCTGAATTTTTCGCGCACGTTGTACGGTTAATTTATCTTCTTCAGATAATTCATCCATACCTAAAATTGCAATAATATCTTTTAATTCTTTATAACGTTGCAATGTACTTTGAACGGCACGTGCAACGTCATAATGTTCTTGGCCAATGACTAACGGATCTAATTGACGGCTGGTTGAATCGAACGGATCGATCGCAGGATAAATACCCAACTCTGCAATTTGTCGTGACAATACGACCGTCGCATCTAAGTGCGCAAATGTTGTGGCAGGTGATGGATCGGTTAAGTCATCCGCAGGAACATATACCGCTTGAATAGAAGTAATAGAACCTGTTTTTGTTGAAGTAATACGTTCTTGCAATGCACCCATTTCTTCTGCCAATGTCGGTTGATAACCTACCGCAGAAGGCATACGCCCTAATAACGCAGATACTTCTGTACCCGCTAAGGTATAACGATAAATATTATCAATGAATAATAATACGTCTCGACCTTCATCACGGAAATTTTCGGCAATGGTTAAGCCAGTTAATGCAACACGTAAACGATTTCCTGGCGGTTCATTCATCTGACCATAAACCAGCGACACTTTATCCAATACGTTGGATTCTTTCATTTCATGATAGAAGTCATTGCCTTCACGTGTTCGTTCACCTACACCCGCAAATACGGAATAACCACTATGTTCAATAGCAATATTTCGAATGAGTTCCATCATGTTAACGGTTTTACCTACACCGGCACCGCCAAATAAACCGACTTTACCGCCTTTTGCAAACGGACATAATAAATCGATTACTTTAATTCCTGTTTCTAATAATTCGTGCTGAGCCGCTTGATCAGCAAATGTAGGTGCAGGTCGATGAATAGGAAACGAGATTCTTCACCAATTGGACCGCTTCATCTATCGGATCACCTAAAACGTCCATAATTCGACCTAATGTTTTTTCACCAACAGGAACCATAATCGGTGCACCCGTGTTGTTCACTTCCAAGCCACGACGTAAACCATCAGTAGGTCCCATTGCAATGGTTCGCACGATGCCATCGCCCAATTGTTGTTGCACTTCCAAAGTCAGGTTATGACTTGGCACATGTAACGCATCATAAACTTTAGGAACATTGTCACGCTGGAAATTCAACGTCGACTACCGCGCCGATAATTTCGATCAATTGTTCCACTCATAGTCATATTTTCGATCTCACTCTATTTCAATTCAATTAAAAAATTAAACCGCTGTCAGCTACCCGAAACAATTTCCGCAATTTCCTGCGTAATCGCTGCTTGTCGCGCTTTATTATAAACTAATTGCAATTCATTAATTAATTCGCCCGCATTTTCTGTGCATTTTTCATCGCCACCATTCGCGCGGCTTGTTCACACGCAATATTTTCAACCACCGCTTGATAAACCTGTGATTCAATATAACGAATTAATAAGGATCTAACAATTCTTTGGCATCGGGTTCGTAAATATAATCCCAATACATGTTCTTTACTTTGGTTTCTGCCATCACCAATGGCAACAAGCTGTTCAATATGAGGACGTTGCGTCATGGTGTTTACAAATTCATTGTTGCCACATAAATTGCGATCGATTTCACCATGATTCGAAACGATCCAGCATGACTTTAACGATACCAATTAAATCGTTGATCGATGGGGCATCACCTAATTGATCGGCATGCCCAATGACATTGCCACCAAATCGTTTGAAGAAAATTTCACCTTTCGTGCCAATCAGTACAAATCTCAATTTCGACAGCCTTTTTTATGCCAATCATTGCATATCTTTAAGCAACAGCTTTGAACAAATTAATATTTAAGCCACCGCATAATCCCCGATCGGTTGTGATGACAATAATAGCCTACTCTTTTGGGCTCATCATTTGCCATTAAATAAGGATGATGATATTCGCTGCGACTGTTTGCAACATGATCAATCACTTGCAACATTTTTTTCGCATATGGGCGAGAACGTACGCATGCGATCTTGCGCTCTACGCATTTTACTGGCCGCAACCATTTCCATGGCGCGCGTAATTTTTTGCGTATTTTTAATACTCGCAATTTTAGTTCTAATTTCTCTGTCCGACATGCCATATTATTCTACCATGTCTGCGTTTTTTTAAATTCGATGAACAATTTCTTTCAGCTTACTGCAATCGTTTCTTCGCTCGTATCAGGATTTTCGTTCACTTGCTCTGATCAATTGAGCGATATTTGTCTCGCATAAAAATATGCAATGCTTGCTCAAACGCACACGACTTTATTAATCGGAACATCATCTAAATAACCTTGATCCAGCAATGAATAAACTCACCGCCATTTCAGCGACAGATAGCGGAGAATATTGTTTTTGTTTTAATACTTCCGTACTACGTTGACCACGCTCTAATTGTTTACGCGTTGTTTCATCTAAGATCAGAAGCAAATTGCGCAAATGCTTCTAATTCACGATATTGCGCTAGAGCTAATACGCATACCACCACCAAATTTTTTAATGATTTTAGTTTGTGCAGCACCACCCACACGAGAAACTGATAAACCAGCATTAATTGCAGGACGAATACCTGCATTAAACAAATCGGTTTCAAGATAAATCTGACCATCGGTAATTGAAATCACATTGGTTGGAACGAAAGCAGATACGTCACCTGCTTGCGTTTCAATAATCGGCAATGCAGTTAATGATCCTGTTTTGTCCTTTGACTTTACCATTGGTCATTTTTTCAACATATTCTGCATTGACACGCGCAGCTCGTTCTAATAATCGTGAATGCAAATAAAATACGTCACCAGGATAAGCTTCACGACCTGGTGGGCGACGTAATAATAATGAAATTTGACGATATGCCCAAGCTTGTTTGGTTAAATCATCATAAATAATTAACGCATCTTCGCCCTTGTCACGGAAATATTCACCCATTGCGCAACCGGAATAAGGAGCAATAATATTGCAATGCAGCAGATTCAGCAGCAGTTGCAGCAACAATAATGGTATGAGCCATCGCACCATGTTCTTCTAATTTACGTACTACGTTAGCAACAGAAGAAGCTTTTTGACCAATCGCAACATAAATACATTTAACGCCCGTATTTTTTTGATTAATGATGGTATCGATTGCAATTGCTGTTTTACCTGTTTGACGATCACCAATAATTAATTCACGCTGACCTCGTCCAATCGGAACCATTGCATCGATTGCTTTAAGCCCAGTTTGTAATGGTTGATTGACTGATTGACGAGCAATCACACCTGGCGCCACTTTTTCGATCGGCGACATTTCAGTGGCTTGAATCGGCACCTTGACCATCAATACGGATTTCCTAATGCATCAACCACGCGACCTAGCAATCCTTCACCCACCGGAACTTCAAAAATACGGCCCGTACATTTTACAGTATCGCCTTCAGATAAACTCTCATAATCACCCATCACAACCGCGCCCACGGAATCTTCTTCCAAATTGAGTGCAATACCAAATAAACCACCGGGTAATTCGATCATTTCGCTCGCCATCACAGAATGAATTCCGTGAATGCGTAAAATTCCGTCTTTGACGCTAACGATAGTCCCTTCTGTTCGCAATTGAGCAGTGACATCGAATTGACTAATACGTTGACGTATTAGATCACTAATTTCAGAAGGATTAATTTGCATATCTGTATTCCTCTATAATATCTGTTTCACATTCAGCTACGTAAAGCTGCGGCCATTGATGTTAAACGACCGCGCAACGAACCATCAATTACTAAATCACCAATTTGAATCAATGCGCCACCTAAAAGTGATTCATCAATTACCGACTTTATAGTCACAGCAGAATCAAAACGTTTCTTTAATGCCGATGACATTTGCGTAATCTGTTCATCAGTCAGTGGTTGTGCTGTACGGACTTCAGCGGTGATTCGACGTTCTTGTTCTGCTAACAATCGTTGATATTCTTGAAATATTTCGGGTAGTAAAATTAAGCGACGATATTCTGCTAATAATCCAACAAAATTTCGTCCATTCTCATCAAGCACCGAAACTGCAACATCGGAAAATAATTCAACTTGCTGCTCTAATGATATTCGAGGATCTTTGATTATTTCTTTCGCTTGTTCATTAGAAGCAATGGCAGACAACAGCGTTAACTGATTCAGCCATTCCAGCGTTGTGCCATTTTGAGTTGCAAAATGCAATGCTGCTTCGGCATAAGGTCTAGCTACTGTGAGCGCTTCAGCCATTCTAAGCTCCTGGAATTTCAGCGATGAGCTGATCCACTAAACGTGAGTGAGTTGCATGATCAATATTTTTCTGAAGAATTTTTTCAACACCTTGAATAGTAATTTCAGACAATTCTTTCATTAATACATCACGTGTAGATAATCGCTCTTGCTCAATGTCACTCTGAGCCATTTCTAGCAATCGTTGACCTTCTTTCTGCGCCGTTTCTTTACCTTCTTCAACGATTCTTACAGCGCGTTGATTGGCGTGCTCAATAATTACTGCCGCTTGATGTTTTGCTTCACGCAATTGATCAGCAATGTGTTTTTGCGACAATTTGAGCTCATTTTCACTTCGCTCAGCTGCTTGTAGTCCTTCAGCAATTCGCTTTTGCCGCTCGTCCAGAGCATTTAATATCGGTGGCCAGATATACCGCATTGTTACGAAGATAAACATCGCAAATGCAATCATTTGGCCAATTAATGTAACGTTTAAATCCACCGCTTAGACTCCAAACTTGTGCAAAAACTTAACCGCCAGCCGCTTTAGGTGCAAATTCCATTAATGTAGCAAGGAATGGGCTCTTTACTGTGAACCAAAGGGCTAAACCAATACCGATCATTGACACCGCGTCCAAAAGACCCGCAACGATGAACATTTTCACTTGGAGCATAGGAACCATCTCTGGCTGACGTGCAGACCCTTCAAGAAACTTACCACCCAATAAACCAAATCCGATTGCGGTACCCAAAGCACCCATACCAATCATGATGCCCACAGCGATTGCTGTCATACCTTGTAAATGTGCTACTAAATTATCCATTGTTGCTCCTCTTTAAAAGTTAATGATCTTCGCATGCTAAGCTCAGATACACAATTGTCAATACCATGAAAATAAAGGCTTGTAAGGTAATGATCAATATATGAAACAGCGCCCAAGGCAGAGCAAGGGGCCATTGCAGATACCAGGGAAGCAAGGCGATCAAAATGAAAATAAGTTCGCCTGCAAACATATTACCAAACAACCGTAGTGCCAGTGAAATCGGTCTGGCCAGTTCTTCTACCACACGCATGATGAAATTCACCGGGAAGAACCATATCCCAAAGGGCTTTGTGAAAAACTCCAAGAAAACGCCTTTGGCTCCTTTTACTTTAAAGCTATAGAACAAAATCAGGAAGAAGACTGTGATCGACATCCCGAATGTCGTGGATAAATCTGTAGTGGGCACTACACGTAGATGCTGAACCCCTATAGCGCCCGCCACGCGAGGCAGGACATCCACCGGAATAAGATCCATCAAATTCATTAAAAAGACCCAGGTGAAAATCGTCAAGGCCAATGGGGCGATCAATATGCTACGGCCATGAAAAGTGTCTTTAACTTGCTGGTCAACGAATTCGAAAATTACTTCGACAAAATTTTGAAGCCTACCCGGCACACCTGATGTCATCGACTTAGCCACTTGGCGAAATAGCAAAATCACAATCAGGCCAAGGGCAACAGAAATAAGGAAAGTATCGACATTCAATGTCCAAAACCCACCACCTTCACCGAAGGTCATAGTTTTGAAGTTGAATTGTAAATTCGTCAAATGATGCTGAATATACTCAGATGCTGTTAATGTATGTTGTTCAGTCATATTTACTCAACCGATCTCGCATTTCGAAAAAACCGTTGTATCATCACAAAAGCCGTTATCTGGGCCAAAATGAAGCCTATGAAAAAGGCTAACACGTCAACCGGCAGGGTCTTGAACACTATCACAATTAGGAGCACAGTCAACAATAATTTGACTATTTCAGCCCTGTACATGCCGCGAACTATCTGCTTCGCAGCCAATGCTCCCGTTGCTGTGAAAAATCGATGTGCAAAATACAGATGTGGGATGGCACATGTCAAGCCGCCAATCCACACTGAAGCACCTGAACGAAATCCCCATACAAGCCAAATTAAGAGCCCAAATAGTAGTGTCACCCCTACCTGGAAGATCATAAAGTAATAGGCCTGCCGCTGATAATGATCTGTTATGTGCCGTAGCTTCACCTATTACCCCTTCATAAAACGTCCGGCAGTATAGCGATATGGATATTGAGATTCAACTCGTAGTAATGGTGTTTAGCGCGATCTCATCAAACACATTTAGATAATAAGCATCATTCCAAAAATGCCACTCCAGTACCGTCGTGTTATAAAACGCTTCGTTCATCCGCTCCCTAATTTCTGGGGTAGTTTTTGCAGCTAACGCATCGAAAATCTTGATGATTTCACTCACGGTATTTGAAAAATCATCACTTGAGTAAGTTTCTATCCAACGAGCATAGGGATTGTTCGATACTGAATTTTTTGCAATTGCCAAACCAACTTCATGATATACCCAAAAACACGGCAACACTGCCGCAACCCCGACTTCAACAGGTTCTAATGAACAGACTCGAAGAAGATAACTAGTGTAACTCAGTGTAGCTGGAGTGATTTTTCCCGTACTCGTGAAGTTGTAAATTTTTTTAAAATACTCATGCACAATTTCTTGTTCTTCTATGATTGTATTACTCGCAAATTGCAAAAATGGGAGAATAAATTCAGTAGAAACCTTTGTAGCAATAATTGCGTGACTCATGGCAAAATCTTGCAAGAATCGACTGTCTTGCTCGATATAGAAAGCGAATTTGTCTTCGCTGAGAGTCCCCAATGCCAATTCTTGATTAAACGGATGCTCAATAATAGCATCGATGATTGGACCGACATTTTCCCACACTTGCCTTGAATACCCCATCTCATCACCCCCTTTTAGAGGGGGCCATAGTATCAGAGCAAAGGAACAACGAGCAAGAATGTTCTGCGAGAATCGCTGGGGCTTAAATGGGAAACACTGACGTGGAAAAATGTCACATTTTCATTGATTTCACTGGTTCATTAAGTATAAAATCATGGGGTATTTGCTATGTGTCATCTTATAGATCAACTAACTGGAGAAATATCCTAATGAAAAAACAAATTATCACTATAGTCTTGTGCTCTGCTTTTGCTATTCCTGCTATTGCATCAACAGCGAAACCCTTCAGCATTTCTAATCATTCTGATAAAGCCATGCTAACCGGTGTTATTTCTGATGCTAAAGTGGATTTGTCAGGCACCGTTTTTGGAATGTCCCCGCTGGGCAAAGGTCAAAGCTGGTCAAGCACTATCACAGTCAATAGTCCATCAGAACTCGCTGTTGCTGTCGTTGAAGATGATGGATTCGGCTTAACTGATATTTTTAATCAAACTGCTGATGTCAAAGCGATCTGCTGGGTGTCTGCAAATCTGATTGATGATAGCAACGCTGTTTTTCATAATGCTATCGTTACTAATATTAGTCGAAAGCATAATTGCACAGTCAGCAGCGACGAAAAATCGTTGGAAATTAACTAATTTAGAAGGCCGCGTTTTCAAAAGATTTACGCGGCCTCCTTTTTTTATCACTTACTTCTCAGGGAATTTTGACATGACAACCAATCAGGCTGAGTTACAAAAAACGATTAACGATTTAGTTCTTCCTGGAAAAGGAATTTTAGCGGCTGACGAAAGCACCAGTACAATCACTAAACGTTTTGATGCAATGAAAATTCCTTGTTCAGAAGAATCTCGATTAGCGTATCGTCATATGCTATTTAACACTGACAATTTAAATAATTATATCAGTGGCGTTATTTTATATGAGGAAACACTAGGTCAAGCAACAAACGGACTCTCTCTGCCCGCATTATTAGCTTCAAAAAATATTGTTCCTGGAATTAAAGTTGATAAAGGTTTAGTTCCGTTGGCAAACAGTCAAAATGAAAAAACAACTCAAGGCTGGGATAATTTACACGAACGATTACAAGAATATAAAAAGCAAGGCGCGCGTTTTGCAAAATGGCGTGCTGTTTACACTATTAGCGACAGCTGTCCTTCTTATGTTGCTATTCATTCGAATGCTGACGGATTAGCTCGTTATGCTGCTATTTGCCAAGAAAACGGCATAGTACCTATTGTTGAACCAGAATTATTAATGGATGGTGATCATTCAATTGAGCACTGCTCTAAAGTCACTCAGTGGGCTCTTTACGAAGTATTTAATGCCTTGTTTATCTATGGTGTAAAACTTGAATATATTATTTTAAAACCAAGTATGGTTATTGCCGGAAATAAACACGCACAACAATCAACCCCAGAACAAGTGGCACAAGAAACTATTGCTGTACTAAAACGAACAGTTCCTTCAGCAGTACCCAGTATTAATTTTTTATCAGGCGGCCAAACACCCCAACAAGCAACTGCCAATTTAGATGCCATGAATAAATTAGGCCCACATCCCTGGCATCTCAGCTTTTCTTATGGCCGAGCACTTCAAGAACCCGCGTTACATAGCTGGGAAGGAAAATCCAGCAATGTTCAGATGAGTCAGGATGCACTTTTGATGCGAGCAAAATTAAATTCTGCTGCAACGAATGGCGAATATAACGCAGCTATGGAAAGAGAATAGTTTGGTTAGAAAAAAATCTGGCTGAACACCTTCTAACACCTTATGATAGATTGGCTAAAACGTTCAGATTTTGTCCAGATTGGGTGAAAAAATGTATTTTAAAACCGGTTTTCGCCCGAGATGGGCAAAATATGGACGTTTCCATCAAGTGGCGATGAACCACTAAACTTTTTCGAAGATGATGGCTTCGTAGACATCGTTCCAAAAATGCCATTCAAGCATTGCGCTTTTACAAAATGCTTCTAACATTTTTTTGCGATTTTCTTCTGTAGTATTTTCCGCCAGTGCATCAAATATAGCCAATATATCATTAACTTCTGTTTCAAATTCAGCTGTCGTGAATCTTTCAATCCACGAAAGATAAGGATTATCTGCAGATGTAGTTTGAATAAGCTTAACATTACCCTCGTAATACACCCAATAGCTTGAAAGAATGGCGGCCACCGCAACTTCAACTGGATCTACTGCAGAAGTGCGCCATAAATAACTCGAATAACTGAGTGTGGCTCTAGATAGTTTATGATTTTTTTTGCATTGTTCTGTATCGATGCAATAGTGTTCAGCGATTTCTTGAGAAAATGAAGAAACGTTCTGAGCAAGATTCAAAAAGATGTTTGAATGTTCGGGTTGGATTTTTGAAGCAATTAATGCGAGACAACCTGACAACTCATTAAGAAAAAGGATATCCTGCTCTATATAATAAATGAACTTATCATGGCTCAATGTTCCTTTCATCAATTCTTGATTAAACGGATGTTGAATTATTGCTCGGTAAATTGGGGCTGCTTTTTCCCAGGCTTTGGCGGAATATTTCATTACTACTCCATTTTATCGTACGTAAGAGAGTTAGGTTTAGATTAAATCAACGATTAGACATTGTCAATTTTATTGAATCATTCAGGTTTACTGTTTCTACCTTTGATATCCCTGCAACACCGCAGAATTTTGTTTCAGAAGCTCATTCACAGCGGACGTTGATCCGACTAATGGAATATGAGCATGGCCTCCGGACATTGGTATGGGAACTTGCGTAGTACCGAACACGCTTAATGGTTTGTTATGCAAACTACGCACTGCAAAATACGCAAAGATTTGCGCTTCCATTGCTTGGCTGTTCCAACCCATTTCGTCAGCGTGTTGAATGTTAACATTCTCTCCCAATTTATTTTTTAAAGATCGCTGAAATTCCCTATAAATAACGGGATTTTTCCATCCACCACCTGCTAATACCCATTGAAAAGGCAATGCTGTGTGTAATAAATCAAGACTTTTAACAATCGTTCTCGCCGTGAATGCTTCTAATGTTGCGCAGGCATCTTCGAGTGATAAAGCTTCCAATTCAGGAATGAGTTGCATATCTCCAACATCCAATGATTTTGGAGGTTGTAGTAAAAAATAATTTTGATGATGTTGGTTAGTGGATTTTGCATACAACAACTCGATTATTTCTTCGTTAATTGTTCCGCGCAAACCATATTTGCCATTGATATCCATATTTTCTTGTCCGCTTGTACGTTGTCTTACAAGACGATCAATCAAATTATTTCCAGGGCCTGTATCAAAAGCGAGTAAATCATTTTCATTTTTTCCATTGATCAACGTTATATTGGCAATGCCACCGCAATTAACGATAGCAATAGGCATTTTATTATCTCTCACAGCCAATGCATGATGATAAAGTGGGGCAAACGGCGCCCCTAATCCACCCGCTGCAATATCACATCGGCGAAAATCATTAACCACCGTAATATTAACTTGATTCGCCAATTGTTGACCATTACCTACGATAACCGATACCTTTCTTTTTGGTTGATGGAACATACATTGTCCGTGGTATCCTACAACATCGATTTGTGTCGATTCGTATCCTAATTCAGCTATTAATTGATGAACAAGATGACCATGTAATTTCGTTGAATAGTGGATAATAGCATCCAATGTAATCGGGGGGTGGTTTGATTTTTCGCCATAAAGATAGGCAGCAAAATCTTTGAGCATGTCATCACTACTTAGCGAGGTGATATTCAGTTCATGCGTTAAAAATTCTTTTATTGATTCTTGAAAATAGATTTCTGATTCTTCCAAATTTCCGTGATATTTTCGAATGACAAATTCCGCCATTTTTAACAGTAATTTAAATTCATCGGGGTAGGGGAGAGTAGCATGCCCTCTTTCGATCAAGAGCGCCGGAGTTCCGTCAGTTTCTAGTAATGCGGCATCGATCCCATCCATCGATGTGCCGCTCATTAGACCTATACTTAGCATATTTTCACCTTGCCTCTCAAATGGTAAGATTATTTGAATAGGATATTTTAGATATTGTACAGCAACTGCGTAGATTGTCGAACCCCAATCTGATAGACTCAGTGACTTGAATATAAGCCGTTTAGAGAGAGCTCACAATGAATGAACAACCAACCGATAGCATAATTCAAGCTTTACTGCATGATCGCAAAAGAGAACGCTTCTGGCGTAATCTACGTTTTGGTCTGGGGCTAGTTTTTACACTAATATTAATACTGTCTTTTATTGGTCTTGCCGTTTCCAGTAATATTGATGAGGAGCGAATAGACCATAGCAAACCTTACGTTGCGCTCGTAAAGTTGGATGGCGAAATAATTCCTGAGGCTGCTTTTTCTGCAAGACGAGCAATACCTCAAATTCAAAAAGCATTTAAGGACAAAAACGCTCGTGCGGTCATTTTATTAATTGATTCACCGGGTGGCACTCCCGTGAACGCATCAGAGATTTACAAGGAAATTCTTCGACAAAAAAAATTACATCCTAAAACAGAAGTAGTTGCTGTTGGTGGAGAAATGCTCACCTCTGCAGCTTATTTAGTCGCTGTTGCTGCTGATGCTATTTACGTAAACCAAAATACTATCACCGGATCTATTGGTGTACTGAATTCGGGATTTGGTTTTAATAATGCCATTAATAAAGTAGGTATAGAACGTCGTGTATTTACAGCAGGCGTACACAAAGATAGATTTGATCCTTTTAAACCATTGGCACCTGAAGATGAAACGAAAATTCATCAGGTTCTATCGATTGTGCACTCGCATTTTATTGATGATGTCAAAGCGACACGCGGTAACAAACTTAAAGGTGATATTAACGAGATTTTTTCTGGTGATTTTTGGACAGGCTCTGAGGCTGTTAATTTAGGGCTCGTAGATGGTATCGCTGATCTCGAAGATGTTTTAAATATATTTAAAGTCGACCAATATAAATCGTTTACTCCCAAAGAGTCATTTATGAAGCAACTTATTCATGAAGTTGGTGAAGAAACTTCCTTTCGATTACAAAATAATCAAAAAAGAATTTTATCTGAATTTTAAACGAGATAGTAAATGAAAAGTACTCCCGAAGCTCCCCTATGGGAACTGATGTCAGTCAATCAATTTAAAGCATTAGCTGATCAACATCAATTACCTTCATATGACACAGAAAACATTCTCTCCTCATTATCTACTGTGTTTGATGCTAATACTTTGTCAACACGCCTTGATGCCTTGATTACATTGTCTAATTTATTAAAAAAATCCAACGAGAATCCTGCCGTAGAAAAATTACAGGATCAATGTCGAGATATCATGCGCTTGATTTTTCGAGGCCCTACTGATGAAGAGTTACAAAAAATACTTGGGGATCAAAAACAGAATACCCCAGATCAAACACTTCTCCGACAACTAATTGATCAAGAACTACAAAAAAAAATGGAACATCGAGACAAAAGACTCCCCTTTAAACCCGATTTTGTATACGATGCGCCAACAAAAGCGCCACTTCGTCAATTACTCGAGGACTTAGTCGACTGGAATAATGAGCAAGATCCCGAGATCAAGCGTGAAAAACTTGAAAAAGTCATGCGCTCATCTACAGTAAAAACTACAAATATATTTAAACCCAAAAAGATTTCTGAAAAACTGACCCGTGAACGGCGGATGTTTATCATTTTTAGCGTCGCTCATCTTTTGGTACATCTTCTCGTTAAAGGAACTACGAAGCTCGCGACCGAAGCTTATCAAGAAACAGATTTAATACGCCAAGTCAAAATTTACACGGGCAAGGAACTTGAAGAAAAGCGATTACTGCCAATGGCAGAACATTTTTATAAGTTAACACTACAAGGCAATGATGATGATGATCGTTGTTTCAAAGTTTATCCATTTTCTACTGAAAAAATGTCTGCACATGGCACACATCTTGGTGAAGCTATTTTTGTTACGACTACCTCGGGTGATTTTTTTGCAGATAGCACAGTTGATTCTAAAGAGCCTGGACAAAGTGTTTTTCACTCCAGCTTAGATCGACATCCTTTTTTTGCTGGACGACTTGCAACAGATCAAAATGGAAAGGTTATTGGAATTGATAATCACACGGGACATTTTTTACACAACGAAGATAATCTCAAGAATATGATAGAACATTGTTGTGAGCTAGATTTACTGAGTGAAGATGTTCTCGCTACACTTGTAATGCAACGAAACATCCCGTCTGATGCGGAACAATTAGTGAGCTATATCAAAAAGCTACCAGAATACACTCAGCAGAAATCCTTGGATGACCCCGCTCCAATTAACGCTCGTTTTATTGATAATCTTAAAAGTGATCCCGTCAATTTAAACTCCTATTTTGCAACTAAAAACGGGGGCTCAATAAAGCGTAAAGAGAATCCTCTTCCCGCAAAAGATAATCGAAAATTTGGCATCAGAAATGACTTTGAAAACATCGGAGTTAATCCGGTTGGCAAGCTCTGCCATCAAGAATTAGAAGAAGTGAGAGAAAAAATTCGCTTAAAATCCCGCCTAAATCCTAAAAAACTTCAATTTGACTTTGCGAAGGACTTTCCAACGGATGATCAAGTAAAAACAAATAGGATTTATTTTTATCCTGATGCTAATTCGAAAGGTTTTTGTAACTTTCGATTACGACTAAACAAAAAATTAATTTATTCTGGAAAAATCGCATATGCCAAAGTTCATAAGGCAAAAACCGATGTTTTAACTAAACTAAAAGATGCATTACTCTTCACTGAACCGAGACCGATCTTTACCTCTGATGAAAGCCTTCTTCTTATTCAAGCAGCGATCAATCTTCCAACTTATGAACAATGTTTAATGCGGCCATTTCATTTTCTATTTCGTCATCGTTTTCCGAAAAATTCACCCAACCGAGTTAACCACGGAGCTGATCAAGAGACGATAACACAACCCGCTGACATACTCTCCGAAATTTCTATGAATATCTCTCGAGACGCGTATAACGCATTTTTAGACGAATTATCTCATCATGATAAAACACATCATCTATTAGATCCTCGCTTGCAAGCCAATAATTTGTTTTATGGAAAAATGTGCTTGTTTCGTACGAATAAAAGCACTGATAACACAAAATTTAACCCTGACAAAAAGGGAAAAGACTACTATCGTGTTATGCAGCCTCTACATGAGATTAATCATTTTAAACGCAAAGAAAAACCTAAACATGTTCGTCAACAAAGGTCCAGCATACAAGGACCTGACGTCGAAGTTGTAGATGATGACAGTTTTGCTGGAAGCTTAAGTTTGGTTCAACAGAAAACTTATGTTAAGTAATAAATTTTTAATTTTCTGTAGTAAAACGCTGAATAATACCATCCAATTCATCCAGAGAATTATATTTAATGACCAGCTTACCTTTGCCAGAAGATTGATGATGGATCTGAACATCGGCCGATAATTTATCACTGAGGGTATTTTGCAATCGCTGCGTGTCTGGATCTAATTTTTTAATTATTTCCGGACTATCGGATTGTTGGGTTCTTCGTACAAGATTTTCTGTTTCACGAACTGAGAGACCTTTAGTAACAACAATTTTTGCTGCCTTAATTTGCCCATCTCGATCTAGAGCTAATAATGCACGGCCATGTCCCATATCTAAATCACCGCGCTCAATCATAGTTTTAACATCACTGCTTAATTGCAGTAATCGTAAAGAATTCGTAACCGCTGTACGTGATTTTCCAACTGCTGTTGAGAGCTGTTGATGGGTCAATCCAAATTCATCTACAAGACGCTGCATTGCTTCAGCTTCTTCAATCGAATTCAGATCTTCTCGTTGAATATTTTCGATCAACGCCATCGCAATCGCAGATTCGTCAGACATCTCACGAACAATCACAGGAACTTCGCTCAAATTTGCAAGTTGTGCTGCACGCCAGCGACGTTCACCCGCAATAATTTCATAGCGATTGTGAGCAATTGCACGCACAACAATGGGCTGAATAATGCCTTGCGCTCTAATCGAATCAGCCAACTCTGCGAGAGCTTCAGGATCAAAATCTTTTCGTGGCTGATATTTTCCTGTTTGTAAAAATTCTACGGGAAGTCGTCGTAATGTTTGATCATTCACCTTGGATTCAGTCGTGCTCATAGTGCTATTCACACTGCTAAGTAATTCATTTAACCCTAGATCGTTAAGACCTCTTCCTAATCCGCGTTTTTTTACTTCCATCTTTCCCTTCTCCTAAAAAATTATTCCATCTGCTCAGTTTCTCGAGCAGGTGTAACCATGGTTTCATTCGCCTGTCGTCTTAACAATTCCCCGGCTAATGCCAAATGTGCCGCAGCACCTTGTGAACGATTATCATAAACAAGTACTGGCAATCCATGACTCGGTGCTTCCGCTAAACGAACATTACGAGGAATCACTGTCTGAAATAATTTATCACCTAATACTTGACTTAATTGATCCGAAATTTCTTGTGTTAAACGATTACGACCATCATACATAGTACGCAACAAGCCTTCTAGATGTAATTTTGGATTTGCTGATTGTTTTAATCGTTCAATGGTACTCAATAATGCTTTTAAACCTTCTAATGCATAATATTCGCATTGCATCGGAATCAAAATTGAATCCGCAGCAACCAAAGCATTCACTGTCAACATATTCAACGTAGGTGGGCAATCAATAATAATAAAATCATAGAGAGAACGAACAGGTTCGAGTGCTTTTGCTAAAGCATATTCTCGAGCATTTTGCTGTAATAATCTCACTTCAGCAACCGTCAGTGATGAATTCGCTGGAAGCAAGTCAAAATTATGCTGGGTTTTTAAAATGGTGCTGGCCATTTCACATTCACCTAGCAGCACTTCATTGGTGGAAAAACTAAAATCTTCAGAATGAATGCCACAACCTACCGTCGCATTTCCTTGTGGATCTAAATCAATTAAGAGCACATTACGTTTAGTTGCAGCAAGGGATGCGGTTAGATTCACACTTGTGGTGGTTTTTCCTACGCCTCCTTTTTGATTCGCAACAGCGATGACTTTACTCAATCTTTAATCCTCTTACTCAATCGCACAAGATGACGTTGTTCATCCAAACCCGGGACTCGATAGGAAATAATATCGTTATCCAAATCGACGAGTTCGAGTTCTTCCTGAGGAAAATGGCCCTTCATGAGCAACCACTGTCCATTTGGACACAGCAAATGGTCAGTATTTCCCACTATCTCGGCAATACTACCCACCGCCCGAGCCACTATACTATCAAAACACTGCTCAGTGACAAAGTGTTCTGCTCTATCTTCGACAAAAATGACATTGGGCAGTCTAAGTTCCAGATTGGCCTGTTGTAAAAACCGAATCTTTTTGCCATTGCTATCGAGTAAACAATAGCTTCGTTCGGGATCGACTATAGCCAAGGGGATTCCGGGCAACCCGGCTCCAGTCCCAACATCCAGGACTCGTAAGCCTTGAAGGTAGGGGAGAATAGCCAGGCTATCGAGAACATGACGAGTCACCATCTGCATTGTGTCTCTTACAGCCGTGAGATTATAGGCTTTATTCCACTTGGCAAGCAGGGATAGATACTGTAGCAACTGCTCAATTTGTGAAGGAATGACAGGCATCCCAAGGTCCTTAAGACCTTCAATAAGCTTACTCTCGATATCCTTATTCAATACCTGGCATCCTGATTTTTGGCGTGAAAACGAGGATTGTAGACCTGCAACAAGCCACAAATCAACCTGAGGCTTAGCAGTTCCCGCTAGGAGCGGTTGTATATAAACAAGTTACCATGAAGCAAAATAGGCGATAAAAGTCAGTGAAACCTTGATTAATACTGCTAATTATGGTATAAAGGTGGTTTACTATAATGAAATGGGCAAATTTAATGAAAGCACCAACGACAACAAAACATGGGCCCTTTACCTATTTCTACAAAGCTAGCCGTCGGATTAACGGACGACATGCCCCTAACATTTTTACCTTCCAATTTACGGATGAACAAACCGCGCTCTCATTTTTCAATTTAATAAAAGAGAGATTGCCCTTATTAAATTCCGAATATCCTAAAATTGATCAACAAGATGTTCACCTCACAAAAGAAGAAAGCCTATTTTTCTTACGTCTAGTCATGTGCGAAAGCGGTCAATTAAATACATCTTACCTCGATGATAGTTTGTTAAAAACGCTACGTGCTGATGAATTCGATTTTAGTTATCAATTTATTATGGGTATTATTCCTGGTGAAAAAAATGAACGACGTTTACAGAATTTACGCCCTAATCAACGTAAACCTATAACGATATCTCCAAATGGTACTATTACTTCAAGATCCAATAAAAAAGCAATGTACTCAGCAAAAGAGAAAGAAGGATTTTCACAAATACAATCCAATACTCTGTTAGATCCCAATGCGCTCAGCAGTGCATTCGGATTCAGTCGTGGTTTACGTAACAGCAAGCTATATGGAATTATTACACACACTGAAGATGCGTTGTTTAACCGTTTACTGACTGATGACAGTGGAACAGTCGTAAGAATATTTGATTTCGACTCCGAAAAAACCGCAGAAACTTCTTTAACAAGATTAAAAGATCGCGTTTATTCACCCAGCCAAATCAAAGAATTTAGAAAAGCGAATCATCAAGCGAGACAAAATAATTCACGAACTAACGAAGTGTTAACTCGAATTCGGTTTAATCCATACAGAAGTGTTGTTTGCATTTGCGCGGATACATTAGAAGCACGATTGCTAGCTTATGATTTTGCTCATGAGATTCTTGATCATTATAGACTATATGCCCAAAATATTGGTTTGACTCTAAATCCTAATTTCAAAGTTCCTATCATATTTTATGTTGCCAATGAAAATTATACTTCACGTAACAGGCATACTATCAAACTCTATACTGAAGACATGCGGAGAAAAGATGAAGCTGAAGCCATCATCATATTCAATGATCCTATTTCAAGAGTTGAACATTATAAAAGAAATGATTTTGAGTTTTTACTAGGTTTGCCTGAGATTACGCCTGAAATATTATTAGATGAATGTTTGGGAAAACCATTGGCCTATATCATGTTGGAAAATGGCTACACCCGAATGCTCATGCGATTACTCAGAAACAAATCGCAAGCCGAAAACACTCAAGAATCATCCAGAAAATCTTCATTGCGAGAGACGGTATTTAAGGCACTTATCAATCACCGTCCATATTTATTTAAGCAATATGATCCTATAATTTCGCGCCTTGTTTTAGCCGAACAATTTGATCTAGCAGGTAGATTGATTACTGAAACTGGCTCTAAGAAAGAATCATTAGTTATAAACGCAGATGGCTATTATTTGTTAAAAGATTATGTGCTTTCAAAAGGAACACCCCGACAAGTAGAGTTTTTTGATCTTGAAAAAATGATTTTGGAAGCCGCTAGACGGAGTTTGTGGGTTACGGTAAAATTATGTCTTAAAGAATTTCCCAATATTGGCCTGGAAACATTAAAGCAACTGTCATTAACTATTGAAGAAAATCGAGACATTTGCACATCAGCATTCTTAGCTCAAACTCAACCTGATTCGGCTGAATTCTTAAATCGCCATCTTTCTACTGCTACAAGTACTGAGGACTGGGACCAGATTATTGAATTGGTCAGAAATTCATACTCTCTTCTTGATCAACATTTACTAGGAAGGGCACTATTCCAAGCAATTAGAAATAAAAATGTTCGGGCACCTAAATTTTTATTGCGATTTAATATCAGGAATCCTGCGGAAGGAGAGCGTTCAGGATATAGAATAGCCGGCTGTCTCTTTGATGCGCTGACTAACGGTCTTATTGAATTAATTTCTGATCTCATAGAACTAGAAAGGAGATCACATGATGAGTTTGCACCTGTTCGATTCCTTGTAGCACTTGAACTAGCACATGAAATAGGAAATCCTGAGACAATAGCTTTATTCGAAAAGAATAGGGATTTAGCCTGCGCCACAGATCCTGAAAATATTAAAAAAGCGATTTGTTTTTTGGTGATCTGTGCGCTTTCCGATAGTAACACGGATCTAGCCGAAAAACGCTTATTACGGCTCTGTCACAAGTATCAACTACTGCCCTTGGAAAATCAAAGCATCTATGATGCCTTTAAAATAATTATTGTATATTTAAACCTTTTAGCAAATTCAAGCTGGGGAATTCATTCCGAATTCTTGATACCCTATTTAACCAGTCTTTTTTTAAAGCATCAAGATACCGATAATCTCAGGGTTATAATTAATGACAATGATAATCAGCGTGGTCACATGTACTACGAATCGCGAATCTCTGTCTGTAAAAGTTTATTATCACAGTTAACCCACCATAATTTCGCTTTCATAAAAGAGTTTTCCGAAACGTTCATCAATCAATCTTCGATAAACTGGAAACAACAACTGATAAGAGCTTATGAAGATGCCGCTCGCGGTGAAAAATTCGATGAAGATAAAGCTTTCTTACTTTTCGAAATGGGTCTAGAATTTTTAAAACACGATTTTTCTCTTGTATTTAAAGAGGCAATCACACGGGGTGGAATTAAAGTAGCAAAATACATCTTTGAGCATCCAAAAGTCAATGAAGAAATCATGGATCAATTAACTGAAGTTCTCGTTAAAAATCCAAATTCAATCAATCTTTTCGAATCTCAATTAAAAAATAAAGTGAAACCGTGTCACATTAAGCAGTTTTCTTCACTTCATCCCTTTGATAAGGCAGGACAACTGGCCACTCTTTTAAATCTTGTCGATCTAAATAAATACCATCCTGAAGATTATTTATGGGAATTTTATTCAGCATTTACTTTTAATTTATCGACTGATTTCATTGTAATGGACACTCTAAGTGAACTCTTAACTCCATCGATTATGAGACATATGATGTTAATATTTGTTGTCTACATGTTTCGTGCTATTGACTTATTTCGTGACGAAATTGAAAAACCCATTGAATCTTGTAGATGGCCAAAACTTGCACAAGCAATAGAAGCTAATGATCAGCTACATAAAATGTGTTGGTATCAAACAAAAAATTTCGTCCGATTAAATTCACATCATACTGAAACGTTAGATATTCTCAATAGTTATTGTCTAGATATTAATCAATTACAGGATCCTGAACTGACTTGCACAACATTCTCAAGAGTGTTACAACTATTTAGTGGAGCTGTAAGCAAAAATCGCGTAATAATACCATTTTATGAAATTCAAAAACCCGTACTTCCTGAATTTAACAAGATAATTTATACTCTCATGCGAAGCCTTGATCAGAAATTAAAGGCCTTTGAGCATAAGATTTCACATAAAGACGAGAACGATTCATCTCAATTAAACGAAGTTAACGCCCTATGAAAGTTCGAATAGCTCAATCATACAATCCAACAAATAAGCCTCAGCAATCATTTGCAGGCTATTTCAAAGCTAGCACGCCTACTGAAAATAGTGTAGCACCGTGCACTGTCACCCTGAAATTCAAAAAAACAAAGATCGCACATGCATTTCTCGATTTTGTCATACAGTATTTACCTTTATTAAATACAGAGTTTCCCAAAGTTGATGAAGCCAGTGTTCATTTAACAGATGAACAATATTTCTATTATCAACGCTTAGCAATGTGCGAAAGTGGGCATTTGAGTACCGATTACTTAAAAGATTGTTTATTAAAAACTCTTCGTGCGGACGAATTCGATTTTAGTTATCAATTTATGCTAGGTATCATACCTGGCGATAACAACTCAAGACGATTACATAATTTGCGTCCCTCTCAACGAAAACCTTTTTTAATTGCCCCAGATGGCACAATTATACCAAGAGAACACAAACAACCAATGTATTCACCCGAAGAGAAAGTGGGATTTTCACAACCACAATCAAATACCCTGTTAGATCCTAATGCACTCAGTCGCGCTTTTGGATTCAGTAGAGATCATCGCAATGAGAAATTGTACGGTATTGTGACACATAAAGACGATTCTCTTTTCAATAGACTTTTAACCGATGACTCTGGAACAGTCACTAGAATATTTGATTTTGATACGGGTGAATCAGCCGAATTTGGCTTAGACCGCTTAAAAGATACTTTTTATACTGCAACCCAACTTGATGAATTCAAGAAAGCGAATAAACGGGCCAGAAAGTCTAATCCACGAACTAACGAAGTCCTGGCTAGAATTCGATTTAACCCTTATCGAACTGTTATAAGTATTTGTTCCGACACATTAGAAGCGCGATTATTGGCTTATGATTTTTCGCAAGAATTACTTGATCATTACAAAATCTATGCCGAAAATAACAGCCTCACCGTTAATCCCAATTTCAGAATTCCGATCATATTCTATATTCGTAAAAATATAGCTTCTAGTTTTTTTACTCAAGTCTATCATGACATTGAACAATACACGGATCAAATGAGAGCGAAAGACGAAGCTGAAGCTGTTCGAATACACGCAGATGAGCAAGAAAAACTTAAATACTATAAAAGGAATAATTTTGAATTTTTATTAGGTTTGACAAACATTACCAAGGAAATCTTATTAGATAAGTGTTTAGATAAACCTTTGGCCTACATCATGATGAAAAATGGCTATACGCGAATGCTGATGCGATTATTAAAGACACCTGCCCTAAGAAAACATGTATTTGATTCATTGATCAAAGAATATCTATACTTATTTAGAAAAAATGATCCGATTATTGCCAGTTTAGTTTTAGCGGAACAGTTTGACTTAGCAGATGAGCTAGTCAAAGCCACCAACACTGATAAATTGAATATTCAAATAGAACGTTCGGCATTCAAAGATCTTAATTCATATCTCCTGCATCATGGAAATCCACGTCAAATTGAGTATATGGGACTCGATGATATGCTTATTAAAGCAGCTGACAAAAACGAATGGGTTACTGTAAGACTGTGTTTAAAAGAATTTTCTAACATAAATAATTCCACTTTTATAGCCTTATATTCTAAAGCGACACTTGGGAAAAAAGCGTGTGAGTCTAAATTTATGTTGCAGAAATGCATTGAAATAGACTCGTTCATTATTGAATTATTCAAAACTGCTATTAAATTACAACATTGGGAACATGTGGAATCACTCCTCTTAAATCCATTAAATTATGAGAATAAAGCTTTATTAGGATCCGGGTTGATTAGAGCAATACGAGACAAAAAAGTTCTTACAGCAAGGTTATTAATTAAAGCGGGAGCTTGCCCAGAAAAAAATCAAAACGACAAACACTTTATCGAAGGTGCGCTATTCGAAACTCTCGATAATCGGCTTATTGAATTAATACCAGACGTGTTTAAGGTTGAAGAAGGATACACTGATGATGACGCACCTATTCGCTTATTAGTCGCTTTACATCTATCGCAGGAATTAGTAGGTCCTTCTAGTGTCCCTTGTTTAGAAATAATTAAAAAGAAATTTGAAAAGCCTGATCCAAAAATTCTCAAAATTGTTATATGCTATTTATTCCTCAAAGCACTCTCCGAGAACAATCCACAATTAGCTGAAATACGTCTCATTAAGCTTTGTCATCATTACAATTTCTTAAGGAAAGATAACAATAGCATTAAAGAAGCGCTAGACATTATCATGGATCATTTTCATGATGCTGCAAAATCATTCTGTATTTTATATACTGGGCATATCTTTTCATATATTACCAAAATATATCTTGATGAAAAATGTGGCCATAAAATACTTCGCATACTAACTTCATCAGATGACTCAACTCACTATTCCAAGAAACTTCAGGGAAATGTATTCTACAATCTATTTCAACATATGTCGACTGATACTGTTGAAATAGTAAAATCTATAAAGCGAGATTTCATTGATAATGACGCTGATTCTCTTCAGAAAGAGAATAAACTGTGTGCCTGGTATTCGAAACTCAACGATTACTTTATCAGAACAATTAATAGTAATGCGCTCAGTGAAGAAAAGATATTATGTCTTTTCGATTTTGGACTCGAATTATATGGCAAAAACTGTGCTGAGACTCTTGAAATTCTGCTTATAAAAGGATATCTCAAAGCAGCTGAGAAAGTAATGACGCGTCCAAAAATCACGGAAGATGAATTTATAGAATGTGTTAGCGTCTTAACTCGTTATTCACACACTATTCGAGCTTTAGCACCAACTCTTTTAAATAAAATAAAACCTGAACATATTACAAAACTATCATCTCAACATTATGCCAGAGTAAAAGACCTCATTATGGAATTCCTGAAGCTAGATAATGTAAATGACAATGCTGTAATAATCACTCAATTTTATAAAACTGCTATTCAAAGAAAAGAATGGAAAGATGTGGAATTATTTACCTTAACTCCTATTATCCATCTAAATAAACCTCTATTAGGAGTAGCATTAAAAGCTTCTATACAAGACAAAAAAGATGCGGCAGCCCGATTGTTAATTAAAGAAGGGGCTCTACTCGAAAAATCTGATTCTCATACTCATTTTATTGAAGGTGTTCTCTATCATACCCTTGCGAATCGACTTTTTGAATTGATACCAGACGCGATAGAGGCTGAAGCTAAATACGATGATGAGGCAGTACAAATTCGCTATCTGGTTGCTTTACAATTGTCTTATGAGTTGGGAAACTCCGCTAGCATCTGTCAGTTAGAAAACATTAAAGATAAATTCGAAAATCCTGATCCACGTCCTATTAAAATTGCCATCTGCTATGTCTTTCTAAAAACACTATCAGGCGGAAATACTCAATTAGCTGAAGAGCGTCTCATTAAGCTTTGTCACAAGTATCATTTGTTATCCGATGATAACGATAATATTAATGATGCACTCGATATTATCATAGAATATTATTACGATGCGTCATCATCGATCTCACATTCCTATACACTTTATAATCCAAGAACCGTTCTTTCATATATCGTCAAGCATTATCTTAGTGAAAAAAATATCGACAGATTAATCTTTCTCCTTACATACCCGAAGAAACAGTCCTCCGTATACTTTTTCTGTATGCATGGACACATCTATACACTCTTATTAACTCACTTATCTCATGAAAACGTTACAACAATCAAATCTTTTATTTGTGAATACATTAATAATGACAAATACAATCAATACGAGTTTAATATAGTAAATCGCTGGCAGTCTGATCTCAAAACACACTTTGAATCGATTATGTCAAGAGAACACTATAACGAAGAAAATATACTACTGCTCTTTGAGATCGGACTTACATTATCTGAAGATTTGCATTCGAAAGCATTAGACCCGTTTCTTGAAAAAGGGTTTTTAAAAGCGGCTTCAAAAATATTGGCTGACCCAAAATTGCGCAATCAAAATTTAGGCAACTGTATTGACGTTTTAAAATTTTATCCTCAACATGTTCAGTTTCTGGCGCCATTTCTTTCAAACAGAATTATGCCTTCACATGTTAGTAAGCTCTGTTTCAGTAAGTCCGCTCTTCGCAAGATACAAGTTACAAAAGATGAAATTATTGCGATGCTCAAACATACCAAGAACAACCCTACTGAGAATAATAGTCAGTATTGGGATTTTTACTACACGCTCGACTATTCTACTTTAACTGAATCTCTTGAGATTGAAAAAGAATTGGCGCAATTGCTGAAATCATCAACTATTAAACATTTGGTTCTTATCTTCGTAGTAGACAGGTTTAGATGCTATTTAGAGCCATTTCAAGATAAAATTTCGAAAGCCGATACGAATATTTGGCCCAATCTTACTATAGCGTTTATAACTAAAGGTACACTATATGATGGTTTAACGCGTGAATTAATAGAAACCATCGATCCCCAACAGAGTGAAATTTTAGCCATACTCAATAATTATCTCATAGACGTTAATGCAATGCCATCAGATGAGGTCATCGAAGCAACTTACACTAAAGTCATGGAATTATTCGAGCATGCAACTCAATCCAAGTCCGCTCCTGCATCATCTGCTGGCTCAGATCAATTTGATATAAATGCAAAATTTGCCACTTATATGAAAAGTTTGAATATCGAATTAGCAAAACCGCAAGTCTCAACTTGTCGACTTGAAGCTTCTTTACCCACTACCGATGAAAATACGGATAGTAATTTCGGCGAACTACCTGTTTATTATCTTAAGTAAAACACACTACAAGTTATTTGGCTTTTAAATTTTCAGCAAGCATATTGCAAAACAAGGCGCCTTGTTCAATAGCATCATCAAGTGCAATATGAGTGTGTGGAAAATCATCAAACCAGTGTTTTGGCATATTTCCTTTTATGGTTCGACGATACTCTTTCTTCAGTAGCGCCATAGCATAAGTTTTAACATCCAAAGCAGAAAATGAAAAGGGACTTTCGCCGGCAAAACGCATCAAATACCAGTAGACAAAAGTAAAATCAAACCCTGCAGGGTATCCTACAAAAATAGGTCTGGCTTTTAAGCCTTTCAACCAAATCACATATTGTTTCATTGCATTTTCAGGTTGTTGAAGATTTTCTCTACACGCTTTCCATGCTTCGGGCTGCGTTTTCCACCACTCCATCGTTCGCGGATCTTGAACAGCACCTGGCAATATTTCCAAGTTTGCAGTAAATGTCGATACCAACGTTTTATCGACCTGATACGCCGCCGATCCAAAACTCAGCATAGAATTAATTCCCGGAATCGGGCCATCTGTTTCAATATCAGTGCTAACATAAATTTCGTGCATCTTGACCTGTAACTCCTGCTTGTTGACTTTCATGTAGATTCAATTTTATCTCTCTAAGTTCAAAATTGAGAGAAGTATTGATTAAACTCCAAAGATCACTCTTAGTCTATAACGCATGGATTTAGACCTAGCTAACATTAAAAATCTTCCATCTTAACCACTTGATACGATGGAACCTCATATGGATGAGCACTTTTTAGTGCAGCGATTACGTCTGCAATTTTATCTTCATCACAGATTGTTTCCACTCGGTATTCAGTAACTTTTTCCAATTGATTTATTGTACCAACATAAGGATTGCTTCCTGGTAATGGCCTAAATTGACCTTCACCACGACATTCCCATGAGCAGTGACTGTAATTATCCACTCTTCCAGCACCAGCTTCAAAAATTGCTGTCTTTACTATCTCAAGGTGAGATTCCGGAACATTAAAAATAATTAAATACATTTACTAATCTCTGTAAAAAATTAATTAGCGACATCACTTTCCAACATTATTGTCACAGGGCCATCATTTGTTAATTCAACTTGCATATACGCACCAAACTCTCCTGTGGCAACTTTTGTGATTCCCAATTGTTGCAAAGTACTAACCCAATGTTGAATCAAAGGTTCGGCATGTTCGGGTTTTGCTGCAAGACTAAAACCTGGTCGACGACCACTTTTTGTATCTGCATACAACGTAAATTGTGAAACCACCAAAATATTAGCACCAATATCCAATGCAGAAAGATTCATTTTGCCGTGCTCATCTTCAAAAATTCTCAGATTCACAACCTTATCTGCCATTTTTTGAACACAAGATTCTTTATCTTCATGACCAATACCGATCAACAATAATAAGCCTGCTCCGATTTCACCAATTATTTTCGAGTCTACAGTGACTCGTGCCTGCTTTACTCTTTGCAACAAAACTCGCATTCTCTCTCCTATTACAAGTTACATATCTAACTCTATCAGATCTTTATTTATCTAGACTTCTTAAAATAGTCTTACAATTTTGATTCCCACAAAGAAGAATCAGGGTATCATTTACTCAAAGTCACATCAATCTTGCATAAGGCTATAAATTCTTTCAATAAATTACTGAGCTTCCAATGCTGGAATGACATCAGCTTCTCTTTACCACATGCGAGCATAAATCTATATGACCACGCTATCCCATAAACAATACGTAATAATTGTGCCGAAGCAATAGCATCTGATAAATGTTCTTTAGATTCAAAAATATGCATATATTTTTTAAAACAAGCCTCTTTAATTTTCAGATACCTGTCATCTTGGTCTGTTAGTGCATGATGCTTTTTCATTTGTTCCAAACAGTTTAGCAGAGAAAAAAATGGGTGCGAGATTACTATTTCACCCAAATCAATGATTGTAATATCTTGTGAACTATCGTCTATAAGCGTGTTGTTATCATTAAAATCGGGCTGAACAATTGTTTCTTTGATAGAATAAGCAGATAATTTTTTGCATAAATCAGAAACCCTTGGGAGCAGCTTCTCCAACGTACTAATTTCTACTTCAGATAGACCATCCGCCATTAATAAATCATTTTTTGAAATTAATTCTTTGTATAAACCAGGTAATTTATCTAAGCGATAATCCGGAACCCCAATATCAAGAAAAATATCTACACGATCTGCAACAGCTATCTGAAGTAATGTAAATTGTTCAATAGCTCTGCAAAGCAATTCCACGTCGAATTTCTGTTTTAGAATTTCTCGTAATGACCGACCAGCATCCTTCATTAAAAAACAATTTAATTCGGCATTGTGTGCGATAACTGTTGGAACAGAAGCCTGAAATTGATCATGCAAAATTTGGATAATTGTTGGCTCCAATGAGAACAACTTCGGTGCACCCTTTAAATAAATGTACCCATCAGATGTATCAAAGCGGACCACATAAGACCAAGGTGTCTCTAGCACATTTTCTGGCAGATTGCTTTTTAGTGTATACCCAAGAGATAGAAGGCATTTACAACCCCATTGGATAATTTCTTTATTCAGATTGCTCATATTGATGTTCCCCTCTTAATAACACTCGATCTCACTCCTGTAGGATAGCACAAAACTCCACGGCTCAGTGGCTGACAGGGTAATTTTTCTGTTAACAAATCAGGAATATTATTTTCTGCATTCATAAACAATAGCCTCGTCATTTTCATCAGGCGCAGCTGCGCGATAAAACGCTTTAATCATGCGGATATTTTTATAGCCCCAACTTTTGGGGATTTCGGCTGCAAGCATAAGCATTTCTTGGTGGATTAGGCTTGCCTAATTCGTAAACCTCCGTACAAAAGCTGAGATAGGTATCAAGCTTTTTCATAGGTTATCACGTTAAATCTAATATCATCAAATGCTCATCAAAAAATGTATCCCCAATTTTGAGTGCGTGAGGTTCAGTGCCATAAACTTTAAATCCTTGTTTTTGATATAATGCCACAGCGCCAAGATTGCTTGTCACACAGGTTAAGTGCAGTTGGGTAACGCGTGACTTTGCATGATTAATAATGGTTTGAATTAAAGCACTTGCTATACCTTGCCCTCTGTATTCAGGGCGAGTATACATTCCCCAAATAACACCACGATGTTTTGTTTTAGCTGAATTTAAACTATAAAAGCCTGCGCAAGAGACAAGTGAATTATCAAAAAACATCCCAAATATATCACTCTTGGATAAGCCATTTTGAAAATTTAAATCAGGCCAATTTCGTTCTTCTTCATAAGACGACCCAAAACTTTCAGGCGAATTCTTTAGTGCTTCTAATCTAAACGATCTCCATATTTTCCAATCTTCTTGCGTTAACATTTTTATCTTCATAATGCCACCTCCATCAGGGTAACTGGATACGACTTAAATTCGTCCATGCCGATTTTTTTCCAATCTAAGCGGGCGTAGTAAGCAGGGATGGTTGGATCAAATGCAAAAAGATACAATTTGCGAAAGCCTAACTCAGAGGCTTTGTTTTTTGTGGCATCAACCAGCATTTTGCCAATCCCTTGTTTTTGATATTTTGGATCAACCACCAAATCACCAATCCAAGGTCCTAAATCTGGCCGAACATCATCATTTAATTGCAATGTGCAAGAACCTACAGGAATTTCACCGTATAGTGCAATGTAAGTAAGTGGCATATCTTGGTTCAGCTCTTCATAATACAAAGATTCAATTTCTTCAATTCCAATCTCTGGCATCCAAATTTTACCTAAAACTTCATGCCAAATATTTGCAAGTGTTGGTATAGCGTGCGGATGGTTTTTTAGAAGATCGATAGTGATCATGCAATACCTCCCACAAACCACTCAGAGGCGATAGATAAATTTTGATTCATCAAAAACCTGCGTTTAGGGTGATCATGAGCTCCACATACCACAAGAATTTGAGCGGCACGTTTTGTTTTTGAAATTGTTTTTATATCTTGGATCAATTTAGATCCGATCGAATGCCACTCAGCTTCATCATCGACACAAAAATCATCAATCATAAGCGTAAGTCCACCAGGATTATACACTTCTGGTGCGGAAATCAACTTGCCGATAATAAAACCAACGATTTTTTGATGGCGAACAGCGGTGAGCATGATGTGGTCATCATGAGCTAATAACTCCTCAAACCACCTGGCCTGTGATATTTCTGCGGCATCGCCAGCGTATTTCCAAAATTGAGGCTGTGCTTTTTCGTAAAACCTGCGTTTTTGATACGACATTTCGACTATACTTGGTATATCGCTAGCTTGAGAAAGACGAATAGAGACATCATCTTTGACGTTCGTTGTGGGTAATAATCTAACATTAGGCATAAATCGTCTAATCAATAAATGATGTGGTTTGCCAGCGCCAGAAACATCGCCACCCATTATAAAGTCAGCAACATGCTCAAATCCTGCCTTCATGTAGACATGTTTTGCTCTAGGATTATCGCTGGCAGGATCGATTATAAATGTATCTGCTGAAACGTCGAAGTCTCTTCTGAAAAAATCAAGAAATTCCAATAATGTTTTTGCGCCATAGCCTTTGCCAAAATATTTTTTATTCCCGATCATGTAATCGATACCATAAGTATGACCTGTTTTTGAAAGATGATTTAATTTAATGTCATCGATATGATCTTCTGCTGTTTCTTGGATCGTCATCAGCATCGCGAACGGATGATCGTCGCAGCTTGCTATCCAATAAACATACTTGCCGTCACAATACTTCGAAGGCTCTTTTCTGCCATTAACAAAATTTAAAATATCGTCTTTATGGCCCTGCGTATTATCCCAAAATTCCTGAACAAAAGGCTCTGCAAGCCAATCAAAAATAATATCAATGTAATTTATGTTGGCTTTTTCAAAATGAATGCTCATACTTTTTTCCTCAAATAAATTTTTTGTATCATGCCATCCATCAGAAACTTTTCGCTCGCTAAATTAAAACTTTCAAAAGTTAATCCAAGTGGTATCCCGTCGCCTAAAATTTGGGGAATGATTGTGAGAATAATTTCATCAATTAATCCACCTTGAGCAAAGCTTTTCGCAAGTGCAGCGCCGCCGAGGAGCCAGATGTCTTTATCTGATTTGCGATCTTTCATCTTAGCCATAAACTGAACCGGGCTATCGTGCGTTATCATAATGTGCGGTTGTTCTGATTCAAGCGGTTTGGAGGTGAAAACATAAGTTTGTTTATCAGGCCAACCCCAATCACCAAAGCCTATAATTTGTTTGTGGCTGCTACTACCCATCAGAATGGTATCAACGCGGGAGATCAAATCTTTATAACCAACAGTTTCTAGTTCAGCATCGTCTTTTGGCTGAGGCAACCAATCAACACCGCCATTTTTATCGGCGATAAAGCCATCTTGCGAAGTTGCAATATAGAGAATTATTTTGCTCATAACGTTAAGCCTTTAATATGATTCTTATATGACTCTAAACTCAACTACCGAGAAATTCACGGTAGTTCAACAAGAGGGCAAACAATCAATAACACGTAGTGTGTTGTTTTATAATCTAGGGGCGGTGATTGCTGGCGGAGAGAGAGGGATTCGAACCCTCGGTACGTTTTACCGTACACACACTTTCCAGGCGTGCTCCTTAAACCACTCGGACACCTCTCCAGACCGGCAAGACTATCATCTGAACTATCCATAAAACAAGGGTTACACCCACGAAGTACGCCCAATTGTCAGCTATTACTTCTTATCAAAGTAACACTTCAGACTCTTCATCAGAATATATGATAAAATCAACCTGTTTTTTTAAGCAAAGAGACGAGTCATGAACAAAATGCACGAAAATGAACTCGAGATCAGTGAGTCGCTTGTGCGAAACCTCCTGAATCGACAATGTCCACAATGGGCTTATTTGAACTTGAAACCCATCGAATCAAGCGGTACTGACAATGCATTATTTCGATTGGGAAACGACTATGTAGTGAGACTTCCAAGAATAGATTGGGCAACTAAAGGTATCGAGAAAGAATACGAATGGGTTCCTAAAATCGCTCGATTTCTAAAAACAGCGATCTCTGAACCAATATCTAAGGGTCATCCTGATGAAACATATCCTTGGTCATGGATGATTATTAAATGGAATGAAGGCTATAACCCATCCTATGAAAATGATCATGAATATGAATTACTCGCTCTAGACTTAGCAGTTTTCCTCAATGAATTTCACAAAATAAATCTCCTAGATGGTCCTCCATCACGACGTGGAATTTCTCTGGAAAAACTCGATAATGAAACGACAAAGGCTATCCCTCAATTAGAAGATGAACTTGATATTAAATCCATAACCGCTTTATGGCATTACTTCTCTAATCTTCCGAAGTGGAGTAAAGCCCCTGTATGGGTTCATGGTGATTTTTTACCTGGCAATATTTTAATCGAGAATAATCGTCTAAATGCTGTCATCGATTTTTCTGATGTAGGGATAGGCGATCCGGCTTGTGATCTGGTCATCGCCTGGAGTTTACTAACACCGCAATCAAGAAAACTCTTTAAAATGAATTTAGAAAACATTGATCATGATACATGGGAACGAGGCAGAGGTTGGGCGCTCTCAATCGCTCTTATCATGTTACCTTATTATAAAAACACAAATCCTGCTTTAACTGCATTGGCCAGGCAGATAATATCAAATGTGATTAATGAATAAAGGAATAAACTATGAAAAAAGAAATTATGAATGAGAAGATAAAACAAAAACCACTATTTAAAATGAACTGGGAAAGAAGTGACATTACTCTTTCTCTACCAGAAACGACCATCTATAAAATGGTACAAATGGCATTCCCTGATAAAACCCTATCATCTTATGAGATAATTTCTGAAGGCTGTGCGAATTTCAACATTAAAATCCATCTTAACGATGATTCAACATCGTATATTTTGCGGATTTACTTACGTGATAAAGATGCTGCTTATCGTGAAAAAAATCTTGGCGTATTATTAAAAGATAAAATTCCAACCCCTCTTTCATTCTATATAGGAGAGGTTGATGGATATACTTTCGCCATTACAAAATTTTTGCCCGGCATACAACTTGGGAATCTTTTGCTAAGTAATACAGCTTACGATATTAATGTAGTTATGTATAACGTAGGACTAATGCTTGCAAAAATTGTATCCTTCAATTTTACTGAACCAGGATTTTTTGATAAAGATTTAAATATACTATCAGGCAGCGCATCCTATGAAAAATTATTAGCACATATTGCCGGTTTCTTATCGAACCAAAATGTCATTACTGTGCTTGGATCTGATACAATTCAGAGAATTTCCAACTACTTTGACCAATCAAAACACTTATTTCCGGATGAAAGCGAGCGACATCTCGTTCACGGTGATTTTGATCCGGCCAATATTCTTGTTAATAAAATAAATAATGAATGGGAAATTTCTGGCATCCTAGATTGGGAATTTTCTTTTTCAGGCTCCTATTTATGGGATGTAGCCAATATGCTGCGTTACGCGCATAAAATGCCTCCAGAATTTCAAAATGCTTTTATTCGTGGATTAAACGAGGGTGGCGTAGAACTTCCCGAAAATTGGAGCTCCACTATCGATCTCATGAATGTGTCATCGTTACTGGATTGCTTAAAAAGATCTGACGCTCAAAACAAACCCAATCAATGCTCTGATATTCGTGAGTTGATCCAAAATATTTTGTCGAAATATTCTAAGTGATCCCCATATCTATTATGTAAAAAAATGAAGATATTGCACAAATACATTAGATTACATGATCGAATTTGCAAAACCTATCACAACTCAAGACGCGACGCTGTACACCTCTGTATACCTCGAATTGCAAGAAATTCTATATTGATGTTACAATATCTCTTTAGCCAATAAGGATATCAGCTGATGCCACACGAAAGGATTTCGATACTGTTCATCGTTTTTTTAATTTTTGCCGTTGCTCCTGCTCGAGGTGATAACGCAGACGATCCCTGCGGCGGCGAAAACTTCCTATTATCTCTTGTTGATAGACCGACAGTCGGAGACAGCGCATGTGTGGTTCCCTTTAAAAAAACTGTTTTAGAAGTGGGTTATGAATATCAAAAACTTAAGCAAAGTGGCCATGTGAACAATTTTCCTGAAGCAGAGATTAGAATTGGTTTACCCTACGATACTGAATATGTCTTAGTCGCTCCTAATTTTATAGAACAATCTATTCCTCTTAGTTCTGGGCTCAGTGCAACTGTGACAGGTATTAAACACCGTCTCAGTTACGGTAGTAAATGGGTTTTAACTGTAGAAGGATTAATTACTCTGCCCAGTGGCAGTGAAGATTTTGGTAGTAAAAATTATGGCGTCGCTTTTAATGGTATCTATAATTATAATTATACTTCCAAATTTAGTGTTGCTACTATGCTAGGCGTTACATCTCAATCACAATCAAGCAGCGATGGTGGAAAACGTTTCTATAGCATCAATCCAGACGTTGTAATAACCTGGGCTCCTTCTGAAAAATTTAATTTGTATGCAGAATTTTATGCTCAAACAAAAACAAGCCCAGATGAAAAACTTGGCGTTAATTTTGACGGTGGACTTCTGTATCTCTTAGCCCAAAACCTCACGGTTGATATGGAAGTCGGGCATCGTATTTCAGGAAATCTGGGTAGCTTTGATCGTTACATTGGCGCAGGATTTTCGATAATTTTTTAGGTTACTTATCTTCCTCTTTCTAAATACACCTAGTGAATATAGGGTAATCTATGCAATTTGTACTTTCATATCAAGAACCCATGCAAGCACGTTTTTTGATATGCACCAGTAACAATGAAATTGCTGCGGGTGTCACGCCTGGAACACGTGCAGCTTGTCCCAATGTCGCGGGGCGCACTGACTTGAGTTTTTGTTTCACTTCTGTCGATAATCCGCTCACAATTTCGTAATCGAAATGTTGTGAAAGCACGGTTTCTTCGTGGCGTTTTTGTCGATTAATTTCTTCTTGCTGACGTTTGATGTAGCCTTCGTATTTATTGTGAATTTCAACTTGTTCTCTTACCGCAGGAGAGTGTTCAGTTGAATCATTTAGAATTTCCATTAACACATCTAAAGTCACTTCTGGGCGACGCAGCAATTCAATAGCAAAATATTCTCGTTCAAGCGGTGTATTAAAACGTTGTTGAAAACGTATTGCGATTTCTGAATTTTGTCGAACCAGGATTTTCGCAAGTTGTTCTTGTAACTCATCGATCTGTATTTTTTTATTACTAAAAGCAGCCCATCGCTCATCATCAACAAGACCAAGATCTCGACCAATAGATGTTAAACGCAAATCTGCATTATCTTCGCGCAGTAATAAACGATATTCTGCACGTGAGGTAAACATGCGATACGGTTCAGTTGTACCACAGGTAATAAGGTCATCAATTAAAACGCCCATGTAAGCTTGATCACGAGTGGGATACCAAGTTGGGCGATTTTGAGCAACGAGTGCAGCATTTAAACCTGCAATCAAACCTTGAGCTGCCGCTTCTTCATAACCCGTTGTGCCATTAATTTGTCCTGCAAAAAATAAACCAGGCACTAATTTAGTTTCCAACCAAGGGTGCAAATCACGCGGATCAAAATAATCATACTCGATGGCATAACCAGGTCGAGTGATATGAGCATTAGAAAAACCTTTCATACTACGAACAAAAGCTAATTGCACATCAAAAGGAAGACTCGTTGAAATTCCGTTTGGATAAATTTCGTGCGTTGTAAGACCTTCAGGCTCAATAAATATTTGGTGTGAATCTCTTTCTGCGAAGCGAACAACTTTATCTTCTATCGAAGGACAATAGCGCGGCCCCGTTCCTTCAATAACACCCGTAAAAAGGGGAGAGCGTTCAAAGCCAGTACGTATAATTTCATGCGTACGTGCGTTGGTATGTGTGATAAAACAACTCACTTGAGTTGGATGTTCATTTGCTTTTCCCATATAGGAAAATACGGGAGTTGGCGTATCACCAGGCTGTTCTTGTAATTCTGAAAAATCTATCGTACGACCATCAATGCGCGGTGGTGTTCCCGTTTTTAAACGATCAACACGAAAGGGTAGGGCGCGTAATCGATCTGCTAATGCCAAAGCGGGTGGATCACCCGCACGCCCACCGCGATAATTTGATAATCCAATATGAATTTTGCCACCCAGAAATGTGCCTGTTGTGAGCACCACAGTCTTCGCGTAAAAATTTAATCCCATCTGAGTCACGACTCCGCTGACATGACCGTTACTGATGATGAGATCCTCAACAGCTTGTTGAAAAAGCATTAAATTTGGTTGGTTCTCAAGCGCGTGACGGATGGCTTGTTTATAGAGAACTCGATCGGCTTGTGCTCGTGTAGCTCGAACGGCTGGCCCTTTACTGGCATTCAGGATACGAAACTGAATCCCTGCTTGATCAATTGCATGAGCCATGATTCCGCCCAGTGCGTCAATCTCTTTGACCAAATGCCCCTTACCAATCCCACCAATCGCCGGATTGCAGGACATCTGCCCCAGAGTCTCGATATTATGGCTCAGCAACAGCGTTTGAGCCCCCATCCGCGCCGCCGCAAGCGCCGCTTCGGTTCCCGCATGCCCACCACCTACCACAATCACATCAAATGTCTTATTAAAATCCATGGGGTTTTCTCGAATTCATTGATTTAGAAGTAATTTTTAATGTTATCAATTTATTGCTCATCTAACAAGTTTTGAATTAAACCGGATAATGCCAACGGTAAAACAACTTAAAACTAGACTCCAAACCAGTATTGGTATCGTTGCTGCTGAATATATTTTAATAACTTAAGCTAGGCTCTTTGGGTAAATCACCCTTTTGAGCCTCGTTTTCAAGAAGATAACAGGGATTACTATAAAAACGGGATCTGCAGTCTTTTAAACTTCTTATAACTGAATCAAGATCATCTTGATCTTTTTTACGTTTTTTTCTCGTGTCTAGTTTCTCTCTCAGGCCTTGTTCTTTTTTTTCAAGTAAGGAGATTCTCTTCATTAGATGCTCATACGCTTGTCTATCCACTGAGGTAATCTGAATAGCTGTCTCGCTTGGTTTAGGCAATTCAGGGCTTTCGCTTCGAGCTCTTTTAGTTGGTGATTTCTTTTTTTCTTCCTCTTCACATATTAAATCCAGCGCTGCAACAAATTCAGGATTAACTGCAGGATCCCAATCTTCGAGAATCCTTTTTAAATGTTCTGAGTGAACCGCTTCATAAATAATCTCCAATTCCTCCAGTGTAAAATTACAAACCTTCAGAGCATGGTTTAAAAAATTCTCGTCAATTTGATTAGACGGATCAGTAAGGAAAGTTAAATAATCAGCTTTAGTAAAAAATAATCCCGCGATATCAATGTCTGATTTTATCAAAAAATCTTTGTATTCCTCTATTGTTTCGAAACAATACGGCAATGGACTACCTGCATCGATTTTCAAAAATTTCGGATTAAATTTACCACGATTGACTTCTTTCAGATGACGTACCATAAAGTCTATGAAAATTGGTTTTTCATAAAGAGCTTTTTCACAAATATGATCAAAGGTCATTTGAATAAATTTCGGATTTTCTGAATTAGAAATGCAGATAATTGCAATATTAGTTTTTGAAACTTTCGGCTTTGCATTTAATCCCTCAGATACATAATCAAATGTTTCGAATGTTTCTTGTAATAAGAGATCGGCCCCATGATCAAGTAAAAAACTGAATGCTTCACATGACTCTTTCAACATTGCTTCAAATATCAAGAGCCTGTGTTGTCTTTCTTTCTTTTTAACCCGAGGACCCGCATAATAACTGTAATCATAGTTGTAGAGTGTATCAACGTAGAAAGTGTTAACAAGATCTTTGCTGAAACTATTCTTAAACGTATCGATATCACCAGCGCTTAAATAGCAAAATAATTGTTCAATATCTGACTTCATTTTTGCTCCCCAGTTAATTAGAGTACGTGTAATTTTTAATCACTATCCACTGGTTCTACCCAACCCACTTCATCATATTGAACACCCGCAACTGTATTTAAAACGCACCGACGTGACACATCCGTCATTATATCAGGTAATTGATTGACGGGAAAAAATTGAATTTCAGAACATTTATGAGGTTCATTATTCACTATAGCGCCTTCATATTTCATGATTTCAAAAATGACATACATCACTTCTTTAAAAGGTTCTGGCATGTGTGCATGAATTAATCCACAAAACTCTACATCTTGTGTTAAACACATAATGTTTAATTCTTCTTCCGCCTCGCGTACCACCCCCTCTACCAGAGTCTCACTCCCATCATGCTTTCCACCTGGCAATGCAAAATACCCATCTTTAAATCCAGTATTAGCTCGCTTCGCCAATAATACTCGGTCTCCTTGGCGAATTACGATCATAATCGCAACAGGAACTCTAAACCAATTTTTCACAACCATATCATTAACACTCGACCATTACATTTATTCTAGAGTTCCCGCTTATGCAGCAACTTCCATCTTTCATTTTAATACAAAAGATGATCTGCGTGTAGCTCTATCTGCTGTGTTGCTTGATCTTACCGGAATCAAAATAGGTTTAAAAATATTTCTTGAATCAGGTTTTGATAATATAATCACACGACTCCTAGGCTGTATTTGACTCATAATTTTCAGTTGAACTGTTCTGATACTATGACAAATGGTTTTCTTCAACACATTTAAAATACCCATCGATAATCTCCTTATAGTGCAAAAACTAAATTAAAATCTATTAAAGCTTAGCCGTATGACACACCGCTTCAAAATTATGTCCATCAGGATCTATTACGAAGGCACCATAATAATGTGGATGGTAAATTTCTCGAATGCCCGGTGGGCCATTATCCTTAGCTCCTGCAGCGATCGCCGCTTTATAAAAGGCATCGACTGCCTCAATATCATCCGCTGCAAAAGCAATATGCATCGGCTTTTGAGGCGTTTCGCCTTCTCCAAACCATAATTCAGGTTTCCCATGCCTGCCGAAACCAGCCCAACCGCTATGTTCCATAATAAGCACAATGCCCAATGGGGCTAACACTTTAGTGTAGAACTCCTTGGAACGCTCATAATTGCTCACGGAAAGTCCAATATGGTCAATAATCATCGCCGTCTCCTTGTTAATATAGCAAGAGCCATTATAGAGGACATACTGAGAACTTTCAAGAGAATTCTTATCAATTAAACAATGTCGAAAAGAACTCGCACAATCTGAATGCTTTTTTTACAATTAAGCTTTCTACGTATAATCCCCAAATACGATTCTACCGTCCTAGGAGATAAAAATAATAATTTTGCAGTTTCTGTATTTGTAAATCCATCAACCAAACATTGGAGACACTCAAGCTGTCTTTTAGATATAGAAATTTTTCCATGTTTAGTAATTAGTAAATATTTCTTATTAAGCTTATAATAACTAAAACTAATGGCAACCCTCGTGTTTTCTATTTTTTTTGATGAGAAGCCATTGATATTAAACTTAATTAATTCTGGCGGCATGCTGATGTTTCTATCAAATTTCATATTAAAACTCCAATGCTATTTTCGAAATAAAAAAATACAATTAATACAAAATATCATCCTATAAATTACTATCCATAGAATTTGAAATTAAATATAGTAATAAATAAGCAATATTTTCCCTTTTCAAACATTCAGATTATCATCAAAATAAATAGATATTTAAATCAGGGAAAAATACCTAAGCTATAAAGTTTGATCAAAATATTGATTTTCGAAAATAATTTCTAATATCGAAATGTAATAATGTAATCAATAATAGATACATAAAAATAAAAATTAAGGTTACTGGCTGCTTCTGCAGCCAGTTCCATGTTAATTTTACTGTTTATTGTTGTTATTGTTGAAAAACCGCAATTCACCAGACTTATCTTTTGATGATATATTATCATCGTCCTGAGTATTTGATTCAGACATAGTTTGTTTAGTTTGCATCAGGTCATCGATTTTTCTTGTTAGCATTTGAACATGATTTCGCAATTGATGTACCTCTTCCTCTGAATTCGCAATACGTCTAAATGGAGATGAATCTTTAATCATTCTGATTGCTTTACATACATCAGGAACAACCAGATCTAAATTAAGTCCCCCTATATCATCTAGATTAATGCTTTGTTTAACTAGTTTTAAGGTTGAATCTATAATCTCACTTAGACAATTGCTCAGAGGATATTTAGCATTCACAACACAATCTAATACGACGCTAAAGTCAATCCATCGATGTATATTGTTATTATATTCATTACATAATATCGGAGTGTCTCTGATAATTGCCTCTGCCATTATATCATTAATGATTCCCCTCCTCATTTCTACAGTAATATAATCTGACTCTAAGATCGAAGAATCTAGAGAGTCCCTAAAATCTTTATCATCATTTCCTTTCGAGTGAAGAATAGCTGGACATAGTTCATTCCTATTATCAATCATGTCTTTTATAGGTTTTAAATAATCAACAAGCTTGTCAGATCTATATAATTCAATTATAACTGTTTTTAATCTTGAATCAAATGCTCTTGAAATTTTAGGTATACTATCTCGATTATGAATCCAGTCAATTAATAATCCTTCAACAATGAGTCTTTTTTTCTTATTATTTAACTCCGTGACATAGAATTTTTTAAATTCATCACATTTCGGGCTGGAAAATACATCAGAAAGTGAAGTGATGCAGTTAATTAATTGACATTCAAAAATAGAAACGACTGGATTATTTGAAGAATTAGCTTTATGATCATTCCATGACTTCATTATTGTATTTTTTGCATATTCGTTCAAATAGGAATCCAATTCTACTGAATTATCTTTTAATTTATCCCCGAGCCACTCATTAACAAGAGTAATCAATATATCATGATATTCAGTTAGAAATGCCCATGATTTATCAGTTAATTTGGTATTAAGAATCACCTCAATCCGCTTCAATAGCGTAGGTAGATCAGCTATAATTCCTGCCTTAGACAAATCACTCTCTAGATTTCTCAAATCTTTCAATTTCTCTTTTAGCGACTTCATGATATTCATGACAAAATAATCCTTCAGCCCATTTGGCTTACTAACATTAGTTTTCATGAACTCTATGAGACCAGCAAGATCATGCTGTGAATATACGTGAAATTTAGATAACATAATATTTTCCCTATGATTAAGATAAAATTGTATTTTATTTTAATCTTGTACTATTTATAGCCGTGATTACACGATATTAATTTATTACACAACCTGGTATTGCTGAACTATCTTGTAATTCTTTTTTATTATTAGGTTCCTCTCTCCATTGTATTGATGAGTAACTACGCCAGAATGTTAAACGCTTTAAGGTTGATTGCTGTTTCTTGCCAACAATATTGCTAACAGTATTCCCAATTCCAATAATATAATTTCGTTTATGTTGTATTTCCTTATCAGGGTCAAAGGTATTAATTGTAAAAATTGGGAGGCAAACCATAAAAATCCTCATCAATAAGTAGGGGGGAAGAATTTGAAAAGTAGATTTAGAACCGTCTTCCACTTTACTAAGTATGCTACTTATTATTGATGAAAATCGTAATGGAATATATCCTTGATTTTTTACTAAGATCATTCTTAACGGCTCAAATTCATTTTCTTGAAGCCCCACGCTGTATAAGTCTATCCCTATTAGTTGGGGATTATTCAGTAATAACGCCTTAATATATTCTAGATTTTCTGCAGAGTTGATGAGATCTCCAATTCCTAGCCTTTGAATATTCGGACTAATTTTAATGCCACTAATAGACTCATTTACTTTTATTAAAAAACTATTTCTTAAATCAATATAACCTATATTAGATCGTGACTGAAGTTGATCATTAATTAATGAATTGAAATTGTCAATTTCAGACGATAAAAAATTTATTCCGTTGAAAGCAAGTGTTTTCAAAGATTGCTTATTACTCAAAAGCCTCAATAAAGCTTTAAATACCGAATATTCTATCTGAGCAAATCCTATCCTCAATGCTGTTAATGATGTATTTTGATCTAGCATCTCACAAAACGGAATTAGATTCTCATAATCACATTGCTGATTACTCAATGACAATTCCAGATGTTTCAAACGATTATTACAACGAATCGCATCAGCTAATATACTAATATCTCTTGGCTTGAGAGCATCTGGATCAACTATTGAGCCATCCTGTGTTTTACCTTCATTAATAAGATTGGGAATTGACCTCGGATTAATAAACGCGGCTCCCAGCATGAACAGCATCATTAACGAGTATGCTTCAGGGTCAATTTGTTCTTTTTTTATCACTCCCTCTCGTAAATCAAGACGAGCCAAGCCCACGTTCACTCTTAAACCTTCGGAAATATATTGTATTGAGGACTTAATCACTTCACTGCATCCTCTAATGTTTAAATACTGTAACGTAGTGTTTGAAGACAGCGTTTCAGCAAATTCTTTAATAGGTACAGAAGCATTAGTATAAGTAATGTTTAACAAGTCTAAACGAAAGATAGTTTTATTTACTTTCAATATCTGCAATATTAACACCATCTCAGAAATTCCAAGTCTTAGGCGATTAAATGATAGTCGAGTTATACTTACATTTTCTTGAATAGCCTTTGCAAGTATTAACATTGTTTCTTGAATGGAAACACATTCATCAATATGAAATTCATTTATGCACGATTTTTTTTCAAGAATTTCGCACACTATCTTCATTACATCAATATTGTTATAATTAATTCCTCTAATTTTTAACTTTAATCTTTCAAAAGACTGATTCTTATCAATAACAGATTTAAGTATCATGATTGATTCTAAACACGGTTCATAAAGCTCTAAAACTAATACTTTTATTTCTGATTTAGATAATAGAACTTTAGCTAGCGCTGCCATTGACCTACTTGTAGATGCTGAAAATCCTATTTTTATCTCCTTGAATCCAGAGGTACTAAGTATACCATTCATAAGAGACTCAATTTTCTGAGCTTTATCGATTTTTTCATCGCTATCATCATAGAACATGCCAAAATTCAAATAAGATATTTTTGGATACTTTTTTAATATCGCAATAAATTTATCGAGGTCATTGGCACAGTTTGACTCAAAGACTACACTTTGAATTTCAGATCTTAATAATTTTACATTACGAACATATTCATTTAACTCCACTTTCATTGCTCAATCTCCACAAATTTGAATTTCAATATTAATGTCACTTCTTGTATCAATTAATTTAGAATAAAATTTTTCCTTCATAATAAAATCCTCACAGTTATTTAAAAAATTAGGGTATTTATTTTCTATATTTTAAAATAGCCGTAAGAACACGGCATTTTTTCCTTATTCGATCAAATAATATTGATAGGGTATTCTTTATCACCAAAGGAAAAATTATTAATTACATTAGACAACCTATAGCTCAACTAATTTAAATGAGGTAACACTAATTTAAAATAATTCTCCTCATTCACGAAACTCTCAAAGAATAACACATCCAGCACTTTTACTTTTACTAGATTGTACATTGCTTGGTAACAATGCAATATTTTCATTTCCTTGATTATTTCTATGCGACGTTTTTTTAAAAAAACTTATCTCATTATTATCAGAATAGTTTCTCTTATTTTTATTCTTTTTATCATTAAGTAAGCAACCTACGATTATGCAGAAAATCATTATGCCAATTACTCCAAACACTGTTCTCCAATCCGGCAATTCGCACCCTTGTTCACGTTGAATTTGTGATTTAACACAATTTAAAATTACTGATGATATATTTGTACTTGACTGCAATTGATAGGTATAATTATTTGTAAATAGCTTATTTTTCCAGTGTAGTGATTGACAAACTATACGAGTACTAAAATTGGCATTAGATATAGGACCATATGTAGCTGTAGCATTACAAAAACTAATTACACTATTTTTGATTATACTAAACGTTTTGTTTAATGACTCACTAGAAGGACATGCCAATCCTGAAACACAACTCATTAGATTGAGTTGATATGTTTGATTGTCTTGAATAAAGTTAAACTTCTCTACGGTTTCCGCAGCTGTTGTCATAATTTGTGAAGCAAAAATAGGTAGAAAAAGCGATTTTTTCCCCGTTTTAAACCAAGAAAGTTTCATTCTAGGTTCTTTTGGTTGTATTTCATCTATCTTTATACAGGGTATTGAATGTTTAAGTTTCCCGATTTCAAATAGCATAACATCATATTTATTATCTTTCTTATTAGATTTTTTTATCCAATATATCTCTATAACATCAGTTCTTTCCAGAACATATACGCCTTGACTACTCTTAACTAAATCAACTATTTGTTGATCAACTTCAAATAACACTTTCATCAATCTCTCTCCCAAGTTTATTAATATCTCGAATTATATTTTTTGAGGAGATTAATAATAGCCGTATAAACCCGGTAAGTGTTTTTGATATTTAGTTATAAACATGACGATGTATATTGAGTATTACAAACTGTATTCTCAAGCAGATAGAATTATCGATACTTCGAATACAATTGATGCATTACTGATAATTCTGACACACATCACTCCTGTTTCGCTCACAATTCTTCAATTCGGCTTTATCACTCTTATTTATAAAGAATTATTTAATTTGTGCCTATTAGATACCTAGCTAAGTTTCTCCAATAAGTGTGTATCCTTAATAGCTAAAGAAGATAGTTTGCGGCGGATTCTCCAGAAGGTCTCTTACTTCGGCCTGATAGTTTAACCATTCAATTGCGTATTTGTACATATTGTATCTAGTCTTAATGTTTGGAGGTGATGGTGGTAGTTTATAATAATCCAGCTTATATACTTCGTTTTTACTCATATCGCAAATTCGTTTTACAATATTCCATTCTAAACTATTACCCCAAAGTTTGGACTTGAAAAATCTACTAATTCCATCTTGCTTCTCTACTAGATTATATAAACAATCATCTAAATATCCGCGCGCAATCGAGAAAATACGATAGTTTGCATCGGCCTCACGGAGCTTTCTATGTAACCTTCTTTGATCTGGCGTCAAATTTTCATTACGATCGTATGATTCTATCAGTCTAATTATACAAACTTTGAAGTTCACGCATATTTCTTCTAGTTTAACTTCATAATCACTTCGTCGTTTAGATTCATCATTTTTATGAAAGAATCTAGATGAAGTATTACTTGCACTCAATATCGGCTGATTTTTTTTGTCGTTAATGTTATCTTGTGTCTGTGTAACTTCCACTATAACACCTGTTGATTCACTGTAAACTTTAACTCTCTGTACAACTTTCTCTTGTAAATTCAGTAATCTATCGAAATCAGTATTTTGACAATTTATAATATATTTTAGTTCTTTCCTTGCTTCACCAATCCAGGCATTATTATCACCTGATTTAAACTGTGATAACATATGCTCAATATTCATTATAGTTCGTACAAGCTTACCTATTATAGGCCCATCAATGAGTTTCATTGCATTTACTGACAAGACGCTATCCTCATGCATACTAATTCCAAGTGATTCTCGTTTGTGTATATTACTTTCTGGATTACTGTGATCTATATTACCTCCGGGGGTTTTAACAACACCAAATTTCACACTAATTACTTCGCTACCTTTAAGTGCAGGTATATATTTTTTAACGCCTTCTAATATAGATTCTTCAAAATATTCTCTTATAATCTCATTTTTATTAAAATAATCTCCTTTCTTTATTTTCTTACGAATATACTTTGGTATTAATCTTGTTTGAATATAAAATCTAATAATATACAGTTCTTGTGGATTTTTAAATTCTTTATTTAAACTATCGCTTGCGATATTTAAAACTGTACATCCGTCTTTTTTTGGTACTAATTTCTCCAATCTTTCCTTTAGCTTCTTAAATCTAGATTTTAGATAACCTAAATTCAAATCTGTATTAAAGAAACGTATCATTAGAATACTGAACAATTTAAGTTTTTTTTCACGAAATTCACAATAAGGTAGAATTTTTTCAAGTTTCATATTTTCATTTTTATAATTACCACGAAGCAACATTTCACATTCATCGCTAACTTTAGCACCTTCAAAATTACCTACATTAGTTATAGGTGCATAAGTGATCCTAGCGAATCCATTCCCCAAATTTGACAACATACAATGGTCACCAAAACAAAAAAACATTGAGGGTATGTGTCTGAGATCTTTGGGTAATTTAATATCAACGATGGCCTTAAGCCTATTAGTTCTATTAAGCTCCGATATTTTCATTGTACCAGCCTCAATATCAAGCCCTTCAGAATTATGCCATGTAGCGTTAATTAAGAAATTTGCTTTGATTTCGGTATGTTCCTTACCAGTGTCGCATTCTACGATCACACTTCCATCCTTGACCCTATATTTTGTCGTTGCATTATAGCTTATCTTAATGCGTCCGCATTCTACATGTTCCTTGAGTTTATTCCTGATATACATTTGAATTGCTTCCCAGTTCAGTAGCCTCTCTCTTGTTATAACACATGCCTCAAGATTCTTTAGATTAATTTGCAAATCCTTTACTGAATGATCTGAAACCAGCTCCTCTGAATCCAACCATTCGTAGAATTGATCTGGCTTACCGAAAAATTCTTCAAGCCATGGGTATTTTTTTTCACATTGATCTTTGTACACAACTTTTAGATGCTCGTATACCGATTTAACTTTTTCTATATTAAAGGTTGAGTTTTTCATTATGTAATAGCGGCCATTTCTCAAAGTTTTGTCAGAGCTTGTTATAGCAAAAAGGCTTTGGCCTAATTTATCTTTAAAATATCTTACAAATTCAATGGAAGATAATAACATTCTCTCTGCTGTTGGTTTATCTGAATAATGAAATCCTAGTGAAAGCCGACCAGGCGTTTTGCCAGATGATCCGGACAGGGTGTCTGATTCTCTTTCAAAAAGATTAACTTTCCAGCCGTCTTCAGCTAAGGATAATGCGCTCATGCATCCTGCTATTCCTGCACCCATTATTACTACTTTTTTCATAGTCGAATCGTCATCATTAGGAAGTTGTGTATAATTTACACTTTGATTAGATTTAATCTCTTGCATTTGATTTTCCTCCTATAAAAACCCACGTAAACTCCATATTGCATCTACAAGTTACCACAGTGCGTGCTGATGATAAAATAATTAAATGTGAAGCATAATATATAGGGTGCTAAAAATATTGAATAATCTAATTACAATATATAAAAACAAACGGAATACCGCGATATTAATATAATAGATAAATTTATATACTATTTATATATAAATTTTTGATGCTTATAATAGGTAGTTTCTCCCCGAAGATAGCACTAATTGACTACTGAACCCATAAGTCACTGACTCAGTTTATTATCTTGTTCATGAATTAACCAATAGGTAAAACTCCCCCTATAAATAACAATTGACAAGATACTTAGGCATATATTAAATTGACAATTTACAATATATGTGGATATGTTTATGTTTACCAAGCAAAATGTTCGAAACGCCCTTAACATATACAACTCTTCTGCTGATTATCATTTCTGGAAAGACACCGATCATGTTTTTAGAATGATAAATGAAAAAATGGCTAAAGATTTTGGGCACAAATCAGCATATGTCTCGTTCGATGGTATTACAGATTATCAACACAAGTGCAAAGCCGTTGAAATGGCTGATGAGTTTATTAAAAATGACAATTTTGTCATTTCTCAAAAAAAATCGTTGACCATGATTGAAATGTTTTTTAACAATAAAAGTGAATTAAATCTTTTTTATGTTAAAAAATCACCTTTATTCGATACTAAAAATAATGTGATTGGTGTATATGGTACCGCCATCGATTCTACACATTGTCCAATTATTCGTTCCGCATTATTAATGCTAACCGATGATCAACTCTTGTCGCTACATGAGCTTTCAAAAAACACGCAAATAAGCTATCAAATTAAAACTTCTTATGATAATTTAGATTTGACTTTCCGTGAATCACAAGTTTTATTTAATGTTGTCAGGTGTAAACCTGACAAGTGGATAGCAAACCAATTAGGAATTAGTGTTAAAACTGTAAATAATTACACTGATTCATTAAGACGTAAATTTAACTGTCAAAATCGATCTCAACTTAGAGATAAAGCTGTATTAAGTGGAGCCGCAACCAATTTATTGACGACTATATTTTCTGAACATGAACGTATAAAATAACAATGATCAGTTATGAATATAAATAATTGTCAATCACTATTGGATCAGTTTTCTATGTCAAACTCACATAAAAAAAGTGTTGTCGATAATAATCAATCTTGCTGATAATTCTGCCACAAATCATACACAGGACCAGGTTTGTTGAGTAATTCTGAAACCGGACCACTTGCAACAACTTCTCCATGACTTAACATGATGATAGTGTCGAACTTTGGTAGAAGATGCAGACGATGCAGTGAGACGATGAGTGCCGATTCTGGAAATGCATCAATCACACCAGACAGAATTGTTTTTTCTGTGGGTAAATCTACACTTGAAGTTGGTTCGTCCATTAATATCAACGAACTAAATCGAGCAGCGAATAAACCTCTTGCGAGTGCTAGACGTTGTTTTTGGCCCACAGAAAAATTAAGTCCTTTTTCTCGAATGTCTGTTTCGATACCCAGCGGTAATTTTTCGAGCACATTTGAAAAACCTGCCAATTGAATAGCGCGCTGAATTTCTTCGGGTTTTGTAGGAAGATCCATTGTAATATTGAACGCAATAGTATTTTCAAAAATCTCGGGATCTTGAGGAATTAATGTTGTGATAGCTTGTAAAGGTTCCAATGTATCGAATTCAAAGCCATCAACCTTAAGTTTTACGTGCAGCGGTGTATAGAGCCCACATAATAGATTTAGCAATGTGCTTTTTCCACCACCACTCATTCCTATTAGCGCAATTTTTTCTCCACGCTTTATGTTGAAATTTAAATTCTCGAATATTTGTTCACGACCATCATCTTCCGCATGATGGTGGTAGGCGAGATCAGAAATTTCGATGGTGTGCCATTGTTTGGCAGTTGCTTCGCCTTGTGGAACATGCGCATATTTCGCGATATCTTCGAGAATGGGATCAACACTTTTTACATCTGTATCCATTTTGACAATATCACCATAATGCATGCTTAATTCGAAAAACACGGCACCCAGTTCCCACTGGTATCGGAAAATCATCACAACAACCCCGATCATTATCGTGCTAGAAAAACTGAGCTCATGAATAATATAACCGATCAAAATCACGGCTTGCGCAATCGCCAATAGAATACCAACAGTAAACCATTTCACTTCGTTAACAACAGATTCCTTTTTAAAAATAGGCCAAATCGCCATTAATCGTTGGAACAAATTGGCATGAGTTAATTCACCCAATCGTAACGTCAATACAGTGGTCATGTTGCTAATGTAGTCGAACAATACTGCGCCGACATGATTTTCAATTTCGTTTTCGCCATCATACAAAGGTATTAATTTACGATCGAATAATAGGATCGTTGTTAATAACGTAACGGATAAAAATACACTCATTAACCCAACAGGTAATGAAATCCAGAGTAAAAATGCGATCGATGTCAGAAACTTAACGATTGTTTCTATATAGACGAATTGATTTTCGGCGAAGCGATAGAGAGACGTAGACGCCCGGTTAACTCGAGTAATAGTATTCCCAGAATGGTGATTTTGATGCCATTTTAGGGGTAGACGTGTCATGTTCTCATACAAATCCAGGCGAAAAGATTGCTGTATTTTCAGGGCTACTTTCCGTTCAAGAATTCTTGCGGGGCCATGAAACATCCAAAATAATAGCAACACTAATACATTTAAAGCCAACCAAAATATCACTTCGTTGAGACGATCAGGTTTGAAATGTTGTAATACATCGATGGCTTTTCCGAAAGAATACGGACTTAAACTCAATACAGCCTGAGCAATAATAAATGCAAGATAGTTAATGACAATCGCTGAACGCCAGCGCTTTCCATACTGCCAAACGGTGCTAATTAAACTTAAATAGGGATTACGCATGGTTTTCTTCCGGGTGCAAAAAAGGGTTAAAAAATCTAGGTGAAGAACAATAGTAAGCGAGAATTAGAACTTAATACACGATAGTGCCCGTCGATTTATTTGTGAATTTTGAACTTTATCACTAAATTCCAAAAAAAGCAACAACTATTGTTAAAATCCTATTTTATAGCCTTCAACAACTAACTCTTTACCGAGCTTATCAATAGGATTTCGAATTTTTGCAAAAACTGGATCATCCGTATCTATATTTTTGATATGTATCAGCTTATACCGATTTCCTTCGACCTTAGCTAAAGACACTTCGCGAGCAGTCCAGTGAAATGACTGCTTTGAAGTTGTTGTAGCCTTTACTTCGATATATCGATGAACAGATTGCTCAGTCAAGTTAGGGCCATCATGTTTATTTGGCGGTTTAATAATAGTAATGTCCCGATCTTCGTCTCTTTTTTCATCTTTATTATGCCAAATCACGGTTATCGTGATTGTATTTCCACCTCGAAGCGCTGTAATTTCAAAACCATTTTTACCGTCGACAACTTTACATCCGGGGTATTTAGTTAAATATTTATCACGAAGACCCAAATAAATTAGCTCCTCACCACACCGACCGATTCTATTTTTATCTTGAGTTGTTAGTTGTGGTTTCGCCGAACCAGAAAATAATCCAGCAGATTGTTGAGGGCTAGCTGCTCTAAAACTACCGGACTCTTGAAGTGGATTAGATTCATTTGAAGCGCTTGCGGGCCCTATATTTGAATTATGACCTTCTCCTTGCTGAACTTCATCTTTTAAAAGTGTCAGAGCGACTTTTGCAGGCGTGGGGGACTTCTTTTTCACTTTAAATTCAGCATCAGGAATTTTACGCAATTTTGAAAAATCAAACCCTGCCGGGCTAACAAGTGTTAAAGAAGGAGTTTTATCCTGCGCACCTTGCTTTTCTTTTTTCCTTTCTCGTTGTTGTTGAGCTGATAGTGGAGTTCCCGGTGGAGTATCCTTAGGACTGATTGTGCTAGGAGGAGTGTTAAGTTCAAAAGAGTCCTGAGGGGTTGATCCTTCCTGAACATATTCTTCAGCAGATGACCTACCTTCTTCATCACTGTGTGCAATATTATCCTCTGGATGATGAGATAAATCATCGTGTTTCTTAGGTGTTGGGTTAACGAGTACTGGTTGAGGATCATCTGCTTGAATGATAGGAAAAGGTTGTTCAAAAGGTGGGGTTATTGGAAGCATCATTTTAACAATTTTTTTCTCTAATTTATTCAATGGTATTAACAACAGTTCTTGCGATTTTTGTATGGTGTCTTTTGAAAATCCTAAATAGGTTCCTAATACCTTAAAAAACTCAGCAACTCGCTTATAATGTCGCCATTGACGTTTATAGTAGAATTTTCTATTCTCCAGATAAATCTGTAGTGATTCTTCAGCTTGTTTTTGATCACTGTATTTGCATACGATACTATCAGCTTTATAAAATTCTAGTCTCACAAAAGCTTCTGAAATACTCGTCCATAGTGGTCCGAACTTTTTATCCCCCCTATGTCTAGCTTCTAAATAAACCAGGATACCCAGTATAGTCCATCGTGAGGTGTCAGAAATTGGCTTGAACAATAAAGTGTGAGTCTCATTTTCTTTTACAGGCTTATTTTTCCCAAAATCTAATTCATGTTTATTTTCGGAAAATATCGTAATGCCAAATAACGTAGCAACAGCTTCCATATCTTCATCAGTGAAAGTTGGATAATGTTTAAGCCAACATGATGAAAACGGGGCAGGGCGGCCTTCGACAGCAAAACATTTAATATCTGCCTTGGTTTTTAATTCGTTTGTTTGGGTAGGGAATCGTATATTTAATGTTTTAAGTTGATTTTTCTCATGCACACTAAGCTTTTTTTCCAGGATTAAAAGCTGTCTCCAAATAATACTCATACAACTTATTTCTATATCTAAAGCTTTTTCAAATTTAGCCAACAATGCTAAACATTGCGCGAAACTCAGCTCATAATTTACTCCGCAATAACGCAGCAGATCATCATTTAACTTTAACTGATCACTAACAATCATGATTGTATTATCGAATTGACCTAAATCCTTAAACTCTCTGGAGAATAATTTATTTGCGGGCCTAAGGATAGCATCTTCACCCATCAAACAATTATTAGCACTAAAAATAAATTGAACATACGATACCGTAATCTCATTATATGTTCTACTCATTTGATAGCTCATTGGGCGGCCGTTATTTACAATATGCCATTGCAATTGCAAACGTGATAAAAACAACGGTAGCGCATCAATGTGTTCCACTAAAAACATCATCGGAGAATAGACAAGATTTTGAATAAACTGATTTGAATGAATCTGGGTGGTTGCCTGCCCTTTAGACTGAAGGTGTCGTAAATATAAATCAAATTTCCAAATACGCTTACTATCTTCAATTACTTTGACATCTTGAGTTTCAAAAACAATATCTCTATTGACACCTATCTTTGAGAAAAATTTACCCCACATTTCCAATTCATGTTTATCTATCTCCTCTTTTTTTCCGGAGTCACTGTATGATTCGTTGACATAAACACTAGCATCGGGCACCAACTCTTCCAGATTAATAACGGGGTAAAAACAATTCGGAAGAAAACATTGCCATGGTTCAACCAGTTTTCTATTCTTCGTTAAAACTTTTAACTTTTTAAGTTTCTCAAAGTCACTGGACGTCAATAGATGATCACAAAACAATCCAAATATAAATCGAGTATAGCCCATACTATTTCTTTCTGTAATTTGATTTTGTTAATAACTTTTAACACATGTTTTTTAAATAGCTTTACAGGTGTTGCTTCTTGAACATCTAACGTGGAAAGCCAGCTCTGCATTTGTCGACTCAGCTTTTCCAAAAGTTCTGGATGAATAAAACATAGCTGATCAATGCCTGGATACTGATCACAGCCTTCCTCATGTTTAAAGTACGTTAACTCTGGTGTCGAAACTCTATTAGTATGAGTCAATAAAAACTCGGCTTTTCTTAACTGGCTTTGATCGAACTCTTTCTGGTGCTTAAAAATGAAAGAAATAATTCTGAAATGAAGGTCTATAGAATTAGACTCACGACAATGCTGACTTAATAATGGAAGTAGCGTCCTATATTGAATAACTTCTATTTTAAAGGGTTTTAATTTTTGCTGAGAGCTTAACTTTGGCTCTACCAATTCTTTACCAGCGATACCTGGATTGAGTTCTGGGAATTCTTCATAAAATGTTGTTTCATCAATCAGTGCTTGCGAAGACAATAAAACACTTCTGGGTCTTTTACCTGGAATAAAGGCAATACTCGTCGATGCAGTTTGATACTCTGTTTTGAATTCTTTAAAACATGCTTCCGAAGTGACTTTGAGTTCTGAAGTCCCCAGTATATTGAGCACTTGCAACCGAAATTGTTCATTGTCGGATAATTCAGCGAGCCAGGTAAATTGAAGGCTAGCTACTAACTTCACTAGAAATGTATTCCATTTATTATCAATCACAAATGCTCGCGTTGGATCTAATAAAAAATCAGCATTTATCAAAAACGGTAGCCCAGATAATATCTGGGTCGGCAAATAACAATAAATACGCGCGTTATTTATAGGCTCAAGCTTCCCTTGAATAACTCTCGCGGCAAAAGTTAATTCAATCTCATCGGCATTTTTAAGCCTATCTGGACAAGCTTGGGCGCTCATCCTTTTCAGCTCTTCTTTTAGAGTGGGTTCTATTTTTTCAGTCCATGATCTTATCAACCACGTGCTGTTCTTCGATGCATCATCAGAATGTTTGATTTCATAAATCCCATTTTGGCTTTTAGTTAATACTATATCCTCTGTTTTAACATCGGCATTTTTACCTCTCAATATACTTTGTCTCGCTATCGTAACTTTATCAACATTCCTTAGGAATAATAGCATTTGTGTATTGTCTTTGATAAAACCCAAAGATTCTGTTATATCGATACCAGGTGCTATTTTAAACAGAAAATTGACTCGATCATTTAACATACAACCACGAAGTTCTTCAGGCAAAAATTCTGGATCTGTCCATATAGGCATAACTTGCCAAGGATAGGGTTTATTTTTGGGCCAGTTAGCTTGTTCTCTTGAACTATTATCGAATCTAAACCGATATCCTCTCGAAAAAATAACTACATAATCCGCGACAGTGAAAACGGCTTTAAACCCAACTCCCTTGTAACCTGCTTTTTTACTATCTTTGCTCTTACTGATTTCTTTACTATCTTTCTCAGCTTGCGCTGCATCTTCTTCATCACTATCTTGCGAATCATTTTGATCAGCATAGCTTGTGATTTTTTTAACATTTTTTCTAGAAAAATGCTTCCCATCATGCGAGAACAACAGATATTGTTGATTATCTATTGTAATGAGCTGAAATAGCACATGAACTTTCTTTTCATCTTCTGACGAATCATCTGCATTTTGCAATAATTCATAGACAAATTTATTACCACCTGTGAAACCTGTTGTGATGTCACGTTCCAATACATTGGCGGAGAGGCTACTAAATCCATTGTACGTATATCCAGCAAGAATTTTCTCTATATGAAGCTGTTCTTTGCTTTTTCCCTTATTATTTCCTTGCTGAGCAGATTTATCTTCCACGTTCCCTCCTTAATTCCATTATTTTGAATCACATTAATCTCAACATGATTTCATGTCAACTTTAAATCACTAATATAGAATACCAGAGAGGAGGCTCTGGGGTGTTCTTATTGTTTAACTGGAACTTCAGTATAATACCGACCGGTGAGAGTTTTATGATCAGCAATTAGCACTTAAATCAGAACAGCGGAAAACAGTCTTATCAATTGCATTTACAACGTGAAGTTTATTATTTACACTGCTAGGTAGATTTGATCATGGAGTTTTATATGGATGTGCGCCAGGAAAGTAGTCATTTTGTAAGATTTATTCTATATGGAGATGAAGCCTCTGAGAAATCTAAAATTCTAAGTTGTATTAATAAGCATAGAAATGTTAACGATAGTAATTCTTCCTACAATCAAGATAGAATACAGTATACAATGCAATACAGAGAAGGCTGTTCTGTTAAATTGGATCTCATAAACCACAAACAAGAAAGAACAGATTCTAGTTACCCGCTTCGTGGAATTCAACTTGTTATCCTCATCTTTAGCTATAAAGATCTTCTATCCCTCAATAATTTATCAAACTGGGTAAAAGAGGTAGATCGTTATGCAAAAGATGACATTCCTAAAATTATTATAGGCAACTCCTATTTACACAGTGACTCGATAGTGCGAGAAGAAGAAGTAAACCAAGTTGTAGAAGAGCTGGGTTTGACCTTAGCTCGAGTTAAAGAAGATGATATTGAATCGATTAAGAGCGCGCTAACGCTCTCCTTAGATCAAGTACCTTCCCTTCAACATAAAGCCAATAGCAAAGCAACCCAGCCGCAACTTGATCACGATGATGAACACCACCGTTTTAAATGTACTATGCTCTAATCAAGGCAAATCTACATTGCAACGACTAACAACAATCCACCAATGATGCTCAAGTTTGAAAGAAATCCAAAATACTTCATCTGACGTTGCATTCCTGTTTCACTCCAGAAGTTATCGAAAATAATAGTTGCTAAAAAAGTAAATCCAAGTAATCCAAACGCTGCTACATTAGGATAGAACTGAATTATCATCATGATCGAAGCAACATATTTTAGTAAAGTAGCCAAAAACAACAACACATTGGCTTGGGGCAAACCACGCGCCTTAACCATGCCTAAGGTATTTTCCCATTGCAAGGTTGTGCTGATAGCTGATAATAAAAATGTCGACGCCATGAAAATCACTGCGATCGTATAGAAAACATGCACCATAATCATTCTCCTTTAACTCTTCGAGCCCCAGTGCTCAGAAGTTATTGTCAGTATAGGCCTGTTGTTATTATAAATTAAATAATATAATATTAAGATATATATAAATATATTTATATATTGGAGGTTCGATGTCTTACCGTGATTGTTTGCATACGTTTTTAACCGTCTATCGCCTTGGTTCTCAGCTTAAAGCCGCTGAATCACTAGCCATGACCCAGCCGGGCGTATCTCAACACGTAAAAATGCTTGAGCGCTACTTGGGCAAACCTCTCTTTATAAAGGTTGGCAGAAAATTAGAACCCACCGCGGTCGCTCACCAATTAGCTCTCAATATAACTGATGCACTGGATACGCTCGACGATGTACTTATCACAAGCAAGCAAGGTGGAAAGCCTTTATGCGGTGATGTTTATGTTGGCGGCTTGAGTGAATTTTTTGGAAAAGTAGTAGTCCCGCATTTACCTAAACTCTCTCAATACGACATTAGAGTGCGATTTGAAATTGATTATTCTACTTTAATACCGCGATTACTAAGTAATGAATTAAATTTAGCGCAATTTGTTGAACATGTAACATATCCTCAAATTACCATTGAAAAACTGTATCACCAAAAATTTATTATGATAGGGCATCCTAAATTCAAAAAACTAATCAGTAAAAAAGAACTAGATAAAAATGATATTTCCTGCCTAAAAAATTTACCTTGGCTAACCTATAATGAAACACTGTTATTTATAAAACAATACTTTCAGACCGTATTTGGACAAGAATTTAACGGTAAACCTAAATTAATAATCAGTGATTTGTATGCAATTTTAGATGCTGTTCGAGCAGGATTTGGAGTTACTGTTTTAACTTCTTATTTTTGTAAAGAATATATAGACAACAAAAATGTTGTTGTTCTTTATGAAACTAAAAAAGCTCCTCGCCATTATTTTTATCTTGGCTGGAAGCAAGGAGCCCTTCGAGACCCCAAGGTAAAATTAGTGTACGATGTAATAAAAGAAGCCAGTGCTGAATCTGAATAATGACACAGTAAATATATTAGTCAGATATTTTCTTTCTAGAATTCAAACATGCATATACTTCATTCAGCGAGATATTTTTTACAGACAATAAAACCATCAAATGATACAGCAAGTCTGCTGCTTCGTTGATAATCGCTGAATTATTTTCAGCTAGAGCAGCGACAACAACTTCTACTGCCTCTTCTCCAACCTTCTGCGCGATTTTATTAATTCCCGATCGTATAAGTTGTGAGGTATAACTATTTTCGGGTAATACGCTTCGTCTATCATTAATCGTGCCTTCTAACTTCGCCAGTGACTGTGACGGTATCACAGAAGTATCACCAAAACAGCTTCTTTGACCTGTGTGACATGTCGGACCTAATGGTTCTACCAATACCAGTAAAGAATCTTGATCGCAGTCTAAAAATATTTGGCAAATTTTAAGTTGATTACCACTACTTTCTCCTTTCAACCAAAGCCTTTTTTTACTTCGACTATAAAATATTGCTCTTTTTTGTTCTATAGTGCGTTCTAGAGCTTCTCGATTCATATAGGCCAGCATCAGCACATCACCAGTACTTGAATTTTGAATTATTGCTGGAATTAATTCACCCACTTTTTCCCAATTAATTTTATCAATTATCTTCATTGTCTTACCTCTATATCTCTCTCGAAAAGATTTTTCTTCAAATCAGAAATGAGAATCGTCTTGGTGTGAAATACACTTGCCGCAAGAGCACCATCAACATTTGCGACTGAAAATACATCATAAAAATCGTCTATTTTCCCAGCACCTCCTGATGCAATAATGGGTAGCCGTGTCTGTTCACGAATTATTGACAACTGCTTCAGATCATAGCCCTGCCGCACGCCATCTTGATTCATACAATTCAGTGTGATTTCTCCAGCACCACGATCCGTCACTTCGCGAACCCAGTCAATTGTATCTCGCTGTAATCGTAGGATCTTTGAAGGATCTCCAGTAAATTTACATACTTGGTATTTTCCTCCAGTTTCCCAGCTATCAATACCAACAACGACACATTGTTGCCCAAACTGATTTGCTAATTCAGAGATGAGATTGGGATTGAGTAGAGCAGGGGTATTAATCGATATTTTATCAGCTCCGGCTGCCAAAATTTTTTCTGCTTGATCAATGCTGCTAATTCCTCCTGCGACACAAAAAGGAATATCCAGCTGACGCGCGATATCTTCTATCCATCTTGTCGAAACACTTCTATCTTCGCAACTCGCTTTAATATCGTAGAATACAAGTTCATCAGCACCCGACTCAGCATAAAATAAAGCAAAATCAAGTATGTCGCCCAATATCTGGTGGTCGTCGAATCGAACACCCTTTACAACTTTATTATCACAAACATCCAAACAAGGGATTATTCTTTTCGCTACCATGATCTTACCTCTTTGCAATCTTCCAACGTCAAGTGTTTCTCATATAGGGATTTACCGACAACGACATTATTAACACCTACCTTATATAATGCATATAAATCATCGCGATTTTTAACTCCACCTGATGCAGTCCAATTAACCTTTGAATAATTTTTAACGAGTGATTCGTATAATTTGAGATTAGGCCCGGCTAGCAATCCATCTCGACTAATATCGGTGCATAATACTTTTAAATCAAATTGATAAAAAAAGTCGACAAGTGTGTACAATGATAATGAGGTTTCTTTGTTCCAACCCTGTGTCATCACAATTGGTTTACCATTTTTGATTCGAACATCAATTGCTAAAACAATTCGATCAACCCCAAAACGATTAACCCACTCCTTGATAAGTTCTGGTTTTTCTGCAACAAGACTTCCAATGACTACTCGATCAACACCTTTTGAGAATAAGGATTCTATTTCTTCGAGTTTACGAATTCCACCTCCAAACTGGATTTTTATGTTTCTCTTCCTACACGCATTCATTAAAAGCTTTTCTTGCATAATCTCACCTTTTTGAGCACCGGATAAATCTACAATATGGAGATCGGTAAATCCAGCTTCTTCATATTGATTTATTAATTCGGTAGGATCTAAGCAATAAATTGTCTTCTTTTCAAAATCACCCTGTTTTAATCGAACAACTTGTCCTTCATATAAATCTATAGCTGGTATCACGTTCATTTTATACCTCTTTAGTCTAAAAAGTTTTTTAGAATCAATTGACCAATACTTCCCGAACGTTCTGGGTGAAACTGAACACCGCTAAAATTATCTTTTCGTATCACAGATGTAAAATAAACACCATGTTGTGATATAGCTCGTGTATAGGGTGTCTGTGCCACAGCAAAGGAATGCACAAAATAGAGATAACTCTCTTCTGGTACATTGGCCAATAATGGCTCTTCTTCATCAACACTGATAATCCTATTCCATCCCATGTGAGGGACAGTTAAATTACTATTAGGTTGAATTCTCCGTACATTTCCGGAAATAATATTCAATGTATCAGTATTAGCTTCTTCAGAAAAAGACATCAAAATCTGCATTCCCAAACAGATTCCTAATACAGGAACGGTCAATTGCTTAATTGTGTCAACAAGATTTTTCTCACGCAAATTTTTCATCGCTTGATTTGCAGAGCCTACTCCAGGCAGGATAACGCGCGTTGCTTTTACAATGACCTCTTTGTCATCAGTAAAAATTGCTTTGAAACCCAGTCTTTCTAGTGCAAATCTCAAAGATGTTAGGTTGTGACCTATGCCTGTAATAACTACGATCATAAGACCCCCTTAGTCGTAGGTAGCTCTTGATTACGCTGATTTATTGCCTGTGAAAACGCACGCCCTAGCCCTTTAAAAACAGCCTCAAACATGTGATGTGTGTTTTCACCTGTCACCTGCACGTGAAGTGCGACGCGGGCTGAATCTGAAAATGATCGTAAGAAATGCACCAACATTTCAGACGAAAAATCATTAACACGTGGTGTTGGAAATTCAGCATCGATTTTTGAAGACGGCCTTCCACTCAAATCCAATGCGACCATCGCCAAAGATTCATCCATGGGAAGAACAAACCCATAACGTTCTATTCCACGTTTATCACCTAAAGCTTTTCGTACCGCTTCTCCTAACACTAATGCTGTATCCTCGATGGTGTGGTGCTCATCTACCTCTAAATCGCCATCAACTTTTATCTCTAATCCTATTCCACTATGTTTTGCAAATTGTTCCAGCATGTGATCAAAAAAATTTATTCCTGTGTCAATTTTAATAACATTAATATTGTCTAAATTGATCACCACATCAACTGCTGTTTCATTAGTAATTCTTTTTAATTGACATTTTCTCTTTGATTCAAAATAGATGATTCAATCGCAGTCCAATTAGGAAATTCTTTAGATCCAATTTTAATCCCTTGCACACTCATTGCCATTGATAACTCTATGTCGCTTTGACGATCTCCAATAACAAAACTACGCTCGAGGTCTAATTCTTGACTTCGGATGTAATCTAATACTAAACCAACAGCGGGTTTGCGACATTGGCATCGATCCTCAGCTATGTGAGGACATATCCTAATAGCCTGAAAATGAATTCCTTCACTTAATAAAATGTCGAGCAATAGTTTTTGAAAAGCATTAAATGTCGTTGTTGGATTAGAAGTAGACCCCAGACCATCCTGATTGCTGACCATAACCAATTGATATCCTGCTTTCATCAAATTCTTCAAAGCACTAACAACACCCGGTAATAATTGAAACTTTTCCAAGGTATCAATTTTTTCATCCTCTGGCTCACACAGCAATGTGCCATCTCTATCGATAAATAATACTTTATTTTTCACGATTAACACCCCATTTTTTTAATATGTTGATTAATTCTTCATTTTGCTCATATGTTCCAACACTGATTCGTAAATAATTATCTGAATTCCCTATCTTTCTGAGTAAAACCCCTTGTTCTGATGCAAATTTCTCTAATTCACCGGCGCTTTTTAATTTGACTAATATAAAATTGGCTTCACTAGAATAAACCTTTTCAAATATGTCGAGTTCCTTAAATATATTGATTAGATATTTTCTTGAACTCTTTATCACAGTAGTATTAATCCACATCTGCACTATTTTTTCATTACTCATTGCATTTTCAATTAGCTCAATACATGGTGTTGGAATAGAGTAGGGCTGCTGGATTAGCTGAAAAGTTCGAATCATTTTTTCATTGGCAATAACAAAACCAGCTCTAACGCCAGCCAATCCAAATGCTTTAGACAGAGTCCTTATAATAACAAGATTATCATACTGATTAATCAAGCTCGTTGCGCTTTTTCCCTCAGAGAATTCAAAATAAGCTTCATCGATGACTACAATACTTTTTCCGCGGCAATAAGCACATATTTTCTCAATATCATTATTAGATATTGAATTACCTGTTGGATTATTTGGAGAGCAAATAAAGACTATTTTAGACTTTTTTGTTATGCCTTGGATGATATTGTCTACATTAAATTTGAACTCTTCCTTCTCAATCAATTCAGCCGTGTTAATTTTTATCCCTTGAATTTGTGCAGCTATTTTATACATTCCAAAAGTGGGAGTAATTATCAATATCTCATCTCTACCAGCTTTACAAAATAGTCGAACCAATAAATCTATCCCTTCATTACCCCCCCTAGTTATAATCAACTCCCCTGGTTTTACTCGAAAATATAATGCAGGAATGTCTCTGCATACTAGTTTAGGATATCTATTAAGATTTTTTTCACTAAGTGACCATGGTGATTCATTGGCATGTAGTCGAATATAAGGGACCTCTGCCACTAACTTTGCTGTTTCATAGGGTAAAATATCTTTTAGATCATCACGAATTAATTCTGAAATCATACTATTTTCTCCTTTTCCATTAATCTTACTCTTATTGCATTGCTGTGCGCTGTAAGCCCCTCAGCATCAGCAATTCTCATGGTTGCCTCACTCATTTTAATAAAAGCTTCATCATTTAAGCTCTGAACTGAATAACTTCTCAAATAATCACAAACAGACAATCCACTATATGATCTCGCCGTTCCATAAGTGGGTAAAACGTGATTTGATCCCGTGATATAATCACCAAATGATTCTGCTGTATTACTACCTAAAAATAATGTTCCAACATTACGTATTTTAGTAATCCATTGCGAAGAATTAGCGCATTGAAGACTCAAATGTTCAGGGCAATATTGGTTAGCAATATCAATGGCCGTTTCTAGTTTATTTACTAATAAAATTTTACTATTTTCAAGAGCTTGTTCTACAATTTTTTTCCTACTTAGTCCTGCTAATTGTGTGCATATTATATTATTCATTGATTCTGCTATTCTCATCGAATTCGTGCACAATATTACTTGTGAATCAGGAGCGTGTTCAGCTTGTGAGAGCAAATCTGAAGCAATTATTTCTTCATTTGCGTTGTCATCAGCAATCACCATCAGCTCTGATGGTCCAGCAGGTAAATCAGTTGCTGCCCCCATTGGATCTTGTGCCACTAATTGTTTAGCGATCGTAACCCATGTATTTCCAGGGCCAAATATTTTACAGACTTTTGGAATTGTCTCTGTTCCATAAGCCATCGCGCCAATAGCCTGAGCACCACCTATAGCAAAAATTCGATCAATGCCACAAATTTTTGCGGCATATAGCATTGCGGGATCCAATTTTCCATTTTTATCGGGTGGGGTACAGATTATAATTTGTTCACATCCTGCTATTTTTGCTGGTAATGCAAGCATCATTAATGTTGATATTAATGGTGCAGTTCCACCTGGTACATACAAACCCACCGAATCAAGGGGACGAAAAACACGTTGGCAAATCATCCCTGGAATGACCTCAACAATATTATCTTTAGGAAATAATGCAGCCTGAACTTTGATAATATTATTCTTCGCTATTTCCAATGCATGAGCAAGATTACTACAAACCTGTGCGTTTCGAATATTCTTTTTTTTAATTTCTAATTTATTTAAAACGACACCATCAAATTTTTCTGTGAATTTGAAGCATGCGCCATCCCCTTTATTTCTAACCTCTCTAATAATTCCTTTCACTTTTGAAAATATGATTTCTGATTCATTATTTAAAGGTCTTTGTAACAAGGTATCTTTCTGATGATCTGAACATCGCTCCCAATTAATTATATTCATACTCAGTCCCTCCTTGTTTTTGAGTCACAAGCAGCGCTTCACTATTTAAAATGCAAGCTACTTCTCGTAATCCATTTTGTTTGAGGGTATTTCCTGTTGCTACCAGATCCATGATCGCATCCGACATCCCAATACTCGGTGCTATTTCTACTGAACCAGAGACATAAATAATTTCAACATTTATATTATTTTTAGTACAATAAGCCTTTAATATTTTAGGGTAACTTGTTGCAATACGAATATTATTTAAATCTGAAATGTCGTTGAATGAAAAATCTATCGGTACCGCTATTGACACACGACACTTTCCAAAACCTAGGCGTTTTAATACTGTAAATTCTTCTGTCTTTGAATTCTCGATCAGAACATTTTCACCAACGATTCCAAGTTGGCAAATACCATCTTGAACAAATGTAGGAATATCATCATCTCTGATAAAGAGAATATCGACAGGAAAATTTTTGCATGGCCTTAATAAGGCATCTGTATCTTCGCACAATGTTAATCCGCAAGCGCTTAGAAGCGCCAGAGAATCCCTACTTAGTCTCCCTTGTTTTTGGATCGCTATTTTGATCCGTTGCTCTTTTTGCATTAAATTGCCTCCTAAAAATCAGGTTATATCCACCTGTTCCGTAGGTAATACAACGTGCGACTCTTCCAATCGTGGTAACACTCACTCCCGTTTCATCGTGTATCTGACGATATGGAACGCCTTCGTTAATTGGTTGCACTACCCGCCATCGGTCGGCTAAAGCATTGAGCTCTTGAGGTGTACAAAGATCTGACAAAAACTGCTCAGCCTCTTTCTCCGTTCGAATCAAGCTAATAGCCTTATATAAACAGCTTAAAAGTTCTGAGTGATGATGTTCAGGGTCCATAGTTTACCTCGTATTGTCAAAATAATGTAATATCATACTAGCACAGCAATATGAATAAAGCAACTCTTTTTTTAAGTATTAATGACGAAAATGTCGTATGCCTGTGAAAACCATGGCGATATTAGCTTCATCAGCTGCTGCAATCACTTCTTCGTCACGTATAGATCCACCGGGCTGAATAATAGCACTTATACCCATTTTAGCAGCGCTGTCGATAGCATCTCTAAAAGGAAAGAATGCGTCCGATGCCATCACGCTGCCTTTAATCTCTAAATTAGCCTCTTTCGCTTTTTGTGCTGCGATTTTGGTGCTATCTATTCGACTCATTTGTCCAGCACCAATTCCGACAGTCTTTTGATCTTTTGCATAAACAATCGCATTTGATTTCACGTATCTCACTACGGACCAAGCAAACTGCAGATCTATTAATTGTTGCTCTGATGGTTTTCTCTTAGTGACGCATTGAAATTTTTCAGGGCCTATAGTGAAGTTATCAATATCTTGTACAAGTAGACCATCACTAATGCGTTTATAATCCAATGCATTTTTTTGAATGGAATTCCATTTTCCACACACTAACAGTCGAATCGCAGGTTTATAAGAAAATATCTTGCTTACTTCCGTTGAAATATCCGGAGAAATCACTACCTCCACAAATTGATTTTTGAGTATTTTTCTTGCTGTTTCTACTGTTAATGGCCGATTAAATGCGATAATTCCGCCAAAAGCAGAGGTCGGATCACATGAAAATGCATGGTTATAAGCTGTTAGTTGATCTGTAGCACACGCAACACCACATGGATTGGCGTGCTTCACAATGACACAGGCATATGAATTCGTAAAACTTTTAACGCACTCTAGCGCAGCATCTGAATCAGCAATATTATTGAAAGATAGTTCCTTACCCTGAATTTTTTTTGAGTGAGCTATGCCTTCCGTTGATTCCCCGACTCCAACATATAAGGCCCCACGTTGATGGGGATTTTCTCCATATCGTAGGTCTTGTTTCTTATATAAGTCTAGATTCAATATAGATGGAAATTCGGAATCATTTCCATCCGATGTAATATTGCTAAAATATTGACCAATAGCAGAATCATAACGTGCTGAATACAAAAATACTTTTTTTGCAAGATTGTATCTTGTCGACTCAGTAACACTGCACTGATTTTTTTTCATTTCTTCGATAATAAATTCATAATCATTATGATCAGAAAGAACTGTAACGCATTTATAATTTTTTCCTGCGGCACGCAGCATAGCAGGACCACCAATATCTATATTTTCAATTGCCATTTCTAATGTACAATCATTTTTTTCAACTGTTCTACTGAAAGGATATAAATTCACTACTACAAGATCTATAGGTGTTATTTGATATTCAGAAAGGATGTCTTGATCTTCGTCCCTCGCCAATAAAGCAGCATGTACTTTTGGATGCAATGTCTTAACCCGACCACCCATCATTTCTGGAAAGCCGGTTATCTCTGAAACATCAAGCGTGGCAATACCATGCTCTCGTAAATAGTTTGCTGTGCCTCCTGTTGATATAATTTCAACATCAAGGGTCTTTAATTCCCGACAAAAATCAACAAGACCGGTCTTGTCTGACACACTCACCAGTGCCCGACGTATAGTTCGATTCGACGTCATCTTCATTTTACCTCTCATATATCATGAACCCAATGAAAGTAGAATTTAGAACCATCTCACGTCATAACGAGATAATGTGATATCATAGTAGCACAGTATTATATTAAATACAACCACCAGAACGTACGATTTCTTTGAAGACTAGTTCATAGAGAATCAAGAAATCCTTAGGATTTTTAAGACAGAGAATGGATTGAAGAGCAGCGGAGGGGGTATATTTTCTATTTATACATGATTACCAATCGTGTCATACAGAGCTGTCGATTGATTTTTATGATATGCCCAATAGCGATCACCATATGACCAATGCCAATATTCTGTTGGATAATTGACAAAACCCACTTGTGATAAAGCGTTCGTCATGATTTGTCGGTTCTTTTGGGCACCCGAGGAAATTTTATTTGACTCAGTAAATGAAATTGAATCATCCGTATCTTCAATCCAGTCTTTCGGATGAATTCCCATATCAAGTGCATCACCATTCACGTCAATAAGATAAACGTCGATTGCTGCACCTGTTGAATGAGGTGGAACATTTTTGGATCCATCAAGATTTATCACCGGTGAAACCATTTTTGTTGTTTCAGTAAAAACTTGCTCATGCGTCCATTTTGGATTCAACAATTGGATAATTTTAAATCGATTATCAAACAGCATTTTCTGTAATGATAAACTCCGATAACATTCATAGAGACAAAAAAACATTCCTGGTTCTAATAATTCCTGAGCGTGTAGAAGCTTCTCATAAACAGTATTTCGCATTTTAGTATAGTCTGTATTATTCGGAACTTCGGGTGAGGGGCCTATTTTAATTTTGGTTTGGTGTCGAAGATCAATAAGTGAGTCATGATTTTCTTTAACAGAAATGGATAATACTCTAGGATCCGCAATCAAAACTATATCATGTAAACTCATATTCTCTCCTCAGATGTGACTCGAAATAACAATTCCAGAAATAATTCATCTCTAAAAATGTGAACCCCTTATCAGCTAGCATAAATAGGGTTATATCATCATAGCTTTTTTTACTCGGCAAGAATCAAAGATCACTTAATCAGCGTCCAAAAATCCCAACGTAAAATACTTACAACTTGCATCGGAATCAATACCGGGATCTTCGGGATACTTCGGTAAAATTGGCAACAAAACAGAACCGCCTATGACAGACCTTCGGTCTTTTCCTAGAGGAGGATTAGTGGGTTTAAGACTCCACACGTTTTGGTAACTTAACACAACTGATTGGGATTGCGGATCATTAGGATTGGGATAATTTCCAACATAAAGAACTACATGACCTCCAACATATAAAATCGTCATAAAGGGATGGCCATTATTTTTTAAAAAGTCTAGTCGTTTTTCTGGGCTCTCACTTGTTAAATCAATTACTTTAACGGGGAATTCAGCAGGATTAACTTGATCGGACGAATGCATGGGCAACCAAATTCCGAAGGGAGTGAACAAATTTTTTAATTCAGAAGCACAATCATTGTAAAAATATAAACCGCCCCATCCGTAGGGACGTCCAATTAATTTCTCTATGACTGTAACAAATTGATAAGGTGTAGCCGCTATCGGCATTGAACTTGCTTGTTTGAGTGGCAGCGCAGCCGAATGAATACGCGCTTGACCATGCTCATCTCGCACAGGAATCATCATGCGCCAATTTAATCCTTCTTGCTTCCCTGGAAATACCATGCCAATAAAACCTGCATTCCAAAACTGATGATCCTCTTCGTCGACAATTGGAATTTGTGTATCCATGATAGCAATTAATTGTTCAGAACCGCCTTGACGCCAGTGAGTAATAAATGATTCATCCACACGTGCAATATCGCTGCTTTTTAACCAAGCTCTGAAACTCGGCGTTTGCACTAATACCCAATCATGTCCTTCTGTTTCACCCAATATATATAGCGGTGTTCCTGCCCAAACCAATGCATTTTGCAAATTATCAAAAGGGTGACCTTCGCCAGCATAAGTATAATGATGATAACTTGCATCATCTGTCGGTAATTCTCGTCCGTAACTATGAACAACAGCGATTGCACGATGTGAAACATCGACATCAATATGATCAAATTGAGATAAATTAGATTTTGTCTCCAGATTTTTTATCCACTCATCGTGGAAAAGCCGAAAATTCTCAGCGTAATTTAATTCTTTCCCTGATTTATCTTCATTGCTAAATTTTTTCAAATTTTTGATTACACTACTTTTGACATCATCTGGCGAAACTCTAGAAACAATATTTTTAATATTCGATAAATCCCACGGTGACAAATCACCAAAATAACGACGTTTAAAATCTTCAAAACGAACGCTTTGCTTTTCTTGACTCAGCACCGGCTTATTATAATGAGGGTCATTTGGTTTAATCCAATCCGACAACTTTTGATTATAGTGTTCAATCGGAAATAAAGAAATAAATGGTTTTTCTGTTTTCATTAGATACCCCCATACCCCAGCTATACAAACCGAAAATAGTATCAAAAAAATAAATAGATTTTTTTTCATCGAACACCAGACAATATCATTGATGAAAGCAGTATCGCCATCCTAAAAACTAATGTCAATAAGAAACAAATTGTTTAATTAGCCAAAAACGCCCTCTTATCCAAGATATCGTGTTTCTCTACCAAGGCTTCACTCATTTGACTTAATGAGCTTCACCTTGAATATTAATTCAATTATAATCTTTCTTGCTTCATGAAAACGACAAGGAATAGTTATGCTAAAATTCTTGATTCTACCAGTGGTTCTTGCTGTATCATTGAGCAGCAATGCTGATAATCACAAAGGAGGTTCTGTGGTCACTAATTTACAACCAGGCGCAAAAGCTCAGCAGCGAGAACTGGACCATAAATATTTTTTACATTTAGCTTATGAGCAGGCATTGAAAAGCTACAATGAAGGCGGTTGTCCCATTGGTAGCGTAATTGTCGACGAGAATGGCAAAATTCTTGGTAAGGGCCATAACATGTTGGTTCAAGAAGGAAACCCAATCCTGCATGGTGAAATGTCAGCAATGCGCGACGCAGGACGGATGCCTTCAAGACGCAAAACAACCATATACACTACTTTAAGTCCGTGCATGATGTGTACCGGCACAATTATCCAATTCAAAATCGGTCGGGTCGTTATTGGTGACACGATTAATTCGGGACCTGCTAACGTAGCAATGCTCAAAAAAAATGGCGTTGAAGTTATCGCTCTCGAAGATCCGGATTGTATTGCGCTAGTCAAAAAGTTCCGTAAAGAAAAACCAGATTTGTGGCTCGAAGACTGGGGTGGGCCAGAATCAAAAAGAACGGTATCAGGCCTCAACTCGACGAATTAATCTCTAATAATCTAATGATGTGAAAAAAATGGTATCAAGCCTAATATTGCTGCATTCACAAAGTAAAACCATATTATATAAAAACTACTATAATAGATAATGGCATCTAAGGATGTGAATTAGGTTGTACATGCTATCCTTTATAGTCATTAACAGCTGCTAACATATTGGATTTCATTCTCAATCTTAAAACAATAAATGGCTATCTGCTATTTATTAGGAGTTTAAATGGACAATATTAAACAGAGACATCATTATATCCCTAAATTTTACTTAAATGGATTTTGCGACATCAACGGTCAAATTTGGACATACGACAAACTATGTCCTGATAATGTTTTTAGCAATAGCCCAACCAATACAGCAGTAATAAATAAATTATATCATTTAACAGGCGATCAAATCGATGTGGATATTAATGCTATTGAGGAAATTCTTGCAAAATGGATTGAAGGCCCTGCATCTCTTCCGTTGAAAAATTTGATATCTAAAAAATTCCCTAACATGGAAGATAAGATGCATTTATCAAATTACTTTGGTTTGCTTATGGTGAGAACACCATATTATATTCAACATTTAGAAATGATCTTGAATAAGTATTTTGATTTTGATAACAAAGCCAACACACAAGCATCATACAAAGAAAATTTTCTTGCAGATTATCGTGCGTTCGACCCCAATCTGAGTGAGCTTGATATCGAAAATATTAGAAACTCTATATTAAAAAAAGAGGTCCATTTAAAAGTTCATAGAGATTTTCTGCTAAAAAAAATGTTAACTGTCGGTGAAATTATTTCTAAAATTCTATATAATATGAATTGGGGTTTAATCGAAACAGACAAAATAAATCATCCATTTATCATATCCGATAATACTTTTAACGTTATAAATCCGAATATACCACGACCAGGATTTTATTCACCTGGGCTTGGATTACCTGACACAACAATTTTCATCCCTATTAGCAGTGAATTGTGTCTTCTATTAATTAACAACCCTGGCTTCAGAAATGGGACAGTTTATCATCATGGGGTACCGCTATATTCAAGTGTTGGAAATAAAATTAACTTAAATCATCTCGTCAAAACTATAAACAAATACACCTTCATTATGTCTCATAAATATGTATTCGCATGTTCCAATTCAGAAAAGCTAAAAAGGTGCTTCAATAACTTATTAATAAAAATGTCAAAAAAATAAATCGATTAGAACTTGCCGTAAAATTTTGACAATTTATTACGATTGTTCATAAACACTTCTTTTAATACACTTATTTCTTGAGCTAGATCATACTCATTTAATATTTTATTTTTCGCAGGCTTTCTGGCTTCAACTCTCACTCAGCATTCTTTCTGCAATATCCCATGGTAGACGCCGTCCTTTTTTACGCATTCTTTCAATAGACGCTCTTCCTACAGAACGAGTAATTCGTTGTTCTCGAATCATCTCTTCTATCAACCAAATTGTTCCCTTAATCTTTACTTTTTCTGTTTCTGCTGCTGACCTGAGTGCAGAATCTCCAGTCAACAATGGATACTTTTCCATTTCAGCCAACGCGAGTGCAAACAAATCATTACGACTCGGTTTTTTGTAAGTCTGACTCAGAACCTGAACACGCTCAACACTCTTCGGTGGCAATGTACGGACTTCCAATCCCAATTCGAGTAAATGACTATGCTGTTCCTCTAGCTCCTCGAAGTAAAGAATGTCCGGCACAGCAAATTTATAATTAAGACTGAACATGGGCGCTACTAATTCCCCAACTTCAACATCCATTAAGATATTAGCATCACTAATTAGCAGTAGCATTGCTACTCTCCAGAGAGCGAATGCGCCGAAATTTTTGCAGAGATAGATTCATCAATTCTGCTGCCTTTGATTCGCCAATGTAATCTTCAGCTAATGCATGAAATAATAATTGTTCGAAAATGTGTGCTTTTTCAGTTGGATAAATTTGTCCTGGTTCTGTTTTATTCCAACCTAATTTACGGAATAGTTTGAATTGTTCACTGTGATATGCAGATGAAATTATTTGAATATCGAGTGCACGATATAAAATTGCGGCCATAGACAATCCAAATTCTTCTTTCAACAGTCCCAATTCTTTGAGCTCTATTGCACTACGATGTTTTCCGAGTTCTTGTATCAGAGAATTTTGTGGAAGTAAGAAAGCACCCGCAAAACGATGGCAAGCATTCTCTTCATCTAAATCTTTAGAGAGTCGATCTTTAAGCATGAGGTGTCCAAGCTCATGTGCCATTGTAAAGCGCTGTCGATCACCAGGCCAATGCCGACCAACCACTATAATAGGCATGCTATTAACGCAGGCTGCGAGTCCATCAAATTTGTTGTCAGCATCTGCATCAATCATGAAGACTCGTATGCCATTGGTTTCGAGTGTATCAATTAGATCTGGTATAGGATCAAGGCCAAGCTCCCAAACTTCACGGACACGCTCAGCTACAGTTTCGATTTCATTCATGTCGGTAATTAACTTTGGCAAACCATCAACTGTAGCGAAAACTTTGACAGGCGGTTGTGGAAATAATTCCTCTAATTCTATTCGTCTTTCAATATGATCAAGCACTTCATTTTCAATAGCATCAAGTCGCTTTTTAGGCAATGAACTGTGTTTGCGGTATTCAATACCTTCAAGTGCATGTTTTTCGGGTCGGAAAAAGTATTCCGTTCGTACATTAAGTGCTTGAGACAGCCGGATTAGGATGTCTGATGAAGGCATCATTTTACCGTCCTCGTACTTTTTAATGGCTGTTTGTGACAAACCAACTAACTGAGCTAATGCGCGGTAGCTTAACCCAGCTGCTTTTCGAGCACGATGGAGTCGAATGTTAAACATAGCCATTTCTCCTGTACAAGCAAACCAATAATGTTTACAAAACTTATATTATATACTTAAATTGTAAACCATGGTCGTATAAAAATCAAGGCTGAGGAAGGAGTGGGGTTGCCTCTCCCCTGGCTAATGATGTGTATTGATGAAATCGTCAAATTGAGATTTGACACACTCCCACCTAAAACGCCCCTATTGCAGATTTTATGTTAAAAGTGAACTTTGATGGGTTAATTTCGTTAAGTTAAATGGCTGTTTCGTCGAAAATTCGACTGAACATTGCTTTTTATGCCCAAAGTGCAAACCAAGAGCATGGTGTCAGATATTGCATATTGCAAGAACTGTGAACTCTCTTTGACAAGAATCCCAGTGTAACCTGAAACCTACCTACTTGAAGGTATTGTTGAAAACTTCCATACTTAAAAAAGATTTCAAAATGAGGTGAAATGACATGACAAGATCAACAGTAAATTATAGTGTTCCCGAAAATATCAAACGAGAATTTAATAAGACCTTCGCTCACGAAAATAAGAGTCAAATTATTGCCTCATTAATGAGCCGAGCCATTGAAGAGCATAGATTAAAACTGCAGAGGAAAAAAGCTATTCATAAACTATTAACGACACGACAAACGCTACCTATGCAATCTGCTAAAAAACTCCTCGCTCTTCGTCGAGAAGGTAGAAAATAGGGTCTTATGTCACAGGGTATGTGTAATATTATAATAATGAATACCATTACATTAGGGGGACTCGAAAAGATATTTAGAACTGACGCCTTCCACATTCTCTCGCCTCGTCAAATAGAGATTTTGCCATTTGTCGAGACGTTATCCCATTATTTTTCGCCTCGTCAAATGGTGTTTCAGCTGTTTGACGAGGCGCAACTGAAGCGGGTTCTCTCAGCTCCGTGCTGCTCCTGCTGCTAATCCAGCAAGGTATGGTTCAAGAGGAGGAAAATAGTATGTATCGTTGAAATCGTCAATTTGAGATTTGACACCCTTCCCTAATTTTATGCATCCTATCTTGCAATTTCACATAAATGTACTATGTTTAAAATAATAGGGCTGTAAAAGCCCTCTTAGAAATGGATAGCGATGGGAGCAATGAGGCGACAAGTATTTATAGAGCACCGTCAGTATGTGGGCTGAATAGCCCATAGGATGCCGGTCTCGCGTGTAGGAGGCTGTCATGTTTACATATTTATATCATGCCAATAAGATAAGAACATTGGTCATCACTTTAATAGCTTTTGGGTTTATGGTTAATGCCGATGCGGCGATTTATTATGTAAATGCCAACGCCCCAGGGGGAAACGGCACTAGCTGGTCAAAGGCTTTCAAATCGCTAACTCCTGCGCTAAATGCTGCAAAATTAAGCTCAGGTCCCGACCAAATTTGGGTTGCGACGGGAACTTATAAACCGACGACGACCTGCGGGAATGTTACTGCAACATTTCAAATACCGAGTAACGTCGCCATTTATGGTGGCTTTAAGGGAACAGAAACATTACTTAGCCAACGAAACAGTAACGCGAATCCTACTGTGTTAAGCGGCGATATATGCAATACTGGCCATCCAACCACTGTTCAAACTAATTACAAGCTTTACTCATGGCATGTGCTAACCGCTAATGGCGTGAGCGGTGTGACCTTGGATAGTCTCATTGTCAGCGATGGTTATGCAGGGGGCCCTGATTCAGGAACGCTAGATCCTACCCTTCCGAATCAATTTGTTATCCTAGAGCTTGATCAAGCTAACGATTCAGGTGGAGGCTTACTGGTTCGCCATGGTGCACAAGTGGCTTTGAATAACATGCTGTTTCAATATGATGATTCAGATGGAACAAACGCCACACTGGGTGGTAATCCTCTGCTAGGAAGTCCAGCAATAGCCTCTGGTGGCGGCGCGGTCTCAGCAGTCGATAATAATACTTTAGTCACCGTATCTAACTCATTATTTCAATACAATAATGCCTTTGTTTTGGGAGGTAATGGTGGTGCGCTCACTGGTTTAGCGGGTGCTTCAGGATACAATATTACTAACAGCACTTTTCAATATAACACGGCAAATCGTACTGGTGGTGCTATTCAGGCCAAAGATACAGGCACTATCACGGTACAATCGAGCAACTTCTTAAACAATATCGATAGTGGAGCGACATTGGGCGATGAAAGTGGCGGAGCCCTCGGTATCATTGATACCAACCTCGCTGTGTCGGGATCTTATTTTGAAGCCAATGTAGCCGGCGTTCTGGCAGGTGCGGGCGGAGCTATCTTTTTCCACACCCCGTTCGATGATGGCACACCTTACACAATGACAGTGAATAACTGCGTGTTTAATAACAACCAAGCCTTTGCGAATGGCGGCGGTGCTATTAATGTCTTTGGTATTGAACCTCACTCAGGATCAAGTGCTAGCATTAATGGGTCTTTATTCGTTGGAAATGTGGCTGGTGTTGGGGGAGCGATACAGGTTGACTCTTTAGCAACCTCAATTAGCAATTCCCTGTTCATAGGCAATAACGCATGGATTCGAGGTGGTGCGGTAGATGGATCAAATATACTGAACGTTATTGTACCTATACCCTATTCTGCAGTACGTCCAACACTCACTTTTGCTGGAGATGTTTTTCAAAATAACAGTATCATTGGATTCCCCAAGAATACTGTCCAATGCACGTTTCCTGTAACGGTATTTCCCTGCACGTTCGCTCCCTTATTTTTCGATAATGTGATAGCAGGCGGATTTGGTCCATTTTTTGGAGGCCCACCTACATCCATCTCGGCTCTAAACCAAGGCGGTGGAGCAATTGCGGCTGGATTTAGTGCCGTTGTTAATATTTCAAAGTCCGTGTTCTTAAATAATAATGCGAATAGCTCTCCTACGGATGATGGTGGAGCACTATTAGTAGGAGGCACAGCTGGTTTAGTGAATACCAACCCTCCTGGAGAAGGCATGAATCAAGCCAACGTCACGCTCACCGACTCCTTTTTCTATGGTAATACAGGCGCGTTGGGGGATAATAATGTCGCGTGTGAGAATCTTGCTCCAACCAAACCGAATGACGTGCTTTATAATAATAAGCCCTGCAACACGCACTAGTTCAGGTGAGTCTTCTCTCCCATTGCTTCAAAAGCAATTTGGGTAGGAGCTCCTCGTGAAGGTGTGTAGTGATGAAAATCATGTGCTTGGTATTGACTTAATTGCTTCACAAAACAAATTGATCTCTTCTTCAGTATTATAGTAATGCACTGAAGCACGAACGAGTGCAGGCAAATGCCGTGCGGACATATCCAATCGCGCATATTCTTGAAGTGAAATTGAGACGTTGATTTTTCTTTTTGATAAATACTGCGCGATTTCATCAACCTTTTTTCCTTTACAAGTAAAGGTCACAATACCACATTTATTTACTCCGAGATCGTGCAATTCTATCCCTGGAATATCAGACAATTGCTGACGAAAAAGATTTGACAATAATTGTATTCTCTCCCAAATTTTTTCAAGACCTAAATTCAAAGTATATTCAATTGCTACGCCAAGGCCTATTTTTGCCGCTATATTTTGTTCCCATGTTTCAAAACGAAGGGCAGTGGGATTTAAAATATAGTCATTATCTTTAATCCACGTCGCTGAATGAAGATCAATAAAAGGTGGATCGCATTGATCGAGTATCTCTTTGCGCGCATATAAAAATCCTGTTCCTCGAGGCCCGCGCAAGTATTTTCGACCTGTAGCGCAGAGAAAATCACAGCCTATTTTTTTTACATCGACGGGCATTTGTCCCACTGATTGCGTAGTGTCGAGAAGATAAAGAATATTATTTTCTCGAGCGATCCTACCCACTTCTTCTGCTGGATTGATTAAACCACCTTGCGTAGGAATATGAGTGATGGCAATTAATTTAACGCGATCATTGATTTTACTTTTCAAGTCTTCTAAATCTATTTGTCCAAAAGAATCATTTTTCACGACGTCAATAACGGCACCGGTGCGTTTTGAACAATGCAAAAAAGCAAGATAATTACTGGCATATTCGCTCACAGCAGTTAAGATGCGATCGCCCTTATTAAATTTAAGACTATAAAAAGCCATTTCCCATGCACGCGTCGCATTTTCGAGAAATGCGATTTCATCTCGATCGCAGTTAATCAATTGAGCAGCGTGGTCGTATATTTTTTCTGATTTATCGAGAGCAGCTTGCGCAGCTTCATAGCCACCTATTGATGACTCTAAATCGATATGTTCCTTGATTGCATTGGTAACAGAAAGCGGCGGTAGGGCGGCCCCAGCATTATTAAAATGAACAACATTTTTGCAGCCTGGTGTATCATTTCGGAGTTTTTCGATATTAAGATCATCCATAAATGTCTCCCTTTATATTTTCACATAACGACTAGCTGAACCATGACCAATTTTGTTGAGTTGACCATCTTTTGTTAGCTTCGTCAGAATTCGACCTGCAGTAGAACGTGATACATTCAAATGCTCCATGACGTCACTCACCCTAATTTCACCTTTTGTAAAAAATAATGCATTAACCATTTGTGAATATTCTAGATTTTCGGATTGTTCTACTTTTGGTTTTCTAGGTAAAATACATTTCACAAATCCTGTTCCCTCTGTGATCACGGGTATCGGTAATTTTCTCTCTGCATAGCTTTTAAATAATGTGATAAAACCCGATCCCAGTTTTTCAATATATCCCATATCACGAAATACCCTTGTGATTATGGAATTTCTGATATACGTAACGCCTATATCAACTTTATCATCTAAAATTGGCCCCGGGAAATTACCTGGACTGAAAATTTCCACTCGATCATCATATATTGTGATTTTGGTTGGACCATGAATAAGATAATTTCTATGAACAATAGCGTTCAAAACAATCTCACGAATCGCCTCCGGTGGAATTTCCAATTGTTCTTCTCGCGTACCTGTTCCTTTTATCGTAAAGGATGTGTTTAGTCTACTCGTAATAAACGCAATGGTTTCCTTATACTGTGCAAACAATTGTCCACCAGAGTCTATAGTTGCTATTACTTCCCGACCATCTGTCCCGGCAATATGTGAGCAAATAATAAAAGCCTCTGGAAAATATTTAGCAGGATTTTTTCCAAACAATAATATTCCGCCAACAGTTGGGTAAACACGCCCTCTATCTTTCGTAAGAATTTTATAGTGAAATAACATTTCTTGAAGATCGACTGTTAAATAACCCTGTTTCCGTTCTTCTAAAAATTTCTCAAATATTTTCGTATCTATATCATCTTCTTGAGCTGCGTATACAGGCATTTCATCAATAAATTTTCTTTGGCCTTGCCATTGTAATTGCTGAATAATATCTTGTGTCGCAAGCATTGTATGCGTGCCCATCCGAATAAATGTTCCTTCATTTATTCTCTCATTACGAAAGTGATACGGTTTATTGGCACCTTCAGCAATATCAACAATGACAACCAACTGATCTCCAATGCGTTTAGTATAAATGGAAGGGTATATACTAGGACTCACGGTATCATAGATAGAGCGGTTAAGGTCATCAATTAATTGATCGACACTATCTTCTGGGACACCAATTATTTCTCCGGAATCGTCTACTCCTATAACCATTTCACCACCATAGGTATTAGCAAAACCTACAATGGTCTTTAATAGGGTCTGCTTCTTCTGGGGAATATCCCGCTTGAACTCCAAGACTGAAGACTCTTTTTGAGGATACTTCATCCTTTTGCCTTAATTGATTCATAATGTCTAAGCATGACACAATTGACCCATTCTGTCAACTAATTGAGTCAATTGTGTCACTGAGTCAATAAATGAGTCAATTGACACAATCAAACCCATTGATCGCGTCAATTGTGTCACAAAACCATCAGATGAATCAATTGACGCACTCCCTTACCTGATTTTAGAAAACGGCTGTATTACATAAAATAATTAGCGTATTAATGATAATTATTCGCCATTAAAAGCCCCTCTAACTAAGTGAGGATTGCATCCTAAATGCCATGTCTAACCACATAGATGTTGCTTCCGGTACTGGCCTTTTGGATAAGCGAGAAACGCAAAAACGTCAGTATCTTTATCTTTGATATGGTTAAAAACGCAGCACCTTTGGCGCAAGAGGGGTTGAAACTGCATTTCAAATTATAGCTATGCTATCTCAGAAGAACCATTTAAAATTCAAGTTAAGCGATCCCACGGGCGTGCTGGATCTCATGGTTTTATAAAGCAGCATAAGTCGACAGGAAAACCTGAAATGAAAGATCAAGCATCATTTACATGGCGATATATATTCAGTATTGCCATAGAGCATAGGAAAAATTTATTAATCGCTAACTTCATAGCTATAGTTGCGACTGTGTTTGCTTTACCAGTCCCTCTAATCATTCCTAGTCTTATTAATGAGGTTTTATTAAAGCAACCTGGCTTTTTTACAAAATTGCTGGGTTATTTCATCCCACAAATTTGGATTACACCCGCAATAATACTGATTTCAGCATTTTTTCTGGTGCTCATATTGAGGTCATGCGTGCTAATTTTAAGAACCATACAAGGACGAGAGTTTAAAATTATTTCAAAAGATGTTGTCTTTAAAATACGTATTAACTTATTGTCGCATTTAAAAAATATATCAATCAATGAATATGAAACGCTAGGCGCAGGAAAATTAGCTTCGTATTATATAAAGGACTTAGATACTATCGATGATTTTTTAGGAACAACAGTCAGCAACATCATTATCGCGGCTTTATCTATCATTGGCATCATCATTGTTTTATTTATCATTAACTGGAAAGTTGCCATATTTCTTTTTCTTTTTAACCCATTTGCTTTAATATTAACAGCGAAATTTGCAAAAAAGTTAAAAATGTTAAAATCAAAGCAAAATGAAGCGTTTGAGTTATTTCAAGAGGCTTTTGTTGAGACTGTCGATGCCATTATACAAATTAGGGCGGATAATAAAGATTTAAATTATATTAGTAGATTAATTAAAAAAGCCAAACAAGTTAAAAATGATTCGATTGCTTATGAATGGAAAACAGCGATTGTTAGCGATTTAGCTAATACGTTTTTATTTATCGGAGTTGATCTTTATTATATCTTTTGTATGGCATTGATCTTAGCCCACGACCTAACCATAGGAATGATGATTGCACTTCTTCAATATGTTTTCCAGGTGCAATGGTATATGAATATATTAGTTAATATTCAATCAGCATTCTACGCCGCTGATTCAGCTTTATCACGAATCAATCAGATAATGCATCTTACAACCGAACCAGAATATATAACGAAATTCAATCCATTTCAGGATAACAAATCGATTGATATTGATGTTAAGAATTTAGATTTCTCGTATGTTCCAACCAAACTGATTTTAACTGATATCAACCTGAAAATTGCATCAGGTAAAAAAATTGGAATTGTAGGGACTAGTGGCTCTGGAAAATCAACCTTGATTCAAGCCTTATTAGGGTTTTATCCGATCAGTAAAGGACAAATTACAATTAACAATATAAATTTTCATGATATTGGGTTCGAACTTATTCGAGAAAATGTATGCGTGGTATTACAAAATCCAATTCTATTTAATGACACTATACGAAACAATTTAACATACGGTGTTGACATGGATGCCAATGATATTTGGCAAGCATTAACGTTGGCTCAGCTAACGCAAACAATTAAAAAATTCGATACGCAGCTAGAAACACAAATTGGTAAAGGAGGCGTTCGATTATCAGGTGGACAAAAGCAGCGCTTAGCTATTGCGAGAATGCTCTTACGCAACCCTAAAGTTGTTATCTTAGATGAAGCAACATCGGCATTAGATTCGAAAACTGAGCATGATTTATTTTCAGCTTTACATGAGTTTCTCTCATCACGTACGACAATTATTATTGCGCATAGACTAAGTACTATCATAGATGCCGACAATATCTATGTAATGAGTAATGGACATATTGCTGAACAAGGAACGCATGGCGAGTTAATGCAGCAACATGGAATTTATTATAGTTTATATAGGCTTCAGCAAGGGTGAAATAGACCATATGATCAAAGTCGCTGATTTTAGGGAAATTCAATGCCTTATTACAATCAGACGAAGGTAAAAAAGCCATGAAAGAAGACGGCGTTAAAGTAGAAACTTTGCGCATCGCTTACGAAAAAAATATCTAACATCATTGCTTACAATTATTATTGTTTTTAATAGAGTGAAAAGTACCTGAATTATTGGCATCCTGATTACAAAAATGCAGGTACTTTGTCCTATCAATATTGCGTCATGTATATTATATAATTAAATTTAGATTACTGATTTAGTTTAGCAGTGATTTTCCCAAACCTCTCACAACTCAAGACGCGACGCCATTTCTCTATTTACTCTTATTCTAAAATCCAATTTTCTAAACGAAGTCCAGATATGCGTTTGAATTCCTTTAAATTATTCGTAACAAGAATGTACTTCAAGCTAAGTGCATGTGCTCCAATCAGTAAATCTTCGGAACCAATTAATTTGCCTTTTGATTCTAACTCTGCCCGAACTTCTCCATACGTATCAGCTGCTATGGAGTCAAACTCCTCGACAGCAAGGTGACTAACAAATTGATCGATCACAAATTCGTTGACATTCGGTTCACCATGATTTTTTGAGCGTTTATGGTGAAGCTTATTTCGAGCTACCCAATAACGTAATTCCGCTAATGTAATAGATGATATAACACAATCTTCCATCGGTATCGTTTTGAATTTTTTCAAAACTTCCATTGGTCGATTTTTGATTATGTAACTGCATATGTTAGTATCCAGCATGTATTTCATTTAAAAACATCCCTTTTCTTTGGCCTGCGTTGTTTTCGAGACACGTCAAACTCATCAGTAATAGTTGTATCACTCATAAAGAAATCATCCCACGATTTAGGCTTGGTCCGTATCAAAAGGCCATTATGCACACGCTCAATCCACACTTCCTTGGTATTAAGGCGCAATTCCTTGGGTATACGTACAGCCTGGGTACTCGGCCCATTCTTAAATACTGTTGAAATAAACATGGTACAACCTCCAATGGATATATATAAAGTATATATATGTTTTTAGGTTTTTGCAAGTCTATTCTAATGTCACTTAATAGCATAAGTAGAATTGACAATCATCCTGTGGTTTCCAATTAATCAAACATCCGCCCACCATAAATGCCGCCATCGATAACGAGTTCACTCGCGGTAACGAATTTAGATTCATCAGATGCAAGGTAGAGGATGCCGTAGGCGATGTCATTGGCGTCGCCGATATTCCCTAAGGGTTGGAGTTTGTCGAAAGCTGCGCGGATGTCGGAGGGAGTTGAGTCGGATTTTTGGGGAATTTCGCCGAGGTTGGGTGTGTTGATGTAACCGGGATGAATTGAATTCACTCTGATTTTATCTTTGGCGTAAATCATAGCGTCCGTTTTGCTCATTAATCGGATTGCGCCTTTTGATGCATGGTTAACAGGGTAGTCGGGGCTGCCTAAAAGCCCGTGAATGGAAGAAATATTAATTATACTTCCGCCCTCAGATTTTTTGAGATAGGGAATCACATGTTTAGTGCAGAAAAAAGTTCCTTTGGCATTAATATTCATGACTTTATCCCATTCAGATTCTGTTAATTCGTGAGTGGGTTTGTTGCTGCCAATAAATCCTGCATTGTTGACTAAAACATTTATACGACCAAATTTCTGATCAATTTCTTTGAAAACTTTCTCAATGGTTGATTCATTGGTGACATCCATGTTCCAATATTCAGCACTCCCACCGTGATCCTGAATGGATTTTACAGTTTCTTTTCCTGCAGAATCATTAATATCAACAAGTGCAATTGTTGCACCTTGTTGTGACAATAAATGACAAGCAGCCTGACCAATTCCTGTTGATCCGCCCGTAATAATAATCACTTTATCTTGTACACGATTCATAATTTAACTCAGTATTAAAATTGGGTTATGAAAAATTCCTTTCTCAATTTTATTCATTATGTTCACTCTCAGGTTGATAATAAACTTCATCGACACGATCTATTAGTCCGTGAGAAACGCTCATTATTGCAATGACATCAAATTGTCCTGCTTTTTCTGATGTTAACAAATAACGAATCGTACATTGATTATTATCAGCAGAAGGAATTATATCTGTGCTTTGAATGACCCACTTTCCTGCCATTTCTCTACAATTTTTGCATTGAGAAAACAATTGTGATCGATTACTGACCAATACATCGCCATTTGCGGTCTTTCTAAACTCAGGACTAAAAAGCTCGGTAATAATAGCCTCATAATCTTGTTCAACTCCTTGTCCTAATTGGTGTTGAAACTCATTGTAGCGCTCAGCATAAACCTTAATTGACATAGTGACACCTCAAAAATGATACCTATCGCATCATAAACTATTTGCACATACTTTCAAAATGGCTTGGACTACCCCCTCAATCCGTTTGGGTGGGTGATGCCAGAAGAGCCTAAGATTTGACCCTTCTATCTGAATGCTTTAGATTTGAATCTTTGAAGCTTCATAAGAGCGAATTACTATGTCAAAAATCCTTATTAGTGCCTGCTTGATCGGTCAGAAAGTGCGATTTGATGCAAAAGATTGTTTACAGTCTCATGCGCTTTTGCAGGAATGGATTCAGGAAGGAAAAGTGATAGCAATTTGTCCTGAGATGGCGGGAGATTTGCCAACACCAAGACCACCTTCTGAAATAGAACCTGGTAAAACTGCAGAGCATGTATTAAAAAGACAGGGGAAAGTTTTGACTATACAAGGTGGTGATGTCAGCGCTGAATATATTCGAGGTGCGGAAAAAGCATTAGAGTTAGCTAAAAAACACGGCATTCGTGTTGCCATTTTAAAAGCGAGAAGCCCTTCTTGCGGATCGAAACAAGTTTATGATGGAACACATTCACGCTCGTTAATAAACGGCGCAGGTGTTACAGCAAAACTTTTGTCGGAAAATGGAATCACTGTTTTCGATGAAACGGAAATTGATCTTGCAATAAAACATGCCACCGAATGAAAAGAGATTGCACTGCTCACCTAAGAAGGTAGCAATCTTAGACTTGACCCCTTTCGTTTTTCGGTGTTTCCAGCGACTTGTAACAATTATCCTCTTCTGAGTAAGTGAGGATCTCTCCTTTTGAGATATCAAAAAACCACAGATGAATATTCAATGTATTATTAGCGACTCGCTCAGCAATCCATGGAAAAGATAAACAATGTTGGTAGGATTGTTGTAGTGCAAATCTTGCACAGTCATCGACACTTTCAAGTGCTGAAACTGGCGCATCAATGATTGACACCCAATTTGTAATAAAGTCGAACTCAGTTGCCGTTCGTTTTTCCATGAGCGCCTGCATGCCACCACATTGGCTATGGCCTAATAGAATAAGATGTTCAACTTCTAATACAGTGATTCCAAATTCCAAGGCCGCACTGGTACCATGGTGAGCCTTATCTTTTTCATAAGGAGGAACAATATTTGCGATATTTCGCACGACAAAAAGGTCTCCTGGATCACACTGTAATATCAATGCAGGGTCTACCCGGGAATCGCAACACGCAATTAACATGACCTTCGGCTGCTGGCCATACTTCGATAAAAATCGCATAACGGATCGATTTCCGTGAGCATATTTCTTACGAAAGGTGTTATATCCTGTTAGGATCTTCTTTAGACTGTTCTTCATAACTCCTCCTTTAATGAAAATTTAAGCAAATTACTTCCGTTATTTCTTAATTGAAATATGAGCCTAACATAATAATCAAACAGGGTCCACTCATCCGAAGCAATAAAATCAACCTTCCGGCGACTTTACAACATTGAGCGTCGTTGGCGTCATAACAATTTTATTGCAAATAGATTAACTAAAGATTAACATGTATTAGATTCTTCGTTCGTGCCACTAACAAACTTATAGAGAATACCTATGCAATTCACACCAAAACTTTTCACTGTCTTGAGAGAGGGTTACAGCCTTAATACTCTTAGAAATGATTTGATAGCAGGTCTCACAGTCGCTATCGTTTCTTTACCATTATCGATGGCTTTAGCAATTGCCAGTGGTGCTTCACCTGATAAAGGATTAATCACAGCCATTGTTGCAGGCTTCCTTGTCTCTTTATTAGGCGGATCTCGTGTCCAAATCAGTGGACCGACAGGCGCCTTTGTGGTGATCGTTTTTAATGGTATTGCGCAATATGGCTACGACGGCTTATTAATCGCGACACTGATGGCAGGCTTTATATTACTTGCATCGGGCTATCTGAGATTCGGTAGGATTATTAATTTTTTCCCTCATTCAGTGATTACAGGATTCACGTCTGGGATTGCCGTTATCATTGCCTCTTCTCAAATTAAAGATTTTTTTGGTTTAAAACTAGACTCTGTTCCCGCCGAATTTATTCCAAAGTGGATTGCTTATTTTAGTCATGTTCACAGTATTGGATTTGAAACGTCAATGATTGGACTGGGTTCACTCGCCATTATTATTTTAATGCGGCACTTCATTCCGAAATTACCGGGATATATCGTTGTTGTGATTTTAGCTTCGCTCGCAGTAACTTTATTTAATATTCCCACAGATACAATTGCCTCACGATTTCCCGATATTCCTTCTGGTCTTCCTTTGCCATCCATTCCTGAATTTGGATTTGAGAAAATGAAGGAGGTTGTTCCTTTAGCCTTCACCATCGCATTTCTAGCTGGAATCGAATCTCTACTTTCTGCTGTTGTTGCTGATAGTATGACTGGCTACAGACATCGACCCAACCAAGAATTGGTTGCACATGGTTTTGCAAATCTTGCTTCCGTCCTATTTGGTGGTTTGCCAGCAACCGGAGCTATAGCACGAACGGCAACCAATATTAGAGCTGGAGCTACAACACCTGTGGCAGGCCTTTTTAATGCCGCGTTTATTTTAATTTTCGTATTATTTGCAACTAAATACATGGGTTATATTCCGATGGCCGCCTTAGCCGCCATATTATTTATCGTGGCATGGGGTATGAGTGAAGTTCATCAATTTGCGCATATTCTACGATTATCAAACACTGATCGTCTTTTACTACTTCTAACATTTTTCCTGACAATTTTAGTGGATTTAACCGTCGCGATTTCGGTGGGAATTATCTTGGCCTCTTTATTGTTTATGCGCGAAATGAGCAAATCAGTTGCTATCTTGCCAGACAATAATGGTGATACTCTTGATGAAGAAAATCAGCGATTAACTCTCCCGCCTAAAGTGGAAGTTTTTAAAGTCAGCGGGCCGCTATTTTTTGCTGTAGCCGGTGATCTTATCGATGCTATTAGACCGATTAGTGAATTGCCTAAAGCGCTAATAATACGCATGCCTTTAGTGCCTTATCTTGATGGCACCAGTGCGCGCACACTACAAAATTTAATCAAAGATTGCCATACTAAAGGTACTGCAGTTGTTATCAGTGGCTTACAGGATCAACCTAAAGAAATGTTAAAAAATGCTGGCATTCGTCACGGTGAACAAGGTGTATTATTCGCAGAAAACTATCAAGAGGCAATTGATATAACACGTGAAATTTGCGCAAAGAAAAAATTGCGAGGGCATGATTAATCTGGATATCACTAGCCTGGAGATACAATATCCAGGCTAGCATTCTTGTGCTTCAGATCAGAATGTTTATGTATTTTTTAGCTTCATATTAAAAGGCTCCCTTTTTTGGGGGCCTGTTAATTAGGCCTCTTCATCTAACTATTTTTTGCGACAAAAAAATTATTTACCTATACAAAACGTCGAGAAAATTTTTCCGAGCAAATCGTCAGCCCGAAATTCTCCAGTGATCTCATTCAGCGAATTTTGAGCAAGTCGACATTCTTCCGCGAGTAACTCACCAGCACGGTCATTTGATAAATGAGATTCCCCAATTTTCAAATGCTTCTCTGCCGCTTCTAAAGCTAATAAATGGCGTCTTCTTGCACTAAAATTTCCTTCGCCCACTGATTGAAAACCAATCGTATCAAGAATAGATTTTTTCAATAGATCAATCCCCAATCCTGTTTTCGCTGAAATAAGAACGGTTTTAACTCCATCTTGTTCCAGTATCGTGGATTCATTTAGAGTAAGGTCAATTTTATTGCGTATAATAATTAATCTTTTTCGTTCAGAAAAATTCTCGATCATCGCAGAAAATTGGTTATTGAAATCTGACGAATGACTGTGATCCAAAACCAATAATAAAAGATCGGCTTGTTTAATTTCATTTTCAGCTCGACGTATGCCTTCTTGTTCAACAACATCTTGACTGTCTCGCAATCCCGCCGTATCCACCAATTGAAAACGTACACCTTCGATGCTGATTTCAGCTCTGAGCAAATCTCGCGTAGTACCTGGAACCGGTGTCACGATAGCAGTATCCTCGCCAGTTAATCGATTTAATAAACTCGATTTTCCTACATTCGGAGACCCCGCCAAAGCCAATTTGATTCCATCTCGTAAAATAACACCCTGCTGCGCTTTGCCTTTCAAATCTCGAAGTTGTTTTTTTATTTCAGTTAATTGTTGTGTAATTCGACCATCAGAAAGAAAATCAATTTCTTCTTCTGGAAAATCGATTGCAGCTTCGACAAACATACGCAAAGCGATTAATTGTTCTACGATAGCATGAACTGCCTGAGAAAATTCACCCTGCAAAGAGCGCATTGCAGAACGTGCAGCTTGTTCTGAGGTTGCAGAAATAAGATCCGAAATTGCTTCGGCTTGCGTTAAATCTAATTTATTATTTAAAAAGGCGCGTTCCGAAAATTCACCGGGCCTTGCCAATCGTGCACCACAACGAATGATTCGTTGGAGTAAAGATTCTAAAATAATTTGGCCGCCGTGTCCTTGAAATTCAACAACATCTTCACCGGTAAAAGAATTGGGTGCTTGAAAATAAATGACGAGCCCCTCATCAATAATATTGTTATTTTCATCGAGAAAACGGCTGTATTGCGCGTAACGGGGGGTAAGAGACTGGCCCGTAATAGTTTGTGCAATTAAAGGTGCCAGTGACCCTGACACCCTAATAACGCCTATTCCTGCCGGTCCACTTGCTGTCGCAATTGCGGCAATTGTTTCATTATTTATATTCAACTGTGGTTTCCCCTTTAGCATTATTGACGAGGAATGGAGTATCGAAAGGAAGGAGTTTCCCGCTTACGTGGGAAACTCCTGAAGCCACACTACTTTCTACCTGACTTGTTACTTAATTTTTTCTGCTTATTTCCAGAAAATTTATTCATACAATACGCTTGCTGAGCAATAGAGAAAAGAATATTCACAAACCAATACAACACCAATCCAGCAGGGAACGTCGCAAAAAACACTGAAAATGCAATCGGCATAATGTACATCATCATCGCTTGTGTACGATCAGGTGGGGTAGGACTTAATCGAGTTTGTAATAACATCGAAAGCATCATTAATCCCGGTAAAATATATAAAGGATCTGGCGCTGATAAATCTTTCACCCACAATATCCAAGGCGCATGACGCAAATGAACACTTTCAATCAACACATAATATAATGCGATAAAAAAGGGCATTTGAATTAACATCGGCAAACAGCCACCCAGAGGATTCACTTTTTCTTTTCGATAAAGTTCCATCATGGCTTGGCTCATTTTTTGTCGATCGTCTCCAAAGCGTTCTTTAAGCGTATTCATTCGAGGCTGTAAATCTCGCATTTTTGCCATCGATTTATAACTTGTCGCTGATAAATGGTAGAAGAGTAATTTGATAATGAGCGTAATGATAACAATTGACCAACCCCAGTTTCCGACGAATTTATTTATTTGGGCCAGCAACCAATAAATGGGTTCAGAAATAAAAAATAACCATCCAAAGTCAATTGTCTTAGATAAATTAGGTGCTAATCTATCGAGATCTTCGTGTAATTCTGGTCCTACATATAATTTCGCACTGGTCGAGGATTGCGTTCCTGCAGGCACATCTAATTCAGGTCCGACAAATCCGATGGTGTAAATATTTTTATCATGAACTCGACTAAAATAATGATTTTGTGCTTTGCTGTAGGGAATCCACGCGCTAAGGAAATATTGTTCCTGCATTGCAACCCAGCCACCTGTGATATTACGACTGAGATTATTTTTTGACATTGATTTATACGATATTTTTTCGTACGGAACTTGATCACTTGAAATCGCAGCGCCTGTAAATGTTCGTAGACCAAACATTCCACCTTCTTCAGTTTTCGCGCGCTGAATTTGAGCATAGAGACTGCCATGCCAATCTTTATCACCCTGATTGTCGACCATGTATTCAACCGTAAGATCGTACTGACCTCGCGTTAATATGAATCGTTTGGTCACAGTTAAACCGCCAACATCGTGCCATTTGAGATCGACATTTAATGTATTTTGCCCAGCAGGAAGGTCGAACACTTTTTTGTCTACGTGATAAACCGCTTGTCCATTGGCTGTATCTGGCCCATTCGCGCCCATAAGACCACTTTGTGCAATGTAGAGCGTGTCAGGTGAATCGCTAAACATTTGTACAGGTACATCGGGTTTGTCGACAGTTTCAGGGTACCCAGGCAGCCCCGCCTTGACGATGTTCCCGCCTTTTGTGTCGATAATGAGTTTTAATGTATCGGTATTCACAGCAATTAAATCACCGTGTGCAGCTGTCGCTTGCCCGGCTGTAGCAGGACTACTTCCTGGAGATTCTGTGCTTTTCTGAGAAGCAGCCAGTGCAGAAGCGGGTGGCAGATTCGTATTCGCAGCGTTCGTTGTTCCAGGCGTACCTGGCACACTAGCTTCTGCGGCAACCGGTGCAGGAGCAGCTACATGCTCCATTTGCCATTGATTCCACAATAAAAAGCCTATAACGGCCAACAAAATATAAAGTAATGTTCGTCTATCTATCATAACTCGTCTTTCTGGTTAGGTACCGGATCGTATCCACCGGGATGGAATGGGTGACATCTTAGCAATCGACGCACCGTCAGCCACAGGCCTCTTATCACCCCGTGCGAACGAAGTGCATCCTGACTATAACTTGAGCATGTCGGCTCAAAGCGACAATGATGCCCTAAGAACGGACTAATTGCTAGTTGATATACTCGAAGTATGCGTATTAGGCACCAGCCAACTGCGTTTCGACTTTCTGCCATAAACGTTCTATACATTCTCTTAACTCTCTCTTACTGAACGTTGTGCTGGGTATTTTTACCACAATTACAATATCAAGACTATCTAATTGTACTTGCCGTCGACGGAAAGAATCACGAATGACGCGCTTCACAGTATTACGATCGGAAGCTAATTTAAAGGCACGTTTTGGAACACTAACACCCAAACGGGCATGATGAATATCGTTATGTCGGCATAATGCGACTAAGTTTTGATCTGAAAAGCGACGTGGTCGTTGAAAAACCGCCATAAACTCAGCTTCTGAACGAAGCCGCATATGACGTGTAAAACGTTGTGAGTTCACACTGCTAGACGCTTACGTCCCTTAGCGCGTCGACGTGCTAACACGATTCGACCGTTTTTGGTTGCCATACGAGCTCGAAAGCCGTGTGTACGCTTGCGTTTTAGAACACTGGGTTGAAATGTACGTTTCATGACCTATCTCATAACTGTTTTCAAAATTGGATGGGCAGTATAACTCGGTTAGTACCCTCATGCAAGCATCTCACGGTTAATGATTTTTTGGGTTTTTTGGTCACTCAACGCCCTGTAATCATGGCTGCTGATTTTAAAACCGTGAGATGCTCCCTTTGATATATTATAATCCCCTGGAAGCTGAGTACCTCTCTTCATAGTATTATTTAATTAAGATTATAGTTAATAGTTAGGCCTGTGGATAATGATGGTAAGTCTAGAATCTCTTATTAATCAATTTGATGGGCGTAATTTTTAAGTGTACAAATCTGTTAAGTGCATGTGGATAAGTTGGGGATTAATTAAAGTCACGATCTTATACCGTGGTTATCCACAGGTAAGTGACAACTTATATTTTTGAAACTTACTTAAACCATTTCCGAAGACATATTTACCACTTAGCAATGAGTATCAAGGGGATCTCTTTGAATAAAGCCCCAAAGAGTCTCGTTTGAGGTATAACTTATTTATTTGGATTTGGTAAATAGGGCTAATGTCTCACAAGAGATAAGGTCGTTGGCTGGTATCTTTTTCTCTGGGAAATTTTGTACAATCTGTTTGTCTACTTGTTTGATGCAGTGACGCAACTTACAAGTAGTTCCCCAAGGATGGGGATTTTTATGGCACGAACAGGGAAGATGATCGTGGGCGTTGGTTTCGTTGACTGGCGCTTTTATTTCAGTCAATCATTCCCGCTTACATTTTCCCTGTCGTGCGTATTTATTAATTGTAATCGAAAGGTTACCTTAACTCAAGGAAGAGTTTATGAACCTGTACAAGCATATTTTAATGGCGATCGATACGATCTCCCATTCAGAAGAGACCATGGACGTTACCAGAGAGTTTGCAACCAACGAAGGTGCGAGAGTGAGTTTGCTTTACACACTACCGCATTTGGAGGCAAAGGAAATGGGCTATTTATTACCTTCACTTAATGACATTGAATCTCGCATTATCGAAACCGCAAAAAGTCGATTATCGGCAGCGGCCAACGAACATGAACTCGGTGATGCAGATGAATCTGTTCTATTAGGCAATAGTCATGATATTATTTTAGAGGCAGCGCTCTCGAAAAATGTTGATTTAATTGTTGTGAATAATGATCATCAACAAGCAACATTAATCAGTGATGCGCCCTGCGATATTTTAGCTGTTCGTTGCCAGTAACATACAAGGAGATTGAACCATGAAGGTATATCAGAAAATTTTATTAGCAGTTGAGCTTGACCCTAGCTGCGACACTCTCACGACAAAAAAAGCCAAAGCTTTGGCTGATGAATTTGGTGCAGAGTTATATTTAGTTCACGCTATTGAGCATATGAGCAGTTACGGAGCCGCGTATGGTGTTGCTGCTGGTGCTGATATCGAAGAAATGTTACTTGAAAATGCATCTGACTCTATGAAGAAACTGGGTAGTGAGTTGGCATTAGCGGATGATCGTCAAGTGATCAAAGTAGGCCCTGCGCGAACAATCATTCTTGAAGAAGCTGATCGCATTGGTGCTGATTTAGTTATTGTCGGTAGTCATGGGCGTCATGGTATCCGATTACTCTTAGGTTCTACTGCGAATGCTGTACTTCACGGGGCTGCCTGTGACGTATTAGCAGTACGATTGAAAGAAGACTAAAAGAATACTCAGCTGCATAAGCAATCTTTTGGATTATTTGTGCATGATTTAGATCAAGTGTATGGGTGAGTTAAGCTCACCCTGAAGCTGTGTTCTTTTTAAAGGGCGCCAATAAAGTGTAAAAAATAGGTACGACGAAAAGCGACATCAATGTTCCGAATAGCATTCCGCCGATAATGACGAGGCCGATTTCTTTACGACTGATGGCACCTGCGCCGCCTGCAAAAACGAGCGGAGTGGCGCCGAGGACGATGGCGGCAGTGGTCATGAGAATGGGTCGTAAACGAATGCAGGCAGCTTCTATGACGGCTTGTGTGATGCCTTTTCCTTGCGTACGAAGTTGGTTGGCGAATTCGACGATTAAAATTCCGTGTTTGGATACTAAACCTATCAACGTTAATATTCCGATCCAAGTATAAATATTCAGCGTACCGCTAAATTGTTTGAAGATGCCGATTCCTGCGCTGAATCCACTGGTTTTCATGGTGAAAAAAGCCATGAAACACTTTCCAATAAAACTCACTTCGCCACCAAAAGGAATTAACAATAAAAAGGCACCCATAATTGAGAGTGGGACTGCAACCATTACGATTATTGGATCAATAAAGCTTTCAAATTGCGCCGATAATATTAATAAAATAAATAAAATAGCGAAGCATAAAATAACAATGAAGCCGTGACTTTCATTAATAAATTGACGACTTTCTCCAGAAAAATCGTAACGCATATTTTCTTTGAGAATTTGATTCGCTTCTTTTTCGAGATATTTTATCACTTGTGATTGTGTGTATCCTGGTGCGATTGACGCACTAATTGTTGCGGCACGCATTTGTTGAAAATGATTGAGATTTTGAGGCGTTGTTCGCTCACTGATATTCACAATATTAGCGAGAGGAACTAAATTTTGTTCGGCAGTACGAACATATAACCCGTAGATATTTTGAGAATTTTGGCGATATTGTGGCAAAACTTGTGGCACAACATCATAGCTTAAGCCATTCATACTGAATTGACTAACCGCGGTTTCATTGAAGGCAAAATTAATTGCGTCAGCGACCTGAAGCATAGGAATGCCTAAATTTCCTGCCAAATCACGATTAACATCGATGTGAATTTCCGGCTTATCAATTTTCAGATCGCAACTGACGTTAACAAGTCCAGGGTATTTTGAAATTGCTTCCATTAATTTTAGACTGGTCGCGTAGAGTTCGTTGTAGCCCCCCGTTGTTTGCAACACAAAACCAACCGGTTGTAAACTTTGTGCACCAGGAAGACTATAGGGGTTGATGGGAAATGCGTTCGCACCCGTAATATTTGTAAATTGAGGAAATAAACTTCCTATAATTTCGCCCAAGGATCGGGAACGCACATTCCAGGGTTTTAGAATCAAGAAAGAAATAGCGCTATTAACGCCCATAAATCCATTGATAATGCCGAGCGCATCTTTTTCAGGAACAGCATTAAGGATTTTAGCGAGTTCTTGTGTTTGTTTTTCCATAAAAGGAAGTGTGGCACCTGTGGGGCCTTGAACAATAGTGAGTATTGCGCCCACATCTTCCTGTGGAGCTAAAATTTGATTTGAGAATAATTGTGCGCCCAATAATGTACTTATGGTTAATGTGATGGGTAAAACAATCATCAAAAAAATTCGACGATTTGCGATGGTTTTGGTTAAGCGTTTGCGATAGCGTTCTTCAAGTCGTGCAAAATAATTATTGACGCGTTTTGCAAAATTACTTTCTTGGGATTTTGGTGTCATGATTTTTGAGCACATCATCGGTGAAAGCGTTAAAGCAATAAAACCCGAAACAATCACAGTTCCGGCTAAAGTAAAGGCAAATTCTTTAAATAAAGAGCCGGTTAATCCGCCGCGAAATCCTATGGGTGCAAATACAGCCGCCAATGTAATAGTCATTGCTATAATGGCAAATTTAATTTCGCGTGTACCAACAAGCGCACCTTTATAAGGTGTTTCGCCATTCTCAACATGGCGATGAATATTTTCTGCAACCACAATAGCGTCATCAACAACCAGACCAATTGCCAGTACCATTGCAAGAAAAGTGATGGTGTTCAAACTGTATCCCATTAAGAGCATCAAAGAGCAAATTCCGATCAACGAAAGTGGAATTGTCACGAGGGGAATCGTCAGTGTGCGAACAGAGCCTAAAAATAAGAACATCACAAGAACAACAAAAAGTGTCGCCTCAATGATGGTTTTTTCCACTTCCCAAATTGATGCGGCAATAAATTTAGAACTGTCCCAAATAACCTCAGGTTTAAGATCTCCCGGCATATTTTTTTCCATTTTGGGTAGTGCATTTTTAACTTGTTCAGATACCTCAAGTGGATTTGCATCACCACGAGTGATAATGCCGATCACAATAGATTGAACACCGTTCATCGTCACAGATGCTTTGGGGTTGTAAGTACCAAGCTCTGCTTTTCCAATATCTTCTATACGCGTTAAATGACGACTATCGTTGCCCACAATCATTCGATTAAATTGATGAGCTGAATTTAAATCGGTATTTGCTGTGACATCGTATTGTTGAAATTCACTGGAAATTTGACCAGAGGGTGATTGGAAATTATTCGCACGCAACGCATTGATCACATCGGTTGCAGTGACGTTGTGAGAAGCCATTAATTCGGGGTTTAGCCATATGCGCATTGCATAATCGCGGGGCCCGAAAATTTTCGCTTCGCCTACACCTGGGAGTCCTTCGAGTCGGGGTTTCACTACACGTTTTAAATAATCAGTGATTTCAGCAGGCGATAAAGAGTTGCTTGCGAAGGATAAATACATTGTTGGGGTGGTATTAGGATTTTGTTTTTCAATAATAGAATTGAATACTTCTTTAGGTAAACGATAACGAACTGAACTGACTCGATCACTGACCTCGCTTGCTGCGATATCGATATCGGTGCCGATTTTAAAATTAATTGTGATTACAGATGCGCCTGTGGAATTATTCGCAGTGATGTATTCGATTCCATTCACACCCGCAATAGCGCTTTCTAATGGTCCAGTCACGAAACCTTCCATTAATTCAGCGCTTGCGCCTGGATACGCTGTTGTGACACTGATGGTCGTGGTGCTAATTTCCGGAAACTGTCGTAACGTCAGCTGATTATACGACATCAATCCAAATAGTAAGAGGAGTAAACTTAAAACCCAAGAAAAAACTGGGCGTTCGATAAAAATATCGGTGAAACTTTTCATGTATTCCTTCCTTCACACTGCAATGAGTAGTTCATTCTTTGATAGAAATCTACGTGGTAATTTAAGAGGCCATCTTTCTAAAAAGATATCAATAAAAAATTGTCTTTTTATTTATTGAAAATTTCTACAGCAGCCCCATCATTTAATTTCATTTGTCCTGCGGTAACAACCTGTTCACCAGGTTTAAGACCTTCAGTAATATTGATTTGCTGGCCATGTTGCAAACCTGTTTTCACTTTTACTTTTGATACTTTTTTATTCACAACGCGGTAAACATAGTTTCCATCCACTGAATGCATAATTGCAGTTTGTGGAACACTGATGACTTGTTCGGGTTGCCCTGTTGACAAGGTGACTCGCATAAATGTACCGGGTAATAAAATACCTTTGCTGTTAGGAATTTCAGCGCGGACCGTTAAACTTTGTGCATTAGTATTAATAACGGATTCAATCGCTTTAACAGTCCCTATAAATTTAGTATCGGGGTAGGCGTCGTCTTCGACGATGACTTGACGACCCACCGCAACTTTCAGAATGTCGGACTCTGGAATCGTAAAATCGATATTGATTGGATCGATGGCTTGAAGATTTACAATGGGCGTCGCTGGCGTCACTTGGTCACCGATGCTGACTTGTCGTAACCCTAATTTGCCTGAAAATGGAGCCACAATTATGGATTGCGCGAATTGTGCCTTACTTGCTGCGACGCGGGCTTGGTTAACTTTTAGGTTAGCAAGTGCTGCATCCAGTTCGGATTTTGCAATGGCATGTTTTGGATAAAGTGCTTTTTTGCGTTCATAATCGACTTGGCTGAGAGTGAAGTTCGCAGTGTTTAGATCAAGATCCGCTTTCATCATATCGTTGTTGAGTTCAAGCAAAGGCGTGCCTGCTTGAACAGAATCACCTGAATTAAAAAGGATTTTACGTACTCTTCCAGAAATTTCCGGTTTCACCACTATCCCGTGGACTGCTTGCAGGGTGCCATTCGCGACGACATGCGGTTCCCACGTGGAATATTGGGTTGTGATTGTACTGACTTTAGGAGTAGGCATAGCAAATTGAGCCCATGCACTTGCGCTGATGAGTAATGTGCTGCTTATAGTAAGAGTTTTGAATAAATTATTCATTGTGTGTATCCCGGGTACCGATTTAATCGAGGTAGTTTACAATAATTATAATTGTTTGTTAAGAGAATTGTGGACTAGTAGATCTACCAGCTTATTTTTTTGAAATCTTGCATGAGCTCTTCCAGAGAATGAGAGGCTGATAAATTATACGATGCATAGAGGGGCTGTTGGATAATTTCTTTTATAGGGAGGGACGGATAATATTCATCTCTCATATGATGTATGAATTTCAGTGTTTTGAAGTTATCAAACCACGTATGCAGATGTTGTTGGCATATGGCCGGTGTTTTTGAACTTTTTATAGCGGTAACTATTGCGTCAAGTGCGCCAATTTTATCGAGCGTTGTTAATACAGTATCGTCATCAATAGTTTTTTTAAAATCTAAATTCGCATTTTTTATTTTTGAAATAATTTCAATGTCATTTATTTTTTGAAGGAACAGTTTTAGTTTTACAAAAATATTTGAATTATAAAAAAGAAATTCATCTTCGATATTTTTTAGCGACGTAATTTTTTCAACGGATTTTCCAGTGCCAAACGGAACTCTATCAGAAAATCTTCCGTCGAGAATAATAGGGGCGGTGGTGAGGCGGTGGATTTCCCCTATTTTTATAAGTTTATTTAATATATAAAAATCCTCGCCAGATTCTCTTGTTGGGAACCCGCGTACTTTTGCATAAGATTCACAATCAATGGCTATTGTGCTCCCGATTGTGTGAAAAGCAAAATTGGAATTTGCAAATTTTAATCCAATCACATAATGCCTCAGAGATAATTCGTAAAGCATCACGGCTTTTTTGTGAAGGAGCATCGTTTGTATTTATGCTATGACTATAAGGATAAATTGCCGCTGAATAACCCTGTAAATCCTTTGTCGCATTAAAATAATCTTTTGGTAAAATGACATCGGCATCAGTGCAGTGAATCCAGTTTGAATTAATTATTTTGTCAAAAATTAATTTTGTTGCGATATCAGCACCGATTTTTCTTGCTAACCCAACGCCCGTTTTATCCGGTAAATGCAGGTTATTTGTTGTTCTGTCTACAAGAAGAATAGTTTGTGAATCGTTTTCGTGTAAAGAAATATTTTTAAAATCTTTTGCTTTCCAAATTTCTTTGGAATTATTTTTTAAATTAATGATTAGATTCAATGTTGTTGTTTTTGGCTTTATTTGAAGAGTTTTCTTGCGAGTTAACGATCAAGATTATAAGCGAATCTTCTTCTTGAATCGAATCTAAAGTTATTTTTGTATCCTCAAAAACTTTCGTCATGAGCAGGAATTATAACAACATTTGAAAAGCTGTAATTGAAGTCATCAAATGACAAAACTTCTTTTTCAGCGTATTTTTCTAGGTATTTTTTTATATTCTGAGATGTCTTCATGAGTGGTTTTCCAAAAATAAATCCCCATTTTATTTTCCAGCATTAATGCAGTGCCGATTTTATCGGTAGTTTATCAACAATGTTTGCTTCGATAATTAATAATTCATTTAATCTGTGCTCTATAATTTCAGCGTTAAAATATTCTTTTGCCAAGTTTAAAAAGAGCAAATAATGTCTTTCTTCTGATTCTGTAATTTTTGTGTAAAAGTTTTTTAATTTTTCATCCGTCTGTGCTTCTGCAATGAGTCCAAATCGTTCTGCGCCGCGCTTTTCAATAATGCTGGCAGTTATTAGACGATCCATCAAATATTCTTGAGACCCACGCCGTTGAGCTTGACGTAAGTCATTGACATAAGGGTCTTTTTCGTCACCTATTAAAATCAGGCCTCTCTCATGAACATGTGCCATCACGGCTTTAAAATGCAGTAATTCTTCTATCGCTAATTTTGTCATTTCTTTTACAAGGTTTTGTCTATCAGGATAATGCAGCAACATCGACATCGCCATACTCGATGCTTTGCGCTCGCATGCTGCATGATCGAGCAAAAAGGCATCAAAATTAGCTATCACAGCTTCAGTCCAAGCCGGCTTAGTCGGAGTCAATAATTCAAATTTCATGCTCAGATCAAATCCTGTCGTTGTGCAGTTAACATTAGGCTAGCATTGAAAGACTGAATTTCAAAGAGAACTACTCCGAAATTATCAGACATTTTCGGAGCATGTTCCGAAATAATCATATTGCAGCTTGACTAAGTTGAAAATTCGGACTAAGCTCCGGATATATCTGATGTTTACGGAGTTAGCCATGTATCAGCGGATATTACAATTGCCAAAGAAAAGGCATTTTTTCTTATTTGTGCTCGTAATATGGGCATAAATACACCTATAACAATGTATACGACCATGAGTATAGCCGGTATATCGATTTACTCAATAGTGAGTATGAATATCGATATCGTCAAAATCCAAACATATTATTTTCCGAGGTAGAAGCCTTACCGAGCAATATACAACATGTGATTATTGACGAAATCCAAAAAAATCCTAAGTTACTCGATACCGTTCAAATGCTAATGGGTAAAACTGATAAAACTTTTATCATGACAGGATCAAGTGCACGAAAACTTAAGCATGGGGGAGCAAACTTGCTGGCAGGAAATGCCTTTTGTTTATCATCTCTATCCATTAAGCGCGTTCGAGCTTGGTGATGACTTTAACCTTAACCATGCACTGAAATGGGGCACATTACCTGAAATCAGTAAGTGTGATACAGATCTGGAACGCCAGGAATTTTTAAACGCATACGCCCACACCTACCTCAAAGAAGAAATTATCAATGAACAAGCAGTACGTAATCTAGATCCTTTTCGCAAATTTCTTGAGGTTGCTGCGCAATGCAACGGTAAAATTATTAATTATAGTAATATTGCTCGTGATGTCGGTGCGGATGATAAAACGGTAAAAGCCTATTATGGCATTCTAGAAGATACTTTAATTGGCTTTATGCTTGATTCCTATACCGGCTCGTTTAGAAAAAGACTTAGCCAGAAACCAAAATTCTATTACTTTGATCCGGGTGTAGTGCGAGCATTATCGAGACAAACCAGTGTAGACATCATTCCTCAAACAAATGCATATGGTAATGCATTTGAACATTTCATAATTTTGGAGTGCATGAAGCTTAGTGACTACCATCGTAAAGATTTTCGCTTTAGTTATTTGCGAACGCCGAGTGATGTTGAAATTGACTTTGTCGTATAACATACAGGAATATTTTCCTATACTTTCTATCCACATAAAGATAGTATAATGTTTGGTCCGGAAGATATTTCACGCTTCATACATATTACTGCGGAAATACCTAATAGTGAAGCAATTGTACTAAGCCAAGATAAATATGCAAAAAAGATCGATCATGTATTGGTACTACCATGGCAGCAAGGTATTAAAGAATTGTTTGGTGACATCGATTAAGAAGAACAAAGTAATTTACTAATATTGTTAGCTTAATCATCTTCGTTCGCGAGTTGCTCTAATATAAAGCAAAGATGATTTTTAAATTTAGGCATCATCTAGTGGGGTATTTGTGGTATTTTCTCTAAAAAAATATTTCATTGTTTATGAAAATATCTATTAATGTGTCAAATTTACTAATGATTTCTTTTAATGATGAATGAAAGGCTTCTACTCGGTATCTTTTTTTCTCCGTAGTACTGCTATTACAATAGAAAAATAATGGGGTTGTGCCTCTTGTTTTATCGATTAATATTGCATATATATCCTTTAGGATCTTCTGAAAGTATACTTTTAAATGTGTAAATTTGAAAATAATTAGGATATTTATTGATTTGAAATTCTGTTTTGTTTTCGATGGCGACAAGCAAATCATTCATATATTTTTTAAGTGCTGCGAAGTCTGATTTATCTGAGTTCTTGAAAATATTGAAAATGATATTTAGCAATACAAGACGGTATGAGATAGGATATCTGTCAGTGATTCCGTTTGTAAAATAACTTGGATCTCTACAAATTGTAAATGAGGCTCCTTTATTTTTAATTTCCTTTCTGTAGTTTTCTGCACTAAGGATAGTTTGACAATCGTCACAAATCCAATCTGAATCAATAGAAGGTTCGTTTAACATAAATTCATCTTTGCACTTGAGACATTCAGTTATATAATAAGTAGAAAAGCATTCATTGCATACATACTCACCTAGGCCACCAAAAATAATTTCCCCGCACTGACATTGATGCATTTTCACTTCCCCCCCCCTGTATTAGTTGAATACCAATTTACTATTAGTATAGTCTCTTTTTTAAAGTTTCATGTTTGAGTTCGTACATGATCGAAAGGTATTAAATACTATGACAATCATTGCTCTGGTTGATAAGCCCCAAAGTGGGTACTATAATACCCAATATGAGTACGATTATAATAAGTTTATCTAATGTTCTGTTTGTATAGTGCAACAGCACGTACTGGGTCTTCTTTATGCGCGCCCTGACATCGCATTTCACACTAATGAGATTATTCGTGTTGCTGATATGGGGCGAGGTTCTGTACAACGCGAATTGAAAAAATTGACTGAGGCGGGTTTGATATCAGTTTCATACCGCCGGAAATCTTAAGCAATATAAAGCAAATACGAGTAATCCTATTTTTACTGAATTAAGAAGTATAATAATTAAAACTTTTGGTTTGGCAGATCTTCTTCGTGATGCGCTAGAGCCTATTAGTTCTAAAATTATTTTGTCATTTATTTATGGCTCTATTGCTAAGAGTGAAGATAACGCAAAAAGCGATATTGATTTAATGATTGTCAGTGATAAAATAGGCTACTCTGAATTATTTCAGCTTCTCGTTAAAACAGAGGAGTATTTGGGTCGAACAATTCATCCGACGTGTTACACTGTAGAAGAGTGGAATAAAAAACGACGATCACAGAATCATTTTTTAAATCAAGTGTTGAGTCAACCTAAAATTTTTATCATAGGTGATAATAACGGTTTCTAATGTTATCCATAATAATTGTACCTGTAACAATGTATACATTAGATAGGATCTTATACGGACTTTGTCGCATACATTCGAATACTTTTGGCGATATAGATAGGGAATTTGGACTTAGCTCGGTGGTGACCAGAGTACTCTAGTGGCAATGAAAAAAGATGGTTTGTCATTTTTGCCATTGTCTTGAACTGTGTAGTCACACCGAAAACCTTTTGTCTAATGCTGTAAAATCACTGCCCTACTTTACGGTATGGCGGAGCCCGGCAAAAATCTCGGTAGTAGGCTATAATTGTAATAGGTAAGTTATATATGTATTTATTTAAAATACTGGAGTGATAGGTACGTCGATGCTGGGTAAAAACGTGAGTAGTTTATGTAAAACGACGATTTAATGATCCGGGACTCATTGCTCTGCTGATGTATTATCGCTTAAAAATGGTACTTTCCGGAGTGCTCAGATGAAAGATCAAAGACTTGTACTCTACAATGTATTTCCTAGAGTCTATGCCTCAATGAGAGAGGCAATAGGTGATCTGCAACGAATAGGCAAAGACGGGTTGGGATTTAATGCCGTGTGGCTCAACCCGATAAACTCAACTTCAACACAATCAGTAAATCGATACAATTTTGAAAGCTATGAACAAAGTGGTGTTACTGGTTCACTCTATGCAACATATGACTATGCGCAATTAAATCACCTCTTATTCCCCGACCTGAAAGATCCAAATGAATCAAAGTTGCAACGTAATGGCAATCCGTCTTTTGCAAGTGATACAGAAAAAGCACTACTGTTTGAATACACTGAAACTGCAACTAAGAATGGTCTAGTACCATTATTTGATTTGGTGTTAAATCATGTGGCAAAAGATTCACTACTCGTAAGCAATCAATCACCACATTTTCAGCAATTGGGAATTGATACGTCGAAGTGGTTTAAAAATGATATTGCTCATCATTGGGATGATATTGTACCGTTCAATTACGACGACCCAACAATTCGACAACAAATTATTAAGCATTTTTGGCTGCCAATTCTTACAAAGTATGTTAATGACTTTGGATTTAAGGGGGTTAGAGTTGACTTTGCTACCGGGCTGTCACCCGAACTACAGCGAGAGCTGTTTCCTATATTAGAAGAGCTAGTACGGAATAAATTTAAGGCCAGTCCAATAATATTTGCCGAATGTTTACCGCCGAAAGGACTTGATAAGATCGCTCATGACTACAGAGAGCTCTATACACATGTCACCAATAATATCAACTGGACGATGGCATCTTCTGGACATGATATTGGTACCAAACAGCAATTAACACATTTAGATAACAGGGGGTCAGAACTGAAGCGTAAAGGCGGAGGGACAATTGGATTTGCAGCGTCGCATGATGATGGACCAGCAAGCTGGAATGCAATGGAAAGTTTAGTTGAAAATAAGATTGATGGAGATGATTTTTTACGTCATCTAAATAACGTGAAAAAAGGTGATAAAAAAGAACACCATACATTTTTCTTGAGGATTACTCATGAAACACTCACAGTAATGCTTGCCAACGCTGCAGTTACTGGTGGTGATATGTCAGCCTTAGAGTTAGCAGATCGTGATCGTGCTGTAGAGATGAAGAAAATGTGGTTGCAGGATATGAAAAAGCGATTGGCAATGGCGGCATTAGTGTCTGATGGTGGCTATTACCTGATGAGTGGTGATGAGTTCGCCGACACCACGCCAAAATCTGTTTTTGCGAATAAAGATGGAAGTTCGATTTATAAGGAATCAGAAAAATTCTTAGCCCTTAAGCTAGATCATGAACAAAGGAAATCAGATGTGAATGTTTCAGACTTTGTTACCGAGCTCAATGCGGTGGTAAAACAACTGTCACCAGCTGTTTTTCCCCACTGGTCAAAGGTAATTGATGTCCATCCTGATTTAGTGGTTGTTATTTCGTATAATGGTGCTGGTTATACGGAGCCTGAATTAACTCTAGTTAATATAGGCGATAAAAAAAATTGAACTAACAGAAGAATTAATTAGGCAAATCGCTACTAAGCATTCTCGTGACGAAGGTAACGAGCAGAGGGCATTTACAGCAGTTACTAGTGCTAAAAAATATTATGTTGGCAGTTTTAACGATCAATTAATGCATCAAGAACATGCATCCCCTCAGCAAAGTTGGGTAAAACAATCAACAACACATAAAGGTCATACTGATTTAGAAGGAGGGGAAACAATGCATGATCAACAACATTCAGTACCACAACAAACTTGGGTAAAACAATCTATGGCACCCCAAGGTCAAAAGCGAATCAAAAGGTACCATATTCCGCAGGGGGCGCCATAGATATTTGCCAAAAAAATAAGAGATTGTCGAAGTCTAAAATTTAATGTTAAGATGTTTATTATAAAGATGCGTATTTTAGGAGGTGTTTATGAAATCTGTGCATATCGAAAAATTTACACAATGTATTAAAGAATTTATACAAACCGGGTCGAGTACAGAGTTTACTTATTCGTTGGACGGTATTGCACTTTCTAAAGATGATGTTAGGCAGTTGATTGACAGCTTGACTGAATTAACAACGATAACGGATTTAACACTTAGTATAGAGGACTGTAACATTAATTCTGACGCCAATAAATTATTAGTTGATTTTTTAATGGCTAGAAGAGGCCTGATTAATCTCAGTATCAATTTACGCAACAATTTAATTGGGAATCAAGGTGCAGAACAGTGGGCTACTTATTTTGTTTCGGATCATTGTGCAGATAACATAACATTATCACTACGTTATAATAATTTACGCGACGATGCTGCAGACTCAATTACAAAGGCGTTGAAATCAGAACATAGATGCAAAAATCTTTACAATTGATTTGCGCAGCAATAATTTCAGTATTTTGGGCAAACACATGTTACGTCAGGCTCAAGAATCCGAAAACTCTGGGCAAGCAGTAAAAGTTTTTTACGATGAGAGAATACCGATAGATTCTGAACATCCATTTTTTAAACCGCTGCCAAAAGCTCCTTCAGCAAAAGATAATGAAGATATTCGTGGGTTCTTTCCAAAAACTACAATTAACACCTATATCAGCATTCTAAAGAATGGATTAAGAAAAGATATTCTCGGAATAATTTTTTAAAATAAGTGTTGAGTCAACCTGAAATTTTTATCATAGGTGATATTAAATACGTAGTAAAATATTTAGATTAACCCCCACGTTGTGGCTTATCTGAATTTACTATAGTTAAGGATGTTTCCTTGACTACGTCGATTTAAGTCTTGAAGATCAGTATTCAATTGCTGCAAGGCAAATCTGATGCGGTTTTCTGTCATAATTTCTCGTGGTAAACCTGCTTGTTTAGGGCCTAAAGTTGACATTATTTTTTTTCTATTTTTGTCTGATAGAATCTCATTGAATTTCTTTAAATGAGTATCATACTCAGATTTTAATGGGGGTGCAGATTCAGCAGTAGATTTATTAGTAATAAGCTCTGTTAAATGACCGCTAATATTTGTAAAAGTTTTATCCATCGCATTTTCTAAATCAATCCGTTGTTTTCTAACTACTTGATCAGGTTGAATGGTTTTATGTGGAGTAGTTTCATCTTGGAATTTAGAATGAACGATAGAAACTTCTTTTGAAATGAGCTGACTTGAAGGGCCTTTGTCGTCAATTTCTCGCCCACCTTGTTCATCTTTTGTTTGAACTGGATTGGGTTGAGCTGGTGTACCCCTTATTAATAATTTTTTAACATTAATATTATCAATACATTTTACGAAATCTGATCTTTCTTCAGGTGAAATTAATGCTTTTAAGAGACTTTCATGAGCGAACAAATCTTCGTAGTCTCCTATGGAAAAAGAATCATCTCGGATTCGATTGATAAAATAGTTTAGTTTTTCTAATTGATCTTTACGAAGTCGATAAGGTAGTACATCCTGAGATGATAGGTCATATCTTGTTGTTTTTGCAATTTGACACAATTTACCATACGTATCATAATTTGTTTCTTTAGTTCGTTGACTTCTTTCGTGCTCTGGATTAATTCGCTGAATATAATGTAATACATCTTCGTGGGTTTCACCGAGCAATTTGCCGTTGATTTTCGATAAATTTAGATTTCTTAATGCAGGAACGGCTTCACAAAAAATGTCAAATAGGTCCCCTCTTTCTGGGCTTTTGAGATATCCCAAAAGTTCTTTTAATGCCGCTATTTTTGCCGATTTTTCTTCGGGTGACATACCTACCTCGACTTCAGTACCTATTCAATTACAATTATAGCCTAAAATCGATTTTAGTCCTGGTACGGCACAAATACTGAGATATAAAGAATTGAAGACTAATATCTATCCTCACCGTTTGAGGGATTATACCATTTTTCTTTGGGATAGTCACCTAAATATATATCTCTGCAGCTTATTGTTTCTTTTTGTTTTCGTTCTTTAGGCGGCGCGTTCGAAAGCCTGAGAAATGGCACTGTCACTTTAGGCTTACTTTTACTATCACTTTTATCGTCGCTGATATTTTTTGAGGTTTGCATTGAGGCCGGAGGGGAATGTGCTAATGTCGTTGTTAGGTCTTCCATCGACGATTTTTTCTCTAGTTTTGTATCTTGCTTCATATCTTGCTTTGGACGTGTGTCATTCTTGTAAGAAAAATAGCTACTACCTTCTATAGGCTTTGATGTAGGATTTGTGTAACCAGGCCTAATGTCCTCTCTAACAAATATTGCTGTAATTTCATTGATTAGATTTTGCCAGTCTCGAGGTTGCTTTTCGGGGTTCTGGTGCATGTATATCGTGAATTGCCGACCGCAATCCCATGCTTCACCTTTGGTATCTTTAATGTTCTTGAGTAGTTGAACCTTAACGAAAGACAATTGGTGGTTAATGAAAACCTCAGCGATACTATCCCACGCTCTTATCAAATTTTCGTTCTCATCATCAACGCTTATGTGAAGTTTCCATCCGGGTGGATTTGCTCCAGTTTCCTTTAGCCGGGCATCACATGAAAGAGTTCTGAGAGTAATAAAGCCATTCTGTGAGATAGTCGCTATATAACCATTTTCTTCTAAAACACCGCTTTTACTGATTCTCATGTAATTAAAGTCTATCTTTTGCATACATTTATTGCCCTTATCATGTTTATATAATATTGTAGCATGGTTAAATGTGTAATGCAATGTATATACATAATTCTGTTCTGTAATTATCATTATAATTTGGAAATTGATTATAATTTATGGCATTCGTATATCTGTGCGTAGAGTCTCGATGACAGGCTTGTTACACACCACACTTGTTAACAATGTTTTTGAAATTGAAATTAGAGCGTCGATTTGACTTGCTGTGCAAGCATATCGTTCCACATTACTGCAGTGGCAGATTGGACGACATCAGCACCGGCGTTTCGGTATTCGAGAAAATGTTCCGGAGTCATGACACCCCCGACGCCCATGATATCAAAAGTTAAGCGGTGTTTTTCACGAAGCGCAGCGAGGCGTTTAACCATATCAAGGCCTGCCCATTTAATGCTGGCGCCGCAGCAGCCAGCTTTTAGACGGCCTGGGCCGGGCAGGAGTTGATTGCCTTGCTCGTCAACGATGGAAGCCTGAAGAGTATTGATGACTGAAAACGCCCCAAGAAAAGGGCTTATCCCAAGGACTATTTTTTCTAATAAGGGTTGTTGATCAGGCGTGAAATAGCCCATTTTGGCGATTAATGGCACGTCACCCACAGCCTCTTTGGTGAGTTTACAAACCTGGTAAACGGCTTCATAGGTGTAACACAGCACACCTTCGCTCGCGACATTAGGGCATGAAAGATTAAGCTCAATGGCTTGAACGCCAGCGCTTTTGGCTAATAAGGCTGTGGCTGCAAAATCCTGAAAATAATCGTGATCGTTAAAGCCTTCTTGAATTGTTCCGACGACGCTACTAATACACAGCTGCCCTTTGCCTTGAGCTTGGACGGCTTTTCGAAGGTCATCCACCCAAAAATCAAGGCCGCGACAGGGGTTGCCAAAAGAATTAGTGATCGTTAGTTTTTCGACGGGGGCGCTGGAGTCCAAATGTCCTATTTGAGGGTGAGTGGCTTTCTCTAGTGTGAGATCGCCCTCTACGTCAATGTAGACTACATTAGGGAAGGGATTGCAGGGGAATGCAACACTACGCTGGGTTTTGTAACAAACCACGTCAAAGCCCCGTTTAAAGGCCCCAATGATATGTCGACTGGTGGGCAAAGGTCCGGAGGGAATGCCGAAAGGAGAATTAATTTGGTGGCCCAAAAATTTATAACCAGAGTCTTTTTCAGTTTCAGATGCACTTTTTGATTGATTGGATAAATACGGACCATTGTCTACATTATCATCGAATGTTTTGGCTGGATCGAAAAATGTCGCTGGTTGTGTTGGCACTTTTTGGCTCCTTGAAAGAAAGACTTTGCGTAAACGATAAGAATCATATCAAAGTAGCATTACAAACTAGGGGTTTCAACAGAATTTTATCTACTGAATCCCAGCTCAATATCATTTAAAGACACGGCGCCTTCATAGCCATGTTACTGATCGGTAACTTATTCTAAACAAATAGCCGTAAAGATAGATAAAGTGATTGATCGGGAACATTTTCTGGTTTTATCGCCACTTTATGGTATAATGTTACTGTACGGTAACGTTTAGGGGGATATATGAAACACACTGCCAAAACGGTTGGTAATCTTATTAAGGTTACTCGTGAGTCATTAGGCATTACACAACAGGAGCTTGCGATGACCTGTGGTACGGGCAGACGGTTTATTATTGACTTGGAGCACGGCAAGGACACCTCACAATTGGGGAAAACACTTACCGTGATGAACACGCTTGGTATTAAGATACAATTGATTCCACCGAATGTTAATCAGGAATTGTAATCATGTCGAAAAAACTAATAGTCTACTGGAATAAACAACTTGTAGGGCAATTGCATCAAAATGATCATGGGGAATTGCAGTTCAATTATGATATTAGTTGGTTAAATAATCCAGCATCTCTACCGATTTCGTGTTCTCTGCCGTTAAGTGAGAAAATGTATTCACGTAAAGAATGCCAAGGATTTTTTGAAGGTTTCTTGCCCGAAGAGGGAAATCGAAGACTTATCGCGAAAATTTATGGAATAAGTGCTCACAATGATTTTTCAATGTTGGAGAAAATCGGTGGTGAATGTGCTGGAGCAATTACGTTTATTCCGCCCGGTGATGAAAATAGTCAACTTAGTCATAAGTATCGCACGATTAATGAAACGGAATTGGCGGAGCTTCTTCATAAATTACCACAACGTCCATTATTGGCTGGTGAAAGTGAAGTGCGTTTATCTTTGGCGGGTGTTCAGGACAAGATTGCAGTTAGAATTAAAGATGGGCAGGTTGCAATTCCTCTGGATGGCTCTCCAAGCACTCATATTATCAAGCCAGCAATAAAAGGATATGAAGGGGTAGTTCAAAATGAAGCATTTTGTTTAGCGTTGGCCAACCAAGTTGGGATTAATGCTGCAAAAGCAACTATCAAGTTTGCTCAAGATATCGAATATTTATTAATTGAACGATTTGATCGTATTAGTGTAGACAGCAATCAAGATATTAATATACGTAGACTACATCAAGAAGATTTTTGTCAAGCACAAGGCATTGTCTCAAATAGGAAATATCAAAACGAAGGTGGCCCTTCTTTTCAGCAATGTTTTTCGCTTATCAGAAAGTTTTCTTCGGTTCCCGCTATTGACTTACAGCGTTTATTAGATGGTGTGATTTTTAATTTTCTAATTGGTAATTGTGACGCACATGGTAAAAATTTTTCATTTATTCTCGAAAAAGAAATTCGTCTAGCACCATTATATGATCTGCTATCTACGACATATTATGAAAATTTGAGTCAAAAGATGGCGATGAAAATAGGTGGTGAATATAATATTGGTTCAATCAATATCAAACACTTTGAGAAACTCGCTGAGGAGATTGGCTTTAGTCAAAAAGCAGTACGTGACCGGGTGATTCATATGTCAGAAAAGATATTAAAAGAGTTAAATGATAGTGATAATCCGGTAGAACGAAAGATAACTGAAATCATTAAATTCCATTGTGGTAGGATGATGAAGCAAAGTTATAAGAATTCTGATTAACAATTCACAGTGAGATTTTCCTTTCGCGATTAGGAAAGTCATCTTGCCGAGTTTCCAGCGATAGCGGAAACTCCTGATCAAAGGAAGCATCTCCACGGTTTTATAATCAGCAGCCATCAATACAGGGCATTGAGTTACCAAGACATCCAAAATCCTTAACCGGTAGAAGCTAGCAAAGTAAACTGTGGATAACTTTTTTCAATCGGGATAAAATAGCTATTTTTACAGCAACAAAAAAGGACAGCACCGTGTCGTCACAATTGTGGCAACAATGTTTGGCTCAATTAGAAAACGAGCTCAAGCCCATCGAATTTACACGATGGATTCAACCCTTACAGGTAGAACAAACGCCCAACGAGCTGTCTGTGCTGGCGCCCAATCAATTTGTATTAGGATGGCTGAAAGACAACTATTACAATCGACTGAAAGAACTTATTGTAGAATTGTGTCCTGAAGAGACACCGTCGCTTAGCTTAGGTATTGGTACACGGAAAGTAGTACGTCCGTCGACGGGTGAGAACCCACAATCAGTGCAGCGTGTGATGCAACCTCATACGAGTGTATTAGACAATGATTCCAACAACCCGTTTGCAAACACACAAAATACGCTCAACGAGGCTTTTACGTTCGATAATTTCGTTGAAGGAAAATCGAATCAACTGGCTCGGGCTGCTGCTGTACAAATAGCGGAAAATCCAGGCACAGCCTACAACCCGCTCTTAATTTACGGAGATGTAGGGCTTGGAAAAACCCACTTGATGCACTGTGTGGGAAATCTTATTAAAAGTCGGAAAAAAGACGCCAAAGTCATTTATTTGCACTCCGAGCGTTTTGTCGCTGATATGGTGAAAGCGTTGCAACGTAATTTAATGAATGATTTTAAACGTTGGTATCGCAATGCGGATGCTCTTTTGATCGATGATATTCAATTTTTTGCTGGGAAAGATCGTTCTCAAGAAGAATTTTTCCATACTTTCAATGCGTTAGTTGAAGGCAGACAACAAATTATTTTAACGTGTGACAAATATCCTAAAGAAATCAATGGGTTAGAAGAACGACTTAAATCTCGTTTTGGTTGGGGGCTGACTGTTGCCATTGAACCGCCCGAATTGGAAACGCGAGTGGCTATTTTAATGTCTAAAGCTGAGCAATCACGTGTTCTGCTGCCGAATGAAGTGGCGTTTTTTATTGCCAAACGTGTGCAGTCGAATGTGCGTGAATTGGAAGGTGCTTTAAAACGCGTGATCGCGAATGCACATTTTACGGGTCAACCTATTACGCTAGATTTTACTAGAGAAGCGTTGAAAGATCTATTGGCAGTACAAGCTAAATTAGTTTCAATAGAAAATATTCAGAAAATAGTGGCTAATTATTATAAAATTAAAGTCAATGAATTGTTGTCTAAACGTCGCAATCGCTTTTTGGCGCGTGCCCGACAAATCGCGATGACCCTTGCAAAAGAATTAACAACCCACAGCTTACCGGAGATTGGTGAGGCTTTTGGGGGGCGTGATCATACGACTGTTTTACACGCGACACGTAAGATTAAAGAATTAATTGCAACTGAAGTGGATATAAAAGAGGATTATTTGAATCTTTTACGTATTTTGTCAACATAACTTACTTAATGGAAGGATCAGGAAAATGAAATTTACATTGCAACGCGAAGAGCTTCTCACTCCACTCCAACTCGCCATCGGTGTTGTTGAGCGTCGTCAAACATTACCTATTTTGGCGAACGTCTTATTGCGCTTCAATGATGATCAGCTGTCTATTACGGGTACTGATTTAGAAGTCGAATTGATTGGACGCACTACCCTGCAATCAAAGCAACCCGGGAATAAAGAAATTACGGTTCCAGGTCGTAAACTTTTAGATATCTGTAAAACATTACCAGATGAATCGACGATAACGCTTGAGTTTGAAAAAGATCGATTATTGATTAAATCAGGGCGAAGTCGTTTTTCACTTTCTACTCTGCCGGCTGAAGAATTTCCGTTTATTCAGGCAGATCCCAGTACGGTCGAAATAAAGCTACCGCATTCTGATTTACATTATTTAATTCAACGTACCCATTTTGCGATGGCGCAACAGGACGTACGTTACTACTTGAATGGAATGTTGTTGGAAGTTAAAGGTGGCAATATTCGAACGGTTGCAACCGACGGACATCGATTAGCGTTAAATTCTTTAACTTATTCAGACTCAGCTACAACAGCCCAAGCACTGTTGCCCTACAAAGGTGTTCATGAACTTTTGCGATTGATATCGGGTAACGTAGGCGAGGTTACTGTAGGCGTTAGTGCAAATCATATACGAGTGGAAAGTCCTAACTTTACTTTTATTTCGAAATTAATTGACGGAAGCTTCCCCAGCTATGAGCGCGTGGTTCCTAAGAACAGCGATAAACATGTTATTTTAGATCGGCATTCCCTGAAACAAACTTTGCAACGAGCTTCAGTATTGACCAATGAAAAATTTCGCGGAGTTCGTTTTCATTTAGAGAATGATGTGCTTCAAATACAAGCCAATAATCCTGAACAAGAAGAAGCTGAAGAAGAGATGACCATTGATTACCAATCTCCGACCTGCGAGCTAGGTTTTAATGTGGATTATATTATCGATGTGCTTAATACCATCAGCAATGATAGCGTGGTTCTGAGTTTTACTGATAATGAAACGGGTGTATTGGTTCAGGAACAAACTGATAGAGCGTATAGTGCGTTTGTGATCATGCCACTTCGTCTCTAGTTAGCCTGAATACTATGACCAGCCTGTCGCACATTACTATACAGAATCTGCGTAATCTTGCATCAGTAGACATATGCCCTGGACCTAAGATCAACCTCTTCTGCGGGCCAAATGGCAGTGGTAAAACCAGTTTTTTAGAAGCGATTCATTTATTGGCCCTCGGGCGCTCTTTTCGTACCCGTCTTACCTCTCGTTTAATAGAGCATGAACAGACGCAGTTTCATCTACACGCTAAAATCTCAATGTCTTCCGGTGAAACACCGGTTGGAATTTCAAAGCAACGCAATGGACAAACGACAATTAAAATCGCTGGTAATTCAGTAACGTCCATTATTGAACTAGCTGAATTATTACCGATACAATTACTCTACCCTGATGGTCATAGCTTAATTAATGAAGGCCCTAAATTACGCCGACAGTTTATTGACTGGGGATTGTTTCACGTGGAACATCTGTTCTTTAGTCATTGGCAGCGTGCACAACGAGCGATTAAACAACGTAATGTGGTTTTAAGACAGCGATTACATGTAGATCAAGTCGCTATTTGGAATAATGAACTCTGTCTAGTTGCTGAACTTCTAGATCAATCAAGAGCACAGTATATCAAAGAGCTATCTCCCATTTTCAACTCCTTAGTCTCTTCGTTGTTACCCGAAGTGCCTGTTACAATGGATTACTATCGTGGTTGGTCACATGATTCTTTACTAGAAGAAGTACTCAAACGTAACATTCATCGTGACCTTGAATTGGGCTATACACAGCTGGGTCCTCATCGAGCAGAGGTTCTCTTAACTTCAAATGAATTACCTGTTAAAGATACCCTTTCGCAGGGACAACATAAATCTCTCATATATGCTTTGCGTTTAGCGCAAGGATGTTTACTTCACCAACAAACTAAAAAATCTGCAATCTATTTAATCGATGATCTACCTGCAGAGCTTGATCAAGCTAAACTTAAGATCGTCGGAGATTTATTGAACAATATTTCTGCACAGGTCTATATTACCGGTACGGATTTTAAGCTTTTCGACTCGCTATTATCGGGACAACTCAACCCTAAAATGTTCCACGTGAAACATGGAACTATTTTCGAGTTTTCTTAGAACTATTGTTCTTCACTTACCTTTTTCTATAATGAATATGTTTCACGTGAAACATTCATCTCTGGCCCCTATAGTTGATTTAACTGTAAAATCAACAACCGTGTATATAGGGACATTGAGTGAGCAAAACATTCAAAATCTTTAAGCGGGAGATGCTGGCTTTCGGTTGATTTTAGCGGCAGAATCTAGGATTATTCACTATACAGGAATTTAATCGATAATTTCGTGTTGTTTAAGACATGATAACTATGTAAGGAGCGGCATTAATGAAGAGATTGCAGTCGGATGATATGAATGCTTTGGCCTCAGTTGGGACAGTTGCAGATTCAAATACATCCCGAAATGTTAAAGTTGGAAGATTTACGTTTGCTTCTAATATACCTGAAGCTAAAAGAGACCTGGACCTTTCGGGTACGGTAGCTGATACAGTTCTTCTTGATGATAGTAACGCTGGAGAGCAAGCTAGAACAACCTTAGAGGTTAGCAGACAAGAAAAATTAAAAGAGGAGTTGCGACACTATCTGCTTGCATTAACTGAAGATGAGCAAGTCAGTCTGATTCTTGAGGTTCAGCCAAGTATAGTTAAAGAGACTTACGCACGTTTAAAGGAGGCTAATGGAAATAATTTGCAGAGTGATGAAACTACAGAATTACAATCAACAATCATTAAGCTGAATAGAATATTTGATAAACTCACGATTGAACAGTTGGAAACAGTAATCGATAGAGTCCGAGTTTATTGTTCCGATATTAACAATATCTTCGGGTTTTAGATTCAGATCATGAAAGCAGCAAGTTTAATCTATGAAACGCTAATTATTGATTAATCCTATATAATTATTACATTTATTTATTGTTTCTGTGTTATGGGAAAGGTGGGAGATCGAGAGTCAGAACTACTGCAAAATCAAGGGTTAGGCTAACTATTTTTGAAAATGACGAATTAATAGCCAAAGAATGTAACAATCCTAGATTTGACCCCTAATACGTACCATTTTTTTTCGAATTCTGATACACTGTATCCTTTTGATTGAGAGAATTTGGGCATGCCTATTAACGAAATCGATGCGACCTACGATCAGTCTAGAATCAAGGTTTTAAAAGGTTTAGATGCGGTACGTAAGCGTCCTGGAATGTACATTGGTGATACAGATGATGGTACCGGTTTACATCATATGGTGTTTGAAGTTGTCGATAACTCTATAGATGAAGCCCTTGCGGGGTATTGCACCGAAGTCGATGTTATTATTCACTGCGGATAACTCAATCACTGTCAAAGATAATGGACGAGGTATTCCAGTAGGAATTCACGAGGAAGAAAAACGTTCATCTGCTGAAGTTGTTATGACGATACTCCATGCGGGTGGTAAATTCGATAGTGAATCGTATAAAGTGTCGGGCGGTTTGCATGGTGTTGGTGTCTCTGTTGTTAATGCGCTTTCTGAATATTTAAAACTCAAAATTCGTCAACTTGGAAAAGTTCATGTACAGACTTATCATTTAGGTGTTCCTGAAGCGGCTTTGAAAGCTATAGGTGATACGGATTTAACTGGAACAGAAATTACCTTTAAACCCAGTGACAAAATTTTCAACAATGTTCTTGAATTTTATTATGATATCCTTGCGCGAACGATTACGCGAATTAGCCGTATTAAATTCTGGATTACGAATTTCTTTATATGATGAACGTACTGGAAAAGGCGATATTTTTCTTTATGATGGTGGTTTGAAAGAATTCGTCGAAATGCTGAACAAAAATAAAACAGCAATTAATAATGACATTCTCTATTTTAAAAAAGAACAAGATGGAATTACAGCAGAAATTGCAATGCAGTGGAATGATAGTTATCAAGAAACTGTTTATTGTTATACCAATAATATACCGCAAAGAGATGGCGGTACTCACTTGGCGGGATTTAGAGCAGGTCTTAACACGATCCATTAATAATTACATTACTGAATCTATGAAGGGTGCAAAAGTTGCTTTAACGGGTGAGGATATCCGTGAAGGACTAACCGCAGTTATTTCAGTAAAAGTTCCTGATCCAAAATTTTCTTCTCAAACAAAAGATAAATTAGTTTCATCTGAAATTAAACCAATTGTTGAATCTTTGCTTTCGGAATATTTAACGCACTATTTACTTGAACATCCGATGGAAGCTAAAAATATTGTCAATAAAACTATTGATGCTGCGCGTGCGCGCGAAGCTGCGCGAAAAGCTCGTGAATTAACGCGTAGAAAAAGTGCACTTGATATTGCAGGTCTCCCAGGAAAATTAGCCGATTGCCAAGAAAAAGATCCTGCATTATCAGAAATATTTATTGTTGAGGGTGATTCTGCGGGCGGTTCTGCAAAACAGGCACGAAATCGCAAAAATCAAGCAATTTTACCTCTTAAAGGAAAAATTCTGAATGTTGAAAAAGCGCGATTTGACAAAATGATTTCTTCTGTAGAAGTAGGAACATTAATTACTGCACTAGGTTGCGGAATTGGACGCGAAGAATATAATCCCGATAAATTACGTTATCATCGCATTATTATTATGACTGACGCGGATGTTGATGGTTCTCATATTCGCACATTGCTACTCACTTTTTTCTATCGACAAATGGTAGAAGTTATTCAACGCGGTTATATTTATATTGCACAACCGCCTCTGTATAAAGTGAAAAAAGGCAAGCAAGAACAGTATATAAAAGACGATGATGCGTTAGCTGAATATTTACAACAAATCGCATTGGAAGATGCTGGTCTGTACGTCAATGCCACTTCACCCCCAATTTCGGGAACTGCGTTAGAAACATTGGGAAATGAATATCGCTCGATTCAACGAAAAATAAAATATTTAAATCGTCGTTATCCAGAAGTTATTTTGCAACAATTACTTGCGATGCTACCTTTGAACGTTGAAGAGTTAAGTGATAAAAATCGTGTTGAAATATGGTCGGAAAAATTGTCTGAATTGTTGCAGAGTAAGTCACATAATAATGATAACACTGCTCAGTACAAAATTCATGTTCAGGAATCAGGCGAATTAGGGCAATACTATCCAACAATCACAATAACGGCGCACGGAATTGATCAGCAATTTCCTTTACGACAAGAGTTTTTTGCTTCTCATGATTATCAACTATTCAGTTCCTTTGCTGAAAAAACGCGAGATCTGCTGGAAGAAAGTGCGTATATTCAACGTGGTGAAAAACGTCAAGGCATCAAAACGTTTGCTGATGCTATAGACTGGTTGATGCAAGATGCGCGTAAAGGTATCGCAGTTCAACGTTATAAAGGTCTTGGTGAAATGAATCCAGATCAGCTTTGGGAAACCACAATGGATCCTGAAACTCGTCGTATGTTGCAAGTACGCATTGAAGATGCAGTGGCGGCCGATGAATATTTCACAACATTGATGGGCGATCAAGTAGAGCCACGACGCCTGTTTATTGAAAGCAAAGCGCTGGATGTCGTCAACCTCGACGTTTAATAAGCCTAATTTCATCATTCAATATTTTCCTTACACACTATTTTGGAGAAAAATCCGTGGATAATAAATTTATGCAGGAAGCCATTGCTCAAGCTAAATTAGGAATCGAAAATAACGAAGGCGGTCCTTTCGGAGCGGTTGTTGTAAAAGACGGTGAAATTATTGGACGCGGTCACAATTGTGTACCTTCCACAAATGATCCTACAGCTCACGCTGAAGTCACTGCTATCCGAGATGCGTGCAAACACTTAGATACTTTTAATTTACAAGGTTGCACAATTTATACCAGCTGCGAACCATGCCCAATGTGTTTGACCGCCATTTACTGGGCCCGAATTGAAAAAATAATTTTTGGAGCCAATCAAAACGATGCAGCTGAAATCGGTTTCGATGACCGTTTTTTTTACGAGCAACTGAATATACCTTTAGGCGACCGAAAAATTCCCGAGCAACAAATAATGCAATCCGAAGCTAAAGCCGTTTTGGTAGAGTGGTTTTCAAAAGAAGATAAGATTGTCTATTAAGATAAGTTTACTAACTTAATAAAGGCTAAATTTGATGGAAAGCTCACCCGAATATCAACAAAGAGAAGATGTCATATTCGTTAATACACTTCTAGAAGCGATGAATGAATTCACCCGTCCTTACCCTGATCTTATACTGTGTGAAAATCTGCTGGATTTTCAGCGATTGAGTTCCCCAGAGATTTTTGAGACTATTTGCTTCATCTTAAATTTCGCGGAATTTCTCTATGCTCATATGGGGCTTGATCATGCCTTAGCGAATATACCATTGCGTCATTTTTCAGCTTTTCCTAATAAACCGAAAACAGAATTGACTTTTGATTGTCCACCGAAAAATATTACAGTTCATCATGAAGTCATCCGAGAAAAATTCGAAGCATTATGCCCTAAAAATTCTTCTGCTCCTCTTTATACTAAAATCAGAAGGATAATTGACGATCATATTGAATACCTTCGACTACTCGCAGCCGACCTATCTGAATTCCTACGAGGCGCAGTAATCTTAATGCGCAAGCTTTCAGGCGTAAAGACTCTTACAATTTTAGACCTAGCTCAGGCTCATTCAGAACTAGGACATAAAGTTTTAGAGATTGTGGCTCAAGGAGGACAAACTAATTCAAATCAGACTGCTCTAGAAAAGTATTTATCCCTGTATAAATATTTTTTGAATGCTCCACACTTACCCAGAATGGTAAATCCTAAATACCCAGTTCGTATTACTCCATTCGAGCACCCGGGGTACTATTTTAAAAGATTGTGCGGCAGCGATATTCTGACTAGAGATCCAGCACCAGAACGTCCGCTATTCAATTTAAAAGATACCACTCTTGTGCTGAATCATGATGTTTTGGAATGCATTACGCCTTTTGTAGATTACAATTCAACGTTGAGATTAGGAGCATGTTCCAGAGGTTTTTTTGCTTTCACTCGCGTCACATTGCTTTTCAAATATATCCAAAACGATGACTTAGACACTCTTCATCGCTTGTTGGAAGCTACACCTGCCCTTGTGAATCTAAGTGGCACTGTTAATCTGAACGGCAAGCGATTACAAAAAAAAATCACGCTCTTTCAATATGCCGCCTTATTGGGGAACCCAAACATGGTTGAACTGATCCAATGGCATTTTCCTAAAGAGCAAGCTCTTGATATGGCTATCAACCAAATAAGCCTCCTTGAAAGCAGACCAGAGTGTATGATGGCTCTTGGTGCAGCGGATGTTGAGTCATCAAAACGTCAAAAGTTTGGCGAGCTAAAACAACAATTGTTATCCGCTAAGCACAAGGCCGAAGTTTTAAGCACAATTTCGGATGATCCTGTTGAAAATAAAGTAGTTAATCGAGGTCTATTGTTGTTGACCTATTAAACTTGTACGGCGTCGCGTCTTGAGTTGTTAGAGGTTTTGCTGTTTAGGTGGTTTAGTTAAATCAAGTTCTGACGAAATTCAACGAGATCTAGCAATGTGCACAATTGCTAGGCCAATATTCTAAAATTACACTATACTTTACCCGCTATAGAGGGTAGAATATGATTTACCCCCTCTAGAGGGTAAGCCAATGGAGGACTGAAAGATGCTTATTATGTTGCCGAAAGTATTAGCAATTTGTGTAGTTGATCGACGTAAAAAATTAAAATTAAGCCAAGCAGAAGTTGCAGATCGAGTAGGATTGAAACAGCAAACAATTTCACATTTTGAAACTCATCCTGAAGGGACTAGGATTGAAACGTTATTTCGAATTCTTTCTGCTGTAAATTTGGATTTGCGTTTATTGGGAAAAGAAGAACCAAGAAGTACTCAAACGGAGTGGTAGAAAGAAGAGAGAAAGAGAAAATGTATCGAGGTCAGGGGGCGTAAACGCCCCCGTACCCTCATTAACCACACACTTGCCGAGACATATGATGCACTTGCTAGCTTATATACAACGCGTTCACCCCTCCCACAATGGTTAGGTTCACCATTGGATGAGATGACTATATAGGAAAACGAATAGGGAAAGATACCGTAAAAAATACCTATTTACTTTGGGTTAGGGGAGCAGAACCGCTAAGCTGAGAGCTTTGGGTAGAGTGATAATCGGCTACTGGTATTGGGTGCGGATAATACCTGAAGTTATTGAGTAAAGAGATGTCATTCTCCATTATCTCAATAATTTGTTTAATATAATAAAAACATCCCAGTAGTGGTAGTTGCTGGTCGGATGGTCTTGCTATTGGAGTCGCAAAATCAGGCCCGCCTTCTTGGTTATCAACAGGTGAAACTTGCAAAGGAAAAAAAATTAAAGATTGAGATTTAGATCTTTTTTTCATTTGAGACCCAACTTCATCTTCATTTTCTTTCTGAAATTCCACAGCATATCTAACGAGTCGACACGCTGCTTTGATTAAGTATTCTTTATGTTTATCTTTGGACTGGGTTTCTTGATACTTGTGAACTAGTACTTCAAATTTCATCATTAATGAATCATCATGCTCAGAATTATGATTAAAAAAAGAACTGCTTATCGACATTGTTTGTTGAGAAAAAGACACATTAGAAGAATTATTAATTGAAAATGGCCTAAAAAATTCATGAATTGCCGAAATGGGGTTTCCGGGATTCCATAATAGTTTATTATCTGCACATAATTGTGAAATTACTTCATCATAATTTCTATATTCATCAAAGAAACGTGTTAAAAAACACGCATAAGGCCCAATTTCAAACGTTGATTGTTTTTCTGCATCCTGCTTTCTTTCTTGATTCAAGGTGGCTCTCATGGCTTGTAGTGCAAACTGATCGCCTATACCTTCAGGTACAGCAGAGTTAATAAATTTCATCCGAGCTGTTGTTAAATCCTGAGAGGGTAGTGATCGAGAATTATCACTATTTAATTTTCCAGAAAATAATGAGGCGCATTTATCCTGTTGTGGATCTCTAGGATTAACTTTTTCTGCTTGTAAATAAATACATGAGACATCCGATACAGCGTCTTTAATTCCGAGTGCTTTACATACGCAAGCGAGTGTTTTTTTACCTGTGTCTAACAACATGCTGAGAGGACCTGGGTACATCATTGCTACCATCTTTGTTTCGCCAGGCACTGTTCTTGGTAATATTTTGCAGTGAATCATTATATCTTCAATAAGAACGTAGGCAAGGTCGTTGACTTTAACGTCTAATGACCAATTTGTATAAGCTCCACTTTTGTACAGTTTTTCAATTTCAGTTGGAAATTTTTTATCGCCCGGCCTTCGGTTGTTGATAGCTTGAGCCCCCAATTTAAAAACCTGTTCTAATTTGTTCATTATTTGCATAACTGTTGGATCGCTATAATGATGTTTCAATGTGGCCCAACGAATAGTAGCAGACCTTCTCATTCTGAGTGAGATATCAATGTCCTTTTGTTCGAATTTTTCACCATTGGAAAATAATTGATAATAATTTCTTTCCAGCTCACGCCCTTTTCTGACAAACTCATTCTCAAACTCCGTCAATCTTTCGTCTTGCAAAAGCGAATTACATTGTCCATCAGGTATATTAAAATCAATTTCTACCGGATCAATTTTATTTAAGGCTTGAGTAACTTCAGCATCTATTCCTAAACCATCCCACTTCAATGTAATTTTTTTCGGCGATACGGCTTTTTTTGATAATTGATCTTGAACCCAAGCCTCATAACCATCTCGTAAATTTTGTAAGCAAGCAACTTGTGAAGCTGCCGAGGCACCTTCATGGTAGGGTTGCCCAACGCTTAATGGCACATAAATGGTTATAGGTTCATGACAATATTTAAAAAACTGTTTCAAATCATTTGTATGGATGAAATATTCAGCAGGGCTGTGATTGTGTTCTTGTTGTTCTTTTCTTCTTGGATCTCTTCGATTAGCTTTAACACGCCGCACCATGTCAATTAATAAGCCTGCAAATTTTATACATAAATCTAAATCGGGCATATTTTGTGCGTGTAATTCGTAATTATCCGCTTCCATCGCTCAAATCCTTTTGAATTGATATACCATACTCATTTTTAATTCGCTGAGTAGATATTAAGAATTAAAACTATGACAAAATTCGATATCTGTGTCAACTTACATGGCCTAATTTTGGAAGCGGACATTCGATTTATACAGTAGCGTCTTTTATTTTTTGTATATGTATTTAAACAGTTCATTTTCTTCACATTCGAGTGTTGGTGTGTGCTCTTTTGAGGAATTGAGTACGGAGCGGGCTTTTTTTGCATTTCTTTGGTCAGATTCTCGCTCGCTTCGACAGTCTGATTTGATTCTCAGATAGGTATGTCTAACTCCGTTGGTTCGAGTAATCGATTCTCCAAAATAGCTAGAACCATACCACACACGTTTAACTTGGGTTTTATGCTCAGGTTGCGGTTTTGGAAATAGATGTGAGAGAAGCACCATTTGACTGGCCAGGTCTGACAAATGTTGAGCCTGTAGTAGCGGCAATAGAGATAATTTATCGTGGTAAGCTTTTTTGAATTGAGTACAAATTTTTTTAAGTCGACAGCCATTGTAAAAAGAGATTGTATGGTAGTCGCGAAGAAAAATCGGGCGCCATACAATGTCATGTTGACTAAGGATTCTATTACGTTCATCGACTTGCGCAAGTCGACCTAAGTCTTGGATAGTTAGAAAGCTTAAGATGTAAAAATAAAGATTTTTGTCTAGATCTTTAAGCTGCATAAATTTTTACATTCCCTATTAAATAAGGATGTAAGATAGACGGTTTGAAAGTTTAATGACAGGGTATTTAATTCCTAGGAAATTGCTCACAATCCAGGCTAACACTCAGGTATATTCACAGCCAAGCCGCCTTTGGCGGTCTCTTTATAAATGCTTAACATGTCTTTGCCCGTTTGTTTCATGGTAGCGATGACTTTGTCGAGTGACACTAAATTTGCACCCGTTTCTGCTAGTGCGAGTCCTGAGGCATTGATTGCTTTTACAGCACCCATTGCATTTCGTTCTATGCAAGGAATTTGTACTAATCCTTTAACGGGATCGCAGGTGAGACCTAGATTGTGTTCCATGCCAATTTCAGCTGCATTTTCAACTTGAATGACAGAACCACCGCGTACCGCCGTTAACGCTGCAGCAGCCATCGAACAGGCCACACCCACTTCACCTTGGCAACCCACTTCTGCGCCAGAAATCGATGCGCGTTTTTTATATAATATTGCAATGGCACCTGCAGTCAGTAAAAAATCAACGATATTTTTTTCTGACACATTTTCAAAAAAAACTCGGTAATATTCTAAAACGGCTGGAATAATTCCTGCAGCACCGTTTGTTGGTGCTGTGACGATCCGACCACCCGCCGCATTTTCTTCATTAACAGCCATGGCATAAACGTTTATCCAGTTCATCATTTCAGGGTGATGGTGATGAGGTTTTCCCATATTTGATAATCGTTCAAAAAGATCCGCAGCTCTACGTTTTACATTAAGACCGCCCGGTAATATTCCTCTTGTTTCACAGCCTTTTTGAATACAGTTGCGCATAATTTCTGCGATAGAAAGTAATCTCTCACGAATTTCATTTTCAGTGCGCCAAACAGATTCGTTGGCCATCATTAATTCCGCAATGGTAATATTATTTTTTTGGCAATGTGAGAGTAATTGTGCGCCAGTATCGAAAGAATAAGGTGCTTTATTATTGTGAGTAGGTTCGTGATCGAATTCTTTATCGGTAACGATAAAACCCCCGCCCACTGAGTAATAAATCTCGCTCGCTAAAACAGAATTATTTTGATCTTTGGCTGTAAATCGCAAACCGTTAGGATGTTTAGGAAGTGGATCATCATGAAAAAGCATGTCAGTATTTTTTAAGAATTTTATTTTTTTAGTGTTGTTTAAATTGAGATGTTCTTCATTACAAATTGTGAGGAAACGAGGTGTAATATAAGCAGGATCAACGAGATCAGGAGAATACCCTTCAAGGCCGAGTAATACTGCTTTATCGGTGCCGTGCCCTTCACCCGTTAGTGCCAAAGAACCAAAAAGCTCAATTTGGATCGATTTTACTTGCTCGAGTTTATTTTCAGAGCCAAGTTTTTTAACAAAGGCATTGGCGGCCGACATGGGGCCAACCGTGTGTGAGCTTGAAGGTCCAATTCCAACTGAAAATAAATCAAATACACTAATGTCCATCAACTTGCCTCTTTATTTTTAAAAGGAGCCAAGTTTAAATGTTGCATTCTTAACTGTAAGAATGTAGCAATATTAGACTTGATTCCTGGCTTTCACGCTGCTTAAATAAACTGCGGAGATGAGACAGAGTGTAATCATTTTTAAATTTAAATAATACCCATGATGCCAAAGAAAGGGAATGAGGCGCACGCAGTACATTTTTAACTATGATCGTTTAAGGGGTAGGCTAATAACCAAGGACCCACTGGACGAAATTGCTCTGTTACTTAGGAAGGACTTATGTTTAATTTTATCTCTGCTAAATCGGCTATGAATCTACCTACGGGCCCCGCTGGGAAAGGTGAGTTTGTTCAAATACGTGAATTTGCGCACCCCAAAAAATGCCATGAGTGGAATCAAATTATTTTAGATCAACGAGATCATTGGATTAAACGAGATCAAGATACTTGGTCCTACGGCAACGTCTGGTATTTTGATATTGCGGCCGGTCGGGTTCACCGATATTTTGCTAACGCTATCAATTCAAACCGCCTCATCGCTGGGCTGCCAGGTTATCTCGATGTGATGCGTGAGAGTGTTCGACATATCCTCGCGCCGGATGGCCAGCTCTGTTTAGAAACCCGTGCGCGGCATGAGAATCTTGGGCCTTATTGGTGTGAGTCTGGCCTGCACATTTATACCGCAGAGTATGGTATTAATACCAAAATAGGCATGATTCACCAAGATTTAGAAGGATTGATTCCCTACCCGCAAATGATGTTTGATGAAGATACTTTTGCCTATTCTGCAGTCTTGAGTGTCGCTATTCCAGAGCAATTAGGCGGGCTAAGTGTCTGGAAAACGCGTTTTCCCGCCTCAAATACATCTACTGCCTTATGTGAGGAGGATAAGGTTGAACTCGATTACGAAGTGGGTACCATGACAATCATCGACAGTTTCATGCCACACCAAATTCAAAACTTTGTTTGTAGCAAGAAACACCCATTTCGCATTACTGGTGTAATGCATTTTCTCTATCGGTCTCAGCCTTATCCGCATTGGGAGTATTGGTTTTAAGCGATTCCGCCAAATCTACTAGACTAAATAAACGGCTGTATTTGTGATTTTAAAATAAAATATTGACTACTATGCTTAATTGTAGTATAAATAACTATACTATAGAGACTACAATATGACCAAAGACTATATAGAACACCTTGATAGCGTGATGAACGGTAAGATAAGCGAAGCGACCCTGAGTCAGCTCATTCAGATTACCATTCCAATGATAGGACATCCTGTTCTTATAAAGGGCAGCATCATTATTCTAGATTGGAGCCACTTTGAATCGACTATAAAATCCAAACTTGAGCCAACTGACCTACTGCACGATTTTCTATACGCTCATATTTGTATCGAACTTAACAATAAAATCATCGATCAAAACCACAACAACAATACAATTCAATTTACTTTCGATAATTCCCAATCATCGTTGGCTTTTTTGCATTTTATGGCACATACTCTACCCATAAAAAACCATGGCCATCCTGTGTTATGCGAGAATAAAGTGAATCTTACTGATGAGCAATTTCACTTTTTTAAAAGAACCACCATGCTGAGCTCACACGTTTTACCTAAAGAATTAATTAAAGACTTCTTCTTGAAGACCCTGCGAGCCGACGAATTTGACTTTTCATCTAGTTTTTTAACAACGCTATTTAACACCGAAGAAAATAATCGAACGTTTCAAAATCTAAGACCTAAAAATCGAGGTGATTATGTTGTCGATACAGATGGAAACATTCACTACAGACATGCCAAAAAATCATCAGAACAAAAACATAAACGTGGTTTCACTCAGATACAATCAACCACATTAATCGATGAAAACCTGCTAACTCCAGTATTCGGATTTGCTGAACGAGACACTCTCTATGGAATTATGACGCACCTTGAAGACCTTATTATCAGTCGACTATTAGTTCGAGATGGTGGCACAACGGGGCGGCCACATGAAACAGACGACTTAGAAGGGGCCCACAAAGAAGCTATTTCAATCGTTCAAACAAAAAAAACCCGAAACCTATCCCCAGATCAAAAATTATTAGCTTTCAAAAAAGAAAATATTCAAGCAAGACTAGCGGGCCCCGGAACAAATGAAGTAATGGCTAGACTTCGCTTCAACCCACATCGGTGTATCGTGAGTATTTGTGCATGGTCCTTAAGCTCAAGATTACTCGGCGGTGATTTCTCGGAAGAATTATTAGAAAATTTCACGAAATACTGCGATGAAAAAGGTTACACAGATAATCCCGCATTTAAAATACCTGTTGTACATTACACTTTAGATGCATCTTTAAGACGACATGAATTAATACTATACACTAATCAAAAGCGTCAAGATGATATTAACGAATGTTCAAGAATTATTGAAGATCAGTCCCTCAGAATTAAACACTATAAAAGGTGTGCATTCGAATTTCTTTTAGGATTGGAAAAATTAACTTTTGATATTTTCAAAGAAGAAGTCGATGGGATACCTCTAGCACTTTTTATGATGCAACAAGGTTATGCTCGAATGCTTTTGCGTTTATTAAGACCTGCTCGATTACAAAAAAAACCTTTGACTGATCCCAATTTGCTAACAGATATAATTAATGAATTACTCACTCGAAATTTAATCGAAAGAAATGACCCCGTGATTGCAGAGCTGATCAAAATAGAAGCTTTTGATCTTGCAAATTATCTCATTGATAAAACGCAATCCAGTAAATTGGATTTACCGTTTGGTGAAACCCTATTAATCGATCATCTCATGGAGAGAGGAAATCCTCGTCAAATGGTATTCATGGGACTTGAAAATACCCTAGTAAAAGCCGCACAAGAAAAACATTGGGTTACGGTGAGGCTCTGCCTTAAAGAGATTAAAGAAATAGACCATCAACTGCTAACCCGTCTTTTGTCAGAAGCCTGTTATCAAAAAAAACACGCAGAGATTATTTTACTGTTGCGACTCGGTGCAGGAAAGGATGAAACAGTGGATGAAGCAATACGCTATGCAACCGCAGGAAAAAATCCAGACTGGGAAACAATAGAAACCCTTCTCAAATTGTATAGCAGACCAGCAAACTGCGTCCACTTTGGACGAGCACTTTTACTGGCACTACGACATAAAAAGTTTTCATTAGCTCGGAGTTTATTTCAAGTTGTTAAACGTAATGCTTGGCGCAATTCTATATTTGATCACAATCTATCTGATGACTATCAGCTAGCATCCACTTTATTTTATGTTGTCAAATATAATCTAAATGATTTACTCGAAAATTCTTTCAATCTTGAAAACACGTATCAAGACCAGCACTCTGAAACCCGATTGAGGCTTGCTCTGGATATTGCTGTGGTACAACAAAATACAGCTGCAATCGAATTTTTGCGTAACAAGGTTAAATACGGCCCCCTTATTGATCCCCAAGATCAGATCAAAAGCGTTTGTAAATTAGTATTTGAAGCGTATTTTTTAGGTGAGAAAGATTTAGCCGAATGGCGATTATTTTTTTATGGTCATCAATTTAACATCATCCCCACTAATTGCAACAACATTATCATGGGTTTGCAATGTTTACTCATTGGTTACCCCAAGGCCTTCTTATTATTACCCTATACATTTTCTGCTGAATCTTATAAGTATTTAGCGAATTTGTTTCTCTATTACAAAGATACTGACCTTTACGTATCCTATCGAGAACTTACGTATTCTACCAGGAAGGCGTGTCCTTGCTGTATTGAAAAAAAGATCGCTACTGACCTGATTAATTCTACACCATTAGATAATATTTTGACCCTGAAAGATCTCATTTCAAAATCAGATCAATTAACCGTTTGGATTACAGTGTTAACTTCTACGTTAGAACGTGCGGTATCTGAAGTAATAGATGAAAATACCGCGGAAAGAAGACGCCGAATATTGAAAAAAATTAATCAAAAACATGTTATAGACATTCTTGATCTCGCTATATATATTTTGAATTTAATTACAAATTCAGTTGACACTATAAATTCACTTGACGTGTTTTTCGAAAAAGATTTACTCATGCTAGTTACAATAGCCCATACAAATAAACATGAAAACGCTCTTCATAGGATATTATCAAATACCGTGTTATTCGAAAAAATAAAAAACGACTTATTGGAAGCTATGATTAAAAATTTTTATTGTAACTGCTCTCAAACATCCAATTCTGATGAAGATTACTTAAGAAATTTGATACAAAAATACTCATTAAAAGTCACCATTAAACATATTGAGCTTGCAGTTAAATCATCTCAATATTGGAAGCTCAGACCTTTACTAGAGGTTTTGGATGAGACTGAACTTCGATCTCCAGCCAATCATATGATTTTTTTTAAATTGGTAGAATATTTAGTGGAATATTGTAGTTTTGTATCTTACGAACCAAATAAAAAGAACTTCGTGTATGCTGCAACTAAAATAGGCCCTACGCAAACACGCCACTATTGCCTTCTTTTCATCATTAATCAACTCCGTTACTTACTACAATTTGATGGTACGCCAGAAAGCCATGCCGTTCTAAACCTAAATATCAATATTAACAATTTTTTCATCAATTATACTGTTGATTCTCGCAATAGAGTTTTCCATTTTAATCCCGTAAGAGATCATTTTTTACCTATTTACAGCGAAATGTTTACATTGCTCAACAATTATCTCGCCACATTTGATGTTATTAAATCGCTGCCCAATGAAGATATTTTACAAGATACATTTCAGCACTTACTCGATATCATAGAGAGAAACACCCCATCTTATTCATGTACTTTCCTAGGAAGTCAGCATGAATTAGATTTCCCAAGAAAAATTCATAGAATTCTTAAAGATACCAACCAAATGTTAGATCAGATTGCCGCAGATCAAATCGTTCTCAAAACACCGATTTCACCAGATCCACCAGGTATTGAATTTTATCTTTGATTTTTTACTGAAAAACATGGTCGCTTTTGTGAAACCTCTCACAATTCAAGACTCGATTCCAACGCCTTTTCTAATCAGAAAGTTTCAATGTTAGATCCGATGCCTTCCTCTTGGCCAATTGAAGATGATTACAGAAAAAGTCCGGGATATTGGTAAAAGTGTGATAGAATTTCCTATCTAAGAAAGTTGAGTCGACAGAAGGAAATCAATTGAAGAATTTTCGAAAATCGTTTATCCTCTATCCTGGAAATACCCCAAAAAAAATGATGTTCCGAGTGACCTGATATAATATCAATCTACCTCAACAGTATATTAGGCAGGGCTTTTGAAGTGAACTGTGGAACAAAATTTATCGAGGATGAAAAATGCAAGCAGAGACATTTTTATCTATAGAAAACGATGTTATAAAGCCATCACTAGAGATAGGTGCTTTTGAGGCCTTGTGGGCTAATGGCATCTCTTCATTTAAGCAGCTACGTGATAAGTTGACTTTATCAAATGCAACACTACCCAGCAATCTAGTGAGTCAACCTATTGCAAAGCAATATTACGACCGAACTATTAATCGCCTTCATAACGCAGGTATTGAACATTTTGGTGTAAGGATTGATGGCACACTCGATTACCCTAAACAACTGCATGATGCCGATCATCCATTGGTCATATTCTACTATCTAGGAGCTTGGGATTTAATCTATAATCCTGGTATAGCTGTTGTAGGCACACGCAAGCCATCGGAAGAAGGCATTAAACGAACAAAGCGACTAGTCAAAGCATTAGTCGATGCAAAATATACTATTTATTCAGGTCTTGCTGCAGGTATTGATGCAGCTGCTCATCAAGCAGCCATTGAAAATGGTGGTTTCACAATCGCAGTGACTGGAACACCACTTTGGCTTAGTTACCCTAAAGAAAATGCAGAGCTTCAAAAAGAAATAGCTAAGAATCATTTATTGATTAGCCAAGTACCCGTAGTGTCGTATGAAGAGAAAGGTATTAACTTCACTCGCCTGTTCTTTCCTGAGCGGAATATCACAATGGCAGCATTGTCATTGGCCACTATCATTGTCGAGGCGGGTGAAACATCAGGTACATTGAAACAGGCAAAAGCTGCATTAAAACAAGGTCGCAAAGTTTTTATTCTCAATAATAATTTTGAAAACCCTGACTTAACCTGGCCAAGGAAACTGGAGCAAAGTGGTGCCATTCGTGTCCATGAAATAGATGATATTCTTCGAGGATTGATGTATGAAACTGATCAACCTGCAGAAAATTGATGAATTTCTATTGCACGAACATTCTTGTCTTGATGAATCCGATTATTGTTATTTTATTGATGACTATTTTAGCATAAGAAAAGTGGGTGTTGAATATATAAATCAGAATCAAACTTCTACTAACATGAATAATATTATTAATAATTTCAAGAAGCCGGTTGATAGGCGTGGTTTACCTGAATGGTACTACAAGGAACAGGCAATATTACAAATTGCCAATTGGATTGCTTCACTAACATGCTGGGATAAGATTAAAGATGCCACCTGGGTACCAGTACCACCATCCAAAATAAAAATGGATCCCTTTTATGATGATAGATTATTACAAGTACTTCAAAAGTTGAATGAAATCAAAAAGAACTCCGTTGATATACGTGAGTTGCTACAAATTAGAGCTAATCGTATCGCAGCGCATGGACACGGGGCAAAAAGACTAAGTCCTCAAGAACACTATGAAAATTACGTTCTTGATGAATCTAAAAAGGATCCATTTCCAAGAGCTATTATATTGTTCGATGACGTTATCACAAGTGGCGCGACCTTTAAAGGTGCACAAAAAATTATTACAGAAAACTTCCCTGGTGTGCCTGTTATCGGTTTTTTTGTCGCTAGGACTAGAGATAAGTGATGGATTCGTGAAAAGTTTCTAATAAGAATCTATTCAATATCTGATAGAGAAAATTTGTCGATGTAGGTATAACATTCAGACGGAGCAGTGTTAAAAATCATTGTTATTCTTACCAGATTTTCGAGCACGAGATGGTTCTCGCGCCAATGCCAAAGCCTGACCTTCCGCATCTTTTGCAGGATCCGCTACTTCGTCCAGTTGCTTGAGCAGATCAAAAACCCAAAGTAATGCGGCATAAACCGCTATTCCAGTAGAGGGCTTACCTTTTTCAGCATTGACGACAGCACGAACCCCGGCGCCTATCTTCTCAGCCACTTCAGCAATGGTAAGGCCTCGGCGTAGGCGTGCTGTACGCAAATTAGTCCCTAACTGCTTAAGCGTTTGTTCAACTGGATAGGGCGGAGTGGTAAAAAGTAAGTTTTTCTTAGCCATGTGACGTGCTCGTGATACAAATCATGAAGGTTAGTTGAAGGATATCTTATACCGCCCAGATTGTCAATAAAATATGCTTTAAAGAGCATTTTAAATGAGTTAAAATGCTCTTTAAAGCATATTATGGTATTGCTTAACCGGTAAAAGTCCGGTGACATCTTTTGATTCTTCTCTATTATTTGGTTTGACAGATGTGTCCCCATCCTTGGAAGCCCCTGTCATTTATGCTAATTTGGACTGGAAATTTTGGGTGAATAGGCACTTGCTAACGATCGAGGATATTTTATGCGCATTTCTGAATCCGAACTCATTCTAAACAAGGATGGCAGTATCTATCATTTAAATTTATTACCAGAAGATTTAGCTGATTGTATTATCCTCGCCGGCGATCCTGACAGAGTCCCTCTCGTGTCGCGCTATTTTGACCGGATTGAAGTCCGAAAACAAAAGCGTGAGTTGGTGACTCACACGGGTTATGTAGGCAACAAACGCATCAGTGTTATTTCCAGCGGGATGGGCGTTGGTGGTGTCGATATCGCCATGAACGAATTGGATGCGTTGGCCAATATTGATTTTAAAACCCGCACTATCAAGCCTGACATCAAAAGCCTTCAAATTGTTCGTCTTGGCACTTGCGGTTCTCTTCAAAAACACACCCCCATTGATAGTATTGTTGTTTCAGAACGAGCATTAGGTTTGGATGGAGTGGCAAATTTTTACGATATAAACTACAACAACGATGAAACACGTTTCAGGCAGGCTGTTATCGATAAATTTGAAGGCCATCCTGCCATCCAACAGTGCTACGTAGTTGACGGTGATGTCGCATTAACAAATTTATTTAGAGGAAGCGAAGCTATCATTGGAACTACAGTAACCACAGGCGGCTTCTATGCAGCACAAGGTCGAGTATTACGCGCTCAGCTTAAAATAAAAGATTTTATCGAAAAATTACAGCAACTCAATATGACAAATTTTGAAATGGAAACCTCGGCCATTTTTGCCTTAGCAAAAATATTGGGTCATCGTGCATCTTCTGCTTGCGTAGTTGTTGCAAACCGTGCTGCACAACAATACAGCAAAAACCCAGAAGAAGCCGTTGATAAAACTATTCGTTTTTTACTTGAAAAACTGAGCGAGAAAACGGAGGCGAAAGCCGGAAAGTGAATTGAGAAAATGAGAGCGTATTTAATAATATTAAAAATAAAAAATAGTGGATCAGAAGTTCAGCTTTTGAGGGGATTCGGCGGTGGCGTATTTGTTACAGTGGCGTAATTCCTTAGCCAAGAGTAAAGAGCAATTTATCTCTGCCCGTGTAAATGTGATAGATATAGCATTCAGATGGGGTAGTGTTAAAAGTCATTGTCATGCATACCAGAATTTCGAGCACGAGATGGCTCTCGCGCCAATGCCAAAGCTTGACCTTCTACATCTTTTGCAGGATCCGCTACTTCGTCCAGTTGCTTGAGCAGATCAAATACCCAGGTGGGGGGCAAACCGAATCTCTCAAAAAAGGATCTAAATAAATCAGAACATATTTTCAATATGTGATTACAGTTCCTCAGAATAGGTTCAAAGGCGATATTTTTTGCCGATAATTTTTCTACGAACTTTTAACTAATTAGCTTTTTTGCTTGCTAAACTAAGCGCAAATCTATTGCCAAAATTATATTTGGCTTGTTTGTTACAAGGTTGTAATTTAATCATAAAATGGCCTTGCATTTTTGTGGTATAAAAACACCTGGAAACGGCTACCGGTCTTGAGAACCCTTCCATGGAAACCCAGCCATTTTTGCAATAAACTGCTTTAGCACAAACTGATAGGCTTCGTCTGAATTGTACAGATCGATGTGATCTCCAGATAGCAGTAGTTGAATGTCAGAATTAAATATTTTGTCATGTTGTTTCATATGGATATTTTCCTCAAATTCTGCTCTCGACACAGGAGTTCCGGAAAATTCCATATAGCGATTGAAGATGTTGACTATTGTACTGTGATCAAGAGATACATTTTCTTTCATTGCATACCAAAAATCATATAGATCACGCCCCTTTTTACGTTGATAAAGAGCGCGTAATTTGGTGGCAAGCAACTCCTCTAAAGAGTAGGAATGTACTACCGCATTGCCAGTAAACCAATTGCTTGAAACAACAAAATTCACATCGGCAAATGGTTGTACATTAAAGTGCTCGCGTGTATTTATTTCAATTTTGACTTTGCGTTTGACTACAGGCTCAATTTCAGTGTCAAAACGATAGTACATGGTAAATCTACCCTCGTTTTGTTTCCAATGGGGTCGACCCAACCAGGGATCTAAACGATTCCGTATCGCATTGGCGAGCTCACCAATTGGCCCTGCTCGACGTTGCACAAAATCTAAATCTTCACTAAATCGACCTGCCGAATCAAAAAATAATTTATGTAATGCGGTACCACCTCGAAAAATGAGTTGGTCATAAATTAATGGATCTTGATATAGCTCACAAATTGCGCGAGATAATACCAAGTCATGCTCGACTTGATCACTACCTATCCAAGGTGCATTTTTTCTCCATTGAGTGATAGAAGCTTGAGGAATCATAGGTCAGTCTCCACTTTTTCGTTGACTAATATTCGCCAACGTTTGTTATGTTCAAGGATTATCGCACTACCGCCCATAACCAACAAACGATAATTAGGCATTTTTTCTTCAATCAACTTCAATAGCGGAGTCGAATCAATTTCAAGATTTAGGTATTCCATTAAATATCCCAATCTTTGAATTGTTGAAACTTCAACATCATCAGTATTAATTAATTTTTTAATATTTGACATTTTTATTTGGCTTGCTAACTCACTAATAACTGTTGCAACATTATGAATTTGTCCAGCAGCATTCATGTTACGAATGATTTCGCATACCGTCATTTCTGGCGTAGCAACGAACATATGACCAGTTGGAGTTTTAACCTGCTGGCTAAATAATGGTTTAATATTTTTTTTAAAGTGAAACCGGAGCTGCAGTTTTCCAACCCTCTTTGATCTTAACACCCGATTCGTCATGACTTGAAATGTCATCGGCTGTTGGTGAGCAGCCCCGTATATTGCTGCAGCACTCAGTAAGCAAACATAATAATCACTTTCGCAATACCGCATCAAATCATCTATAAACCATGGACCAGGCAAGCAACCAACAGATTGGTATTCTAATGGCACTATAACGTAAAAGTCCGCTAAAATACGCTTTATTTTACCCTTTTTCATGAGTCGATTTGCAGCAAATTTGAAAGCCGTATCAGATAGTTTCAATGCTTCTATTGCTTTTGAGCGTAAAAACCAATACTGACCTTCGCTCTGAAGGCTATCAGTATAATGACCAAGGGTTAAGTTTTCACTTTTCATTTGCAAATAGTAGCACAAAACAATCCTTTTTGCAAATACAAAATCTATGGGTGAGTGGGTGTCAGGTACCTATTAGCCATTCATTTGTATTCTCGATGATTTGATCATGTGTTCATGGAGTGATTATATCGCTTTACAAGTATGAGTATACTCGTGTTTTAAATTTAGTGCGGCCCCCCGATACGCTTCTAAGAATTAAAAATTAATACCTGGCGAACCAAATGGTACCCCACCTGCCCGGTAAATTTAGATTTCAGTATTTCCCAGTCAGCTGGGATGGGAAGAGGGGAAAGCTCACGTTCGGCTTCGATGTAAATTAAGGCGTTTTTGGATAATAGATTTGCTTCGATTAACCAGGTACAACATTTTTCAATGAGACCCTGGTGAAAGGGTGAATCAATAAACACGATAGAAAATTGATGATTAGCTAATTTTTTGGTGAGTGACTGAGAAGGTGCCGCGTCATGAATTAAGGCGATATTTTTTGCTGATAATTTTTCTACGGTAGCATGTAAGTATTTAATCACATCAGAATTTTCATCAACAAAAGTGACAGAGGCTGCGCCGCGTGACAACGCTTCAAATCCAAGCGCACCGCTTCCTGAAAATAAATCTATACAATGAGCATCATGAATTTCGTTTTGTAGCCAATTAAAAAGCGTTTCGCGAATTCGATCACCGGTAGGGCGCAGACCTGCAATATCGGGAAAAGAAATACGACGGCCGCGCCAACGACCGCCGATAATGCGAAGTTGATTATTGTTCAAAAAATGCTATTTCCAACGGTAATTGTCACTAGATTTTTTGGGTTAATGTGACGTTGAAAAGATGATTTAATATCCTGAGCAGAAACATTGCGCACATGATCACGATAGGTATCTAAATAATCGAGAGGCAAACCATAGGTTGTGATATTGACAACATTGGCCAAAATAGCTTTATTACTCGCTAATCGAAGTGCAAATCCATTGATAAGATTATTTTTGGCTTCATCAAGTTCATCTTCTGAAGGGCCATGAGAAATATAATCTGCCAGAGTTTCACGCGCAAGTTTGATCGCATTTTTAGCTTGTTCGTTACGAGTCTGTAATCCAATCAGGAAAGGGCCTTGCATTTTCATGGCATCAAAATAGCTATAAACACTATAGGCTAGCCCTCCTTTTTCACGAACTGTTTTGTATAGTCGTGACGTTAAAATTCCACCCCCAAGAATTTGATTACCTACTGCGAGCGGAAAATAATCGGGGGACAGTCTAGGAATAGCGCGTTGGCCAATAAGAATATGCGTCTGAGCAGAAGGGAAGCGAATATTTTTTACGGATGAATTATGTGACGAGTCCGATAAGTTCAAAATGTTATTTTTATCGCCGGGCGCTAAATCGCCGACAATTTTCTGAGCTAATTTTTCAGCTTCTGAACGGTTGATATCACCGACTAAAACAATGTGTGCATTTGTGGCGGTGTAAAAATGTCGGTAAAAACGCATCAAATCTTCAGCCGACAATTGGCGCACACTTTCTACAGTACCTAAAGAAGGTTTTGAATATGGACCGCTATTATAAAGTGCTGAATAAAACGCATGTTCCGCAATTGTTCCAGGTTCTTGCTCTTGTTCTTGCAAAGCACGTAGAACTTGTTGTTGTAATCGTTTGAAATCTTGATGAGGAAAAGTCGGGTTATTTAAGACATCAGCGAAAATATTCACAGCAGGATCTAAAAATTTTTTATCCGACATGCTTCGCAGAGAAACGGTAGCATAATCTAATTCAACTCCGGACCTAAATTCAGCGCCGACATCTTCGAAAGCCTGAGCAATTGTATCAGAGTTGTGTTGTTTAGTGCCTTCATCAAGCATCGCATTAGTAAGCGTTGCAAGACCGGCATGTTCGCCATCAAATGATGAGCCTGCTGAAAAAACAACGCTCACATCAATGATAGGGATTTCATGCATTGATACAAAATAAACATTGATCCCATTTTTCGTTTGCCAATGTTCGATAGGAACAACTTGTTGATTTGTCGTTTGAGCTGAAGCAATCGTTGAAACTGTCATGATAACCATCCAAATTAACGTTGATAATTGTTTAACGAACATACCCTTCTCCTGCAGTGGAAGGTACTTGCAATTCTTTACCAGTTAGTGGTAAAGGGTCTAAAACAGCAATCGTCAGTCGATCATCATCCAAATATTTTTTGGCCACTTTTTGAATTTGTGCTGGAGTTACCGCTTGAATATTTTTGACGTAATCATCGCCTAAACGCCAAGATAATCCGACTGATTCTAAGCTTCCGATTTCGTAGGCCTGATCAGCAATAGAATCTTTTTTGTAAATTTTTTGCGCCACAACTTGTGCTTTTACACGAGCTAATTCACTGGGTGTCACTAACTCTTTTTTGAGTTTTTCAATTTGATTTAATATCGCATGTTTTACATCAGCAGTGGTATGTTTAGCTGCAGGTGTTGCACTGATTGTTAGTAATGAATCTAAACGATCAAAAGGTGAATAACCAGCACTAATGGAGCTAGCGATTTGTTGATCGCGTACTAATTCTTTTTCAAATCGTGCGCTACGCCCACCGTCTAAAATACCTGTTACAACGTCTAGTGCATAAACTTCCCAAGGCTCTTTCGCGGTTTTTGCTGTGGGGACATTATAGCCCATGACAATCCAAGGCAATTTAGCAGGCGTTTTTACGACAATTTCACGCTTGCCTAAAGACTCAATTTCAGGTGTGTGTTTTACAGGCGTGAAATTTTTAGCGGGTATTGAGCCAAAATAACGTTTAGCTAATTCAAAAACTTCCTCAGGAACAACATCGCCCACTACAACAACAGTTGCATTATTGGGTGCGTACCAATTTTCGTACCACGCTTTGAGATCGGCAAGTGTGTACTGAGTAATATCACTCATCCAACCAATGATGGGATGATGATATGGGCTCGAAATGTGTGCCGCCGCTGTAAATCGTTCGTAGGTGATTGATTGTGGATCATCGTCTGTGCGCAAACGACGTTCTTCCATCACAACTTGATGTTCTTTGGTAAACTCTGCTTGATCAAAAATGAGATTTTGCATGCGATCAGCTTCTAATTCAAAACTAATCGGCAGTTTGCTTTTTTCAAATACTTGGTAATAACCGGTGAAATCTTCGGCAGTGAAAGCATTTTGTTGACCGCCATTTTTTGAGACGATTGTGGCAAGTTCTCCTGGGGCCAACTTTTTTGTACCTTTGAACATCATATGTTCGAGCATGTGAGAGATGCCGGTGATGCCTAGCGGTTCGTAACTTGATCCAATTTTGTACCAGACCTCAGAGACCACAACAGGTGCACGATGATCTTCTTTCACAAGGATGCGAAGGCCATTGTCTAATTGATATTCGTGAACCTTGGCGTTAGCTCCGAGTGATAATGCGCATAATGTCGCCAAACCGGTATACTGTAAAAAGCTTTTCATAATTCCTCGCTTAACTTGAGTATTGCATAAACATTGAGACTTAAGGCTGGACAGTGTAGCATCACGGACAATTGTATGAAAGGTGCTGAGGCAAAACACAATGCTTCGATTTTTAAAATCAAACAAAGATCAAAATGATGCGAATCTGGAAAAAACCGGACTTTTTGCACGTTTGCGATCTGGACTCAAAAGAACACGTCATCAACTGACTGACGGATTATCTACGCTTTTTTTAGGCAAAAAAGTTATTGATGCCGCCCTTCTCACAGATATCGAAACGCAGTTATTGCTTGCGGATGTGGGGATGGAAGTGTGCACATCTGTTATTCAGCAATTAACTCAACAAATTGCGCGAGAGGATCTTAATGATCCTCAGCAATTATTGCTTCATCTTAAAAATATTCTTGCTGATATTCTTAAGCCCTGCTCAGCTCCACTGATTTTGAATGATGCTCAAAAACCGACAGTAATTTTAATGGTTGGCGTGAATGGTTCGGGTAAGACAACCACCATTGGCAAGCTTGCGAAAAAATTTACGGATGAAGGCAAACAAGTAATGCTTGCTGCAGGGGATACGTTTCGTGCGGCAGCAGTAGAACAATTGCAAGTGTGGGGACAGCGCAATAATGTTCCGGTTATTTCTCAACAGCCAGGTGCAGATAGCGCTTCGGTCATTTTTGATGCGCTTCAAGCAGCGCAAGCGCGTGGTGTCGATATTTTAATTGCGGATACTGCTGGGCGTTTGCAATCACAAACTCACTTGATGGAAGAGCTCAAAAAAATTAAACGTGTATTAACGAAACTGGATCCTAATGCGCCTCATGAAGTCATGCTTGTGCTTGATGCGACTGTAGGACAAAATGGTTTACAACAAGCAAAACTTTTTTTTGAAGCCGTTAATGTGTCTGGAATCACCCTGACAAAATTAGATGGTACCGCAAAAGGCGGAATTATTTTCGCAATTGCAAATCAATTAGCGACGCCTATTCGTTTTATTGGCGTCGGTGAGTCTGCGGAAGATCTTCAGGTTTTTGACAGTAATGCCTTTATTGAGGCATTATTCACACCTCAATCGGAGGAAAAACATGATTCGGTTTGAACATGTAACTAAAGAGTACCCTAATGGGCATGTTGCCTTAAAACAGGTCTCTTTTGAGCTCAAGGATGGCGAAATGGCTTTTGTGACAGGGCATTCAGGTGCCGGCAAAAGCACATTATTAAAAATTATCGCCTTGTTAGAAGATTGTTCAGTGGGCAAAGTATGGTTAGGCCATAATGCTATTGCTAATCTTCATCGTCAGACTAAGCCACTCCTACGTCGTAGGATGGGGGTTATTTTACAATCCCCGATGCTTTTTCTTGATCAGACAGCATTTCAAAATGTTGCTTTACCTCTAGTGATTAGTGGTGCTCCCACCAAAGAAATTCCGCGTCGTGTTCGAGCTGCGCTCGATAAAGTGGGTTTGTTAAATAAGGAAAAAGTACTGTGCAGTAATTTATCGTTGGGGGAACAACAACGAACCAATATTGCGCGCGCCGTTGTTAATCGACCGACAATTTTGTTGGCCGATGAACCGACGGGAAATCTCGATCCAGATCTTGCTAATGAAATTATAAAATTATTTACAGAATTTAATCGTATCGGAACAAATGTATTAATTGCTACGCACAATTTATCATTGATTGATGAGAGCCAGTACCGCGTATTACATTTAAATCAAGGTAGATTAGTTACTTGTACTTAATTTGATGGAGTTTACTGATGAAAAATCGAGGCTTAAAACAGCTGATTAATATTCTCACAATTTGCCTTGACCGTATTGCTCAATATCGATTAGCGAATTTGGTGACAGTGCTGTTGCTGACAGCTACGCTTAGTTTACCTGCATTATTTTGGTTAGTGACGGCTAATTTAAATAAATTAAGTCATCAGTGGTATAATAGTACTGAAGTGAGTGTTTATTTAAAATCAGAAGCAAAAACGAGCGATATTGAAACTCTGATGGCGCAATTGCATAAAGATGCAAGCATAGCTGAAATTCATTATATTTCTCCTGAGGAAGGATTAAAAGAAATGGCTCAGCAATCTAATTTGCAGACCGTTTTACAAACACTTCCGAACAATCCGTTACCGGGTGTCATTGCAATTAAACTTAAATCTACCGAAAATTTGAGTGAAACAGCAAAAAAACTTCAAGCAACCCTTGCTCCTAATCCTATTATAGAAACAGTGCAAATTGATAGTCTGTGGCTGCAACGATTACAAAGTATGTTAGGAACTTTAAAAAAGCTCAGTTTTATTTTAGGCATTTTATTGATTGTTGGGGGGATATTGATTGTCAGTAATAGCATTCAATTAACTTTAGAAAAACATCGTCATGAAATTGCGATTTATCAATTAGTGGGCGCTAATAGTCTTTTTATTCGCGCACCTTTTTTAATTTCAGGATTATTTATCGGCCTTACTGCGGGAGTGTTAACGTGGATTGTCGTGAATTCGATTTTGTTGTGGTTACTGCCGAATGTCGATAATTTAGCAGCACTTTATCAAAGTACTTTTCAATTAACCGATTTTGGATTTGTACAAGGTATAATTTTATGTTTGGTCAGCGGAGCATTGGGAACTGTTGGTGCTGTTGTTGCATCGCGACATTACGGATAGCGTAACGGCCTTTCGCCGAATTCCGCAAAATAACACAAGAAATCCATGGCTTTTAAGATAAATACATTGCTATTAACCAATAAATATGATATAAAAACCTAAAAATAGCAGGTAAATAATGGCGAAAGATTATACAGAACGACTTGACGAGACTATTAAGGGTCTTGTAGACCAAAATACCCTCGACAGATTCATCCGGCTAACAATCGCCAACATAGGCCCAGCAGTAACCTGGGATCACCTCGAAGCCTACCTAGCCAGCAAAATTTCAGCTGATGATGAAATTTTCGACAATTTGCACGCGACTATTTTTGCGCTCTTTCAACAATCTGAAACATCAGAAGTCCCCCTCGAGAACACTCTGCATAAATTGACCTTCAACGATCCACAGACTGCAAACGCTTTCCTTGCTTTCACCCAGCACACATTTCCCCTCATTAATTCAGAATATCCTCAACTCTCTTGTAACGAAATTATTTTGACGGATGACCAACTCTTTTTCTGTCGTCTAGGAGCTAAACTTAAAACTGGGGATTTACCTTCCGATTTTCTAAGTGATTATTTTTTAAAAACATTGAGAGCAGACGAAAACGATTTTAGTGATAAATTTATCAGTAGCCTTTTTCCAAATACAAATGGTACGCGCCGACTTCAAAACCTACGCCCTAAGACAAGATCCGCTTATACCATTGCTGGTGATGGAACTATAATTTCAAGAACAGTCAGAGCAACTTTAGGCACATCTCAAAAAGTAGGTTACACTCAAATTCAATCAACTACTCTCTTAGATACCAAAGCTGTAACTTCCCCCTTTGGATTTAGCAAGGCGAGAGCTCCCAAACTCTATGGAATACTTACTCATGATCATGATGTAATTATTAATCGTTTGTTACTAAACGACGGGGGAACAGTATCCCGCCCGTTTGATGCCGAAGCAGAAGAACCCGCAACCCGAAAGATATCAGGGAATTTCAAAGCTCCTGGCAATGAATTATTATTCCATTCGAGTGAACTTCAAAAATTCAAATCAGAAAATCTTCAAGCAAGATTACTCAATAGTAAAACAAATGAAGTTCTGGCCAGAATGAGGTTTAATATCTATAGAAGTATAATTTGTATATGTTCTGACACACTTGATTCAAGATTGCTTGCACACGACTTCTCATGTGAATTATTAGAATATTTTTCTGATTATGCAAAAGAAAATGGAGCTCAACTCAATCCAAAGTATAGATTACCTATCCTATTTTACGTAAAAAAAACGGATTTAAACATACCCCAACACATCAAGAGTACGTGCATAGAATATGAAGCAATACACAATATTTTCAAATTGACCCGTAAAATGCGCAAAAAGGATATGGAAGCTGCAACCATGATCCACACGAGTGCTTGTAAAGACATTGTTTACAACCCGCAAAGCTATGAATTTCTTCTGGGGCTTGACTCAATATCTCCTAATATTCTATTACAACCTGGTTCAGAAGGGATACCCTTAGCACTGCGAATGCTGAGAAAAGGTTGCACTCGTATGTTGTTAAGACTAATAAGACCCTCAAGAATGGTAAACACCGATCAGAATTCAGGGCCGCTCTCAGAAATTGTTTTTAACTCGCTGATCGCTGATAATGCTTTCCAAAAGAATGATACTCTCATTTCGCATTTAATTATGGCCGAAGCATTTACTTTGGCCGATAAAATTATCACCGCAACAAAATCTGATAAAAACGAACTAAATATTGAAGAAAATGATGGCACAAAAACAATTACTGTTAAACTGATAGATCATATTGCATGCAGAGGAAATCCGCGACACTTTCACTACATGGACCTTGATGAAACACTCCTTATTGCTGCCAAAAAAAATAGTTGAGTTGCCATAAGATTATGTATTAAAGAATCCCCGCATATTCGAGATGAGACCGTACGCAAGTTGTTTATATCTGCATGTCAACGAAATGATATTCGCAAAGATCCTGATATCATCTTCCTACTTAAAAGATACAGGATAGACCAGCAAACCCTACGTCAAGTAATCACCAGAGCCATACGTGAGAACGATAAGGCTCTCCTTTTAATGTTGTTTACATATAGCGATAATCAAAATTACATTTACTGTTCCTCTTTAGTGTATGGTATCTTTTATCAATTAAACAATCTACCACAGCTTTTTGAGTCTGAAAATAAAAGATAAGACGAACACTCTATTACGCGACTCGGTCTTGCAATCGATCTTGCACATGCACAAAATAACAAATTAGCTATTGTTTTTTTTGAAGATAAAAAAATCACCATCGATTTTAGTTTTCGGATAAACCCATCGATTACTGTATGTTATTACATCTTCGAAGCTTTCTTTGCCAATTTACCATCAGTAGCCGAATACCGCTTAAACTGTCTAGAAAAAAAATTCTCACTAGATTTGCCTAGAACATCAAATTTTATCAAAAAGTTGAGCTCACTTTCTGATTTCTTTGAATCGACATTATGCCAATTTAACACAGAAATAAATTTATCAAACCAAAACCATGTTACGTCATTTTTTGACTGCCTGATCACACTAAGCTTTAAATATAAAGACCTGCAATTGATAACTCTTTTTAAAGAGATTTTCATAGAGAAATACAAATTCAAAAATAGTACGCTTGAGGAAACAACCATAGATTTAGCCTTAACTATATTATCCCCACAAAATGCGGACCTGATAGAATCGATGATCAAGATTTCCCTTCACAAAGATTTATGGAAATACAAAATATTAGAAGAATTTGATTGCATAATTTCACAATCTGGTTGTACCAGAATAAAATCAGCGACACTATTTTATCTTCTTATTGTATTTCAAAGCCTCGGTGACTCCTCATTATTCAATGAGGCACTAATTATCAAAGCCTTTAAACATGCACTGAATTCTCGAAACACAGTCCTGACAAATATGATCTTAAAAGACATACCGATAACAGATCCACTTAAAGAACAATTACTATCTATATCAATGGGTGGAACGCAGTCGCTATACTTCCATTATTTAATAACACACTTCAACGTTACAATAACAAAAAAAATACTAACTATGCAGCAACGCGAATGGTATGAATATAAATATGTCGCCATACTTTATGAAATTCAAAAAGAAAAATACAAAGATAAATTTACACCTTGGGATTTCTTGAGTATTTGGCTAAATTATAGCCCACAATTCTGCCGTTTCAAGCCGACAGTTATCAGAACATTAATGATAAGCTTACTACCACTTCACATCGTTAGACACTTCACGCTGATATCACTCGTTGTCCTTTTCTCGAAGTCTTACCCCGCAGTTGAATATAATAGCTCTTGGCCTAATATACATAACCTTTTATGCAGTGATCTCTGCTCACCCCTCTCTTTAACGTTAAACCCTGAATACAAAAAATATAAGACAAGCAGAGACTACGATTATGATGAACTATTAAATACACTCAATCATTATTTCACCCGGCCCGATTCAATTCCGGATGAATCTATCGTTACTGAAACTTACAGTAAGGTAAAAGCCATTTTAAATCGTCATAAAAAAGCCGCAATAAATATTCAATTTTTTCGCTCTGACTATACCGATCGGTGGGATTATGAATCCAATTGCTATTTAAATGATATCGATGATCTAATTAAACAAAAACAAAATAAAACACTAGATACTAATTTGATCAACCCCAAAGATGAAATTAAGAAGGCCTTCCCTCATCAGGAAATTTATTAACATTGATAATAGGAAGATAAGAATGCTTCAACCTTGAAGTGATTAAGCAGCTTCTTCGATCGCTTTTTTCACTTTCGTCATGGCATGTTTTTCAAGTTGCCGAATGCGTTCTGCTGAAACGCTATATTTTGCAGCCAAATCGTGCAGAGTCAACTTGCTATCATTTAACCAACGATGTTGTAAAATATCCAAACTGCGCGGATCTAATTCTGATAACGCGGCGTGGAGTGATTGTTCTCGTTGTGATGACCAATCACGTGATTCAGCAGCGTGAGCTGGGTCGAATTGATAAGACTCGAGAAAGTTAGCAGGTGCAGATATGTCATCATCATCATTAGAAGCGCGATCAAAAGCGACATCGTGGCCATGAAGTCTTTCTTCCATACGAGTTACTTCGATTTCTTTAACATCGTGTTTATGCGCAAGCATTTTCACTTCGTTACAACTCAGCCAATCGCGCTCTTTATTGGCTTTGCGTAGATTGAAGAAAAGTTTGCGTTGAGCTTTAGTGGTAGCCACTTTAACAATGCGCCAGTTGCGCAAGATGAATTCATGAATCTCCGCTTTGACCCAATGCATAGCAAACGAAACTAATCTTACGCCTTTGGTGGGGTCAAAACGTTTTACGGCTTTCATTAAGCCAATTGCGCCTTCCTGAATGAGGTCGGATAAAGCGAGCCCGTATCCTAGATAACCGCGCGCCACACTAATAACATAGCGCATGTGGGCCATAATCATACGGCGAGCGGCTTCATGGTCGCCAGTTTTAGCAAAATGGACCGCAAGCTCTATTTCTTCTTCAGCGGTCAGTAGGGGTATTTGTTGAGCCCAATGAATATAGCTTTCTAGGCTCCCCATTGGGACCGCTAATTCCAATTTCTGCAGACTATTTGACATAGACATCTCCAGGACTCTAATTGAATTGTCCCATTTTAGCAGTCTTTATCGCAGAGTGCTAGCTTTTTTTCACCGTAAAAATACGTATTTTTATTGAGTAAGCATAGATTGAGAGGGGGCGGTAGGTGGCAGATCTCAGTTTGATGAGTTCTACAATTCAGTCAGTGTCACTATTCAGTATATAGCACACAGGATTTCCACTAGAAGCCATCAAACTGAGATCTGACCCCTTCAGGGCTCAATGAGTGGCCCGTTTTATCTAAAGCAGTTAGACAGTTACCGCACTAATTTCATTAAAGAGAACACACCGGTAGCTGGGGTTTAGAGCATTCCTAGGAGATAATCTCGAGTTTCGTCTCAACGACGTCTTGTAACAATCATACTGATTCAGAGGTTAGGGCATTAAGTGGCCATAATTAGGCCATGTCAACTATACTATACTTTATTTGGAACACATAATGAGAGTTTATTCCTATTGAGTACCCAATTAATAATTTGGAGAATCTATAATGAGAGTATCTGTTTTTGGGCGAGAATTCCCACCCAGCATCCCAAATTTGAGGGCCATGTTAACTGATAAAAGCAGAGAATTAAATTTGATTTGTGAGGATGTTTTTCAGAAAAAGGAAAGACCTATCTATGAACTTGTGACCTTGCTCGTGGCTAATTTTAGGCTATTATCGGAGCAGTCGAATGAGATTCGTCTACAGATAAACAGCGCAATAAATATGTTTGCTAATCAATTTACTTCAATTGATGGTAAAGTTTATAAAAAAGAAGAAGGGGCACTGGTAGAAGATAGGTCAAAAGAGCAAGAGCCCCACTGGGAAGAAATAATAGGTATGCTGGAATGTTATCACCATATTCAAAGAAATTTTTATGAAATCACATCTATATATCTAAAACTAGGACTACCTGAGAAAAGTCTCTATTGGGGAATGCAGGGGGTTCAAGACCCGAATCAAGTTGCAGTAAACTTTGACAAAGTTATTGAAAAATTTAGCAATAATTTTTTTGCTGCTCCGGCAAGATTATATGTTTTGGGAGATCTATTTCGCGGATACCATAACCAGGATGGGCGTTTATTATTAGACCAAACCGTTACTGCAGCAAAAATATGTAAAGTTGATCTTATGATTGTTCCTGGGATGAATAATTCAGCTACAATTAAGGTCAAAGAAAATAAAAAAGACACTGAAGCCATGGCAACTGCAAATTTAGATGATGACAGAGTAGCTGATCAATCCCCAAGAGAGTTCGTAAGATACTTGCTCGATGAAACAATTTATGGAAAACCGGGGACACTAGAATGTGTTGTATTGCAGTATTGTCCAGATCAAAATATTTTGTTTTTAGATACGGCGAATACAGAAGGCAATCATATATATTATTTAAGCGAGAGCTATGTCACAGTAATGCATGAACTTGGGCATATGTGGTCATTTCTACGTGGAATTAACTACCATCCCGATACTCCTATACCTATTAGACTTGCACCATTTCATACTGCAGAGGAGTATATGACAACTAGTGCAAGGCCCTATTGTGAAGACAGATTTGATCCGTTGAATATTCGGAGAGTGAGCCATAATGCACGTGAATTTAAAAGTATGGAAGACTTTAAAGAGAATAAAGAATTTCTGATCGACAGTGAAGTGAAACTGCAGCGGCAGGGGGATTGTGACAAGTATATTCGAAGAACAACTAGGAAGCAAAAGAAGGGACTTTTAAAAAATTAAAATGATTTGCAAATATTATTATTAAGATATCATTACTTACTAACATAAACTCTTGAGGCACAACCATGTTTATTTTGTGTTATTTTGGTGTGTCTGTTATCGTCGTTTTAAGCAATTGTAGAAAATTGTTTTAGTTTTATAATTAACTCAAGAGGTAATACTTTATGTTGTTTACTCGAATTATTGCGGTATTACATAGACTTTTCAATTTCAGGAATTAAGGATCATGTGGAACATTAATTTCATGTGGTTTCAACAAGGATATAAAATTTGGCCAATCTTTTGCTGCACCAACACATTCCATTTTTTTGTATCTTTTTGTTGAATCATTGAATGTCTTTGCGACTTTACCACAGAGGTATAGGCTGTCCACTATTTCTTAGGAAAAATGTAGCATCTGTTGTGACACGAATATTTTCTGGATTAAAATCTAATTTAAAAGAATGTACGCCAGGAATCCCTAGGCAGTGTCCCAAACATAGCTGACCATATCCATTCTCTCCAAATGAATTGAAGTGATCATCACACTGATGATTGTGTGGAATGAACTAGCAACTACATTCTTTGCATTTCTCACTTGCGGGATCTTCCACAAGCTCCTGCATTACGCCTCGGCATCCTGGCAGCACTTGACCAAAATCATTTGTCCCACATCCGAATACTTTCCCAAATTCACTAACAAAAAAACTGGTTTTCGCACTGGTGCCCATTGTGATATTTTACTCAGCTTTGGAAACTGTATACGGTGTGCGGCAATAAATTTTCATTGATTTGTCAAGTAAATCAACCCTATCTTGACCAGTTATTAATTGTAATCGATCCTGACCTGTTATATAGACATTCCCTGTGTCTGCAAGATAATAAGCACAATCAAAGTTTGCGAGAATTTGTAATTATTTTCGGAAGCCCTTTAATTTGTGAAAAGTTTTTAACTTCGATTACTTCTCCGTGGCCTAAAGCCCCAAATTCATTTTTCCCTCGACTGTATACTGTTCCATCTTTCAATAGGATGAGTTCAAATCCATCTCCTTGCGCTACTTGCTGCACTGCTTTTTGCGAATATACTGAAGTGATTTTTTTTATGTAACTCTGATAGAAATTACGCGCAAAAAAAGGTAATGCCCGCCGCGAATGCCCCAGGTCTTGCAGTGATAATCGGTCTGCAATTAATGTCATTACTTCTTCTGGAAATTCTCGCATAATGATTCTCTTAAATAGCAATTCTCAGATCAAAATCCTATCATAATATGAGAAAAATATCAATAAAAAATCAGCGACCATGTCAAACCAAAATTAAATGTGTCACTTTGTTGTATGATAATTGAGGTGATGTTGGGCTGGATTATTACTTCCTGGGTCACTTGGGGGAGGAGGACATTGGCAATCGAAAATATTACTGATACCTGTGGTTTCAACATCATGGCCTCGCGGTACTTCTTACGGTGGTGTAACAGTTGGATTTTATTGAGGCTTATAGAGCCGGTGAAACCACCCTGAAGACGCAAGAACTAAGCACAGTATAGATTGTTTTTATGCAGCTATTGGGCAGGAGTGCTGCTACCAGTTGTACTACTGCTACTAGGAGCGCTTGGCGGCGGGCATTTGCAATCAAAGATATTGCTGGTACCAATGGTTTCTATGACACGGCCAGACGGAGAGGTTTGGGTGCTTCTTGGGGGCGGAGTAATGGTTGGGGATTTATTAAGGTTTACAGAACCACTTGGGTCTGTCTGTGACTGGAGAGTATCGCCACCCATTTTGTCTAGGTCTGCCTGTGAAGGCATCACCGACAATTTATTCCAGCTATTGTCCGCATCTGCCTCAGCGAATGAGCTATAGGGCTTTTCCGTTGTGCCATCTCCTCCTGGTGGAATGCAGCATTTCGCGTAAGCAACTTTCTCTGGTTTCTGAGCTGGAGGTTGGTTATTCGATTGTCCAGATTGGCTTTGGCCGGACCATGTACTGGGACTAGCTCCTGAGCTTGTACCCCCAGCTGAACTGTTTCCTGAAGACTGTTGAGCCTGTACAGAGGCAGTGGATACTGCAAGCAGTAGCGCTAGCGCTAATTGAGTTTTCATAATTCCCCCCCATAAATATCACAATTAATCTTGATGAGCTTAAATAGATTGACCATCTATTTTTCAATTATAGCGTATGATTAGAAGAGTTTCCTGCCGCTTGACTTCAATACCCAGCATGATAGGGTACTCTCATTTACCAACCTAACCGAGGAATCGACCGTGAAGACATTCAATTTTGTTCTTAGTACCGTAGCCGTTTCTGCCATTGGATTGGCAAGCATGACTGCTTTTTCTGCATCGTCTGCTGCGGCTCCAGCAGCAAATTTCAGCGCTGATCAAAAGCAACAAATTGAGCAAGTGGTGCATGATTACCTCGTTAATAAACCTGAGGTTTTGATTGAAGCGTCTAAAGCACTTCAACAAAAACAAATGGCTGAAGTATCAACAAAAGCTAAAGATGCGATCGCAAAAAATGCTGCGGCATTATTTAATGCTTCACAATCACCGACATTAGGCAATACCAATGGTGATGTGACAATCGTCGAATTTTTAGATTACCAATGCGGTCATTGCAAAGCGATGTCACCCGTTATTGGCGAACTTATTAAAGCAGATCCAAAAGTTCAAGTAGTCGTTCGTGGTCTTCCAATTTTTGGTGAATCTTCAAAAATTGCAACAAAAGCAGTGATTGCATCTAACAAACAAGGTGCAGATAAATTTGCTAAATTTAATGATGCGCTTTTAGCAAGCACTGAGCCATTAAACGAAAAAAATATTTTTGCAATTGCAAAAAAATCTGGGTTAGATGCTACAAAACTTAAAAAAGATATGTCATCTAAAGAAGTGGAAGATCAAATCAATGAAAATTTTCGTTTAGCACGTGAACTTGGTTTGATGGGAACGCCGGCATTTATTTTAAGTAATCGTAGTTACAGTAAAACAGAATTTGTTCCTGGCGCGACATCAAAAGATGAGTTGGTAGCCCTCATTGCAAAATTACGTAGTTAATTGCTAATTCTTTTGAGGGGAAGATCCGTATTCTTCCCCTTCAATTGTTCCGGGATCTTTTTTTAATCGAGTGACTAATGCCAACACCAAAAGCCGTACCAAAAACCTTCCAAGAACTTATTTCAAGACTCAATGAGTTTTGGTCCAAACAAGGTTGTGTTATTGTTCAGCCGTTAGATCTTGAAGTGGGAGCAGGTACTTTTCATCCCGCTACTTTTTTACGTGCCATAGGTCCTGAGCCTTGGTCCGCAGCGTTCGTTCAACCATGTCGTCGTCCGACGGATGGACGTTATGGTGCCAATCCCAATCGTGCGCAACATTATTATCAGTACCAAGTAATTTTAAAACCGTCACCTAACGATATTCAGGAAATTTATTTAGATTCGTTGCGTGAATTAGGCATTGATCCACTAGAACATGATATTCGTTTTGTTGAAGATAATTGGGAGTCACCCACACTCGGTGCATGGGGATTGGGTTGGGAAGTGTGGCAAAATGGTATGGAAATTACGCAGTTTACGTACTTCCAACAGGTCGGAGGTTTGGAGTGCAAACCTGTGACGGGAGAAATTACTTACGGCCTTGAAAGAATTGCGATGTATCTTCAAGGTGTTGAAAGTATGTATGATGTTTTATGGACTGAAAATAATGGTCGACGAGTGACTTACGGCGATGTTTTCCATCAAAACGAAGTTGAAATGTCCAAATATAATTTTGAACACGCAGATATTGAACATTTAAAACACTTATTTTCAAATTATGAAAAACAATGTCACGAATTAATTGCGCTGAGTTTACCGTTGCCTGCTTATGAAATGGCTTTAAAAGCGTCACATACTTTTAATTTACTGGATGCGCGGCGTGCGATCAGCGTGACTGAACGTCAGCGATTTATTTTGCAAGTGCGAAAATTAACTCAAGCCGTTGCACAAAGTTATTATGAAGCTAGGGAAAAATTAGGCTTTCCATTATTGCAGGAAAAATAAAATGTGTTCGTGCGAATCAGCTTTGAGTGAAAAAATTCTTGTTGCGTGGAGCGAAAAATGACGAAAAAAATGAATGATGCGGGTAATGCTGCCCTTGATTTTCTTGTTGAAATTGGCACTGAAGAATTGCCCGCAAAAATGCTGCCTATTTTAGCCAATAGTTTTTGCGAGGGAATTAAAAACGGCTTAGTTCAAGCGGAATTACAGCATGAATCTGTGGCGTGGTATGCGACTCCACGTCGTATGGCTGTTATCGTTACCGCATTAATCACTCAACAACCTACTCGCCACATAGTGCGATTTGGCCCGGCAAAACAAGCGGCTTTTAATCAACAAGGAGAGCCAACGCCGGCTGCTCTTGGATTTGCACGATCCTGTGGTGTAGAGTTTAAAGACATTTCATTTAAAGAAACCGAGCAAGGTGAACGATTGTATTTTGAACAGCAACAACCGGGTGCTGCTACCGATACTTTACTTGCGTCTATTGTCAACGAGGCATTAAAAAAATTACCGATTCCAAAACCAATGCGTTGGGGGGCGAACGACACACAATTTATTCGGCCTATACAATGGGTGGTGATGATGTTTGGTCAGAAGGTGATTGATGATGCTGTGATGGGTGTGATACCGACACAACAAAGCCGCGGTCATCGATTTCATCATCCTGACAGCATCGCTATAAAAGAACCTTCTACTTATCAAGCGCAATTGTTGGAAGCGAAGGTAGTTGTCGACTTTAACTACCGCAGAAATGATATACGAAAAAAAATTCAAGCGAGCGCGAGTAATATTGGTAATCCCATTATTGATGAAGCACTGCTCGATGAAGTCTCGGGATTGGTTGAGTGGCCCGTTGCATTATTAGGAAAATTTGATCCGAAATTTCTTGTGGTGCCGCAAGAAGCTTTAATTTGTGCGATGCAGTTGCATCAAAAAAGTTTTGCAGTTCAAGATAAAGAGGGGAAATTACTCCCACATTTTATTACGATTAGTAATATTGAAAGTACTAATAAAAATTCTGTGATCGTGGGAAATGAGCGAGTGATTCGTGCGCGATTATCGGATGCTGAATTTTTCTTTCAAGAAGATATTAAGCGCAGTCTTGAGCCTTTTGTGGAGCAATTAAAATCAGTTGTTTTCCAAGCAAAATTGGGCAGTCTTTTTGAAAAGACCGAGCGAAATAAAAAATTGGCTCGAGCCATTGCGCAGCAGATTACAGCAGATCCTTCTCAAGCTGAACGCGCAGCGCTTCTCGCCAAAGCCGATTTAATGACGAAAATGGTAGGAGAATTTCCTGAGCTGCAAGGGATTATGGGGTATTATTACGCGCTTTTGGCCAAAGAACCGCAGCATGTTGCGTTGGCGATACGCGAACATTATTTGCCACGATTTGCGGGCGATGTTTTGCCAGAAACACTCGAAGGGTGTGCGCTTTCTTTAGCAGATAAATTAGATACGCTGGTTGGCATTTTTGGTGTGAATCAGGCGCCTACGGGTGATAAAGATCCTTTTGGATTGCGTCGTGCTGCCCTCGGAATTTTGCGCATCACAATTGAAAAAAAATTGTCGCTCGATCTGCGTCAATTATTGGAAGTAGCCGTTAGTCATTATCATGTAAAACTTCCGAATGAAAATGTGTTAGAAGATACATTGAATTTTATTGTTGAACGTTTAAGAACATGGTACAGCGCACAGGGTGTTTCTGCGGATATTTTTGCTGCTGTACATGCAAGATTTCCTACCAATCCTTTGGATTTTGATGGACGCATTAAAGCGGTTCAGCATTTTAAAACGTTACCGGAAGCTAAATCGCTTGCTGCTGCGAATAAACGGGTCAGTAATATTTTAAAAAATCAAACGAACAATCTAGAAAAAGTAAATCCACAACTTTTTGAAAATGATGCTGAAAAAAATCTTGCTCATTTGATGGACACAAAACAATCTGAAATTACCGCGCTTTATCAATCGGGTAATTATGACGAAGCGCTTACAGAATTAGCCTCATTACAATCACCTGTAGATCAGTTTTTTGATCAAGTGCTGGTGATGGCTGAAAACCCAAGCCTTCGCGACAATAGACTTTTGCTTCTGTCACAGCTTCGCAATATGTTCCTACAAATAGCGGATATTTCCTTGCTCTCTGAGCAGGGTTAATTAACGAATGGCGCTGTTGTCATGAACAAGAATTATGAACGAATTGATAAGCTTCAAAATCCAGCTTTACAAGAAGCTCTTCAAAACGCTCTGCATGCTTTGGATTCAGTGCATAAATTGGTAACTGCAAATGAAATTGATGCAAAAGTTGATATTTCAGACGATGAAAACGAAACGCTGATTGCTTATGCAGAAAAGCCTTTAGATAAAAAAAGGGAAAATAAATTTAATCTGATGCTAAAGAAATATTGTGAAAATTCTTATCCTACAATACACGAACTCGGTCAGATGCTGGTTATTGTTGGAATTTTAGCCATTTTAACGAGCCTCATTTTATTATTTGCTTCAATTCCGGTCGTTGCGAGTACTCTGGTGATTACCTCTATGGTGAATAGTTTGTTAATCAACGCGGTTATTTTAGGCACTTTAGGCAAGGCAGCGACCAGTGTGGGATTTGGTCTGACATTATGGGCTCGTCCTGATGTGAAAGGGCGTGCATTATTAGATGTTCGTGAAGAATTGAATCCAGGCTCTTATGATTTAGATCCGTTTGGGTCTTGTGATTTTGCTTGAAGTGATAGGGTAGGGCATGACCCCACTACTCCTTTACTTCCACTTAATGTTGCAGCCGATCGAAGGTATTTGATCAGAATTAACGGGCGTATCAGATAGTAAATGATCTAGTGCTGCTATTAAATCTTTTCCTGTGACTGGGGATTTATTGCCAGGTGTTGCATCATCAAATCGTCCGCGATATACGCATGCCAATTTTTTATCAAACACGTAAAAGTCTGGAGTGCATGCAGCATTGTAGGATTTGGCCACGTCTTGATTTTCATCATATAAATACGGAAATGTAAAACCATGAGTGATTGCATTTTCTTTCATTTTGTTAGGTGAATCAGCAGGAAAATTTTCAACGTCATTAGAGCTGATTGCAATAAAAGCGATGCCTTTTGTTTGATAATTTTTTGCGACTTCAATCACTTTAGAAATAACATGTTGTACATAAGGGCAGTGGTTACAGATAAACATTACCACAGTCCCTTTGTCCGATTTCAACGAATCTAAGGATAAAGTTTTTCCAGATACAGTATCAAGTAAAGTAAAACTGGGGGCTGTGGTGCCTAAAGGCATCATGTTTGAGGGTGTTAATGACATAGTGTTCTCCGATAGCAGGTGAATAGAATGGTGTCAGATCTAAGATCAATACTTTCACTGATCATTATATACTAAGGATGGTGTCAAAGGATGGTGTCAGATCTAAGATCAATACATTCACATACTCCAGATAAGACATACTGAACAAGCCCAAGTATTGATCTTAGATCTGACACCATCCCCATCCCCCCCCCCAACAGGCAAAAATGGAACTATAGTCTATACTTGAAGTAGTGAAGGTATGTATGTATGGAGGTAGCGTATGAAACAGCGTAGACAATGGTCTGGAGATCTAGAAGAACTGTGGTACATGGCCAACAGGCGTCTCAGAACCTGGGAGTGGGCAGCTAAACAAGGCATTATCCCATTAGATACGAATTATCGAAATTTCAAAGAAAGTTTAAAAAAAGTCCGCGAGAATTTGGATAATGAATCAGCTAAGGAAACTTTAAAGTCGTTTCTAGGTGAAGTTGATCTTCATTTAAAGGGACGCTTACCAAATTATTTGGCGAAAGTTGAAAAGATAAAGAATGGAAGTGTCAGTGGTGCTGTTAAGAAATTATTAGAGGATAACAAGAAAAACGAACACGACCCGATTATTTTGATATACCTCGCTAATGCGTTTCATAAACTTGCGTTGTCAGAAAAAAAGGATATTCAGGTCAGTGATAGTCTAAATAGAATAAAATCGGATGTTGAAGCCATGCTATTTAAATATAAAGATGGAAACTATGCTGGGGCGTTAGCAGATTTGAGAACAATCATTGCCCAAATCGAACTTTTGGGATTTACAAGGAATGATTCGGCCGTGACATTGGCAGCGGTGCTGTATGATCAGGAAATTCCACCGAATATGTTTGATACGTTATTAGCCAAGGCACATCCTCAGGGCTTAATAGGCAGTGATGATCCGATATTTTTATATCTTCTTGATCTGAGAGAAGGTATAAAATATGCCAGCTTGGTTAAAGAATATTTTTCAAAAGACAACCTTGCCAAGAGCAATATTATTGAAGAAGGGATTGATATTGCTGAAATCGAATCATTGTTGACTTCTTCGGGACAAAAATCACAACGTTTAACTCCAGAGAAGATTATTTCAGAGATTCTGCCCGAACTTGAAAATCCTATTGATAAATTGATGTTTATTCAAGATGAAATAAAGATGCGTATTGATTCATTATCTAAAGATCCTGAAGGGTTAATTTTATTGCAAAATGAAATGCTGAAGATAATAGGAGACAACCAAAATGACGAAGGGGTAAAAAATTGGATTCTCCGTTCACCTCTTGCCCAGGGCTTTGTTTCAAAAGATGGGATTGATAATTCAAAAGCAGATGAATTTGAATTAAGACTGATCGGGAAGGATTCTTCTGGAAAAGAATTGCAAGACCTAACTACAGAGCTATTTATTTCGGACGTTCTGACTGAATTTTCAGATCCTGTAGAGAAATTAACTAATATTCAACAGCATGTAGAATTATCTTTTGATTTATTATCTAATAAAACAAAAGATGCAGTTTTATTGCAAAATGAAATGCTAAAGATCATCAGTGAAAACCCGAAAAACGATGATGTAAAAAAATGGATTCTTGCTACACCTAGCGATAAAAATAGCTTGTTGGATTGGAGTTCATCACGATTTTCACTTGATCCCCTCTCTAAAGTCCAACGAGAGCTAAGGAGTATTTATTCAGATGATAATCAAATGCTTTTAAGATTAATGTTCAGAGAAGCAGGTGGTGGAGATCCTTTTAAAACGACGAGTCCGGTAGACGCTTTTCTGAAGATACTTTTTGATACTAATGCGCAAGTTAACAAGATGCCGCTTGAAGATATTGCAACTTATATGATTGCTCATCCTGAGCATGCTGAATATTTTTTGAAAAATAGATCGGGGATTATGGGGGGTCGAAATTTTAGAGAAGACTTTTTAGCGGCTCCTAGTACTATTGAACGTATGATGTTAAAAAAAGATAATCGGCTTCATGATGTATTAATTACAGCTGGAATTTCAACAAAAGAACAGATTCAGCGAGTGAAAGAAAGTCAGTCATCATCAGTGGGAGTTCATGATGATCTAGAAGAAGAAACATGGGAGATGAAGGGAATGTCTGAAGCCATTGAATTGGAAGAAGTTAATAAAGATAGGCCAGTGGAAAAAGAAAAGTCTGCGCAAGAATTAGGCGGAAAATTTTCTGAGCCGCCTATTCCAGAAGATGTTGCAAAAGAAACTCGCGAGAGTAGGGTTGAAAAATCAGAGGAATCAATGGGAAATGAACAGCCTGCTCAAGAATTAGGTGGAATACTCTCTGAGCCATCTATTCTAGAGGTTGCTCCCAAAAAACCTTCCAAGGATAGTGTTGCACAATCAGAGGAATCACCTAAAGAAAAAGCGGCAAAGCTTATTAAAGAAATCGAGGGAGTAATGTCGGAAAATTCAAATATAAATTCGGGAAGACGAAGAGAGGTAGGTGCGCAGCTAAGTTTTTTTAAGAGTATAATTAATAAGCCAGGTCAAGCTGAAAAGCTCATTCCGGCATTAGAGGGGGTAAAAAAGATGTTAATCGATGAGAGTGCTAATAAATTGGAGGAACCTGATAAAAATAAAAGTGAGAAACCTGAAATGGATCCGAAAGATATTATGGGTGCAACAGCAGCACTTGAGTCTATAGAAAGGATTAGTGAAGAGCTAGGACACGATACTAATTTAGATGGCCATAGAATCAAAGAAATAAAAGCCCAAACGGATTTTTTATTTAATGTGATAAAAGATCGACAATGGAGAGAAGATGATCACGCGCCGTTATTAAAATCAATTGAGAAGGAAGTGGGTGAGGCAAAAGTTTCAAGCAGCGGTTTAAAAAAGTAACTTTATTCATACAATCATACAGATTTTTTCTTATAATATTTATTTTGATGTTGACTTCATAAGATGCTTGAGTCAGAATAATTCGGCGCTATATTCAAGCGATAATCTATAGAGGATACTATGAAAAAAGCTATTTTATTTTTAAGCCTTCTGGGTATATCAGGTGGTGTGGCACTCGCAGAAACAAAATGTTTTTTGGCGACAGAAAATAATCATATTATACAACAAGTCGGTCATTGTCAGGTACGTCAGTCACCGTGTTCAACTTTTAAAGTGGCCATTGGCTTGATGGGATATGATAGCGGTATTTTGCAAAATGAATTGTCTCCGGTTTACCCCTATAAAAAAGGCATGTCTACCGTTGTGGAGGCGTGTAAACAATCACAAACTCCTGCAAGCTGGATGAAAAATAGTTGCGTCTGGTATTCTCAGGAAGTCACTCAAAAACTGGGGATGAAAGAGTTTCATAATTATTTAGAAAAATTTAATTATGGCAATCAAGATGCTTCGGGTGATAAAGGTAAAAATAATGGCCTAACTAATGCTTGGCTAGTAAGTTCGTTGGAAATTTCTCCTGAAGAACAAGTTCAATTTTTGAAAAAGTTGTCAGAAAGCAAATTACCTGTTTCAAAAAAAGCACAGGCGCTTACAAAGCAAATTATGTTTGTAGACAATTTGGATGATGGATGGAAGCTATATGGTAAAACCGGCAGCAAAGATACTCAATCTGGATGGTTTGTGGGTTGGATAGAAAAAGGTAATCGTAAAATTATTTTTGCGCATTATATAGAGGATAGTAAAAAAATGGATTCTTGGGGTGGGAGAAGAGCTAAAGAAGAGGCCCGCCTTAAACTGATACAATTGATCAAAAATAATAAACAATCTTCATAATTGTCTCAAATCCGCGGCATACCCCTATTTTAGGTCTTCTCCCGGTTGGGTAAAGGATCCTGAGCAGAGATCTATTTTGTATACTATAATTATTTATAGCAGGACTGATAGATTAACTAATACGGAGGCAAGCTATCATGAGATTATTTACCGCAGCATTGATCGCAGGGGTAGTGATCATAGGGAATTCTTATGCTGATGAGCGCGATCAGCGCGATCAACACGGTGAGCAACATGGTGGACAGAGAGGTCAAGTTCAACGAAATCAGCCTGTTGCAGCTCCGCAAATTCAAAGAAATCAACGCGTTGTTGCACCGTCTGTTGTTCGAGAAAGTCATCAACCTGTTGTGCAGCAGGTACAAGAATTTCGTCAGTCAGTCAGACCTCAAGGTACTGAATTTCCAAGAGCTGAAGTGACTCGAGTTCGTGATCGTCGCGAACCAGTGGCACAACAGTTCCAAAGAAATGTTCAACCTACAATAACGCGATCTACTCAACAGTATCATAGAAATTTTTTACGAGTGGATCATGATCGCTATGGTTATAGACAAGATAGCAATTATTACAATAACTATTATAATAATGGTAATTGGATTGGTTCTACTTTTTATCCTTTTTACGGTTATCCTTATTTATCGATTCCGTATAGCGCATATTCCGCTGGCGTTTATCCAAATCGGTTTTTTATTTGTTATTCAGTGGAGCAACCTGACGAAAATAGTGACTATATCTCTTGTCCGTATAGGACTGGTTGGTATAGTACTTCACCTGAATATGATACGTATCAATATCATAGCGCCTATCGACCTGAATATGTTTGTCCTGAATACGGAGCTGATAAGTTTATTGAGTTTGATACGAGTTATGAGGCGAATGATTGGGGGAATCAAAATTGCGATCAATGGATTGATGACAGATAGCGAATATTAATTTATAGATTGAATCGCTTCGAGTGTGATTGCTTTTAATTCGTGTAAAATAGTGTCTTCAATATTGAGTGGTGGAAACCAGTAGAGCGTGTTTCCTAAGGGACGCAATAAAGCGCCTCGTTTTATAGCCTCTTGAAATATTTTGTATCCGTGCCTTGGGATGTTTGGTTGTTCAATTAAATCAGCGGCTACAATAGCACCGATACCACGAAGATTTGTTAGTTTACCTGTTTGATCAGCGATATCTTGTAAATGCTTCATCATGATTTTTTGTAAATGATTTGCACGCTCACAAAGGGCTTGTTCTTCTATTACTTCTAAGGTTGCCAGTGCGACACTTGCAGCGAGCGCATTACCTGAATATGTATGTGAGTGTAAAAATGCTTTTCCTGTTTCATAATCGTCGTAAAAATAGTTATAAATTGTATCCGTTGTGATTACTGCACTCAGTGGCAACCATCCTGATGTAAGACCTTTAGAAACACATACAAAATCAGGTTGAATATTGGTATGTTCGCAAGCGAGCATTTTTCCTGTACGTCCTATGCCCGTCATTATTTCATCGGCAATAATATGAATATCGTGAGCTTTAGCCCAGTCAGCTAGCCTTTCTAAAAAATCTTTGCTGATAATTTTCATACCCGCTGCACCTTGAACAATAGGTTCTATGATCAACGCAGTTGCAGTATCACAATAATGTTCTAAATTTTTTTCCGCTTCAATCCAAAAGCTGCGAGCATCATTCCAAACGGGATCATCCGTGTTTGCAACATAGGGTACTTCTATAAAAGGAGTTTTAAATAAAGCTGATTCATAGGGGGTGCGATAAATTCCCAGATCACTGACGCTCAAAGCGGCTAGTGTTTCGCCATGATAAGCATTTTTTAATGCAAGAAACCGCGTTCTTTTGAAATTACCTTCATTAACTCGGGCATGCAGACTCATTTTGAGTGCAATTTCTACAGCAGATGAGCCATCACTTGCGTAAAATACTTTACTAAGGTGCGGCATTAATTGAGCTAATTTTTCGGATAATCGAGTGATGAGATGGTTAGTGGTATTTGCAAATATAACATGTTCAAATCGCTCAAGTTGATGAAGTAGTGCTTGTTTGAGCGCTGGATGATTATGACCAAGCGATTTGCACCACCAACTAGAAATTGCATCAATGATTTTTTTACCATCGGATAATTCTAAATAACTTCCATTGGCACTAGCTATCACTAACGGCTTAAAAAGCTCATAGTCTTTCATTTGAGAACAGGGGTGCCAAACAAATTGAGCATCATGAATGCGTATATCTTGGTCGTTCATCAGTAAACCCCATGTAATTTCTTGGTTGACTAAAAAGAGATTAGCATATACGATGCCTTCAGTGCAACAAATTAGGAAAAACAAATGAGTGTGAACAATTGGGATAAAAGCTCAGTACAGGATTTATTTGACATGCCAGTTTTTGAATTGGTGCACAAGGCTTATTCAGTACATAAAGAATATTTTAATCCTCAAAATATGGAATATTGCACGTTATCGAATATTAAAACAGGCGGATGCCCCGAAGATTGTACTTACTGTCCTCAAAGTGTGCATTATAAAACAGGCTTAAAACGAGAAAAATTGCTCGACCGGGATGCCATTATTGAACAAGCAAAACAAGCTAAAAAAAATGGAGCTAAACGATTTTGCATGGGGGCTGCTTGGAGAAGTCCTCCAAAAAAAGGATTTCAACAAGTTTTACAAATAATTCAAGACGTTAAATCTCTAGAATTAGAAACCTGTGTTACATTAGGCTTGTTGAATGAATCGCAAGCCAATGAGTTGAAATCGGTAGGTTTAGATTTTTACAATCATAATTTAGACACATCTGAGAAATTTTACCCTTCAATTATTACCACGAGAACCTATCAAGATCGATTAGATACTATAAAACATGTCATTAATGCTGGGATTAATGTGTGTTGTGGAGGAATATTAGGGTTAGGAGAGACTAGAGAAGACCGAATTGAAATGTTATTACAATTAAAAAGTTTTTCTGAAGCGCCAAAAAGTATACCGATTAATAAGTTAATACCTATAAAGGGAACTCCACTAGAAAATAATAACAACATAGGTAATTTTGATTTTATTAAAACGATCGCTGTAACACGAATCCTGTTTCCACAATCTATGATTCGCTTATCTGCGGGTCGAGAAAGTATGAGTGATGAGTTTCAGGCCTGGTGCTTTATGTCCGGAGCGAATTCGATATTTATAGGCGATGTATTATTGACCGCACCGAATCCCAGTTACCATAAAGATTGTGATTTGATGAAGAATCTAGGCATGGAATTGCCCCGGTCCAGAATGGAATAGTTATTATGCTGGCTAGAAATAAACTGAAGCTTGAGCGATGGAAAGAAAATGCTCAATTAAGAACAAGACATTTAATTACAAAATCAGATAGAAATGCTGTGATCGTAGAGGATAAATCAGTGATCAATTTTTGCAGCAATGATTACTTAGGATTATCAAAAAATCCCCAAATTATCGAGGCGTATTCAAAAGGAATAAATGAGTATGGGTTGGGCAGTGGAGCCTCAGCTCTTGTTTCAGGGTATTGTTCAGCACAGCAAGAATTTGAAATAGAATTTGCTAATTGGTTAGGAGTTGAAAAAGCAATATTATTCAGTTCAGGATATCTGGCAAATATAGGAACGATAACAGCATTGGCTGATAGACAAACTATTATTCTATCAGATAAATCTTGCCATGCATCAATAATAGATGGGATACAGTTATCAAAAGCCAAGCATTTTCGTTATCAACATAATTCATTAGTCGATTTAGAACGATTGGCAAAATTAAAAAATCCAGATTTAATTATAACTGAAAGCGTTTTCAGCATGAAAGGTAGTATTTCGCCCATATCAGAAATTATTGCACTGGCAAATGATCATCAATCAATAGTAGTTGTAGATGATGCACATGGCATTGGGGTATTAGGAAAGAGAGGCAAAGGAATTTGTGAATATGCAGATATTAATCTTAATAAAATAGATTGCTTAATAGCGCCCTTAGGAAAAGCCTTTAATGCGATGGGAGCGATAGTCGCGGGCAGGAAAGACGTGATTGAGACTATATTGCAGTTTGCGCGCTCCTATCGTTACACCACGGCTCTACCACCAGCCATTGCACGTGCTTTATTGAAGACATTAAGTATTATTGACGATGAAGTATGGCGACGTGAAAAACTTTTGGAATTAACGAAATTTTTTATTAACAAAGCACTTTCTAAAGGACTGACTCTTTCGTCGATAGATAAAACCCCCATTAAATCAATCGTCGTAGGTGATAATATCAAAACGTTGGAACTTCAAAAGTTTATGTTGGGTAAAGGTTTTTTTGTTTCATGCATACGCCCTCCTACAGTTCCTGATAATCAAGCGTGTATTCGAGTTTCGCTCAATTGTTTGCATCAGGAGTCAGACATCGTTCGTTTAATAGATAGACTCTGCGAATCCATTTTATGACGAATTTTATTAAAGATCGTATCAGGCAAGCTTTTAATAAAGCATCTAAAACATATGATTATCATGATTGTGTGCAGAAGAAGATCTGTGGAAAAACTATTGAGATGTTAGGACAAAGTAACACGGACTTCCAGGTGGTAGCTGATTTTGCTTGTGGTACGGGGAATAGTACCTTATCTCTGGCGGAGAAAATTGCATATCAAAAAATGTTTGCTATTGATATCTCAGAGAGTTTAGTGGATATCGCAAGACAGAAACTAGAGCCAAGAAGTATCGATTTTATCATCGGCGATTTTGATGAAAGATTATTACCTGAAAACACTGTAGATTTAATTTTTTGTAATATGGGGCTACAATGGTCTTTGAATATTAATAAAACGCTCTCTTTGTTTGTTTCGACTCTCAGAGAAAATGGGATATTAATATTTTCTATGCCCCTTGATGGAACCTTTGTAGAACTTAATCAGTGGTGTAGAAATGCACACCATTCTGGAAAGGAGGTAAAAACAATGTTGAATAATTTAAACTTACAATCTATCCAGTGCCATCATCTCAAATTTGTTCAAGTTTTCGATACGCATTTTGACGCGTTAAAGTCTATAAAAGGAGTTGGGGCGAATTGTATATTAGATCAAGTCGGTGTAAATCGGATAAAGCATCTTAGTAAAAGAACCAAAGACTTTTTTGTTAAAAAAGAAAATATTACGCTAACTTACCAAATTGGTATTTTCATTGCCAAAAAAGAAGGTGTTCAAAATGGCTAGTGTATTTATTACTGGAACAGATACTAATGTCGGGAAAACATTTTGTGCAGTTGCGCTTCTTCAGCAAATGAATATGGAAGGCTATAAAACTTTTGGATTAAAACCCGTCGCGTCTGGTTGCTTTCTGAATGACAAGGCGCAGCTTGTGAACGAAGATGCTCTGGCGATACAAAAAGCGGCATCAATAAAAAGAGACTATCAAATAGTTAATCCCATTTCATTTCAGGAACCCATTGCCCCACATATTGCAGCTAAAAAAGCGGGTGTTTCTCTTTCCTCTGGCAGCATTATTGACGCAATTACACGTTCAATTCAACAAGAAGCGGATATCAATATCATTGAAGGTGTTGGGGGATGGTCAGTACCAATTAATAATTACGAACTGATGTCTGACGTTGTTTGTCAATTAAATATACCTGTTATTTTAATTGTGGGTATTCGATTGGGGTGTATTAATCATGCGATTCTAACAACTCAAAATATATTGCAATGTAAAGTACCCTTTTTAGGTTGGATAGCAAATTGTATTGATAGCTCGATGTTGGAAAAGAACGAAAATATACAATCGATTGCTGAATGGATACCCGCGCCTTGTTTAGGAATTGTGCCCCATTGTATAGAGTCAGATTTTATCCCTAAAATTGAAACTGATTTGATTTTATCCCAATTACTGAAGAAGATAATTTAGAATGGCCATTCTAATTGCCACCCCATTTGTGATTTGTTTTAGAATGACTGATTGAGATCCATCAGCAACTTGGCTGGCGATATCGATTTCTCGATTAATGGGGCCTGGATGCATGACGATGGCGCCTTTTTTAGCGTGGAGTAGATTTTCTGGTTTGATGCCGTAATGCTGAAAATAGTCGGAAAAATTCGGTATGTCAGCATCTTGCATTCTCTCTTTTTGAATACGTAAAGCAATAATCACGTCCACCTCTTGTAGGCCTTCATTTAATTGGCTGAACTGAGAAAACTCATTTCCGGTGAATTCAGATGGTATTAGAGCAGCTGGTGCAATGAGTCGGATATCTTTAATGCCTAATTTTTTAAATAACGCTATTTGAGATCGTGCAACGCGAGAGTGACTAATATCGCCTACGATGGCAATACTCAAATTCTCTAATTTCGGATCATGTTGTTGAATAGTCATGACATCTAACAAGGCTTGTGTTGGGTGAGCATGATGACCATCGCCTGCATTGATGATTGAAACATAGGGCGGTAGATTTTCAGCCAGAAATTTCGGAATCCCAACCTCTTGATGGCGTACAACAAATGTATCTATTTTCATTGCTGTTAATGCTTTAAACGTATCGAGCAGTGATTCACCTTTTAAGGTCGATGATGTATTAACGTCAAAATTGATTACATCAATGCCTAAACGTTTCGCAGCTAATTCAAAACTACAACGCGTTCTTGTGCTGGATTCGAAAAAGGCATTGCACAGAATTTTTGAATTAGCTTTAGGTCGGTCTTTCCATAGAGATTTATCGAGATATGCATTAGCAGCATTTAAAATTTGAAAAATGATCTCGAGAGAAAGAGATTCGATATCTAATAGATGACGAAGGCCGAGTGTTGACATGACTATCCTGATTTAAATTAATTCCATCATGTCAGTATGGCATTACTCGGTACCCTCGTCAACTATCTCCCTCCCACAGTATTTTTTAAGTTAAACATAAAAAATTAACCTTCAATTCTATAGCAAGATAAAAATATACTCAGCAATTCAATATTGCTATTGACAGAAAACTTTTCTTTGATGTTCATAATATGATTTTCAGCGGTACGTCCTGAAAAGTTTAGAACCCTCGCTATTTCTTTCGCAGATAATCCTTTTGATAACATTAGTAAAACCTCGAATTCTCTCAGTGTTATTTTCTTCCCATCTAGGTATTCGCTCAGGCCAATCGCTGTAAAGAAATTATCCAGAGCAGTTTTCTCGTCAGAATAATGATTTTTATAGATTAAGTATAAAGACGCGGAAGAGAGTTTGCTCGTGGTCTGAGTCCCATATACTAGTATGTATTTTTTTTCAATTGATTCGATACTAAGAGGGTAAAAGTTTAATTGTAATTCATGCAAACTGCCATCTGAATGAATTAGCGGGTATATTTTCTTGTCCAATAGTTCATGGTTATCTTCGATAGCTTTTTTTTCGTGTATCGATATCGTTTCATCTATTAGATCTGTTACTTGAATTGATTCATTGTTAAATATGGCCTTAAAATGGTTGTTAATATAGATATAACGATTGTTTTCAACGTCTTTTAAATAGGCTAGATTAGGCAGTATTGCTATTAGCGTACGTAAGTATTCAAATTGTAAAATTGTATTCTTCAAATCATCGTAACTTAAAGCGATGATTGAACCATTATGATTGCTATTGTGGGCATTATTTCGCGTGTTCCAAAATGAATCCTTTTTAGTACAACTATCTTTAGTTAATCCTCGTTTGGTTCTCGTTGGCATAATCGACTCCATATGTTAAAAATTCAAATTTCTAGAATTACAGTCTAAACGATGCATTGCTATCAATACATCCGTATGAATTACGTAGTTTTGTATCGGAAAAGTGATTAATAAATCAGTTCGATATCAAAATGTCCGTAAAAAATACGTAGTATTTAAAGCTAAGGTGAACAATGACCTGAGGAAATCCACCTTGTTTTTTAGTGACTAAAGCCCCGGAAGTTCAGCTAACCTATTATTCTACTCAAGGCCGGGGTGATGTAATCTTAGAGACGTCAGGTGTTTATTGTTAAAGCTGTTTGATGAGATCCGACTTTAGTGCTGATGTGTTATATCTTTCTTTAGATAGACTCATAGTCGAGATAATTTTAGATTTGGAGTATGGTTTGATATAATACTTTGCAAAAGTCGAAAGGGTATCTGTTGGGCCTATGTCGATGTATTGATATTGGCCTCGACTTTCTAGAAATTCGAGTGTTTCTTGAAAATGCAGAGATGTACGTATAACTTTATAAAAGTGACTGCTATCTACAGAATCGATAAAATTACATATTGTGGATGATGCAACAGGTATTTTAGGTGAGTGAAAAACCGTTGTATCGAGAATGGCACTAATTGGCTCAATGGCGGGTTCAATAGCGCTAGAATGAAAACCATAATGAATAGGAAGTCTGAAATAATGCACGTTTAATGATTTTAGACGATTGATTAACGTCGATTCAGAGCTATGTGGGCCAGCAACTACAAAGTGCTGTTGAAAATTTTTAGACACCAACTCGATTTGAGGGATATTTAACTCGGATGGCAGATCTCTCTCTTGATCAGAGAACACAGCATACATAAAGCCATATTCGCAAAACGCAGAAACAATTTTCGCTTGATGTATAATAAGAGTGAGTGCCTCATCCGGATTGATGGATTCTGCCGTAGTTAAAGCACAGTATTCACCCAAGCTATAACCTAGGACAATATCAGGATAAATGGACAGAGATTTTAAGGTCTGTACCATAGCGTGCTGAATCATAAATATTGCAGGATGCGTAACTGCTAATGTATCTAGATTATCGCTAATAACCTTATTCTGAGCATAAATCGCAGTCAGTACCGAATAACCAGCGATAGATTTGACCAGATCATCGAGATGGTCCAAAGTTTTTCTGAAGACTGTATTCTCTTTGTAAAGAGAGTGGCCCATATGGTAATACTGTGAACCTTGACCGGTAAACATGAATACGGTCTTTAAATTATCAGACATTAGTTGTTTCCTTGGAATCAAGATAGAGGTATATCTTTGTAATCATCTGGGAGGTATTAGCCCTATAGAAAAATATCAATATGGTACATACCCCCCCCAGACGAATTTTCATAACGCTTTCTTATAATCCTTCAGATTTTTATATTATATCAACCCTAGTTTTTTAGTGTGTGGGTTAATTCTGCATCAGGAATTGATTTCGGATGATTGTGACGCTGTTGAAAAAATGTGCCAATCATATGCATCCCACCGAGCATGACACTGGAGTGTAAGCCAAATTTTAAAACACGACTACCAGTGGATTGGAAGAGATTTTTTTCCTTATAAGCTTTCGTGAGGTGTTGCTTTAAAGATAAGGGTTTAGCGCTATAATCACCCATAACTTTTGTTTTTAGAACATCAGCAGGGGTAGTAATTAATTGCGAGAAAATTCCCGTAAATAACCCGCCTATGAATGCCGTGAAAGGTTTGTTAATATCTGTCCATTCTTTAAGATAAGGGTTATTTGCATCTAGACCATACTGATAGGCCCTTTCTTTAAATATATCTGTTCCAGCGAGAACCAATGGCGAATGTAAAGTTAATTTTAAAGTCATTGGAATAAATCCTTTAAAATGATAGCGTAATTTACTGGTAGGATTTTCCACGTTGATTTTGAATGTGTCACGAATTCTCTTTGCTTCTATAGGTGTTGCAATGATTGAACAGAATATGGCAGTAATCACGCTGCTGTTTACAGCATTCATTGTTTTATTATTTAGTCCCTGAGCGTAGAACACTTCTTTCAAAGCTTCATAGGATCCATAAACAATTATAGCCCCCGGAGGTGTGGACATAACCAAAGGCCAAGAGAGACCTCTATAAAATCCACTCGCACCGTAATTTTTGAAAATAGTACGACTTGTCGCGTAGAATTTCGTGTTATTTTGTTGCTGAAACGTAATTACGGTATCTAGTGGATGTGTGATAATTTTTTCAAAAAAAGCCACTGTTCCTGGTGCTACTCCAGCATTATAAAATAAACGAGACTTCAAGCTGCGTGCATCATGATTTTGCGGGCTATTTTCCGCTTCGGTTAACATAGACTCATCTTTTTTCATAATATCTCCTTTTACAGTTAAAAAATTAAGAATGACTAGCCAATCAGAAAGCTTTTTTCTTGCAAATGAACAAGCTTTTCAATTTATAAAAATTAGCTGCCTGATTTTTGACGAAGTGAAGCTAAGAGATCTATCTGTAGATTTACGTAGTGATTCATAAATTTACAGATGATATTTTTTCCAAATTACAAACTAGTAACTGGAGATTGATATGATTAAGGATTCTAAATATTTGTTCGCCTACCTGGCAATAGTCATCGGAGTTAGCTGGGCTATATTAATTAGTTGGGTAAGCTTCTCAAATCTTTTAACGCCGATTTTAGGCCCAATCGAACTGACGCATCCGTTGGTTATTTTTATTTTATACTTGCCGTCATTTACGGGCTTGATGATTGCTTATATCGCTGGAAGGCGGGCGGGACTAAAAAATATGGCCCTGAAAATTATTCCACGAAAAGAGGATATTTTCTGGTTCCCAGTAATTTTTGGAATATTTATAGTATTTGAACTGGTATTGCACTATGGGTGCCTGATTTTTGGGATACCCTTGCCTGAGATTACGATGACAATTCCTCAGATTGTTTTGAAATCCTTGTGGAATTTTATCGAGGAAGCAGGATTGATCGGTGGCGTATTCGGGTGGGTGGGCTTTGTTCTGCCATATTTGCAAGGAAAACTTAAAAGCAATATTTACGGTGCTCTATTAACAGGATTTTTATTTGGTCTTTGGGTGCTTCCGGGCTACGGAGTTTCTTCCGTTCAGAGTTTGATATCTTATGCGCTCTATGTAATGCAGTTGATGAGTTTTTTAGTTTTTATCAGCTATATTTTCAATGCGACAAAAGGTAATTTAAGTGTTTATTTAATTGCTTTCTGGTTAGCTGCAACAGGTAGCCACGTCCAACTCTACTTTTTTAATATACCTGTTCAGTTGATAGAGATATCGTTTTTTTGCTCTGTGGGAATACTAATGCATTTTATTTTCAGGTCGCTAAAACACGAATATCCTTTAGCCATTTTCCCAGATTATATTTTGAATGATAACAAGGCGGTTGAGATCGATAATCATCTTGATCGAAAAACTGCTTCATCACCATATGCTTCTTAATGAGGAATAGAAAATGATTAAAAACACCCCCTTTTCTTGCTTTCTTCTGATCTGGATTGGCGATTTCATTTCCACGATTGGGTCAGGTTTATCGGCATTTGCTTTGGGGGTGTACGCTTTCGATCGTACTGGGCTTGCGACAAGTACGGCTATGGTTGTGTTATGCAGTTTTTTACCCGCTTTTTTGTTTCGTCCATTAGGAGGAGTTCTGGCCGATAGGTTTAATCGTACTTTGCTTATGTTGGCAGGAAATATTGGATCGGCAATAGGTATTGGAGTGACGTTTTTATTGTTAGATAAAAGCGCATCTAATTTGGTTTTTATATATCCGGGAATTATGCTCAGCTCAATTTTCTTTGCTTGCCAAAATCCTGCTTATAAAGCATCCTTCTCAGATTTTCTTCCAGAAGAGCTTTATTCGAAAGCGAGTGGATTACTACAGCTATCAAACGCGGGCCAGTTTTTGATCGCCCCTTCTCTTGCCGGAATTTTAATGTCTATGTTTTCCATAAAAATTGTGTTGTTGATTGACGCATTCACATTTTTGTTTTCAGCAGCTTTAGTGCTACTTGTAATTTTCCGCTTTAATATACCGAAAAAAAAACAAGCGGAAGTAAAAAAATTCTCGATAAAAGAAGATATTCATATTGGTTTAAAAGTTATATTCAAAAACAAAGGCATAGTTTTTTTGATATCAATTGTAGCGCTATTGTTATTTTATGTAGGGCTATTGCAAACACTTTTGCCTCCTATGGTGCTTTCTTTTAGTACAGCGAGTGTATTAGGGATTTCGCAATCTGTGTGTGCTCTAGGGATGTTGGCTGCATCCTGCTTTATTAGTGTTGCACAACGCAAGCAGAGTAATCGCTGTATATTATCAATTTCTTTGTTTTTTATGGGTATCTCGTTTTCATTTATTGGGATCGTCCAAAATATTTGGTCAGTTATTATTCCAGGAATCATATTTTTCTCTGTTATTCCGTTTGTGAACAGTAGTGTAGATGTTTTGATTAGAAAGAATATTAGCAACGAAGCTCAAGGACGAGCATGGTCTCTAATTTCTGTATTCACATACTTAGGTGCAGTTATAGCTTACGCTAGCGCCGGCTTTTTGGCCGACAGAGTTTTTAACCCTCTTTTTCTACCAGGTGGAATACTGGAAGAATCTTTTGGAAAAGTTTTCGGAGTAGGTGTTGGGCGAGGAATTGCCTTTATGTTTTTCTTATCCGGAATTTTAGTGAGCTTTCTCTCAGTCGTAGTCTATAAATCTAGTCGAATTGTGGAGTTAGAGGAAATATCTTTTTTTCGATAGTCTGTGGGCGTCGAATAAAAAAAGATATCTTATTTTTTAATTAATTTAATTAAGGAGTTTTTTATGTTTTTTTTAGTATTGTGGGGTTTGGGTCTTCTTGCTTCAGGACTATACTTTTTATTTGTTGGTGTTCCTGAAACGTTAGCGGAAATAAGTAGTGTCATTTTGCTTGACCAATTTATTGTTACCTTTGGTTTGCTCGGTATTTTGGGAATTCTTATTAATGTTTTTTTCGCTCAAAAAACATCGAAGATGCTGGGATGGCCGGGCGGACCGTATCAAATTAAATATGGTTTCTCACAGTTATGTATCGGTCTGATGGGTGTTTTGGCAATTTGGATGAGGGGTCCATTTTGGGCTGCAACGCTTATCAATATGTATATATACGGGCTAAGTGGATTTTGGACTCATACACAAGAAATGCTTAAAAATGGAAAAGCAGACACCAGTAATGTCAGCAATATTATCATGAACTTTTTCTATCAATTATTTATTACAGTTCTGTCAATTTTTGCTGGGGGAATTTGGTTGGTTAATTAGATTTTAGTAGGTAAATGTACGTATTTTGTAAAATCAGTTTTTAACTTTTAATCGTCAACTGTTTCTCGGGTGTTGGAAATATTCGAGAAGTGAAATTGATAAACTTATAGGAGAATTTTATGCGTGATTTTATGGAAAGTCTTTATAAGATGAATCCAAGCAAAATGGCAGCAGTGCATGTTTTAGACATGGTGATTGCTGCTAACAAGGTCCTTTTACCATTGCCAATTATTGGCGCTATAGCTGAAGCTGGTGAAGAAGGTATTTTTGGCTCTGTTGGGGGTGCGGTAGGTATGAGTCTTTTGGGGCTCGCTATGAATGTAGTTCTTCCGCGCGTACGCGACTATATTGTAGGCGAGGTTCGACATAATACTCAAAAAGAAATAACCCTAAACATGGTTGATTCTGTATATAAGAGAGAGCTTGATACTATGTTAGGAGCTCCAACAGGTTCCTGTGCATTAATTACATCAAAGAACTATGGTTCGGTCGGATTAATTGCACCAACTCTTTATTCAGACATATTGCCCATATTTACAGAAACATTTGGCTTATCTGCTGCTTTAACATATTACTACGGACTAGTAGGGGTTGCTCCAGTATTGATTTTGGCAGCTTATTCCGTTTCAGCTTTCTTAAGAGAGAGCATGAGCTCAAAGTTGAAGGAAGAAAATTCGTTGCTCATGAGAGAATCTTTTATGGTTCTAATGGGTGCTATCAACAATTATCAAATAGCACATCAATACGGAAACACAAAATTTGAACTCGATAAGCTAAATAAAGCACTATCGAAAATGGAATCTTCATACAATCAGG
>CAVRXV010000004.1:0-377299 GCA_963725255.1 uncultured Gammaproteobacteria bacterium | reverse complement strand
CCATCACGCTCATATCAGCGACTGCGTTAAGAATATCGGCTCTTGATAATGTTGCCATTATAATGTCTCCTCACAAAAAATAATTACTAAGCAGCTTTCTTTTGATCACGAACAGCTGCAAATGCACGAACCATCTGGGCGTGCGGCTCGGCCAAAGTACGGACCAATTTCACAGTTGGTGCCTGTAGAACCGACATGAGTATTGCAATAGCTTGGTCACGAGTCGGTAGGTCAGCAACAGCTTTAAGCTGTGTTGCCTCTAACAACTGACCACCCATTGCCAATGCTTTGACAGTAAAGATTTCATTTTCTTTCACGAAATCTCGTACTAGTCTCGCTGCAACTCCTGGATCTTCAGGCGAAAAAAGTAAAATAATTGGGCCCACTAAAGCTTCGCTCATGCAAGCAAAATCAGTATTTTCAAAGGCGCGACGGGCTAAAGTATTTCTAACCACTTGCGCATGCAAACCAGCGTCTCGTGCTTTAGAACGGAATGACGTCATTTGACCAACCGTTAAACCACGATACTCTGCTGCTATCACTAATATTGACTTACTTGCAAACTTTGCAACGTCCGCGACGATCGCTTGTTTTGCATCAAGTTTTAGTGCCACAATAAACCTCCAATTACATCAGAATCTCTCAGCTCCAACTTTCATCAGACACTGAAATCAATTCTGACACCCAATTTGGCGAATCTAGATTCTCGACTCTAACTTAGAGTGAGAACGCAGTTCACCGCCTGCGCAGGCTAGGCAACCTATTAAGCAACTCCATTGGGCAGCTGCACCTGCGGTCTCCGACGGTATAGACATTTCTGTCTAAAACCGCGAATTCTTTTAATCTACGCTAGCGAAGCAGTATCTAAAACAAGTCCGGGACCCATCGTGGTCGTAACAATGACTTTACGTAAGTAAATACCTTTAGCCATGCTTGGCTTCGCTTTAATCAAATCTGCAATCAATGTATCAAGATTTTGCTTCAACTGTTCCGGTGTGAACGTAACTTTACCAATTGAACAATGAATAATACCCGCTTTATCAATTCGGTAACGAACTTGACCGGATTTAGCATTCTTGACAGCCGTTTCAACATCAGGGGTAACAGTGCCGACTTTTGGATTAGGCATTAAACCACGTGGGCCTAACACTTGACCTAACTGACCTACAATACGCATGGCATCAGGTGTTGCAATAACAACGTCAAAGTCCATCTTACCTTGTTTAATTGATTCAGCCAGATCTTCAAATCCAACAATATCTGCTCCAGCCGCTTTGGCTTTATCTGCATTTGCCCCTTGAGCAAATACCGCCACTCTAACATCACGCCCAGTGCCATTCGGAAGAACCGTCGCACCACGAACCATTTGTTCAGATTTTTTCGCGTCTACACCCAACCGAATCGCCACATCAACACTTTCGCCCTTCTTAAACTTCGCAGTAGGGCATTTTGATAACAGTGCAAATGCGTCCAGTGGTTGATACTGTTTTGTAAAATCGATGAGGCTATTAATTGCCTGACGACGTTTACTGACTTTTTTAGCCATATTGGTAGCCATTATTGTTTACCTCCTTCAACGTCGACGCCCATGCTTCGCGCTGAACCCGCAATAATTTTCATTGCAGCTTCGATACTACCTGCGTTCAAATCTGGCATTTTAGCTTGAGCAATTTTTCTCAACTGATCTTGAGTGAGTTTTCCAACTTTGTCAGTTTGTGGAATAGCACTACCCTTCTCGATGCCTAACTCTTTCTTGATAAAATAAGTATTAGGCGGCTCTTTAATAACAAAAGAAATACTTTTATCCGCATAAACCGTAATAATTACAGGCAATGTAATGCCGTGCTGATTTTGCGTTTGCGCATTAAAATCTTTGCAGAAACCCATAATGTTTACACCGTGTTGCCCTAGAGCAGGACCAACAGGTGGACTTGGGTTTGCCATAGCGCCTTTGACTTGCAGCTTAATATAAGCCGTCACTTTTTTTGCCATTACACTCTCTCCAATTGGGTACAAGCACTAACTATATAATTAGCTCCCCGTTAGGTGTTTCCACCATTAAAACAAGCCTCAAATGAGCGCCTGTACTCTCAGGTTAACTTTTCTCAACCTGACTAAATTCCAATTCAACCGGAGTTGATCGACCAAAAATCAATACGGCAACGCGAAGTCGGCTCTTCTCGTAATTGACATCTTCGACAACGCCATTGAAATCTGCAAACGGCCCATCAGTAACACGAACCACTTCTCCAGCTTCAAATAATATTTTTGGTTTTGGTTTTTCAGCACCTTCTTGAACGCGCTGTAAAATTTTATCTGCTTCAGCATCAGGAATAGGGGCAGGTTTTTCACCGCCAATAAAACCCAAAACATTGGGTGTATTTTTAACAAGATGCCAAGTTTGGTCGTCCATTTCCATGCGAACAAGAACGTAACCAGGAAAAAATTTGCGTTCACTGCGATGCTTCACTCCGCCACGCATTTCAACAACTTCTTCAGTAGGAACTACAATTTCTTCAAATTTGTATTCCATACCTTCTAAATTTGCGCGATGAGTAAGCATTTTCACGACGGTCTCTTCTTTTCCAGACCGCGCCTGTATCACATACCATTTTTTAGTAGCATCTGACATAAATTTACCCCGTAAACATCGCTATTAGCCACATGAGCACAGAATCAATTGCCCACAGCAATATCGCAGTTATGACAACCATCATTACAACAATCATGGTTGACTGAACAGTTTCCTGACGTGTAGGCCAAACGACTTTGCGTAATTCAATACGTGATTCTTTCGAAAATGCCTTGATGAGGCGACCTTGGGCTGTTAGCAATGCGAGCGCGCCCGCCAAACAAACAACTAATATCCAACCGGCTGCGCGAAGCGCCCATGCAGTTTCACTATAATAATAATTCGCGACAACACTCGCGCCGATCAATAGGACAATGACAGACCAGACTAAACGGTCTCGACCGGTTGACTCCGGTGATGTTTCAATTTTTTGCCCCATTTTTACCGCACACCCACAAATTTTCACACTTTATTTACTGGCAGGCCAGGAGGGAATCGAACCCCCAACCTGCGGTTTTGGAGACCGCCGCTCTGCCAATTGAGCTACTGACCTATTATCCATGCAATATCCAGGTTGCAACCACAATCTCAAAAAATAGCCGCCAACACTACACTAAATGTGCAGTGTCAGCAAGCATTAATTTACAGGAAAAGTTTATGCGGTAATTTTCGCAACGACACCCGCACCTACGGTACGACCACCTTCACGAATAGCAAAACGTAACCCTTCTTCCATCGCAATCGGACATATCAATGTCACGTTCATCTTGATGTTATCTCCAGGCATTACCATCTCTACTCCATCTGGCAATACGCACTCTCCCGTTACGTCCGTCGTTCGGAAGTAAAACTGTGGGCGGTACCCTTTGAAAAATGGCGTATGACGTCCACCTTCTTCTTTCGTCAATACGTATACTTCCGCTTCAAACTTAGCATGCGGCTTGATACTACCCGGTTTTGCCAACACTTGTCCGCGGTCTACTTCTTCTCTCTTCGTACCACGTAACAACACACCAACGTTATCCCCTGCCTGTCCTTCGTTCAGCAATTTGCGGAACATTTCTACACCAGTACAGGTCGTCTTGATCGTATCTTTCAAGCCTACAATTTCAATTTCATCACCAACTTTCACCTTGCCTCGTTCGATACGGCCCGTTACCACGGTGCCTCGACCTGAGATTGAGAACACGTCTTCTATCGGCATCAAGAAGGGTAGATCCACTGCACGCTCTGGCACAGGAATGTATTCATCCAATGTTTCAACCAGCTTCAATACTGCAGGTACACCAATTTCACTGGTATCACCTTGCAATGCTTTGAAAGCAGATCCCACAACAATCGGTGTGGTATCACCAGGAAAATCGTACTTATTCAATAAGTCACGAATTTCCATCTCGACCAATTCTAATAATTCTGGATCGTCAACCATGTCCGCTTTGTTCAAGAACACGACGATGTACGGTACACCCACCTGGCGCGCCAACAGAATGTGCTCACGTGTCTGAGGCATCGGGCCATCCGCTGCGCTCACCACCAAAATCGCTCCGTCCATCTGCGCCGCACCGGTAATCATGTTCTTGACATAGTCCGCGTGACCTGGGCAGTCCACGTGCGCATAGTGACGTTTCTTCGATGAGTATTCAACGTGGGCTGTTGAGATCGTAATACCCCGTGCGCGTTCTTCCGGCGCTTTGTCGATATTGTCATACGACGTAAATTCCGCCTGACCTAAATCAGCCAAACATTTCGTTAACGCCGCGGTTAATGTCGTCTTACCGTGGTCCACGTGACCTATCGTACCCACGTTGACGTGGGGAAGGGTCCGTTCAAAGTTTCTTTTCCCATCTGGTTTCTCCTCTACTGAACAAATTATTAATGACTCTCAATTGGAGCCCACAACCGGGATTGAACCGGTGACCTCTTCCTTACCAAGGAAGTGCTCTACCACTGAGCTATGTGGGCAATAGCCCGTCGTCAGAGCCTAACCTATTGGAGCGGGTGATGGGAATCGAACCCACGCTATCAGCTTGGAAGGCTGAAGTTCTACCATTGAACTACACCCGCAGTTCTGACACACAACTCCACAAACCGCAGAAAAAATTGGTGGAGGGGGTAGGATTTGAACCTACGAAGGCAGAGCCGCCAGATTTACAGTCTGGTCCCTTTAACCACTCGGGAACCCCTCCGAAATAAAGCATTCGATTCTCACGCAGCGCACTTGAAAAGTCAATAAATAAGACAAGCATCTCCCGCTTAAGGATTTTGGGTGTTTTTTTGTCTCTCAATGCATTTTTCAGGGGTATTGATTTTAAAAGCGGGAGATGCTTCCTTTTATATATTTAGGGGAGAGAATCACAATTCTCTCCCCTAAAACCCCTCATCGTGAAAGGAAGCTCTTCTCCGGGGTATTGATTTTAATCTCTAATTTTCGGTAGATTCTAAAAATGTGATCAAATCAGCTTCGGCAACTAAAGCGAGCAATTCGCCTTTATTTGAACAACCAAATTTTGCTTTGAGATTTTTTAAATAAAATTCAACCGTTCGATGCGATAACTTTAATTCACGCGCAACAGTTTTTACTGTTCTTCCACTCGCTAATGCACACAAACAATCACTCTCACGTGGTGTAAGATAAATTCCAGAAAATTCTCCATTTAAATAAATTCGCTCACGCTTGGGATCTCGAGCATTCTGCCCTAGCGCATCTCGATCTTCTGGGCCTAAATTAGTATAAAGAAATGCATAATTAATATTTCCTTTATTTAATACTTCATCAAGAATCCCCTGCCAATAACTACGCGTTTTATTCATAGAAAATTCCCTTCTAAAAAATTAATTCTTCCTATCATTGGAGTTCTAATGCTGATTTTTAAATATCAAAATCTGCAATTTGCACAGTATCTATCCACCTTTCTTCCGTCAATACAGTACGTCGTAATTTAATTCCACTTTATCGCGTGAGAAATCACTGACTTTTCGTCTCAGGGGGTCAAGTCTCCATTTGACGAATTCATAAGAATAATAACGGGATTAAGCCTTGAATGATCCACCATAATCAGGTCAAGATAGCACTTCCAGTATGATATACCATTGATAATTACTACATATTATGGTATAAATAGCATTAAATATAATCAAATAGGCATTATAAATGAGAGTTCGAACAGCCCACCAATTCACTTTTACGGACTTTTTCAAAGCTTCCCGTCGTACTGACAATAGTATCGGCCCGAATACTGTTACCCTACAATTCAAAAATACAAGCATTTCCCATTCCTTTCTTAACTTCGTGATAGAGCGTTTACCCCTATTAAATACTGAGTTTCCAAAAGTTGATGGCGCCGCTGTTCATTTAACAGGGGAGCAATTTTTCTATTGTCAACGATTAGCTATGTGTGAAGGCGGGCAATTGACTACCGATTACCTAGAAGATTGTTTATTAAAGACGCTGCGTGCTGATAGATTCGATTTTAGCTATCAATTTATTCTCGGAATCATTCCTGGTGAAAACAACTCGCGGAGACTGCATAATTTACGCCCTTCTCAACGAAAACCTTTTTTAATTGCGCCAGATGGCACGATTGTATCAAGAGAAGAAAAACAACCGATGTATTCACCCAAAGAGAAAGTGGGATTTTCACAAGCGCAATCAAATACTTTGTTAGATCCTAATGCACTCAGTCGCGCTTTTGGATTTAGTCGAGATCAGCGAAATGATAAATTATACGGTATCGTGACACACACCAGCGATTCGCTTTTTACTAGGCTACTAACGGATGACTCGGGAACTGTAGGTAGAATCTTTGATTTTGATTCGACTGACAACGCTCTAAATAGTTTATCCTGGTTAAAAGAACGTCTCTATACTACCGAACAATTTGAAGAGTTCAAAAAAGCAAATAAAAGTGCTAGAAAAGCCAATTCTCGAACTAACGAGGTATTGGCCCGAATTCGTTTCAATCCGTATCGAAGTGTTGTTACTATTTGTTCAGACACACTCGAAGCTCGATTACTGGCTTATGATTTTGCTCAAGAATTACTCGAACATTATAGAGCTTACGCTGAAAAAAATAATATTATTGTAAATCCCAATTTTCAAATTCCTATCATTTTCTATATCCGCAAAAATAAAATTTCCGGATTTTTCTCACAAGTTTATCACGATATCAAACAATACACGGATCAAATGCGAAAAAGTGATGAGGAAGAATCCGTCAGAATTTATTGTGATCTGGAAGACAGAATTGAACATTATAGAAAGAATAATTTTGAATTTCTCTTAGGCCTGCCTGAAATCACACCCGAAATATTACTGGATACTTGCTTGGGAGAGCCACTTGCCTACGTGATGCTGAAAAATGGCTATACACGGATGCTCATGCGATTATTAAGACCTCCTACTGAGCCCTCTCTACGCAATAAAATCTTTGATGCACTTAAAGCATTTTCCCCCCGCTTATTCAAACAAAATGACCCCATAATCGCCAAACTTATTTTGGCCGAACAATTTGACCTTGCCGAAAATCTAATACAAGCCACAGGATCAAAAAAATTTCGTATTGAATCGGCTCTTGATGGATATCAATTTCTTTATCAGTATCTTCTACACCGAGGCAATCCGCGTCAAATTCATTACATGGATCTTGATAATATGCTCCTTTGCGCAGCTCGTGATCACGAATGGATTACCGTTAAATTATGCTTGAAAGAGTTTACGACTATTAATGAAAAAACCCTAAAAGAACTTTTCTTAATTTCTGCAAACTCCAGAAAATACTGTGAATCCGAATTTTTGTACCATAAAAATTCTGAATTTGATGAGATGGCCGTTGAATTTTTTAAGCTCTGTTTATCCAACAAAAAGTGGAAACGCGTAATGGCGCTTGTATCAAATCCTACAATTTACGCGAACAAATCACTTCTAGGCACTGCCTTAATTGCAGCTTTAAAAAATAAGAATATTGAGGCTGCTCGATTATTTATTCAGGCGGGTGCTCTTCCTGAAAAATTTAAATTTAATAACCTTATGATAGAAGGGGTAGTCTATCACGCACTAAGCAGTCAACTTTTTGAACTGATACCTGAGGCAATAACTATAGATGAAAAAATCAATGATGATGCCGCACAAATTCGCCACCTTGTGACGCTCCATTTAGCCTATGAAATGCGGCATGCTGATAGCATCGCTTGTTTGGAACAATATAATAGTCATTTCGGCCCATTAAATTTGGACAATATTAAAACCACTATCTGCTATTTATTCATTAAAGCCCTTTCCAATAATAATTCTCAATTAGCTGAATCTCGCCTACTGTCACTTTGCCATCAATACCAACTATTACCATTGGATAATAATACTATTTATGATGCCTTAGAAATAGTTATTAATCAGTTTCACGACGTCATAACCCAAATTACACTATTTGACTTTGATGGTGTAATTACCTATTTTATTAAACTTTATCTGGCCAAGAAAGATATCGATAAAATGCTATTTATCCTCAATAATAAATTCCGTAAGACTGATCATTTATTTTATATGGCTGCTCAAAATGATATATTTTCATACCTATTAGAAAATATCACTAATGAGACAATAGAGCTTATTAGAATCTTATTTAAAGAAGTCATAGAAAATGAGCCTCATGCGGAGTTAAAATTAAAGAAAGTTTGCGCTTGGTTCGACACACACAAAAAGTGCACCAAAGCCGCACTTATCCACACAGACTCCCGCGAAGAAAAAATATTATTGCTATTTAAAGTAGATTTTGTGATATCAGATCAAAAATGGTCAAACACCTTGAAATTGGTGCTCGATAAAGGATTTCTAAAGGCAGCTGCGGTGATATTGAATCATGCCAAAATAAAAACTGAAAACTTTGATGAGTGCATGGAAACATTAGTTTATTACCCACAGTATATTAAAACTTTAGCGCCTCTTCTTGCAAACAGAGTAACACTCAAACATGTTGGCAGATTTTCAACTCAAAATTTAAAAGAACAAAAAGATAGTTTAGCCATATTGGTCAATCAAGTTGACGAAAAAACCGCTGATGTTCAAAGTCATTTGTGGCACATATATCCAGCGCTCTTCTTTTGCCCTTTTGATGAAACACTAGCGATCGAAAAACACTTCATGAGATTAATAAAACCTTCTCTCATTAAACATTTGGTTCTCATCTTCGTGGTTGATCGATTTAGATGTCATTTCAAACCATTTAAGAAATCTGATTTTAAAACGGGCACCACTAATTGGCCCAATCTAACTAACGCATTTAATGTTCATCCAGTGCTAACTGCTTATACTCAGTATGAACCCAGAAAAAAATTTGATTCTCAACACTACGACATTTTAAACCTTCTTGATCATTATCTTGCGAATATTAATGCAATTCCACCTGATAACGTAATCGAAGTTACTTTCGCCAAAGTCGTAGAATTATTTGACCTAGCAACTCAAGCTGATATTACTGCCGCATCGTTTTTCGCGCCAGATAAATTCAACTTCAATGCAAAATTATACTCTTATATGAGAAATATTGATCAAGAACTTCCGAACCTAAGTCAATCACAAACCCTACTGTTTGGAGCGTAATTAATGAGATCTCGAATAGCACAATCATCTGAACGAATGAAAAAGCCTCAATCCACTTTTACGGACTTTTTCAAAGCTTTCCGTCGTACTGACAATAGTGTCGGCCCGAATACTGTTACCTTACAATTCAAAAATACAAGCATTTCCCAATCCTTTCTTAACTTCGTGATAGAGCATTTACCTCTATTAAATACAGAGTTTCCAAAAGTTGATGGAGCCTCCGTTCATTTAACAGATGAGCAATTTTTTTATTATCAACGATTAGCCATGTGCGAAAAAGGCCAATTGACAACTGCTTATTTAGATAATTGTTTGTTAAAAACGCTGCGTGCTGATGAATTTGATTTTAGCTATCAATTTATTCTCGGAATCATTCCTGGTGAAAACAACTCGCGAAGACTTCACAATTTACGCCCTTCTCAACGAAAACCATTTTTAATCGCACCTGATGGTATGATTAAATCAAGAGAAGACAAACAACCAATGTATTCGCCCAAAGAGAAAGTGGGATTTTCACAAGCACAATCAAATACCCTCTTAGATCCTAATGCACTCAGTCGGGCTTTTGGATTTAGTCGAGATCAGCGAAATGAAAAATTATACGGTATCGTAACACACACCGACGATTCACTTTTTAATAGGCTTCTAACGGATGACTCAGGAACTGTAGGCAGAATATTTGATTTCGATTCCGCTGAACACGCTGCAAGTAATTTATCCTGGTTAAAAGAACGTTTATATACTACCGAACAAGTTGAAGAGTTCAAAAGAGCAAATAAAAGAGCTAGAAAATCGAATCCTCGCACTAACGAGGTATTGGCTCGAATTCGTTTCAATCCGTATCGAAGCGTTGTTACTATTTGTTCAGACACACTCGAAGCTCGATTACTGGCTTATGATTTTGCTCAGGAAATACTCGAACATTATAAAGCTTATGCTGAAAAAAATAATATCACTGTAAATCCGAATTTTAAAATTCCCATCATTTTCTATATTCGTAAAAACAAAATTTCCGGATTTTTCTCACAAGTTTATCACGACATTACACAATACACTGATACTATGAGAAAAAATGATGAAGCAGAATCCGTCAGAATTTATTGTGATCTGGAAGACAGAATTGAACATTATAGAAATAATGATTTTGAATTTCTCTTAGGCCTACCTGAAATCACACCCAAAATATTACTAGATACTTGCTTGGGAGAACCAATTGCCTACGTGATGCTGAAAAATGGCTATACACGGATGCTCATGCGATTATTAAGACACCCTACTGAGCCCTCTTTACGCAATAAAATCTTTGATGCACTTAAAGCATTTTCCCCCTGCTTATTTAAAAAAAATGACCCCATAATCGCCAAACTTATTTTGGCAGAACAATTTGACCTTGCCAAAGATCTAATTCAAGCCACAGGATCAGAAAAATATCATATTGAATCGGCCCATAAAGGATATCAATTTCTTTATCAATATCTTCTACACCATGGCAATCCGCGTCAAATTCAATACATGGACCTTGATCGAATGCTCCTTCGCGCCGCTCGTAATCACGAATGGATTACTGTTAAATTATGCTTGAAAGAGTTTACTACTATTAATGAAAAAACTCTAAAAGAACTTTTCTCAATTGTTGCAAACAACAGAAAAGGCTGTGAATTCGGATTTCTGCATCATATGAATCCTGAATTTCATGAGATGACTGTTGAATTTTTTAATTACTGCACAACTTTCAACTACTGGAAACGTGCAATGGCACTTGTAACAAATCCTGCAGTTTTCATGAACAAATCACTTCTTGGGTCTGCTTTAATTAGCGCTTTAAAAGCTAAGCAAGTCGAAGCAGCTCGATTATTTATTCAGGCGGGTGCGCTTCCTGAAAATGCTAAATATACATCTCTTACGGCTGAAGGCGTGGTTTATCATGCACTGAGCAATCAACTTTTTGAGCTAGTAGGTGACGCAATAATTTTAGATGAAAAAATTAATGATGATGCTGCACCAATTCGCCACTTTGTTGCTCTGCATTTTGCCCGTGAAATTGGCCATGCTGAAAGCATTGCTTGTTTAGAACAACATACTGCTCATTTCGGCTCAATAGATTTGAATAAGATCAAAACCGCTATTTGCTATTTATTCATTTCTGCTCTTTACAAACAAACCACCCAACTAGCTGAGTCCCGTCTACTTTCACTTTGCCATCAATATCAATTACTACCTGTGGATAATCATAACATTTATGATGCCTTAGGGCTGATTATAGATTATTATCATGACACTGCAACTTCATTATATTGTTGGGACATTCCCAAGGTAATTTCATATTTTGTAAAACTTTATCTCCACAAAAAAGATATCAACACATTGGTTTTCATTCTTAATAAAAAACCTGGCGGCCCTAGACATTATTATTATCATTCTGCCCGAACTAGTATGTTTGAGATCCTATTAGATAATCTCAACAATGATACACTAGAGACTATTAGAGACTTTTTAAAAGAATTCATAGATATCGAGCCTAATCAATCTTCAAAAGAGGAGAAAGATTATGATTGGCGCAGCAGGCGCAGACAGTTCTCAGAGAACACATTCCGTAAAGACTTCAGCGAAAACAAAATACTATTGCTATTTGAAATAGGTTTTGCGTTAGCAGGCAGACAATGGTCAGAAGCCTTAAAATTAGTGCTCGATAAAGAGTTCTTAAAAGCAGCTGCGGCGATACTGACCCACCCCAAAATAAAAGCGGAAAACTTTAATGAGTGCATGGAAACATTAGTTAATTATCCACAGCATATTCAAACTTTGGCACCTTCTCTCGCAAATAAAGTAACCTTAAAACATGTTGGTAGATTTGTAACTCGACTTTCAAAAGAACAAAAAAACTGTTTAGCCACATTGATCAGTCAAATTGACGACAAAACTGTTGATAGTCAAAATTATTTGCGTGACATTTATCCAGCATTATTCTTGTGCCCTCTTGACGAAACACTAGAGATCGAAAAACGATTCATGAGAATATTAAAACCTTCCCTCATAAAACATTTGGTTCTCATTTTCGTAATTGATCGATTTAGATGTTATTTCAAAACATTTAAGGATGCTGTTGTTGAAACGGGAACCAGTATCTGGCCCAATCTTACTAAAGCATTTAAAGCTCATGGAGTGCTAAAGGATTATTCTCTTTATGAAGACAGAGGAAAACTTGATTCTCAACACAATGAAATTTTAAATATTCTTAATGATTATCTTGCCGATATTAATGCAATTCCACCTGATGACGTAATCGATGCTACTTTCGCCAAAGTCGTAGAATTATTTGAGCTAGCGACTCAAGCTGACACCACTGCCACATCTTTTTTTAGCCCAGATAAATTCAATTTCAACGCGAGATTATTAATCTACATGAGAAATATTGAGCAAGAATTATCTCAACTGAATCAATCAAACACCCAAAATGGAGCGCATAAAAAGTAAGAAATGCAGAAACAGATTATTGCAGAAAACACCTGTTTATAGTATCCTACTTCTTATACTAATTCACTGAACAACAAAAAGAGAAACCATGAAAAAATTAATATTGACAAGTATAGCACTATGCTCCAGTTTCGCATTCGCGGCCGATTTTGGCCCTATACGCTTAGAAACGTTGCACACAATATCCCACACTAATAATAGAGCCGTAGCAACTGAAAAAGTGGCGGTAATAGCTATCAAACTCTCTCCTGCTTTGCAAGAATTGCAGAAGTCACGCAGCCAACTAAAAGACCCTGTTACCCGAAATGTAAAGCGAGGTAATTTACCGTCGCGTGTTGACTTGGGTATGAACAACGTGCCTGTGCTCAATCAAGGCCCCTACGGCACCTGCAACACGTTTGCTACCACAGCAGCTATCGATGCTGCATTAGGAAAAGGTGACTACATTAGTCAATTATGTTTGTTACAACTGAGCAGCTATTTGAGTGATTATAGTTATTGGGGTAACGCTTGGAATGGCGCTTGGTCGCACGTTACTCTGAGCCTTATTCGACAGTTTGGAGTAGTATCAAAACAAGATCAAAAACAAGGCGTGTGCAATAATGTCGCTGAATATCCATTTCAATTCGATGATACATTTTCAAAGCACAAGCTGAGTTTATCGAACTATCATCAACACAGTCATAATATTCTGAGTAGTACGGCTACTAGGGTGCCAATAGAGCCACAAACATTGTTCAAATTAGTCACTCTTCATGATCAAGGCACACCCTATTATGCCACTGTGAGTGACAATAGTGACGGCTGGGTTACTCCTGAATTAGCACTGAGTTCTGTGCGTAAATCTTTGTCAGATGGAAATCGTGTCATCATCGCGTTTCTGACTAATTCGAAATATTTTCTTACGGGCAGCACGAATGTCAGGTCAGATACATGGTTTGCTGATCACGATATGATCGTCTCGTGGTCCACTCATGATCCTCAGGAAAATACTTGGGGCTATCACGAAATTGTTCTTTATGGCTATGACGATAATGCCACAGTACTTAATAGCAAAGGCGAAAAGCAAACAGGTGTATTTTTAGTGCGAAACTCCTGGGGCAGAAATACGCCAGAGTTCATGACTTACGATTATTTCAGATTGATGGCAGTAGATGCGTACAGTATAAACACGGGAACTAAGCCCAGCTAGCAGATGACGGCGGCCAGCAATAGTCTTTGCACCCGCTTCTGCTATAATGAAAGCAATAACTACAAGGAGTCACATTTATGATAGTGCAGCACTTATGTAGAGTATTGATATCGATAATGTTGTCGATGTCTTTGTCGTGTGCTTTTGCTGAAACTACGACGCCCACTGTACGCCTTGATTCCGTCAGTGGGTATTGGACGACTGTTGATGATAAAACGGGGAAAGTTCGCAGCATTATGCATCTTTGGGAAAATCGTGGTGTAGTCTATGGTCGAATTGAAAAAATATTCAAACAACCCGGCGATACAGGGATTTGTTCTAAATGTCCGGGACAATTTAGAAATAAACCTATACTCGGATTAGCGATCATCTGGGGGCTCGAGAAAACAGGTGATAATATCTGGTCGGGAGGACAAATCTTAGATCCTCATAATGGCAAAGTGTATCGTGTAATGCTGACTTTAGCGAATGACGGAAAATCATTGAAAGCTAGAGGGTATCTCGGAATTAGTTTATTCGGACGTACGCAAAATTGGTATCGTCATTATTAATACCATGGGATTGACTCTCATCTCTCATCTCTCATCGCTCACCCCGCAATTCGGCAGGAGCATGCAATAAAGTTTCGCGGACAAATTTAAAACGAGGAACTTCCACGGAGTTGATTACAACAGTCCCTGTGAATATATCAAGAGGTCGCACCCAAAGACCGAAGTCTCCATATAAAGATTGATAGACAACCAGTTCTTCCATGTTTTCTGAGTGTCTTGATAGACCGATGACTTGATAAAGATTACCTTTGTAATGCTGATAAATACCGGGACGAATCATAAATTAAACTCCTCACATTATCGATACAACGCACCTTACAAAATAAATAAATTTTTGACAATTATCTTTGCTTAATATATAGCAGCAGAGAAAGAAAAGGGTCAGATCTGGTTCATTTCCTATAATGAATCATGACCAAACCACACATAATCAAAACCATACCTGTAACAGTTGTTAATGATAAGACATGATGAAAAATTACATAATCCATGATAGCAGTAACAGGAGGGACACAGTACATATAACTCGTTACACTTGCGGCTTTACCGTGTTTTAGTAATGTATAAAATAAATAAGTAGCACCAATAGAAATAACCAAAACTACCCATAACAATGATATCGTAAAGCTTAATGACCATGTAACATTTGAGCTCCCAAATATAAAACACAGAACTGAAATCATGATCGCACTAGCAAGATATTGAATAAATAAATTTGAAGTTAATGGAATAGAAGAACAATATTTTTTTTGTAAAACCGTACCGACTGTCATACCACATAATGATAGCAAGGCACTGCCAATGCCCAAAATAGTAGTTGAATCAGACATTACAGAATTAGCAACTGTTAATGACAACCCAACAAATCCCAGCAATATGCCAATTATTTGTAGTGGCCTCATCGCTTCTTTCATTATCAATACCGTAAGCAACGGTTGCATTCCCAAAATAATAGCCAAAATTCCTGGGGAGATTCCTTCGTATAATGCTGCAAAGAAAAATGCCGTATAAAGTCCTAATGTGAATATTCCTGTAATTGCAACTATTAAAAATTGGTTCAATGATTTTGGAAATTCAGGGCGTTTGTAAAGTAGAATAATCGTAATAATTATCCATGCAAACCATAGCCTTAAAGAAAGAAATACTAATGGATCGCTATATTGAAGCCCATTTTCAACGAAAATATAACCGCTACTCCAGAGTAATATAAAAATGGCAGCTATTAACATTCGTAACCCCTTACAGATGTTGTTGTTTAGACATTGTAAAAGATAACTCTAACAGGTTTCGTTACGCAAGAAAAAGGGGCCTGGTCTAACACATAACGATATGGCTTAGATCCTCATAATGGCAAAGTATATTGGATAATGCTTCGGTGAGACTCTCAAGGATCGATCTTTGCATAAAACACCCCAATCTTTCATGCGCCTACATAACAAAACACCCCTGTATTTTCTGTGTAACCATCAATTAATAGCCTTGTCTTTTATGGTTATTTTGAGTATACTATCCCAATGGTTGGTTTAAATGGCGACATTACTATGAGAAGAGATCTACTTTCACACCTGATACGGTGGCAGCAAAAATCTGTTCATTTGCCCTTGCTTCTTAGGGGGCCCCGGCAGGTGGGCAAGACTTATCTCGTTGAGCAGTTCGGCAAAGAGTGTTTTGAAAATACAGTTTCGATTAATTTTGAAGAATCGCCAGAATACATCGCTTGTTTTGAAACTCTCAAACCCAGTGAGATCATCACTAAAATTGAGATTCTTAGTCGACAACGAATTGAACCTGGTAAAACATTGCTATTTCTCGACGAGATTCAAAATTGTACCGAATGCAATAATTGCATTGCGTTATTTTAAAGAAAAATGCCCAACTTTACATGTAATTGGCGCTGGCTCATTACTTGAATTTGCATTACGAGAAAAAAATATTAGTATGCCTGTTGGACGAGTACAATATTGCTATCTAAGGCCTCTCTCTTTTACTGAATACCTTAATGCAACCAGCAATCAAAAATTGGCTGAATTTCTAAATACTACCACTCTACAATCTGGCATTCCTACTGCAATTCATGAGACGGCATTAAAGCTGGTGCGTGAGTACATGATAATTGGCGGCATGCCAATGGTAGTCGCGGGTTATATTGAAGGCCAGCCATTACGTGAATGCCAAGAATATCAGACCATTATTTTGCGTACTTACAGTGACGATTTTGCAAAATACGCCTCCACTTCACGTCACAAATATTTGCAACAAGTCTATAATCAAACACCCGGGCTAGTGGGCGAACAAATTAAATATGTGAAAATTTCCCCCGACATGGAATCGCGATATTTAAAAGATGCAATATCCGATTTAAATAAAGCCGGAGTTATTTCTTCCATATATTCAACATCTGCAGTTGGATTACCCTTACTTACTCATATTAATGAAAAAAAATTCAAACTGTTGTTTTTAGATATTGGCATATTAAAACGCGCCACACGATTAGATATGGAACTATTGTTTTCAGAGGATTTAATGCTACTCAATCGAGGCGCCCTCGCCGAACAATTTGTAGGTCAGGAATTATTAGCTTACCAAGATCCACATGACCAACCACATCTCTATTATTGGTCTCGTGAGGAAAAAGGAAGTACTGCCGAAGTTGACTACGTTATTAACATTGATTCTAAGATTATTCCTATCGAAGTTAAATCAGGAAAAACAGGTAGCCTTAAATCTTTGCATTTATTTTTAAAAGAAAAAGAATTACCGCTGGGAGTTAGAATTTCGGCAAAAGAATTGAGCAAGCATCAAAATATACTTTCTATTCCACTCTATATGATTTATCAATTACCACGCTTGATAGATGAGGGAATAAATGAAATTAACAAAGGCGATTAAAAAACTTAGGGTTTTTTTAAATTCCGTCGAACAGATAAACCAATCAATTCGAAAAAGAACATTATCAAAAAAAGCAGGTAACCTATACGATAGCAACATATGGAAAGCCTCCCTTTATTACACGGCATTGAACATTCTGAATGATATGATTGACACATTAGAAGAAAAAAAGTGGTATTCTTTTCTTATTTTGACAAGAACCTACTTTGATACATACATAAACTTTATACTCGTTAAAAATAATTACCAGAAAATGTGTCAAGATGCGAGGCATTATAATGAGAAAGATTTTAATAAATTGCACGAAAAGATTAAGCCTTCACTGAAAATATTAAATCAAAAAAAACTCTCTCGAGACCAGCTTCTGGAAGTATATATATCGCTATCTGCAATGGAACATTTTAATGATTTAAATAAAAATTTAACAAAGTACACCACTAAAAAACTTAAGGAGAATGAAAAAAAAGATTTGGCAAAGAGTAGTGAGAATAAATTAGAAGCGAAAATGGCTGACCTGATTAAAGAATACTATCCGATTCTTTGTGATTTCTCCCATTCAGGCCATATGTCTCAAAGATCCCATATGCTGAAGAAAGGCGAATTTTATCAGGCAACAAAGACAGCAAATATCAACCCGGATATTATTCTTGATATATTAAAAAAAGTTATCATAATACAAGGTTCATTAACGAGAACATTTATATATGCCCATGAGAAAGACGGGGGCTGGGAGCCTTCCAATGTTGATTATTTTCTTGATTCATATAAGGACTTGTTATCAAATCTATCAATGGGGTAAAGTGCATTGCCGCATGCTTTGAAAAAGAAAAAAAAACGGGTACGAGATGACAGACCTAAGTTCGATTGCTTCTCACAGAAACAGAATCAATATAAATCACTTTTGCCGAAAGAGCATCCTGTTGACCTAACAGTAAAATTGATAGCATCAATGTCTGATTAGTGAGGAAATCCTACAAAATTGATTTTCAGAACTCATCATACTGATAGGATTAGGGTAGCGAAATCGAAAGAATCAAACCCACCGTTTGTGCATTACTGGCAGCCCGTCTTTTCAAGCGATCAGATTTTTAACGATAGATCTGTGAACAAAACACCCCCCATAATTTCTTCAATTTATGAAGACAATATGGGGGGTGTTGTAGTACTAGGATACACTAAACTTGTATCTTACCCTTAATCAGAATCAGACTCGTCAGTAACTGCAGGCGGTGGGTTTTGTTTTTCAGTTGCGCTAGCTGAAGCTACAGATGCAGCCTGAGCTGGGGCTGAAGGCTCTGAGGCAGGAGTTGCTGTTTGAGCAGGGGCTGGTGCAGCTTGAGAGGTATTTTCAGCAGGTGCTGGTGCCGGTGCAGGTTGTGGTTCTGGCACAGGCTTCGGCTCAGGTTGTGGAGTAGGTTTGGGCGGTGCTGGCTCAGGATTAACTGGTTTCGCAGGTTCAGCAGGTTGGGCAGGGGCCGCCGGCACAGTTTGTAAAGTTGATTCAGGTTTTTGCTCTGGCGCTGTCGGAGCTTTCACTGTACTTGGAGGAATTGTAGATTCTGCTGGGCTCGGAGTCTTGGGTGCAGGAGCGGTAGTTTGCTCCACAGGATTTTGAACTGGGTTTGCAGGAACTGGAACTACTGGTTGCTCTGAGGTTGTGCTCGGTGGAGCTACAATTGGCTTAACAATTTTAGCAGGTTTGCTTTGCTGTGGACCCATTGTACTTGGAATAGTGGTTGTACTAGGAGGCGCTGGACCTACAATTTTTGCTGGCTGTTCGTAGGGTTTTACAATAATAGTATTTGTTTGCGGCCGAGGGTACTGTTTAATAATAACCGTATTAGGCTGCTGTTGACGTGGAACATATATAACTTCTGGTGGTGGTCGCTTTATTATTGTCACAGTACGTTCTTCAACATAGGGAGCAACACGTTCACGATATTCAGGACGATATCTATCGCCAGACCGTTGAGGCACATAAATTACTTTTTCTCGTGTTTCTCTTTGAGGCACAACAATGACTCTTTCTCGAGGTTGTTTGAGTGGTTGCGGCTTAACGATCGCTCGTACAGGCGCTTGGGCGGGAGCCGCTGGAACTGCAGGTGTGGCAGGAGGTGTGGCTGCAGCAGGCGCTGAGGGCGTAGTAGGTAAGGCTGGGGCAGCCGGTTGCTGTATCTGCTCAACAACAGGAGGCTGAATAGCTTGAACAGCCGTCGTTTCTTGCTTTTTCTCGCATGAACTCAAGGCAACTGATCCGACCAACACGAGAGCAACAGTAAATACATTACGCATAATTAACCTCAAATAAATTATAATGGTGTAATTATAGCACAATTATTATAAAATATATTCACTAAGGTCCACATTTTCCGCCAAAGCGGCTAACTGAGCGTCTACATATTTTTTATCGATCACAAACTTATCGCCACTTCGCTCACTGGCACTAAATGAAATTTCTTCGAGCAAACGCTCCATAATCGTATGCAAACGCCGAGCGCCGATATTTTCTGTCCTTTCGTTGACTTGAAATGCGATTTCTGCCAATCGTCGAATTGCATCTTTCTTGAACTCTATTTTAAAGCCTTCAACAGCCATTAACGCGACATATTGTTCAGTTAATGACGCTTTAGGTTCCGTTAATATTCGCTCGAAATCATCACTCGTCAATGCATTTAATTCGACTCGAATGGGTAAACGCCCCTGTAATTCAGGAATTAAATCAGATGGTTTTGACAAATGAAATGCACCAGATGCAATAAATAAAATATGATCGGTTTTAATCATGCCATAACGTGTTGAAACGGTTGTCCCTTCAACCAGAGGCAATAAATCACGCTGCACACCTTCACGAGAAACATCAGCGCCCATCGTTCCCGTTCGACCCACAATTTTGTCTATTTCATCAAGAAAAACGATACCGTTTAATTCCACTGCTTGAATAGCACGATTTCGAATTTCTTCTTCATTAACCATTTTTGAGCCTTCAATTTCCACAATCAGTTTATAGGCTTCTTTCACAGTTAATTTCCGCCGTTTAATTTTATCGCCGGATAAATTTTGAAAAAGACTTTGGAGTTGACTACTCATTTCTTCCATTCCGGGAGGCGCCATAATTTCAACACCCACGTGCAATCCCGGTAAATCAAGCTCTATTACTTTATCATCAAGCTCACCATTTTGGAGTTGCTTACGAAATTCCGTACGCATGCTCGATTCTTTTACTGGAACATTTGTTTCTATTGGTTGACTTTCAAAATCACTTCGAGCTGGTGTTAATAATGAATCTAAAATTCGTTCTTCTGCTGCTTCTTCTGCACGAGTTTTAACTTTTTGCATTTGATATTCTCGTTCATCTTTCACCGCTTTATCAACTAAATTTCGAATGATAGATTCTACATCACCACCGACATAACCTCTCTCAGTAAATTTTGTCGCTTCTTCTTTAATAAATGGCGCTCTTACTAATTTTGCCAGTCGCCGTGCAATTTCAGTTTTACCTACACCTGTAGGCCCAATCATTAAAATATTTTTCGGTGTAATTTCTGGCGCAAGCTCTGGATCAACTTGCAAACGTCGCCAGCGATTTCGCAATGCTATCGACACCGCTCGCTTTGCAGCAGCTTGTCCAACAATGTATTTATCAAGTTCGTGTACGATTTCTTTTGGAGTCATCGTAGGAATTACTGTAGCCATAATGGTTTACCTATTTCATGTGTTACTGTCGATTTCTTCAATGGTTAAATTGTGATTGGTGAAAACACAAATATCTGCCGCAATATTTAAACTTTTTTCAACAATATTTCGCGCTGTGAGCTTTGTATTTTCTAGAAGCGCTTTGGCTGCAGATTTTGCAAAGGGCCCACCTGATCCTATAGACATTAAACTGTCTTCAGGCTCTATGACATCACCCAAACCACTAATAATTAAAGAAGCTTCTTTGTTTGCAACTAAGAGCATTGCTTCCAGTCGTCGTAATAATTTATCGGTTCGCCAATCTTTCGCAAGCTCCACCGCCGAGCGTAAAAGATTGCCCGAGTGTTTTTCTAACTTCGCTTCGAACAACTCATACAGGGTAAAAGCATCTGCGGTTCCACCAGCAAAGCCGGCAATCACTTGGCCTTTATATAGCTTACGAACCTTGCGGGCATTGCCTTTCATCACGGTATTACCCATGCTAACCTGACCATCACCGCCGATGACCACCTTGCCATTTCTGCGAACTGACAATATCGTTGTGCCTCTGAACTGTTCCAATTTTCGCTCCTTAATAAAGCATAGAAATACTATATGAGGGTAATAAGGCAATTTTCAACCAGTGAAACTACGTATTTTATTACTACTCAGTTCTGCAAAACGGCCTTAACAAAAGGGATCGTCAAAAGCCTCTTTTCCTCGAGTGAAGCCGAATCCAGTTTATCCAGCAACGCAAATAAATCAGATAAATTACGAGGGCAATGAGATAATAGATAACGCCCTACTGAATCATTTAATTGCATACCACGCAATTTTGCCCGCTGCTGTAATGCGGATAATTTTTCTTCATCACGTAAAGACTTTATTTGATACGTCACACCTGCAGCGAGACGCGAACGAAAATCAGGAAGTTGAATTGAACTTGATAAAGGCGAATTCGAAGCAGTACAGATTAATTTTGATCCGGCAATTTGCAGTTGGTTATACGCGTGAAATAAAGCGACTTCCCATTCGTTCAAACCAGCGATGGCATCTACATCATCCCACAGGACAAGATCGAATTGATCCATTCCTCGCACAATATCGGGGGATAAATTTGAATAATCCGATAATGCAACATACATTACTTTTTTTTGAAGTTGATGCGCAAAATAAGCACAAGATTGGAGCAAATGAGTTCGCCCAACGCCCTGGTCACCCCATAAATACCAGAAAAATTCTTGAGTCGAAAAAATATTTTTTAGCGCATTAATTAATTCTGCATTTTCACCAACAACAAAACTATCGAAAGTAATTTTTTCGTTCAGATGGAGATTTAGTGTCAATTGACGCACAAAAATTTAATTCCTATTCTTTTTCAGAGGCCGGCGAAGAAACCCAACGATAAGTTAACATTGCTGAAGAAGAATCTTGAGATTTCTTATCGCTTTCATAGGGCTGCAATCGATGATCATTAGCTGCAGTAATCGCTTTTTTGAGCGCTTCAATTCCTGCCGTAGATTTCACTGTTAAAATCACATCATCTGAATCAACCGTACTCGCTTCAACACTAACAACTGAAGATAAACCTCGCACATAATCAACCACATCGGAAAAATCATTTAGACCTTTAATTCCATATACATGGACAGTCCAGCCTTCATCAGAAGCCCCTTCTTGTACTGAGTTTTTTTGTCCCAATATTTCGCGTACTGATTTAGGAGAGAATTTCACATGCAAAATTAATTTTTGATGACTAGCATCGTTGGGATCTTGCAAATACTCATAACGCTCAACATAATTTTGAGCAGATCCTAATTGATCGTGTACAGTTACTTGCCCTGCAACTTCCGGATCACCAGATGCTTTTACTAGCACTTGCTCTAAGGCTAATTGCAAAGCTTTTTGCAAAACTTCATTACTACGATCTTTCACAATGATGTCAGTCTGAAAATCATCCGTCGTTGGATTCCCTAACACGCCCTGATGACAGGTCATTAAAATGGCTGCGGCCAAAAAAACTTTGTAACACTGCATTTATAAATTCCTGCTCTAAGATTTTGCTCACTATACCAACGCTTTTGCTAATTGCAAGAAAGAACCGAGAAGAAAGGGGTCAAATCTAAGATTGCTACATTCTTAAATAACAGCTTAAATAATGGCGAAGTGCTAGTTAGAGAATGTAGCAATCTTAGATTTGACCCCTTTCCACATTACTCTAAAACCGGGGTATTGGTAGTACTGAGGATTGCTTTAAGCTCCTCGCATAGTCCTTCATAGAATTCTTGGGTATCGGCTTCTAACATAACATCCTCAATAGTTTCACCTTGATGATCAGGAAATTCGGTTAGACAATCTACGTCCATTAATTTTTCTAGAAGCATGGCTTTTACGACATTTTCAAAATGAATACGATAGGCGGGATGTAGAATGGCTCTATTGACGAGTATTCTTAATGGAATTTGTTGTTGAAATTCGAGTGCAGTCGTCGAAAAATGTAATACTTTCACCAGCCAAATCGCTAGCTTAACTGCCCCACCATCCATCGCATGATGCAATAAGGTATTCTGTGCATTATCTACCCGAGAGAAAAATGCCATAACATCGATCTGATAAGATTGGCAGAGCAAATACAGTTGATAAACAAATTCAGTATGGCCAAAACGGGCAGCGGTATGAGCAATGGTCTCTTCGTCGATATTGACCACAAGAAGATCCTGAGGACTAAAATGTCTTTCTAAAAGTCTTCGAAATTTTATTGGATCGCCTTGTTTGGCAGCATAAAATAAAACTGTATTGCCATCACCATCACAATCTTTAACAGAAACATCTGCTGGGTTTTGTTGAATGACGTGATCAATGAGATCAATCAAACCCGCTTCTGCTGCAACATGATAAATGGATTTATTTAAAGGTAGCGCTCCGGGTCTTGGTTCGCATCGATAACGATCCGACAAAGTACCCCAACCAGACCTTAGAGCAAAATCTAGGATTTCGGGATCACCACTTAAAATCGCTGCATAGAAAAAAGAGTTTTCGGTGTGCTTCTCAGCTAGGGTATCTAATGAATAAAGTTTGATAAGTGTTAGAGCCAATGATTTATTTCTACTGCGAATAGCTGCAAGTGCTACAAGACGCTGATGTTGAGGCGTACCATAGGGATCGACGCCGAGTTTGCGCAAAACAGGAAAGAGTTTCCAATAACCCTTGTTTGCCGCTATCAAAGCTAGGTTAGACCTTTCTGGAATAATTCCTAATTGGCTGACTTTTACCGGATCAATTCCTCGTTCAGTTAACCACGGAATCATCTCCGATTGTTCAAATTCCACCGCGGGATGAAGCAGAGAGAACGCCCGCCTTTTGTCTGTATAAGTTAATTGATAGCCAAATAATTCAACAAGCTTTTGAAGCAGCTCTTTATTTCTCGTTATCACAGCGAGAGTAGGAAAAAGATATTCTGGATCTTGCTCAATAGTAAACTCAATACTTTGTAACCAGGCAATAACAAGCGCTGTGTGTTCACCCAAAACTAAATAATGCGCAACGCCATAGCCAGTCTCATCTTGTAATTTTTTCGCAGCTTCACCATGCACTGCTTTCACCTGTTCCACTAATCCCATTAGAATAGCAATTTGCCATGGATCTACGCCCCATCGGAAGATTTGTTTGAATAGTCGTTTATGTTTGGAAAGCACCACAACCACTCGTTTTGGATCGAAATGATAGCGCTGAAATTCCGGATGCTGCCGAGTATAAGCATCTAAGAAATTAAGATGAGCAAAGCTCCAGTTCCAAAACCCTTCAGAATTATAGGTTCGATTCAATGCCTTACAACTCAATTGCATACTAAACCATTCCGCCGGTCTTAACTGTCTTGCAACACATTGCTGTGCATCTCTCGTTAAATCTGTGATCTGATTTACTTCGCCAGCGAAGTTCTGGCGATGTTGTAATTGATGCGCAAATGACTTTAATCCAAAAGTATTGAAGAAATAACAACTAAATGCCTCTCGATATCTTCTTGAACTGGCGGTGTTTAGATCTCTGAGATAAGTGAGAACACCTAATTTTTTTGTTTCGTCCTTTGACAATAATGCACAATTGAGTGCTTGATTAAAAACAGCAATGACTGAGTTCAGATCTCTTAAGCTGCACTCCATGAAAAGATCCATGCCACAAGCTTGCGCAGCATTTTTTGCCTCTTCTGTTAGAACAACTGAATCTGGTGAAGCCGGAATAGCGTCATCTTTTACCCCAACGAGTACCACCGGTACCTTAGGCATTTCGCTCTTAATTTCTGAATACCACTGATGGAGCGCATTATTAAAAGACTCTCTGGAGTTAAAATGAAAGACCAGAAGAATGACATCTGTTTGTGGATAATTCAGACGACGAAGATTTTGATGTTCTTCCTGACCAGAACTAGTGCACAACTGATATTGTACTCTGCGCCCAGATACCGTTTTTTCTACAGGACAATCGTTGAAAAATGAAGGAATAAAAGCGAATTCTGTTTTTTGTGCCGCATAAATGGATAATAACAAGTCTTTGAGGGTGGTCGATCCTTTATCATCCTCTATTTTGATAAGATCACCCATAACAATCAATTTTACATGCAATGGGTTGAGATTGGGCTTGGCTTGATTTGATACTGCCGACGCTCCGCCACTGCTACTCACTTTTTTCATTATTACCCTCCTTACCCTTTAACCTCGGGTGAGTTTATCAAATTCAACTAAGTAATACAATGGTTATTGCCCATTATCTTAGGGTATCTCGCATTAAATATTATTTTTTAATATTTTCAACCCTGCAAAAACCCCTTAAAACTTGTAAACTTAGGAATTTGTACTATATTTAAAATAGAGAAACCGCGAGAGTAAAAGAGGGCTTTTTATGAAAAAGAGACAGAGTGTTAAAGATGCGGCTGCCATAGCGGCTTCTGAGCTGAACGAAGTTAACGAGCTCAATCGTGATCAAAGACGCAAAGCGAGTGAAGAGCTACAATTGAAGACAGCTCAGGTGGACCCCCAATTGTACGAGCATGTTAAACAGTTCGTTAACCAATATGCCTTTGCTATACTTGAGAAGGGCGGAACAAGTGCTCTAGAATTGATAAACCACACCCTTGTCATTGACGATAGTATCAAAAAAAACAAAGATAAATCATCTCAAGCTGAAGCACGAGCATTAGTTAATCAAGCCATTTATCTTGAAGCCAGAGACATATTTGAATCACATGATCTTATTGTTCAGCCCCCAGAAAATGGGGCTAGGCTTGCGGACACCAAGGCCTGTGGAAATGAAGTAATAGAAGCCTTTGACACCATACAGCGTAATTTGCAACCATTTCGAGATGAAAGAGACGAAAGGCAGCTTAAGAGAGAACTGGCTCATATAGATCAAGCCACCGAAAAGGCTAACATAGCTAATAATGAAGTTGCAATCTCCGAGCAGCAAGAAAAAAAGAAAGACCTAATGCCTTTACTTAAAAAAATATTGAAAACAAAATTAGGACCTGAGGACCTTCATAAACATCTTACTAATCTGGGCGATAGCTTAAGTCAACATATACAGAAACATAATCGCCTTCCTGAGCAAACAGTTTTAAGCACTTCTGAGGTAAATGATACCGTTTCCATTACGAAAACCCGCGAACCACTAACACAAGCCCAGATAATTGTTGATACTGATACTACCCCAGTTGACGAGGCTATGGTTAAACGTTTTTTAGGGGAAGATCTCTATCTTGAAGAACTTCTAAGAAGTTTTGAAGTCGATGCACAAGCAGATACCGCAGCTGAAGAACTGAAACAAGTTCTCGAAGACATAAACAAACCACCGGGAGAAGAAACAGAAAGAGTTGCTAAAAGAGAAATTCCGATCGAAGAGCTCCTGGATGAACCGAAATTAACTGAAGAGGAAGAAGCATATTTTAAAGAAAGTATAAAAGTCGGTTATTTAAATGACGAACAGGAAAAAGGTGTTAACGACCTGTTACGAGACTTTTATCAACCTGAAAACGCTGGAGCTCCCGATTTCTTTGAGCAATTTGAAAAACACTTTCTCTCCTTAGGTAATCAAATCGATCAGGCTAATTTAGGATTTACTCATCAAGATGTAAAAGAAACTTTCGAGCGATTTAAAGCATTTACTGCTGAGCTTAAGAAAATCAATAGCACTCCGATGGACCCAATGGCTAAAGCAGCAGCCATTGCTGATTTGATTAAAGCCAACCCCTCCTATTATCGGGATGCGGCCAATGTGATGGGCTATACCAATGATCTGATGATTAATTTTAAAGATCGATCCGAAGCATTCAGCGATCCTCAAAAAGGCATGGGAAAACCACTTAATCATTTCACTTCAAAACTTTTTCAATTCCCAACGAAATTCGCTTTGCATTTAAAAAATTATGAAGGCTTAAAACAACATCCAACAGTAAAAGAAAATGCAGCTCACTTAGCACAAATCTTAGGCAAGATCGCCCAAGATTTTAATAAAGAAACAACTGTATCGTTTACGCGTCTGAGTGAAAATTATAGAAGATTGGCTGAACTACATGTTAAAGATACTGAAGTAAAAACAAAAACAGTTTCCTCAAAATCTATTAACGAGCATTTCAAAATAGCCCGTGCTCAAATATTATTGTTTATTGGCGGGAAAATGTCAGCGGAAGGTAAAGCAAACCTTGTTGAAAAAATTGAAAATGTACTTTGGCTCTACTCGGCAAAGCTTCCAGGTGGTACAAGTTTAGAAAACAAAGAAACCATTCTGAAAAACATACCTACGTTGATCGAATTTTGCCAAATAGCTGATCCGAAGCATGTGGATGAACGATTAATGGATACTTTAAGATCTGCCATAATCGGACTGAGCGATCCACAAGCAAAAAACCCTCTCGATTTCAAAGATGATGAGAAGCAACGAAAAGATTTTATCGCTTTGACTAAAAAAGTGATGACAGCTGTTGACGAAACTAGTATCAGGGCAAATAAACAAGAGATACAAAATTTAGCAGCTAGCTTCGAGGAAATTGATTTTAAGGCAGGCCTCCCAAATACTGAAGATAAAGGCAAGGAAGAAGCCCATGAAGCAGCTGCTGCTCCTCCAAAAGCAGAAATTGAGTTTGCTGATTTGAGCGCACAGTTTCAAGAATTATCAGAATTGAAAGAACCCATACAAGCAGAACCGGCCAAGCCTTCTGTACCAGAGGCAACTTCTGTATCTGAAATTCCTATGATTGATGTTGAAAAATATGTTGAAGATAATAAAGCCATGCAGGCAGAAATTACTGCTGCAAAAGAAGCCGCTTCAGTGGTAGAGGCACCAACAGTAGAACCTGTGGCGCCCCCTGCTGTGCAAAAGACAGCATCTGCAGCTCAAAAAGCACCCACCAGTGAAATTCCTCCTGAAATTGCTGAATTTAAAAAGAATTTGGGTACTGAAGGTAGTATAATGTACCATCTTCGATTTGGTTATCGTACCGCCACGGCTAATATGAAACCCGCAGAATATATCGAGCATCTTAAAGAATGCGAACCTGAATTATATAAATTAAGCGTTGCCCGTGCACAGCGACAAAATCAAGGTAAACAAACAGACACTCCTCAAAGCAATCGAGCAGAATATCGCGAGGCGATGCGAAATTTTAGATCTGAAAGAAAATTTGGACCCATCATCGCACTAGTGGGTACTGGTTTAGGTGCTGTATCAAATGATTTAAGAACTATTGCAACAAGAATTACAAACCCACGTCTATATAAACAACAACGGGATGAAGCACAACTTCGTGCACAAATAATGGCCGTATCTCGCGAACTTGTAAAAGGTGTGTCTCAACCCGAAACGATTCCAGGAACTTGGAATCTAAGAAGAGAAATGACCAAACCTGTGTACCAAAGCATCCAAGCTGATCTTAATAAAGTAGGAAAACCTGGCACAGATATGAATGCGCTACGACAAAAGTATTCCGGTTCTACCACTGAAGTTTTGAAAGGGTTATTAGAAAAATCTAATGATCAACAAGCGGCAAAATGGCAATTACAAGCTAAAAATAGACAATTGAATACTGTTCTTGAAACAAAAGATCTTAGCGCGAAAACTCGTGAAACCTTTGAAGCAAAACAAAAAAAGATTGAGGCAAATATTCAAAAAATAGATGGAACCCATCAACAAGAAAGCAAAGCTACTAATATTGTAATAATTGTTCAAATTGACACACAGTTAAAATCTGTTATGCAACAATTGCGTCAAGCTGGCATCGAACCAGTAACAACTAAGTGGCCTCTCTCTCGTCTCAAAGAACATGAAAAAAGAACACCACTTGCAACTTTATCGTTTTCCTGCAAAGAACAAAAAATTGAGGATCTAGCTTCAAAACTTGCACAAATTAGACACCCAGTATCACCTGAGAGCATCAAAGGTAATCCAGTATTTAAGGAAAATTACAGTCAAGCCTTAGAAAAAGTTCAAGCTTCAAGAGAACAAGCCCATTCACCGACACCGCAAAAGAACCGCTAAAAGGGGTCAAATCTAAGATTGCTACATTCTTAAATAACAGTTTAAATAATGGCGAAGTGCTAGTTAGAGAATGTAGCAATCTTAGATTTGACCCCTTTCTTTAATTGACGCCGGGGACATTCATGCTATGATACCAATCAAGAACTTTGCGGCCAAAATATAAAGGGGACAACCATGGTAAAATCTCAACTTGCCATTAAAATTTCTGACAGATTACAGCATCTACCTATGAAAGCGATCGAAATGTGTGTACACCAGACGATTGATATGCTCAGCGATGCTCTTAGCAATGGACGACGCATAGAAATTCGTGGTTTTGGCAGTCTGAAATTAAATTATCGAGCACCTCGAAATGCCCACAACCCCAAAACCGGCGAGAAAGTTGCCACAATAGCAAAATACACCCCCGCTTTTAAGCCTGGAAAAGATCTTCGAGATCGAGTTAACGCGCAATTTGGTCAACCGATGATCGCTGAAACTTTAGATGACTAACAACGGTAATTGCTGACACACTACTCTCGCGGAAGTGTCACGCCGGTTTGCCCCATGTATTTTCCGGCTCGATCTCGGTAAGAAGCAGCGCAAACATCGTCTGATTCTAAAAATAACACCTGAGCCACACCTTCATTCGCATAAATTTTTGCGGGCAGCGGGGTTGTGTTTGAAAACTCGAGCGTCACGTGCCCTTCCCACTCAGGTTCCAAAGGTGTGACATTCACAATAATTCCACAACGTGCATAAGTTGATTTACCTAGGCAAATTGTCAGAACATTACGCGGAATACGAAAATATTCGACGGTACGTGCTAAAACAAAAGAATTGGGAGGAATTATGCAGGTATCAGAATCAAAATCAACAAAACTCCTTTCATCAAAATTTTTAGGGTCTACGACAGCAGAATGAATATTCGTGAACACTTTAAATTCAGTAGAACATCGAACATCGTAACCGTAACTCGATGTCCCGTAAGAAATGATTTTCTTGCCAGCAATTTCACGAACTTGAGCCGGTTCAAATGGTTCAATCATATTCTGTTCTTCCACCATCCGGCGGATCCAATTATCAGATTTAATAGACATAGTGTTCCTTATTTCATTCAACGACGATGTCGGGAAATTTACCGGCATAACTCCTCGGTTGCAAGACTAACTGTTCAAGCATTTTTGCTGCAATTTCCGTGTACCGATGTGCAATAGGACTGTCAGGGGCCGCAACCACGGTAGGAGATCCACTATCCACGTCTTCTCGAATTTGTTTATCTAAGGGCAACGACCCTAGCATTAAAACATCCGTTGCAGCAGCCAGTTGCTCGCCGCCCCCTTTTCCAAAAATAGCGTCTTCGTGACCACAAGCCGTACAAATGTGAGTCGACATATTTTCGATTATTCCCAAAACCGGAATACTCAGTTTACGAAACATTTCCAAACCTTTACGCGCATCGAGCAATGCCAAATCCTGCGGCGTGGTCACAATCACAGCGCCAGCAACCGGAATTTTCTGCGCCATCGTTAATTGGATATCACCCGTTCCAGGCGGTAAATCGACGATCAAAAAATCCAACGAAGGCCACTGAGTATCAAACAATAATTGCTGCAACGCTTTACTCACCATAGGTCCACGCCACACCATCGGTGTGTTCACATCAACCAAATACCCCATCGACATCGATTGAAGGCCATGTCGTACAACAGGCGTTAACGCTTTTCCCGATTCATAGTGTGGTGTTTGATTGGCCCCTAACATCAGTGGTTGACTAGGGCCATAGATATCAGCGTCGAGGATTCCAACGCTAGCCCCAAATGATGACAGCGCCAACGCTAAATTGACAGCCGTTGTCGATTTCCCCACTCCACCTTTTCCCGAAGCCACAGCAATAATATTTTTTATTTGAGGATGAGGTTTCAAACCAGGACGAACAGACCGAGACTCAATATTATAATTTACCATCTTTTATCACACCGCCACTAACATTTTCTGATTGAAAATTAAGGCTACGCCATCAGACGAATCAAGTCAATTACTACTTAGAAACTGATCGAACAAGCAATCTATCAAGCTTGCTGCACAATTCTGTTGGGGAAACCGGTTTGAGCAAGAAGTCTGTCATGCCCGCATCGAGACAAGCTTGCAGCTTTGAGGGAACGAGATGAGCAGTAAACGCGATAATAGGTACATGACGATTAGGATTCTCTGTGGTACGAATAAAATGAGCCACATCGATGCCACACATTCCTGGCAAACCAATATCCATCAGAATTGCTTGAAAATGCTCTTTGGCAATTATCTTTAATGCAGTTTCACCATCAGGGGATATATCAAGCGAATAACCTCGCCCTTCCAGCAAAACTTTGCAATACTTTTGGGAAAGCGGTTCGTCTTCAACCAACAGGATACGACAATTATCGTCGTTGACGACACTGGTGTTTTTCTTGATAACCAAATCTTGATCATCAGGATCTTCAGAAAAGATGTTGAGATAGTCAAACGTCTCCAACATGCAACTTGCCTTCTTATTAATTCATTGCAGAAGCGATAGAAATAACATTAAGTATTGGACAGTATCAATAGACAATGTCTGCAATGCTTGTACTAGATTTGAGACAGTTTTGGCACACTAATTACCAACTTAGGGGTCAGACCCTGAAAAATGACAAGTGAAATTTGTCATTTTTCTGGGTCTGACCCCTAAGTTTCAATCTTCTAATTCCTTGTGACGTGCATGCCTGCCCCCGTCCTGATATACTGGCCTATTTTGAGAGAATGAGTGATCTTCATGAGTAAACAACGACAACTCCTCGTAACTGTAGCTTTACCTTATGCCAATGGCCCTACACATTTGGGGCATTTGATCGAACACATCCAAGCCGATATTTGGGTGCGACTCCAACGATCCTTAGGCAACGATGTCGTATTTATTTGCGGGGACGACGCACATGGCACGCCTATCATGATCAGCGCTGAAAAACAAAACATCACTCCGGATCAGCTGGTTGCGCAAATTCATGACGTAAGACAGCAAGACCTCAAAGACTTCCAAATTCATTATGATAATTACTACACCACTCACTCACCTGAAAATAAAGCGCTTTCTGAGATGATTTATCAACGACTCATGGATCGTGGTGACATCGAAACCAAAACAATTTCCCAACTTTTTGACCCGGCGAAAAAAATGTTTTTGCCCGATCGTTATGTGAAAGGAGAATGTCCGAAATGCGGAGCAAATGATCAGTACGGAGATAATTGCGAAGTCTGTGGCGCAACTTATTCCACCACTGAACTTAAAAATCCGACGTCAATTTTATCCGGCGAAAAACCTATTGAAAAAGAATCCGTGCATTATTTTTTCAAACTCGCTAATCATCAAGATTTATTGGAAAAATGGCTAAAAGCGGGACATTTACAAACCGCTGTGAGCAATAAATTATTAGAATGGTTTTCTCAAGGACTGTCTCCTTGGGATATTTCTCGTGATGAACCTTATTTTGGTTTTGAAATCCCTAACGCTCCTGGCAAATATTTTTATGTGTGGCTTGATGCGCCGATTGGCTACATGGCAAGTTTTGTGAATCTCAGTAAAAAAAGAAACGATCTTGATTTCGATCATTACTGGGTTGATGAAAAAGCAACAGAATTATATCATTTCGTTGGCAAAGATATTGTGTATTTTCACGCATTATTTTGGCCTGCGATGCTGCACGGAAGCGGCCACCGTATGCCCACTAATGTTTTTGCGCACGGCTATCTAACCATCAATGGCGCGAAAATGTCAAAATCGCGCGGAACTTTTATTACAGCTCAACAATATAGCCAACATTTAGATTCTGATTATTTACGTTATTATTTCGCTGCAAAATTAAATAGCGGAATCGACGATATCGATTTCAATTTCACTGATTTTGCACAACGCGTAAATTCGGATCTCGTTGGTAAAGTTGTGAATATTGCGAGTCGTTGCGCAGGATTTATCACCAAAAATTTCGAAGGAAAATTAGCAGAAAAATTCGAAAGCGACGAATTATTTAATCATGCTATTCAACAAGCTGATAAAATTGCAGAATTACTTATGAAACGCGAATACAATCAAGCCGTCAAAGAAATTATGACTCTTGCAGATACAGCTAATGCGTATATTGCAGAGCAAGCCCCCTGGGATCTTGCAAAAAAACCCGGGGAAGAATTACGGGTACAAGCGGTATGCACACTTGGGCTCAATTTATTCAAAGTGATTATGACGTATCTTCATCCTATAGTTCCGTCATTAGCCACGAAATCAGCTGAATTTTTAAATTGCCCAGAACTCACCTGGCAAAACGTAAAAACACCCTTATTGGATCAGTCCATTAATACTTTTACGCCGTTAATTACTCGTATTGATATACAAAAAGTTTCTTCGTATTTTACCGAGCAACCTACCGTTAACGTATGAACAAAGTTACTATTACAACCATTGATGCTGTTTTACCACAAACCCAATGTGGATTGTGTACTTATGGTGCTTGCCAACCTTATGCAAAAGCACTCGTCGAAAATAATGCGCCCATTAATCTTTGCCCACCGGGCGGTGTGGAAACGCTGAAAAAACTCGGCGAATTATTACAACAAGATCCCACACCGTATATTGAAGAAATACAACAAAAAACAAAATTACCCACTCGAGCAGTCATCCGAGAAGATGAATGCATTGGCTGCACAAAATGTATTCAAGTCTGTCCTGTTGATGCCATTATTGGTGCCGCCAAACAAATGCACACGATTTTAACCGACGAATGCACCGGTTGCGATTTATGTCTTGCTCCTTGCCCGATGGATTGCATCGATATGATGCCCATTATTATAGAAGATCCCGTTACAATTAAAATGCAAGCGAATCGCGCACGAGAACGTTACCATGCACGACAAAATCGCTTAGGACTGAGCAACCCCGAATCAGAAAATAATAACATCCCTTCCGTGCAAAATTCACAAAAATTAACTCAGTCGATGATCGCAGACTTGCCATTGCACAAGCTGTCGCACGAGCAACAGCAAAACGTCAGCAACTCAATCCATCGAAATCATGATATGAACACAGAAAAACGCACTCACATTTTTTCACGATTCCAAGAAAATAATCCTCAACCCACCACTGAATTAAATTACTCAACTCCTTTTGAATTACTGGTTGCTGTCATGTTATCAGCTCAAGCAACGGATATCGGTGTCAATAAGGCAACGCCAGCGCTCTTTAAAAAAGCCAATACACCTAAAAAAATGCTCGCACTCGGAGAAGAAGGACTTAGAGAGATGATTAAAACCATCAATCTCTACAAAACAAAAGCCAAACACATAATTCAAACGTGCGAATTATTAATCAAAGAACACAACAGCATTGTGCCCTCCACTCGTGAAGAATTAGAAAAATTTCCGGGCGTTGGTCGTAAAACAGCGAATGTTGTTCTCAGCACTGCTTTTGGTCATTACACTATTGCTGTTGATACTCATATTTTTAGAGTTGCAAACCGCACGGGTTTAGCAAAGGGAAAAACCCCTTTAGAAGTTGAGCTTAAATTAGAAAAAACAGTCCCTAAAAAATATCTAAAAGATGCTCATCATTGGTTGGTTTTACATGGTCGTTATATGTGCAAAGCACGAACACCGCTTTGCCCAACGTGTTTAATTAAAGATTGGTGCGAATATCCGGATAAAACAACATAAATTGATCTATATCCTCTTGAATGAAGTACTACTACTTATTTGTCATGGCGCCTTTAATACTGATTCTGGAAAATATTCTTCACCATTCAAAATTTCTATCATTTCTCTAACGTTGTTACCAGGAGCAGCACCAACAAGATTAATATCCAAGAGTTCAGTTCCGTATTTTAAAACGAGATCCCTTACAGCACTCCAATAAAAGGGTTTGAAATCGTCAATGATGCTAATTATGAAAAACCATTAAACCTCAGTTATTTGATGAATATAGATCTAAGCCACAATTTTTATCTTCTGCGATCATGCATATTAAATTAAAATCGCCAGATTTTGCTGCGGAATGTAATACTGTTTCACCTTTATTATTCTTAGCGCATTTCCCTTTCATCATGATTCGACCGGTTTCAGTTAGCATTAATCGCTTTAGAAACCACACTGATCCAGATGCAGCAGCAGTATGCGCAACAGTATTTCCTTCCTCATCTTTTTGTAGAGCGCTCTCGAAAAATGGCAATAAAAATGAATATATACATGTAATGCCCTCCTTTTGCGGCATAATGCAATGTTGATTTTTTTTGGGCATCGACCGCAAGGACGCCATTTTGGGCCTTGGATCTCTTAAAACTTCTTTTAATAAAGATACATGGCCAAATTCTGTTATCAGATGTTCAACTGTAGCATCATTTTTGAATCGATCAGTAAGTGACACTATCCCATTATTAATAAAGTGCCAAAATATCTTTAGAGTGCCCCCCTTCAATACATATACGAATAATATTTTCGGATCTAAGTGGTATTGTTTCATGAGAGAAAGGCCAAGCTCCAATTTTCCGTTCTTAAAGCATTACCGCAATACAAAGAGCCATTTGCTGAGGATCTTCATGGTCTAGATATCCACTCAATGGATTTTCTTCAAGTGAGAATCGATTATAAAGTTTCCAATGTCCATATGTGGAAGCAATAACGGCTAAATTGAGCCCAATATAGGGGCTAACTCCTTCTTTAATTAAAAAATTGATCATGTCTTCATGACCGCCCTTTATTGCAGATGACAGTAAAGTTTGGTCATAGCTTTACCAGCTTCATTAGGATATAACTTTTTTCAAATCGATATTTATGTATTCCTCTTAAGGTAATTGAGAATTGGGATATGCCCGCCCAATGATGCCTGATGCGCAATCGCATCAATGTAATGTAGAAATGTTTCGGGCCAACGCGCATAAAAATCTTTTAAACATTCTAATTGGCCACCTACTGAATAGTAGGATGCTATACAATGATTGCCTTCATCTATAGGGTCGGTAATTTTATCACCTAACATTGCTTCCACAGCATTTTTTTTGCCGCAAATTGCTGCAAACTTTGGCGCAACTCTTAGATCGTTTTTGATGAAGGAGGTTAATACGGGTAATGCAGAATTAAGCACTCGGGTGAGATGTTTGAAATCAAGCGTAAATTTATTGAAATTTTCATCGAGTTCTATTGCGTCCGGAAGATAAGCAAAAGCATCATTGTTTAATTCTGATTGAGCATTTCGTAGAAATAATCGAAAAAGCGCCCCCTGGTTTTTAACCCAAAGACTTGTGCATGATCTGGATAGGCTTATAGCGTTTTTAATCGTTGATAATTGTATCATGTGACCATGAACGTCTCTGCCGAGCATAATAAAAGGGTTGTCGACGTTATCTGGAGTAATTGAGATAACAGATATTTGTTCTGCTGCTGATTTATCTTGGTCGTCGGAAACGGTTTTTTTCATAAAAGGACCCTTATAGTCATGGCAATATTAGTCAATATATCATAAAAAAAGAATGATTTCAACCGGGTTCAATGGAATCTTTCCGTCGATTCATTAGCCCTCTAAACTCGCTAAAAAGCCCTATACATGGGCTTCCTAAGCTTTATCAGCCATTATAATGGTTATCCTCAGTGAATTTGGTAGAGACTCCTTGCTCATATGTCTATACCCCAGGTAGAAATCAGGAAAATGTACTATAATTAAATGAGAATTCATAGATAGGAGATGTGTCATGTCAAGAGAAATCAGCTAGAGAATTAAAGAGAGAAAAGAGAGCGGCAGGTAAGCTACTTACTGAAATTAAGAGCAATTTGGCTAAACTTGAAGATCTTAAAATTTCAGGACTGGTAGATGTACCACAAATCTATGCACAGTTAAAAACGTTTGAAAGAAATCAAGCTGATCGGAATATAGCAGCTGAAACGTATATGTCGGCGTTAGAAAACACTAATAACAGGCTTATTAAAGCCTTGAAGAGTCCCACTGTTAAAGAAGCATGGTCACCGTCTGTTCGATTATCTCAGCTTCTTACATCAAAAATCCAGAAGAAACAAGAATTGGGCACTGTGCAAACTCCTACCGAACCAAAAGTAGTTGAAGCTAAAGTCGAAGCTGGACTGAATGTGAGTGGTGAAGAAAAAGTAGCAACAAAAATAGAAGGGCACGATGCTAGGGCTGAACAAGCAGAACAAGAGGTTGAAAGTGACGAAGATGTTGTATTTTTGAACCCAGCTCCTGTTGAAGAAAAAGTAACAACAAAAATAGGAGGGCACGATGCCAGGGGCTGAACAAGCAGAACAAGAGGTTGAAGATGATGAAGATGTCATATTTTTGAAACCAGATCCTGTTGAAGAAAAAGTGACAACAAAAATAGAAGAGCATGGAGTTGAGGCTGGACTAAGTAAGAGTGGAGAGGAAGAAGGGCATGAGGCTGAAGAACATGAAACTGTGAATGAGATGGAAGCTAAACTATCAACAATGAAAAGCACGAGGCCAATTGTAGAAGCAGTAATGAAAGGCGAAGATGCACCTCAAACAGTTGATAGCAATGAATCCGAACAGCACGAGGTAGAAGATGTTGAAGCATCAAGGCAAAGATTAAGAGCTATTCACGCTGGGCAATTAAGAAATGAAGCCCTAAGGTCTGGCGTGGAAAACATCGATGAATTTGCAGAAATGACTAAAAAGATGGGTGAGGTACAAGGTCTGAAATCACAGCCAGGTGCAACAAAGCCTGAACCCGAACAACGAGAGGCAGAAGATGTTAAAAGAGTAAATACTGTTCGGGCTGAAGAGCACGGGGTTGAGACTGAAGCTGAAGAAAAATCAAGAACCGTGGCCCATGATGAGGATGATTATAAATCCTATATAATACCTGGTGAGGATATAAGCGAGATTTTAGAAGCAAGGAGTAGTGGTGCAGATTCCGTACAAATTAAAAGTGAGGATGACAAAGGCAAAGAAGAGGAAGGGAAGCCATCTCAAAGAGTTTCTGTAAGTCAGATTGAAAAATTAGAAGCGATGCGAAAAAATATATCTGAGTTTCAGAAAAGAGTAGATTTCCCAGAATTTGCTGATTTCAAAGAGTTTGCAACCAATGCTCTCAGAGAAATGGGGCACGATGGTTTTGATACTTATTTCAACAACATAGAAAATGCGTTAGTAAACGGAAAAGCCCAAGATTCTAAAAAACATTACGAAAGCGCGATGACTTTGTTGAATAATGCAATAGGCACTGAAGATAAAGTTAATAAAGGGAGTCTGATAAAACTATTCGGTGAGGAATTGAAAACAATACCTCAAAAGATTGCTAATTTGAGCAGTACATCAAACAATACACAATCCAATGTTACTCAATCATTTGTTAGCATTATCAGTAGAGCAGATAATATTGTGACTGCGGGAGCGCGAGTACAGGATCAGATTGCAAATTTGCGAAGAGATATTAACGTTATTAAAATTCAGCCTGAATTTAAACAATATCAAGAAGAGCATCGCGCAGAAATAATTCAGGCAAAATTGGATGCTCTTGCAACAACGGGATTTGCAGACGGAATTAATAAGTCAAAAGTAGATGAGGAAGTAAAACAGAAATACCCAAATAAGCTAGACCCAGATCAAAAATCGGCTTATCAGGCAATATCGAAACTCGACAAACTGCTTGAAAGAGTAGAAAAAAGTAAAGTGGGGATCGTTAAGAGCATACTAAAAGGGCAAGTGAGGAAACATTTAGAGACAATGAATATGTCTCCACTTAAAGAGAGTATTCAAAAAGTTGGTGGTTTAAAAACAGAAAAAACTGAGAAAGCTGAAGTTACCCCTCAATCAACTAGGAAATGATAAGTTTGATGGATGCCGTATTGCCGTCAATATTTTTCCCGATTTGGGACAAGCCCTAACTGGTTTTAACTGTGCTCAATTGCCATATGGCTTACCATCAATATACCCCTTAATTGCATTTATCATGCGTCTTTGATCAATTGTGCAGTAGCTTCACGAGTGAAGCCAGACATGTACTTGATACTAAATCTAGCTTGAAATATATGAAAAATTTGGGTATACTGGCGACTTTTACTCAATTAAGGTGACAGCAATGCAAGAACAGCATCTATCAGATCCTAGTCTACCTACTGAAGCTGACCCTCAAAATAAAGAAGAAGCCAGCCAAGAAAATAGCGGTCACGGCCTTATTAAACAGGGTAGAGATGTCCAAGAGTATCTCTGTGGCTTCCTCTCAATGAGAGACACAGTGAGTTGGGGAATGGCATGTACCACGCTCTGGCAAAGAGCTCAGCCAATCTTATTAAAAAAGCTACTCCAATTAAGACTCACCTCTCGTGTCATTGACGGTTTTGATTATTTGCTAGACGTGATAGAGCTCAGCCCCATTTTTGAACATTACCGATTAAATTATCAAGAGCTCGCTAATATCTTAAGCAACGCCGAACCTCTCATCGATATTCTTTTTAAAAATGACCCAAAGTGTGAATGGAAAATCATAGCGCTCTGTGGCAAAGAAAATCTCGTCGAAGAATTATTAGGCGATAAGATTACAACGACAGTAGATTCATACGGACGCGGGCCGCTGCAATTTTATACGATTGGACGGCGGCTCGAATGCGTAAAACGTCACCTAGCTCGTCATTTTCCTCCTATAGGTGAACGTTACACCGCTGAAGAAATCGAACGTTTTGATCCTCACCATAAATTACCTACTCTCGCAGCTTTAGTCGGTGACAACGAAGCATTAGAATTTTTTCGTGATATAGGTTATGACCTGAAAAAAGTGTACCCCCATGAATCTCGAGTAGCCGACGAAGAAACGCTGCTAACCTATGCTTATTTTGGCGGACATAACGACACCGTTGATTTTCTTTTAGGAGCTGGAGTAGACCCTACCATTGGCCCACACCCAGCGATAATGTCCTCAGAATATGGGCATTGGGATTTATGGGAACGAGAAGATCATAACTTACCCGAGTCTCACGAAGAATTACTCATCGTTGCAAAACATGCCTGCAAAATGGGAAATTATCCAGTTGCTTTGGATCTAAATACAAATCATAACATTGATTTTGAAGATCTTGTTGAAAGTGTCATTCAAGGTGGCCACTCTGAAATTTTCTGGAAATTTGTGAATGAAGAAATATTGTCACTCGACCAACGTTTTAATAATGGTGAAACAGTTCTTCATCGGCTCGCTCGAGCAGGACATTTGAATTTAATTCGCGAAGTATTAAAAACACCCGAAGGCAGAAAAATGCTTTACGAACTTGATGACGAAGGTCGTTGCGTTTTGCATCATGCCGCGCTTGGTGGACATTTTCATGTTTACGATTATTTACAAACACATAACTATGCTGATCAAGATACTCCACGTGATGCCAATGGTTTCACAGTGGCACATTGCGCAGCACAATCAGATTACCCATGGTTTTTAAGACGTTTACACCAAAAAAACCCTGAACTACTTTCACTCGTTGCCAATGACGACTTGACTGTGTTGCACTATGCCACCTTGTCAAACAATCCAAAATTATTAATCATGTTAATTGAAGAATTTCATATGAATTGGCGCACCACCAATAGTGGTCAACAAACATTATTTGAAATATTATTAACGGTTGCTAATACAGACGAGGTTCATGCAAAAATTAGTAATACTGGAAATCTCGAATCGAAAATTATCACTGCATGGAGCACCTTGGCCATTATGCTCGAAAAATACCCTGATGCTCTTGATGAATCAACTTCTGAAGGCGAATCAATCAGAGACATTCTCGAAGCGTACAGAAAAGATGAAACTTTCCCCGGTTATTTATTTGAAAATGTTCTTGCTGCATCACCAGATAAAATTGAAGAATTAAAATAATTCAACAAGAATTCCAGCTAAAAATGTGCACCACTGGTTGGTGCTACAGTGCTGTTACGTTTACAAAAACAGGGAAACCGTTTTGCCCAACTTATTTTAGATAAAATGATCCCCATCCCCTTTTACTCTTCAAATATATCATCGAGCTTGATCTGTTTTTGAACGCATTCATTGTAATTAGAATTTTCAATTACACCGTAGGTCGTAATAAGGGTTGTGAATAACGCTTTTTTAGTTCCTGTGATTTGCCTGAATATAGCTTTTTTACGATTGAGTTTTTCAGCGTACTCCTTAGTGACCTTAAATTCAGAATCTGAAAATTTCATTTCACATAAATTAATGCATTGATCGTCACGATCAATCACAAGGTCTATTTGAACTCCTTGTGTTTCATCAGATTCCGGATAGTATCTCCATGCAGATACCCTCGTGCTTACACCTGAAATTCCGAGTGCACGCTTTATCTGCTCCACATGCATCAAACAAACATTTTCAAATGCAAGACCTGCCCAAGAAAACCACTTTGGTTTGCCATATAACTTAAACCAATAATCATTATCGGTTGATTCTAAGCCCGCATCTTGGATAGGCTCAATCCAGTGCAAATAAAATAATGAATAAAAATCGATGAGTTTGAAGATGGTACTTTTAGATCCAAATAGTGGTACCGTCATAATAAATCCTGATTGTAGCAATTCTTCAAGCACTTTAGTGGCTGTTCCACCTGTAGAAATTCCAGCTTTCTTCAACAACAGATCTCTGGACAATCCGTTGGTCTTTTGAGCCAGTGTGCGAACAATTTTAATGTGATTCTCAAAATTATTGAATAATGATTGATAAAGCTTATTAAATTCATTAAATAAAAATCCATCCCGGGTAAAACAAACATCATTAATTATTTGAGCTGAAGACATGCCCGCTTTAACATTGTTTAAATATTTTGCGACACCACCCATAGCAAAATAGAGCTCCACAATTTGCTTATAATTAATCTCCACATTTCTGTAGGATAAATATTGTTTAGCATCGTGCAAATTAAAAGGGTGCAAGTGAATTTCTTTTGATAATCGCCCATATAACCCGCCAGTATCGTAAATTATGTTATCAATCATCCAAGACGCTGCTGACCCACATATTACAAGCACTACATTAGGCATGCGGGATAAATAGCGATTCCACACATGATCCAACGCCCCCAAAAATCCCGATTTCGGTGTCGCTAACCAGGGTATCTCGTCAATAAATACAATGATTTTTTTATCTTGCCGTAATTGTTGAGCATGCTTTCTAAGTTGTGTCATAGCCATAGCCCATGATGATGGGCGCGGCTGCGGCATCCCATAGAAGAATGCCTCAGCAAAAGCAATTTGGAAATTGACCAATTGCGTTTGTAAGCTGGCATCCTTAACTCCAGTGAACTCAAAATAATATCCCTTATTCTGAAAGTAGTGGTTTATTAAATAAGTTTTACCGATACGCCTACGACCATAGACAGCAATGAATTGCGCCTCTGTTGCAGAATACACTTCATCGAGCAATTTCAGCTCTTGTTGACGCCCAAATATTTTATCCATAACTTCTGTCCTGGTTTGTATCGGCTGATTATGACCCATACTCAGCCAAAATGCAAGCAAAATAACAGTATTTGGCTGGGTATAAGACATACCCAGCCGAAACATGGGTTATGTACTTCGTTTTGGCTGATTATCCTAGATTCTGCAGTTGGGATTGTAGCGAAAGGGCCTAAGGTGCTGAAGATCAAGGCTTTTTGACGTGTTTTTTTAGGATCACAGTTAGATTCGGTGTATCTCTGGCCCACATTGCTTAATTTTCAGGGAACCACTGATATTTTAAAACACACTCCACTGCCACAATAGCAGTGGAGTAATGCAATCTTCTAATTAGAAATAAACACCGATTTGCGCAAGGAATAAGTTTCGATGTCCGCCACCATGTGGTCCAGGAGCGGTTACAGCAGTTCCTCCAGTGCTTGGAGCTAAACCAGCTGAGGTGTCATGACCGTGATAATTTTCGTCGTAGCGATACTCAAGACTTTCAATAGTATTTTTCCACAAGGAAACGTTGAAAGTACCGATGTAACTATCTTTAGGTAAGTTAAGCGCCAGAGCATCATGTGAACGATCATAAGCAGCAGCTATAGCAGCAGGAAATGCGCCTAGCTCAAATCTATAGTTTGCCTCAACATGCAAAGCTGTTGGTTGCGCACCATGCCCATTAAAATTCATATCGCCTGTCACAAAATGGCGTGTTGCTGCAATATATTCAGCATTGAACCCGAAAGATTGGTAACCCAACTCAGTATGCAGATCGAAGGCTGGAACACGATGTTTCAGTTTTTCAGTTTGGCGACTCACTCCAAAACCTGTGAATTCATCACGATCAAAAAAACCTGTTCTCTGCATACCCGTAGAGTCTGCGATATTGGCAATATAACCAGCGCCAGCTTCTGCAGAAATATCATTACAAGTATAGCGATAACCCGCATTAGCACCCCACTGATTGATTCCGGTGCTGTGAACATCACTATCACCCCGGAAACCGTAAACGGAGCCATAAAATCCTTCGTAATTCACACCCAATAAAGCGGCACGAGTATTGGTTTGAGCTAAAGCAGTAGTAAGAGCCGTCGTGACCGCACTGGTCGCATAGCGTCCAAAGGGCACGTACATTTGCCCTAAAGAAAAATAAACGGGTGAATATTGTAAATTACCAATTGTAAGGAAAGCGCGCTCCAAAAATATTCTAGAATTCCCCAATCTAAATCCGGAACCCTGCAGCAGCTCGTCAACTCCAGAATTGTCATAATTAAAGGAAATATAACCCATCGCCCACTCACTCGCATGAGCGAACACATCAAACCGGGTATTCGTTAAGTTAATATCATGTCGAGAAGCTCGGTGATAAGACTGCGCCCAATAGGCCTGACCTACTACATCACCACTGAGCTCAATGACAGGATGATCAACATAGGGAAGATGTTGATTTTTAAGAATTTTAGCGATTTTTTGTTGCTCTTGTAAAAAGCGTAGATCTTCATTCATTGAAGATAAATTAACAATTAAATCACTGGCGTTGAATGCTGACCGAATCCCGATATACGGTGAAGTCGCTACAGTATCACCACGCGTGAACACAGTGGAATCTTCGGTTGTAGTTGTATTTGCTTTGAATGATTTGACCTTAGAATCATGCTGACCTTCGTCTGCTAATGCCATTCCAGAAGAAAATGCTATACTCAGACTCGCGAAACCTAATATTAAACTTTTCATCCTATAAACTCCTGTTGAAGTGACTCACATAGAATCTCGGAGTATAATTAAAAATAGCCTTGTTTACTATACTGTAGTTATGTAACCTAGATTCTGCAGTTGGAATCTACTACGAGGCCCTAATGCACTGAATCTAAAGACTTTTTGAAGCATTTTTTATTTCACCGTACAGGTGAGTACGCCATCAATAAAAAACACTTCAAAAAGTCTTTATCTTCAGCACCTTAGAACCTCTCGCTATGATCCCAACTGCAGAATCTAGGTTAAACGAATATCAGTTGTATTCTATTTTTGTGAAGAAATGAACCATGCAAACATTAACCATGACAATGCCGGATGATTTTCACATCCACTTACGCGATGGCGATTTACTCGCCACAACGGTTCCTCATTGCGTTGACTACTGCGCGCGAGCAATTGTCATGCCAAATTTAAAACCTCCTGTCACCAATACAGAACTCGCACAACAATATCGGCAACGAATTTTGGAGCACTTGCCAGCAGACCAATCCTTTCAGCCACTGATGACACTATACCTGACTGAAAACACAACCTCAGATGATATTATTTCAGCAAAAGAATCTGGTATTATTTACGGGATAAAATATTACCCCGCTGGAGCAACAACGCATTCACAAGCTGGAATCCGTGACTGGAAAAAAATGTCACACATCTTCGAAACAATGCAAGATGTTAATTTACCCTTATTAATTCATGGTGAAGTGACAGACCCACAAACCGATATTTTTGATCGCGAAGCTTTATTTATTTCAAATGTGCTCGACTTTATTCATCGCGCATTTCCTAACTTGAGAATAGTAGTTGAACATATTTCCACACAAGAAGCGGTTGATTTTGTCACAACAGCATCCGACTACATTGCTGCTACCATCACAATCCATCACTTATTATTGAATCGCAACGATCTTTTAGTAGGCGGCGTTCATCCACATCATTATTGTGCACCTATTCTCAAAAGAGCTAAACATCAACAAGCCCTCATCAAAGCAGCCATCAATAGCAACGGAAAATTTTTTATGGGCACTGACAGCGCCCCTCACAGTATCGAAACAAAAGAAACGCACTGTGGTTGCGCCGGAATTTATACAGCTCCAGTCGCTCTGCCATTATATACTTCATTATTCGAAGAAAATAATGCACTCGACAAACTTGAAGGATTTTGTAGCCATTTTGGCGCTCAATTTTATCAACTGCCCATTAATCAAAGAAAAATCACAGTAGAAAAAAAACCCTGGGACGTTCCATCATATTACGCATTTGGAAGTAGCCGCGTGGTTCCTTTATTTGCAAATCAAACAATTAATTGGCAGATCAAAAAATGAAAAAAATAACATTTAAAAATCGTTTTCGTGGATTTATTCCTGTCGTGGTTGATGTTGAAACCGGTGGTGTCGAACCCGAAACAGACGCACTGCTCGAAATTGCCGCTGTCATGCTGAATATTGACGAAACAGGCATTTTAACGCGACGAGAAACCATTCATTGTCATGTTATTCCTTTTGAAGGCGCTCATCTAAATCCCAAGGCCTTAGAAATTAATCGCATAGACCCTTACCACCCTTTTCGATTAGCAAAATCTGAAGCTGTTGCACTAGAAACCCTGTTTACACCCATTCAGGCTGCACTCAAAGAACATCGTTGTCATCGAGCTGTGCTAGTCGGTCACAATTCATGGTTTGATTTAGCGTTTATTAAAAAGGCGATTAGTCGCGTGGGATTAAAAAATCATCCTTTTCACAATTTCACGAGTTTAGATACAGCAACACTTTCTGCCCTTGTTTACGGCGAGACCGTTTTGTCTAAAGCATTAAATAAAGCAGGATTGGAATTTAATTCTGAAGAGGCCCATTCTGCAATTTACGACGCAGAAAAAACCGCTGATTTATTTTGCACAATTTTTAATCGTTGGCAGAGCCTGACTCTTCCAGAAAATGAAACCTGATAAACCTAGATTCCAACTGCAGAATCTAGGTTAAAGTATTAACCAGTAAAAATTAATTCACTCATTCCTACAGTCACCACTATCTTTTCTTCTTTGACCTGCTTTTTACTTTTCCAAAAAAGAAAAAGCCCGCAAAAGCGGGCTTTTTCACAGAGTCTAGATCGTTTGATTAGAACACAACGCCTAAACGAACTGCCGCCGTACTGTTATTACGGTGGTTGTCATGATGATGATGATGTTCATCGCCACCTTCACTTTGACGGAATGCAGCTTCATCAGCTACAGGAGCAAAACCGTCTCTGTGGTGGTTGCTTGAACCATAGTCACGATCATAGTGATATTCAAACGCTAATGTTGTATGTGGTAAAACATTTACGCATATATCACCTTGATAACGCCATCTTGGGAGAAGAATTCGTTCCGCATCCCATGAACGCTGATAGCCTAAGCTGAAACCAGTATTATATCCCACCAGATTGGTGAAATAAGTACCAGTAAGATCTCCAGCTTTAGCTCGAGTATCGTTATCATGATGATGATGAGCAGGTCTGTTATTTCGAGGATCTAAGTTACGAAGTGCCGCAACATAGTTTGCACTGAAATAAACTGGACCGTATGTAGCATCCCCGTGGAACGCTGCACCACCTGATTGACGAAGAAGCGCAACGCGTGGAGCGTTTGGTATAGTGCTAAATCGACTTAGATCTTCAACAGCAGCAAGATATTCTACATCACGAATATCTTTTAAGTATGAAGCACCTAAATGATAACGTACATCATCGTAAGCGCTGCAATACCCAACATTTGCACCCCAGTTCTCGACTCGAGTGAAAGAACGTGCACCACGTTCATCACCTTCACGATTGTCTTGATCTCTTACACGGAAATATCCGCTTTGAGCACCATCAAGAGCAAATACTGAAGCATACAAGCCATAATTGCTAATCCAACCCAATTGTGCAGTAGTAGCACGAGTTTGAGACAATACTTGAGTCAAACTTTCGGTAATTGGATAGATATCTGGATTGTATCCAAATGGAACATACATTTTACCTGCGCGGAAATAGAAGGGTGAAGCAGAGAAATCACGAACTGTGATATACGCTTCATCAACTCCTAAATGTCCGTTAGCCCAAACAGCTCCTTTATCAGAACGGATGCTATCTGTATAAGCTTCGAGACCATCGCTGGTATTGATACCAAGATCAAATAAATTCACTGAATCAGCAACGTATGCAAGTCCAATATGGCCTGTAACGCAGTGGTTAACATCCACGTCAACAAACAAGTTTGCATTGTTTACATTTAATTCAGCAGAGTATTGATGAACACGAAATCCAGAAACAGTTCCCAACGGTCCACGGTTAGTATATTTACCGTCAACGTTGATCATGCCACTGAAATGAATGCGATTCATCCAGTCGAAAGAAGCGACTGGTGATTTTGCATTGCTAGCGTTGATAAAGCGCTCTTGCGCAAAATTTTCGCTAGACATTGCGTGTTCGGCTCTTACGCCGTGATGCTCATGATGACGAGCATGATGCTTTTGATGCTTATGATGCTCTTTTCCTTCGTTAGCAGCCATTACTGGCGCGCTCACGAGTCCTAGAGCAAATAAGGAAGCAACAACAGGTTTAAAGTTCATTCTTCCTAATCTCCTTTTAATTTCAACATAGGAAACAGAATTCCCACGTTAGCACATTCCATGCTTCCGTGAACCACTTCACAAAGAAGCTAGCGGATCCGCTAACTTCGAAGCCGAGGTGACATCCATTTCCCGATTCATTACAACCCGATACCTCACAAGGAGGCCAAACGGGATGTTGCTAGCAATATCACTTTTGGCCAATTTGCAAAGATAAAATCTTCGCAGTCGCAATGTATAACAGAGTTCCTTTTAAAAAGGAACCCCAGTCTTACATATTTTTTTGCGGTTATCTTGCGTACTCAAACTTTAATTTGTTTTCACACAACAATCTTTCTGCAAAAAATGCAGGGCCATATTATTGAGGATTTATATGATTTGCAAGCAGTTTATATGTAATTGAACAATATGAAACACTTAAAGGATGCATTGTGTTTTGAAAAAAACAGGAAAAAGGCTATTTTCAAAGGATATTCTTAAATGAAATCTCGAAATATCTAAGGTATAAGAAACATATTGAGTTTTTCTTCGCGAATATTTGAAGCACTTGAATTATAAGGCATTGAAAAATATAGAGAAAGAAAAGATGGCGCCAGAGATTTCTGACGCCATTTGAATATTAACCTGGATTAAGCCAAATCTTCTGCATTTTCAGATAAGAATTGAGCAACGCCTGCAGGTGTTGCAACCATACCCGCTTTTCCTTTATTCCAGTTTGCAGGACACACTTCACCATGTTTTTCATGGAATTGAAGCGCATCAAACAATCGAATAATTTCATTAATGTCACGACCCAATGGTAAATCGTTAACAAGTTGCGCTTTCACAATGCCATTGCTATCAATAATAAATGCGCCACGTAATGCGACACCTGCTTCTGCGTGTTCAACACCATAAGATTGGCAAATAGCATGATTCACATCTGCAACTAGCGTGTACCGTACTGGCCCAATACCACCCTGAGCAATTGGCGTATTTCGCCATGCATTATGTGTAAATTGAGAATCAATAGAAACGGCAATCACTTCAACGTTACGTTCTTTGAACGCATCAATCATCTTGTCTAATGCAATAAGTTCCGATGGACAAACAAAGGTAAAATCCAAAGGATAGAAAAAAACTAACGCGTATTTATTTTTAATTTCTTGTGCAAAATTATATTTATCAACGATGTTACCATTCGCTAACACTGCTGCAGCGACAAAATCAGGCGCCTTTCGGCCAACTAAAACACTCATTATCTCTCTCCATTAGTTTACAACCCAGCTACGTAGTCTATACAAAGCCCCTATTAGAATAAAGTCACATTACCCTGGAAGTTCATGTCTCCCACAAATGATATTGAGAATCATTCTCAACTAGAATACCATGGACACCACCTCAAATCAACAAAAAAAGCCACTATTAAGGTACAACAGCTCCCATGTAACGATCTAGCCTGTATATTAGTTCCTTGACTTTTCATAGCAAGATTCTACACTCGGAATCTTGAACCTAGATTCAATATACCGTACGACATAAGGAAATTATCATGACATTTTCACTCCCCGAATTACCCTTTGACCGCAAGGCATTAGCTCCTCATATTTCAGAAGAAACGCTGGATTACCACTATGGCAAACATCATTTGGCCTATGTGAATAATTTAAATAAATTGATCGAAGGCACTGACCTCACCAAGCAATCCTTAGAAGAAATCATTAAAACCTCTTCAGGTGGAATATTTAACAATGCTGCACAAGTCTGGAATCATACTTTCTATTGGAATTCTCTTTCTCCGAATGGTGGTGGTGAACCTACTGGAGCATTGTTAGAAGCAATCAACAACACGTTTGGTTCGTTTTCTGCTTTTAAAGAAGCTTTTTCAAAAGCAGCAACAACTCATTTTGCTTCTGGATGGGCGTGGCTCACAAAAGATGCTCAAGGTAAAATCGAAATATCTAGCACTGCCAATGCGGGCACACCAATGACAGATGGAAAGACCGCATTATTAACGTGCGACGTTTGGGAACATGCTTATTATATCGACACACGCAACGACCGCGCGAAATATGTCGGTAATTTCTGGGAATTAGTGAACTGGGACTTTGTGGCGAAAAATCTTTCTAGCAAATAAGGTGATAATATGATTCCACGTATTGCTGTTAATGGTGCTCAGGGGAAAATGGGCAAAATCACAGTCCAAACACTTCAAGAACACCCCAAATTTAAATTGGTTGGAGAATTTGGACGTCATACAGAATTACGTGAAGCCATTAAAAATTCTCAACCTGATATTGTCATTGATTTTACAACGGCAACAGTCGCATTCGAAAATGCTAAAATAATTATCGAAAGCGGAGCTCATGCAATAATTGGCACAACCGGTTTTACACCGCAACAAATTTCAACACTAAAAAAAATGTGCACTAAAAAAAAATTAGGCGCGATTATTGCGCCTAATTTTTCTATCAGCGCACTTATTTTGATGCGCCTTGCAAAAGAAGTTGCTGCCTATTTACCCAACGTTGAAATTATAGAAGCGCACCACGAAAATAAAGCCGATGCGCCGTCTGGAACTGCCATTAAAACTGCCGAGCTTATTAATCAAACTCGTGCAAAAACAAAAAAAATTAACACTCATGAACTTCTTTCCGGAGCTCGCGGTGCAAATAAAGACGGCATCCCCATTCATTCCATCCGACTCCCTGGATTTCTCGCTCAAGAAGAAATTATTTTCGGCAGCCCCGGCGAAACACTCCACCTAAAACACAACACCATCGACCGCAACGCCTTCATGCCCGGCATCCTCCTCGCCTGCGACAAAGTGCAGCTCCTCAACTCCCTCGTCTATGGCCTCGAAGAACTACTATTTTGATAATTTCATAGATCCTGCAGAGTGATTAATAACTTCAGGATTTCCTGAATAATGAATTGATGCCTTACCCAAGGTATTCAGGATAAGTTGATCTATAGCATGTACATCAACACTTATTGAACCAGCACCCGTGATAGAAACTTTTTTTGCCACTAATTTTTTTGCATCCACATTAATTGTCCCTGCATTATTAATTTTTAAATTATTAGTAGCGCCTGAAATTTGAACTTTACCCGCACCAGCACTATTAATATTTATACTTTCACTTCTACTGTCTGTCAGATTAATATTACTTGCCCCACTAAGTCCTAGATTAATTTGTTTAATCTGACCTGTCAGTGCAACATTATTATGCCCTGCTGTACTCACTATTAATTGTGCGGAATTTAGATTGAGGGCACTAATGTCAGTATCACCTGCCAATTGAATTTCTCGTAATTCGGGAGTGACGATAGTAATTTTTATCGGTGAAGACGGTAATAAACGAATCAACTTATCTACTCTAATCTCTAATTTGCCTTCTTTTACAGCAACCTTTATTTTGTGAAGAATATTATCATCTGATTCCATTGTTAATTTAGAAGTGTGTCCTGATATTACATTTATCACATAGGCACCACTCACTGAGACCTTATTAAATTTAGGGAGTTCCTTTTCATCACTGACAATGTTTCCGTTACCTTTAATAGTTTCTTGAACATCTATCTCTTGATGCATTTTGTGTAACGCACTACCTGGCTGGTAAATCCGACCCAGCAAGCTGAATACCAACAGCACGGATAAAGCAGCAACAAAAACTAAACCAATTCCTGACCAAAAAATACAATTACTTTTTTTCATAGCCTAACCTCTGTTTGTAAAGTTGAATAAGTTCTTTGACATCCATTTCCAACAAATCCATCGTCTTAAAAATATGAGGTAATTCCTGAGTTAAAAAAATTTGTTTTTTTATTGAAATTACTTTTTTAATAGCCTCTCGAGATAAAAAATACCCCACACCTCGCGACATCGTGATAATCCCTTGTTCTTCCAAATAACTGTATGATCTTATTAACGTATTCGGATTGACCTGCATTGTAACAGCCATTTCTCGAACAGAAGGAATACGCTGCCCACTCTGCAAAGTTCCATTTAAAATTTGTTCACAGATCGTATCGACAATCTGTAAATAAATAGGTTTAAGATCAGAGTATTTCATATTAGCAAATCTCATATTCTTTGATTCTAAAATAAGCCACAATCCAACAAAAAGGTGCGATAGCAAGCCAAAGAATATTCAAAATAAAGGTAACTAGAGCACCAAAATTCTGTATTTGCACTGCATAAGGCGTCCACAATGAAAAGAAATGGAAGCTGATGGATCCTGTAAATACAGTGAATCCCAATATCAAACAACCGATAAACAAGGCTGTTTTTAGTAAACTATATCGTTTGAATACCACAGCCCCTAAAAATACAATGGAATGTAAAATAATGTATGTTTTTATACTTTGCCAAAATAGGGGATCAAAAATATTAATGATTGGGGTCATATGTGAAAAAATCGCATAGTGTATAACCATAGAAAGAACACTAAAGATCCAAAAAAGACCCAGCAATGCGATTGCGTATCCCACCGATGTAATAATCCACTTCGATAAAAACCTTTCAAAATTAGAGCATGGTAGTGTTAAATAGTGATACGCTTGCTCAGAATCATGTAATTCCTTAAAAGAACGACTTGTCATTACAAAACCGCCCACATAAAGTACAAAGCCAAATAACGACTGGCTTACTGCCCCACCATTACCCAAGGATAGTAATGTCCAAAACACAATTATTACCGCCACTGATATCGCTATGATTTTTAAGTTGATTCTTAGGTCGTTAGCAACAAGTTGTTTAAAACGATTAATATCAAAATGTATAAATTGACTCATAAATACTCCTACGTTTAACTAACGTTTTCTCAAAATTTTTTCAAAAGAATCTCTATTGACCAATACGGCGTTAAACAATACTTCGAGATCAATTTCTGTTTCTTGCTCACCTCGATTTTCATTTATCATACTATATCCACCTAATTGTTTCTCATAGTATAAGCACTCATCAAGACGTGGTTCACTCAGCTGCCTTGAAAATGTTAAGCGTCGTGCAATCTCGAGCGTTTGGTGATTAAATATTATCTGGCCACTATCTAGCAAAATAACATGATCAATCAAATTTTGAATATCATGCACCTGATGTGTTGAGATAATAAAAATCCTGTCCTCACTAAAGTAGGTTGCTAGCAATTGACGAAACAATGTTTTTGAAGGGATATCTAATCCATTTGTTGGCTCATCTAAAATAAACAATCGCGCTTGTGTAGCAAGCCCAAATGCAATTAATAGTTTTTTCTTTTGACCATACGAGATTTCAGTCAATAATTTTTTGCTTGGAATTTCAAATTGTTTAACTACATCTTGGTATATCGTCGTGTCAAACTTAGGATAAAATGGAGCGTAACTCAGACAATATTCTTCCGCTGTCATCGGTGGAACATACAAATCTTCCGGCAATAAATATAAATTCGACAAAAAATCCGGAGATCGATCTTTGGGATTTTCATCAAAAACGCGACAATCACCCGATTGTGCAAATACCAAACCTGCCACTATCTTCAACAAGCTGGTTTTACCAGCGCCGTTCTTGCCCAATAAGCCATAAATCCCGCCGTCAGCGATCTGTAAGGACAGATTTGAAAAGAGCGCTTCGCTCTTAGGATAGCCAAAATCAATGCTTTGGAGTGTTATCATGTGTCAATCCCCTGTTATAGTGATATAGATAACTATAACACTGGATCACACATAAGTCAACTGCCAAATGAAACTACAGGCAACTCAATAAAGGAGGCTTGATTAGGCGCATGATAAATTCGTTGCACGGCTTTTTTGTAATCACCGGCTTTGGCCCAAAAAATGGAAGGGACAAAAGTCTGTGGATTGCGATCATAAAGCGGAAACCAGCTCGATTGAACTTGAACCATAATTCGATGGCCAGGTAAAAATACATGATTGGCTGTTGGTAATGCAAAACGATATAATTGCGGTTTATTTGCCGCAATGGCTTTTGGCTTTTCTAAACTTTCACGATAACGCCCTCTAAAAATATCAGCAGAAATCATCAACTGATAACCGCCCATTTCAGGATGCGCACCTACTTCATCAGGATAAACATCAATGACTTTCACTACCCAATCAGAATCGGTGCCACTCGTTGACGCAATTAAATTAGCCATAGGTTGACCTGAAATTTTTACAGGCGAAGTTAAAACATTTGACACATAAGACAGTACGTCAGTTCTACCCGAAGCTTCTCGCTGATCATCTAACAACCATTCGGGCCATGTGAGACCTCGCATTGGATCATACCCAACAGGGCGAACGGGTCGCGCACGAAAAGGTACTGGTTTTGCAGGATCAGAAATATATTCATCATACGGCGTCGATTTTGTTTTAGGCACCACAAAACTCGCTGACATGTCAGAGGTTAAATACAACGGGGTTGATTTTGTTGTTGGTAATTCAGATAAATGTTGCCATGTATTTGTCCCCGTTTCAAATGCAGAAATGGAAGACACATTGGCTTTAGGCGCATTATCTTTTAAATATTGATCGAGAAAAGGATGCAAAATTTGTTTTCTAAAATATAATCCGGTGTCACTATCAAATTTTACTTTTCCGATTGAGCTTCCATCTCTAATTTCCTGACCATGATACCAAGGCCCCATCACTAAAAATAATTTATCCTTCGCATCCGCTTTTTGTTTTAATGCATTATAAACCGCAATATCTCCGTAAATATCTTCTTGGTCCCAAAGACTATGCACTAACATCACGGGAATTTTTATCGGTTGTGCCGCTAATATTTTATCTAAGGCCTGATGTTGCCAAAAAGAATCGTATGCTGGGTGCGCAAGAATTTTGTTCCAAAATCCAATTTGCTCAAGCCCATATTGTCGCCCCAATTCACCCGCAGAACCTGCACGCAAATAAACATCATAATCATCATAATGATTTCTCCACCATAATTCTTCATTTTTTCGCGTACCAACTTGCTCATAAATATAAGGCATCATTTGCTGACGAAAAGCGCCATTGTGAAACCAATCATCGCCCTTCCAACCATCCACCAACGGATTCATAGGCACAGCGACTTTTAATGCAGGATGAGGATTCACTAAAGCCATCAACGACAACAAACCATCATAGGAAATTCCGAGAATCCCGACTTTGCCGTTGGTTTCAGGAATATTTTTCACCAACCAATCAATCGTGTCGTAAGTATCTGTTGCATGATCAACTTTTGTTGAATTTAAAGGTCCGACTAAAGGCCTACCTAAAACGTAATCACCTTCAGAATTATATTTCCCACGAATATCTTGTAATACTCTGATATACCCACCCTCCTGAATAATGTCCTCAGCATTATCATAACCAAACAATGTGGGTCCAAGATGCGAACTTTCTGCGTGTGCACTTAGTGCTTTAGCATTATAAGGTGTGCGCGTTAATAAAATGGGAGCATTTTTTGCGCCTTTTGGAATGATGATCACCGTCTGCAATTTCACGCCATCACGCATCGGAATCATAACTTCACGCCGCACATAATCAAAACTATTTTTAACAGGTGCAAATTTTGCAGGCGTTTCACTCGGCAGGGCACTCACAACAGCAGCCTTCTGATTATCAGCAATAGCCATAGATGCGAAAGCCATTAGAACAATACTTAGTAACCACTTGTGCATAAAGTCCCTCATATGGTGATTCATTTCTGCAGACTCTAACATATATGTTAGTAGCATGCCAAAACCATATTGAAACTTGACTTTTCATATCAATTATCATATAATTATTAATATGAATATTTATATGAGATGACACTATGACCGCATTATCAATTACACTACCAGGACGGCTTGCAGCTGAAAGCGCGCGCCTTGCCGAGCGCATGGGAATCTCGCGCACTGAATTTATTCGAGTCGCAGTCAAACATGAGGTGGCGCGGATAGAAAAGGAGATGATGCTAAGATCCATGGTAAAAAGTTTTCAAGCCATGCGTAAAGATAAGCACTATATCACTGAGTCAGAGGCTCTTGACGAAGGCTTTTCCGGTGAAAAAATAGAAGATCGCGATGACTGGTGGCGCTGATCCAATCCTGACGCAGGGCGGCATTTATCTAGCCAAGCTCAATCCTTCAAAGAAAGGTGAAGTAGGAAAGGTAAGGCCAGTTGTGGTATTAACGAATCAAATAATATTGGACTCTGAGCCACCAATTATCTTTGTGTGCCCACTGAGTAGCCAGTCGCATAAAAAATTTGCTAGCTTGCATATTGAAATTCCTGCACGAGATAGTTTATCAACTTTAAGCTATGCGCTAGTAGAACATTGCAGAGCAATCTCACACCAGCGCATTGCAACACATCGCCTGGCACAACTACAGCACCGAGAAGTTGTTGATATCATTCAACGGCTGAATACCCTTATTGATTACCAGTTTTAAGCTACGAGCGTCATAATCGTGCCTAGAGTTATCGTAGGTTTTTGTAATTAATATGAATGCTGATTTTCTCTCACAAGCTGGCCCAAAGTGAAGGTGTTGAAGCAGGATTAATGTCGGGAGAGGGGATTTGTTTTCGGAATTCATCCGTGAAGATTCCGTCCACTCGAATGCTGTAATTTAATTCACCCGCCGGATCAGCGCCATGAAATTGATTAACAGTATCAAACCAAGCTGAAAAACTTGTGATGTATTTTTTAACTCCAGAATGATAAACATAAAACTTTTTCTTCTTGTTTGAATTGAACCAAATAAATTCGTGACATTGATCAGAATAAACATGATCCCTGTGGGGTGTAATACTTGCTTCACCCTTATCAAATATCAGCATGATTCTACCTATCGATTTAAAAGGCAATGTTTTGATAAACTCTACCACTTCAGGAAGTTGCTCAGCATAATATGTCCACTCACATCTCTCAGTTTTATTGAGATCAAAATAGCTATATTTTTCGTTGAGCGCTTGTTCTTTCAGAAAAATATGATATGCCTCCGTCAATCTTGCCTGCCAAGTTTTTAAGGGGAACGGCCCGATGTGAAATTTTTGATCTTGTTTGGGTGAATTGTTAAAGTAATTTTTGATGAACTGAGTGATAATAGGATCGAGCGATTTCAATTGCTCAATATCAATAAACTCATCCATTGATTTATAGGTCGGGTAGCGTATATTGAGGTCCGTTTTAAGTGATTTGGCATATTTCCCATACGAATAGCCTGTATAGATTTCTTTAATTTTGCTCAAGAGCGACATTCTATAACACATTCCATGATTTACAACACGATAGAAGCAACGGATAGCATAGCCAAAAGACTCACATCGTTATAAAATCAAAAATATTATCCCAAAACCGCGCTATACTACAAGTAGGGATGGAATCAATTGGAGCATATATGGAACTCACATTTTGTGGGGCAGCGGGAACGGTAACCGGATCAAAGTACTTGGTTAAGAGCGAGGGGCACCAGTTTCTGGTGGATTGCGGCTTGTTTCAAGGGTTGAAAGAGTTGCGATTGCGAAACTGGAGCGCGCTGCCTTTTGATCCGCATGAGATCAATGCGGTAATGCTGACTCACGCGCATATCGATCATTCAGGATATATTCCGTTATTAGTTAAAAATGGATTCAGAGGAAAAATCTATTGTAGCCCTGCAACAGCTGATTTGTGCCGGATTTTATTACCTGATAGCGCACATATTCAAGAAGAAGAGGCCTTACGGGCGAATAAATATGGTTATTCAAAACATCATCCTGCCCTCCCCTTGTACACTATAGAAGATGCAGAAGCCGCATTAAAACATTTCGTCACAGTACCTTTTGGACATGATTTTAGTTTAACGGATTTTTTTAGTTTTCGATTACAACATGCGGGACATATTTTAGGCGCTTCAATGGTGAGGATTTTCACTGAACAGACTAGCGTTTTATTTTCGGGTGATATTGGACGCATGAATGATCCCATTATGAAACCACCTAATCAAATTGATACGTGCGATTATTTAGTATTGGAATCAACGTATGGGGATCGATTACATGATGTGAATAATCCCATCGACCAGCTAGGTGAAATTGTTAATCGCGTTTGCGATCGAGGGGGCGTTCTTGTGATACCTGCTTTTGCAGTCGGTAGAGCACAAAATATTTTGTATTATTTACACCAGCTGAAATCACAACGACGAATAGCTGATATTCCAATTTATTTAGACAGTCCAATGGCTATCAGTGCCACTGAATTATTCTGGAATTATCCTCATGAACATAATCTTTCTTACAAACTTGCTAAAGAAGTGTGCGAAAGTGCCACTTACATTAATACGCCTGAAGAATCAAAAAAACTCGATGAAAAGCCAGGACCTAAAATCATAATTTCAGCAAGTGGAATGATAACAGGTGGGCGCGTGCTTCATCACATTAAAACTTTCGGACCCGATGATAATAACTGTATTTTACTAACAGGATATCAAGCTGAAGGAACTCGCGGAGCACGAATAGCAGCCGGCGAAAAAAGCATTAAATTATTAGGCGAAACTATACAAATCAACGCTGAGGTCTGCGAATTAAGCAATACATCGGCTCATGCTGATTATGCTGAGATTTTAGGTTGGCTTAAAAAATTTAAAAAAGCGCCTAAAGAAGTTTTTATTACTCACGGCGAACATAATTCAGCACTCGCTATGCAACAACATATTACTGAAAATTTAGGTTGGAAAACTAAAATACCTCAATATAATGAAACTGTAGTACTCTAGATTTCATCCCTTAATATTTTTTCTTTTTATTGCAGCCTAGGAATCACCTGATCTTTTAAGCGCTTTTTTTCATAATATTGTTGAATAAAAATAATAATAAATACGCACGTTTGACGAGTTCTCTCAAATATTTGATCTTGCTTTCCTTCTTCAAAGTGATATATCTTCATAAAAAACTCCGTTACATCGCCTATAGAATTAATACTGGCAAGGAGTTTATTTGCGTTGTGATTTATTTTTCCTAGTAAATCGACGCATGATTTTAAAACGGATTGAATGGCTTCTTTATCAGATTGCTTATCTTTTTGCTTAGCCACAACATACACTTTGAAAATATCCGTGTATTGCAGCATCCAATTTTCAGGCAGATCATAGGTATTCCAGCTGAAATCAATAGAAGACGCCACAGATTCCACAATTGCTTGTTCTTCTGTAATTATGCTCTCTAATAGTGATTCATTTATTTCAATAGGAGTGGCTGACGGGGTATGCTGAAATTGTCCAACGCTTAAAACAGGCGATATTGAAGGTGCAACTACATTAGGAGTAGGCTTTTCATTTCTACAAAGCTCAGAGACATCCACTTCATGATAGCGCATAAGATTCTCAAAGCAATGAAAATAACAAGCTGAGTAGGCTGCGGGGTTAAAATCATTTTTTTCAGATAACCAACACATATAGTTTTCTACATACCAATCAACGAGTAATTTCAACATTTCTTTAGGCGTAGGGTGGATTGAATTGAGTCGTTGCAGAACCAATTTTGCATGCGCTTTATGTTTTCGAGAGCTCCAAATAAGTGTACTAATGGCGGCCCACATTCTTCCTATCTCTTCTTTTTTTTCATCATATAACCCAATGCACTTTATTACACTAGAATAATAGTCTTCCGTATCCCACCCTAAATTCAGTGTGACGACCCTTATATATTGCTTAGAATCTTCATAATGACGTTTAAAAATATTCATTTCAACTGGAAATAGTTTCTGAATACTGATTAATGTATCGATTAACATAGCAATAAACATTCCCCGTTTTTGAGCATCATTATTAATTTTTTTATCGACATTCATTTCCTTCCAAACAGCATGAATATTCTCAATCATTATATTAAAGTGACGAGTATATGCCGGTATCAGATCTACCTGTTTATCATTTTCTTTCAATTCTCTACTTAGTTTATCCTCAGTTACTTTTTGCTTTCTCCTGAGAGCAGTTGTGTAATGAATAAAATCGGGACGTAGCTCTGTTTCGATAGTACGAGTAAGGTCAGCCAATATTTTTTCCTGGCGGATTTCATCAGCACTTAGAGAATCCTTAGCTTTTTTCCCTGAGTTTTTCGTTTCTTTACTCAAGCTTTTATCAGAAAAATTACTATTATTAGGTGAAGTGTCATTAAACGGTAAATGCTTTGTGGTGGGACACTTCATGCCAGTGCTATACTCAATGATTGCGCGAAGAATTCTAAAAATATCATCTATGCTTGCGGTATAGAGTAAGTAGCACTTCTTATTATCAACGTCTGACATTTTTTCGATTAAATTCGGAAGTATCTTATAATATAGACCTATGCCTTCTTCAATAAGATATCTAACATCCCATAAACATAAAGACTTACTTTCAAAAAATCTGACTGCATCATGTACTTGACTTGATTGAGTATCATTTTTTTGTTTACATATATGACTAATTCCCTGTTTTAAATGATCTTCGATAGTAGCCATCAAACTCAGAGCATCCTCATCGTGTTCGATGTAATGATCGATTTCTTCACTCCAATACTTGACTTCAAATTTTACCAAGTCTTCTCGACCACAACATTTTTCCAAAATAGAGCCCTTGATTTCCTCGAGAATTGGCTCAATACTTTTGTACCAGTGTTTCCCATCATTAATGCATGATATTAGATCAAGCTTTTCTACATTAGAGACCTGACCGCGCTTATCAGGATTAAGTTCGGGTACTGTCATCCCACTTTTCTTTGAATGAGTATAAGATTGCAAACTATCACCAATAAGAATAATGACCTGGAATGGTTGCATAATTTTAATTAGTTCCGGATCTATGCTCATTGCCAATTCAATTTGCCCCAGTATCACTTGCTTGAGATAGAGCATCTGAGAGCGAAAATGCGCTGGGGAATGGTAATGCTGCCCAACACTGGTTAAATAGATGAAGCAACGAGCATGCTCTTTAATGAATATATGAGGATCTCTGATTTCATAGGTTGGATTTCCTCGGAATTTTCGACCACCTACACGACAAATTTTATCTTCATTTTCAGTGGGAAACCCATTTTCAAAGCCAAAAAATTCCAGACGAGAATAGTGATTATTATTCTCATATAATATATCGACCCTGTCTTTACTTCCTGGACAAATATATTTCGAATATTTTTTCTGACGGTGTGGTATAAGATTCTTTTCAGCATCTGTTTCCCACATGAATAGAGAAACATTTCTTATGTGTGCCAGAGCCTGTAAAGTGGCTGGGTGTGCCCAGCCATTCTCAGCCTTTTTATCTCGAACGTCGTATTTAATATAGGCTTTTATTATTTTAGGGTTGTATAAAAGGACTTCTCTACTTTCTATAATTTGGGCATGGGTAATGTCATCAGAAATATACTTTTCAGATCTCAGGTAATAATAAAATTCCTCATCTAAAAGTAATTCACAAACAACATGGCCCACAATGTCTTTGATATCCTCAATGTGTAATTTTAAAAACTTCAGAGCAGCTTCTCGTGTAATTCCGAAGGCAGTGAATCCACATTCTCCATCTCCCAATACAGAATGCACTAAATATCCTTTATCTTCCTCTCTCATTCGACTTGCATAATCATTACGCGCCAGAATCAAAGATTTAACAGCATTTGCAAGTTGCTTCTGAAGTTCATCTAATTTTGCCGTTTTTGTTCCTCTATAAGCGCTCTTTTTCATCACCTATACTCCCGTTATTAATCTCGAAGAAGATCTATATTAGCCGGTATCAATATTGATTTTGGAATGACGGATCCCAATCCTTCACAAATTGCCTTCTCTACTATTTGAGAACGATTGTTGCATTTCATTTTATATTTTAAATTAATGATATGATTCTCAACAGTGCGAGTTGAAATACCGAGTTTCAGAGAGATTTCTTTAGCTGTCTTACCTCTGATCAGAAAAAATAAGCATTCGGATTCGCGAGGGCTTAAGCCATAATCATCTATAGTCTCTTTAAGAATATAAGATGCTTGATTAAGCACATTGCGATTCTTACCAAAACGAGCTTCATCGTGAATAAACACCATGAAGGTTGTGCGCATTAATCCACATTCAGTAACATCGATTCCTCTACCGTAAACACCAATGATTTCATTTGATTTGTTAGTAAGAGGAGATTTTCTTCCAAGAATCAATTTCCACTCGTTGTTCTTGTAGCAGCAAATGTTAACCATTGTGATAGTTTTCCCTGACCGTAAAACTATTCGATCTTCTTTAGAAAATGTATCAGCTAATTCTGAAGCTTTGCAGGGCAAATCTTTATCAGAAACACCTTTAAATGAAATATCTGATGATGGATAACCGACAAGATTGGCAGTATGATCATTCATTAATACATAGTTAAGGTTTCTATCCTTCCAGTGAATACACTCGGGTATTTGATTGAATATGGTGATGGCATTTTCTATATTGTCAGGCTCAAATCCTTGACACTCATTATTCCCCATTATCGATTGTCCCTTTCGTAGTTTAACATCGACCCCTATTGATTAAATCTATAACGCGCAGATACCCACACTGTCCTCGCCAAGTTGATCAACATACAATTTCTCATATTTAACAGTAGCAGGATACATTTTTGCTACATCAGCTGGAAATTCTTTTGCCCTAACTTTTTCGCGTATAACATTCTCAGTCGCTAAATGATCTGAGAAGAACTTAGCTTGAGCAATTGGATATTGCCTTTGGTGTTTTCGAGGTTGTGGTGGATTAATGGGCAGACCATCTTTTTTTGTTTTCATCGGAGTAATCTGCTCTAGGTTGCAATAAGTAAATTTTCCCAACGTAAAACGCCAATGATGTGGATGCATTTGTGCTTCAAGATGTTGCTCTTTAGGAGACGCGACAACCTCATGCTCTAGTGCTCCAATGTTGGCATTAGTGAACTCTTTCAACATTGTCCCTGTAAAAATAATAATATGGGCTTCATCACCACAATCAATTGATAAAGGTATTAGATTACCTGATTCTGGGTCTTTCACCATTAAACCACGTGGTCCTCCTCGATAAACAAGAAGCGTTATGGGATTAACATCTCTGTGACTATCAAATTGGTGAACATTATTTCCAGTAACCGCTAAAACATTGTTTCTAAACAATTGGGCAATTCTATTTTGCGTAATCGGATAATAGCGTGTTAGCCCAATTGCTGCGTCTCCAAGAATTGATTTTTTCAACTCATCACCATCAAGATCAAGATTATTTGCAATAGATTCCAGTATCCGATCGATAAGAGAATCAGTATAGCTATTAAATATCACAGAAGCATTAGACATGACGGGACTATCTTGATAAATTGGCATTTTCTCGTTATTTATCCCGCCCTCAGTATTCATAGCAACAAAAAATCGTGCCCCATTGTTGCAGAGTAATGCATGTTCTTGTGGACCAAATAGCCCTCTAGTATTTCTATTCTCAATTTTTGCAGGATATTCATTCTGTGCATAGTCATGCAGACTATCAAAAAAGTTATCTCCTGAATCAAATAGGTCCTTGATGGCTCTTTTAAGTTCTTCTGGGAGTTTAGTTACGGCAAATACTCTATCAGTACGTAAGCTGTCAAATACTTCATTTGAGAAATTCTCACTATTATAATTCACAATTCGGCACTGTTTTTCACTTTTCATGTTTCCCCCAAAAAATCATGGTGTACGCATTCTATTCACCTAAGTAGATTCTAACACCGTATAAATACGGAGTGCACTGATCAAAATGAGTCCACATCGATATATTTATGTTTAATGGCTGCCACAATAAGCTCTGTCTTATTGTGGCAACCCAATTTAGATTTTACACTTTCTATATAGGTTTCAACCGTACGCTTGGAGAGATCGAGTTTATCTGCAATGGCTTTTGCAGTTAACCCCTTAGCAATCATCTGTAGGCACTGAGCTTCACGCGCGCTAAGCTTTTCGATAGCCGGGAGTTTTGTCGAGTGATAACTCGCAGCTACTCGATTCGTTTGAGTTAATAGCTCAGTGTATTGATTCTGAATATCTGAAGGAAGTTTCATCGATTTAAGCTGATCATCTTCAGTGACTTCTTCGAGAAATGAAATTCCATATAAACCTACAAGACTTCCGTTATCATCAAATAAGGGGGCTTTCGTTGAGAAACCTTTGATCAGAATACCCCTATTATTTCGATAATACTCATCAACAACTTGAGGTTTGCCTGATTCGATCACTTCACGGTCATTATCAACAAACTGACGAGCTGCTTCCTCGCCAACTAATTCATTATCATCGATGCCGATCACAGCCTGCCTAGTCGTGAGTGCAGCAAGATCTGCCATAACATCGTTACAGCCAAGATATACGCCCCGAATGTCTTTCCAGAAGACACTAGCAGGTAAGTCCAACATACTCTCGATGTCGATCGAAAATTTAGGCCGGTAGCGCGTGATGATTTCCACAATCTCCTTCCCTTCTAATCCTGTTCAGGAGAGAGGTTAAGCCTAAAAATTTTTTTAGAGCTTAGCATCTCTCAGGCTACATCATCGTATAGCGCATTTTCATGTAGTGTTATCATTTTGTCAATGTGGCTATATTAATGCAAATGATTTTCCTTAGCCTTGAATTACTGTATTTTTCCAATATTTGGTAACTCACCACGAAAACCCATCGCTTGATGCATAAAAACTCTACGCAACCATCGATAGCGATTGGTTAATTTTAACGTGATATCTCGTAATTGTTTTAAAAACCCCTGTTGCACTGCAAAGCCTTCTTTGAAAAAACGCATTGCCTCAATCATTAATTGATTGTCACTTCGTCGCCACCGTTCGTAACGTCGCAAATTTTGGACCAACCCGATATCGCGTTTAATTTTAAAATTATCCACTACTACTTCACTTAAACACGCCGCATCAAGAATTCCTAAATTCAAACCTTGTCCTGCAAGAGGATGAATGGTGTGAGCCGCATCGCCAATTAATGCAACGCGAGGATGAACATAATGCGTGGCATGTCGCATGATTAAAGGAAACGCAATCGGTTTATCAATGACGGTAATTTTTCCCAGCTCATGATCAATTGCGATTGACATTTTTTCACCTAATTCCTTAGCATCAAGTTGCATCAATTCTTCTGCTTCTTCTGGTAATGTAGACCAAACGATCGAACAATGATGTTTGTTTTCTAAAGGTAAAAATGCAATCGGCCCATTCTCTCTGAATCGTTGCCTCGCAATTGAACGATGCGAATATTCTGTTTTAACCGTCGCAACAAGCGCAGTATGATGATAAGGCATTTCTACAACAGGAATATTCAGTGTTTTTCTCACCCAAGATTCAGCACCATCAGCACCAACCAGTAATTTCGATTCGATCTTTGTTTCATCCGATAATTTTATTTTGACAATGTCATCATCAATCATCATGACATTAATTTGAGCAGGACAAAATAAAAATAAATTGGGTATTTCGCTTACACGATTTAACAATATTTGAATCAGTGCTTCATTCGCAACAATATTCCCCCAAATATTCACGACCCACATCTCGATAACTAAATAATACTCGCCCTACTCCTTCTGCATCACTTACAGTAATTTCACGAAAAGGACTGATGTTTTTAGTCGATATTCCATCCCAACAGTGTAATCGTCGTAAAATTCTCTCTGAAACAATATTGATAGCACTCACTCGAACATGTTTTCCAGAAGGGGTTTCTTGAAATTCTCGTGACTCAATGAGAGCAACCTTTAATCCTGCAAGAGACATTTCAATTGCAGCGATTAATCCAGGCACTCCTGCACCCACAATGATGACATCAAATTTCTGCGCCATATTAGTCGTCGACATGCATCGTTACTCCGCAAGATAAAGGGCTAATGTAGCCCACTTGCCCCAAAGAACGTTTTGACAACCAACGCTTGACCGTGGGAACACAATCCATAACTGTCATTCCAATACTTCTTGCAACGGTTAATGGAAAAAATGCATTGGTAAAAAAACCCACTAAACTATGGGTAATATTGATAATTTGCAAATGATCAGCACGACGTCGATCTACATAATCACACAAACTTTTTTCAATGTGATCTAACCCATTTTCATTAAGCAATTCAACTAGCACAGCAACATCTCGCAACCCTAAATTCAATCCCTGACCTGCAATGGGATGAATCGCATTAGCAGCATTTCCGATTAAAACAACGCGTTTTCTTACAAGCTCTGTCGCTCTATGCATCACAATGGGAAAAACGACGGGTGGCGTTGCTTCAACAAATCGACCTAATCGATAACCAAAAATCTCTTGTACCCTCTCTGTAAATTCTTCTGGAGGTAGTGCCATTATTTCCTGCACTTCTGAATGTGGCACCGTCCATACTAATGTTGATTTTTTTTCACCCAACGGTAATAACGCAATAGGACCCACTGGTGTAAATTGTTCAAACGCCCTATGCTTATGATGTCGCGCCAAATCAATATTACTAACAATGGCACTTTGTTCGTAATCAACTGAATCAACGGTTATTCCCAACAACTGCCGCACGGCAGAATAATGTCCGTCGGCAGCCACCACTAAATTCGCACTAATTTTATGCTCTCCATCTGGAGATTGAAATTTCACACGCGCATAATGATCATCATTAATTAATTCTTCACATTTTGACTCATAAAAAACAGTGATATTCTGATGTTCATCAAGTAATCGAGATAATTGTATTTGTAAATATTTCGCTTGAACAACATAACCCAATGCTGGCAGCTCTTCATCTTTTGCAGACATTTTAACTTGACCAAATCGCCCTTTATCAGTCACTAATACTTCTTTTACAGATTCAACATAAGGTGATAAAGAGGGCCAAATATTAAGCGCTGATAAAATATTTTTACTCGACGCGGATAAAACAATGGCTCGCTCACCACCGGGAATATTTTCATCTGAATAATGACGTGGTTGAGCTTCTATAAGTGCAACACGATACGAATTTAATGCGAGAGCTAAAGTGGCTCCCACTAATCCCCCGCCAACAATAATCACATCAAAATTTTTTACATCACTTTCATCGAGCACTTTATCGCGCCTCTACAGTTTGCCTAGAAATAATCGCTTCAATCTCTTCAACAGATTTTGGAATTTGTGCCGTCAGCACTTCATGACCCGTAGGCGTTACTAATACATCATCTTCAATTCGCACACCAATGTTCCACCATTTTGGATCAACTCCCTTTTCTCCAGCACTGATGTAAATACCCGGCTCAACCGTGAGCACAATGCCTGCGCTCAATGTGCGCCATTCGCCCTTTATTTTGTAAGACCCTACATCATGAACATCTAAGCCAATCCAGTGTCCAATATTGTGCATATAAAAAGGCGTATACGCTTTATTTTGAATTAATTGATCCACTTTACCCGACAAAATTCCTAAACGAACTAAGCCATGAGTAATAATGTTGACCGCTATTTCTTGAAGATGATCCCATCGCACACCTGGCGAAACTTTTGCAATAACTGCTGTTTGGGCCTCCAAAACAAGTTCATAAATTGCTTTTTGTTCGGGCGAAAAGCGACCATTCACCGGAAGCGTTCTCGTCACATCACTCGCATAACATTGCCACTCACACCCTGCATCAATTAGCACAAGATCACCATCCAGCAACGGCGCAACATTATCTCCGTAGTGCAAAATACAACTGTTCGCTCCACCACCCACGATCGGAGGATACGCTTGCTCACGTGCACCATGACGCATAAATTCCGCCACAATTTCAGATTCCAACTGATATTCGAAAATATTTGGGCGTAGAGTTTGCATCGCACGAAGATGGCCTTGTGCAGTAATTGCAGCCGCTTTTCGCATTAATTCTATTTCGTGAGCCGATTTATGCAGCCTCATTTCATGCAAGATAGGCCTTAGATCCATCAAACGCTCTGGAGCTTGCACACCACTTCGCACTTTAGCTCGCAAATTGGCAAGCCACTGCAAAAGCTGATTTGAAAGAGGGTCTGAGGCTTCTAACATCCCATAAACCTGACCATGATTAGCCAATAATTCAGGCATTTTTTCAGCAAGTGCGCCGATCGGATACGCTTCATTAGCGCCATATTCCTGACATGCCCGCGTTTGTCCGATAATCGGACCCGTCCAGCGTTCGCGCACAGGATCAGGCACTTTAGAGAATAAAATCATGTCATTTTTATCAACACCACGTCGCAACACAGCCACCGCATCGTTTTCAGGAAAGCCTGTGAGGTAATAAAAATCGCTGTTTTGACGAAAAGGAAACATCACATCGTTGTTGCGAACTTGCTCTTTAGCACTCGCGAGAATCACTACACTTCCTGGCTCACACTGATCCAGTAAACACTGCCTTCTCTGAGCAAACACTGATCGATCTATCATAAATTAAATCCACTTTTTAAAACTGATAGGTACATTATATCACTCAATGAAGGTCCTCGCACAGCATCTCCAAGTTAATGCTGAAGAATCTAGAACAACAACTTGACCCTTTGAATGAAGATCACTAAGATAAGCCATTGATTAATTTAGAGCCAAGGTACTTGATTCTTTTTTTCTGTTGGGCATGATGCTAAACAGAGTGTAAAAACTTGAGTAGCTACTCAGAATGCAACTTGAGAATGGTTAAACGCTCAGATTTTAGTCAAGGTTATTTGAACAAAGAGGTCATTTAGGATGAATGATGTAGATCTGGCAAATTTAGATCAACGCATTGAAGCGCTGCTTCACGATCGACGACATTTGAAACTGGAAAACCAAAGTTTGCGCCAAAAATTATTTCGTCTGACACAAGAACGCGCACAATTACAAGACAAAAATTTTATGGCCGCCAGCAAGATTAAACGTGTTCTTTCCCAACTTAGGAGTGACATCAATGAATGATACAACTAACACAGGCAATACTGTTACAGTGAAATTATTAGGGCGCGATTTTCAAGTAAAATGCCCACCTGATAAAGTCGTGGATTTGCAAAACGCCGCCGTATATCTCGATTCACAAATGCGGGAAGTTGCAAATAGTGGGAAAGTTCAAAGTCTTGATAGAATTGCTGCAATTGCGGCATTAAATGTTGTTTACGATTTAAAATCAGAAAAAAAACAAAGCCATAGTTTTATGGAAACAATTAGTAATCGAATTCAAAATCTTCACAACAAAATTGAAAAAGCACTCTCAGAAGAAACTGCTTAATTGGTATTTGCATTTAAGCTGTTAGAAGATTTTCTTTCGCGATGAGGGGTTTTAGGGGAGAGAATCGTGATTCTCTCCCCTAAATATATAAAAGGAAGCATCTCCCGGTTTTAAAATCAGCAGCCATGAATACAGGGCATTGAGTGAACAAAATATTCAAAATTTTTAACCGGGAGATGCTAGTAAAACTACGGGGTGGCAGAATTCCAAAAGTTGAGCTAGAATTAAATTGCCTCTCTGGTATACGACAAGCGGGCAGTTATTCTTGAACCGTTACTGCGTAAGACTCGGGGTTTGTATAGTATCGCGGTGTGCATGTCCTTCACTGGAAAGCCTAATTCGATACCGATTACCCCACCTGAACCAAAGGGTTCAGAATAGTCGTTCGCACCGGTACCACGGAGGCAATCCATGACCCTTGCAACAAAAAGCGCTATTCGATCCAGCATTCTCGCTAAGCGACGAGCCCTAACCTACGACGAAATTCATTATGCCAGCAAAGAGGCCTGCTCACGCCTCATCAGCACATCGCTTTGGCAACACTCTGAACATATCGCTTTTTATATCGCTCATGATAGCGAAATCGATCCTACACTCCTGATTGATTTAGCCCATTCGCAAAATAAAATGTGTTATCTCCCTGCGCTTGCAACTAATGATCTTAAACACTTAGTCATGGTTCGCTATGAACCTGATGACACACTCATCAAAAACCGCTATGGAATTCCTGAACCTATCCAAGACGAACACAAAATCGTTGGACCTGAAAAATTAGAACTTGTGTTAGTGCCCCTCGTTGCTTTCGACAAAACAGGAACACGACTGGGTATGGGAGTTGGTTATTATGATCGAACCTTTGCATTTTTAAATCAACCCAACCATACTAGACACCCGCAATTGGTTGGTCTCGCGTATGATTTTCAACAACTAGATCATTTAGAACGCGAAGCATGGGATGTGGGACTCGATTGGATTGTCACTGATGAAGAAGTTTATCCTATTCAAAAAAGTGAATAAATTGGAAAAGGATTTTTATGAACGACATTATCGCAAATTTAACGGCTCTCGTCACCGCCATGCAAATCAATTCCTTTTTTCTTTTAACCGCTATCGGTTTAATGTGGATTATTAATTTTGTGAATTGGTGGCTTCTTGGTTCACGACTAAATATTTTTGGTGTTTACCCTCGACATATTTGGGGATTAATTGGTATTCCCGTTTCCCCTATATTACACGGACATTTTAATCACTTATTTTTTAATACGTTCCCTTTATTCATTCTAGCGAACCTTGTATTACTAAAAGGGTATGCAATCTTTTATTTTGTCACCGCTTTCATTGTACTCGGAAGTGGCATTATAGTGTGGATTATCGGGCGATCCGCGTTTCATTTAGGCGCCAGCGGACTCATTATGGGTTATTGGAGTTATCTCATCATTCAAGCCTATAACGAACAAACCATTATGTCGCTCGTATTAGGTGCCATTAGTTTATATTATTTTGGTGGCCTATTACTCGATTTATTTCCTGACAAAAAAGAAGTCTCTTGGGAGGCTCATTTATCCGGATTTGCAAGCGGCATTGCTGCCTATTATTACGTGCCACCACTCTTACTACATTATGGCGCATTATTTGGAATATCAAAATGATCACACTGAATAAGTGGAAACAACTCAATAATCAAATGCAACAACTTAACATTGCTGAATCTGATCTTGTTGAAAAATTTATTATCGGCTCTGGACATGGCGGACAAAAATTACAAAAAACGGCGTCATGTGTTTATTTAAAACACATACCCACCGGACTCGAAATAAAATGTCAAAAATCACGCATGCGCGAAGAAAATCGTTTTCATGCTCGCCGTCGACTCATTGAGAAAATCGAAGAACAACTTTTTGAGAAAAAAAGCCAACATCAACAAGAGGCTGAAAAAATCCGCCGCCAAAAACGCCGCCGTTCACGACGTTCAAAACTCAAAATGCTCGCCGATAAAAAACAACACGCTGGGGTCAAAAAGCTTCGTAAAACTCCCAGCGGGGATGATTAGGCCCCGCGAAAAGCCTGCCCCGCCTGCCTTTCGAGCGCCACTAATATACCTATGAAATGTACTATAATTACAGTGTAGGTATGGTATTTGAGGTAAGTATATGAAAAAAGGCTCCGATGATTTAAGCAATGATGCCGGTGCTCAGCCACCGAAAAAAAAGAAAGATTTAGGGCAGATGTTGGGTGCTACCCCACCACCTGTAACTTCACAATCCCCAAACACAGTTGCAGAAGATCAAGCTCCAACAACCACTACACAAGTAAAAAAAGGAAGCGGTAAAAAAGACATGTCAAAAATGTTTGGCGACGAAGTTCAAAGACGGCCACTAAGCGAAAAAAGACAACCCGAGGGAAGCCCAAGAGGAGAAAAACCCGAACCAAAAAAACTTAAAACAGAACAAATGCTGGGTGATGCAGGCACAGAAATTTTTGTCGATCCGAATTACACCGAAAGCAAATCAACAGTAAACTTAGCATCACTTGCTGTAGGTAGAATGATAGCTTCGGTAATTTTAACGGGTCGAGAAACTATTGCACCCGAAACCTTCAAACACAATTTAAATATGGTAGCCGGAGATACAAAACACACCCCACTTTCACTCATCACAGAAGATGGCGCAAAAGTTTCGGGACTAAAAGTTGAAGCCAACCCACCATCAACTAAAACCATTATTGTATTCCAAGGCCAAAAAGGAAATTTTCAAGATCAACAACAATTAGAACGTATTTTTGAAATTGCTCGTGAGACAGGCGCTAATGTTGTCGCCTTTAACTACAGAGACAAACCAAGCTCTAAACAAGATTTTATTAACGATGCGATGGCGGCAACAAATTATGTTACGTCCCGTATGGGAGTAAAAGATCCTGATAACATTACATTTTATGGTGAATCTTTTGGAGGAACAGTAGCTGCTGAAACTGCCTTACAGCTAAAAGATAACTCACAAAAAGAAGTTAATGTATTCTTATCAAGAACACCTAAATCTCTATCCGATGCAGTTAAAATGATTGACCTCGAAGCTTTGTTAAAAAAACCTGCTATACAAATATTACAATCAGTAACAAAAAAAATCGGAGAAACTAGTCTCATTAAAAATATATTGGAAAAGGGATTTGGGGGCGATTTCGAAGCACAAGAAGCGATCAAAAAATTAGATCCCAATAAAGTAAAATGCGCGCGAGTTGAAGGCGATCCTATAATTCATAAAGAAGCGAATGTCGAACACAAAAAAATGACCGTCTACACAACCAAAGAAGATGACAAACATAACGCCCCACTTTCTCAACTATCTCAACTTTCTCAGGTATCTGAAAAACCAACAAAATGGGTCAGAGCAAATACAGCTTCAGAAGTTAAAAGCGGTCTAACTTCACTTCGAGAACACGCTAATCCAGGATTCAAGCCAGCGCAACGTGTTGCCCCAGCAGCTACAAAGTAGCAAAACAGTGTAAAACTGTGTTATTGAGCCGTCCTAATTACCTAGGTTGTAACGCATCCGCAGTTATCCGAAAGTCCGTATAACTGAAATTCCTTGCGATCAAAACATACTATATAATAGAAAAATTTAATGTTGGCAGATGCAATAATTAATTAACATTAAATTTAAGAACAATATTTTCATGGGGCTCAGGCTTTTCGATAATTTTTCTTTCTTCTGAATATTTGTTATTCGTATAGCCTGCAATAACCTTTTTCCAGAACGCTATAGCCGGGATATTATCTGGCATTTGCATTACTTCCCAGGTTCCTGGGAATTTTTCAAATATCTCTACAGCCACCTCCCGACCAACACCTTTTCCTTGGTATTTCCCCACAATATAAAACTGCCCCATATTCCAATCAACATCAGGTGTCGTTCCAATTTTATCAATTAGAACAAATCCTGCTAACTCACCATCGACTCTAATCAAAAAAGGATAATGATCCGGCTTCCAGTAATTACTTAAATCGTGCGCTTCATAGAGGCCGTTTTCCGGAAATGACCAGTCAAAAAGAGTATAAAACCCGCAGGACTTTGATAAGTCGTAGGCATAGAATTTTGCCATGTTTTGTATAACAGGCATCTTTTCAACCGGAGCTTCAAGTATATCAATTTTCATAGGGTATTCTCATACTGTCATCATGTTAAGTCTTTCCGCAGAAAATAAAATATTGAGCTCTTATCAAAACCTTTACGTTCAAATTCTACAGTGAAACCCAATTTTTTATAGAAATCGAGAGCCTCCCAATCCATGGTGTTCACAGTCACAAAACGACATTCATTATCCATGCCTATACGTTCTGCCATTTGCATAAGCTTCGTTCCATAACCTTGCCCACGCAACGATTCAGCAACCCAAAGAGTATCGACAACCAGACAGCCATATATGAAACATCCATTACACCCACCGACAATTTTGTCATTATCATCTTTGATGAAATACCCAAAGAAACTAATTGGCTTTAAGTCGCGCTTGACTATCATATGATCTTTCAGGCCATCATATAATATCTGAATATCTTCATGCCTTGGTTCAGATTCATAGCTGATAGTATATTTCATAATTTGCCCATTAATTTTTTAGTGAAATAAAACACGGAATCATAATCTGCATAAAACTTATCCCTATAATAAACTAGCTTAGTCTTGTAATATAGTCCTTTGCCATAAATAATTAGTTTTGTTTCATTCATAATTGAACCTTACGAATTACACCCCAGAACTGATCAATTATTTTTTAACTCGAATACTTTATACACAATTAATCTTCCTCAGGCAACATCACGGTAATGATACAGATGAAATCATGCAATCCACTTGAGCCAAGCTCTCAATTATTTTTTTCAGAAATATGATTTTCCAGACACATCGAACCTGACAGGAGAACAAAAGCACAAGCGCGTATGGCCTATATTGGTAAAATTGAAAGCACTAGAAATCGAAATCAATCATCAGGACACTCATTCTAGACAATTGCATTATTTAAAACCAGCCTGTCAAAAGCTGCGACAATTAACCTGAATATTGGATAAACTAAACGTATAGCATGAAAAGAATGCAAAGATTTTCCATAGCCTACCCGAACATTGGAATTGGGTCACAGCCTGTGACCCATTTTCCATGGGGCATATAATCACAATAATTCATATGTCTAACTCGAACACTGAGACAGCATGGCACATACCAGGCTTTTGGAAGTATATTTAATTCACCGTGGGTGAGTCACGCCACCAATAAAAAGCTCATTAAAATCCTTTATTTTCAGAACAAGGGAGCCTTTCGCTACGATTTTAACTTATTACATCTAGGTAATAATACTTAGTATCATGTGTTAATCCATCACCAGCAGTTATCCATAAATTCCGGATAACTGATCTCTCGCGTAACTCAATTAGTGCACAAAAAATACATAGGGATGAGGCAACTATATCTTGATTATAAGGCTAATCTAAATCTCCAACAGCCTGTTAGTGAAATTTCTTGGGGTCAATATATTGAAAAATCAAAAAAAAAGAGATTGATTATTTAACGTGTATGATTTGACCAATCCTAAGATTATCTAAAAGCGAAAAAAACAAACCATGATAGTGAACACTCATTCCGAACCATTTTCGTGTAACTATTCTCAATGCTATTTTTTTGTAATCAGGAGAAATCACGGCATTAACAATTTTTGAACTATTCGGATCCCGCAGTCCCGCAATATGTGGAACGATAGAATTCCATAATTCTGATTTATCTGTTCTTGTATTAACCCCGTCCAGAAGATCACATAATATCTCAGACATTCCTCTTGAATTAATGTATTTATAATGCATTCTTAGTCCGGTCAATTTGCAAATTCTCAGATCATCGATATGATATTGTTTTCCGCTCCAACAGCAGGCCTTTGTCTCTTCTGGAGAGCAAAATTTACCAGCAGATGATCGAATAGCCTCTTGCTCTAACAAATGAGCCTCAGATAGGCTGCTGATCACAAAATATTTTTTCAATGCGACTTTTCCAGATACAGCCGATTTGTCCATCTCAATAGGTAATGCTTTTTTACCTGAAACCGAACAAATTTCAAGCAATCCTGGCATTACAATCTTTCCTGATACCTCAGATTTCTCGCACTCTTCAATAAACATTGGTTGCAGGGTAATAGAGCACTCAACAAATTCCGACTTATGTCCTGATTTCCCCGAAATTGCTGATGTCCTTTGCTCATCAATACGGTAGTGTTTTCTGGAATATTGACTAACTGCAAGCTCACTGAGAAGCACATCTTCTAATGTAAAATCACACATTCCAAAATATTCTGGCTCTGCTCGCTTACCACTAACAGCTGAAGTTTTAACATCATTTCGAGCAATATATTTATGAGATATATCAGATTTTACAACCTCATCTACAATTACTTTCTTTCCTGTTGTTTCACAGATTACACTATATCCCTGAAGAGCGCGCCTGCCACTAGTCTCTGATTTAAACAATAAATCTTTAATGACAAGTTTTCCCGAAATATCGCATTTATCAAAACAATCGATAGGAACTTTTCTAGAACTAACTTCACATATTTTAAAACTTGGTTGTTTTAATATCCTGTTTTCAGATGAGCACAATGCAAGATCGCTCAAATAGATTTCACTTTCACCTAGCGAATATTGAACTACTACTTTATTCACTCTTCTCAATGCTCCTTGCAATCCTACTAACATAATATTTATTCTTGGCGTTAAATCATCAAGTAATTTAATTTTTTTAGCTTCATTATTTTGAATATACTTGAGCTCTTCCTCAAGTCTTTCGGAATAAAACCTACTAAATTCTGATACGGACTCATCCTTCATTGCTTCAGAAATTAAATGATTCGTAGAAATCCTCAGTTCATCTGGACTATTGATAATTTGACCAAGAGGACTAATATCATCAAGTTCAATGGTATCATCGGATGAAAATTCATTACATTCAACATTGATTAATTTTTCATAACTGTCATATGCAACTGTAACTCGTACCCTTAATAATGCACTACCAACATATCTTCTCTGAGTATCTTTTATTGATATAGATTGATATACGCCGCCAAATTTAGTAGCCCATTCTTTACAAACTTGTTCGTTTCGTTGATATAGCTCAATATCTAAGTCTTGAACCAAATGAAGTGCGTTCTCAATAGTTTGACTCACTAATCTATCAAAATTAATTGTGCCTGGTGAATAATCCCTTGATTGTTTTACTCCACCTACATAACCCGCATTAATTTCATCTTCCTTTCCATTCTTATTGTCAAAGTGTAATAAGGCCTCCTTTGTGAATGCCAAAGAATCCATCGAGTATTTAGATGGTTGTAATCTTGGAAATCGTGGTCCTTGATAAATAAAGTCAGATCCATCACCTAGTAATTGGTTAATATTTTCCTCATTTTCTTCTAACTGTCGTTTAGCTTCAAGAATATTATTTTCTTCCATATCAACAGCTTGCTCAATATCTTTTCCGGACAAAGACGTAAGGACCAGATCTTTTATTTTCTGCTCAAATGAGGAATCATCATCTTCGTCGTCTATGCCAAGTGGCTGCAAAAGTGACTCAATGTTACCAACAGCATGACAAGCCAACTGTATTTTTTCCATTAATCGACCAACAATAAACTCCTCGAAAGTATCTTTCAGTATAATGTTCATGACAGTAACTTTGGCGTGATTTGATGACAGTCTTTGCAAACGACCAATCCTCTGTTCAACTATCATGGGGTTCCAGGGCAAATCATAATTTACCAATACATTAGCCACCTGCAAATTCAGCCCTTCCGATCCTGCTTCTGTTGATATAATTACATGCATTGTTATAAATTGGTTATTAAACTCTTTGACAACCTCTTGGTTTCTATCAGCAGAATCCCCATTGATTACACCACATGCGCACCCTTTCCTTATAAGGTAATCGTAGATTATTGACTGCGTTTCACGTCTGCAAGTAAAAATAACAACACGCCATTCCTTTGGATTTTCTATTATTAGATCATCTATTAAGGCGCCAAGTCCTTGCAATTTTGCAGATACATCATCTTCTTCGATAACCGATCTTACTTCTATAGCAAATTCATCACTTACAGTTCCATTTCTTGCCATATTCTCTAATTCTTTAGCAAGCGCATGAGAACTACTAACGCAAGCTTGCAGTAGTGAGATTTGTGCAAATTTATGCAGGTTTTTTATTTTTTTACTTAATAAATTAAACAATCTTACTTCACTTGGGAACCTATCAACTTTAACTAACTTTACGATACGATCTGGAAAAAATAAATTTACTTGATTTCTTCTAATCCTCGAAATATAGCTATATACGATAGAACGAAATTTTTCCTGCTTATCTGGCCTTAACTTTCTAGCTTTACTACGTTCATCTGAAATATATTCTTTAGCGAAGTTACCTTCTGTCCCGAATGGATTCTCCACCCCACGAGCAGATGTTAGTAACTGTATCAGTGAATATATATCCCACAAACGATTCTGAATCGGAGTAGCAGTGAGCATAAGGACATATTTGAAAGCACGATTTTCGAAAGCCTGATTAAATATTTTTGCGATTTTAGGAGACTCTTGAACCCCACAAAGATTTCTCAGCTTATGAGCTTCATCAAGGATTAGCATTTCAAATCCAATTTTTTCGAGATCTGAAAAATGCAACCTTGATGTTGAATACGTAGTTAGAATTACCTGCAATCCAATTGTTTTTTTAATTTTTGAAATATCTGAACCGATAACTATCTCAGAAGGAATATAAAATTTACTTACTAACTCTTCACGCCACTGAGGCAATAGTATTTTAGGACTAACAATAAGTATTTTTGAAATACGACCTCGTGAAATCATTTCACTAATTATTAAGCCCGCGGATATCGTCTTCCCCAAACCCACATCATCTGCAATTAATGTTACAGGAAGCCGCCTACAAAAATTGATAAGATTATTAATTTGATGATTATAGGGATCTAACCTTTCTTTCCATTGAGGCATTGACCTTAGATCTTTTCTATCTTCTATAATAATTGGGTCTATCAAGCTCCATTCTAATCCAGCAAAATACAAATTATAATCCGAGATGCTTTTAGCACAGCGAAGTATCTTAGCTTGAAATGTTGTTGACGATTCCATGTCAATGATTTCCGATTAAAACTTTTCCTACATATATTATATCACATTGCCTGAACTTTTGTTCCTAGCTTATATTTAGGGTATTTTGATATTGCAGAGTAAAAAAATTATTTATGTAATTAATAATAGGGCACACCTTTGTAAAACATACTTACAATTTTGTAAGATTACTCTTGAGATAATCAATCCAGGATTCAACAATCATTACCATAGCTAGAGTATCAAGTTCGCAGTATTTTAAAAGCGCCATCCTGAGAGATTCACGCTCAAGATCTGACATCTCAAAAAATTGCATATACATATACGCAGTTGAAGCCGCACCGCCCTCTCGCAGATCATCATAATTAAAGAAGAAAGCAACCTCTTCCTGAGTGACTTCTATTTTTTCGAACAATTTAGGTAACAAAGCATAAGGATCAACCACACGAGAACCTTCTTGAACAAACCAAGAAATAGGTTTTGAATAATTCAGGCTTTTTATTTCTGCATTTTTACCATAAATCTTTTTCGAGTATTTCTTCTTTAAAAATTCTGAGCTACTCATAATTGAAGGCAGTACTTTCTTAATGGATGTTTTCCCATAAATCATTGGATCAAATGTATATTTTTCAACTAAACACCTAAGGTCTATCATACATCTTGATCCCACTTCCCATTTGTCTACGCACTTAGAATAGGGTTTTGAAATAGATTTCATAAACTCAACGAGCTCTTCCTTATCTTTTATTTCATTATCATTATTATGAATGTCGTTCAGCATGTAATTTATATATGTGTTCTCATGAGTACCATAAGAAAATATTTTGCCATTATCATTTGAAAGAGAAGTTTTCAATTCGCGTAAAAAGTTTAAATGAGGGTTGATTCCAATTTCTGCATTCAAGTACTGCGCAAAATGCTCAACTGATCCATTTTGATTCAAAATATGATGCGAGAACTGAAATGCAATACCTTGATACGGATGAGCTCCTTTGTAGAAGGGTATCGCAGGCGTTACTGTTTCGAAATCAATAAAATGTAATGGATACACCCAAGCTTTAATTTCTCTATAAAGCCCTTCCTTATCTATATACGCAGAATTATTCCTTTTCTTTGCTTTCTGGACTTGCAATAATTGACGTTGGCTCTCTGATAAGCCTCGTTCAGTTTTAATAGTTTTGGCCTTTCGCGTAAATTTTTTCTCATCGACTTGATCAAGGAAATATACATTATTTTTAACCTCCTCATCCTTTTTTTTATATCCCCATAAATCCAGTACACTACTGCGATCAAAATCTTCATCTTTGAATCCCGCAGCCTCCATCCAACATTCCGCGAAACCCGATCGCTTATTCTTTTCTAGAGCTTCTTTTGATACTCTAAACTCACAGGATTGACAAATAGCTCCTATAATTGGTTTAATTTTCTTATCTTCATTGTGAAAACCTGCCATCTGATTTATATATTCATCAAAACTCAATCCATCTCTGAACTTCATATCATCCCTTAAATATTTTACACACTCATCTACTTGTTTCTCAATAATCAATTTAATATGAAGATCTTCCGGTGTAACTTTATCAGATCCAAAAGTTTTTACTAATCCCTTTTTATCTCGTGACACCCTAAACTTTTCATTTAATCCACTAGTTGGGCACTCAGCTTTTTTATCTAATAACGCCAAATATGTCGAAATATTAAAAGATGGATATGCTTTTTCTAAAATATGCTTTTGAAATGCGATATCATAAATATATTTCTTCCACTTTCCTAAAATCCCTTTCTTATTTTTCGCAAAAAAGGAATCTTTATTTTCATCCCAAACTTTTGACTTAACTTCGATCAATCTCAACTGATTGTCAGCTTTAACTATGATATCTACTCGCGCCAACAAATTATGATGCGTAATTGATCCTTCAAAAATAACAACTGTTCTTTTCTTGAGCAACTCTGTCGTTTGCGACAATGCATCCTCAACGGTGAGATCTGACAAATCATAATTTTCCTCATCACGGTAGTAACACTTCGCAAGCTCTCCCACCTGATACCCCGCATCCGTAAGCGCTTTCAAAAATACATTTTCCGATTTTACACTCTGATATTTGTCTGGTCTAACACGATAGTATAACTTTGTTGGACATTCCATTGATAGCACAAATTTTGATTTATCAAAATACTTTAGTGTCATCATCTATCTCCTTCATATCCGACCGCACAATAGTTTCGTTGAACTCAATTACCATCTAATCAATTTACAATAACTTAGTCTATAATTAATATTATAGAATACAAACACAATTTTGTTTTTCGTCAGTTTGTCAACTATATTAAAAGGTCCAAGCACTAGATTATTTTTATCTAAAATATGGTTTTGCCAGACCAATCGAACCTGACGGGCAAGCAAAGAAGAAGCTCGCGTGGTCTATATCGGGGAGATTGAAAGGATTAGAAATAAAAACAAGCTTTCTAGACAATCCTCTTTAAGCCCCATAAAATGAACAGGATTATTTTCTAGGAAATTGTTTATGCGCGTACACATTATTATTCACGCCCCCTTTGAAAAACCAGGCGTCATTGGAACATGGGTGATTAGAAATGGCCATGCACTCTCATATACTCATACTTATCGTGGCGAACAATTACCTGAGATCTCAGAAATCGATTTTTTAGTTATCATGGGCGGTCCACAAAGCCCTCTTGAACTAGATAAATATCCTTATTTACGCGATGAAATTGCTTTGACAAAACTAGCGATTGATCAGAAAAAATCTGTGCTTGGCATTTGCCTGGGAGCGCAGATTATTGCTGAAAGTTTAGACGCTAAAACTGAACGCAGTCCACATAAAGAAGTCGGCGTATTTCCCATTCACTTAACAAATGAAGGCATCAACGACCCTATTTTTAAGAATCTGCCAAAATCCTTTAATGTTATGCATTGGCATAATGATATGCCAGGCGTTCCAGTTGGTAGCACAATATTAGCTTATAGTGATGGTTGCCCTCGACAAATCATTCGCTTTAACGAACGTGTCTATGGTTTACAATGCCACATGGAAATGACAGACGAATTAATTACGGGCATGACGGAACATTGCGCATCGGATCTAAAACCCTCACAATACGTCCAGAACGCAGAAAAGTTGTTATCAACCTCTATGCCTGAAATAAATGAGAAAATGTTACGCATTTTAAATCAATTAACGATATACCTTATCAATCCCTCTGAAAATGCTGTAGTAATGTTGACAGATACAAAAGTTAATTAGCATTAAGATTCATAGCAATTTTTTCGTGGGGTTCAGGCTCTTGGATAATTTCTAAATTCTAATTAATCAACACACAAAATCGACAAGAATTGTAGCAGATCAAACAAAAGTTCCGAGTAGATCTACTCGGAACTCAACCAGGGCCTAGTAGATCCAGCAAGCTCCTAGTAGACCAAAAACCTTTTGAATTTAGTTCTTGAAAAAAGAGCTGAAAATACCCAATCAAGTTTGCCTTGCGAATTTTGAAAATTATAAGTCTCCTTGCATCTAATAGGGGTTCCAAGGAAATTTGTGGTGCCGGTGAGAAGATTCGAACTTCCGACCTACTGATTACGAATCAGTTGCTCTACCAACTGAGCTACACCGGCAAGGGCGGAGCATTATCACCCGGGGCAGCAGGGCAAATCAAGGCGTAAACAAAGCAACCCAAATTACCAAGTATGCGAATGCACGTCATCGCGAGCGTAGCGTGGCGATCCAGTGAATTTTCTGGATCGCCACGCTACGCTCGCGATGACAGGGATAGTAAAAGGGTTAGCCTGTTAGAGCAGAACATGCTTATTATTAGATCTGACCCCTTTCTCTTCCAAGGAAATGGTGCAGACCTAATAATGATGGATACTTTACACTATTGTCTGACAGAACAGAGCATGCTTATTATTAGATCTGATCTTACCCCAATAAAACACACACTCAAGTTAAGCAACACAGCGCTCCTCAAACTCTATCGGAGATAGATAGTTCAAATAAGAATGCTTTCGTTGCCGATTATAAAATAGCTCAATGTATTCAAACAAAGAGCTTCTTGCCTCACTTCGCTTATGGTAATCATTATGATGAACAAGCTCAACTTTGAGACTGTGAAAAAAGCTCTCCACCACAGCATTATCATAACATTCACCTTTGCGACTCATACTGCATACCATACCATAGGATCTCAATAACGCTTGATAATTTTTTGCATAATACTCCTTCCCTCTATCCGAATGGATTAACATCCCTTGAGCTATTTGTCTTTGACAAACTGCGTTCCTCAAAGCTTGTTGAGCTAATTTGCTTTCTAAACGCTCACCCATTGACCACCCGACAACTTTTCGTGAAAATAAATCTAAAACCACAGCCAAAAACAACCAACCCTCTCGAGTAGGTATGTAGGTGACATCACAGGCCCAGACTTGATTCATCATACCAGGTGAAAATTCACGATCTAATAGGTTTTTTGCTGGATTTAAGCTCTTCCTTGAATCTGTTGTGATCCTAAATTTCTTGATCGTTTTAGGGACAATTTTTGCAATGTGCATCAATCGTGCCACTCGATTCAAACTGCATTTATATCCCAGCTCTAACAATGTTTTATGAATTCTTGGAGCACCATATACCTGCCTATTCTGATTAAAAATTTGGTGTATTCTCTCAATGAGTTGCTGATTTTCTTTTGTCCTGGCTGAGTTCGGACAAGTCAACCAATTATAAAATCCTCGACGTGATACCATCATCACTTTGCAAAGCAAAGTGATGGGATAAATCTCTCGATTGGTTTTAATAAATGTGTACTTCACTCGGCATTCTCTGTGAAGTACACTGCTGCCTTTTTTAGGATTTCGTTCTCCAGCTCAAGTTGCCTTATTTTAGCTTTTAAAGCTTTTGTTTCATCGATTGGTTTGTGATGTTGCCCCTTGCCAGGAAAGGCCTTCTTACCATTAGCTTGAATTTCTTTTTGCCATTTATACAATTGATTACGCTTTACCCCTAGCTCACGCGCTAACTGAGCAGCGTTTGTATCCTTTTGCTCTAATAATCGAACAGCCTCTCGTTTAAACTCAGGACTTAAGGTTGGGTTCTTCATAGCTAAACTCCTATAATGGAGCACCATAGTGCCCCCGTTTAAGAGTGTGTGTCAATTTGGGGGAGGTTCAATCTGACCCCTTTCCTCCCCCTCTCCCTGTTTGACACACAAATTCAGCAGGGCTATGCTCATTATAACGTAATGACAACAAGGTGTTGGAATGCTCGACGGAATCATTTTAATATTTCAAAGCAATCAAATGCTTTTTTTTAGCCTCGTCGGTATATTGGGTCTTTGTGTTGGGAGTTTTCTCAATGTGGTGGTTTATCGCTTACCCATCATGTTAGAAAGAAGATGGACTGCTATTACATTGGCAAGTGACAATATCAAACAAAGTAGTTTTGAAACTACGTTTAATGTAGTAGTACCGAGATCGCACTGTCCTTTTTGCAAAAAAAATATTTCGGCATATCACAATATTCCTCTATTAAGTTATTTATTTTTGAGAGGAAAAAGTGCTTGTTGCGCTCAAAATATTCCTCTTCGATATCCCGCGATTGAATTATCAACGCTCATTATTTCCGTATTTTTAGTGGTTCATTATGGTGCTAGCTGGCAGTTTCTTGCAGCGCTAGGATTTTCATGGACGCTGATTATTTTATTTTTCATTGATCTTGAACATAAAATTTTGCCCGATAATTTAACGCTATTGTTGGTATGGGCCGGGCTTTTAATTAACACGGCTCAGGTTTTTACTTCAGTAGAAAATGCAGTTTTCGGTGCAATTTTTGGTTACGGTTTTTTTTGGATGATCGCTTTTTTATATCACCGCTGGCGAGGAGTTGAAGGATTAGGATTAGGCGATGCGAAATTATTATCGGCGTGCGGCGCTTGGTTTGGATGGCAAATTTTGCCTTTGATTATTCTTTTGTCTTCATTGTTAGGCACAGTAATTGGAAGCGTATACTTGCTCACTCGGCGCGGCACTCTTCGAGAGGCCATCCCTTTTGGGCCCTTCATCGCCATCGCTGCATTCATTTCGATGATTTGGGGGCAAGATATTGTATCTGCCTATTGCAATTTGATGCATGTGAGTTTTTAATATGTTAACGATCGGTTTAACAGGTGGAATTGGCTCGGGTAAAACAACGGTTGCGAATTTTTTTGCGGATTTGGGAATAACAATTATAGATACGGATATCATTGCTCGCCATGTCGTTCAATCAGGCAGCAGTGCCTTACAAAATATCGCTGAACATTTTGGCAATGAAATTCTTAATAAAGATCACACGTTAAATCGCAACAAACTCGCTGGAAAAGTTTTCAATGATCCTGATGAAAAAGCCTGGTTAGAAAAATTGTTGCATCCACTAATACGAGAAGAAGTTGCCATTGCAAAAAAGAAGGTGACCTCACCTTATTGCATCGTCGTGATTCCACTATTGGTCGAAACGTTGCCAAACCCCGACATTGATCGAATATTAGTAGTGGAAGCACCACAATCATTACAGATCAGTCGAGTCCATCATCGCGATCAACGCCCTGAATCTGAAATTTCTGCGATTATTCAATCTCAAGCCACACCCGATGAACGCCTCGCTGCTGCAGATGACGTGATCGTGAACGATGGAAGTATGGAAAAATTGCGCGACGACATCCATGAATTGCACAAAAAATATCTAGGATTATCTGGCGTTTGAACGCCCCCGCCACTACCATAACCTATTGATAATTATAGGAAATCACCCTCCTCCTGCCCTGTACTATAATAAAATAGAGGAATCAACGAAAGGAGCAATGTTATGAAAGCGATCAAATTAGCAGCTTGCAGTGCGATTCTCGCGAGCGCAACACTGGTAGGCTGTGCAACTAATGAAGAAGGCGGGACGGTTATAGGTGCTGGCACGGGCGCTTTAGTAGGTTATGCCATAGCACCTCATAGCGTACTTGGCCCAGTCATTGGTGCTGGAGCGGGAGCGATAGTAGGTAATCAAGTCGGTCGAAATATAGATAGAGATCAATATTATAGACACCGTCATTATTACCGACATCATTATCGTTATTACGAAGACTAAGAATATTACTTGGGGGAGCGCGTCTCGCTCCCCCCTCAGATTTAATCTTATGGCTTTTATAAAGCGTTGTGATAAACTCGCTGAATGAAAAAAGATCCTAGTACACGCACTATCTATTTATTGCTTCTGACCAACGTTGTCATTTGGGCATTGGCATGGCCCATTAGCAAAATCGGCTTAGCCTTTATGGGACCATTGTGGTATTCATCTTGGCGATTTATTATCGGAAGCGCATCCGCAATTATCGCTCTCGGCGCTGCAGGCGCCATTCGCTTACCCAAACGCAAAGATTTACCGATCATCTTCGGTATTGGCCTCCTTCAAATGACGTTGTTTTTAATGCTGATCAACACGGGGCTCTCCTATGTTGGCGCAGGTCGTTCAGCGATCCTCGCTTATTCAACACCTCTTTGGGTCACTCCGCTTGCAGCAATATTTTTCCACGAAAAAGTCACCCCCATAAAACTGATCGGGGTTTTATTGGGATTAAGCGGCATTGTTATTCTATTTGCTCCTAGCAGTTTAGATTGGAGCAATGGCAACGTCGTATTTGGTAATATTTTACTCGTACTGTCCGCTTTTGTCTGGGCACTCGCAATTTTGCAATCGCGTTTCAGCCAATGGCATTCGGATCCATTAACACTATTACCCTGGCAATTGCTACTAGCCACAATTTTGACGACTGCCGTTGCGCTGTATCACGAACCACTCTCCTCAATTCAATGGAACTCAACGCTCTGGCTCACACTCTTATATAACGGCTTATTAGCGACAGCTTTCGGTTACTGGGCTTCGATCACAGTTTTCAGAAATCTTCCTGCTGTAACATCTTCTTTGTGCTATCTCGGCGTTCCCGTTCTTGGACTTTTATTTTCAGCGCTCATGCTCGGCGAGGCCATCGACTTATCGGTCGTGACTGCCATGCTGTTAATTGTCGGTGGATTAGTGTGCGTTGCTCTGAGCAAAAATCGCCCCTCTACCCCACAAGCAGCCAATAGTGCAGAATACTCTAACAGTCAATCCCATTAATTCTGCGATAGTCTACATCAGCGGTTTTCGCTACACAAAAACTCTGCTACTATTCCCCTATAGCGGATGAGGAAATGAGAGTTTATGCTCAATAATACCCCCAAAATAACGTTTGAACAGCCCATGAATGAGCATGTCCGCCTGTGCTTGCGCCTGGAGCATCTATTTAAACAACTGGACGAGAATCTTCCCATCGAGACAGAATGGGGTAGTCGCGTTGCTTTATCTGCAGTCCTTGAAATTTTAAACGTAGTCGACAGGCCTGATTTAAAAACAAAACTCACGAAAGCCCTCTCACAACAGTCCGCAAAACTTTCTCAATTGGAAAAATCCCCTCAAGTCGATAAAGAAAAATTACACGAATTGCTCAAAGAAATTGATCGGTTGAATGAAACCTTATTTAATTTGCCCGGTAAAATTGGATCTATCTTACGTGAAAATGAATTTTTAAATAATGTTCGACAATACACCTACAATCCTGGTGGAGCATGCAATTTTTGTCTGCCCTCTTACCAACTTTGGCTGCGACAACCCAGCGCTCATCGAACTCAAACATTGCATGCATGGATAAAACATTTTATTAACCTGCGCGAAACTGTTTTTTTACTATTGAACCTCATTCGAAACGGCGCCGTTTCATCACAACAAATTGCGCGTGATGGATTTTATCAACAAGCGCTTGATCCCAATAATCCCTGCGAACTTGTGCGTGTAGGTCTGCCTGAAAATATCGGTATTTATCCAGAAATTAGCGTGGGGCGACATCGCATGTCAGTGCGTTTTTTACTTGAAAATCTTCACGATAGACCAAAGCAATTACAAAATGAAATCACATTTGATCTTAATATTTGCTGAATCAAAGGGGCAGAGCTGACTTTATCCTACGGATTGCAAAGGTTACAATATCTCGGTTCCAGAGATTTTAAACCATCGCTTCTTGGCAGCTCAATTTCATACGAACATCGCACACATCCCATTATTTCAGATTTTACCCAATCCGTTGCAAATTCACAGTACGAGCATTTCAAACCTTTTTCGACTCGTTTAATTCCCCAACCTGGTGCTTCGCAACGAGGGCAAGCTGTCATTAACTGTTGAGCTAATTTTTCTGCGACCTTTCGAATGACACTCATACGCGTTGGATTCATATGAGCACGCATGTCTGTTTCAACTCTAATAGCCTTATCATTTGAAATTCTAACGGCTTCTTTAAATGAATTTTCTAAATGCTCTTCTGTCTGTATACCTTTAAAAATTTCATTTTTATTTTCCCAAACATTCGGTCTGATTATCAAAGCATGACTTGGAAATTTCACTTTTCTTGAAAAATCTAACAACTCTTCGAAATGATTGACTGTTTTCACATTGAAATTTGTTTTGAGAGAAAAAATCACAGATCGAAGATGAAAGTTTCGACTATTATCAATAAAGTAAAGAATTTCATGATCACAAGGAATAAAAGGATTATCTGGATGAGGACCAAAACTACCCTCACTCGCCAAACAGTAATCAAAAGAACCTTCATGAATCCCTAATTCACATTTACGTTGGACACACTCCAGAGGACCCCCAGTTCTTGGCACCTCTCCGGAAAAGGTTCCTAACACATCCGTATCAAAATCGAAAACAATAACGTGAGCCCCTAAAACTTTTTGAAAGACTGGAGCTATCGCAGCATCTTTGGCGTGTTTTGTTACCAATCCAATTCGGGCATTTTCATAGGGTCTAAACATTATAAGAAACCCTCCCAAGTAAAGTCTCTCTGCAAAATAAAAACTGATTGCTCAGTGGGATCTAGTATCGCTAATTTTACCCAACCATTGCCAAATAATTGCTGTAAACAAGGCTGTCTTTGGATGATTTGACTGACCATATCTTTAGGCGCATAGACGACGGTGAGCAATCTCATAGGTTCATGGTACTGAGTTTGATCATCTCTATACACAGATTGGAGTGGTAATCCATGCATTAAATCGCTCGCATTTCCCTGCATAACACCTATTTTACCCGTAATATTTTGAGTGATTTTACTTCCACTACCATAAGCCACGTTATCCATAGTTGAAAACAGATATTGAGTGTTAATCCACTGAGCAACCACCATAGGCGCCGTCAAAATAATCTCGAGAAATTTTCCTTCTGGATCTTGACGCCAATCATAGGAGTGAAGAAAAGAACGCCCATCTAGAATAATATTTTTTGTGAGATTACGAGGACCCACAATAAAACACGCGTTTCTTGAAAGTCCCCATTCAGGCCTTGTTTGAGCCCAGTCCTGACTACGGAGTACACAGTGTTCAAGAGCATTTTTACTCTTACAAAAATATCCCAGGTCTTGAGTTCGTGCTACATTATTTCTGATCCTAGCCTTCCCTAAATCTTCTTTCAATTTTGTTAGCTTTTTCCCCAATTTATTCTCGATCGTATCTTCAAGATAGAATGTCATAGCATCGGTTGTAGTATCGTGTTGAGCTGCGATAAAAACTGTTTCAGCAGGAATTTTAATCGCTGTATATTTAGATATCCATTCTCTAACACGCTTATCATTCAGAATTTTTGCCAAAATTTGAGCATTAAATCCGCCATGATGGCCACCGCAAGCACCGCAATCTAAAGCAGTTGCAAAAGCGTTATTTTGAGTTGTACTACCATGACCACAAAAAACGACAATGGGAGCAAAATATTGAGTTAAGCCCATCATAGTAAGAGCGTTTGCTGCATACTGACATTGATCTGCAAACTCTATACCAATATTTGCTTCTTTAAAAACTCCATTTTCTTCGATAATGGGTACAATCGATACCTTGGGTTTCAGGAAGCCTAGCACCCTATGTTTTGTAGCTATCGCTATTTTCGGAGCCAATGTTTTTAGCATCATCCACAAACCAGACCATAGTCCGATGGTCTCTACTAGTCCGAAATGCGTAGAAAAAGAATATTTCAATCCATGATAAATGCGCTTCATATTTCTTATAATATTTTCACCTCGATGAAATTTCTGACACTGCTTTTCAGAACACGATAATTCCTCTTTGATAATATGCTGTGATTCCAACAAGACAGGACAAGAATCAAATTCATCAGAGGAAATTTTGCGGATTTTGATAGGCAAGCCAAAAAATCCGGCAAATCCAAAAGTTTCGTAATTCCCTTCATTTTCTATAGCTCGACGAAACGGTTCAGATCGAACATCAATACAAAATACCAACTGTGCTTCTAAAGAATTTTTCGTGGGCCTCAAATCTTCAAAGTTCATTTGACATTTTAACGCAGGAAGCAAAGAGGAATGATATTCTTCTTCACGAGTTTTAATCACTTGTATCGTTTCATCTATTGAATGCCTATCATTAGATTTAAGCTTGAGATGATCTATACAATCTTTAACATTCGGGCATAATAACATAAAAATAACGAGTCTTAGGGCTAGAAAATCATCTTCATTCAATGGGTATTGAGCCTCTAAATTATTAGCAGCCCATTCTATTTGGTATTTTACGTACCCAGACCAACCCGGAAGTGATGTCAGCATTAATGTCAAAAATTCTTTGGATAAAGAAGCGGGAATATTGAGTAACCGCAAAGTATAAGAAATGGCATCTCTGGGATTCTTCGATAAATCCTTTAACTTTTGAGTTTTCGATGGGTCGTTTTGATGCAAATTATTATCATAAACAGCTAATTCAAGCCAAGCTTTAAAAAGACCTTTTTCTCGTCCTGGCATTGAAAATGTGGCTTGCCCTTGATCAAAAAAAGCTTGGCACCATTTTATTGTTTCGCGATTGACAGAAATTAATGTTTCAGGCAAGTCTGATTTCTGAAAGTAGCTAGAGCCTATTACACAGGCTTCCTCGAAAGAAAAAGATTCTAACCCTTGCAAAGGATTACACGCGATTATGTTTTCCAAAGGCCAGACGGGAGGTATAACATCCCACGCTTGTTTTATTAAATCGCTCAATGGTCTCACCGAACCCCCATTAATTTTGAAATCTGATTTCAATGAAATTTCATCGATATTTTCGGTTAGTGTTTGCATAATATCTCCTTAGTAATGATAGTGGTTACGATGCGCAGTGATCGTTTTAGGGTGAGGCTGGCTTGCATTCAGAGCTCTAACATAAAGCACTTTTATTTTTCGTTTTACCCACACAAGATTGCCCAATTCATTTCTGAATTGTATTGCACTCCAGGCCAGGACCATTATCATTAATCCAAAACCATGAATTAAATTGAGAGGTTGTGGCTCTGATAAATTCAGTGGAACCAACAAGTTGGTAATCAATGAAACACTGAGCCCATATAACATTCCGACGAGACAACTCAACAATAAAGCAATTGCAGCATATTTATTTCCTACAGACTTTAAAAAGGTTAAGGAGAATTGGGCAGCGGTTAAAAAGGCTATACAAACTAATACCAATGTAGTATCCAGAGCAAACCACTCCTTTCCTGTTGCGAAAGCGAAAAAATAACTTCCCACAAAACCACAGAAAAGACTCAATATAAAAATACTTAAATCAGGACTTTGCTTGAACAATTCTTTTCTATCTTGAGCCGCACCACCTGCACCGAGAAATAATGTGGCCTTAAATAGTCCATGCCAGCATAAATGTGCAACCGCTGCGGGAAATAATCCCAAACCACATTGCATTAACATGAATCCCATCTGTGCCATTGTTGAACAAGCCAACATTCGCTTAACATCACTTTGAATTAATTTCCAGACGGTTCCTAATAACGCACTGAATAATCCTATTGTAAAAACCGCTAATAGGAGGTTTTTTTCCATGAGAAACAATTGCCCAAATCGTGCCAATAAAAATCCACCGCCATTAATTAGCCCAGCATGCATAATCGCTGAAACGGGAGTTGGAGAATTCAATGAACTTAATAGCCAACGATGAAAAGGCCAAATTGCCGACTGCGTCATCGCAGCTAATAGCATTAGACCTAACGCAAAACTTAATGCTAACTGCTGGGTAGGATGTAATTCAATTTGGATAATGGTTTGAATAGACAGTGATCCGGTGATCAAAAACAATATCTGAAAAGCGGCCGCAAGACTAATAGCCCCAAGCAGAAAGGTTTTTCCTGCAAGTACTCCAGACGCTTTGGCTGCAGACCATTCAGACTTATGTATCATCAATAACACTAATAGCGCATTACTTGTACACCAAGATAAGAAGAAGGCTATGAGATTGTCAGACGCTAATAACAGCAGCACACTAACGCATAAAGCCATCAATCTGAGTAAAAAACGTCCGTAATGCTGGTCACCCTGCATGTAACGGCTGGCGAAAAGCCATACTAAACAGCCTATAAAGGCAACTAGACCGATCATAATCACTGCCAACGCATCAAAATTGAATACTTTCGATAGCAGTTCAATTAACATAATGATTCTCCTCGTTTAAGTTCTATAAGAAATGCTACTCTGCTTTACTAAATATATAAGCTTTGCTAATATAAGGAAAATTGATAATTCTTATCTGGCCCATTAGGAGTTCTTATGAATATCGATACTGTCACTCTCAAATGCTTTCTTGCCATTGCAGATACAGGCAGTTTCACACAAGCTGCTCAACGAGTTGGGCGAACCCAGTCTGCCGTAAGCCAACAAATCGCCAAACTCGAAAATTGCTTAAGAACTGCCCTCATCGAACGAGGCAAAACAGTAAACCTAACAAATGAAGGTGAAATTTTTCTAGGATACGCTAGAAGAATATTTGCTTTACATTCAGAATTAATTGACCGGTTCAAAGAACCTGAATTGACAGGCGAAGTGCGTTTTGGCTTACCTGAAAGTTTTGCATCCGTTTTTCTTTCAGAAATCCTTGTTCATTTTGCACAAATTCATCCTCGCGTTATGCTGATTGTCGATTGCGATCTTACTTTAAATCTGTACGAAAGATTTAAACAAAAAGAATTTGACTTGGTGTTATTGAAAATGAGCAGACCCGAAGATTTTCCCAATGGCGTGGAAGTCTGGTCTGAAAAACTAGAATGGATCGGAGATAAAAATCTTGTTAATACAATGCTTCAAAAGGAGCAGCCAATTCCTCTCGTTCTTTCTCCAGCACCTTGCGTCTATCGGGCGAGCGCCATAGAAGCACTGGAAAATACTGGAATAAAATGGAGACAAGTTTTTAGTAGCCCGAGTTATGCAGGTACTAATGCAGCGGTAAAGGCAGGCCTAGGAATTTCTGTATTACCTAAAACCATGATTCCAGCCGAACTGAACGCAATTGATGGGACGAAGCTACCCACTTTAAGCGACTCACATATTTCTTTATTGAAACAAAACCCTAACAATTCGGCTGTTCTCACCTTCGAAGAATTTGTGCTAAAGAAATTAAAACATTAAGGATCAGAAGGGAAGGTGTCAGATCTAAGATTGATACATTCTTATAAGGTTAAACCTAGATTCTGCAGTTGGAATCTAGGTTCAAGTAGTAATTTTATTTATCATGTGGAATGTATCAATCTTAGATCTGACACCTTCCCTTTTCTTTACAACACACCATGACATTGTTTGTATTTTTTTCCTGATCCACAAGGACACGGATCATTCCGACCCACTTTAGGTGTGTTACGAATAACTGTTTCTGACATTAACCCAGACATTTCCTCTTCTCCATCGCCGCCTTCTGTAAGCGCAGGCGCGGCTGCATGTTGATACTGCAAATTTTGCATAGATTGAGACGCTTCCATAACGGACGCAGGTTCTTCAACACGTAATTCAATGGTACATAAAACGCTGATAACATTTCTTTTAACATTATCCAGAAGCTCCGTGAACATGATAAAGGCTTCACGTTTATATTCTTGTGCAGGATCTTTTTGCGCATAACCGCGCAAATGAATACCTTGCCGCAAATGATCCATCGCCGCTAAATGTTCTTTCCAATGCGCATCTAGAGTACGCAACATCACTGTTTTTTCAACTTGATAAATCACTTCGGATGTATAACGCTGTTCACGTTCTTCTAAATGCTGCTTGACTGCTTCTTGAATACGCTGCCTTAATGATTCCTCATGAAGATCTTCTTCAGTTTCCAACCAGCTTTTAATAGGTAATTTCACAGCAAAATCTTGAGCCAAAACATTTTCCAACCCACTAATATCCCACATATCTTCCATGCTTTCAGGCGGAACAAATTGGTCAGTTAAATTCGCGATTGCATCTTCGCGAATATTTTCTATGGCGTCATGGATATTATCAGCAGACATTAAATCAAATCGCTGCGAATAAATGACTTTACGTTGATCATTCGCAACGTCATCAAATTTCAATAACTGTTTTCGAATATCAAAATTATGGCCTTCAACTTTTCGTTGCGCGTTAGCAATAGATCGTGAAACTAAAGCATTTTCAATAGGCGTATCCTCTTCCATGCCAAGACGTTCCATCATGTTGGCTAGTCGATCACTTGCAAAAATGCGCATTAAATTATCTTCGAGGGACAAATAATATTGCGATGAACCAGGATCACCTTGTCGACCAGAGCGGCCGCGTAATTGATTATCGATTCGTCGAGATTCATTGCGCTCAGTTCCCAACACATGCAATCCACCCGCAGCAACTACTTGATCATGACGTTTCTGCCAATCAACGCGTAGTGCTTCAATTTGTTCAGGTGTTGAATTTTCGAGCTGAGCAATTTCTGTAGATAAATCACCACCCAAAACAATATCTGTACCACGACCGGCCATATTTGTTGCAATGGTCACGGTACCAGGCTGCCCCGCTTGCGCGATAATTTTAGCTTCTTTTTCGTGGTATTTCGCATTTAACACTTGATGTGGCATTTTGTGGTCTGTCAAAATTTCGGACAAATATTCTGAGGTTTCGATAGAGGCTGTTCCCACTAAAACAGGCTGGCCTTTTTCGTGTCGGGTAAGAATATCTTTCACGATAGCTTTGTATTTTGCTTGCTGAGTGAGAAATACCACATCAGAACGATCAACTCGAACAACAGGTTGATTTGTCGGAACCACAACAACTTCTAAGCCATAAATTTGCGCAAATTCATACGCTTCAGTATCGGCGGTACCTGTCATACCCGCCAATTTTTGGAATAATCTGAAATAATTTTGGAATGTAATTGATGCTAATGTTTGATTTTCACTACGAATTTGCACGCCTTCTTTTGCCTCAACAGCTTGGTGCAAACCTTCAGACCAACGTCGACCATCCATCATTCGACCGGTATGCTCATCGACGATCACCACTTCACCATCTTTAACAACATAATCGACATCACGCACATAAATAGCATGAGCTCGCAAGGCGGCATTAATATGATGCATGTAGATAATGTTGTGAATGTCATAAAGATTTTCACCTTGCCCAATCAAACCAGCCTGCACTAATAATTCTTCGACGTGAGAATGACCACTCTTCAGTGAGATAAACTTGCTTTGTTTTTTCATCCACTTTGTAATCACCAGGACCGTTTTCTTCTTTTTGCTTGATAAGCTTCGGAATGAGTGAATTAATTTTCGTATACAGCTCTGAACTTTCATCTGCAGGACCGGAAATAATTAACGGTGTTCTCGCTTCATCAATTAAAATACAATCGACTTCATCCACAATGGCATAATGAAGATCGCGCTGCACGCGCCCTTCTAAATTAAAGGACATGTTGTCACGCAAATAATCAAAACCAAATTCATTATTCGTACCATAAGTAACGTCGGCTAAATAGGCTTCTTTTTTCTGTTCAAATTGCATATTGGTGAGATTCACACCAACGGTCAGACCGAGAAAATCGTAGATGGGTCTCATCCACTCGGCATCGCGCTTAGCTAAATAATCGTTGACTGTCACAATATGAACGCCGCGCCCTGATAAGGCATTTAAGTATACAGCCAACGTCCCGGTCAGTGTTTTTCCTTCACCTGTGCGCATTTCAGAAATTTTACCATCATGAAGCACCATACCGCCTATTAATTGCACATCGAAGTGTCGCAATCCAAGCGTTCTAACACTGGCTTCTCGAACCACTGCAAACGCTTCAGGTAAAATATCGTTTAACGAAGCACCAGCACTTACTCGTTGGCGTAATTCCGCTGTTTTTGCCTTTAGCGCATCATCGGACAGGGCCTTGATTGAAGGCTCGAGCGCATTAATCTTCGTAACGACTTTCGCCATACGACGAATTAATCGTTCATTTCGGGTTCCAAAAATTCTACTTAATAACTTCATAATGTGTACTACTCACAATAACATTGCAGGAGTTCCCGCTAAAGCCGGAAACTCCCTCCTTTTTGTTGATGATAAATTTGAACTAAGTTCAAATTCATCAATTAAGGGGCATAGTCCCCAACTCAAAATACTTCATTTCAGGGGAGCGAGCTGCACTTCTCTCCCCCTAAAAAGTCTATTCTTAAGGGGGGACTATGCCCCTTAATAATTCCCCAGAGCCTCACCCCTGGGTGATGGCGCATTGTTCAGCGGGTACCGCTGATTACATTGAATTTGTTTACAGCCCCTAGTAATATAGAGACATGAAGGAAGTAAATCAACTCTTAGGGTACCCAAAATTAGCACAGCTGATGATGCATCTGCATAGTGTGACCCGTTTAAATGAGACCTTACAAGCCATCCTCCCCCCTCCATTACGTGGCCAGGTGACCTGTGTCAAGTTAGAGAATGGCATTTTAACGATCATCGCGCCTAATGGCAGCTTTTCCACTCAAATTAGATTTAGCGGGGAGGCCATTATCGCGGGATTGAATGAAGCTCTGGCCAACCAGCCTGTTAAAACGATCCGCTGTATCGTCCGCCCACACTCTGAACCAGAAAAAGAAAAACGCCCCTACATTCGACGCATATCAGCAGCAGCTGCTGAGGGTATCACTGCATCTGCAGCAACAATGAGCAATGATAGATTACGGGCAATCTGGGAAAAACTAGGAAAAGCTTAAAAACTAAACGACCGATGAACCCACTGCAAATCCCGATGGAATTTGCTTAGCATTTTCAAACGTCACAATTTCCCAAGCACTAGAATCTGCTAACAATGTTCCCATCAATTCATTATTCAATGCATGCCCAGACTTGTAACCCTCAAATCGACCTATCATACTATGGCCCAGTTGATACAAATCACCAATGGCATCGAGAATTTTATGTCGAACAAATTCATCACTAAAACGCAAACCATCTTCGTTTAAAATACGATATTCATCGAGCACAATCGCATTATCGAGACTTCCACCTAAAGCTAAATTATTCCGACGAAGGTATTCATATTCAGACAAAAATCCAAACGTTCTTGCACGGCTAATTTCTTTAATATAGGCATTTCCCGTGTGATTAAATTCATATGATTGATTTCCCGCACGAATAACAGGATGTGGAAAATCGATCGTCATCCCGTACACCGCACCAGAATGCGGCTCAAGGCGAGCCCACTTATCTTCATGTTTAACTTCAATGGCTTTTTTAATGCGAATAAAACGTTTAGGCGCATCTTGAACAACAATTCCCGCTGCTTGAGCTAAAAAAACAAACGGTCCTGCACTACCATCCATAATTGGAACTTCAGGTGCATCTAAATTAACATAAGCATTATCAATACCAAGACCTGCAAATGCTGAAAGCAAATGTTCAACGGTAGAGATACGAACATCATTTTTGACAAGACAAGTATTTAATCGCGCGTCACCAATATTTTTTGTGTGCGCTTTAATTTCGACAGGGGGGCTTAAATCAACACGACGAATAACAATGCCTGTATCAACTGGAGCAGGTTGTAAAGTTAAAGAGACTTTTTTACCTGTGTGCAAACCCACGCCCATAGCGTGAATTTCACGAATTGTCCGTTGCTTTATCATCGAGAATTCCATATAAGGTTAATTCTGGGGCCATAAATCCGCCCAACAAAAGGGGGCATTGTAGCACATTGACCCACCGAAACAACTATTTTTAATCGATATTACTAATATGCCAATGAATAACACAATTGGCTCTCGCTTGTATTGTCATCCATGAACTTAGCTTTCTCACATAACTCGCGACAGCCCTCTAGGAGAGCTTCAGTATCTTTTTCGATAAATTGAATCTTATCCCTTAGAGATCTGAAAAGATTAGTATTAAATTTTTCTGCAACCACTCCAATGGCTGACGCCACTATCTCCCACGTAGTCGTATCTTTTTCGGAATGTAACGCTGTATCCTTTGCAGATAACACTCCTCGGAAACATTGTAATTGCAGAAATACACTTGACTCATTCGATACACGTGACATTCTGGGCGGAAGATATATTAAAAGACCAGCATCCTTCAGGGCATTAAAAAGCTGCATGTTATTAGTTTCACTAGCCATTGAACCTAATGTATACAAAGCTTCCTTGTGGACTAATCGAATACGAAAATCCAGTAAATATCTCTTAAACAACTCAACGACATACCCCTTATTTTTATCAAATAACTCTATTCGCTGAGAAAGAAGTTTCAATTTTATACCAGAAACATTGGCTGGATAAATTTGCTCTACGCAGGATAGCAACATTTTTTTATTTTCCAAAATAGCTTCTAGCTGCCGACAATACTCATGAGTGTAATGCTCAATATATTTTTTTCGTGCCTCAAAAAATGGATTCGATTCTGCATTATAATCATTAAATTCGTCCAATATACTTAATAGATTGAGCTCTGACAACCCAAAATCTATATCTGCAAGAATCCAATCCGCGTTCTTTTCACCTAGCAACCATTTTAAATCAATATCAATCAAAGAAATAGCCTTCGTTTTCATTTTTACAATATTATGAGCATAAGCCAAAATTTTTTCAGAATTATTTAAATCATCCAGAGAGATTCTTTGTGGAGTCTCATCAATAACAAAATCAATCAGTGAATTCATCAAGTGTCTATCGTTTCTAACAAGTAGATCACCCAGTACCGCGTGACTAATAAAAGCTTCTATTATAATCTCCATCGATTTTTTAAGGCTGTATTTTTGATCATTATGTTGAGCTTTACGATAAGCCTGAACAAATAATGACAAAACTGTTTCTGATGCCATACCTGTATTTAACGGAGAAATTAAAACCACCTCATTGTTTTCTTTATTGACTAACAAGCTAGACATCTTGGCATTACTTGCGGTTGGTAATAATGCTTTTTGAAGCTGGCAATACAGCAGTTCATTGTGCGAACGTAGATCGAAGGATCTTTTAAAAAAAATACTCACTCTTTCTCTGCTAGGTGTTCTCAGCTGAAATGCGGCTCTATAAATCCCAAAACCTAAACTAAAGTCCTTAAGATCATCTAATATAATGACGACATCTTGCGGAACGCTGTAGTGTTTTTCAAAATATACGCTAAGCGATTCAACCCAACCTTTTTTCTCTAAAAGCGTCAAAAATGCATCATATAAAATAACTTTAATGCTGACTGGAGGATTAGAAATAATTTTTCGAAATTCATAAACGACCTCCTCAGGAACAAATTGTTGTTTTTTATCAAAGAAAATAGATTTCAAGGGCGTGGCTTGAAGAAAATCTGTGGAAGATAATAGATTTCTTAATTTGTCGGCGGACACTTCCTCAAGCTCACCTTTTGCATTACGGATGTCATATTTTTCTAACACGGAGTTTATTTTACTAGAAGCCGTTTCATAATATATGTCGATTTCCGCATCATCTGCTGGTATAGCTTCGATATTAGTTTTAAATTTTGCCATTTTTACAGTCTTCTCGCGTTGGTCCATAACTTAAAATATAGTCGCCAAAGAGCGTATTTTCAAAAACATGCGTGATAAATTCTTCTTTGCTTAACTCAACGAGACCGTCCACTTCCTTCGCAACAGTGATTTTTTCTTCAAATTGATCGAGGCAAGTCACAGCCAGCGTGACTTTTTTAGTGATATTATTCGAGAGTTTATTAAGATCTGCAGAAATTTCCGAATTTAACTTAGCGACATCAAGAGGTGCAAAACGTAAAGAACCTTGAAATTTGTGTGGAATATTAGTCTCGTCTTTAAACTGAGGACAAGGACAAAAAGGGCGCTCATTAGGTAAAGGCCCTATCCCATGCCGAGTCAAATAGCATCGTGTGACATAATGAACATTTAAGTGATGTATGTTAGTGAGATTAGCAATGCTGGATACGTTTTGTAACCCGGTATTGGAGCGTGTGACATGAGGGAAACTCTTATGACCTTGATCCAATAAAAGCCCCTGAGCCCCTTCAAAAATTAATCGCTCACACTTTCCAAAATAATTATAATCGGCAACCTCACAATTAGTGAGAAAAATATGGATATCATGCAGAAAATACTCAAACATTTCATTCGAAAAAATTAAAGAGTTTTCATCTTGAGTTAGTTTTCTCTGTAGCAATTGACCCAATCGTAATTCTAGCCATTCATCTCGGATTGTTAGTAATTTTGCCTTTAACTTCTCTTGATTAAATAAATCTTTTACAGCTAATTGAAACTTTGAATGTAAATTTCGTTCTATTGTTTCACCAATACCAACTCCACAACTACCATGCCGATTTTTCCCTAGGGAGTTTTCGAATGTTTGATTAATGAACATATCGTAGGGGGTCGTAACAACTGCCTCTGGATGACAGATCACTTTTGGAAAAAAATTTCGAGACTGCAGCTTTGCTAACTCTTGTTTAAATAGCACTGGATTTACAATGTAAAAATCACTCAGATAGGTTTGCGCCCCAGCAAACGTACCACTAGCAAAATGACTGAATACATGACGTAGGTTACCCGGTCTCTGCACCGTATGACCAGCTTGAGCGCCACCGTTAAAACGAACGACTACTGTATTTGAATTGCCTAATGCTGCAAGATAGTCAGTGATCAGGCCTTTACCTTCGTCACCGTAATTTGCGCCGATAACAACTGCGGCTTCCATATTGACTAGTGTAATTGTGCGCCAGCACGGGCCTCGTCACAAAGTCTCCTTAGAGCAATATTAGGTGCAATCGTCTTGTCGCTTAATTCTACATGTGAAAAAGGACAAGTATTATGGCTTGCCAACCATTTCACAATTTCCCTTCTCTCAAACGATTGCCCTGTTTCTACGAGGATTACAGGATCTTCCATTATCTCATGAGATATGGGGCACTCAAGGTCTTTATGCATCTTATCAATAGATTGCTGAGCATGTTCAGACCCACCCGGAGCAAAAAATGCCACGGGACCTCTGTCTATCGATTTTTTGCGCTCGACCGCCGGCACAGGAGCCGGGAATGCCATCTGCACTAACCGCTCTCTTCTGTCTGCGGGCAATGCATCAAAGAAGGGTTTATAGCTTAAGCAGAGCTGAGCTATATTGAGGTTTGGCTTAAGCATTAAATCTCGCAAAGTTGTCGCCCTCTGCGTCACAGGATCTCTTAGATTGTCACGCACGTAATTTTCGACGGCTTGCCTCTCGTAGGCTCTTTTATGTCCACCCCAATCCACAGGATGATCCATATATTGGCGAGTTAATGGACATAGTGTATAACTCAGGACTTCTGCCCATTGTTGGTCAGTTAAATTCTCTTTATTTTGCCGACTCCATTCTGCCTCGGTTAAGTTTTCCAAACCCACTTTTTGTATCGGCCTAGTGCGCTTGATGATTTCTGCAATCGCATCAGCAACACCATTACTTTTTGTGCAGATCACATTATTCATACCCAGCAGATCAGTCCATTGTTTAGCCTCTGTTAATTTTTGTTCTGCTGTCTTGTTTGCTTTTTTAACAAGATCATACCAGTAAGCCTGACCATCAGTAATGACAATATGATAGACATCATATTGCTCTCGAACAGCGTGTAAAAGCACCTGATTCGAAATATCACCACCATCATATTTAGGATCTAACCACATTTGGATACCAGCAGCAGTTAATCCAGGATGCACATTATCATCACCTATCGTGATTAAAATTCCTTTACGGCCATCCTGCTGAACATAATTCAAATGGGTCTTATTTGCTGCGTACCACCATAACAAATTGTAGCTTTCTGCCCCATTAGCACCACCTCCCCCTTCCAACCAGATTTTTTCTAGTTGTTGTGCGAACCGATTATCAGATTCAAAGTGAGTCACCTGCAATGGAGCGCGATCAGACTCTGCATCACCAATTCCTGCAAAAGAAATTTGCAGATTTTCATTTGGCCTACCGAATGTCTTTTTTAAATCAACCATTAAGCTGCCTAAACTTCCTTCAAGCAGTGATTTAGGTATGATATCCATTGAACCGGTTACATCTAAGCCAATGAGGACTGTAATCACATCCCTATATTCATTAAAGGGCCCTTTCTTTGAGTGCCTTGTGGTAACAATGGCTGGATTAAATTCATCACACATCGAGTCAGCAGTAAAACCAGAATTGACTTTGACTTTCGCCTCTTCGGCCTGCTTTTTATAAGCAACTACATCGAAGTTTCCTGAACCCATTTTTCTACTCCTTTATTAAAAAAGCTCTTACTCTCTACGTCTCCTTTTCTGCTTCTCAATATCGGGGACCCATAAATAAAAATTAATTTTTTTATTTATCTTCATCCTGTCGACGCAAGAATGCAGGAATGTCGAGATAATCAATATCTTTTGAATCCATCTCAGAAGTCACTTTTTCAGTAGGCTGATTACGCATGATAGTTGGCTTCGCTAATTGATGATAATCCGGCGTACCATCATTCTTCGTTGTTTCTCTGTGTCTGAATTTAAGATCTCGATCTGTACTGCCACTTCCAAGACCTGTTGCAACCACAGTGACGCGTAATTCATCGGTCATTTCTGGATCAATAACAGTTCCTACAACCACAGTCGCATTTTCAGAGGTAAACGATTTAATCACATCACCCACTTCTTCAAATTCACCAATAGACATATCCAAGCCCGCTGTAATATTTACTAACACACCACGCGCGCCATTGAGATCGATATCTTCCAATAGCGGGCTTGAGATAGCGGCTTCAGCAGCTTCAGAAGCACGATTTTCACCCGTACTTACACCAGTTCCCATCATGGCCATACCCATTTCAGACATCACGGTACGCACGTCTGCAAAATCGACGTTAATTAACCCAGGGCGTGTAATTAACTCAGCAATACCTTGCACTGCACCCAATAACACATTATTGGCTGCTTTAAATGCATTGAGTAAAGTAATATTTTTACCCAGCACACTGAGCAATTTATTGTTCGGAATTGTAATTAAGAATCCACATTCGCGGCAAGTGCTTTAATACCTTGCTCAGCAACTTCCATTCGCTTTCTACCTTCAAAAGCAAATGGTTTTGTGACGACAGCAACGGTTAAGATGCCTAATTGTTTAGCAATTTCAGCAAAAACAGGCGCGGCACCTGTACCTGTTCCACCTCCCATTCCTGCAGTGATAAAAACCATGTCAGAGCCTTCCAATACTTCACGAATTCGATCGCGATTTTCTTCAGCGGCTTTTCGACCGATTTCTGGATCTGCACCAGCACCTAATCCTTTGGTAATTTCTTCACCTAATTGCAACAGCGTGCGTGCATTCGATTTTCGTAAGGCTTGCGCATCGGTATTTGCGCAAACAAACTCTACGCCTTCGATATTTTCGCTCATCATATGTTCAATAGCATTGCCGCCACCGCCACCAACTCCAATTACTTTTATTACTGCATTGTGTGGTATACTTTCAGTTAGTTCAAACATTTAATTTACTCCTGAAATCGATTGTTAAAAATTACCCTGAAACCAATCTTCATCCGGGCCCATAATCCTTTCATACCCTCTGTAATTTGAAATTCATGTCGGCTCCATCATATTGTTGTTGTAAACCATATAATAATAAACCTACGCCTGTTGCATATCTGGGGGCCAATAATGCCTCTGTTAATCCACTAACATGTTGTGGTAATCCTAATCGCACTGGCATTTGAAAAGTTGATTCCGCTAATTCCACTACACCATTAACCATCGATGCACCGCCGGTTAATACGATTCCTGCAGCCACTAAATCTTCAAATCCACTACGACGTAATTCTGCCCAAACTAAATTAAATAATTCTTCATAACGCGCACTCACTACTTCAGCCAATGATTTTTTTGAGAGCTGTCTTGGCGGACGCCCCGCGACGCTGGTACTTCGATCATCGTATGCGCATCTGCTAAATGTTTCAATGCTTGCGCATGTTTAATTTTAATTTCTTCTGCATTTTTTGTAGGAGTACGTAAAGCTACAGCGATATCATTAGTAACTTGATCACCCGCAATAGGAATTACCGCCGTATGACGAATTGCACCATCTGTAAACACCGCAATATCCGTCGTGCCACCACCAATATCCACCAAACAAACACCTAATTCTTTTTCATCTTCCGTCAGTACTGAATAGCTAGAAGCCAATTGCTCTAAAATAATATCGTTAACTCTCAAGCCACAATGCTGAACACATTTCACAATATTTTGAGCTGCACTTACTGCGCCTGTCACGATATGAACTTTAGCTTCCAAACGTACACCCGACATCCCGACGGGTTCTCGAATACCTTCTTGACTATCAATAATGAATTCTTGCGGCAAAATATGCAGAATTTTCTGATCGGCAGGAATTGCCACGGCATGTGCCGCATCAATCACTCGATCGATATCCGCTTGGGACACTTCATTATCGCGAATCGCAACGATACCGTGTGAATTTAAACTTCGAATATGGCTACCAGCAATACCTGTATAGACGGATTGAATTTCAATGCCCGCCATTAATTCTGCTTCTTCTACAGCACGCTGAATGGATTGCACTGTAGCTTCAATATTGACCACAACCCCTTTTTTCAATCCATGAGAGGGATGTAACCCATGACCGATAATTTCGATTTGACCATCGGCTGATAATTCACCCACCAAAGCCACTACTTTGTTTGTTCCAATATCAAGACCAACAATAAAATTTTTGCTCATTTTTTTAGACATAATCGCAAAACTCTCCTGATTTCAAACTGCTCGCTAAGACTGGAGAAGCAACACTCTCCCTCCTTGAGCATAATAATACAACAATTCTGCTAAATAGCAGATAAAAAAACTCTAATTAGTGTAACACGTGAAATAGACGCTAGCTATAGCCTATGTCATTAAGATTAACAGGCTAACTGACATACAAAAAATGTTATCCTTACCCCAACCACTGCCCTATTGAGATCAAACTGAGTATAGATTGAAGGAAATCTGAAGCGACAGACTGGGCATGTCAACCTTTCCAAGAACGCCGTGAATATATCCCTATAGGCTTTGGTCGAGACATCCTGTCTCTCACGATCTTGAAAAGGTTGACGTGCCCAGTCTTCAAAGCCCTGTGCGCTCTGTAACTTGTATGACTTTTGACAGTATCTTTAAAAAATTTATTTACACAACTAGATTACCCGAAGCAATAAATGAATTACCCTAAAAAGTGATTTCTGCTGAGTGATATTGATGGTTATTGTTGTAACATAAATTCATTTAACAATTTGCGCATTTTCTACCGAGTCTTTTTACGTCAGAAGAAAATGGTTTAGCGTGTTGATGCATCTCTGTGAAGCTTGTAATTATTTTTGCAGCCCAATGTGGGAGGGTATTGCTGATTTGATAATACATCCATGTGCCTTTGCGAGTTGCTGTCACAAGTTTATATTTGCGCAGCAAGGCCAAATGCCTAGATATTTTCGGCTGTATCATTTCTAGCGCATCAATAAGGTCACAAACACAGAGCTCTCCCTTTTGATGAAGCAAAAAAAGGCAGCGCAAACGTGTTTCATCAGACAGTAATGTAAAAAAAGTTTTGGGCGTTAACATACTCAAGTTTATAACATATTTTAGTTTTGAATTACAGTTATATGGGACGAATAAATACGTTTTCTAAAGCTTAGGCGCCCGTGTCTTGGTAGACTTCAAGTCATCAATTATGGTGGAAACCCACTTACCGATATCATCTCGCGCTTTGCTAAATGCTTTCAAAATCTGAGCTTCTTCTCCCACAGCCTTTGCCGGATCCTCAAATGAGTAATGCATTTTTTGCTTATTTGGTGGAATTACAGGACAATTTTCATCTGCGTGATCACACAAAGTGATAATTAAATCAGCCCAATCCAGCATTTCTTTGGTTAGTACCTTAGATTGTTGCTGGGAAATATCAATCCCAATTTCTTTCATGGTGGCAATTGCGCGTGGATTAATACCATGTGATTCTAATCCCGCCGATTTAACTTCACAAAATCCAGCCCCATATTGTTTCGCAAAACCTTCCGCAATTTGTGAACGGCATGCGTTGCCTGTACAAACAAATAAAATTTTCATCGCTTTTACCTCAGTATTAATTTGCAATCGTCATAATAAATAGCTGACTCCCAACAAATAAAAATATTCTCTATAAACATCTTATCTATTGGGAGCAGTACTTAATACCTACATTTTCGTTGGACAGCATCCCGAGCCTGGTGTACAAGTCAATGAATTTTGACCTCCCGCCGCAGATGCTTGTTGTTTATTGCTAGAATCATAAAACCCTCGACCCAAAGTTGGAGAGACACTTCCTTTTTCAACAACTCGTTTTAATTCTAGAGATGGTCTATAAGCCTCAATAATAGCAGAGGCCACATAATTTTCCACACCACTCGTTGACCAGTCTTTGATAAATGAACGACTTTCCTCTTTCACGTCAATTTTAATATCTTCTAATCCCGCGTTTCTTAATGCTTGTTTAAGCTCTTCAATTGGGGTCGCGCCTGCCATACACCCATTATATAAAGCCAAGTCTCTCTTGATGTTTTCAGGTAATGGGCTGGTTGCTACAAGATCTGAAATAATCAATCGGCCCCCGGGCTTTAAAACTCTAGCAGCTTCTTTAAAAACTTGAGATTTATCGGTAGAAAGATTAATAACGCAATTAGAAATGATGACATCCACACTGCTGTTTTCTACTGGAAGATGTTCAATTTCACCTAAGCGAAATTCCACATTTTTATATCCACCTTTTTGCGCATTTAAACGTGCTTTACTGAGCATTTCGGGAGTCATATCCACACCAATGACTCGACCAGTTCCAGCTAATTGTCTTGCAGCCAAAAAGCAATCAAAGCCGCCACCACTTCCTAAATCAAGAACAACTTCACCCGCTTTTAGTCCAGCAATCGCAGTAGGATTTCCGCATCCCAGACCCATGTTAGAACCCTCAGGAACAGCTGAAATATCATTCTCTGAATAACCTAGACGTGTAGAATATCCAGCACCTTTATCTGGTCCTGTACCACAACAACTTTTTTCAGTACCACAACTTTTTCCTTCATTGTCAGCAATCGCAACTTTGGCATAGGCCTCACGAACACTGCCTTTGACCTCAACATCTTTCTCTAAATTTGCTGCTTGCATAGTATATCTCCTTATAGGATTAAACGAAAATGCATTAACTCTTTTTTCGAGAGTCAATGCATAAATAGGTAATTTCCTCATGGACAATCTCTCCTGAAACATAACCAGCACAAAACTGAATTCAAAAACAATTTTGCACGATTAATATTATATATGAATAATAATATATATGTCAATCCATATGTTTAGATCGGATCTAATTAGCAGAAAAAAAATCTGCTTCTTCGTACACATAAACTTTGGTGCATTAACTTTTGCTGCCTCTTGAAAAGCTGAAGATTTGAGGTGGTATTATTACAATACTGTCCATAGCCAATAAGTTAAATATCAGCACGGAGTTTCAAAGACTGGGCAAGACCCACCTTTTCAAGATCGTGAGAAACAGGATGTATCGACCGAAGCCTCCAGGGATGGATTTACGGCGGTCTTGAAAAGGTGGGTCTTGCCCAGTCAAACTCTCAAGCGGACCATTTTTTATGTGACAACGAGCGAGAATTTTATCTTAATTGGTAGCAATACCATTAGTATATCGAGCATCTACGTTATGCAACGTTTTAGTGCCGTCTTTTGTCAACGTAGGCCAAGCTTTTACCACCAAGGCCAATCGTTCCTGATGCTGACTTTGGCCGAGCTTTATCACGGCTCCTCCTTCCAACTGAATCTCCCACGCATGACGAGGATTCACTTTCACTGCGATTATTTTAAGTTTTTCTTTTACAATGAAGCCCCACTAAAACGAGCGTGTTCGCGGCAGTATCAAATAGTCTATGACTTGGCTTTCAATAATCGAAAGCATTACCTTGATCTTCTTTTTGGGATGGTACTTCATGCGCAGTATCTTTTAACTTTTTAACAGGTTGAGGCGCCTTGAATCCTACTTGATCTTGACTCTCATTTACTTTGGGAATTGCCGTATGCTCGAGCGGCCTCTTTTGTAATACTTGTGAAGTAGATTGACGAGGTACAAAAAAACCACTCGTCCTAGTGTCTTGCGCTGGTTTCAATAGCGCATCACGTTTCACTTCCAAAGCTTTTTTGTTTGCTTTCAATTGAGTAATTAGTGCTTTTTTCCATTCTTCATTATTTGATTGCAATATAATTATCGCTGCTTGCAAAGCAATTCCTGCATTCATTAGAAGATAATCTCCTGCTTTTACCTGCTTTTCTCCTTCTTCTAATAATTTAGAATATAATGGAATAGCCACTGATTGGATATAATGCTTTTTTGTACTAATCAACCCTTCCATAATACCGATAGCCTTATTTAGAAATGTAATTCGTTCCTCGCGCTCTCCTTTTGCAGAAGAAAATTTACAAATCATTGAGATGATACGAATAAGCACTTCTTGTTTCGTCGTTTCACTTTGCATTTCTGTATTGATATCGATTTTGAACATTTCCTATCCTCCCAATAACAATAAATAGAAATTAAATATAACTCGAAGCATAAGTATGTTTTTCAGGCCTCGATTCACCACTCTTCTCGTCTGTATCCAAATCTTTAATCTCTGGTTCTTCAATAGCCTCTAGTATGCTAACAAATTGTTTAGCCTGAGGCAATATCTCTAATCCAGAATCCGAAAGAGAAGCAACTTGCTGTTCGAAAGCCTGTTTTTCTCTTTTCTTAGATTTAATATTGATAAAAAATTCTGCGACAGATTGCGAAAAAATTTTTTTATCTAATAGTCGCATAAATTTTAATCCAATCTGATAATCATCAAATGACTGCCACTTCTCATCTATGTTACTCTGATTAACTCTATATTGACCAGCACACTCACCCTCTTTAAAATAAAGCTTACTGTATTCTAATAAAGCGCTAATAAATTCACGTTCATTTTGTTCTGGACCCTGTTCCTCACTGTTCAGCTGTTCTATGAGCGTTACTAATGTTGTATGAGGCGTACAGTCAATCGATCGAGCTATAAAACTCGCATCTTTATTTTTTCGTTCAGCTCCAGAATAAACAGCAATATCAGATGAAACTATACAGCAACATCTATTTTCTTTTAATTGAGTGAATTGCACTATTTCAATCTGTTTTGATTGTGCTGAGGTTTCCCTATTCACTACTTTTTTAAATTCTTTTGTATCTTTGGCGGAGTGCTTTTCATAGGAAATATTATACTCTTGAGGTGGATGCACATAATGAGCATAAGCCGGAATTATCCATTGATTGGGTGCAATACTATGCTTGCCACGTACTTTTAATGTGGCGCCCACATTAGCTAACCATTCATCCATCATAGCTTCTGCTTCTTGCATTGCATGGGGATTTTGAGATAAAGGAGCTGCTTCTTCTTCCCCTGCTTCACTTGAGTGTCGATGTAAAGTTTGTAGCTCATTGTCCTTTTTACCCTTAGTCAAACGGCTAAATTCTTCTATGAAGCGAATACAAAAAGGACAACATAGCTTAGAAATACCCACATAAAGCGGAGAGGAAAGTTTTAAATTCTCATCTTCAACGATAAAAAGATTTGCTTGATTTAATAAAAATCCGATCATCCTTATTTCTGCATGTTCACCTTCTTTACCAATTGATAATATTGAATAATTACGGATATCTTCAACATGCTCAATGGCCCATTGTCTATATTTTCGATAATCGCGAACGTCACGCCATATTAGTTCAAATACTTTTTGAATATCATTTAACATCTCACGCTGCCGTGCCTTTTGCGCTATTTGCTTTTTTTGAACAAGGTCTTCTTCTTGTATATCCATCTCATGAGTATCAAGAAGAAACTGTTCAAAATAGGCAAGATCACTCTTATCCATCCACTCATGCGTTTCATTGACACTTAGCAACTCAGCAATGATTTTTCTCACACAGTCTTCAGTGATAGAGGGTTTCATTTTTAATGCCGTCTTAACTAATCCACTTAATTTACCATTATAGTTCTGTAATATTAAATCAATACTATCCGCTGGAATTTTAACATTATCTTCACCCGATAAAAAATCTTTTGAAAATAAGTGTGACATCCAAGCCATCAAAAAATCAATTTTTTTCCCTGAAGGATATTGTGTCGCTCGGGCAAATAAATCATTAGTTGTAATATAAATAGTATCATCTAATTGACAGACTGCAGCACAAACCATATCAGATTCCAACAACCTGGCTAAACTATCTAAACGACGCTCATTAGGTTTGAGGCGAGGCGCACTAAAGGGTAAATATTGAATTTTCTCATCATCATCGATATCGCGCTTTTTACTTAACATTTTCCTGCCCTCTTACATTAAAGATTATCAAGGTTATTAATTTTATATGAATAATACCACACAAACATTACGATGTCACGCTTGAGAGCTTCCTATTGTAGGTAGCAAAGCAATTGTCCTGAATAGGTAGCACGCGAAGTGTCCGGTTTATAGTAGCCATTCTTTCAAGCATAATTAAGGAAGGTATATGAGAACCAGGCACTCATATTACCATTCCGGACAATTGCCTTGCTACCTACACTGAAGCTTAATCTTCTTGATCTTTATGATAGAATATGTTAAAGTGCCGCTCGGAATCAACAAATTTACCTCTTTTAACTATTTTTATAGGTGTTTACGTATGAGTACAGAAAAGCAACCCATTAATGATTCACAGAAAGATCAAACACTGTCTGAAAGCACCGAAGAAGCCTTAGATGTTATTGCCTCTACAAATACAGATGCTCCCACAGAACCTATCAACCCCCTTTCATTAGCGGGTTTACCAGCAGATGTAAAATGGCGAATATTCAAAGATCAACAACTCTCCTATTCTGATCAATGGAGTTTAGCTAAAACATGCACTGGCTTCTATAAAGTCGGACTACATGATCTTATGAAACAAAAAACCTATGATACTGGCGTTGTACCATTAGGAATGATGGAAGCTGATATATTTAAGAGGTATGCTCCTAATTACTATGCTATACCTGCGATATTTATGCGCGATCCAGAAGTTTTTTTAGAGCTTATCTTAGACCCAGAAGCTGAATGGTGTGTAGTGGCGCTGATGGGGTTAGAAGATGCGCTAATTGAACTACTTCCTGGAGATAAGATGTCTCTTGTCAAAGATACAAAAGGGCATGGTGTGCTATCTTATCTAGCGGCTGGAAATCATGTAGAAGTGCTTAAGAAGATAATACCCGTTTATTTTGCGAATTTTAATAACGATGATTTACTTCCCTATATGGTTGCTATTGTTACTGGCAGTGAAGACGTTGTTCGATATTTTGTCAACACTTTTGGATTTCAATTCACAATACCCGGCTTGATTCAAGATATAGAACTTGATGAAACCGGTATATCTGAGCTTCACAGTATATTAATTTCAGGAATGAAAAACTTATTCTGGGAGCTCGTTGAAGCGGGCGCTGATCTTAACGTTGGTCTGTCATATCCACTGCTAGCTGCCACATATAATCATTGGGATGTTTATGATAAACTAATTGCACGTGGACTAGAATTAACAGAAGAACAAAGAGCAATTGTAACCTGCTATGCTGCTAAATATGATCACAATCGATTTTTAGCTTTATTGGAAACATGTCCTAATATCGATTTTACTCAATTTAAGATCAGTGGAAATACTGTTTTCGATTATGCTTGTCAAGGTGGTCAAATTGCAACGGTTGATTTTCTTATTGAGAAAGCCTGGTTTGAAGTAAGATTCAGAAGGGTAAAACACGGCATTCACACAGCTGCCGAATACGGACAATTTCACCTACTAGATCATTTTCAAAAATTGACAAAAGGGCTCATATTCGTTTGCCGTGATGAAAACCACAAAGGCGTCTATTATTACGTAGCGAGACATGGCAATTGGAGGAAATATTGTGCCTTGATTAACATGAATGCTTCTTCTTATATTGGTAACCTTGGCAAGTGGATCCCAGAAATTTCTGATGAAGATAAGCGATCAGATTTGAATGAAGCTGTTAAACATGGTCACTTGTATTTTGCTCAACAGTTTATTCGTCGATTTGGTGATGAATATCTTCTCGGCCGTGATGCCCTTATGGAGGATGCTCAGGCATCTGAAAACCCAGTAATGATAGAGTGGGTGGATAAAGAAACTAAAAGAGCGTTAGAAATGGCAGATCAAGCTGAGGATCTGAACCAATCAATGGGGATATAATGCGATCAAGAATAAAATACAAGAATTTAATTAACTATAAGAAATAATATCGTGTGATAATTAGAATGAAATATTAATTCTAGTCCTCATATAAATTACTATTTTTAAGTAAAATACTGATTTTATTTATTATAATAGCATATTTAAATACGCGCTCACATTATTGCTACTTAAAATTCATTCCGGAAACACTCTCAATAATATGCTATACTAATAATAGAGATAACGTACGGGAGTAATAATCATGAAAGTGTATGTATGTGAGGGGCAAGACCCTGAAATGACGCAATTCATCAAGGCCCATATTGGAGATAATTCAAATAGGACCTTTAAGACTGGCGAGAATTCAATTATCGATCATGGTGATGAAAAAATCTGCGCTGGAAGTTTAGAAGAAAGGTTTAGAGCAGTTAATATAACAGCCGAAATTCAGCGATTTAAACCTAACGTCGTTATCGTTCCTGTTAAGTTATCTGAGCCTATAGAAAACTCAAAAATAACTGGGTGGATGGATGAGCTCGCAAGAGCAGGGGTTGCGAATGATCGGGTAATATTGCTCGGGGTCGTTAGCAATGTAGCTCCTAGACCCGACACATCAGAAAAACTTTCAGAAATGGGAGAAATGATGGAAGTACGTGTCGTCCCAGTGAAACTAAACAGCACAACTAGCATTAACATGGCTTTTGATGAAGCAAAAAGAATTACTGAGGGTTCGGTACAAGCACAACAACCTCAGCCAGCCGCTCCGCCTCCAAAACCCGCAGTACAGACAAGGGTAGCCCCACCACCAAAACCAGTAGCGCAAAAAGCAAGTGAAATTGAACCAACTCAAGCAAAGCAGGATAATTCAGCATCATTAACGGGTAGAATTAAATCGATGCTATCTGTTAGTCGATCTCGAAAAGATGCTACGGAAGTTAAAGATAATGTTGTTGTGACAATTTATTCAGATGCCGGAAAAATGGACGCTAAATCTATCATTAGTAAAACGTTATTTGATAGCGCAGCTGAAAAACGATCTGAAGTGAAGCCTACGAAAGGTACAAATGAAACAACAGTTACTGTTCGTGAATCAAAAGATAATTCACAAATACAATTAAGTGCTGCCATTTCTCGAGATCCTGCTAAACAAACAGCAGCTTCGGAACAAATGGCAAATATTTCGGCAAAATTATCAAATGCTGTTCCAGGAGGGGCAACTGTAAAAGTTGTGAATGATACTCATAATGACTCTGTACGAGCTGGCCTTGAATCAAAAAAACTTAACGTTGAACCTTCTTCTGCAAGATTAAAATACTAGGCGAAAGGCAGAAAATTATTTTATTCGAATCATTGCGAGGGTTTATAATTAGAGAATTTGATCTCACTCAACTGAGGCTCTAAACCTAAAATCAAATCACTGAGTACATTTAAATTTCGCTCCTCCAATTTGACTATCTCTCTCCAAAAACCAAAGTCAGGTAACCCATGAAATTTTTCGGGATATTTCTGTTTTAAAACTGTGATAGTATCTGATAAATTTGAGTCTTCATAACCCAAAAATCGACATTGTAAAATCACTATTCCTTGGAAAAAATACAAATAATCAAGAAAGCTATCTAATTTTTCCGGGGTAATCTCAGCTCTAAGTTTATCGAAAGAATCAAACAAGACAGAAATATCTTTCTCCATTGATTCAAAGATTTCAAGCAGTTGTCTTTTACTTTCTTTGGTTGTATAAATCATGATAACACCTCATTCACATGTATTAATTATAGTCTATTTATGTCAAATTGGCCAAGAATAGACCTTAGCAGGGAATCAAAAGGTAAATTCATACAAGCCATTTGAAATAGAAAAATAATCTGATTCTTAGGACACATAAATTTAGACAAGTTAACTTTTATTGCTTCTAAAAAGCTGATAAATATAAGTTGAGTTTCGAAAAGACTATCCAGAGCCAAATAATTGAATGTCAGCACGGAGTCTTGAAGACTGGGTAAGATCACCCTTTTCAAGATCGTGAGAAACAGGATGTTTCGACCGAAGCCTCCAGGGATGGATTCACGGCGTTCTTGAAAAGGTTGTCTTGCCCAGTCAATCTCTCAAGCGAACCATTTTTTATGTGAGCTTATAAGCAAGTTTACTTTTCAAATATTTTATTCAGAGCCCCTTGCTTATTAATTAAATGTTACCATAACATTTCAGTGGGAGATTATTACAATATTCAAAAGTATCAACGAATAATAAAGTAAATTAAAAAAAGTATCTTCAAGAGATTAATTGGTAGCAATACCATTGGTATATCGAGCATCTACGTTATGCAACGTTTTAGTGCCGTCTTTTGTCAGCGTAGGCCAAGCTTTTACGACCAAGGCCAATCGTTCCTGATGCTGACTTTGGCCGAGCTTTATCACGGCTCCTCCTTCCAACTGAATCTCCCATGCATGACGAGGATTCACTTTCACTGCGATTATTTTAAGTTTTTCTTTTGCTAACAGAGCTTGAAACTGCTGATAGTGCTCTACCATCGACTTAGCCATATCAGGCGGCCCGATAAATTCGGGCAAATCAGCAGGAATTGAATCTGCTTGTGCTTTAAAAATCTCCCCGTCCGCATTCACAGCCCCTTTATCTCGCCACTTCCCTAAAGCTTGTTGCTCAACTACAGTCACAACTAAAGTATTGGGCCACACACGTCGTAATTGAATTTTTTTTACCCAAGGAAGTTCTCGCAATTCATGCTGTAAATGTTCAGCATCCATAGTCATAAAATTTTTTTTCATGTAAGGCGTAATATGTTCTTCAAGTGCTTTTTTCGTCACATGCTGAAATGGCGCTTGCAAAACAATATGTTCTAAAGGCATATTCTTTGGACTGATAAACCAGTTGTAACCCCAATATCCACCCCAAATAACACCTATAAAACTCAAGAGAATTAACAAAGTTCGAAAAATTCTCACTTTGTGCTTCACTTGCTTCATTGATCAACACTCAACCATAAAATTTCGTAAACGAGTTGATCGAAATCAACCCCTTCTGCTTTTGCTGCTTTAGGTACTAAACTTGTTTCTGTCATACCAGGAATCGTATTTAATTCCAGCAACCAAAATCGATCTTGATTATCTAACATCAAATCAATTCTTCCCCAACCACTACAACCAGTCAGTTGAAATGCACGCAAACATACTGCACGAATTGCACTACTTAAAGCGTCTGAAAGTGGTGCGGGGCAAAGATAATCTGTCGACCCTTTAATATATTTGGAATCATAATCATAAAATCCCATTTTTGGACGAATTTCGATGATAGGTAACGCATAATTTCCGATGATTCCAACCGTTAATTCACGACCTTCGATCCAAGGTTCGATCATTGTATTGATTTCGTATTGATGAGCCATATTTATAGCAGCCTCAATTTCAGACCAATCATTCACACGAGTAACACCCATCGTTGAGCCTTCATTGGAAGGTTTTACACATAAAGGTAAACCCAACTTTTTAGCGCTCTCAAGATAATCAGGATCATGATCTACAATAATCATCGGTGGCGTAGGAATTCCGTGATATCCCCAAACACATTTTGTAAAAATTTTATTCATCGTTAATGCAGAAGACGAAACATCACTTCCCGTAAATGGAATATTCATTTCTTGCAATAATCCTTGAATTTTACCGTCTTCTCCACCGGGTCCATGAAGCGCTATAAAAACGCGATCGGGGCGATCTTTTCGCAAGTCTTCACTGATGTTTTCATCTACGTCTATAGAGTAGGCGTCAACTCCACTACGTTGGAGTGCAGCCAAAATATTACGTCCTGTCACCAAAGAAACTTCTCGCTCGGAAGAATTCCCACCCATTAGTACAGCAACTCGACCCAATGCACGCGGATCTTTATCTTTACTGGCCAATACCCAGTTTGATTTTACTTGAGCATCTGTTTTTAACATCAGTATTTTCCTTTATTTAAATTCCAGAATGCGCAGCAATTTGTGGAGCAATTTTACCCACACTACCCGCACCTTGGATCAATACAACATCGTCATTTTGCACCAGACGATTTATTTCTGCTATCACATTTTCCGCTTTTTGCACTAAAACAAGTGGCACATTAGATTGTTTGTTAAATTGCGAAGCTAACACTTCACTTGTAATTCCAGGGATCGGCGCCTCACCAGCAGAATAAATTTCCAATAGAATTATTAGATCAACAGTTTTTAACACATTGACAAACTCATCCATTAATTCAGACGTACGAGAATAACGATGAGGCTGAAAAACCATTACTAAACGACGACTCGGCCAAACGTTTCGCACGGCATCGATAGTCACCTGTAATTCTCGAGGATGATGACCATAATCATCTACTAAAGCAAAAGATCCTGTCGGAATCTTGATATCACCATACAATTGAAAACGTCGCCCTACTCCTTGAAATTTCTCCAAGGCGGCGAACGTTTTTTGTGGATCAATTCCATAGTGCTGAGCAACAGCATAAGTCGCAAGCGCATTTAATACATTATGACGCCCTGGTATGGCGAGTTTTACCTCAAATCTTTTATTTAAATTAGAATCAACAAGAGTAAAAGTTGCCATTAAATTATGTTGCTGATAATTTTCAGCTCGAATTGTATTTTCACTACCAAAACCATACGTCATTATTTTTCCAGATAGTTTAGGTATCAATTCTAAAATAACAGGATCATCACCACAAAGTACTTTCGCCCCATGCTCAGGCACTTTTTCAAGAAACTCTAAAAATGCGGCTTTTAATCGACTAAAATCACCGCCGTAGGTTGAAAGATGATCAGCATCAATATTAGTTACAATTGCCACTTCTGGTTGCAAAAATAAAAATGATGCATCACTCTCATCAGCTTCCGCAACAAAATAAGAGCTGTAACCTAATTGCGCATTACATCCGGCACTCTTTAATAATCCACCTATTACAAAGGTCGGATCTAATTTTGCTTCCGCTAAAACACTCGCGATTAAACTGGTCGTCGTTGTTTTTCCGTGCGTGCCTGCAACAACTATGCTTTGATATGATTGCATCAATAACGCGAGCATTTTTGCGCGAGGTAAAATTGGAATATTACGTTCTTGAGCTCTTAATACTTCTGGATTATCGGATTTTACAGCACTGGATAACACGACAACAGCAGCATCATTCACATGCTCCGCATGATGTCCAATGTGAACTTGCGCCCCTAAATTTCTTAAGCGAGATGTCGCTTCACTTTCATTCGAATCAGAGCCACTAATCAAATGGCCTTTAGTTAATAATACTTCAGCAATTCCACTCATACCGGCACCACCGATGCCAACAAAATGAATAGGCTGTGTCTGATCTAATGTGATCGCTCCACTTTCTGTCATGTCACTAAACCTCTATTACTTCGTGTTGAAATTTTCCGCCGTGATGACGACTGCACTAATGGAGCAATATCACTGCTGATCCTAAGAAGCACTGCAACAACCACACAATTAATTAACACACTACTTCCTCCGTAACTCATCAGAGGTAATGTTAATCCTTTTGTGGGTAACAATCCTGCATTTACGCCAATATTAACCATCGCCTGAAAAGCAATCCATAATCCAAGCCCATACGCTAAATAGGCTGCAAAAAAATCTTCTAACTGATACGCTTTACGGCCTAACCACATTGCACGTCCAACTAAAACTCCGAATAAAATTACGACTGCAATACCACCCAACAATCCCAATTCTTCCGCAAGCACAGCAAATACAAAATCGGTGTGCGCCTCGGGTAAATAAAATAGTTTTTGAATACTATCACCCAGTCCTACACCAAAAATTCCTCCACGTCCAAAAGCAATTAATGATTGCGTTAATTGATATCCGGAATCAAATTGATTTGCCCACGGATGTAAAAATCCTGTTAATCTCGCTAAACGATAAGGTGAACTAAAAGCCAATCCCGCCAAACCAGTGGCTACGACTAAAAACAAGAAGGCATATTGCCACAAACGCACGCCCGCCAAAAACATCATCGCTAATGAGGTTGCCATAATAACTACCATAGCGCCAAAATCTGGCTCAAGTAATAATAGCAAAGCGACCAATCCTAAAATCAACATGGGCTTTATAAAACCAATGACTCGAGTTTGCACTTCTTCAGAACGTCTTACCAAATAACTCGCAAGATAAAGGATGACACTAAATTTAGCGAGCTCAGAAACTTGGAGTGAAATCGGGCCTAAATTTATCCAACGAATACTGCCATTAACATGTCGCCCAATACCTGGCACCAACACTAAAGCCAGCAAAACTATTCCTACAACAAGCCAAATAACACTCGTTCGTTGCCACCACTCCAAATTCACTCGAACCGCAATAAAAGCGAGAAAAATACCTAAACAAAAATGAATTAATTGTCGCCAAAGAAAATGAAATGGAGCATCAAATTCTCTACCTGACACCGCCATCGAAGCTGATGTCACCATCAGCAAACCTAAACCCACTAATAATAATGCAGAACACAGGATCCAAGAATCCAATGTAAATTCTTGCCAAAATCCTGATCGGCGATAGCGCCTCATGCTAATTCCTTGACGAAGGTCATAAATTTTTCGCCTCGATCTTCAAAATCCCTGAACATATCTTGGCTTGCACACGCCGGAGAAAGCAAAACAATATCACCGGGTTCAGCAAGCGATTTTGCTGTTGTTACAGCTTCTGATAAATCTGATACCATCGTTACAGGCACAACATCTTGCAAGGCATCATGCAACTGAGTTTTATCTTGGCCCAACAAAACAAGTTGACTCACATATTTACCAACAGAATCACGCAGCGATGTAAAATCAGCATTTTTTCCTTGACCACCTGCGATCAAAACAATTTTGCCTTCACAATCTTGACCAATTCCCGAAAGAGTCGCTTGCGTAGCGCCCACATTAGTACCTTTGGAATCATTAAACCAACGAACTTGATTTATTTCGGCAACAAATTGGCAGCGGTGTGGAAGATTTTTAAATTGTTGTAATGTACTGACCATATCTTTCATCGGAAAATCGCACGCTTTTCCAAGCGCTAAAGCGGCCAACGCATTCGCTAGTTGATGTCGCCCAATTAATGATGTCAGTGTTTTCGTTGCAACAATAGGGCCATCTTTATACATCAAATACAATTCACCCGAACGTTTTGCCACATAAAAATCCGCCGTCAATGAATTCGCTTTTTCCTCAACACTAAAGCGTAAACAATTTTCAATGGGAATTTCAGCTGCAAAGCTCGAAGGATCGTCGACATTAATCACAGGATTTTTACAATTTTGATAAATTCGCAATTTTGCTTTTTGATATTCTCTAAAACTATCATAACGATCCATATGATCTGGAGTTACATTTAAATTCACGGCAGCAAAAGCCGCTAGAGAAGGTGTTGTTTCCAGTTGAAAACTCGAAAGCTCTAAAACGTATAAAGCGGCCTCACTCCGACCCAGCAAATCCAAAACAGGCGTTCCTAAATTTCCGCCGACTTTTACACGAATTCCTGCTGCTCGCGCCATCTCACCCACCATCGTAGTCACGGTGCTTTTCCCATTAGAACCCGTGATCGCAACAATCGGAGCCTTAACCTCTCTCACGAACAACTCAATATCACCCACCACCGGCTTACCTTTTGCCACTTGCGCAGCAACTAACGGCTCCTTCAAACTCACTCCCGGACTAATAATGATCTGCTTAGCATTTTCTAATAATGCTGGATCAAAAGCACCATGCTTCACCACCACATTGGGGTAACACGCCCGAATTTCAGCTATTCCCGGCGGATTTGTGCGACTGTCTGTCACAGCCACAGGAATACCTCGTTCAATGCAATAACGCACACAAGACACCCCGGTTTTACCCAAGCCCACAACGGCCGTTAGCCCTTTACCTATCATAATTGGTCCCACAAGATTCGAAAACCGATAATCATACTCGATTCCCTTGAGCCTGTCAGGCATTTTTCATGTTAGCCAGACTATAATTCTTGAAATAATTCGGCTTATGTTAACCACAAAAGGTGTTAGAAGATTTTCCTTCCGCGATGAGGGGTTTTAGGGGAGAGAATCGTGATTCTCTCCCCTAAATAGATTAAAGGAAGCATCTCCCGGTTTTAAAATCAACACCCCTAAATAACGGGCATTGAGTGATCTAAACACCCAATATCCTTAACCGGGAGATGCTGACGTATGATGACTACTGTAAAAATGTTATCGCTCAACTTGACTCATTCATGACCTACCTATAGTGTTCCCGAAACCAGCGTGATTCTTAAAAGGAATTTTTATGAACGATGCACCTGAAGCTTCAGCAGCAAATAGCCAACCGAATAAAACTGACGAAGACGGCCTTGATAAAGTTCTTGAGATGCTCGACATACAGGGAGCATCCAGAAGTCGGTACCGCCCCCAAACAAGCCCAAATGGTTCCCGTCGCGGATCGATCCTAGCAAGAAACTCACCCCCCACATCTCCCCGAGGATCAGTGAGAGAAAAAAGCCCTTCCAGAAATGGCTCTGCATCTAACTCACTACGCACTAGATCAAACTCCAGACCAGCCATTCCGCAATTCCCAATGTTGGACGAAAGATTGAGAGAAAGAAAAGAAGCCATAAAAGAAGATGAAAAAAAATTAACTAAACAAATGAAATTAGAAGAAATAAAGCAAAGAGTGCTCAAAAGAAGGACCGAAAAAAATCTAAGAGAAAACCCCACAAACCATACACCACACTTGCTTGAATCCAGCTCACCATTAGCAACACCAGCTCCTACTCAACCTAGATCCGCTGAACTTTTACTTTACGGCATTCATGATAATTCCGCTGGTAAGGACAAACGAATTATTACTGACGATAGCATGACCGTTGTGATTTCAATACTCGATCAACTTGCCCCTACTGGTCAAACAGAACATTGTATTATTACACGCCTCGATTTACAAAAAAATGAGATCGGAGGAAAAGGAGCCAAACAGCTCTGTGAATGCCTACTAAAACGTCCCGGCGTCGAAATTTTAGACGTTTCTAATAATAAAAAACTTTTTGCAGAACTTCCGAAAAAAGAACAAAATCCTCGCATGTCTTCGGGGAAAATTGGTGCTGAAGGTTATGTAGGTGCTGATGCGTTTAAAAAATTACTCACTGAACACACCAATCTTGCACTTTTAATGATTAATGATTGTGGATTAAATGACTTGGGTGCAAATTTTATAGCAACAGGGATCCGAGATAATCAATCACTCGTATTTCTTGACATAGGTAACAATAAATTTTCTGACACAGGCGCAAATCATATTTGCGAAGCGCTGATGCGACACAAATTTATCAGACACGTGTTACTTGATGGCAACAACCTAACAGATGAAAGCGCAAAACAATTACTTGAGCTTGTACAAACTAACACAAGAATTCTCACTTTGGAAATTAACGATAACCCTAGAATTTCTGAACAATTAGTTGCTGATATAAAAGCGCAAATAGGCAAAAATCGAGACGAATTTTTAAAATTAGAAGGCGCTCAAGAAAACGGAGAGAAACTAGAAAACAGTGACTCAAAAGGAGCGACACTAAACTAACGAAAGCCCACCGCCAATAAATATACTTCGTTAGAACGAGAACGCGATGCCTCCGGTTTACGGGTTTTCACCGATGTAAAACTTTCTCGCAACGATTTCATCAAACTGTCAAAGCCTTCTCCCTGAAAAACTTTTATTAGCAATTTACCGCCTGGCTTTAAAACGTGTCTCGAAAACTCAACCGCCAATTCTGCCAAATACATTGCTCGAGGAATATCGACCTCCCTCATCCCACTCAAATTCGGGGCAATGTCGGAAGTGACCACATCCACACCAACACCATCAATAAGTGTCATCAGCGCAGCATACGTTTCCTCAGCCATAAAATCCCCCTGAATAAATTCCACACCTGGTAGAGGATCCATCGGCAAAATATCCAGCGCAACCACCCGACCCTGAGACCCCACAATTTTCGCTAAATACTGGCTCCACCCTCCCGGCGCAGCACCTAAATCAACCACCACCATACCTGATTTAACAACCTGATCTTTTTCTTGAATTTCGATGAGCTTATACACCGCGCGTGAGCGATACCCTTCTTGTTGCGATTTTTTCACAAAAGGATCATCAAAATGTTCTTTTAACCATCGATGGCTACTTTTTGATCGTGGCATTTTTCATTCCCCTATACAGCATCGCATTCACAATAATCTGTACGCATAATAAGCGTTTTTCCACTTGACTAAAAGACCTTCGAAGTATAGTGTTCAAATGAATTATTGCGAAGTCAATTTTTTATATAGAAAAGGAATTATATATGAAAAAAGGTTTACTCAAGTTGCGCCCGAAAAGAACCGGCAGTTCCGCGGGAGTCGCTGACGAAGATACAAGCTCACCGCCAGAGTCACCTAAAAACGGCACCCTAGAATCCCCCAAATCTGATTCCAATAATTCAATCCCAAACCTCAACGATATCAAACCAAAATTAGAAGACCTTAGTGTAAAAGGAAAAATAATTTTAAACTTAACTTTTCAATATTTGTATTTCGTCTTGGATGATACTACAACCCTTCCGGTTCCTACTATTCAAGAATTCCGTGCGCTGGAAGAACCTTATAAAGAATTTCTCAAAACCCGAAAAGGCCAATTGCTTCTTGCTTTAGTCAGCACACCCTCTTTTTGCGTACTCTTTGCCGAAGAACATGAAGTAGACCAAAGCAAAGTACGCAAAGGTGCAAAGAAATTAGCCGATGAAGCATCAATTAAGAGAAAACTAAATCTAAGACATACTCAAGTACGTACCAATATTTTTCTTAATAGTGATCACCAGCCTTGCGTTCCTGAAGATCTTGTACAAACAACACCCGATTGTGCACGTATAATTGATCATTTTTTTTACAATGACCCTCGAGGCTCACATGTTGGATCAGGAATCCATTCACCTTTCCGAGCCAATGAATCTGTTGTAAATAATTTTGTAAAAATATCGGCACTCTTAGTAGAAACAGCAAAGACAATTTTGACCTGTAACGAAGTGCGGCACTTAGCACAAGAGAATGATGAAATATTCACTTGCACTGATAGTGTAGAGCAAGTCCTGTTTCTGATGGAATCTTTTAAACAGCTGTGTACTGAAACCAAAAAATGCCGCACAGCATTATCAACGACATTGGCTACTCGGGTTAGAGGGATTAAAGACCAAAGTGTAAAAGAAATTCCAGAAGATACACCATGGAAAAAAAATATGGCACAAATTTTTTCAGGCGAGTCCAATAAAAATAAACTATTAGACACTACCTCATCAGAATGTATAGAGATCATTGAAACCGCAACAAGTCTTTTAAAATCAGTGGAAACAAAAACCCCAAGAAAAAAAATGGTAGAAGACGCCAGACAAAAATTTGTAAAAGCAACCGCTCAATTGAATGAACACATTACTCAATTTCTAAACCTTCGACCACCAGCACCCACTTCCACGCCTCCTACTCCACATGATACTGATAATACTCAGGCTTCAAATTCCGCTACGCTAAGCGAAAGTAATGAAGGCAGTGCCCCACCAGAACAAGAAGAATCAACACGAGAGCAGGAATCACGGGAAAAGAAAAAGTTGTTCTCAAGATGGAGATCAACGAGTGAGAGAAGATTAACGGGACAAGCCATTCAAAAAAAGAAAGGCGACGAAACATCAGACGATAACAAAACAAAATCCCCAGAAGCACCAGCAAAAAAGGCCGACTCAACCGGCGGGGATCCTCAACCTCCCAAAACAACTGCAGAAAAACAAGGAGATTTTGCTAAAGCAAGGGCATTCAGCGTAAGAGTTTTACCCAAACACTTTCAAACGCGAGATGATGAGGCACAAAGTTCAGGCGCTTCTGTTAAAGGGGGACTACTGGGTCGCAGCCGAACGGGTAGCGTGAATAATCCAAAATCCGAGGCGGGCACCGCTTCACCAGATGTTTCGTCATCAAAAGATGATACTGTAGATGCTGCAGCAGCTGCCCCCGGTGTTGATCAAAGTTCCATTAAACCAAAAGACATGCAAAAACTTTGGGCAAGCAGGGAAAGCGGAGAGAGCAAGAGCTCCCCCTTCCTCGGCAGGAAAAGCGGGACAATATCTCCTCGTTCGGCTGTAAACAAAAGCGGTCCGGGCGGCGAAACATCGCCCAGAACATCTTCAGCTGCACCTCAAAGCCCCGCTCTAGCAAAAAAAGAAAGCCCCAGATCTACAGGCAGTGGCACAATCTCGAATTTATTGGGCAGGCTTTCTGCGCCTAAAGACGAAAGAAGAGCTCAGCCCCCTAAGAAAAAAGTTGAGGGAGTGCCTTTTTCCTCTCCCTACACAACAACATCGGAGCAACCGGCTGTTCAAGCACAATCGCAAAGACGACAGTCACAAACCTTTGACGTAAGACAATCTCTAGAAGTGGAAAGCCCAGTAAGCTCACCTGAAGCAGTGAAAAAATTAGCTGAAACCAGTGCTACATCCTCCACAAAAGATGGATTATCAACTCCGCATGCAAGTTTAAAAAGAGAAGAAAGCCCAAGATCTGCTGCTCTTTCAACTTCACCACCATTGAGTAGACCTCAACCTCCCGCTTCAGCGGCACCTACCCCTCCAACACGGCAAGAAAAATCATTGGCATCACCAAAGAAAGACGAAGCTGAAAATCTAGATGACAAAAAACAGGAAAAATCAGCAGATAAACCACCGACAACGACCGCTGTTGTAACTCCTGTAGCTGCCAAAGTGGGCACTGATTCAGGTAAGTCATCTGATCCTACTATGTCATCATCAAAAACTGCAGAAGAACCTAAACAAGTGCCCCCAGCAAAAATTGACCCACCTAAGAAAATAGACACCGCTCCAACAATTGCAACATCACCAAGATCGGGTAACACTGTGAGTACTTCAGCTTCCAAAACTGCAGAAGAACCTAAACAAGTGCCCCCTACAAAAATTGACCCACCTAAGAAAATAGACACCGCTCCAACAATTGCAACATCACCAAGATCAGGTAACACTGTGAGTACTTCAGCTTCCAAAACTGCAGAAGAACCTAAACAATCCGCACCTCCAGCTAAAGTTGATCCTCCCAAGCAACCTGACGCCGTTGCTACAGTTGCAACATCACCAAGATCAGGTAACACTGTGAGTACTTCAGCTTCCAAAACTGCAGAAGAACCTAAACAATCCGCACCTCCAGCTAAAGTTGATCCTCCTAAGCAACCTGACGCCGTTGCTACAGTTGCAACATCACCAAGATCAGGTAACACTGTGAGTACTTCAGTTTCCAAAGCTGCAGAAGAACCCAGACAACCCGCACCTTCAGCTAAAGTTGATCCTCCCAAGCAACCTGACGCCGTTGCTACAGTTGCAACATCACCAAGATCAGGTAACACTGTGAGTACTTCAGCTTCCAAAACTGCAGAAGAACCTAAACAATCCGCACCTCCAGCTAAAGTTGATCCTCCTAAGCAACCTGACGCCGTTGCTACAGTTGCAACATCACCAAGATCAACAAGCGCTGGTTCTTCAGATACCGGCGGTGTAGATAAAAACTCAATTAAACCAAGTGCAATGAGAAATCTTTGGGCTGAAAGAACCGGAGGTGGCTCACCTCAACTCAGCAGAAGAAGCGGAACAACTGAATCTGCAACACTCTCCGCCCCACCCAAAGCTCAAGAACTGCCTCCAAAAGAAATTACAAAACCAACAGAAGAACCCAAAGCCAAACTTGAGATTGCTGTAAATAATACTGCGTTACCCACTTCTGAAAAGGACACGCCTCCAGTTCAGCAACAACAACCAGAATTGGCTTCCAATGAGACTACAGGAGCGTCTGCCACTAGTCTTACACTTACAGAGCCATCTAAAAAAGATGCACAACCTTTCAACGAAAGAGCCAACGATGAAGTAAAACCACTCAAGGAAAAAACCGGAACACCAGAACAAACAACAGTGAATGCTGCATCAACACCACCACCATTAGATAAAGAGGAAACAGGAAAGCCAGCACCCAGCACTCGACCAAGAGCCGGCACTGGCCCTGACAAAATGAGCACTATCAAAAAACCAGCATCACCAACACCGGTTCCACCCGGAGCAAAAGCGGATCCTGCTGTACTTTCCAGAATCTCAGCAGCAAAAAAAGCAACTACTTCTGGTTCACCCCCAACCTCCCCCAGAGCAGAAGAGCTCGTTACACAAAGTATAAAAAGCGAGAAAAATCTTGATCAAGCTTCATCAGCAAAACCACTCGTGGCATCAAGTTCAATTCCAGCATCTCAACCACTTACCAGTCCTCGAGAGCAAAAAGAACCAACCCCAAGCCCAATTACAGAAGGCACAACTTCTCCGAAACTAGATGATAAGAATGATGATAACAGTGAAGAAACAGATAACCTCCGGCTCTCACAACAAGTTGAGGGACCTGCCGCATCTGTAGACGAAGAAGATCCCGCTGATTCTAAAACAAGTCCACAATCTCCTGTTGTTGTGCAACCAATTTCTAAAGATCAACCAGGCTCACAGGAAAATACCACACCTCAAAACACATCATCGTCTGGACCAGCATCACCGAGTCTTGGAGCAACAGATAAACGGTCAAATGGTGTATCGAATGTAGTATCAGAACGCCAGAAAATAGCTCTGCGGGACGACTTTCTTGGCGGAGGACCGGGAGCTATTTCAAGAGTTGTAAAAAAGACGACCTTCACCGCGATTGGACCTAACATAAGCAAAAGAAGGCAAACACAGCCCCAAAAAACACAAACTCTAGAAGAAGTAGTTCAAGAAGCAGAACAATTACTAGAAGCTGATCAAAAACCAGCGGGCGAACCAATGTCAGGCCCAGCACTCAAACCCGCAAGAACACACGTAGAATTTTTCCAAAAATCCAGAGGCACTCCTGACAAACCTGGAAAACTGTTCAACAACGAAAATATCAATGAAATCTTGACCGTTCTAGAAGGCAACAGAGAACATGACATTGTGTTATTACAAAATAATGACATCGGTGCTGTTGGAGCCACTCAATTGTGCGCTGAATTATCACAACAAAAAAGTCTTAAAATCCTCTGCGTATCAAACAACGGAAAACTCTTTCACTCACTCAGTGAAAAAGAAATGAGAGGCCATGATAATAAATCCGCAAGCGTAATTGCTTTTCGTGATCTTTTAGCCACACATCCAACACTTGAACATCTAAAAATTGATGAATGCGGACTTGGTTCATTCGGTGCATCTATTCTAGCGAATGGATTAAAGAGAAATGAACATTTAAAATCACTTGATATTCGTTTTAACGATCTTACAAACGATGGCATTGGCTTTATTTGTGAAGCGCTGATAAGGCACCCAACAATTGAATCGGTACTGATTTCCGCCAACCGCCTCAATGATGAGGCAGGCACTATTCTTCTCGAACTATTACGAGAAAATGAACGCATTATCAATTTGGATTTTTTTGAGGATGCCGACTCTCTCGATCCTACTCGCGAAAAAATTGAAAATTGCTTCTCGGCAAAATTGACAGCTGACCTTAAGGCAGCGATTAGAGCTAATCAAGAAAAAGCTCAAGCAGTATTGCAAAAAAAATAATAAATTTAATATTTGCGTGACTTAATTTATCTTTAATAAATGGAGTTAAACGTGAGAAGAGTAACTTTTGTAGAAGAAACAAAAAACTCTGAATATGAGTCTAAACTCGCAATTATTTGCGAGTGTTTTACTACAGCCATTAAAGAATCTTTGGGAACATTGAAAACTCGCCCCAAACTCCAGGAAAAAGAGTTTACATTGGATACCTGGACTCGACGAGAAAAAGAAGGCCACCTAAAAAACACTGTTCATCAGCAAATTCAATCTATTTGCAAACTTATTAATGCTCGAATTGAAAAAAGTATAGACCCAAACCATCCTATTCACCTAATGTTATTCGAATATTTACATTGGCTCGCCTTAACGCTTTCTGGCGCGGCCCGCACTGAAGAAAACATAGCCAATGTAAAAAAAAGAATTGAGTACATTACTTCATTGATGAAATCTACTTTATTATCACCCGAAGATGTCAATGACCAAGAAATTCGAATGCTACTTAACATGTTAAAAAAAGATTTAAGGAATATTATTCCAAAGCTCAAACCCGAAACCCCAACAACACAACTCCATTCACATCTTGAAAGCTTAATTGGGCATGGAAAATCCATGATTGATAATGGAATCCGATTCTTATATGTTCTTTTTTCAAATACTGAATTGAAACCTTTTCCTGGCGTAGCAAAACTTCAAGCCAATGATCCGTTTATAGCGGCAATAATAAACACTAAGAGCGGTCAATTGCTCAAAGCCCTCTTAATTGCGCCTCAACTGAGTGAATTATTCAAAGAAAAAGAAACGTCTTCTCCAACTAATTCTCTACGCTCACCCAGATTAACAGCTGGATTGCACAAAAAAAATAGTATGAAACAAATACAAATCACCAATCCATTTATTACGAGTGACAATCAACTCTGCATTCCAAAAGCGATTTTCAATGGAAGCCATCAGTCACCAACCTCTCTCATAGAATTCTTTCGATACGAGACAATGACAACAGAGAGTTTAGGCATTCACTCACCTTTTCTTAGCAAGCCTAACATTCTTGAAACCTTTATTAAAATGCATGCTTTAGTTTATGAAACAATAAAAGTTCTTCATTCTTGCAAAGAAGGGATGGAACTGGCAGAAGAAGAACATCATCTCTTAAATCTCCAAGTCTGCAACAGTCATATTATTGGGTTGATGAATCAACTCAACGAGTTACACGGAGCACTTCAAACCTGCAAAAAAAAATTAATCGATTGTACGACCCAAACCTGGGAGATACTCAGCAAAGCAGGCGCAACAACCGATCCTAGCACGGCACTCTGGATAAAAAACATTTTTTCAATAAGTACTATCACGAGCGAATTCGATTCAGCCTGGAAAAGATGCTGCGAAGAAACTAAAGAGATTACCGCTATTGCCACCGCAATACCTATAGAAGCGCGAAAAAAAACAACCGCTCAAAAAGTTGTTCAGTATGAGCAAGCGGCAGAATTACTCAATCAAGAAATAGGCACTTTCTTAACGAGCTTGCCAAAATCACCTGAAACATCGCCCCTATCGAGCCCTCGTAGTACAGGCCTCAAAAGCCCTACCACCTCAAGACAATCGAGCCCCACACTTTCCAAGAGTCCAACACCACCCCCAAAGCCTAAAAAAGTTAGGGCCAGAGAAATTAATGACAGTTTAGCTAGAAGACGACGCAATGCAACCGTGATTGAACCATCAACTTTTGTAATACCTGAACCAGGTATTACAGAAGCAGTAGATCATCAACCAAATGTTGCTGGCACATCCCAACCATCTCCAACTCCCCTAAGAGATCGAAAACCTCCGCCGCCACAACAATCGCCAACATTGCCGCGAAGGCCAGAATCACCGAAGCAACCTCCCCAGTTTGGGTTAGGGTCCCCTGTTATTGAAAGAAAAAGAACCAATGGCTCAACCGATGATGCCCCACAATCAGGAAATTTAGTCGAGGGCACTCATTCACCTAGCCCCGGAAAAAAACCTGCACCCGCACAAGACCATCCAACAGTGGAATCTGATGATGATTCAACTCAAACTACTTCACAATCTCCTGAATCGGAGAAACCGAAAATAGCCCATTGCTTAAGCCTCTTCGGAATTGAAAAGGCCAAACCAAACAAACCCGCTCGATGTTTATGTGATCAAGATATGCCCCAAGTGCTAATTCAAATTAAACCAAATACTGAAAGAATCGATTTGCAAAGAAACAAAATCACCGGAATCGGGGCAGTAATGTTGTGTCAGTCTTTAAGAAATCAAACATCTATCCTACAATTAAATCTTTCATGTAATACAACTTTATTTACTGAAATCCCATCATCTAAATCACCGAACTCGCACCCGTGTCCTGCGGCTCTTGCCCTCAAAGAACTACTTGAAGTAAATACCTCGCTTAAAGAACTTTGGCTAAGCGAGTGTGCCTTCACTTCAATAACAAGTGTCAGTTTATTTGCCAACGGATTACGGAGTAATCAATCGCTCGAATTTTTAGATATTGGAGATAATAACCTCACTGACGAAGGCGCCATTATGATTTTTGAAGCTTTATATCGGCATCCAACATTCTGTTATTTAGCCATCGACGGAAATCAATTAACAGACAAAGCGGGCCAAGAACTATTGGATCTTGTAAAACACAATACTAAAATCACTTTCATACGATTCGATAGAAACAATATTTCCGATGCACTATTTGAAGAAATTCGAGCACAAGTCAATGCAAATTGGCACGCACAAGAATCTTCATCACAAATGAACGTAACTAATTAGGGGGCTAGCGATATGTGGCAGTACATTAAAAGGGAATGGTGGAAATCTTCAGAGTACTCTGCAACTGAAATTAAAATGATGGGTGAAATTCATCGCTGTTTTAGAGATAGCCAATGCGGTAAAAACGAACCCCCTGAATTGAAAATGGGCAACAATAAAATGCCAGAACATGAAATTACCGGACAGGATCTTTTAGCAAGCGTTTGGAACGACAAATTACAAGACGGTTTTCTATCCACCGAAGTACAAGATTTAATCAGTGATATTACTGAATTTATGTCTATAAGAGTAGATGCCAATATCGGCAATCCAAATGACCCATCGAATTTAACCTGCTATGAGTTATTAATATGGATGACGCGAGATTTATCAGGCGCAAAATGCAACAAAGCAACCTTGGACATGGTGGATAATCGTATCCAATATCTAATTAAACTGGGTGATGCGAAAATCTTTAAAGATGAAAAAACTCGGCGCACAATGCTAAGCGTTATTACATCTGTTCGAACAATATTACAGCATAAAATTAGACCCATAATAAACAGAGAAATTGAGAACTCCTGCGTTCGAGACTACTTAACTGAATTAAAAAAGCTTGGAAAGCGTGTTTCAGATTACGGATTTCAATTCCTCTACTTTGCTTTAAGAGACACTATTAAACCCCCGGCATCAGACATCTGTTTATTACCAGATGAAATCACTCAATCGAGAAGCGGGCTAGTTCTACAGTGCCTCGTTACAACGCCATCTTATTGCAACATATTTGATACTAAGGACCCATCAGCGACAGAGCCAACAAGCTCTGAGGATAAGTCTCCACTCGAAAATGACACTGCCTTTATAAATCCATTCATTAACAATGATAATCAATTATGCATACCGCAATCTCTTTTCGAAGACGCCAAACACACTGTCGGGGTATGTGAATATTTAAATGGGAAATCACGAAGCTCTGTTAAAAAAACTGGAATACTTGAAGCATTTCGAACTGATGATAAATTACTCAGTGATTTCATGGAAATGCATGCTTTGTTAATCGAACTCGCTAAAACTTTTTTAGCCTGCGACGAAGCTTACAAATCTGCAGGAAAGGGTGGTGACTTACTGGTCTATGGCCAAAGTAATCAGCAGATTAATGATTTAATGGAAACCCTAAAAAAACTTTGTAAAAGTTTGACAGGTTGTCATAATCGGATAAAAATGGCGACCAGCGAACAAGAAGCCAAAGAAACCGCCAAAACTGTGGCATCATTACCAAAAGCCACTAAAGCTTGGCTTAAAAATTTAAGCAATTTACCTTCTATCAATAATCAGCTTGAAATCGCATTGTCCTCATGCATCGATGAAGCAAACAAAATCCAAACAAGCTCAAATAAAATCACACCCGATGAACGCCTAGAAACAGCAAAAAAGCAAACTCTTTATTTTACAGAAACAGCGGAACTTTTAACCAGCCATGTCACTCAATTTCTAACTAGACAACCTTTGGTTGAACACGTCTCAAGTGTCTCTCCAAGATCACCTTCAACTAATGGACAACGATTTTTTCTTGAATCTCCTCCTTCTAAAAGATCTCCTGGTGAAGCCTCAAGCTCTGTTCAACAGCTCGCCACTATTCCTAGAGGACGGTCATCTACGTTTACTACGGGAGTAAAACCTAATAGTAGTATTTTCACTCAAATCACTGCAGCAACTTCAGATACATCAAATACAAAGCCTTTCCAGAATATTAATAAACTAGACTTAAGAGGCTGCCAAAATCGCGTACTTACAGACAACCTTGTCAATTTCGCCGTTCAATTAATAAGATCAAAAAAACGCATCCTCACCAAAGTACAATTAAAGAACAATAAACTTACTTCTAATAGAACCAAACCTTTATGGGAAACACTAGCAGAATGTAACTCTCTCACTAAATTAAATGTAACAAACAATCCCTTACTTTTAGAATTAAGCAATTTTTCTGCAACCCAAATGGAATCACTCAATGCTTTTTCTACTTTTATTAAGACAACCAAAACTCTCAAAGTTCTCCATATAAATAGCTGCGGACTCGATTTTAAAAGCGCTGGTTTAATTGCCCCATGCCTCTCTGTCAATCAAACATTGGAAGTGCTAGATCTTGGCGGCAATTCATTAGGTGACGCCGGGATCGAGGCAATCTGCGTTGCATTACAAAACAACAAAATCCTTTATGATCTTCGATTCAACTATATTAATATTACTGATAAAGGAGCTAGACACATTCTTGACTTATTAAAAGTGTCCACTCAAATTACAGACCTGATGCTGGATGATGAAAAACTCTCTATAGAAATGAAAGATGAAATTGGCATGCAATTATACCATAATCGCCAATTACTATTAGACAAACAAAACCCACATAAAAACAAATCTAGCAGTACAGATTCAAGCCATAATGTTCAAGGAACTAAATTTCAATAGCGAGGACAATGATATGTTAAAACGTCACGTACTACACCGACCTGAATATACGGAAAATGAAAAAAACAGAATCAGAAGCGTACATCGGTGTTGGCACAACGCAATGCCCGGTGAATCACTACCTGATTTCCTCAAAATGAACGACGATTTTACTTTATCAACTCATAATGTTGATGAAATTCATACGAAAAAAGGAACATGGGTAGCTGATATCAAAGAACACGGATTACTGCAAACAGAATCAGATGCAATGATTGGACATTTATGTGCCTACATGGCTGTACGATGGAAGAGAAAATTCGGTACAAATGGCAATACTAATGACCCTTATAATTTAGTTTGTTATCAAATATTAACCTGGCTCACTAACACACTATCTCGTGCACCCTGCAATGAAGACACATTAAATATGGTTAAAAGATACTGCGATTACCTGAATAACTTACTCAACTCCGGAGCATTTAAACCCGGTAGACACAACAAAAAAACCATGCGCAGTACATTAATTCGTGTGAAAAATATTTTAGCAGGGAGAGTGACTCTTGCCATTAAACGAGAAATTGCTAATACCAATGCGCGAGAACATCTAGAAACCTTGCAAAACTATAGCAAAATTATTTTAAGCAACGGCTTCCGTTTTTTGTACCATATTTTTAATGATACCGAAAACACTCCTCCTCCCAATATCACCCGTTTTCGTCGACAGGAACCTGACTATAAACAAATAAGCACCACAAAAATCGGCAGGTTACTCAGCACACTCGTCGACACTCCTGAATTTTCATCCTTTTTCTTGGAAGAACATCAGAAAAAAGGGGACCTAGCGGTAAAAAGTTATGATACGATTAACACCACAGGTCAAGCTCGCAAAGTTTCGCTAAGAGCAGTTCAACTATCTTCCAATCCTTTTTTAGACAAGAGTAACAATCCGTGCATTCCTCGTCCCCTGAACCAAAATCAAAAAATAGGTGACTACTTGAATCCTCTACAAGATTCAAAACATAAAAGCAATGAAAATAATGCAGGTATCTACAAACCTATACTGATCAAACCTGAACTTTTAGCAGCCTATATGGAGATGCACGCAATACTCATTGAACTAGCAAAAGTATTTTTAGCGTGCGATGAAGCAAAAGCTCTTGCAGGTATCGGTGGAGACCTCTTGGTTTATGGCATCAGCAATGATCAAATTAATCGGTTAATGGATACACTAACTAAACTTTGTACGAAATTATTAGAGTGTCAAAAAATGCTGGTAACAGTTTGTGACCAAATCTACGAACCACTCACACATGAAAATAAAACCACTGAAGCCGCACATGTCAACTGGGTGAAAAATTACGAAAAAATAGCTTCACTACAACGTAAACTCGAGCAATCAATTAACAAAAGTATAGCTCAAGCGAGTTTAGTGAAAGAAAAATCCAACATAATACCCAAAGACGAAAGGCTCAGACATGCACAAAGGCAGACCCAATTTTTTGCTCGGATTACCGAACAACTTAATCATCAAGTAGATTATTTTTTAAGACGGGAAGCAACGCCTGCATTACCCAGCAACCAATCCAATTGGAAAAGTGCTCAGTTAAAACATGCACCTCAAAATACATCTCTTAAAGCACTTCCTGCCTCACCAAAAGTAGAGGTGCTCGAAGACGAGGACCCCCAAACAGAAGCAACCACTAAAAAACAACTACAGTTTAGCTTTAGAACTTCGCTCACAAATGTGAGAAATATGTTACGTAATACTAAGTCGCAACAACAATCCGATACTCTGAACCCTGAAAGAACTGAAAGTGGCGAACCTTCATCATCAGATGCAAAAGCCCAATTAAATCCCAGTTTAAGAAACTCAAAATCACGATTGTCCTCACTTTTCAAACAATCAGATCAACCACCAGCTGCAGATGCTTCAGGAAAGTCTTCCGAATCTGCCGACGACGCCGTCACCCCCGTTCCAGAAAACAGTCCACGCAAACAACAATTAGGCGGTAGCCTTAGAAAATCTTTTACAAAACTTTTCAAATTCACAGGTTCAGGACAAAGTTCAACGCTAAGCTCTGCGCAAAATTCGGCACAAAACTCACCGGTAGTACCTCGAGCACGAGCAGGCACAGTCGCCGAAGGAAAAGCAGAACCCCCTTCTTCTGATCGCTCTGCAGTTCGCAAAAAAGGAACCGATTCAGTACAATCTTCACCTGTATTATCACTAGCACATCCTAAATTAAGCCAGCAAACAAGTGCCTCTACATTAGCGGTTGAAGTATGCAAAATAATTGAAATCATTGGTGATGCAAACAACGAGCAATTTATTGATGACAATTCAATTGTCTGGACTCTCGAAATGTGCTTAATGACCACTCCTGAAGCTACCGAGATTCATTTACAAAGAAATAGAATTACTGGAATTGGCGCTGTACAATTATGTGAACCACTATCAAGGCACGACATTTTAGAAAAATTCATCTGCTCAGAAAACAAAAATCTCTTCAGCTGGGTCACCAGTCAAAATCTAAATTACAAAGGCTGGGCTGCTGCAAAAGCTTTTTCTAATTTGATCGCAAATCATTCATCACTCAAAGAACTGAACATTAGTGGTTGCGGTTTAACTTCTGAAGGAGCTCAATGTCTCGCGGCAGGACTCAATAAAAACAAAACTCTCGAATCTCTTGATCTAAGAGACAATCCTATTGGAGTCGATGGAGCCTTAGAAATCTGCAACGCATTACGCGATCATCCCACTCTTCAATCTCTTTTGATTATGGGAATCAAATTAAACGATGAATGTGGCCAAGCTTTCTGTACCTTACTTGAAGAAAACCCTAGAATAACTTTCCTAGGTGTCGATGATGCAAATAAATTTTCAGAAAAAACAACTCTGAGAATTTATGAACTACTTCGCAATAATCAAAAACAAAATACTGTACAATTAAAGTAGTGAATATCAACTAATCCGCATATTGCATAAATCAATTGTTTATGCAATATCCAAGTCAAGCTAAGTTATGTTCGAACATCTTGTTTAACAGGCAAATTCTTCATCATCTTTCGATAAACATGAACCCATTCTGCAGACACAACACCACCCGCGTGTCGGCCAAATTCTTTTTTATCATTGTTACCCCATGCATTACGCTGATAGGTGATAATGCTGGCAATCACACCATCAGAAATTTCACTAATTCCCCACGTGGGCATTATAGACTTGTTATGTCCGTTTAACACGATACTAAGGTGACCATAAACAGGTCCGGTTATAATTAAACTCCCTATCAATTTCGGCCCTTTTTTGCCTTCTCCATTGGCACCATGGCAATCAGCACAATAACGCGCATAATTCATCCTGCCTGTTTCTAAAGCAGCCGAAGTAGGCTTTAAATCTTCAATCTGAAGACTAATTTTTGGCGCAGGACTTGGAACAGGGGTGTGCGGAGGAGTTACTGAGTTTTCAGATGAAGATGAGTCAGCCGCTGGGACAGGAGCGGATGTAGAGGCAGAAGCGAGGGCAGGAGCTGGAGCTGAAGCAGGCGCACTAGCTGAAGCCCCCTCAGTAGCAGTTTCACTCGATGAAATTGCGGAAACAGACATCTGCTGCGTATTGGGCGTAACTGACGAAGCTGCAGGCACAGAATCTGAGCTTGTGCTCACTTGAGCCTGAGCCATAAAACTCAGCAGCATTATGGTGATTCCCGAAAATAAACCTTGAACATTCCTTCGCATGAACTATCCTCCTTAGATATATGACACCTATACTAATGGAAAACTCTCACTATTTGAACTACTATTAACATGAATATCATAAGGAACGAACTGCCTTGGACATAGCGATTTTATCTCGGAACGAAGACCTTTACTCAACCAGACGACTTTTAGAAGCCGCCAAAGCGCGCGGCCATGAAGTGTCTATCATCGATTATGCCCGCTGTTACATGAATATTACTTCACGAAACCCCAGTATTCACTACAAAGGCAACGTACTTGAACCTTACGATGCGATTATTCCTCGCATCAGTCCAAAACGCACTTTTTATGGGGCTGCTGTCGTACGTCAATTTGAAACCATGGGAACCTTTAGCATTAATCCTTCAATCGCAATCACTCGATCACGTGACAAATTACGTTCACTTCAATTATTGGCACGCAAAGGTGTGGGATTACCCATTACGGGTTTTGCGAATTCACCCAGTGACGTAGACGATTTAATTGATATGGTCGGCGGCGCTCCCCTCATTATTAAATTAATAGAGGGCACCCAAGGTGTAGGTGTTGTATTAGCAGAAACATTAAATGCAGCAGAAAGTGTCATTCAAGCATTCATGGGTTTAAGCGCAAACATTATTGTTCAAGAATTTATTCATGAAGCCAAAGCATCTGACATTCGCTGCTTTGTTGTAGGCGATAAAGTTGTTGCTGCAATGAAACGTCAAGCAGATTCTGGTGATTTTCGTTCTAATATTCATCGCGGTGGAAGTGCTACCACCATTAAAATTACAAAACATGAACGTGAAACCGCCATTCAAGCCGCTAAAATAATGGGATTAAAAATGGCGGGCGTGGATTTATTACGATCAAAACGCGGGCCTTTAGTCATGGAAGTAAATTCTTCTCCTGGACTGCAAGGCATTGAAACAACAACCGGCATCGACATCGCAGATAAAATTATCGAATATATTGAAAAGCATTCTAAACCAATCACTCGACATAGTCGTTATGAGGGTTAGCTATGACATCATCTTCTAGCGCAATTATCATTAATGAAACACCCATCGAATTAGGTGATCGGCGAATTATCATGATCGATATGCCTAAATTATATGATTGCACACCCATTGCAATGCCTATTCATGTGATCCGCGGAGAAAAACCTGGCCCTGTGCTTTGTGTAGCTGCAGCAATTCACGGTGATGAAATTAACGGCATTGAAATTATCAAACTACTTTTAAAAAAGCCCCAATTAAAATCTATCGTTGGCACACTTATTGCGGTACCTATAGTCAATATTTATGGATTTCTTTATCAAACTCGTTACCTTATGGACCGACGCGATTTAAATCGAAGTTTTCCGGGATCGATTTCAGGTTCACTGGCTGCTCGTTTAGCACATTTAGTAATGAGCGAAGTGATCAACCAATCTACCCATATCGTAGACTTGCACACAGGTTCTTTACATAGAAGTAATTTCCCACAAATTCGCGCTAACCTCACGGATAAAAATACAGAAAAAATGGCGAAGGCTTTTAACGCTCCGGTAATTTTACATTCAGAAGGGCCCCAAGGATCGCTACGGCTTGCAGCGGAAGAAAAAAATATTCCGATTATTGTTTACGAAGCGGGTGAAGCACTTCGATTTAACGATACGGCTATAAAAATTGGAATTAAGGGCGTATTGAATGTAATGCAAGATTTAAAAATGATTCATTCTGCCGAAAAAAAATCAAAAAATCATTCTCTCATTGGACAAGCCAGTTATTGGGTTCGATCACCTCACAGCGGCATTACACGCCCATTTAAAACGCTAGGTGATACTGTAAAAGATAACGAAATTCTCGCCACAATTTCAAATCCTGTTGGCGATGAAGAATATCATGTCATTGCACCCCACGCAGGAATGATAATTGGAAAAAGCAATATTCCAACTGTACACGATGGCGCTGCATTATTTCATATTGCCACATTCGAAAAACTTAAACACGTTGAAGAAGAAATTAAAAATAGACAAATCTCTCTCGATCCAAATTTGGATGCAACTGAAATGGCAAATGGGCAACCACTTTAGGGAAAGAAAATGTCAGAAGGATCTGAAAAATCAAAAAAAAGTAGAATTCTTGTTGGATGGCACGAGTGGTGTTCGCTACCTGAACTCGGAATCCCTGCAATTAAAGCAAAAATTGATACTGGCGCAAGAACATCCTCTTTACATGCCTTCGACATAAAAACATCTCACCATGAACAGCACAATCGGGTCCATTTTTCAATTCACCCCATTCAAGGAAATAACAATATTGTTATTAATTGTCATGCAACCATCTACGATGAACGTTACATAACGAGCTCAAGCGGTCACAAAGAATTACGCTGTGTTATTTTAACGAAATTAGTATTGGGTGATATAACTCAAGAAATTCAACTGACATTATCTGACCGAGATCCTTTACGATTTCGCATGCTGCTCGGCCGTGAAGCACTTTCAAAATGCGTAATTATTAATCCTGGTCGTTCTCTTTGTTTAGGCAGAGTCAAAAAACATGAACTGAGAACGATCTATAATTACCCGAAATAACGCTACCTAATTTTTAGTGAAGCCAGGCCTAGTAAAACCAAAACAAAACTAATAATCCAAAATCGAACTATCACACGAGGCTCGGGCCATCCAATCAACTCAAAATGATGATGTAGTGGTGCCATCCTAAAAATTCGTTTACCTGTGAGCTTAAATGAAGCCACTTGTAGAATCACTGAAACCGTTTCCATCACAAAAACACCGCCCATGATCATCAATACTAATTCTTGTCGCACAACAACGGCCACGATTCCCAATGCAGCGCCTAAACCTAACGCACCAACATCGCCCATAAAAACTTGTGCTGGATAGGTGTTAAACCATAAAAAACCTAAACCCGCACCAACAATGGCAGAACAAAATACTGCGACTTCACCCACGCCAGAAAGATAGGGAATCGTCAAATAAGGAGCAAATTGCGCGTGACCAGAAAGATAAGCAAAAACCCCCAATGCACCTGCCACCATGACTGTAGGTAAAATAGCTAAACCATCAAGACCATCCGTCAAATTAACGGCATTACTACAGCCCACAACAACACAATAAGAAAAAATAATGTAAAAGAAACCGAGTGGCAGCATGACATTTTTTAAAAAAGGAATAACAAGAGAAGTTTCAGCGGGCACCACAGCAGTGGTATACAAAAATATAACTGCCGCTAATGTGATCAAAGATTCCCAAAACAAACGCTTTCGCGCAGAGAGCCCTTTACTGTTTTTATAAATCAATTTTTGGTAATCATCCACCCAACCGATTACACCGAAACCTAAAGTCACTAACGTTACTAACCAAACATACGCGTTCGTCAAATCACCCCAAAGTAAAATACTAATAGCTATCGCAATTAAAATTAAAGCGCCACCCATCGTAGGAGTTCCTGCTTTTTTTAAATGCGTTTGAGGACCATCATCACGGACAGATTGCCCTACTTGATAGTAGGTTAATTTTCGGATCATTACGGGACCAACGACCAAAGAAATAATCAGTGCAGTTAAACTACTTAAAATTGAACGCAACGTTAAATAATGAAACACCTGAAAAGGATGATAATATTTTTCCAAAAATTGGGCTAAAAAATATAACATGATGCTATCCTTGCTGATTCAAAAGAGCGGCTACAACATTTTCCATACGCATAGAACGCGAACCTTTCACTAACATCACTTTCTTCTCATTCAAAACAGGCCTCAACACAGAAACCAGTTCTTGAATATCCGTAAAATGTTGCGCTGAAGAGCCATAAGCTGCGGAAGCATGAGCCGATAATTTTCCGTAAGTGAAAAATTGATTGATACCCGCTTCTTGAACCCACGTTCCCACATCACGATGTATTTTTTCTGAATCTGACCCTAACTCTCCCATATCACCCATAACTAAAGCTGTTGGCATTCCTGTTTGCTGCAGCACTTTTAACGCCGCTTTAAACGCGAGAGGATTTGCATTATACGTATCATCAATTAAAACAGCGCCATTAGACAATTCATGACGAATCATGCGTTTTGACACAGGCGGCATTAGTTCTAGACCTTTTTTGATATCTTCGAGTTTTACATCGCACGCAATAGCACACGCACAAGCAGTCAGCGCATTATTGACATTATGTTCACCTATCACTGGCAATTGAATTCGAATTTCACCTGCTGTTGTGACTAACGTAAAGTCTGGACAACCTTGCGCATTTAGTATGACATCTTTTGCACTCACTTCGGCATTCATCTGTTGACCAAATCGGATCACTCGCCTACCCGCTAATTGTTGCTGCCATAATCTAGATAGCGGATCATCAAGATTCACAACAGCAACACCGTTTTTATCTAATCCTGAAAAAATTTCTCCTTTTGCCGCTGCAATATTTTCTATGGAACCAAATCCTTCTAAATGCACAGGCGCGATTATTGTGACTGCCGCCACATCCGGTTGAGCAATTTTTACTAGCTCTGCTATTTCTCCAGGATGATTAGCGCCCAGCTCAAGCACTACGGTTTTGTAAGATTCATCTAACTGCAATATTGTTAACGGCAACCCGATATTATTATTAAAACTGCTGACGGGGCTCAATGTTTTACCTAAGCCAGAAAAAATACTGGCTAACATCGTTTTCGTTGTTGTTTTTCCACAACTACCTGTTACTGCAATTACTGGAATTTTAAATTGTTCACGATGCCAACGCGCTAATTCACCAAAAGCCTGAATAGTATCTGGCACGATAATTTGTGGTATTTTCACATCCGCTTTAACACTCACTAAAATAGCAGCCGCACCTTTTTTCTCTGCCTCTTGAGCATAATTGTGACCATCAAAATTCTCACCTTTGATCGCTACAAAAAGCTCACCAGGTTTTATAGTACGTGAATCAATGCTCACACCTTTATAGGTAATTGTGTGATCGCCTTTTAATTCAGCTGATAAAATTTCGGCACATTTTTTTAAATTAATCATAACTTCCTCATTCACGTAAACGTTTTTCAGCCGTTTGATGCTGAACCCTTTCAATGTCACTAAAAGGCAATTTCTCATCACCAATAATTTGGTATGCCTCATGTCCTTTTCCAGCGATTAATACCACATCTCCTGGCTCAGCACAATCAATCGCATGAGCGATTGCAGCTCCGCGATCAAGCTCTACTTCTACTGCCCAAGGACATAATAATCCTGATTTAATTTCATCAATAATCGTTTGCGGAGATTCCGATCGAGGGTTGTCATTTGTCAAAATAAGTTGATCACTGTAACGCTCCGCAACTTGCCCCATTAGCGGTCGTTTTCCTCGATCACGATCACCGCCGCAACCAAAGACACACCACAATTTTCCTTCAGCATGAGGTTTCAACGCAAGTAACGCCTGCTGCAAAGCATCGGGTGTGTGCGCATAATCCACAACAACAAGCGCTTGTTTATCACCACCATACGCTTGCATACGACCCGTCACTGTTTGTAGATGATTTAATCCTTCTAATGCCTCTTTCAGTGAAATACCCATCACAATTAATACACCCAAAACAGCCAACACATTACTTATATTAAATTGACCCAACAATTGACTGCGCAATTCACCATCACCCCAAGGCGACTCAATTTTTGCACGAAAACCTTTATAATTTTGACGAATATTACTCGCAATAATCATCGAGCATTCAACATCAGAATGATTTTGCAAACCGTATCCTACAATATTTAATTGTCCTTTCAAGCTTTGAATAATTTCTTTTCCGAAGGGATCATCACAATTAATAATGGCGTTTTTTAAACCTGGCATAGTGAATAAACGCCTTTTTTGATCTTTATAATTATCCATTGTTCCGTGATAATCTAAATGATCGCGCGTTAAATTCGTAAATACTGCTGTTTCAAATAAAATTCCACTTACTCGTTCTTGATGCAAGCCATGCGAAGAAACCTCCATGGCAACCGAATCTGCGCCTTGTCTTTTTAATTCAGCTAAAATTCGCTGCACACTTACAGCATCGGGTGTCGTGTGGGTACTAGAAATTAATTCTGGCAAAAAACCATAACCGAGCGTTCCGATGATTCCACATTGTCGACCACACTCACGCAAGCTTTGAGAAATAAAATGAGTGATAGAGGATTTACCATTAGTACCCGTTACACCAACGACTGACATTAGTGAAGAAGGTTCCCCGTAAAATCGGCCTGCAATTTCGCTTAAATAACGCCGCAATTCAGGAACAACAATGACTCGATCATTTTTGACAATTTCACGTTCTGCTAAAACAGCGACTGCACCTTTTGTAAGTGCATCTTGAATAAAATCATGACCATCAAACTCATCACCTGACAAAGCAACGAACACATCTTTATTATTCACTTGACGCGAATCTAACATCAAGCGATCAAACTCTGTTGAAAAAGAAGGTGTCACAATACCCGATAAACAATATGCTAAATCAGCCATTTTTTTCTCTCATCTTTTACTCTTTACTATGTTTTTGCTGGCGCTGGAACTGGAGCTGGTTGCTGTTCAACTGTTGCGGGAGGTAGATTATCAGGTGGTACCGCTAAAATGCGCAACGCACCCTCCATAACCTTTGCGAACACTGGAGCAGCAACAACTCCGCCAAAATGTTGTGACTGTGGCTCAGTCACAACTACAATACACGCTAATCGCGGTTTATCCAAGGGGGCGATGCCCGCAAAAGAAGACGAATAACGAGAATGGTCATACCCGTGTTTACCTGCAATATAAGCTGTTCCCGTTTTACCACCAACATGATACCCCGCAACGTTTGCTCGCGTACCGGTACCCTCTTTCTCTGTTACTAAACCTAACATCTTCACAACTTCTTGCACAATTTTCTCAGGCAAAATTCGTTCGCCTGGATGCACACGCTCATTTTTCACCAATGAAATTGGACGTTTTATTCCACCAGCCGCTAACACAGTATAACCTTGCGCTAATTGCAATGGTGTTACTGTCATAGCATATCCCATTGCTAAAGTAGCTGTTTCAATCGGTCGCCATCGTTGACGCGTTGATAAAGTTCCTGAGACTTCGCCGGGAAATCCACTACTCGTTTTCTCTCCAAATCCGGCATTAAAAAGTGTTTGAGATATTTTTTGTGCACCAACAACCGCTGCCATTTTACTCATCGCAACGTTACTGGAATGTTGCACAGCTTGACTCACTGTAATCACTCCGTAATTGTGCACATCACTAATTGTATTGCCATCGATAGTAATTCGCCCCGGATTTGTATCAATAATCGTATCCGGCTTAAATTTACCTGATTGCAAAAATGTTGCCGCACTGAACGCCTTCATCGTTGAACCCGGCTCAAAAACATCAGTTACTGCACGATTTCGATATCGCCCATCGCGTGGACCTGTAATTGAATTAGGATTATACGAAGGAACATTAGCCAACGCTAAAATTTCGCCATTATTCACATCGACAACAATCACGGTACCAGCTTTCGCATGATATTGTTCAACTGTTTCTCCTATCGCACGATACGCAATATATTGAATTCTATTATCGATCGACAATGCTAAATCATGACCTTCTCGTGGTTGACGAATAGTATTTAAATCTGCCACCACTTGACCCAATCGATCTTTAATCACTTCTTTTTTTCCAGGCACACCACGCAACCACTCATCAAATTCCAACTCTATTCCTTCCTGGCCCGCATCATCCACATTCGTATTTCCCAAAAGATGCGCCATCACATCGCCTTCAGGATAAAATCGTTTATACGTTTTTTCTGTGTAAATTCCCGGTATATCTAGATTTTTAATTGCTTCTGCCTGACCCGGTGGCAAACTTCGATTTAAATAAACAAACGTTTTCTTTTTTGATTGAAATAATCGATGACGTAATTTTGTGGGTGCCCATCCTAACAATTTTGCGAATTGATCAAATTCAGGATGATCCAGTGGAATTAATTTGGGGTTGACCCACACCGCGTTCACTTGTGCACTCACCGCGAGAGGTTTTCCGTTGCGATCAGTAATCATTCCACGATGAGCAGGAACACTCACGATACGATGCATTCGAGCATCGCCTTGTTTTAATAAGAAATTATGCTTGATAATACTCAGATCAGCCATTCTCAAAACGAGACATGCACCTGCGATTATCAACAGACCTATAACAGTATAATATCGTCCAACATAATTCATTACTTCTATTTAACTCTGACGATTTCTACTTGTCGGCTCGCTGGTGATGCCATTAAAAATTTTTGATGCGCAATTTGTTCAACGCGCACTTGTCTAGAAAGCGTACCCTGTTCGAGTAATAATTTACTCCAATTTTCATAGTGCGTATTGCTAACATCGTGTCGCGCTTGCAAATCGGTTGTTAATTGTCGGCTAATATGTTTTGAACTAATTGTCGCGAAGGATGTCAACAAAATAGAAGATAAAAGCAACATATTCCGCAGCACCGGCCGTGAAGCCAAAGGCATATAAGGCACTGCCCATTGCCATCGAATCACATTAATTGCACGTGTTGCTGTAGTCATTTTTTAATCTCCCATTTTCACTGACAATCCACCTTGCGGTAGTCCCTTACAGAAATTTTTCGGCAATGCCAAAAATCTCTCCTTTTTATTCATATTTTTTCAGCGACTCTCATCACTGCACTGCGCGCACGCGGGTTATATCGACATTCTTCTTCACCCGCTCTCACAGCTTTACCCACTAAACGCAATTGCGGATGTAATTGATCCGCAGTGACAGGCAAATCCGGCGGATAATCATCCCCTCGAGCTGCCTTGCGCATAAAATTCTTTACAATCCTATCTTCCAAAGAATGAAAACAAATAACCGTTAATCGACCACCTGTTTTCAATACACTTAAACATTGCGGCAGAACCGACTCCAACACCTGCAATTCCTGATTGATAAAAATCCGAACTGCTTGAAAACTCCGCGTCGCCGGATGTTTAAACGGCTCCCATCTCGGATGGGCCGCAGCCACAATATCAGCCAATTGCTGAGTTCGCGTGATCGGTTTTTGAGCTCTTGCCTTAACAATCGCTTTTGCAATTCGTCTGGCATAACGCTCTTCCCCATACTCACGCAATACTCTCTCTATTTCTTGCTCACGAGCCTGACTAATCCAAGAAGCGGCGTCCATGCCGTACGCTGGATTCATACGCATATCCAGCGGTCCATCAACCGAAAAACTAAAACCTCGTTCTGGCGTATCGAGCTGTGGGGATGAGACCCCTATATCCAGCAAAATACCATCTACTTGACCACGCCAACCGAGCTCATCTACACATTCTTCTAATTTACCAAATGATCCGTGCCACAATTTTAATCGCGCATCCTCACCAAATATTTCTTGCCCGCATCGAATCGCTTCGGGATCTTGGTCTATGGCCAATACTCTCCCGTCTGAATTCAACGCAGCTAAAATATTTTTCGTATGCCCACCACGACCAAAGGTCGCGTCTACATACTTTCCCGAGGCTCGAATGGCTAACGCGGCTAACGCTTCTTCTAATAAAACTGGTTTGTGCTCACCACTCACAGTGAACTCATCACAAAATTATGGACATCAGTTCTGGCGGCAGCGCCCCATTGCCATCGGACGCCAACCAGCGATCCCGAGACTCGTGCCACACTGACTCACTCCACAACTCAAACTTATTCGCTAAACCAATCAAGGTTACTTTCTTATCAAGCTGAGCGTACTCTCTCAGCTCGCTGGGCAATAAAATTCGCCCATTCGCATCAATCTCAACTTCTGTGGCATGCCCAATCAACAAACGCTGCACCCGTCTTACCGCGGCATTCAGCGCCGGTAGAGCCTGTACGCGTCGTTCTATTTCTTCCCAAACGGGCAGTGGATACATCAAAAGACAGGGATCTTCAGTATCAATTGTCACAACCAGATGCCCTTGCGCTACCGTCTCTATACTTTGACGATAACGAGCCGGAACGGCAAGCGCCCCTTCGCATCCAAGTTAATCGCATTAATACCCCTAAACACCCACTTCATCCCCACAGTTCACCACCAAGCCCCACATTATTACACTACTCTCCCACAAAATGGAAGCCCTTCCCACAAAATTTATTGAAATGCCACAGGATGGCCCATCCCGCTATCATACTGATACCTATTCGCTCCAGAGGTTAACGTCAGACCTGCAAGGCTGGGTTTACCACTTCATTATTGTGTGGCTATCCAGTAAAGAAATTAGATCGAAAGAATTAGGAAAGAAGCAAATTTATTTTTTTGCTGATGGACTAGAGCCGTCTTGTGCGGGCGTTTGATCCCCGTCTATACTTTTTCCAGATCTTTTTGCAATTACTCTTCTCCTCTTTAGAGGATGCTCTGCCTCTTTTCTTTTTTTCTTAGCAGCCTCATCTTCTCCCGAAACCCCTTCCTTCTGAGACGCCGCTTCTCTATCAGACACATCAGCACTACCACGTTTTCTTTTAAATCGGCTTAATAAACCATCTTGAACAACATTTTTTTGCTTTCCGTCCTCTTGTTGCCTCTTAAAAATTCTTAATAATCTTTTTGGCAGTGTGTATGCTTTATTGTTATGTTGGTCAATTATCCTATTCATCCCAGCTTTTACTTTTTCAAGCTCAGCGCTTTGCTTTGGATTCTTTTCTTTATCCAGAAATTTTTCTATTAACTCTAATTCTGCTTTAAATTTTTCAACCTGTTCAATAATTTCTGATTTACTTTCCTTCGCATTTCTATACTGTCTTGCAAGATCAATGGCCGCTTCCATCATTTTACTACGAGGCAACTTAAGCCCTGCTTTCTTCTTACGATCAAGAAGTTCGACACAGACTTTATTACTTAATTCTTCTTTTTGTTTATCATCAAATTCAGGCGTTCGTCGCTCAAGAAGGGCACCTGTTAAGTTCACAGCATCAGTATAAGCATTCGACTCATCTGACGAAAATTTCACCACGTCTTTATAACGCGCCATCATCGAGGCTAAAGCCGCTTCTTGCTCTTCATCTTTCTCAGGCGGAAAATCTTTAGTAAATAATAATGCTTCGTCTATTACATCCTGCTGTTCTCGCTCAAGGCTTCCCAATATTCCAATAGTACTTACGAGTGATTTTATAACTTTAGTATGTTGCTCATTACGTTCCGGATCATTAATTATGCTAACAATAAACTCGATATTTTCTACGCTATTTATATTGTCACTAAACTCCTGCAGTAACTTACTCACGACTGCACCAGCCTCAGGAAATTTAGCTGAAAACTTTTTTATACTATCACTTAACCCATTAAGGCAAAGTTTTATCATTGCACCTCTATTCTGTTGATAATCCGGCAGCGCCTCCACAACATCCATGGCATTTTTAGCAATCACAATGGCTAAAAGCGCTGCTTCTTGAGCATCCTTATAATTATCGGGTTGAATTAATTGTTTCTCTACTAACTCATTGAATATTTTATCGACAAGTTTGATTCCATCTTCCCCAAGAGTCTCTTTAACTTTTTCCAACACTGATTTTATATCTTTACTTACTTATTCCTAAACGGTAAGAAAGTACATTAACATCCGAAATTCTACCCAAAGCTTTTAGGGCAGGACTATCACCTACTAATTCATTAACATCCTGAATTTTATTATTGTAACTCTCAACTGAGCCAGATTCCTTTAAACATATCCCAAAGAAAAGAGGTATTTTGCCTTTCTCAAGAGAATCAGCAATGGCTATAACTTCTTCGTAAGAAATTTTTCCTTTGAATTTTTCTAGAATTTTAACCATAAAATAAATTCTACGTTTATCTTCCTGTAAGTTTTGAATGTGCCCCATCAATTCTGAGGGATCAGAAACTCCTTCGAATTCGGATTTAAACATATCATACAATTTCTGGCCTGCTCCATTAAGAGCATTATACTTGTTAACTAATTCAAGAAATTCACCTGTCGTCTTACACTTAGCCACAAACTCTGCGCAAACCCAAAATTCTTTTTTGCTCTGACATTTCTCAATAAACGATTCAAAAGCGAAACCGCTCACTCCTTCGTTCCCTACTTGAAGTTCACTGAATTTTTCAGCTACACTACAAAATTGTCTGAATTCATCACGATTTTCAAAGAATTTTTTTTCAGCTGCAATCATGGCTGGGCTATGCATCGATATCATAGGGTTCATCAAACGATGCAAATCAAGAAATTCCGTCTGCCTAATGACAAGAGGTTGATCTATACCCTCTCCGTCTTGAAATAATTCTTTATTATTTATTATAAAGTTGGTCATGGCATTAATGCCCGCTTCTTGCATTTTTAATTCCCCTTCACTCAATTTTTTCCTTAACCACAGACCTATCTTCTCATGATCTGCCTCCATGACATCAGGCAGTATCCCATGTAACCCCTTAGATATCTCAGGACTTCCATATTTACCTAGATATGCAAGGTATTTTATTAAATCTGAACCGTATATATGGTTGAATTTTAATAACATTTCACGAGCAGTAGCATTCCCTCGACTGGCTTTTTTCAATAAATTTTCTACCCCCACCCGTATCTTTTCATCAGTCTTCATTCTATATTCACAAAGATATTTTTTATCATAATCACCTCCGCTGAGACTTGCAAAGACCTCAGGATCCAATAATTCAAGTCGATAAATCATAGCCTGTAGTAATTTTTCTTGAGCCTGCAATAATTCATCACTCTTGATTTGCAATTGCCTATATGCGCCCATTTTTTGAGAAGACGACAGGTCATCACAATGCCGATCAAGAGTATCTCTTACATGAAAGATAAAGTCTGAAACATACTCTAACGAAGCCGCAATAGTTAATAGATCTTCATGTGATCTTTCATCAAGATTTTTTAATGCTTCCAAAGAGTTCTGAAGGGTTGCACCCACGTCAGGATGTTCAAACGCTTCTAAACTCGGCTTGATGTTTTCAGCATTAATATAATGCAAAAAACTAAAATCCATAAGCTGCATACTTACGTCATCCATACTGGGCATGATATGAAATTCTGAGTTAATATCTGCTAATGCTTTCACCCTTTCAGGCTCGTTGATAGTTACGGGTTGACCAGCTGAAAAACCTCCCGCTTCTAACATTGCGCCAAATAATCCACCTGCTGCCGTTAATGCACTTGTAAGAGTGGATGGAACCTCCACCCCTAACATTTCAGCCATCGCATTTAGGGTTTGCGCACCTGGCGGAGATATTCCCGTTGCATTGAGAATTTTTCGATCTTTATTGGAGCCATTTATGTAAACAGCACCGACAATGGGATCACGTTTTTTTTGATCTAATTGAGGATTGCCCAAAACATACTTCATCATCGCAGTAAGAACCTCGAGCCGCATTCGTTGCAATGCCTCAGTATTATCTTTTGTTTTTTCACTGTTCAGCGCACCCTTTGTCTGATCAAAAATCTTAGGCATAGCTTGCGAAACCTTATTAGGCATTTCCTCTGAATTTTTTGTATTTAAAGTTGCAAGCAGTGAGTTGTTTTTTTCCTGTTTAGCATTTCTTAATTCAAGATTGATATCACCGAGTAATTTACATAATTCATTAACATTTCCCGCATCCAGAAGCCCTTGTATTTCTTGTTGAATCTCAGAATTTCCGGGACCACTGGCATCGATTAAATCTCTCATTGGCTTAGCCGCCTTCGCCTCCGCAGATTGTAGTGGCAATTCCACAGGTTTTCCTACAGGAGCAGCCGGCCGGGGTGGAGGAGCAGGACGAGTCGCAGCGGGAACCACAGGAGCCGCAGGAACCTCAGGAGCTAGAGGCTTTTCAGCATCACTTGTCCCTGTTTTCGCTGATGCCGCATCTAAAAATTCTTGATCTTCCGGCGAAAAGGCTAGCGGCCTATCGATTTCTAGCTGTTCTAATTTTTGTTTACCCTGATTAATTGCCTCCTTAATTTCCAGAATATCATTATTGAATTCCGAGAATTCCGAGCCAAAATTGGCAGCAATGATTTTATTTTGTAATTCCCGATATCCTTCTTCAAGCTGTTTTAAATTAGCACTAAGCTGATCCGGATCATCGGACAGATAAATATCTATGATCAATGGATATTTTAGATCAGCAATATATAAATTAATCTGGGTCTCCGCATCGAGTGGAGAAGCTCCACTCGCTTTGCCCAACTCTGATATTTTTTCTGACGCACCTACAATATGTCCTGACTGCTTTTGCAGTTTTACCTGTCTTTCCCTGACAATATCATGCATCTCATCCAATTCCATAACAGAATCCAAGATAGGGTTCTTTGCGTCACCGCTATTAATTATCGCCCTTAGCTCTTGTTCATATTTAGCATCAAATTCTGAATATCTTTTATTCCACTCATTTGCAGCACTATTAAATTTCACAGGATCAGTGATTTCAACGATTCTCTTTCCCTCATTCAGCAAGCTTTGAATTTCAACCTCTATGTTTTCTGAACCAGATGCACCCTGCTCATACTGACTTTTCGCTTGTAACGACGCCAATTTTTCTTTACCACGACTTAAATCTAACTCAAGTTTGTTAATATCTTCACCAAATTGTGAAACCAACGAAGCGGTATCACCAACTTGATTCTTTAAGCTCATCAATCCTTTTTCTAGTTGTTTTAAAGCGCCATGAATTTCTGTAGAATCCGTTGATAGCTCAATAAATAAAACGTGATCGTTTAAGTCGAGAATCATCGAATTTATAACAAACCCTTGGTCTTCACTGCTGGTTTTATTGTCTTTCTCATCGCTCATAAACCCCACTCCTCTATCTGAATATTACCCATTAATCATTCGATGAACCTTTTATAGATGGACCTTTAGATCCACGACTCGGTACTACTGTGTCGTCAGAAAGATTTTCTTTTTTCTTACGCCCCATCATAGGTTTATTTGTTACTGGGTTTTGTGATTGCCTATCAAAATTTCCACTCTCCCTAAACTGAACAGGCAGTTTAGACGTTTTTGATGGTTTCCACTTTGGCGGCTCAGATTTTTGTTGCTCAGACATTAAACGCTTAAGATTTTCTAGGCTACCTTCTAATACCAATAAATTAGCCATTTTATAATCAAGTGAATCATCCTTTGATTTTTTATGATCCCGCTCAACTCCCTCGAATATTTTTCTAAATTTTCTAACATCAGGACTTTCATTTTTTTTATCCGATTTATCTAACAAAGTTCTCATGGCCTTAAGCGCATCATTTATTCTTTTACCAAGAACGCTTTCATGTAATCTAATCACTTGTCCCGCGATCTTATTTTGATTTTCCATAGTATTGTTGCTTGGATCATTGAATTTTTTCAGATTTTTTTCATATCGCAGCAACAACGCTTGATTTCCTGCAATTTTAGGACCAATAACACCTAACATCACCTCTAACAAATCTCTTTGCTCTGCTAAGAGTTTACTATTTCTCTCATCATCACTCTCACTTGAATCTTCTTCATAACTCTTTCTCGATAGAGCTGATCTTTTTGCTTTGATCTGATCAATACTAGGATGTTTCTCAAATTCGAGCAGCTTAGTCATTGTACTAATGGATTTATGCATGGCTTCATCAGGCTCATCAGCAAACTCATCCAAAATTGATGGGGTTACTAGGAGAGTATGTCGAAGATTAGAAACCGTTTCCTCCATTTTTCTCATCATTTCAGCGGCATCATCTGGACGTCGTTCTTGAAATTCATAGGTACGTGTACTTCCTTTGAAACGCTTGATAAATTCGTCATATCTTGCGTGAGAAGACTCTAGAGCTGTTCGTTCTTTTTCATGATCAACACCTGGATCATTCATTCTACTCAGAAATGTTTCTGTTCGAGTATTAACTTCGCGCATAAAAACATTAAGCCGTCGCTCCATTTCCAAATCTTTTGCGGCTAATTTTATACCTCGCATCTGTTCCCGCGGAATATCGTTTTTCGCATTGGGTCCGTGCTCAAGAACAAATCTTCCACAGGCTTTTTCCCACGCTTTAACATCGTCTAGAAATGATTGCGAGCCTTTGCTAGTAGGCTCTCGGTCTTTATTTATTATTTCTTGCGCTTGATCTATAAGCTCAATTGCACGTTCTTTTGCCATCATACAACTCCCCACATGAATCCCTACTGTAATTATAGCAGATGGAGAATCAAAAAATGGCAAGACCGGCTGGAAGCTGCTCAGCAAAGGCTTCTTGCGGCTTGCACAATTAAGAAATTATTAGGTAAATTAGCAACCATTCACTACCTTGGCCAGAATGGCTAAAACGTGGTGAATAGTTATCTAAGTTTTAAAAAGGTGGGGTAGAAAAAGGCTTATCCGCTGGTGATTCTAAAATCATAATGGCATATTCATAAATAGGCTGAGCTGGTAGACCCAACACTTTCACACCTGCATTATAATACGCTTCAAAATCAGCTCGCACTTTTGGTGCTTGTTGAGGAGAAAGATGATTAATCATGCTATCTAATTTTGCTTTTGCAGCTTCGATTGTGCGAACGTTCACTTTTGCTGCTTGTTTTTTAGGCAAATATTGAATATAAAAAAGATGACGAAATTGTTTTTGATAAAGCATCGCATACGCATCGGACACTTGTTTTAATGACCCATCAGGGCTACAGAGATCTGAGGCCGTTTTTGTAAATTTATTCAGCGCACTTTCAAAATCTCGAAAATTACCACTTGCGCCCATAAATGGGCCTTTACCTTGTTTATTGAGTTGCTCACGAATCTCATCTTGAGCTTGATCATAACAATTTCCATAGGCATAAATAGCTTTTGTGGTTTCAATCGTATTTTCACCGTGAATTTTTGTATATTTTTTTACAAAATCAAGTGACGACAACTTTAATACTTCACTACACGGCATCATATTATGCGGAAGATCCACCTGCTCGTTCTCAGCCAACACTGAAAGAGCTCCGATTAAAAATACGGCTGGAACGACCAATTTAAACATTGTACGCATAAGATAGACTCCGTGATTAAACATTTACTGACATCTATTTAAAAGAAGATAGTTCCTCAAGTCAAGCAATATCCGGGTTAACGCCCGAAAACTATAAAACACGAGGTTCTAATTAAAAAAATATACAGTAATCTTAACCTGGATATTACATAAACAATCCACATCCAATTTTAAGGAGATTCCAATGACACTACACAGAAATTCTCGTGACTCACGCCACAAACGCGGCCAACAAGCAGAAACTATCGCAAAAAATTTATTAATCAACAATGGGATGACACTAATTCTAGAAAATTTCTACTGCAGAATGGGTGAAATCGATTTGATTTTATTAGATCATGACTGCATTGTATTTGTAGAAGTACGCGCTCGAATTAATGCGAAATTTGTTTCCCCCATAGACTCCATCGATTTTTGCAAACAAAGAAAAATTGTTCTCACTGCAGAATTATTTCTGCAACAAAATCCAACCTACTCCAACACAACCTGTCGCTTCGACGTGGTCGGCGTAGATTTTTCTTTCGACCCACCCAACATTGAATGGATCATAGGTGCATTCTGCTGACCTCATCACCCTACTATCAAAGCCCAAAGAGATTCGCTACAATGTCCATCCCTTGTTAAGAAAAAAGCAGTCACCCATGCAGACTCTCGACATTACAAGCCCTGTTGATCGAATTAGGTCGCACATGCTCGAAAGTGCGGACACAAAGCGTATGGCCGCTGAACAATTGGCACCTGTTATCGCAACCGCAGGTGAAACCATGGTCCAATGCTTGATTAACAACAATAAAATCCTGAGCTGTGGCAACGGTGGATCCGCGGGCGACGCCCAACATTTTTCCTCCGAAATGCTCAATCGCTACGAACGAGAACGCCCAAGCTTACCCGCTATCGCGCTCACTACTGACACATCCACACTGACCTCCATCGCCAACGACTACAGTTACGCGGAAATTTTTTCAAAGCAAATTAAAGGTCTTGGTCAACCGGGTGATATTTTATTAGCAATATCAACCAGCGGCCAATCACTCAATATTTTACGCGCGATTGAAACTGCCCATGACCGACAAATGTTGGTTGTTGCCCTGACCGGAAAAGACGGCGGAGCCATTGTTGAATTATTAAAACCGAACGATATTGAAATTCGTGTCCCTTCTTTTCGCACAGCACGAATTCAAGAAGTTCACTTGTTAATTATTCACTGTTTGTGTGATATGATCGATCAATCACTTTTTGGACCGGAGAATTAATCATGAAAAGATTGTTTGTTGTTTTAGTTTGCTGTTTATCATTAACAGCGTGTCTTCCTGCCGCTTTTGTGGCTGGTGCAGCAGCTAGCGGCGCTGTAGTGACTGATGGTCGTGACATGAAAACCCAATTAAACGATAAAACAATCGCTCATCATGTCCGGACCGCATTACACCTCAACAAACATCTGGATAAAGACACGATTATTTCAGTCAGCACGTTTAATCGTGTTGTACTTCTAACAGGTCGCGCACCAAACGCAGAGTTGCGTGAGCTCGCTTCAAAAATTGCTTATTCTGTTAAGAAAGTAAAACGCGTTCATAACGAAATTATCATCGGCGACAATACTTCTTTTAAAGAAGCCGCTCAGGATACCTGGTTAACAACAAAAATTAAATCGTCTTTGCTCGCAGAACGCGGCTTAAATTCAGCGCAAATTAAAGTAGTCACCGACAACAGTACTGCGTATTTAATGGGATTGGTAAGCCGTGATCAAGCCGATTTAGCGACCAATGTCACTCGTCATGTGCCTGGCGTTGATAAAGTCGTGAAATTGTTTGAGTACACCTCTGAACGTAAACCTTTATTATAGTCTGGAAGGTGTCAGATCTAAGATTAGATAATGAAGGTGTAACACCTTCATTATCTAATCTTAGATCTGACACCTTCACTTGACCCTGGGCAACAGCATGGAAAAACTCAGCACCGCACAATTAATTGCCGTATGGTTCATTCCCGTATTATTTGCAATTACACTTCATGAAGTGGCTCACGGCTGGGTTGCTTCAAAATTCGGTGATTTAACCGCCAAATTATTAGGCCGATTATCACTAAACCCTCTTAAACACATCGACCCTATAGGCACCATCCTACTACCTGCAATATTAATTATTACTCACGCGGGATTCGTTTTTGGTTGGGCAAAGCCTGTCCCTGTTAATCATTTCAATCTTAACAATCCACGACGAGATATGGCCATCGTCGCTGCAGCGGGTCCGCTTTCAAACCTTCTCATGGCAATTTTTTGGGCCGCAGGATTAAAGGCGGGACTTTACTTAGCCCAAGCCCAAAGCCCCATTGGCCTTTGGTTGGTCTATAGTAGCCAGGCTGGCATGATGATCAATATCTGGTTGATGGTCCTTAATTTAATACCGATCCCTCCGCTGGACGGCAGCCGCGTCGTTGCTAGCTTGCTCACATCAAAAGCGGCGCTAATGTATGGCCGCATCGAACCCTTTGGAATTATTATCCTTCTAGTATTAGTCTATACTAATGTATTGACGGCGGTTATTGCCCAACCAGCAGAATACATTTTTTCTACTATACTAGGATTGTTCCGTATCATTTAGGTTATTGTTCAACACAAGGAGTGTGACATGAAATCCATTTTCTTCAAATTGGCGCTTTTCTTTTCCGTTTGTCTTTTTGTTAATAGCTCACAAGCAGCAACTGAAACCTATATTTTCGATTCTAGCCACACTTACGTATTATTTCATATCAAACATTTTGGATTTTCAAATCCCTCCGGCAAATGGATGGCAAAGGGCCAACTGATTCTCGACGAAAAAAAACTTCAGAACAGCAAAGTCAATGTCACGATTAATGTTGCAGGCATCGTTACCGGCAATCCTGAATTGGATAAACATCTTAAGGGTGCAGACTTTTTTGATGTTGCAAAATTTCCAACCGCTACTTATGTCAGCACTTCGATTGATCGCACAGGAAAAGACCGCGCGATCGTTCACGGCAATTTAACACTGCACGGCGTCACAAAACCTATCACATTAACAGTAAAGCTCAACAAAAAAGGGAATAATCCTATCAACAATAAATTGACCCTCGGATTCACTGCAAGCACCACATTACGACGCTCTGATTTTGGCATCACCACATTATTACCAGGATTAGGCAACGACGTTAAACTCGACATTGAGGCTGAAGCTGATAAATAAGTAGTTGGAAGGAGTGACATGCTATACAAAAATACTGAACATCGTTTTGGACTCATAGCGATTCTTTTACATTGGTCGATGGCATTATTGCTCATTGGACTTCTGGCTCTAGGATTGTACATGGTAAATTTGCCCATCAGCGTTCAAAAACTCAAGTTTTACGGTTGGCATAAAGAATTTGGAATTCTTGCATTGATGTTTGTGGTTGTCCGATTAAGTTGGCGCATGAGTAACACAACACCCTCACTCGGTAATTTACCTCTTTGGGAACAACTTGCTGCCCGTGCTGCACATTATGCTTTTTATTTTTTCATGTTTGCTCTGCCGATCACTGGATTATTGCTCACCTGGTCCGCCAATCTTCCTGCTTCGTTTTTTGGCTTGTTTACACTCCCAACATTAATCACCCCCGATGAAACTAAACGACTTTTATTCACCGAAATTCACAAGTGGTTAGCCTACGGCCTCATTGCAACTTTTTGTTTACACGTTGGTGCCGCACTAAAACATTATTTTATTGATCGTGATGATATTTTACAGAGGATGCTTAAACCATGATTATTTTTAATCTACGTAAATTACTTATTACTTCAGCCATTATAGTCTCATCGCTACAGTGTTATGCAGCCGTACCAAAATGGCAAATTGTTCCAGACAAAAGCTCAATCACATTCACTGCAACTCAAAATAATGCCCCAGTAACAGGAGAATTTAAATCCTTCTCCGGCGAAATTAATTTTGATGCTGAACAATTAAGCAATAGCAACGTGACAATTGTTATCGATACCGCTTCTATAAAAACGTCTTACGCAGATATTGCAAAAACGTTGATATCTCAAGAATGGTTTGATGCGAAAACATTTCCGAAAGCAACCTTCAAAGCCACCTCGTTTAGTAAGACGGGAGAAAATAATTTTCAAGCGAATGGGACACTGACTATCAGAGATAAATCTTCACCTGTAACACTTAAATTTGAGTTACAACCCGTTTCAAAATCAACATCCGTCGCTAAAGGTGAAACAACAATTCAACGTTCTACGTTTGGCATTGGAAGAGGCGAATGGGCAAGCACTGACAATGTGAAAGATGAAGTGAAAATTAATGTTACTCTGACAGCAACGAAATGAGAGACTTATTTCACAATTCTAAGATTCGGCTTTTTAGGGCCAGCGCCTGAAGGTGAAGATGCACCAGGTGCATTATTATTATCCGTTGTACTTGGAGAATGTTTTTTTCCGCCTGTTTCAACGTCATCATATTCGTTCTCAGGAAAAACCATTCCACCACCTGTTTCTTTTGAATAAATGGCTGTAATTGCAGGTATGGGAACGGTCATATCGCGAGAAACGCCACCAAAACGTGCGCTAAATTGCAGTACTTCTTTTCCTAACACAAATTTGTGAACCGCAGACGGCTGAATATCAAGAATGATTTGACCGCCTTTCACATATTCTTGAGGGACAATAGTTCCTTCGTACAATGCATTCACAGCAATATAGGGAGTACAATTATTATCGAGTATCCATTCATACAGCGCATTCAACAAATACGGACGACTAGGCGACATGTTTTTCTCGCATTTCTCTTTCTGTTTCCGTTAAACTCGCCTGAAAAGTATCTCGTTTAAATACTCGCTGAGCGTATGTCGTCAATTGTTTAGCTTGATTGCCTAAATCTATACCTAAATGAGGCAATCGCCACAATAAAGGCCCAATCGTGCAATCAACCAATGAAAATTCTTCGCTTAAGAAATAAGGCATCTCAGCAAATACAGGAGCCAAGCTTTTTAAATTTTCACGCAATTCTGTTCTGGCTTGTTCTACTGCAGCACCACGACCTGTTTCTATAGTATTCGCCAACTTATACCAGTCACGCTCAATGCGATACAACATCAATCGACTTTTTGCTCGCGCAACAGGATAAACGGGTAAAAGAGGAGGATGAGGAAATCGCTCATCGAGATATTCCATAATGATATTAGCATTATAAAGGACTAATTCACGATCAACCAATGTTGGTACGGTACTATAAGGATTCAAAGCAATAAGATCTTCAGGAGGCTGATCAAGATCAACATTTAATATATCAACAGTAACTCCCTTTTCCGCTAATACTATTCGAACTCGGTGACTGTGGATATCAGAAGCCCCAGAATATAACGTCATTACAGAACGCTTCAGCATTGTCATCTCAACTACTCCCAAGCAGCTCACGCCGTTGACTGGCTCTGCTTCATTAGATAAACGAGGGGAATCACGCACCCACTAAATCCTAGATTCTGCAGATTGCAGAATCTAGGATAACAAACACTCCATCATTCAAAAAATAGTGAAGTGTATCATCGAAGACTCAGCCCACAATGATTGTGGGCTGGTAAAAAAATTAACGTTTAGAGAACTGCTTACTAGCACGAGCACCTGGTTTACCGACTTTCTTACGCTCTTTCATTCGACTATCACGGGTAATAAAGCCTTTGCTACGTAGAACTTTCTTCAGCGTTTCATCGTATTTCACTAAAGCACGCGCGATAGCATGACACACTGCGCCTGCCTGACCTGTTTCACCACCACCTTTAACCGTAATAATCATATTAAAACGATCTAAAGGTACACTAGCTTCAACAAGTGGGCCACGAACAAGCATACGAGACGTTTCACGAGGAAAGTAATCGTCAAGTGAAATGCCGTTAATGGTCATTGCGCCAGAGCCTTGACCTTCAGACCCTTCTGAAGCTTTAGCAGCCTTCAGTGCTTTGGAAGGTCTTAAAAATGCTCTTGCAGTCGCTGTTTTGCGTCGACCTGTACCATAATATTGAATCATTGCCATTACATTGTCTCACTTAAAATAATCGATACCTAAGCAGCTTCGCTGCTGTCCTCTAAAACCCATACTTGTGGCTGTTGCGCTGTATGTGGATGCTCACCACCTGCATACACTTTTAGTTTACGGAACATCGCCCGACCTAAAGGTCCTTTAGGCAACATACCCTTCACAGCACGCTCAATAGCGTGAGTCGGCGCTTTTGCAATCAACTTTTCAAAGGTAATCGATTTCAAACCGCCCATATAACCAGTATGGTCATGATAGACCTTTTTGGTGCTTTTATTTCCCGTAACACGAACTTTTTCGGCATTGACTATAACAATATAGTCACCTGTATCAACATGAGGGGTAAAAATTGCTTTATGCTTGCCCCGTAGGCGATGAGCCACTTCGGTCGCTAAACGACCCAGGGTTTTCCCTGATGCATCGACTAAATACCAACTATGTTGTACTTGCTCTGCCTTGGCACTGAATGTTGACATTTGGCTAAGTGCTCCAATCAAAATTTAAAGGTTGCAGATCGTACCTCAGTTCTAGCCTTTTTACAAGGGTTAATTTGGACATCACGGCCGTTCTCAATTAGGCGAGAATCTCAGTTGACATCAAATGCTAGCTTACTAGCTGATAGCCAACTCCTTATTACCCGACATCAATACGATAACCGCTATAAAAATCGATGTTTTTTTATTTTAGGGGCTGTTTTTTACTTGAAAAGATGATACTGTTGTCGCTCCTAATTAAGGAGTATTAGGGATCTAATGTCCACGGGACCTTAGATCGCATTATTTAACATTAACTTGAGAGAGATTTTATGGCTAGCAAAAAACTGTCAGCAGTGAAAGAAGCTTACACCAAGTCAGAAACTTTAGCATATTTAGCAGATTTCACTGGCTTAACCAAAAAAGAATGCGCGAGCGTTCTTGAAGGATTATCTAATGTCATCGCAAAGAGCTTAAGTCCACGCGCAATTGGGGAATTCACTGTCCCTGGATTAATGAAAATCCGCCGTATTAAAAAACCTGCGACTAAAGCTCGCAAAGGTATTAATCCATTTACCGGCGAAAGCATGATGTTCAAGGCGAAACCTGCACGTAACGTCCTGAAATTCCGTGCTTTGAAAAAACTCAAAGAAATGGTGAACTAATCCAGATAGCCCCCTGTAATACTCAACATCAGGGGGCCTCTAGATCCGCTCTATATTTCCTCAGCGTGCCCCAGCTTTTCAACCCCTCCTCCTCAAACTTTACTCAGCCTGCATTTTGGAAATGGTAAAACTCTCAGATTTATGAGTGCTTGTCTCTAATAGCTGGATAATTACCTTAATACTTTCTTAACCTTCTTGTGCTAATATTCACCCCATAGCTAAACCAATGAGTCTTGAATAAAAGCTTTTTGGCCCCAGATAGCTTAAAGTAATTAAGAGTTAATACAGGAGACTCAAAATGCAAAGCAAAGTACAAAATTCAAACAATGGTGGTAATACCAACACTGGCAATCCACCAGCAAAAGAAGCCAAAAAAGCCACTGAAGTGGCGATTGAGCTACAGGACGCAAAGAAACACCTTTATAACCTAGTAGGTCAGCTACCCCCACCAAAAAATGATAACATCATCGAAAAACTGGATGAAGCCAACGAAGCTTTACACACTTTTTCTCATGGCAACTTAATCAAGCAAATTGAAGAACAACAAAAACAACTGAAAGACGAGATTCTTGCTGAAGCTAATCTCCAAGAAGAAAAACACAAACAAACGGCCAGTGATGCCCTTCAAAATTACTTCAACAAACGTCTAGAACTCGCTCGCGTTCGTCAACAAGAAATTAATCAAGACGATAAAGAAACGATGGAAGCAGCAAACTACATATGTAGTTTATTTGATACCCCTGAAGGTATCCGTCAACATGCGATGAAAGAAGCTGATCAAAAAAAGCAAAGTGAATTGCTGAGTAAAGTTATCTCTGAGCTGGGAGACAAACACAATCATATTCATCGAACAGAAGGTATGTTCTTCAAGACAAAACATATCGTCAAACTTGAAAATGGTATTTATACCTCAGAATCGCCTGTTGATTTGGCGATGACTGTAAAATCTCACCGCCATAACGATTTCCAATTTTCAACAGGATCAACAGAAAAAGGCGGCTGGGTTCTGCGACAATCGATTAAAGAAATGCTCAAAGTCGGTATTAAAGATATCTCGCTGACCAATGAGCTTCGAGATAAAATGTACACACCACGCCGAGCCAATAACTTTGCCGATGCAATCTTAGAAAATCGACGCACGCTCAATTATTTCGAAATGGAAGAACTAAGACAACTCGAGAGAATTTGTGGCGCCAGCCGATCTGCGTATAACGACATCAAAGGAAATAATATTTTTGATGAAAAAGGTGAAATGAAGGCAGATGGTAAATGTGCACCTGCGGTAATTCATCAAGCGAATACCTTTATGCGTCTCACCGATGAAAAAGATCGCCTCGCCTATCTAGAAATTCTTTTCCCTATTAATAAGGATGTTGAATATAATAAAATGGTCAAAGAGCTCGAATCTAGAACACCAAAAATTACGTTAGATGGCCTAAGTCCAAAAGAATATTTCGAACAAAAACTAATGTGGCGATGGAGTCGAAGCGCATTCAATGCTGGATACCGAAAAGAGAAACTGGCGGATTTCAACAAAGACACTACCACAGCTGAAACTCGCAAAAAAAGCTATCTTGAAACCAAAGACGCAGAAATGCTTTCAATGTATGCCCAATCCGATAAATTGACGAATGACAATCGCATTGAACTTGTTAATACACTTTTTGACAACGTTCAAGAAGGCAAATCCAGTCAAATAGCTTTATATACGCATCCAATCCTGAGATCTCGCTCAGTGAGCGGCGATGACATGAAAAACTTCATCGACAGAACGCTGCCATTATTCAAGAATATCATTGTTAAAGCCAATAACGTGATTGATTATCCAGCGACCACAGAACAATGCATAAAGTTGATGGCAGATTTACGTCAAAAAGCAAAACTAACTTTTGCTGAAGAAATTCAAGCTAAAAATCCTAGAGCATTCGAAAATTTCTACAAAAATAAATTACTGCTCGATAACCTTGAACAAGAAGTACACAAATACTTACACGACGACCTTACTGATAAGCAGGTCAAAGCAGAAATTGGTGCGGCCGTAGATCAATATGAGACTACAATCCAAAGCGAAAGAGAAGCATTAAAGCTAAAACTTTCTAAACCATTTACTGACTTAAAGAATGATCCTGAAGCAGCAGCAACTCACTTTGTTACTTATCTTTACCCTGAGCTACAACTGAGTGAATGGTCAAAATTAAGTCCTGCCGATAGCGATAGTGCTGCTGAAAAAGCAAATAAATTAGAATTACGCGCTCAAATTCTAAAAGCATTTTTAGTCACTCATTTAAATAGTGGTTCCACTATCAGCGTTGATTACGTAAATAAATTCTTAAGACCTTTAATGCAACAATTAACTGCCGAGGAATCGAAGGATTTAGCAACAAAACTGCAAAACCTTTTAAGGCCAACGGGTTGCAACAAACAACAAAATGATGCCATTAATTTGGTGCGCGCAACGTTTAATGATAGATCAGCCATCGAAACATTGAGCCCTGAAAATCTATTCAAAGCGCATTATTCACTGCAGAACACGCCAAAGGCAAAAGCCGAGGCATTGAAAGAACGCATCCAGTTCCTCCTTGAAGAAAAACCCGCTAATATGTTTCAAGGTTGGATGTTCAATCGCACTTTCGATGCAGAAATGAAAGATTTGTTATTCTCTGCTAATCAAGATAAAGCTGCTACTAAAGAGATTATTGACGAACTCAAAGCTGACGGCACAGTGACAAAAGACTCTGACTTAGACATCTATATTCAACGTCTTGATCAAATGCAAGGCAAACCGCCAGCTGCCGTCGCTAAACCTGAAAATACCGGAGTGGCTACAGACTCTAACGACGGGCATCTCGATTTTAGCGCTGTTCACAGTGGTGATGAAGATACTGAATCAGCAGAAATGGAGTATACTGGGCATAGACCAGTAACCGTTGGCGTCGATTAATAGCCACTAATTCCATAGTCACAGCGTACCATCACTTGTAATGTACGCTGTGTAACCTACCGTCAACCCAATAGCGTTGCCCCCCACAGCACTCTTTTACTAATCGCAACGATTGTTTATGCAATATTCAGGCTTGGCCTGTCATGAGTTTGATTACCTTCCCCCGCCTCCAAACCAGCAAAAACACGCCATTGATGCCTTAAATTAGCAATTCTATTTATAAATTTAATCTTAAAAAACCTTTTTTATTAATATTATGTTAATCTTGATCGTATAATATACACAATACTACTAACTTATATAGAGCGGCGGTAATCATGAAAGGTAAAGGTGAAAGTGTTAATAGCCCTTTGGCTATGATAAAAGAGACGATGGGTACAGGGGCCGTTAAAGGAAATCCATATCCTCTCGTAAACTACAGCGTAACCAATTTAGTCGATAGCAAAGCTATTGCGTCAGCGATGAGACCCTTATTGGTAATGCAGGCAACCGTACTGAATAATAGCGCTGTTACGCTTAATTACGCTAAATGTGCGTTCACATTGCATCAACTGGTTTCAAACTCACAACCTACCTCAATAGCGTCAAAGCTCTATAATTGTATCTCACTGCAGGATCCCTTTACCTACGGCCACCCTATCAGAACAATGTCAATGTTCTATAAAAATATCTCTCTTGCTATTGAGCAAGTCACTCATCAAAAAGCACATAATCTTGCTTGGAGTGGTGTAAATTTCCTTGCAGTTTCAAGTGTAACTTGTTCAGCTATCGTTGCAGTCCAAAGCCCGGTGAAAACTATACTTGTAAGCTTAACTAAGGATAATAAGCTAATACCCAATTTCTCAGGAAGCGCTCTGGGATTGGTTCGCGTACTCTATCGCGGCACATCAAGTGCATTATCTGGCTCAGCAATAAGAACGTCCTATGTAACCGGGGCTAAAGAAGCTAAACCTCTGGAAGATGCACCCATCAGCAAAACGGGGTATGTTTTAGGCGCAACTTTCGGTGAACTCGCAGTAACGCAAGTCTCTGAATCACTCTCAACGCTGAAAAAAGCAGACATCTTACCTGAAAACTTCAACTGGAAAACAAGACACAATTTTCATCAATTAATGAAAGGTGGTTTTGGTGCCAGATATCTTTCAGGATTAGTGAATATCAGCTGTTTAATGTTACTGTCAGATAATCTGTCAGAAAAAATTGCAAAAAAATTGGCTTTAGACAATCAAAAATTAGCCTATACTCTTGGTGGCGCGACAAGTGGGGCGATTGCTGGATTCTGTTCGTATCCATTTTCAGCACTGAAAGATTCAATATTGGTGCAAGCTACTGTTAAAGATGGCAAATTAATCAATATCAGTGTGGCTACCTTTACGAAAGAGCTATATAAACAACTGACAACAGACCCCAAAGGCGCAATGAAGAAATGCTTTCAACAATCAAAAAAACAACTGCTCATAAGAATGGGACTCACCGCGGTTATATTCTCTATCGTGTCAGGATTGGGCGAAGCCTTAGGTTCAGAGCCATTAAAAGCAATTGCTCCGGGTTTGAAACCCCAACAAGCTCATAATCCACAAGGATTTTTTAGCACAGCAACTACAGGCACTAAAACTAAGGTTGACGCAAAACCCGAATCTTCTTCGAACTTAAAATGCTAGCCTGAATATTGCATCATGTGTTTGATGCGATATCCAGGCCGGGCTGGCCTAATGAAGCAGCAGCGTATTCAGTATAGATTTACTATATAAAATATAAAATATTTATTAATTTTAGATCTTTACAGATGATGTTTCTTATAAAACTTATTGCATTTGTCTTTAAATGCTGTACAATCTCCCATGTTGACCCGGGCTAAGTATTAACAACAAACTGAGGTATCGAAATGAGAGGCAAAATTTTACACGGTTTCTATAATGGATTTATAAAACCAACCGCAGAATTGACAGCTATCAGTGTTTCAGCGGCGGCTATTGGAGTAGTAACTACTGAAGCCTTTTTTGCTGGTAAAAACTATGCCATTAAACAGTTTAATGCTTATAACACCCCAGAATCACAAATAGATACCGATACAACATCAAGTCCAAGAAATAATTGATAGCCTAACATTCCTCTAAAAACATCCGTAGTATTTTTTCAGACCAGGAATCAGTCGTGAAGCAACTTCCCTCTTCGGAAACTCTAAATATCCCTGGTCCAGCAGGAAATCTCGAAACCGTTATTGAACATCCAGCAAAACCCATTGGAAACACTGTCGCAATTATTTGTCATCCTCATCCATTGCACAGCGGAACAATGACAAACAAAGTGGTAACAACCTTAGTAAGAGCTTGCCAACAACTCGGAATTATCGCGATTCGATTTAATTTTCGAGGCGTGGGCCAAAGCGAAGGTCACTATGATAATGCTGTTGGTGAGCAAGACGATTTAAAAGCCGTCATCGCATGGGCAAAAAAATCATATCCAAATTGCAAACTCTGGTTAGCCGGATTTTCATTTGGATCGTACATCGCTTCAAAAGTTGCCAGTGAAATGCACGTCGAGCAACTCATTACGATCGCACCTCCCATTATTCGTTTTGATTTTCATTCACTGCCCCCATTAAACTGTCCGTGGCTTATTGCGCAAGGCGAATTGGATGACGTTGTTCCTGCTCAAAAAGTGATTGATTGGCTAAAAACTCGATCAGAAAACTTTCAGCTCATCCGCATGCCCGATGCTGGACATTATTTCCATGGCAAACTCATTGAATTGCGGGATAGTGTCATCAAAGAACTCACATTGAATTCTCACTAATCTACTACTATACTGGAAACATACACAAGAGAAGTGAAGGACATATGCCAACAACGGATCAAACAACGCCCGATGAAGACGATTTAATGGCTCTCGCCACTGGCGTGTGGGGTCAAAGAGATCAAGGGATATTAGTTGATAGCATTAATCGGGCCATTAGCCCAGATGATATTGCGTATCTACGCAAGTATTGTCCGTTTATTCAAATTCTCAACATTGATGCAACATTTGAACATTACACCAAAGTCCATTTTATTAAAGCCAAATCAGGCTGGACTATTCAAGATCTCGACGATGGACTGTGCACCTCCATCGGACCTTTTATGTATGGTGGTTCCGATAGCCCACTATTAGAAAATCTAGAAAGTCTTGATATTGAATTGCTCAAAAAATTTGTCAATGCAGGGAAAGGCACCATAGTTAAACAATCTTTTGACACCGCGCATGAAATGGTTGAGCTCATAAAATCTCGCTGGAAAGGTGGCATAGAAATTATTGCCGGAACAGATTTAATGAAATGGGCTATTTGGGCTGCCGCGGAAGAATATAAATTAAAAGTGGTTGGTTACGTAGCAACAGAAGAAGATAAAAGAAAACGTTCACGCATTGCTCATCTTGCCGCACAAAAAGCTATTTCTCCAAAATCGCAAAGAACCTAAGTATTAACGGACCGCAACTGTTTGCGCTTCTTTAGGCACTTCTTTTTGGTGCGCAACTTCAATCGCTTGACGAACACCATCAAATGATCGTACCCAAGGCTGCTGCCTTTTCACAGCATCTGGCAATTTCACCAATGCCGCTTTTGCATCATCGGCATTTTGATAGTTTCCATAGACTAAAACATACCAGTTTTGTTGATTTAATTTAGTACGATAATACATTGCTTCGGTCAGATGATTTTCAGCAATAAAAGTTTCCAATAATTGCGGCGCACGAACACCCATAATTTGAATCGTAAATCCTTTAGCAGCCATTAATTGCAATTCAGCCCCGGTTACAGAATCCGCCATAGCAAGTGAAGATTTCTCTATTTTAGCAGTGGTGTTTTGATCCACTACAGCATCATTAGCAGCAACTTGCGTTTCAGTTTTTACTGAATTGGACTCTGTTGAGGGTTTATTCGCCAAATAAACATTTTCATCGGCCAACTTAGCACCTGCACATAAATGCTGATTATGCACTAATGGCATACTAAACGATTCTTCGTATTGATCTGCTTCGCTTAACTCAGTTGCTTGCAAATGATCAACAGCAGCTGCAATTGCTGCACGAACATCGGGGCTTAATTGCCCGCTATTAGCTGCAGAGGCATCAGCAACGGTTTCATCGTTAAAAGAATCTTGGGCTTCTTGCTGAGTTTTTTCAGTCGTAGTATTCAATGCCGAACGTAATGCAGAAATTTCACCAGAATTACTATGATGCATAGGATAAAATTGCCACATTAACAAAAACAAAATGACTAAAGATGTTGCGCCAATCAGTTTCATTTTATACCCCTGTAAATATTGAATGAATGGAACAGAATGCTCTTCAGAACGGTGATCAAATTTTACTGAATCCACAAAAACCTGTTGAGCAACCCGATTGATTCGCCCTGGGAATCCACCTGATAGCAAATGAATTTGTTTTAGCACGGCAGAATTAAAGGGAAATTTTTGATTTGCGTTTGCATGAGAAAAACGAAACTCTAGATATTCACGAACTTCTTGCAATGAGAGCGATTCAATTTCTAAACAAGGAACTTGACGACCCGGAGCAAAAGAATCCAGCATATTCATCACTGTTTCTTGCAACTGTGATTCACCCACCAACACTACACGAAATTGAGATTGGGAAAGATCTTGTGTAAATAATAAATGCAAAAAACGCATCAACGTTTCACGAGGCAAACGATGTGCGTCATCGATAAACAATAATTGTGAACCGATTTCATTCGCAAGAAGACTAAACTGATGCAACATTTCTGGAATACTGGCATCCGCTCGAGCCTCGAGACGACTGGCAGTGTAACAATCAAGAATCAAGTGATTCACATCGTGATGAGGCTGCGCCTCAATATAATGAACACGTGCTGAATCATTTTGCAATTCAAGGAAATGTTTAATGAGCGCTGTTTTACCTGACCCTACAATTCCGGGCATAAGCAATAAAGGTTGTGAGCCGGCACGAAACGCGTGCAAGAAACGGAAATGCTCTTCCCACTGCTTAACAGGGTAATACAATGAATGAGAATCATCGAATGGCGACCGCTCGTTTCCAAGCTCTCCTAATAGGTGATTAGAATCGTCCATTTCTCGTGAGCCTATTATCCCACGCACTCCATCTAATTGTGCACTCATCCTGTGCTACCTCGGCTTCAAATCTCTATCCTGGTACGCACACGCAATCCTACGTGTAGAGCTTGATTGTAGCCTCTGTTTTACCTAAGTCAATGGCAATTATCCTACGCAGCATCTCCCGGTTGGGGAAAGAACCACGATTCTCTCCCCTAAAACCCCTCATCGTGAAAGAAAAATCCTCTAAAGTTTCATCTCCACCTCAAGGAAGGAGATTGGGTGAAATAAAAACCACTAACTCTTTTCTAGAGTGATGTTGGCTTTGCCATCGAAATAGTTGACCCAAAACGGGAATTTGAGATAAACCAGGCAATTGCTCAATTTGACTCGATTCAGTCACGGTGAACAACCCACCAAGCACAACCGTTTGACCTGCTGAAACCGCCACTTCGGTCGTCAAAGCTTGAGTTTCTATGGCCGGAGTGCCTTGAACGTTTAAAGTACTGACTTTGTCATGATTGACCTCCAAAGCTAAAAGTAATCGATGATCAGGCAAACACCGAGGCCGTACCTTCAACCGCAATACTGCTTTTTTGAAAACAGCGTTGGTTGCTCCACTTTTGGTTTTTTCAGAGTAAGGAATTTCTGTGCCCGCCTCAATTACTGCCTCTTTATTATCTTCGATCAACAAATGCGGCCGCGCAATAATGGCTCCTTTGCCTTCTTCTTCCAATGCTGATAATTGCAACGCCAAAATTTTTCGATCTAAGACGCCGATTTGCACCGTGGCTAAACTATTATCATTAGGCATGTCCATCATCAATTTATCCCCGAATTTATTTGTATTATACGATGTCGCCCTTCGCCATTGAATTCCCAACTCATCAATTACACTACTTTCCACGTTCACAATATAGGCAACCAAATCAATTTGAGATGAAGACACATCCCAGTGCCGTAAATATCGCTGTGCTTTTCGCCAATTCGAGTCTGATAAATACAGCCAAATTCCATTTCGCAAATCATCAATCACAATTGACTCTTCGCCACCCAATTTACCCAAAGAACTAGTGAGCAAAGTCGAAATTCGCGCGACGAGTTGATGACGAAGCGGATACCAATGCTCTGCAATTTTTTCTTTAATAACCACAGCGTCATTGTCAGCCCTTATTTCAAAAGGATCTTTTGCAAATACCACTCCACTAAAAAAAATTATCACAAACAATAATAATTTCAAAAAAACCTCTTCACATTTTTGCGTATCTAATTCCTAAATATCAGTCGGCAGCAACCTCTACATCCAGAATCAATTTCAACTGTCGATTATTTTCATCATGACTTAATGCCATTGATCGAAAATCCAAATTATCACTATGTTTTGACAAACTCGATAAGACACACAAAGCTTGAGAGTAATTTAACTGCGATGCTAGCGTTAAAATTGGCCGTCCCTGGCCGCCTAACGAAGAACCATTAACATCCGAAACTGAGTAACGCAGAATTCCACACTCACGACATAAATAACTCAAATTCAACGAAGGACTTGTCAAACCACCTTTAATTTCTAACTTTTTTTCATTTTGAGCGATTTTAATTTTTTGAGTTACTCGTAGCGCATCACACTGCTCAACTATTTTTTTCGTTTTCATTAATTGTTTTTGCAACCCATTTTCAGACAACAATAAATTCTGATAATCTTGCAAAGAGCTGCGAATAAAAATGCAATATATTAACAACAAAAAAATCATCAATACAAAACCCTCACTGATTTTTTTATGGTTAACAAACCAATCCTTTACAACAGAGAAATCAATCACAATCACAGATCACCTTTTAACAAGTTACATTAGCGATAAATTCTATTTGAATACAATTTTGATCATTATCAAAATTAATTTTTCTCACCTGTATTTTCGTTAACGTACTCAATAATGCCAATTTTTGCACTAGCTCTTTTAAATCCACCTCCTGCCGAGTAACAATTAATAAACTCCACTCTGCTGCGCGAACTTTTATCCTCTCAACGCGAACTAATTCAGGCAAAATATTACCCAATTTTTTTAGCCACGCTTCTTGACAAGAAAAATGCTGACGCCACAACTGTTTCTGTTCCAATATTTTCATTTGTTTATCCTGCCCCTCCAAAATTTTCTCAAGAAAATTCTGTTTCTGCACACTTTCATGCAATGCTGTTTTTAATAAAACAACTCGTCTTTGAACTTGATGACAATTCTTTAATAAATAAACCTGCCACCCCACACCTAATATCAGCAACACACTCAAACAGAATACTATGCGCGTCACCTTTTCACGTCTGTCATTTCGACGCCATTGTTCAGACCAAACGAGTAAATTAATTGTCTTCATCACAACGTCACCTTACCCGCCAACAAACTAAAAATATTTTCGTAGTACTACGCAATTGACAGCAGCCCCCTTCAGCAAACTAGAAGGAGTTACCTGCTACCTCTGAATCTTTACCAAACAGCTAGTACCTGCTAAAATCCAGCTCTTGTTAGTTAAAGATTATTCTGGAAGTACAAAATTGAGACGACTGTTCACCGCTTTGCTGAGTTTGGGTTTTACGTTACTGGCGATGTTAATTTGCATCTATCTTTACATGTACATTCGTTTACCGGATGTCAAAACGCTAAAAAACGCCCAATTTGAAGTCCCTTTACGCATTTATTCTGCCGATGGCAAGCTCATTGGTGAATTCGGCGAGCAACGACGCACCCCCATCACGATTGACCAGGTTCCCAAACAACTCATTTGGGCAATCTTGGCAACAGAAGATCAACGCTATTTTGAGCATCCCGGCGTTGACTTAATTGGCTTAGTGCGCGCTGCTATTGCCGTTGTTTCTACCGGCCACAAATCTCAAGGCGCCAGCACAATTACTATGCAAGTCGCTCGCAATTTCTTCCTCACAAGCGAAAAAACCTATGGTCGTAAAATCAATGAAATCCTGCTCGCGATTAAAATTGAAACCTCTTTTAGTAAACGAAAAATCTTAGAGCTCTATCTGAATAAAGTCTATTTAGGCCACAGGGCTTACGGCGTTGCTGCCGCGTCCGACCTCTACTACGGCAAACCTTTAGATCAACTGACTCTTGCACAGCTCGCTATGATTGCAGGTCTTCCCCAAGCTCCTTCACGCGATAATCCGATTAGCAACCCTAAAGCAGCGCGCGATCGTCGCAACCACGTGTTAGCACGCATGCTTGAAAACGGGCATGCTAGTAAAGCCGAATATAAGAAGGCCGTTGCCGAACCTATGACGGCGCAATATCATGATCATGACCAAGCCATCTCACTCGCAGCACCTTACGTCGCTGAAATGGTTCGAGCAACTGTTGTGGATGTTTATGGTAAAGAAGCCTACGGTTCTGGGTTAAAAGTATACACCACGATCAATTCCAAAATGCAGCAAGCTGCTAATGGCGCCATGTACGACGGATTGATGGGATATGAACGTCGCCATGGTTACAATGGCGCTCTCGAAAATTGGGGTCCGCACAAAGGCAAAAATTGGGATAAATGGCTCGATCAACTCGAAGACCTCGAGGGATATCAAGACTTGGTACCCAGTGTCATTACAGAAGTGGCTTCACAAAGTGCCACAGCATTGCTCGCTACGGGTGATCTAGTCACCATCCCCTGGGCAGGACTTTCATGGGCACGCCCCAATATCGACGATGAATATGTAGGCAAACTTCCCGATACTGCCTCTGATGTTGTAAAACCTGGAGACGTCGTTTATATACGTCATACAGGCAAATTCTGGGAACTCACCCAATTGCCCGAAGTTGAAGGCGCATTAGTTGCCATGAACCCCAAAAATGGCGCCATTTTGTCACTCGTGGGCGGATTTTCTCACCACCGCAGCAATTTTAATCGGGCTACACAAGCCGAACGTCAACCCGGATCCAGTTTTAAACCATTTGTCTACTCTGCTGCTCTCGCACATGGCTACACATTAGCCTCGATTATTAATGATGCTCCCATCGTATTCCACGATAAAAACAGCGAAGATGAGCTCTGGAGACCCCAAAACGACAATCAAAAATTTTACGGTCCAATGCGTCTGCGCGCAGCGTTAACCAAATCACGAAACCTCGTCTCAATCCGATTGCTCAATGCGATGGGATTGAAATACGCCATTAATTATTTACACCATTTTGGTTATACCGATGCTCAATTACCTCGCTCATTAACACTCGCTCTTGGCGCAGGCTCAGTTACTCCACTACAGCTTGCTACCGGATATTCCACCTTTGCTAATGGTGGTTACCGTATCAAACCGTATTTTATTGACCACATTGAACGCGAGAATGGCGAATTGGTTTATCGCGAAAATCCGGTCACTGTATGCGAAGATTGCATTAGTGATGAAGAAACTGACACTGCAGAAAAAAGTAGCGATAATTCAGCGATTCTTCCAGCGCCCAGAGTGATTACTCCACAAAATGCGTACTTAATCACCAGCGTACTTCAAGATGTCATTACTCAAGGTACAGCTCAACGCGCTGTTGCATTACATCGAAGCGATATCGCCGGTAAAACAGGAACAACCAATGATCAATTTGACGCGTGGTTCGCGGGCTTTAATCAAGAGGTCGTTGCGACCGTATGGGTCGGCTACGACCAACCACGGTCACTTTACGAATTTGGCGGCCAACTTGCCCTGCCCATCTGGATGGACTTTATGCAAGTTGCTTTAGCCGGTAAACCAGACCTTAAATGGGATCAACCGCCTGGATTAGTCACTGTTCGCATCGATCCGCAAACAGGACTGTTGGCATATCCAGGGCAGCCTAATGCCATCTTCGAAAAATTCCTCGAGGAAAACGCCCCAACCGAACAAGCCAGCGCCTCACAAGCCACTAAAACAGCCTCTGGGACTAGTACGGAACAAGAACCAGAGCATTTATTTTAATACATGCCTCCAAATCTTCATGATGGTCTATAATTACATTATAAGGACTATAATGAGGTTATTATGCAAGGACTTAAGCTTAGATAAAATGGATGAGGTCCGGCTCTTACCACGCTCATGCAGAAGGCTAGAATTCATGATAGAATCTTTAATACGTTAATTAAAGCCTTAGTATTGTAACTTGAGGAAGGTAATTAACCCTGTAGCAATCACTTCACCTGATAAAATTTCAGCCTCGATCAAATTCCACATTCCAGTACCAATAATGATGACAATTTACGCGGTTCACGTTAGCGATAAGCCAGCACCTTTATCCGTTTAGTCTGCACCCATTATGAGATTCAAACTCTAGAGCCACTACCTTCTAAATAGTTGCACCGAAAAAAAGTAACAGTGCCTCTATATCTCTCCACGAATCCCAGCTTGAACTTGGAATTGCGAAATTACTTGAGGCAATACTTGGTTTTCTTTTAAATTATATCGTAGTACCAGAGAAATAGTCCAAGCGGATAAGTGGAGTCGATCTTACAGCAAAAGAGATTTACTGAACAAGACGCAAAATTTTTCCTAACAGCCCCTTGTGATCTAATAATGAGTAATAATTAGGCCAGCTTGGACCAGTGCTTTTAGCCATGTCAACAATAGTCCATAGTCATACTCTAATCTTATCAAATGACAATCATATAAAAAGAAATAGGCTACCCTAATCGCAGGCACACCCAAGGAAAGCGACACTATTCAAATGCTTGCTTGAGCCACTGATAAATCGACATGGTTACATCTTGCTTTGAAATTCGATTCCGGGGAAAAACCTAAAAATGGAAAATCTAACTCGAAAAACATTAAGATCCCTTTTTAAAATATACTGTTTTGATCCACAAGGTAAAATTCATAAATATCTAACCGGTTTAATCTATCAACAATGATAAAGGCAATAAAATTCATGAAAATCACAAGCTTTTTTTCAAAGCACGACTGCATGTTTAATACTACTCGTAAAATTAAAAAAATAAACGTCATGTGGAAAAAACATTAACCGGTATTTTCAATTCGCGTCAACGCTGGACATGACATTCAGGTACCTAAGCATTAAGTCGACAATTTTCAAAACTAAAATATTAAAATTGTTAATTTCTAAGAAATCTCGAAACACAGGATTTTAAAAGCGGCAATTTAAATAGAATTGTAAGATCCAAAAATATTAGACATGAAGATTTACCTAAAATTGCGGCCGAACTTGAAACTATCAAACATTTCATATCGAGTTTGCGATATACCATTGAGCAACTGGGGATACATTATCGTCTGACCAGAAGGTTGCTCTCTACCGCTAAATTGATAATCTGAATACTGATCTTATAAAGGCTAAACTAAAATAGTCGAAGCCATGATTCAGAGGCTTGACTTATTAGATCCCGAACTATTAAAAACCTTAATCCTGCAGAACACGACAGAGAGTTTTACGTGATAAGAGAACAGAAGCATTATTAAAAGTACATAAACTGACGCCAATACAGATCAGCTCGCACAACTTCAACACATTAGCACTACTGATATTATTAAATATCTTGTTTATATTGCCAAGGTAGGCACGAAAAAAAAACGCTTAGCACTTTATAAGGTTCTTGATAAAAGTTAAAACTTCTAATGAAGCTTTAACGCCATGGTTAGAAAATAAGTTAAACGATTGGGGAATAAAATTTTCCGAAGAAGATAAAAAATTTATAGCAGAGTTCATCACTGAACATAAAAATTTGTATCAGTCACCTAAAGACGTAGAAAAAAGAGAAATCACTATATCCCAAGATGATTTTTCTAGGCTCTGCACTCTCGTGAAATCAATTAATTCATTTAAAAATAAAGATGCCATGATGAAAGGAATACAGGAAGCCACCAGTAACGGTTATTTAGAAAATCGTGAAGAATTTAAAGCATTTTGTGAGCTGCTCACCCCAACAACCAGTAGTGGCGCAGCATTATTTAATCGACTACTACCTCATCTGGGTGAAAATAACTCCATATTAGATCTCATATCCCGTATTAAATCCCTCGAAAACGATCGAGTTAGAATTGGAATAATTAATAAAATAATCGATCAATATTCGACCAAAAGAGGGGTAGAGGAATTTGACTCTATTCTGGCTATTACCAATCAAGAAAAAACTTCACCCTTTGCCCTAATGCCAACTTCTTTCCTAGGGCACCTCCTCGAAGAAAATCAAGATTTAAACGCTTATTTAGAATCAGCGGTTCGTGTCAATGAGCTACTCACCGAAATGCCTTTTATTGCTATTTTAGGCTATACTTTAACCCCCAAAGAAATACAAAATCTGATTGGATCCGAACCTCAAGAGGGAGAGAATCTAGAAGCGATATTACAAAATACTAAAACAAAACTCGGAGAAAACAACCTACTTTACGCAGGTAAAATGTTGAAAGAAATGCAAAAAAAGCAATTAATTGGAAAATATAATAAAGAAGAAGTCACTAACGCCGCAAAAACAGTGTTGACCATAATCGACATTACTAATAACATTCTTAAAAATCTACCTGGTTATCCTGAAAACAGCGAGGATCTAAGAGATCAATTCGCCGACCTACTCGTGGAATTAAAATTTTTCAAAGAAAAATATGGGGATAATGCGCAGACACGTAGTGTGCTGCACCATACACTCAAAAATCTGTGCTCCGAAAGCAATCTCGATCTTCTTGTTGAAAATAGCGAACCCTATCAGAGAGATGAACTTCAATGTTTCTTGGCTGCATTAAGAAGAATGGAGAAGCTTTCAGAGGCAAAACCGAAACCAGAAGCAACCTCTTCGACAAAGCCAGCCATCAATATTGAAATGAATGATGAAATGTTTAGCACTGATGAACGGAATATTCGGCTCGTGGAAGGAGCATTCCGAACAGCGGATGCTTATCTACAGCTACAAAAAGATATCGAAGCTGACAAGAGAGAATTTGAAGAGCTAAATAAAGGGCTCTCTGATTTACCCAACGAAGCGACACATCCAGGCAATACAGCAGATGCTAATCTAGATGTACAAAAAGCCAAGGAAGCTGATAAGAGAGATTTCGAAGAGCTAAATAAAGCCGTATCGAATTTAATCGATGTAGCGACACATCCAGGCCATCGCCCAATTGAAACAATACAAGCCACACAATCAATCAACAAATTAAGTCTTGGTACCAAACTAAAAATTCATGTTTTAAATTTTATAATCGCACTGCACTCATTCGGTGAACTCTTTCATAAATATTCTCCGAGACAACGGCTAATAGAAAAATTAGAAGGAGAAGTTAATGATTTAAAACTTGGAAAACCATCCGAACAAGCTGAACCAGATCAAGGTCAAGGTCAAACTCCAACTTCAGCTCCAAATGAGGAAGGCATTCGAACAAACCCAGAAGATCGTCCTCCTCCACCAACTGTTTCACTAAAACCACCCGAAACTAAAGATCACCCTGCTCCTCCAGATCATCCTGCACCAGAACCACCTGAAGATGAAGGTATGACACCTAAACAAAAACAATAGGCGTCGCGTCTTGAGTTGTTATAGGTTGCCGCAGACAACGCCGCAGAAGATAAATAGACCAAACCAGTGATTATTGAGAAAAGCTTTGAAGCATTTCTGCGGATCGCGAGTGGCGATTAGCCTTGTTTGGTGAAACGTTACTGCCGCAGCCAGAATCCAGAACGGATAAAAAAGTAGCGATATGTTTTGTTGCAGTGAAAATAATAACAGCCCGAGCAATACCAGGCTGTGCAAAACAGTAATAAAGAATACTTCATGATGGCGCAATTTTATAGCGGTGGATTTTATTCCAATTTTTAGATCATCTTCACGATCAACCATGGCATAAATGGTGTCATACGAAAGCGCCCATAGAAATGCGATGAAAAATAATTCTAAAGATTCCCACGATAATGTATTAGTAACTGCAGTATACGCCATCAACACACCCCAAGAAAATGCAATGCCTAGTATAATTTGGGGCCAATATGTAATTCGTTTGGTAAATGGGTACACAATCATTAAAAGAATAGCAATAACAGACATGATAATTGTGAAGTAATTTAAAAATAAAGCGCAGCAAAACCCTATGATACTGAGCAGAATAAATAACCCCAAAGCTTCAATCAATTGAACACGCCCCGTCACTAAAGGTCTTTTTTTCGTGCGAGCAACATGACCATCAAAATTTCGATCAGCAATATCATTCACCACACAACCTGCGCTACGAGTAATTATGACACCTAAGATAAATACGATTAAAATAGGAATCGGCGGAGTTCCTTTTGAGGCAAACCACAACCCCCACAATGTAGGCCATAATAACAAGAATATTCCTATGGGCTGCTTTATACGCATTAATTGGGCAAATGCAGAAACTTTTGTGAACGCTGATGAGGTCATTTTAAATTCTCTGACTGCGCTACATATTTTTCCATGAGCGGAGAAAAAACTTCTAATAATACTATAGCGCCACTCGGAAGATAAAATTGCGAACGTCTTGCCCACATAAATTCAGGAGATATTTTTAAAGCATCAGCCGCTTTTTGATATTCACGATGCCCAGGCAATAAACAAGCAATACTAAAATCACTTCGCGAAACTTTTGGATCAGTAAATAATATTTCTCCAAGCGGTCGTTGACCCAATCCTGCAAATTGTTGGCCGTGAGCTTTCACAACGGCTATTGGAAAAAAGGATCGCGCGTAAATCCATGGCTGATTAATTCCATTTAGCACAACCTCCCGACCGATTCCCCAGACATCTTCACAGGGTAATAATGTCCTTTCACTTTCATGAGGTTTTTGCCAAGAGTGATTTAACACCGCAATATTCATTTGATCGTTACTGAGTTTTTTTATTGTTTTTGTCATGCTACCAGTATCAAAAAAAATGTCTCGAAAATCCAAAGACATTTTATTGTTACACAAAAACTGAGCGGGATAAAAATGCGCCGGCAAACTTCTGAGTGGCTGCACTTTATGTCGGGATTTCTTCAAATAGGTAACCATGTTTCTTACTTATCCAATAATCGAGTGAGTATTTACTGTAACCACGCGTCATCATTAATCCTAACAAAAGCCCCCAATTAATATGCTGATCTAATCCCAGCGCCCCTTCGGGAGTCCACAAATAATGATAAGAAATCACTGCCATCATATTATAAATAAAAAATGCCGCGATAGATACACGACCACCTAATCCTAAAACAAGCAACACAGGTAAAATTAATTCTGAAGCCGTACCAACAACAGCAGCAACAATAGGGGGCAGCAACGGAACATGATATTCGTACTGAAATAACATTAAGGTAGTATCCCAGCTTTCTATTTTCGATAATCCCGCAACAAAAAATATTTTAGCCACCCAAAAACGTACCATGAGATCCACAATAGGCACTAATAAATTCAAGACTTTGAATAATGGTCGCAAACACTTCGCAACAAACACAATCATAATCAATCCTTAACCTGAATATTGCATAAACGATCCAACATTAGCAGTCACCACCCTCAATCACGATCAATAAATAAGACTCTACACTTCAAAAAGATTATTGTATACTGCATCGTTTTTTGTGTGAATAGGGGAGAACAGGATGAGCGCCAAGCAACAAAAAGGTCAGTATGGGATTCTCAAACCATTCATCATAGTGGGGCTCGCAAGTCTCTTCTATGTTTATGAGTTTTACCTGCGGGTTATGCCCAGCGCAATGACCCACGACTTAATGCGTAGCTTCAGCACTGACGCAGGTGGATTAGGTCTCATTAGCTCACTTTTCTTCTTCGGCTACGCCCCCATGCAGATTCCAGCCGGTCTAGCGTACGACCGATTTGGTCCCAGAGTCCTGCTCACTGTCTCTGTCTTTTTCTGCGGTGCTAGCGCCCTCATTTTTGGTATGACCGATAATTTTTACATCGCCTGCTTTGCTCGCTGGGTGATCGGCTTCACTTCAGCATTTTCATTTATTGGCGCCTTATTACTGGCATCTCGCTGGTATCCCGCAAAATACTTCGCAATGATAGCAGGCCTCGTCCAATTCATGGGCAGCATGGGTGCAATAGCGGGCGAAGCTCCGATCGCCATGATTGTTGAGCGCATTGGCTGGCGACCTACCGCCATCTGGTCAGCTGTGGGCGGCCTTATATTAGCCGTGCTCTTGGGACTCATCATTCGTGATGTTCCTCCCGATCCCATCAACGTAGCCAAACACACGCTCAATACCACTCGTTACAACAACGAATGGCAACGTTTACGTCGAGTCCTAGGTTGCAAACAAACCTGGGCCGTTGCCGTATGCGCTTTCAGCACCTGGACCCCTATCTCAATTTTCCCAGGACTTTGGGGCGTTCCCTTCATCATGAAACTCTATAATACATCTGGGGCAGTTGCGACCCAAGCCATGATCGCTGCGTGGTTAGGAACGGCCATAGCGAGCCCGTTAAGCGGATGGTGGTCAAACCGAATCAACAGTCGAAATATACCCCTTACAGTATGCGCAGTTTTGAATTTAGTCACGTCCATCGCAGTTATTTACCTACCTTTATCTTGGCCGTTGATGATAATCATGCTTTTCTTATTCGGGTGCGCAGCTGGGGCCCAAACAGTGACTTTTGGGGTCATCCAAGATATCCACCCACCTGCTGTAGCAGGAACAGCCGTAGGCTTTAACAACATGGCCGTGATCGCTGGTGGCGTGATACTCATGCCATTCGTAGGTTATATTCTCGATTACGTATGGAACGGGCACTTAATCAATGGCGTCCATGATTACTCCCTCGAAAATTATCGTATTGCACTACTTATGGTCCCCTTCTGTGGAATCATGGGCCTGATTTCAAGTCTATTTATGATCAAAGAAACGAACTGCTTAGCTCAATATGAATTAGAATTAACACGTAAGTAAAGAAGAGCAGGGGTCAAGTCTTGAAATATGAAATTAGGCAGGTTAGGCCTTCCCTAACCTGCCTAATTTCATATTTCAAGACTTGACCCCTTCTTCAAGATCTGCCCCCTTAATACTATTTTAAGAATAACTTATTACAATGATAACAATAGTTACAGAGTTTAAGAGCATCCCATCATGTCACCATTTACAGACAAAGTTAGAAAGCTCATCACACAATACAAGCAAATATTAAAACGTCATTTGCCTGCACGGTCTTTCTCAGCAAAAATCAATGCACTACAAATAAAACGTACTCAATTAAAACATGCTTCTGACGTTGATCTATATCATACAATAGACAGAATTCTCTACGAAATTGATAGCTGGCACTCCAATAAAGACATAGTTTCAAGTGAATATTCTGGGTTAGACGAATTTCGGGATCACATTAAAAATACCATTCAAAATTACGCCCTGAAAGATAATAAAGTGATTAACCGATGTCAGCACGCTTCTCGTACTCTTGTAGAAAGCATTCAACTTTTAAACATGCCTCAAAATGAAAAAACTATTGAAAAATTAAAAGCTAACATTGCCCACTTAAGACAACATGGCCATGAAGAAGAACTCCAAAAACTTAGTCTTGCACTGCAAAAAATGAAGATTACGACCCATCTTGAATGTTTTAACAACAGTCATTTAGCTGACAATTTCAGTTGTCTATTCATTGACAGCGAAGATCAACTTCATCATACTGCCCAAAATTCTAAATTTGAATAGATAAAGAATACAAAGCATAAAATTTTATGCTGTAACGGCCACTTGTGTTGAGATCAACACGAACTGGGAAATTAAACCTCATCGGAGAAAATAGTATGAAATTTCTAAAAACTACAGTAGCGGCAACCTGCGCAACTCTGCTTCTTGCAAGCGGATTAACCATGGCTGCAAGCGTACCTAAAGCTGTTATTGAAAAAAGCACACACAGCAAATCACTCACTGGCTCTGCAACAAGCAACGTAACTAAACGTAGCAAAACATGGCACTATGGTGAAGTGGACGACAACATTATATTTGTTTCGAATATCAGTATCGCAAATAAATCAGGTGGTACTGTTTACTCAAGCGTAGACTTCTTTGGCATGAATATTCATGATGATGACTATATCACTGCTAACGATGTCATCAATAACATCACCACCAACTTTCAGTTCTCTTCAGTACATTTAACACTAAGCGATAGCAATCACGTTGTGTTCTTTGACGGCAATGTGTATCCCAATACACACTTCACCATCAAACGCATGTACACTGAAATCGTTCATGGTCTTCGATCAGCTGAAGCAAAAAGTCAACTTCAACTCGTTCGCGATTAACAGTTAATTATTCTTAAAAAAGGGCTGGGCAAAGAAATTTGCTCAGCTTTTTTTACGCCTATTTATTTAAAATCATCACCTTAAACAATTCCCCCATTTCACTGGGGAGCGTTAACATTTTCACCTGATTTGCCAAAATAAATTGCTGCTCAGGCGTTGTCGCTGCTTTTTGCATGAAATCAAGCAGGCTGTTCTTTAGTAAAAATCCAGCTTGCGTTGAATAGGATTTAACTTTTAACGAAAGCCCTTCAGCGGCTTTACCCACTGCTGTAAAATCAACATGAGCAGTAATATCTTGAATCCCTGTCAGTATCAAAGGATCTGAATAAGCTCTCTGTTGAAAATGACACATTAATGTCCCCGTATTTCTTTGTGGGTGATAATATTCTTCGCGTAAAAAACCATAATCGATAATAATGATCTCGCCTTGATGGAGTACATTATCCAAACTACGGATCCACGGATCTACATTGAGATTAATTTCTGAATAATAATTCGAAGGGAATTCAATACCTAATTTTTGAATTTCTGCGTTCAGCTCTTCAGAGGCTGGACGAGTTTTCCATGTGAATTCATTATTATCATTAAGGCCTACTCCTCTTTCTAAAAAACTCCCGCCACTTTTTTGAAAAATATTCACCGGCATTGCATCAAGCACTTCGTTTGCAATAATCACACCATCAAACGAATTTTCTGGAAGAGCGCCTAACCACTCTACTCGTGAAAGATGGTCTGGAGCTATTTCAGCGATCAATTTTTTCTGGCGTTCTTGCAATTCTGGACTGACATCTAAAATGAAGTAACGATCTGGCAAACAATTCATTTGATCCAAAGTATTTAACATTCCAGCAGCAAGACGCCCTGTACCAGCCCCCAACTCCAAAATGGCTTTACCATTAAATTGCGTCAAAACTTTTTGACAATATCCGGCCAAACATTCCGAAAATAGTGGCGATATTTCAGGTGCTGTAACAAAATCACCGCGACGACCAATTTTTTCAGTGCCCACACAATAATATCCAAGCCCTGGAGCATACAATGCTAACTCCATAAATCGCGAAAAACTCATCAAACCTTTTTCTTGAATTTCTTGACGAATTTTTTCAGCCATTTTTTCTGAATGAGACCTGGCTTCAGAATCTAGAAGATCACTGTACCACGCACCAGTCATCATTAATTCTCAGTCGCTAATATTGATGGTCGCGTCCGTGTGATTTTCAGCCCTACCGTTTCCGCTATAGGGAGCGCTTCTGGTTTTCTTAACTCTAAATTTATTTTATTTATCGCAGGAGAATATGACCACAACCATTTCACTACCGCATCAGCCAAACTCTCAATTAATTCAAATTGAGTCGTTCTCACATATTCACTTAAACCCGTCGCGATAGATGCATAATCCAATGTATCCGATAAATTGCCTGATTCAGCTGCTACACGAAGATTTGTAGCCAACAAAATATCGATTTCGATTGGCTGCAAAGTAATACGCTCGTGAGGCAAGACACCAATAATCGTTTTTATCACTAGATTGCGGATAAAAATTTCATCGAAGCTCATGTGCGAATCCCTATACCTTTTTCCAATAGAATCCACGCGAGAGAATAAGATAATACAGTAATGACAGATAATACTATCAAGGACCCCACTACATTCACATCTGATTGGCCTAACATTCCGTATCGAAATGTATTGACCATATAAAGTACCGGATTAAAGTGCGATATTATTTGCCAATGTGGGGGCAGCATTTCAATGGAATAAAAAATGCCCCCTAAATAGGTTAATGGTGTTAATACAAAAGTAGGGATGATTGAAATCTGATCAAAATTATCCGCATATAATGCATTAATAAAACCAAAAATAGAAAAAAGCGCCGATGAAAGAACAAGCACCAACAACATTACAAAAAAATGAGCAATTATTATATGTGTAAAAAATAAAGAAATTAAAATTACCACGGCACCAATCATCAGACCTCGTATTACACCGCCCGTAATATAACCCAAAAGAATCACCGAGCTCGTTGCGGGTGACACCAACACTTCTTCAATATTGCGAATAAATTTCGAAAGATAAAATGATGTAGACACATTGGTGTAAGAATTTGTAATGACAGCCAACATTACAAGACCCGGTGTAATATATTGTGCATAACTAAATCCATGCAGAAACCCAATACGGCCCCCGATCAAACCACCAAATACAATAAAATATAAACTGGTTGTGATAGCAGAAGGAACCAAAGATTGGCCCCAAATTCTGAGAAACCGTCGAATTTCGCGTTCAGTAATCGTCCAATAGGCTATCCAATTTCGTGTGTTCATGATTTACCATTCTTTGTAAGTAACATAAACATTTCTTCCAAACGGTTCACCTTATTTCGCATACTATTTACGATAATATTATTAGCGGATAAAATTTCGAACACCTCGTTCATACTGTGTGTCTTTCTCACATCGACTTCCAATGTTTTATCATCGATTTTTCGCATGATCAAACCATCGACCGTTGGTAACGTTTTGCAAGGTTCCGCTAAGAATAAAATGAAGCTTTCCATTTGTAATGTGCTTAACAAACCCGAAACGCTCGTATCTGTGATTATTTCTCCGTGATCAATAATCGCAACATTTCGACATAGATTTTCAGCTTCTTCAAGATAATGAGTGGTTAAAATTATGGTAATGCCTTGTTGATTAATGCCTTTTATAAAATCCCACATCGAGCGACGAATTTCTAAATCCACACCTGCGGTTGGTTCATCCAAAATTAAAAGCTTGGGTTCATGCATCATTGCTCGAGCAAACATTAATCGACGTTTCATTCCGCTCGATAATTCTCGAACCTGACTTTCTCGTTTTTCCCATAACTCCAAGTTTTTTAAATATTTTTCAGCGCGCTGTTTAGCCAATGAACGAGGAATTCCATAATAGCCGGCCTGTTGTAGTAAAATATTTTCGACTTTTTCAAAAATCGCTAAATTGAATTCTTGGGGGACCAAACCAATCAGAGATTTAGCGAAACTTTTTTGGGAATCTAAATCATGACCGAAAATTTGCACATTACCAGAGGTTTTATTGACTAAAGATGTGACGATGCCGATTAATGTTGTTTTACCCGCACCGTTAGGTCCAAGCAATGCAAAGAAATCGCCTTCTTGCACTTGAAGACTCACACCTTTTAAAGCTTCAACTTTATTTGAATAAACTTTTCTAAGGTCGCGAACCTCAAGTGCTAACATTCATACACCGAAAAATTAGCCAATTTCTTGTTTTTCACGAATTTCATCGATTGTTTTACAATCAATGCAAAGCGTAGCAGTAGGTCGTGCTTCAAGACGTCTAATTCCAATTTCAGCACCACAGGTTTCACAAAAACCGTATTCACCAGTCTCAATTAATTCCAATGACTCATCAATTTTTTTAATGAGTTTTCGTTCGCGATCACGTGTACGGAGCTCCAACGTAAACTCTTCTTCTTGTGCTGCACGATCGAGAGGATCTGGAAAAATAGCCGCGTCGTCTTTCATATGCCGAACCGTTAAATCAGCTCCTTCACGTAGTTCCTTACTCCAACTTGCCAGCAAGCCTGTAAAATGAGCCAATTGCTCTTTGCTCATATAGGCTTCATTTTTTTTCAATTTATACGGCTCAAACTGATATGGGCCACTGATAGCCAACTCTCGACTGCGCTTCTTTTCAGCCTGAGCTGAAGCACTCATTTTCGCTACCGAAGCTTTAGGTTTGCTTACAGCAACTTTACTCGGCGCTGCTTTAGCTGACTTAGCCTTTGGCGCTGCTGATGGTGCCTTGGCTTTAACAGTGACCTTAGATTTAGAAGCCGTCTTAGCAGATGTTTTTGTTGTTTTCGAAGTTTTGGTAGTTGTCTTAGTTGCCATTTCTCCCTCCTAGTGGAATCAATATGTAATTAAATAGCTGAATTTCTTCATCCATACGAACCTTCAGACTATACAGGCAGTTTCGCCAAACTGCAAAACAGATGACGAAAACCGACGAAACCATGATGTATATCAAATCAATGATTAATACGCAAGGATAAGCGTTATAAGACCAGAACTCTCAGTGCACTCATCCACGCCGAAAACCAATGCTGGCCTCTTCTTCACCCATTCACAGCTAAACTGAAGATACCCAGTTGCCCCCCATTAATACGAATCATGATTCGTAAAAAATGCTTGCCATCTGAACTTGTCATTAGTCAAGACTTGACCCTTTTGTCTTTTGTAAGTTTGGGGGCACCTGCGCGCTAACTTCACCTTTTTCATTAATAGCTAAAGCGGCATCAGAAAAATGAGAGGCAATTAAGATTTCTACGGCAGCTCGATCCATCGTTCTAAAGCTCAATGGATTGTTGTGTGTAAAAACCGGGATGATTTTGTTTGCCCAATGAAATGCAGCAACCACATCACCCATTTGATTCCTAAAGGACCAGACGTTGAATAAGAGGGCAGGTAAATACGTGACTAAAATAGTGCTTTTAAATGTTTGTTTGTGTAGCTGAAGAAGGGCGTCTCGCTCTGGGTATTCTTGTAAGGCTTGGTACATGTTTGAAGCAGCGTCGGGTGTCATAAGATTTGTCATTGTCATCATCCGCGTTAATAATAATGCCTCATCTTCGTTTGCATTTATTTTAAGATGTTTTGCACAAAGATTGGCATAAGTAATTGCAGTGTATATAGCGGGGTTTTGAAGATGAACATCCATCGCTTCATGTAATAAATTCGCTCGCAGCGCAACGCTATCATCAAAAAATACTGCACTATCCAATTTGATGTGTCCATTGAATCCGAAAGCGTTAATCAACCAATAGCGTTTCCAAAATGATAAAGCTTCTGATGATAAATTAGCTCGCTCAAAATCCTGAAATGCAGAATTATTTTCCAAATAAAACATGTGTCGCCAATGTTGCTTATCGTTAGGAAATGCAAAATGAATTAAGTGCTGAACATCGGAACTTGCACTTGAATACGCAGGATACATTTCTGGCACCAAGGTCACAGTAAAACCACTAAATTGCACGCTGTCATAAGGATATTGCTTCGCATATTGCGTTTGAGCAAGATAAGCATTGGCTGTTGGCGATAATGTTACGGCACCAATTAAAACAGCTCGAATTTGCGCATCAAGCTCAGCATTGTTGATTTTGAATTCATTTAAAACACGGCAAAAATCTTGGCATGACAATTTTTCAGCTTCGCGTTGATCCTGAGTAAAAGTTTTATAACTCAGCGCTATCTGTTCTGGATCATTAATATCAGTTTGCGTAATTAATAGTAACATTTCAATTCGAGTTAACGCGCGTAGTATTTCACGATTAAGGTGATTGCTAATATTAACTTTATTATCCGAAGCATCATAAATGACAGAAGCTTGAGGCGTAAACGCTGTATTTTGTTGCACCCAATCCAGTTGTTCAATGATCATCGTTAATAATTCTTCGGGTAGATTTGCTAGCCTCGGATAATGCGTGCTTATCAAAGTTTCCATGTTAGTTAAATACGCATTGCGACTATATTTTTTAGGGTTCAAAGGTTCTTCTGAGTCAGCACTATTCAGTAAAGCCACTGCGGTTACTGCGACTAATCCCGCGATAGAAAGCCTTGTTTGTTCGTGACTTGTGGAATCGGATCTGTAGCGCTGATCGTTGAACTTGAATTCATGAAGTGATCGCTCATGAGCATGTCTTAATCGAGTCATCACGCTATTTATATTTCGCAAATTGCCAGCGGCAACTCCAATAAATTTTCTATGCATATTGAAATCATCCCATTTCGGAAGTATTTTTTTTAAAAAACTCAATAACAGACTATTTCGGCGCGCCCCATCGTCCTGTAAATACCCATTCTGCAGGACCCGTCAACCAAACCTCATGACCATCGCCTTCCCACTGCACTTCCAAATCACCGCCAGGTTGTTTAACGGTCACTGCGCCTTGACACCAACCTTGAGAAAGGGCAATTACAGCAGCCGCGCAAGCTCCACTACCGCAGGCTAAGGTTTCGCCTACTCCGCGCTCAAAAACTCTTAAGTGGAGAGTATTACGTTCCGCGGGATTAATACTCAAAAAACCCACATTAACTCCTTCGGGGAAAGCCGAATGTGAATTGAGTACGCGCCCTATACGGTCAACATCAACTTCATCAGAAGTATCAAGCTTAATCACTGCATGTGGATTTCCCACATTGACAGTCAATAACTCCAGCTCTTTTCCGTCCACGTCTAAACGATAATCAGGACCGGACCCCGGAAGCTGATGAGGAATATCTCGAGCCTCAAAACGTGGCACACCCAAACTCACACTGACGCGATTATCGGAAAGACAGCGCAATCGCATCTTGCCTTCCAAGGTTTCCACTACAACTTCGGGTTTTGTACTCAAGCCCGTTTCTCGAATAAATAGCGCCAAACACCGCGCCCCATTTCCGCATTGAGCGACCTCTCCGCCATCTGCATTAAAAATGCGATAACGAAAATCGGCATCCTGAGTTGATGCTTGCTCAAGTAACAGCAACTGATCAAAGCCAATACCTCGATGCCGATCGGCCAACGAACGGATATCATCAGCACTAAAATTGATACCCTGATGAATCCCGTCAATGACCACAAAGTCATTGCCTAAGGCCTGCATTTTAGTGAAATTAAACGTCAAGGTTCACCTCTTTTTTACTATGCCTCTCACATGATGGGGTCAGACCCCGTTATGTGAGAGGTTTACCCCTGTTTGCTGCAATTACGGCAAAATATGCTCGTTTTCAAATAAAGCCGTCACCGACTCTCGTTCACGCACCAAATAAGACTGATCCCCATCCACCATAACCTCAGCAGCACGGGGACGCGAATTATAATTCGAGCTCATCACAAACCCATACGCTCCTGCTGTCCTGATCGCGACAAGATCGCCAACTTTAACAGCAAGATCGCGACTTTTACCTAGGAAATCGCCAGTCTCACAGACTGGCCCAACCACATCAAATCGTGCCACATCAACATCAGTTCGAATCTGCGCGGGAATAATATCCTGATAAGCATCATAAAGAGCCGGCCTCAATAAATCGTTCATACCCGCATCAACGACCGCAAAATTCTTATGAGCCCCATACTTTAAGTACTCGACTTTGGTCAACAAGATCCCAGCATTGGCTGCTATTGCCCGACCGGGCTCAACAATCAGCTCTAGCGAGAGATCGGTAAAACGTGCCGCCAATGCCTTCGCATAATCACCGGGGGACGGCGGCGTTTCATTATGATAAGGCACGCCCAAACCACCCCCCAAATCCAAATGCTCTATCTCAAAACCACGTTCTTTGAGGGTTTTGACGAGCGCGTAAACCCTATCGAAGGCATCTAATAATGGATCCAATTCCATCAATTGCGACCCAATATGACAATCCACGCCCACCACACGAATACCGAGCAACGATCGAGCCAACTCATACAACTCCAGAGCCTCAGCAAGATCCACCCCGAATTTATTTTCCTTCAACCCCGTCGCAATATACGGATGTGTTTTTACATCCACATCAGGATTCACACGTATCGATATCCGCGCGATTTTACCCATACTGCCCGCAATCGCATTCAATCGTTCTAATTCAGGCCTAGATTCTACATTAAAACAGCCAATTCCTGCGGCCAGAGCCTGCTCAATCTCCCAGGCAAGCTTTCCCACCCCCGAAAAGACCACGCGCTGCGGGTCTCCACCTGCAGCCAAAACCCGCGCCAGCTCACCACCTGACACGATATCAAACCCCGATCCCAATCGAGCAAGCACATTGAGAACCGCTAAATTCGAATTAGCCTTTACTGCATAGCATATTTTATGAGGATGAGCTCCAAGCGCCTCATCAAAGACCTTATAATGACGCTCTAAAGTGGCTCGAGAATACACATACAATGGTGAACCATACTTCGACACGAGATCAACAACCGGAATTTCCTCAGCATACAAATGATGTTGACGATAATTAAAGTGATCCATGGGCACGCTCGTGTGTAGGCGCCGCTTCGTCTGGCAAATACAACGGCCCCGTCTGACCACAAGCCGCCAGAAAAATTAAACTTATTAATACCAGTAAACGCATGAATGCCCCACATGTATTCAATTAAACCAGACCCGCAACAATCTTAAAGAGAAAGCGGGGTAAAGTACACAGAACACCTCATATTTCCTTAACATTACCAGCGTATACTTGCAAACAAATGGGGAGAGATAAACATGATAGAAGCACTAGAAAATTTATTAAGACGTTTAGAGGCTGATTTCGAAAGTCTAAAAATTCCTTACACTCAAGGTCAAGAATTTGACATCACAGAATTCGCCTTAAATAACCACAATGATTCAAAAGTCGCTTTTTATGATCCTGAACATTGTGATGGCATCAACACTAATCCTGCATTAAAAACAACTATCGAACAATCTGGAATAAATTGGGTCGATGCCTCAACTCACGATTATCCTAAAAATGTAGGTCGTGCACTGTATAACTCAACTTTACGAGCACTTTGGATGGCGAAAAATCCTGGCGCTGCTGCAACAGGAATTAATGCTCATAAAGAATTTATCGACACTAACCATCGCTACATGGATAACCAAAAAGTTGAAACTCGTGGCCCCGCAGGAAATGGAGTACCCGCTAATTCTTTAACACGAACTCCTCTGATTGTTGATCCAATCACAGAAACGTTCGGCAAAAGCTATCAAAATTTTCTTGATGTGATGTCCAAAGATTCTGATCCTTTCAAAGACACAAAAGCAAATTGCTGGGTACCTGGTGCAGCCGGTTTAATGGATGCGAGCACACCTAAAACTATTGCTGGCTTTCAAACATCACTGCATGTTTTGAATGAAAGATTAGCCCTATATCACGCAAGAAAAAATGAAAATCTTCTGAACGAAGACAATTTTATTGCCGCATCCACTGCAGTCACAGAAAAAACGAATGAAATCACACAATCACTGCGTGAAATAGAAAATAAATACAATCCATTTTTTGAAACAGCAAGACAAGTTGAAGATAAAATCAATAGCATCAATCTTTCTGAAATGAATAGTAAACAAAAAGAACAATTCATCAAAGAAACCATTGCTCAATTAGAAGCGATGAAGAAAAATTCTATCACTCAAGAAGCGATTCAACACGACATTGACACACTAACAAATCAATACAGAACCTTATCAAATAACAATACCGTCGCCTTACCTCACACACCTGGCTATCAATCAGGATTGTATCAAGGTATTGAGATATCCCTCAGTTTCCACAGCGCCGAAAGCGATGCCCTTCAGCAACTTCAAGGCTCGATATCAAAATTAAATCGCTACAAAAATACGCATGCACAAATCGTCGTAAAACAAGAAACTCAGCTCAAAAAACTTCAGGGCGATCTTATTGAGAGTGCGGCGCAACTGGTTAATAAAGTTGAGGCCATTAAATTCGCGGTTACCCAATTAAACGATTTAATCCATAATCAAAAAAGACTTCGAATCGGCTCAAAACGTTTCGACGAAATCGCAAAACGAATCAACTGGGATGATGAAATCACGCAATTAGCACAATTGAAAAGTCGCTTGATAAGAGCAGAAAATCAATTATCATCGCAAGAAGCTAATCAACCCATCGATGAGGCTTTTTTCAAAGAATTAAGCCAAATCCTTGCATGGAGCCCTAGAGAAATCGAACAATGGGCTTATATCACAAAACCTGCAGGTTACACTGAATCCGGCAAGAAATTATTCTGGTCAGCGCTCAACAGTTTCGCACTGTCAGAACAACCAAAATCACGCCAACAATTATTACAAGACGAAATTAATGTGCGATTAACCAATGTTTCAATAGAACCTAACCGTAAAAAAACAGAACTTGAAACAAAAGAAGCAACAACTCGATCAGAGCTTAAAGCTGTTGAAGACTCTTTGTCTCTCATTAAAAAATATTTTGGAAAGAATGGTGAAACAGTCACTTATTTACAAAATAGAGAGAAGGAATATGCTTTCTTTGACAATTTACAAGCTATGACAAAAATTTTCAGACGCACTCCAACTGAAAAAGAAAAAAGACGAAATTTCTTTGCTGAAATCGGAGTACTTGTTAAAAGCTATGAACAAGATCGCAATCCCGAACATTTACGATTAGCGCTTAAAAAAATCGATGCTTTAAAAATCAAAGAACAATTTAAATCTCGCTCTGAATATAGAAAATCAATGAGAGCGGTCCTTAACAAATTAAGTGGTGATATTAATGGCATCTTGGCTAAAAATAATCTGCACACTCAGTATTTCCATCCTGAACACGGCAAAATAGGTGTTTTCCTCGACATTTTAACAAAAAATGACCACTGGAAACATAGCAAAGCATTAAGCGAAATCGAGGCCATTAATGCCTCCATGAAAGAGTACGGCCATGATCAAGATCTAAAACGTACTAATAACACCCTTAAATTAGTGAATAATTTACTTGATAACTGGACTGAACTTGCCCCAAAAGGCGCATCACACGTCAATCAAATGAAGCACACTCTGGAGTCTTTAAAAGACGGGCTGGAAAAACAAGCACTGCATAATAAATATTTCGGAATTGAAGGCGTTATTGAACAATCCATCAAACAATCCGCAAATGACAGTAATGAATCAAAATTACAACGCATCGACTACCTCGCTTCCATTGGAGAATTGATGGAACAACACGCGCAAGACAAAAATCCTGAGCACCTAGTCAAAATTCACGAGAAAATCGATGCTGTGATCAACGAAGGCAGCACCCTTTTTGCCGAAGATCGAGCCAAAGGCCAAAACTCAATCCAAACGATCTTAGCTGGGCTGAAAGAGGAACTGAATCAATCCAATAAAGCACGAGCCAGCAGGGCTCACGAAGAGCGTGAAATCGCCGTAGTATCTGAAGCAAACAGCTCCAGAATGGCCATGCCTAACTAGGCTCGTTAGCAAAAGAGTGACTATCCAAGGCTTAGGCCAGGCTAAAAGAAGATCCCTAGAGCCCCTCGCATTGGAATAGGCCGGCATCAGGCAGCATACAATCGCTTCTAATGATTCGACAGAAGAATTGCCTACTTCTTAATATTTTGTTAAGCTTAATCCTTTAAAATCTTCGGAATAGATCAAAACAGCAGGTATATAGGCATGATGAAACGACTAGTTGAAGAATATCTAATAGAGCTAATGAAGCAATTCAACGAATTTGGTATCTTGGGTCCAGATGGAAAACCTTTCGAACCTGACAATTTCGCGCCTGGGGATAATTTCAACTATGGGGCACTTACGCTATTTGAACTCGGGGAAGATCAGCCCGTTAATCTAGCTGACCGTAATGAATCTCATCAAAACTTCTATGCCCTTCAATGTGACAACCTTGAATCTGCCTTAAACGAAGATCCATTATTAAAAGCCGCTCTTGAAGACGAAAAGCTAGGTTGGATTAATGTTAACACTAAAAAGGAAAATCAATATCCTATCAAAGCTTTGAAAGCCATGTGGAACCACATCTTACATCCTAACAAAGTACTAAACGGTAATGAATGGTTCCACACTAAAGCAAGCACACTCTTAGGCTTACAGCCATTTCTACGTTACCACGCAGGCTATCTCGATGACTCACGCACCACAAACCCAGATGTACGATATTATGGCGTGCCACGAATCATTGACGAAAGAACCTTAGCTTTTTCAAAAAAATGCCTCATATTATTTGATAAAATTATAAGCCTTGATGAACCACTTAATGCATTATATGAAATGATTGGCGTGGTTGCTAACGCTATCCCACAAGCCATGTTTGACAAAATTGTAGCAACTTACAAAGAGACTCATCGAGAATTACAAGAACGTATTCCTCGTTTTGAGGAAAGTCGCGAGAAAGTACCTACCCAAGCTGAATTGGAATCATTACTGACTAAAATAAACGAATTGAAAAAACCAGCTCAAGATGGTATCGATAAATATCACCCTTATTTTAATTTTACATCTGTCATTCAAAAACAAATCCGTGAATTTGAAGCTAGAAATACTGATACTTCCAACGAAGAAAAGGCAGCATTCTACACCTCACTGCTAAATCAGTTTAGAGAATTCGAAGGCAAAAAAGCACCCACTGCTGTTGAAATCGAAGAAGACATTCAAAGTCTAAGCCTCCAACAATCAGATTTATCTGAAAATATAATGACCCTATTGGGGAAAGAGAAAAATGTTCATTATTTATCTAAAGAACTACTAAAGGCCATTTATGTGGCCCTTAGAACACCAGATCTTCTCGAAACTTATAAAGCCGGCATTAGAAAAACACATTCTGATCTTCACGATATAAAACATCAAATCGAAACAAAACTTCAGGAAGTCACGCTTCTTGGAAAAGCCAAAAAATTGGTTGCTGACAAAAGAGAAGCAGATATACAATTAGCTAAACTCAGAGAAAATAAAACCAGACTAGAATCCACTCTTCAAGAATTAAACGAAACGGGTATTGAATATAGGAAAAAAGAACTAGAAGAAAATATCAGCGATTACAAAAAAGTCGAAGGCGCAGCTATTTCTTTGCATGAAAAATTGCGAGAAAAACTGGGTATTCTCGAAACAGCCGAAAACTGGGACATAAAAATTGATGAGGAACTATTAGATGAACTCGGTCGATTACTACAATGGCGAACCGATACTCTTCAATACTGGAAACAAAAAAACAACGACTACCAATGGAGCAAAACCGATGAATCGCCTCCAATCAGTCACAGCACAGGTGAAGACTCAGTAAATAATGATTCCGCCAACTCATCCTTTTTTTCTTTTTCTGGATTGCTAAACACTAGCGCAACATTAGCATCTTCTTTAGCATTTCAAGTTTCCGCTACATTTGCAGATATGACTCCAAAACAAGAATTAATTACAGAACTAAAGCAAAATCTTGACGCTCTTGAAGACCAGCAAGCTAAAAATACAGAGCGATTTCACGAACTCAATGACACATTAGAAAAATTAAAAAGCGGTGACGAGGAATCAGCCGAAAAGGCTATGCGTGAAATAGAAACTCGAAAACAGTCAATTGAGCGAAAGAGACTCGATCTAGACAATGAATTAGGAAATCTTGTTACAAATGGCAATGAATTATCAGATCAATATAAGCAGCTTCTTTCTGAGCGCACCGAAAACTTAAAAGCTGTTATTACAAGATCTACTGAAGAATTAACGCAATTAGAAATTCAGTCAGGAAAAATTGAAGATCTTAAAGCTATTTTTGATACAACGGCTAATGATATCAAAAAAATCAAAGAAGAATTTGATGCCATTGTGGCAGAAGGTCGAGAGGTTTTCGGCTCTGTAGAAATAAACACCGCAAAAGAAGACTTCAACCGCCAGTATCAACTCTATGAACAAAATCAATTGGTATTAATCAAATCCATGACGGAAATGGCAGATCAGCTTTTAAACGATTATTCGGGAGCCGACAAAACAGAAGGTGCTGACACTAGAATGGAGCAGCATATTAATGTGCTGGCTACACAATTAAAAGAATTGGCGTTAACTTATTTACCTCAGGAAAAAACATTAGCTGAAAAAATTCAAGCTAAAGAAAACTTCGAACAGGCCTGCGGACAAGAATTATATTCCAATAATATTAAAATCGCTGTTGGTGTAGTAGTTGGTATACTTTCAACCATTGTTCTATGTGCCGCTATAACAGCTGCTCTGGCTGTCTTTTTTGCGGGCGGCGGATGGTTGGCATTTATGATTGGCGCTCCGATTTTGGCAAAAGCGGGCGTCACTGCCGCTGCATCCAGCCTTACCGTTGGTGGCTGCATTGTCGGTGGTGCTGTCGGTGAGCATTTAGATGAAAAACATTCTCAAGGATATTTTGAACAATGGCGTTTCTTCTATGAAAAAGTGGACCAGGATGCTAGCAAAACCTGCGAAAACACAAAAAATTCAGCGACGACCACACAACGCCCTAAAATTGATGTCGAACTTGATCTTAGCAGCATATCACTAGAAACCATGTAGCACTCAAGAATCACGCAATACTGAATCATAGAGCTACGATTATTCATACAATATCCAGGCTCAGATCATTTCTATGAAACCTCAATAAACCATGTTATTTTTACTGATCTTCTTAATCAGGAAATACACATGGTATCAAACACTGAAATTTTAAATACGGTTGAATTGGGCACAGCAGATACAGCACAATACAGCATTATCTGGTTGCACGGCCTCGGTGCTGATGGCAATGATTTTGTTTCAATAATACCTGAATTACGCATGCCGAATATCGATCAGATTCACTTCGTGTTTCCTCACGCTCCTATTCGCCCTATCACTCTAAATGGCGGCATGCCGATGCGAGCCTGGTTTGACATCTATAATCTCAAAGAATCAGGCCCCTTTGATGAAGCTGGAATTAATGAAGCCATCACCTCCATCCACCAACTCATCCAACGAGAAATTGACCAAGGCATCCCATCAGAAAAAATAATATTAGCGGGATTTTCTCAAGGCGGTTACATCGCACTTGTGAGCGGATTATTTTTTCCTGAACGTTTAGGTGGACTTATTGGTCTTTCTACATTTCTTTGGAACATGCCTGATTTTGAAAAGCGAATTCAATCACAAAATCAACACACACCCATTTATCTTGCACACGGCTCGGTTGATCCAGTAGTACCTTTTAAATTTGGCGAACATACAGCTACTCATTTAAAGAACAGCGGATACGATGTCACATTTCATACGTATGACATGGCACATACAGTATGTTTTGAAGAAATAGAGTCTCTGAGTTTTTGGTTGCAAAAAATTCTTTCTTTTTAATCACAGTGGCAAATAAGAGCCGTTGACCTCTTCATAAGTTTCAACAGTACCGACGTTGCACCATCTTCCTTGAAAATACTCGCCTGTAATTTTCTGCTGGCAAATCGCTGAACGAAGAAGATTTCCTAGTGGAAAAACGCCCGGTTTACAGCCATCAAATAGTTCTTTTCTAAACACACCAATATTTCCATAGGTAAATAATTGCGAACCATCTAATGACAATACACCTTCTGAGAGTGCAAAATCACCCCCTGTCGGCAATGGATCAACCATCACTAAATGCGCGATTCGCTCTGGAGGTTTGCGTAAAGTGTGATAAGGATACGATGTAAAAATATCTGCGCTGACGACCAGAAAATAATCACCTAGATGTTCTAATGCGTGATAAATTCCCCCGCCCGTCTCATAAGCGGATTCAGGTTCTACTGAATATTGAATTGAAACGCCCCACTGACTTCCATCACCTAAAATCGTGGGAAACATGTCAGCTTTATAAGCAATGTTGATGACAAGGTTGGTAAAACCACTTGCAGCCAAAGCTTCAATTTGATGCACAATAAGCGGACGACCCGAAACCGGAAGTAATGGTTTAGGACAATTATCCGTCAATGGTCTCAGCCGAGCTCCGCGCCCTGCTGCGAGTATCATGGCTTTCATGCTTCATAACCTTTGTTTGCAATAATTTTGCCAACCCATTCAACTGGGGGTGGCGAGAACATACCCCTAAAATGTAATCGGCTAAGCGCGGAATATCTCCAAGATAAGTTGATTTTTTATCTCGCAAAGATAATCGAGCAAAAATTCCCATACATTTTAAATGTCGTTGAACACCCATTAAATCAAACCACCGCAAAAATTGCGACATGGTAACATCTTGAATGATACCTGCGTCACGTGATTTCTCAAAATAACGTTGAGCCCAATTCACAACATTGGAGGCAGGCCATGCAATGTAACAATCTTTCAATAAAGAAACTAAATCATAAGTGATTGGACCAACGACGGCATCTTGAAAATCAATTACGCCCACTTCATTATCAGGCAGAATAAATAAATTACGAGAATGATAATCTCGATGAACTACGGTTGTTGGTTGCTCCAAAGCAGCTTCAATCAGTTTAGCATAAGTGGATCGAAGCGCAGCTTCTTCACGAGCAGATAATCTAACATTCAAATATTTTCCTAAATACCACTCTGAAAAATATTCACACTCTTGCAACAATAATTTTTCATCGTACAAAGGAAAGGAATAGGCATGTTGCGGTGTTTGTTGAATTTTAACGAGCGTATCAATCGCGGAAAGATAAAGATTATCGACATTCGTAGAACTTAGATGATTACTGTAAAGCTCATCACCTAAATCAGAAATCAGTAAGTAGCCTTGTTGAGTATCAGATGCGATTATTTCTGGGACGTGCACACCATGATTAGTAAACGCCTTCGCAATGCTCACAAATGCTTCTAATTTCTCATGTGTTGGTGGCGCATCCACTGCAACCTTAGTTCCAGATTTACCCATCACACGAAAGTAACGTCTAAAACTCGCATCACCTGCCAAAGGCACAATATCAGCCTCCTCACAAGGAAAGACTGTTTGAAGCCAACGATGAAGCCCTGCAAATCGATCGTCAATTAACTTACTCATTTTACCTCCCTCATCACAATGAACAAACGATTATATGATTAAGCTAGAGAAATATCCAGCAGTTCCAGGCCAAGGAAAGCTATTTGGATTCAAGGTGTTAGAAGATTTTCCTTTCGCGATGAGGGGTTTTAGGGGAGAGAATCGCGATTCTTTCCCCTAAATAGCTCAAAGGAGCATCTCCCGGTTTTAAAATCAACAGCCCTCAATACAGGGTGCTGAGTGACCAAAACACCTAAAATCCTTAACCGGGAGATGCTGACAAATATCTAGCCCAATAAGAGTTATCATTAAGTTTAAAAACTTAGAAAAATATATTTAATTATCATATCACGACAATAATTATCGAGAATTCCTATATTAATGGGATAGTTATCACCTGGACAACATCGTGGATATTTTGTAACTACTCAGCCTGAAGAGCGTTTGTCTCTAGTGGCTGAGTAGTCACAATATTTTTTACTCAAGTCTTGGACTTGTTATAACCACAAGGTAGACTACATCAGCCTGGATATTGCATAAACAATCATGGCAAGGGGCACAATTTCCAATCTAGACTTGCTCAAGGAAATAATGCGAGTGAATAACAGATCAAAATTAATATTATTATTTTTAATAAGCGCCGCATTATGCGAAGGCGTAATTGCTAATCCATCTGCACAAAAACTTCCTTTAGCTGAAATTCTCAATTGGCACCCAGAACCCAATAATATTTGTTATGGAATCTTTGTCGATCCAAAAGAAATTGAAAATACAAAGCCCGTTGCCAACGTTAATCAATCACCTATGAGCATTACATCAAATAATCCAACAACATTATCATTAAAAGGTCAATCAACCGTTTCAGGACACGTGACAATTCAGCAGCCTGGTCGATTATTGCGTGCTGAGGAAGTTACTTTTAATCGAAATCCTACAACTCAAACAATTGACCGAATCGAATTAAAAGGAAATGTTCGTTATTTTGAACAAAAACAAGAGCTCGCTGGTCAACACGTTATAATGAAGCCCGATCAACAAGAAACTACGCTCTGGGATGGAGCCTATCGAATAAATCGTGACGCACTCCCACGCCCTTTAACAGCATGGGGAACTGCAAAACAAGCAAAAAATCTTCCAAATGAATTACAAATTCAACAAGCAACCTATAGCACTTGCCCACTTTGCACAAAGCCATTATGGAAGCTTCGTGCAACTCAATTAGATCTTCAGAAAGACAAGGGCGTAGGAATTGCTAAACATGTCAGCTTTAATATTAAGGATGTTCCTGTTCTTTACTGGCCCTATTTAAGTTTTCCAATCGATAAGCGTCGTAAAAGTGGTTTCTTACTTCCCACTCCGGGACACAACGATAAAGACGGTTTTATTTTAGAAATGCCTTATTACTGTAATTTAGCACCTAATTACGATGCAACATTTACACCAACATGGTACAGCAATCGAGGAATTCAACTAAACGGAAATATTCGTTATTTATTTCCACACAGCAAAGGGTTTATGCAAGCTAGTTTTTTACCCAACGATAATGTTTTCGCCAGCATGAAAAATGAAGAACTTAATTCACCAGATGATGATCGAATTACAAAGCATTTCTTACATACGCTCGCGAATGATTCTGATAGTCGATTAAAACTTGCTTTGCAAAATACCTACGAATATTCTTCAAAAATTGAATCTTCAGTCATCATTAATTTCGTTTCAGATGACTACTACCTTCAAGATTTTGGACACAGCCCCACCGATAAAAACAGCGACCAATTATTAAATCAAGCAAACTTTACTTACTCCGACAATCACTGGGATTTTCTAAGTCGACTACAATTACACCAAACTCTTCACCCTTTAGATTCTAGCGCAAAAGATCAGTATGCTCGCTTACCTCAATTAAATTTGCACGGTGATTGGTTATTTGGACAAAATTACCCTCACACTTGGCTAAATTCAGAATTTATTTATTTTGATCATCGTCGCGATTTTATGACTCACGAACAAGTTATCACTGGTCAACGATTGGATGTTGCTCCCGGCCTCGAATTACCCTTAAAAACAGCGTATGCGTATTTTACTCCTCGCCTCGATCTAGAAGGCACTGCGTATTGGTTACATGATCAATCTCATGAATTTCAACATGATTCTAACCAAGATATTACTCGACTATTACCCATTACCACGATTGATACGGGAATATTTTTTGAACGTACCCACTCCATAGGGAATCAACAATTTACTCAAACTCTAGAACCTCGCGCTTATTATGTTTACATTCCTTACACTAACCAAAATGATATTCCACTTTTTGATACCGACTTACCGACATTTACTTATCAACAATTATTTATTCCGAATCGTTTTTCAGGTATAGATCGAATTAATGATGCAAATCAAGTGACGGTTGCACTGACATCGCGTTTTCTCGATCAGCGCGATGGCGATGAACGATTAAGTGCCACATTGGCAACTCAATGGTATTTTCACGATCGCAAAGTATGCTTAACACCAGACTGCAGAAACGATCCACTTATTAATAATCACACTTCACCACTCATTGGCGCGATTAATTATCACTTCAATAGTGCATGGTATGCTGTTGCAAATGTTGTTTGGGATCCGAGCGATCAACGAATGACAACCACGAATACCCATTTACATTATCAAGGTGAAGGAAATCGATTATTTTCTCTCGGATATGATTATGTTCGAGATGGAGATAGAAAAATAGGTGCACGCAGTCAAGATTTAAGTCGATTAGATATTGCACTTGCACTCCCAATCACAGAAAGATGGCATGCACTCGCAAATTGGAATTACAATCTTAGTCACAGCCATCCACAATTTATTCTTGCCGGGTTTGAATATCAGAGCTGCTGTTTTGCTCTGCGCGCTATTGTAAGTCACACGATGATCGATCAAAGCTTAACGGAAAATACAATGTTCGATAATCGTTACTATATCCAAATAAATCTTAAAGGCCTTACAACAGTCGGCAGCAGCAACCCCAACAGTATTTTACGAGATCGGCTCTCCGGTTTTAAAGACTGGTTTTAACATTGACAAAACACAGCCCAATCGATGAGAATCAACAGTTAACACCATATAGAGGTCCTATTATGAAAGCGCATTGGTTAATAACAATTTTGAGCATCGCCATCATGGCGAATGCCGGGGCGTACGCCAAGCCACAAAGCACTCAACCACTTGATAGAGTCGTTGCGGTCGTCAATGATGCCGTCATCACCAACTCCGAACTTGCATTGGCCTCTAAGGCTTCTGTAGAGCAACTAAAAATTAACAATAAACCCATTCCCGCCGAATCTGCTCTGCGCAAAGAAGTCTTAGATCGATTAATTTTAGAAGCGGTACAACTTCAAATTGCAAAACGCAACAACATTGAAGTAAGCAGCGAAGATATCAATAAAGCTATTCAAGATATGGCGAATGAAAATCATATTTCGGTAGATCAACTCAAAAAATCTATCGAACATGACGGCATTGATTATTCAACATTTAGAAAAAGAATTAATGATCAAATGATTGTTTCTCGACTGCAACAATCAGCGCTTGGTTCTAAAATTACCATTACTGATAACGAAGTTGCTGAATATCTCCGAAAAGCACAAAATAAAAAACCCGGCTCTAGTGAATATCATTTATTGCACATCCTTGTTCCTCTTTCAGAATCTCCAACATCACAACAAATTCAAGCCACATCAGAAAGAGCCAAGAAATTAGTTGCCCAACTTAAAAACGGTGCTAATTTTGAACAAGTCGCTAAAAATAATGCAACAGGACCTGATGCGTTGGGCGGAGGTGATTTAGGTTGGCGAAAAGCGGCTGATTTACCCACACTCTTTGCAAAACAATTAAGCACGCTGAAAATTGATCAAATAGCCGGCCCTATTCAAGCACCCAACGGTTTCCACATTTTAAAACTTGTGGATGTACACAACGATCCATCCAAAATGACCGAACAATCAGTGAAAAATTTAATTTATCACCGAAAATTCAACGAACAGCTTCAGGTTTGGTTGCAGCAATTGCGCGATTCTGCCTACGTGAAAATTTCACTTTAATTTACCGTGACGCAGCACCATCCTCGAAAGCGATTTGGCCAGCATTTTTTGCATGATACTCACATCATCAATAAAATTGTTGCCGCTATTGCTCCACAACACGACGACCATCTGGTGGAAATTGGCCCCGGCTTAGGAGCGCTTACCCACGCATTATTACCACTCGTTTCATCTATGGACGCTGTTGAGATTGATCGCGACATCATTCCAAAATTAAAAACTTCTTCTGAACAATACGGGCACTTAGTGATTCACGAACAAGATGCATTAACTTTTTCTTTAGCCTCTTTGGGTAAAGACCATCCTCTTCGTATTGTTGGAAATCTCCCTTACAATATTTCCACACCTTTAATTTTTCATTTACTCGAACAATTAAATTGCATTAAAGATATGCATTTTATGCTACAAAAAGAAGTGGTCGATCGCCTTGCTGCGCATCCGGGAAATAAAACTTATGGGCGCTTATCCGTGATGGTTCAATATTTTTGCCAAGTGAAAAAATTATTTCCCGTGGCCCCTGGAGCATTCACACCACCACCACAAGTTGATTCAGCAGTTGTACGACTGATTCCCCACAAAGAATGTCCTCATATCGCCAAAAGTCTTCCAATGTTAAGAAAAATTGTAACCACTGCGTTTGGACAGCGGCGTAAAACGCTCAGAAAATCCTTATCCACTTTAGTTTCACAAGATCAATGGTCAGCAATTAATATTGATCCTCAACTTAGACCAGAACAATTATCGGTTGCTGAATTTGTAGCCATCAGTAATATACTGGAGTCAGGTCAGACAATTGATTAATTACCCTAGATTCTGACAAGACTCCATCTATGAAATAGGTAACTTATGTCACATTATGCGATTGGAGATTTACAAGGTTGCTACACTGCACTCGAAGCTTTGTTATCCAAAATAAATTACGATTCTAGTAATGATACATTGTGGTTCACCGGAGATCTTGTAAATCGCGGGCCTGATTCACTCAATACACTACGCCTTGTCAGTCGTTTACCTAGGGTAATTTGTGTACTCGGAAATCATGACTTGCATTTGCTCGCACTCGTCTTGGCCAAGCGAGCTTATCCCGTGCAACACAATCTCGATGAAATTTTAATTGCACCTGATCGTGATGAATTAATTCATTGGCTTCGCTATCGCCCTCTACTTCATCATGATTCACAATTAAAATACACAATGACTCATGCAGGGATTCCACCACAATGGTCACTCGCTGAATCACAAAAACACGCAGAAGAAGTGAGTCAAATTTTACAAAGCGACCAAGCGGGTATTTTATTAGAACACATGTACGGAAATGAACCAGACTCTTGGTCACCTTCACTACAAGGCTGGGATAGATTGCGTTACATCATCAACGCTTTTACACGAATGCGTTTTTGCAGCCCTTCTGGAAAACTTGTTCTTGACGTTAAAGGTCCTGCTGAAACTAAAACACCTGATTTAATTCCTTGGTTTCAAATGCCCAATAAACGTGATCCACAAGACCGCCTCATTTTCGGCCACTGGGCAGCATTAATGGGAAAAACTAATCAACCTAATCTCTTTGCTCTCGATACTGGCTGCGTTTGGGGTAATCAACTTACGGCTATGCGCTTAGAAGATCAGCATTTATTCTCAATTGAATGCTCTTAGAAGATCAGCATTAATTCTTGAATACATTATATTATTGCATTAATATCAGATTAGATTAATTTAATTCGGAGATTTCACTCATGTCTTTACTTAGATCCTTCGCTCTAACATTACTTTGTCTTTGCTTTTCTTTTACGAACATACAAACTGCGTTAGCAAAACCACAATGGCTTGAACTTCCTCCTACACCCACTCTCCCTTCAACAAAAGTGAGTGGTTATGCACCCATTCGAGGAGCACAAATTTGGTACGGCGTATATGGTCATGGTGAACCTGTCATCTTTTTACATGGTGGATTAGGTAATTCTAATTATTGGGGAAATCAAGTTCGAACACTTTCTAAAAACTATCAAGTGATCGTAATGGACAGTCGGGGTCATGGACGCAGCACAAATAATAACACCCCATACAACTACGACACTATGATGGAAGACGTTATTAGTTTGATGGATTTCCTTAAAATTAAAAAAGCTGCTATTGTAGGCTGGAGTGATGGCGGAATTATTGGAATTAATATTGCCATCCATCATCCTGACCGTATCACCAAACTTTTTGCCTTTGGTGCAAATTCAACTCCCGACGGAACAAAAGATCCTACAGGTACTGAAGTTTTTAACACCTATGCAAACATTCGCGCAAAACAAGAATATCAAAAACTCTCTAAGACACCGAATGATTACGATAAATTTCTCGATCAAATTAAAAAAATGTGGGAAACTCAGCCTAATTTTACAAAGGCTCAGTTGAATTCCATCAAAGCACCCACTTGGATTGTTGATGGTGATCGAGACGAAGGCATCAAACGTGAAAATACTGAGTTTATGGCCGACTCAATCCCAAATTCGGGATTACTCATTCAACCTCAAGTCAGCCATTTTTCTTTCATGCAAGATCCAGAACAATTTAATCACGATGTATTGCATTTTTTACAACAAAAATCTTGATCTAAAAAGAGAAGTGATGCCTTTATCAATATGAAGGCATCACTTCTGCCAAAATATTATTGACAAACTTACCCGTGAGAACTTGATTTGAAAATTACCCATCTCTATACAGGAACAGATAGCCATTCATACTTTGAAGAACTTAATATAGAGCTGAATAACGAACATCCTCTTGGAGTTTACTCAAAAAAAATGCCTGTTGAAAATTTATTATTGAGAGAATCACCCGCTGGGGCTCAATTTGATTGGCACAATGCTCCACAAAAGCAATATATTATTTATCTCGAAGGAGAATTTGAAGTCACAACGAGCCTTGGTAACAAAAAAATCTTCACTTCAGGTGATATTTTGCTTGCAAATGATTTAACAGGAAAAGGGCACACAACAAAATCATTAACCGCAGGAAAAACTATTGTAATCACAGTGAAATAGCTATTAATTTCTGATGAAGAAATTGATATATATTATCCTAATAGGAAGCCTTATGATAATCACAGAAAAAATATCTCCTGAAACAGCTGAAATGTTGTGTCGTAAAATCACAGCGGATTTACCCGAATATTTTGGACTCCCAGAAGCCAACGAGCATTACGCAGAAGGCGTGCGTACACGTACCAATTTCGCTGCAAAAATCAATACAGATTACATCGGCCTCATTTCTATTAATTTCCCTTATCCAAACAACGCCAATATCTATTGGATGGGCATCCTAAAAGATTTTCATGGAAAAGGTATTGGAAAAAAACTAGCAGAAGCAGCTTTTGAGTATGCAATAAACAATGGCGCTAACACAATCACTGTTGAAACTTTGAACCCTACTGAATGTGATGAAAATTATTTGAAAACATACCTGTTTTATCAATCTTTGGGTTTCTCACCTTTATTCAATCTTAAGCCAAGTGGTTATGAATGGAATATGGTTTATATGGTAAAAAAACTAGAAAATACAAACAATCTGATATGGTTGGCATTGGCGTAGGTCTTTATGCAGGAGAAGATGGTGGCTATGGTGCCGCCCAGAGGCTATACGTAAAACGCGGTTATATCCCTGATGGTAAGGGTGTTACTTATAATTACCATCCAACCACTCCAGGAAATAACTATTCACTCGATGATGATCTGATACTTTGGTTCACCAAAAAGTTAAGATAGAAATGGTGACCATGCCCAAACTGAATCTTCAGCACTGTGCACTTCTCGCTACGATTATTCATGCAATATGCAAGCTAGAGAAAATCATCAATGATAATAATGTCGTCGAAAGGCAAAATCTCTTTGTCGCAACCAATGGAATGCTCATTGTTTTCAATAGGTTTAGGTATTAAAGACATTCTTAAGCTACCTTGGTTTTTTAATGTTGGTGCCAAATAGCCCTTTCTTACCCCCTATTTGGCATAAAGTTTCATAGCAAGTCGTGCCAAATACAGAGCATTATTCACTTATTTGGCATGCCATCAGGAAGATTTTTCTTAGAAAAGCCAAGCCATCGCGCCAATCTGCGCCACGAAGAAATGACAAATGTCAATTCTTCGTGGCATACGATAATGGTATAAAGGACAGCCGCCTCGATATTACCACTCGACAAACGCCTCCGAAACAAACAGGGGGGGGGCGTTATCTTTGCCAAGAGAGCTTGCAAGACCCAAAGCTGCTTGACACGTCCAATAATCAGACCGCACACACATAGCACCAACTACAAAAATTATTTCCCTTATTTCTGATTAGCCCAACATGACACCCCTGCCATTACTATCTTTCAGATGCTTGTTGTGCGCCTAATGACATTTGAAGATCCATTAGCCGCAGAATAAGTGTATTGCTTCAACAAAATTACTCACCTACCTACTCATCGAAGTAACATTTAGAGTTAGAGAAGATTATTTTCATTATCTGCGAGATAAAGGTGTCAGATCTAAAACTAATCGATACTCATTAGATAGAATTTAACGGTTATTCCATAGAGCTGAGCAAAAAACAAAGTATTGATCTTAGATCTGACACCTAACGACACCTAATCCGTCTTATCCACCTTCATGACTGATACTTTTTTTCTATTCTATTTTTATCTTCGTTTTCTTTTTCGTTTTTGTGATATATTTCTATATATTCAATCTTATCTTCAATATCAAAATATGCGTAAATGACTCTTACTCCGACGATTCACCTGTTTGAATGTCATCATAGCTCCTGACTGAGTATGGCTTTACGCGATAAAAAACTTTCTCATAGTCAATTATCTTTCCCTTTTCCGTGGTTAACCAAGGAATGTCTCCGTGAGAGTATTCACTGATTTGATTTGCATTATAGTGAGATAGTTTTTCAATAACGCTATCAATCAGCTGTATTTCATTTGCAGTAAATTGTCTTAAATCTGCCTCACGTAAGGGTAGATACTTCGTTTGAGGGATTTGAAAGTATTCACTTTTAACCTTAAACAACTCTTTATCATGTTCCATTATATCAGTGATTTTTTTGAATTCTACTGGGGTTGGGCCATGGTGATTCTTGATGTAAGTTGCACCAACTAGTTGCTCTTCAAATTTTTCATAGAAGTCAAAATCGATGAAATACAGTATTTTGTATATAACTGTTTCCCCAACATTCGGTTTTGAACCGATTTTACTCAAAACATACAATAGTACTTCTTTGAATTTTTCGACTTTATTTTGCGGAACACTAATACGTATATCCGTTTTTTCTTGTTTTTCTGATACTTCATCCATCAGTAGCTCTACATGAATTTCACGTTCTAAATCTAAAATACTATCCGTCGTTAAATTGAATAATTTAGAGAATGCAGATAGCTCCTGTGCACTCACTTTTCTTTCTCCATTTTCAATCTGCGATAATGAGACTCTATTTATCTTTAATACTTTAGCAACCTGCGCTTGTGAATATCCAAACTCTTCTCGCAGGCCCTTAATTCGCTCACCTAAATGTTTAGTCTGTAAATCAGTCATCGTAGTAATCCTGTAACCTCTTAATCTTAAGTATACTTTATGTAGTATATTATGTCAAGTAGTTGTAACGTTATCTTACAACGATATTCCTTTTAACCTCAGGCCAAATGCGAGATACTTAAGGTTTTAGGATGGGTTAAGACATGAGCATAGCAGCGGTTTATTTAGAGACAAAGAAGAGCAAGCCAATTGTGCAGGGGCATCCGTGGGTGTTTCCTAAGGCGATTGCCTACAATAAGGGTGCACTGAAGACGGGCGAACTGGTTAGCGTACATGCTGAGGACAAAAGCCTGATTGGGTGGGGCGTTTATAATGAGCATTCGCTCTACAGGGTACGGGTATTAGCGTATGCGGATGAGAAATTTTCTGAACCTAGCCTTGCAGACATAATTAAGGTTCGCTTTCAGAACGCCAAAAAATTACGAGAATTAATCGGGGTACCGGATTCTGACACAACCGCCTATCGTTTGTGCAATAGTGAAGGTGATGGTTTATCCGGCGTGACAGCTGATGTCTTTGGGGATGTGATAGTTGTTTCAAGTTCTGCTTATTGGGTCGAAGCACACCGTAAATTGATTGAATCGACTTTACAGGATTTATTGTCACCACGAGAAATTATTTGGATTAGCCGATCAAAAACACTTCAACAAGACGGGTGGAATAAATCTTCGGACTCCACTAGCTCAATGATTACAGAGGTCAAAGAAGACGGACTTATTTATCAAATCGATTTCTCACAAACTCAAAAAACAGGCTTATATTTAGATCAACGCGAAAATCATCAACGTATAGCTGCGTTGGCTCGTGATAAACGAGTGCTCGATTTATATTGTTTTACGGGCGGATTTTCCCTTCATGCGGCAAAAGCAGGCGCGAAAGAAGTTTTAGGAATTGATAGTTCCGCAGGCGCTGTAAAACAAGCGACGAAAAATGCTGAATTAAATTCATTGAACAATGTAAAATTTATTGAAGCGGATGTACGCGAAAGTCTTGCACTCGCAGAAAATTATGACATCGTTATTTTAGATCCACCCAAATTAGCACCCTCAAGAAAACATTTGGATCGTGCAGTGCAACATTATCGGTTTATACATAAAGAGATTTTTAAATTTCTTAAACCAGGCAGTGTATTGATGACCTGTAACTGTTCTTCTGCATTAACATTGGATCATTTTATTCATATTATTGGTGAGTCTGCCGCTGCAAGCCACAAGCATATACGCATATTAGGCACTTTTGGCGCCGCAGCAGATCATCCTATGCTTTCAGCTTTCAACGAAGGAAATTATTTGCAAGCAGTGCTGCTTACAATTGATTGCTCTGCATGATATTAGATCCAGTAGCAACCATTCAGCACCTTGGCTAGAATGGCTAAAACGTCCATCATGTGGTGAATAGTTAGATCCAGTAAACAAATATAAACAGGAATAACCACACGACGTCTACAAAGTGCCAATACCAGGCCACCGCTTCAAATGCAAAATGGTGCGCAGGTGTAAAATGGCCTTTTAAGATGCGGCCCAATATCACAATAAGCATTGTAGTACCTAACGTCACGTGCAAACCATGAAACCCGGTTAGCATGAAAAAGGTATTACCATAGGCACCAGCATCTAATCGTAGCGCTTTTTCAGTGTAAGCTTCCCCATATTCCATCGCCTGCATACATAAAAATAAAATGCCTAATAAAACTGTGGCAAGTTGGGCAACGATTAGTTGAGTCCTATTCTTTTTTAATAATCCCCAATGTGCAATTGTGATAGTCACACCACTGCTCAATAATATCAAAGTATTAAGCGCAGGAACGCCCCAGGTATCCATGACAGATTGAGGACCAGCAAATACGTTAGGATTGGGTGTTGTTAATAATGGCCACTTCGCCACAAAATTTGGCCACAATAATACATGCGTGAGATCTCCCATTCCTTCACCACCCAACCAGGGCACCGAATAAACTCGTATATAAAATAGCGCACCAAAAAAAGTTCCGAAAAACATTACTTCAGAAAAAATGAACCAAATCATTCCCCATCGATAGGAGCGCTCAACTTGTTCGTTATTTAACAATCCTGCTTCGTTTTCACGAATCACTGTACTAAACCAACCAAAGACCATGTAAATAATGACCATGATTCCAACACCAAATAATACCGTGCCAAAATGATTTCCGTGGAGCCAATTCGCTAATCCAAAGAGCAAACAAAAAATTCCGGCAGAACCGACAAATGGCCATTTAGATGGCGCTGGTAAGTAATAGGTACCTTTGTTGTGTGTAGCCATTATCTATCCTCTTTAAAAAAATTGTTCACTGTTGAACCGAAATCATAAATGCCCTTGTTTGGCATCAATTACTTTACTGTGTGAGCTCGTCACATCAAATAATGTATAAGCCAACGTAATAGTATGGATATTTTTTGGCACATTTTTATCGATGTGAAACAATAATGGCCAATCCATCTCTTCCTGCCCATTCATTTTTTGCTGCGTAAAACAAAAACACTCGGTTTTTTTCAAATATTTCGCAGCGGTGCCAGGAGTTACACTCGGTATTGCCTGAACAGTCATTGCATGATCTGTGTTATTTCTCGCAAAATACGCAACGGCTTTATTTTCACCTGGATGCATTTGTATCGTTCGCAATCGAGGTCTAAATTCCCATGGAATATAAGCATTCGTTGTTGCCAAAAATTGAACCGTAATGGTTCGGCTCTCATCAATACCGGTATCATCTAAAACAACTTGCCCACCCGTTTTTCCATTAATACCAAGTTGCTTACACAATACATTATATAAAGGCACCATCGCGTATCCAAACCCAAACATCAGTACCACAAAGCTCGACAAAATTAGCACTAAACGTCGCTGCTTTTTTCCTTTTTGAACGTGAAGATCATTTATCATGGTGATCCAACGAATCCCACGCCTCATGACTGCTCGATTCTTCTACAAACACTGGCGGCGTTACAAATGAGTGATAAGGTGGCGGTGATGGCAAAGTCCATTCAAATCCGTGCGCACCTTCCCAAACTCTTTTAGTTGCCTTTTTACCCTTGCCTCGCACAGTTTGTATAATATTGTATAAGAAAATTAAGTGTGAAAATCCAAAAATAAAAGCGCCCACCGTTGCAATTTGGTTAAAATCTGTGAACTGCAATGCATAATCTGGAATTCGTCGAGGCATACCTGCTAACCCAAGAAAATGCATCGGGAAAAAAGTGATATTTAAAGAAATGGTTGATAACCAAAAATGAAGTTTACCGAGCGTTTCATTATACATGTGACCAGTCCACTTCGGTAACCAATAATAAACCGCTGCAATTGCAGAGAAAATTGCACCCGGAACTAACACATAATGGAAATGAGCGACCACAAAATACGTATCTTGATATTGATAATCAGCAGGAACAATTGCCAACATCAAACCAGAAAAGCCACCCAAGGTGAACATAAATAAAAAGGCGATTGCAAATAACATCGGCGTTTCAAAGGTAAGTGACCCTTTAAATATTGTTGCGACCCAGTTAAATATTTTAATCCCGGTAGGCACGGCAATCAGCATTGTTGAATACATAAAAAGTAAAGCGGCTTGAACTGGTACACCAGCAGTGAACATGTGATGCACCCACACAACATACGATAAAATTGCAATGGCTGCTGTCGCATACACCATAAAATGATAACCAAATAATTTTTTGCGACTAAATGTCGGCAATATTTCTGATATCACACCAAATGCGGGAAGAATTAGAACATAAACTTCGGGATGACCAAAAAACCAAAATAAATGCTGGAATAAAATTGGATCACCACCCCCTGCTGCATCAAAAAAGCTTGTACCGAAATGACGATCGGTAAGCATCATTGTAACAGTTCCTGCAAGCACAGGCATAATCGCTAATAATAAAAATGCAGTAATCAACCATGTCCATGCAAACATCGGCATCTGCATTAATTTCATACCCTTCACACGCATATTTAAAATTGTTGCGATAATATTTATTGACCCCAAAATAGAAGACATACCCATAATATGAATTGCAAAAATCATGAAGTCAGTACTGGGTGGGCCATATTTTGTCGACAACGGCGCGTAAAATGTCCATCCAAAATTTGGCGCAGAACCCGACATAAAAAACGTGCTAAGCAAAATTGTGAAGGCAAAAGGTAACAGCCAAAAACTCCAGTTATTGAGTCGTGGCAATGCCATATCGGGAGCACCCAGCATCATGGGTAATTGCCAATTAGCCAACCCAACAAATACTGGCATTACTACACCAAACACCATAATTAATCCGTGCATGGTTGTCATGGTGTTAAAAAAATCAGGTGCAAGTAATCGATGCCCGGGCAAAAACAATTCTGATCGAATTAATAAGGCCATCGTTCCCGCTAACAAAAAGTTGAACATAGCGAGCACGAGATAAAGCGTGCCAATATCTTTGTGGTTGGTCGTAAAAAGCCAGCGTTTGAGAAAACCTACAAAACCAGGCTCTTGATGCGCTCCGTGATCATGATGAGCATCATGGCCCTTGGCTGCTGAAGTTGCTGTCATACTTTTTTTCCTCGCCTATAATTAGAGATTAATCACTGCCCAGCTTTTCGTGCGGCAGCAACATCACTCGGTTGAATCAGTCCGCCTGCCGCTTTACCAAATTTTGCTTGATCGTCATTGTCCCACGAATTACGTTGATACGTTACAACAGCCGCAATATCTTTATCAGTCAATTGTTCTCCAAACGCTTGCATTGCGGTTCCTTTCACACCGTGTAACACAATCGATAATTGTTTGCTGATATCACCCGTAACAATTTTGCTGCCTTTTAAAGCTGGAAATGCAGGCGGCATTCCCATACCTGTCGCTTGATGACAAACAGTACATGTTGCGCCATAAATTTTTTGACCGGCTTCCATTAGCTCTGCTTTTGTCATGGGTTTATTTTCTTCGGCGCATTAGCTTGCTGCAATGCGACACCACGTTGTTCAGCCACCCATTTTTTATATTCTGGCTCATCTTTTGCTATAACAACAATCGGCATAAATCCATGACCGACACCACATAATTCTGCACACTGTCCACGATAAATGCCGGGTTTTTCAATTTTTGCCCACGCTTCATGAATAAATCCAGGAATTGCATCACGTTTAACACCTAATTCTGGCACCCACCAAGAATGAACAACATCGTTCGCCGTTACTAAAAAACGTATTTTTTTATGCGTGGGAACAACAATGGGTTTATCCACTTCAAGTAGATAATGTTCACCTTTTGGCGCCTTACCTTCAATTTGATCTTGTGTAGTTGCGAGAGTACTGAAGAAACTAATTCCTTCATCAAGGTAATCATACTTCCATTTCCACTGATAGCCTGTGATTTTAATATTGAGATCAGCATCGCTATCATCTTCCATCATCAAAAGTACTCGAGTTGCTGGAATGGCCATCAGCACTAAAATTATAAAAGGAATATTGTCCACACTAATTCAACTTTTAAACTAGAATGAAATTTTGCTGCAACATGACCTTGAGACTTACGATGATTAATTAATGCATAAATTAATACACTAAATACGAGAATACCAATCGCAACAACAATCCAGAAAATTGTCATATGCAGTGTATATATTTCTTTACTAATGGGGGTGACGCCCACAGGCATGTTATATTTGGAAGCAAAGACAGAGCTTACTCCACACAGGAGCAACATCCAGCTCATCCAGCTACAACATTTTCGTAGAATCGCGCGCATCAATCACTCCCTCTCTGTGCCTACCAAAGTAAATAATCGCCGGATGATTTACTTTGTTGAACCATATATTTTACTGCTGCAATAATATCAGTGTCCGAACAATCATAGCATGCACCACGTGGAGGCATTGCACGATATCCCTTAATTGAGTTCGTCACTAAAACATCAAAATTCTTATCAATGAGTGGCGCCCACGCATGTTGATCACCTATTTTAGGTGCATTCAATTTACCAGCATCGTGACAAACACTACAGACTTTATCATAAACTTGTTTACCCAATGCCAACGTGGCTTTTGGTAATTCTTTAACAGGTTTTGCAGGTTTTGCTTCACCACTCGCAGCCGCCTGCCCCACTAAATAATCAACAGCGTGATGAATATCTTCATCACTGCAAGTTATGCATGTACCTTTCGCAGGCATCGCACCAAAACCTTTAATCGCTTTACTATAAACTTCAGCAATACCTGCTTTTAAACGAGGCTCCCACGCAGCAGCATCGCCCAATTTCGGTGAACCACCTGCACCAGTGGTATGACAAGCTTGACAGTATTTCTCGTAAATTTTCTTACCCACTTCACTTGCAGATCCACTCACTTTTTCAACCGGTGGCGTTTCACTTTTAACACTTTTGAGATATACAGCAATTGATGTGAGATCACTTTCGCTCAATAACGACATACTATCATGATTCACCTCTAACATGGGTTTCGCAGCTAATGTGCCACCCCCAATTCGATGATCATGCAAAAATACATCAACAATTTCTTTGCTATCCACTTGTGCCAAAGCTGTGGCATTAATTGAAGGTACTATAAATCCTTCAACCTGCCCCCCAGCTAAATTATATTTCATTTTTGGAGCGCCTAAAAAATTCAGAGGTGTATGACACATCCCACAATGCCCCGCTCCTTGCACTAAATATGCGCCTCGATTCCATTGCTCAGAGTGAGTAGAATCTGGCTGATAATCGCCTTTTCTGAAAAACAACGTTCGCCAAAATAATTGACCAAACCGCCAACGAAAGGGGATAGGCATGTCAGGATCAAGATTGACTTGCTCCACCGCCGGGACAACATTTAAATACGCTTTTATTGCCAAAACATCAGCGTCTGTCATTTTTGTAAATGATGTATAAGGAAATACTGGGAAATAGTACGAACCATCCGGCGCAATACCATGTTTCATGGCTCGTAGAAAATCTTTATCCGTCCAGTTACCGATTCCTGTATCTTTATCAGGTGTAATATTCTGTGAATAGATAGTCCCGAAAGGTGTTTTAACGGGTAACCCGCCGGCAAAAGGCTTCCCACCCGCTTTTGTATGACAGGCTATGCAATCACTGGCCTTGACTAGGTATTCACCCAGACGAATTTTTTTTGCTTGTTCTGCATCAGGCGCAATAACAGTTGGATAAACAGGGTATTCCGTTGTTTCGGCTGCAAATACTTTAGTAACCATGAAGCCAGCAAATAGCGCAAAATAGCTAATTCGCTTGAGTTGATCACATAAGCTGACCTTCTTATTCATCCCCATTATCCCTACTAAGTGTCTTCGAAAGAGGGCGTATCATATAAGCTAAGGTGGTATAGAATCAATAGTTAACCTCTAGATACCCATGCTCTTCGACGCCATTTCGATTTTTTCGAATTCAGGTTCGACTTGCCAGGTACCTAACTGCGATCGTTGGTAGTGAAAATGATAGCCATTAAAACCCATAATGATTCCATTAAGTGTTTCTCTATACTCACTTTGATGCCTAAACTGTTTGAAAACTGAAGATACTGCGGAAGCTGGATCTTCAGATTCTAAAGCTCGCGCTAAAGCGTCTCTTAATCTGTAATCATCTTGTTCGACCATATCTCTAAGAATTCTGAACTCTGAGCTCACATTAGCAATAAATTGCTGTTTGGCATCATTTGAGTATAAGTATTGCTGTACCACAGCGGTTAACTCTAAAACAGGACCACTTTGTGTAGCCAGAACAATAAAATTGATATCGTCTGCAAAGAATTTCCTTTTTGTCTGTATCCAACCTTGAGCATATTCTCGAATTTTAGAGGACAAAATCCAAAAATCAGTTTCTCTAGTGACATCTAACTCACCTATTTTTTGAATGGCAGCGGGATGTAATGTCAAATCATGTTGTTGTAATTTTTGCCAAGCGGTACCATCGAATACTAGAGTTTCTTGTTTTAGCTCAAGCAATTTTCCATAAGCTAAATTTTCGTTGATTTTATAAATGCATTCTAATTGAGGTAAGCGAGGATGATAAACGATATTCAGATTATGCTCGATAGAATCAAATAACTCAACTGTCCCATCTAATCTCAACAACAAAGCAATATTTTTCTCACCAAAATCTTCCACCTGATAATCACACTGTGATTTTTCCTGCAATTCTGGAATGCAATCCACGCCAATTATAATTTTTTTTGCCGTTACGGGATGTAGCGTTACTTTCTTTTTTGAATACACCATACATCGCCCACCTTTTTCGATCCAATTGGCTTCTTCGAGTAATGTTTCGATGCGAGTAAAGCGATTAGCATGAATTAATGATAAACGATCGCCGTCTTTACTTTGAAAGCAAAAAACCCCACAAATACTGATTCCATCTACATACAAACCATGATGCTGGCTTTTGCCCCGTTCATAACGAACAACTCGAAATTCAGGGCAGTGAACAAATTGATCGTCTGATAATTTAACCTTTTTCATTGTAACCCACCTTTAAATTGCTGTATTTTTCAACCATACTAACACTATCATCAACATTTCAATTAAAGTAATGATGCAATGTTAACATCACCCCCTAGATCATGAATATTCACAGCACCTTTAACACCAAGACCATAAGCATATGAACTTGCATATTTTCCACCCACAAATCGCTGTGCTTCTGTCTGACCAGAAAGTTTTTTTGCCAGCGCTAAATTGTCATCACCCTTATGCTCAACTTTCTGAGTTTGATCTCTAAATTCAGCAGGAATTTTACTGCTGAATTTTTCATTACCCAGCAAGAATTCAATTGTTCCTGGGCTCACATTTTGAATCTTTTGAAGCTCTTCGAGTGTCAAATCCAAAGGAGCTGCATCAGCGCTCAGAATTGTTTTGAGATCCTCATCAAGCTGCTGTTGATTATACTGACCCAGCATTACAGTTAAGTTGTCCAAAATATCTGACAAAAAAGTTCGATGTTTTTGTATCATTGCTGCAATTTTTACCATTAACTCTTTAGAGCCACCAGAGAATTGCATTCTTAATTCTTCTTTTGAAATAATATCCACAACAAGCTGAGGTCTTTTTAAAATTATTTTTTCGGCAAGTTGTAAGCATGTGGTAAGATCAGATGAATCGCTCTCATCCATAGTCATCAAACTCAACACTTGCTCAGGTGTTATCATTTTAACTGCAGCATCATCTAATAAAAAACTCTCATGAGCGGTAGCCTTTTTGGGTGTATTAATCTGAGCCAAGAAAGCGTCAAATCGACAAGGATTATTCAGCAACGCTTCTCCGTAGGCTGTTTTTTGCTTCTCAAAAGTAGAATGATTGAGAGAAGACGCATCATGAGCAATATCAGCGACAAGCTCTTCGAATCCACTTTCTTCACTGTGGACAATCCACTCTTCAAAACTCACACGAGTTTTATTTTTATCTCGCCGCCAATTCAATCGCAATCTAAATAGTGGATTTATTAATGCCAATTTATCTTCTTCTTCCTCAAAAAAATCTTTACACCAATTCGGATTTAACCAATTTAAAAACGCCGAAAATGGATTTATCGCATAAGGATCTATTTGATTCCACAATTGTGGTTTACTAGCCACGAGAAATGCTTGCTGCATCGTTACAGAAGAAGTTTTTGGTTTACTTTGAAAGTACGTACTTAGATTGCCGCATTTTTCAAGTGCGTCGTCAATTGTACAGCGTGCAAAAAGCCATGGATGATGAGACTGAAAAACAGATGCTTCTTGTTGTTCCGGCCTTGCCAGTAACTTGGTTAAAGACTCATCCCTTGCAATGATAGCTTCGAATCGTGAATTAAAACACTGTTGTTCACCTGGCCTATTTGTTTCTCGCTCAAGTAATTTTTTTACTTGGTCAGCCGTCAATTTACATTTTTCACGGCTCACATCATCATTGAGCAAATCAAACAATTGATCGCCTGTATCCTTACCTGTTGTATGAAACTCCTCGATTAACTGGGAGACTTTCTCTTTTAAATGTTGAGCTAAAGACCCTGATTTATTTCCCGCCGTTAGGTTCACACTTAAGAGAGCATTGAGAGTTTTTTGAGCTCTTTTCCCGGATAGCCGCCCAAGCACTGGCATAATTTTCTCTATTCTTCTGACGAAAAATTCGCGTCGTTTTTGAACAATGCCTTCATTTTCGTCTTCAGATTTTTTCTGCAGCATTGTCATAACAAAAGCAATAGGATCTTTCATATGAGATAGCAAACGAGTTAAATGTTGATCATTTTCTCCGACAGCAGTTTGAAATACTTCAAAATTCTCGCGCCAAAAATTTTTCATCTTTTTAATGGCGAATGGTTGATAAATTCGGATACCTGATTTTTTTATAGCCGAGAATCGTAGATTTGCAATAGAACTTAATATTGTATTAATAAGCTTAACAGCTCTACTCTCAAAACCAGATGCTGCAGCAAGTATCATTCCTGGATAACGTTTAGCAAGCACTTGAAGTCGCTCAAAACTCAATGTTTTTGTTACATCAGGAATCGTCTTTAATAATTCAAAAACGAACGAATCATTTTCTTCCATTGCTTTCAATATTTTTTGTCTTAATCCATTTTTCCCTAAAGATATCCAAATGTGTTTTAAACGTGCTATTTCATCAGGTACTTCATGAGAATTTAAAGAGTTTATCTGAACTGTATTTAAAAATTCCTGGCTAGCGCTAAAAGAAACCAAAGGTATTTTACCACCTTTCACAGTAAGATCCGGAAATCGTTCATGAGAAGAAACGGGCTTAGAAGTAATTTGTTTGAAAATTCCTGTTAATGCCTCATCAAATTGTTGGCTAGTAAAATCAGCGTGCTCTTCCAAGATAAAAAAACGAAATAAAGTTTGAAACAATTTATTATGCTTCATAAATTCGAAAAATGCCGAACGATCTTCAGAATTAGAAAAATCTGCGGACGATAATAATGCCTGACTAATTGCAGCTAATGTAAGCGGCCCATCAGGTGATTCAGGATTATCAATAATAGAATACCATATGGATTGAGCCGTTATTCTAGCCGAATCATTATTATTCGTTATTGCAAATAATTTTTCATATAATTCTTTGATTGCCTGCCCAGTTCTTTGAAGATTGTGATCACCAATCCAAAAACCAGCATGAACGGCAATACAAACATCGATTTGTTTAGCTGCCATACCCCGCCCTCATACTCAATATCAGCGATGAGCTGGCATCCTAACCTATTTGGAGATCATGTTCAAACTATAAGGTTTAATATCGATAATGATCCGACTTAAACGGCCCTTTCGAGTCAACACCTAAATATTTTGATTGCGCGGGCGTTAATTCTGTTAAATTAATACCCAATTTCGACAAATGAAGACGAGCTACTTTTTCATCCAATAATTTGGGCAGGACATGAACCCCTACTGAATATTTTTGTCTATTTTGCCAGAGCTCAATTTGCGCTAATACTTGATTTGTAAATGACGTTGACATAACAAAACTGGGATGTCCATTGGCACAACCTAAATTCACCAAACGACCTTCAGCAAGCAAAATCAAGCGTTTTCCATCAGGGAAAATGACATGATCAACCTGTGGTTTTACAGATTCCCACGGATATTTTCTTAAAGAATTCACATCAATTTCTGCATCAAAATGTCCAATATTACAAATGATGGCTTGATCTTTCATTTGCAACATATGTTCATGAGTAATCACCTGAATATTGCCCGTCGCTGTAATAAAAATATCGCCGACAGGTGCCATGGCATCCATGGTTTTCACTTCGTATCCTTCCATTGCCGCTTGCAGCGCACAAATCGGATCGATTTCAGTAATAACAACTTTAGCTCCAAATCCTCTCAACGCTTGCGTGCAACCTTTTCCGACTTCACCATACCCCGCAACAACCGCTTTTTTTCCTGCGATCATGACACTGGTCGCGTGCTTAATTCCGTCAATCAATGATTCGCGACAACCGTACAAATTATCGAATTTTGATTTTGTCACAGAATCATTGACGTTGATCGCAGGGATTTTTAATTTTCCATTTCGCGCCATTTCATAGAGTCGATTTACACCCGTCGTGGTTTCTTCCGACACACCGAGCACATCTTTTAAAAGTTCAGGATATTTTTCATGCATTAATCGCGTTAAATCACCACCATCATCAAGCAACAAATTAGGACGCCATCCATCGGGGCCTAAAATCGATTGCTCAACGCACCACCAGTATTCTTCGTCAGTCTCCGCTTTCCAAGCAAAAACAGGAATTTTTACAGCCACCATTGCAGCAGCCGCTTGGTCTTGGGTGGAAAAAATATTGCACGAAGCCCATCGAACTTGTGCACCGAGATGAATTAATGTTTCGATTAAAACGGCTGTTTGAATCGTCATGTGCAAACAGCCAGTAATCCGTGCGCCTTCTAGCGGCTTAGACGAACCAAACTCTTTACGCAATGCCATCAAACCGGGCATTTCGGTTTCAGCAATAGCTATTTCACGCCGCCCTAATGCGGCCAGATCAAGTTTTGCAATTTTAAAATCATCCATAACGGCTCAATTCCAAAATGTAATCGTACAGTGTAATTATAGCACTGCTTGTGATTAATCTGAGATTTGGATCAATAGTATGAAGATTGCAAAACGTTGTTAAAATTGTATATCGCCAGTTCGTTCCCACGAAAATGTAGGTTCATTACGACCAAAATGACCAAAAGCCGCAGTCAGGCGATAAATGGGACGTAATAGATCAAGGGTTTCAATGATGCCACCCGGTGTTAAATCAAAATGCTGTTTAACAAGCTTTTCAAGTTCATGGTTCGACAATTTGCCCGTGCCAAAGGACTCTACCATCACGGAAGTCGGTTCAGCGACACCAATTGCGTACGAAATTTGAATTTCACAACGTTCTACCAAGCCCGCAGCCACTAGATTCTTCGCAATATACCGAGCCATATACGAAGCCGATCGATCCACCTTGGATGGATCCTTACCTGAAAAGCAACCGCCGCCGTGATGCGCCATCCCACCGTAGCTATCCACGATGATTTTACGCCCCGTCAACCCACAATCCCCCATCGGCCCACCAATCACGAAACGGCCTGTAGGATTTATAAAATATCGCGTATGTTTATCTAACCACTCGGCAGGAATAACGGGTTTGATGATCTCTTCCATCACCCCTTCAACAACGGTTTGGTGGCTAACATCTGGATCATGCTGTGTAGACAGCACAATGGCATCAACCCCAATGGGTTTATGATTTTGATATCGAATCGTAACCTGGCTTTTAGCATCCGGCCTCACCCAAGGCAGTTTCCCAGATCGACGCACCTCAGACTGCCGCTTCATCAGCCTATGCGCGTAGGTAATGGGAGCTGGCATCAACACGTCCGTTTCATTCGATGCATATCCAAACATCAAACCCTGGTCACCAGCGCCTAATTGTTTGTCTTCACGATGATCTACGCCTAAAGCGATGTCCGGTGATTGTTTCCCAATTGCAGTCAAAATAGCGCAGGAATCACCCGTAAAACCCAAATCGGGTGTATTATAGCCAATATCGTTGATCACTTCGCGAGCTATAGCTTCAATATCAACCCACGCTGTGGTTGTGATCTCACCCGCGACTAACACCATGCCCGTTTTAACCAGGGTTTCGCAGGCAACTCGTGCGTGAGTATCGCGACGAATTAATTCATCTAAAATAGCGTCTGAAATTTGATCAGCGATCTTATCGGGATGACCTTCAGAAACTGACTCGGAAGTAAAATGTGAAATATCACTCATAAATATTGATCATAAAGTTGTAAAGTTAAATATCATTCTGGCACTCGAAGGTGCAGGGGTCAAGTCTTAGTAGAGATAGGGGTCAGATCTTTGCTTGATGCATAGTTAAACTGCTGCTTTCCCGCTAGTGTCTTTTTTTAAAGAATCGTTATCATTGAGTACTATGACTCGACCACTAAGATTAGAATATCCCGGAAGCAAATGGAGGGATACAAAGAAAGTGAAATCATTGATCCTCGGCAATCGATATGGATTTTTATGATTGAAGTGTGACTACTTTTATAATACAGTCTATATAATGTTATCTATACCAGCGACAATGTTTTGATTTATTAATAGGATTTGAACTATGAAAAATTTAATAATTGGTCTTTGCATTTTACTAAGCTCAGAGTTAACTTTCGCTAGTGTGTCTTCTCCGCAAGAGAATGCTAATGTCGCTTTGATCAGGGAAATGTGGGCTGAATACGCAGAGAAACTTGATAACTCAAAATTTGATATCTATTTTTCTAGAAATTTTCAACTAGTGGACAACAACGAGCTAGAAAATTACGAAAAATTTAAAAATGAGCAGGAAGTTATCTACAAAAAATTAAAAAGCCTTAAAGTGATAAGCACTGATGATCTGTTTGCAAAAAATGATAAAGTTGTTGGCAGAGTAGCGATCAAATTAAGTTCAAAAAATGGCCGAGCACAAACTTACCACATTATTTTCATCGCTGAAATTAAAGATAATAAAATTGAAAAAATATGGGAAGTCACATACCCAAATTGGAATGATAAATTGCTAATGCCAAAAGATAGAACGTGAAAAATGCAGCAGGTATAGCTCAGGCGCGTTTTAAATCGAAAGGATAATGAATTCCATGTCACACCAATCAATATCCGGCAACTTTACTTCCTATCAGGATATTAACGAAATTCTACTATATCTTACGAAGGGGATCGATGATGTCTTGTCAACCAATCTCGTGGGATTATATCTCTTTGGGTCACTAACTTATGGAGATTTTAATTTAGGCAGTAGCGATATCGATTTGGTAGCCATAGTTAATAAACCACTCAATCGCAACGAGCTTGAGCTCATTAAGCAATTGCACAAAAAAGTTGGAGAACATAACGTAAAATGGCGTGATCGGCTTGAGTGTTCTTATACGCCGTTGTCAATGCTTTCAGAAATCCTTCCACCAGTTGAGCCACGACCCTATTACGGTGGTGGGGTTTTTTATGATGAGGCGCCCTATGGTAACGAATGGATTATTAACAATTATTTATTATATAAATATGCTGTTCCATTGATCGGTGACGATTTCAAAAAGTTAATCAGCCCTATCGATATTGTCGAAGTGCAAAAAGCTTGCATACGTGACTTGCGTCAAGAATGGGAGCCAAAAATTATTGATTATGAATGGCTAAGTAACAGTCATTATCAGTCTTATCTCGTCATGAATCTGTGTCGCATTTTGTATACCGTTATGCAAGGTGCTACTGCAACAAAAGCGGCATCAGCAGCCTGGGTAAAAAAAGAATTTGGCACAAAATGGCGACATCTAATTGAAACTGCTGAAGATTGGAAATACGGAAAGGAGATGTGTTGCAGAGATGAAGCCATCGATTTTATAAAATTCGCGAGCGATAGTATAAAACATACGCCGCTTTGTCAGAAAGAAATGGCTGATTTTACTCATTTAATTTTGATATCTGAACGAGTAAAACTCATTCCAATTAGTATGGAGTACGCGCACGATATGTGTCAGCACTTCACCCCAGAAGTCACACGTTATATGTGGTCGAGCGCACCTAAATCCCAGGAAGAAGTAAATCAGTATATTAAGTCTCAGCAGCATCAAATGAAACTTGGCGAAGAGGTTGCCATGTTAATTGTCACAAAAGAGGCTTCTGAATTTTTAGGTCATGTCTGTATTCATCAGGCACATTCTCAAACTCCTGAATTAGGTATTTGGTTAAAGAGTGGCGCTCATGGTCATCATTATGCATATGAGGCGGTAAATCTCTTAAAGGAATGGGCTAAACAGAATTTGAAATACAAATATTTAAAATATCCTGTGGAAAAAAACAACCTGGCTAGTCTAAAGCTTGCAGAGAGACTAGGCGGTTATGTAGGGGATGAGTACGTCAAAATCTCCGAGTCCGGCAACCCACTCGACGAAGTTGAGTATTGGATTAAATGAACATAGTGACAGAGTATAGACCGATTTCCTTCCAACGGATGAAGATATATATACGATAATAGCTAATGAGCCAAGCAAAGATCTGACCCCTTCCTGCTTTGAGAAGATATGGGTGGAAGGAGATGAAGAGAGGGTTTGGTGGCATGGAAGCTGATAATATGTTTTTCCAATGGGGAGGGGAAAATGACGCATACCAACTTCCTGCCTGAGTGTCAAGATACTAAACTTGATCAACAATGTCATTAGCCAAACGCCCATTTCGGATTGCGATATTGTCTATCCATCTCCTGGGTTCCGGCTGAGCTGTCGCATAAATTACTACTCTGAACCTTTTATATTTATACTGCAATGCAAGGATAATCGAGAACAAATTCACTGGTAAAAGATATATCAACAACAAACCTCTAACAAACAAGGGTTGATATTTGATGAATATCTCATGTAAATTATGCAGCGATACGACCTCTCCTCGCGAAGCTAAAACTAAGGAAAATACAGCGGCGCCGACCAAAATCACAATCGTCATCAAAGAACCAGCAATCAACGCGTGCCGACGAGCTATGGTCTGGGCGATTCGCCAAGTAGGTTTTATTTCTCGCATCTGCCACCTTTCCCTGAAAACATTTGATCATATACAGTAAATACTAAAACACTCAAAATTTTAAACAGAATGCTTGCGTGGAGATTTCAATGCCCCAACACATTTCTGTAGGATAACGCTTCAGCGACGTGTTGAGAAGCAATTAATTCTTGTGACTCCAAATCAGCAATTGTACGAGAAACACGCAGTAATCGGTGATAACTACGTGGCGACATCCCAAATTTTTCAATCGCTTCAGCCAACACCTTTTGAGCATCACCCGTCAATCGGCAAAACTCCTGTAGTTTATTTTGAGCTAAGGCACTATTGGCGCAACCTTGCCGCTCTTCTTGAAGAGCTCGAGCCTGCTCAACCTGAACGCGGACTTCCGCACTGGTTGGACCATTGTTTTCGCGCTGAACAAGCGTATTTGTCGGGACAGGCCGAACCAGCACATGCAAATCAATTCGATCCAACATCGGACCAGAAATTTTATTTTGATAGCGCTCTATTGTGGGCGGGCTACAACGACATTCATGTTGATGATCGCCCAGATATCCGCACGGACAGGGATTCATGGCCGCAATCAGTTGAAATCGAGCCGGGTAACTCACGTGGCCTGCTGCACGCGCAACCGTAATTACCCCACTTTCCAATGGCTCTCGTAAGGCTTCCAGCACATCGCGCCGAAATTCTGGCAATTCGTCCAAAAAAAGGACTCCGCAGTGAGCTTGAGATATTAAACCGGGCTTCGGAATCTTTCCCCCGCCCACTAAAGCAGCACTGGAACTGGTGTGATGCGGTGCGCAATATGGCGCTTGACGCCAACGCGAGGCATCTACACCTCCGTATGCCAACGAATGAATAGCCGCCACTTCCAGGGCCTGAGCCTGGGTAAGCTCTGGGAGTAGGCCAGGCAAACAATGGCTCAAGAGCGACTTACCCGTTCCGGGTGGCCCAACCATTAATAAGCTGTGCGCTCCCGAAGCCGCTATTGTTAAAACTCGTTTGGGTTGAAAATGACCACATACATCCGCTAAATCTGGGCAGGCCTGCGTTACCGCCTTCACAGGCTCGGTCTGCGACTCGTGAAAATCCAACAACTCTTTCCCTTGCAGATGTTGGCACAACGCCAATAAAGACTCACACGCATAGACTTTATTACCCCCAGGCAATATGGCTTCAGCCGCATTCTGAGGAGCCACCACCAACGTTCGCCCCTTCTCGCTAGCTGCTATCGCTGCCGACAAAATACCTGAGACGGGCCTCAACTCCCCCGACAACCCTAATTCAGCTGCAAATTCATAATCATTCAGCGCTTTAAACGGAACTTGTTGAGACGCCGCCAAAATACCCATGGCAATCGCTAAATCGTATCGCCCCCCAATTTTAGGAATATCAGCAGGTGCTAAATTTGTTGTGATTCGCTTTCGAGGAAACTCAAACTGGCTATTCATTAACGCACTGCGCACGCGCTCTTTACTTTCATTGACTGCGGTTTCCGGCAATCCCACAATCGTGAAGCGAGGTATTCCGCCCGTTAAATGAGTCTCAACGATCACTTGGGGCGCTGTAATTCCCACTTGAGCACGAGCGTAAGTAACCGGCGCTTGCATACAATTATTTTTTCGCCGTTTTCTTCTTTTCAGGTGCTTTAACACCCAAACGCTTTTCCAACTCATCGACTTTTTTGCGCGTTCGTTGCAGCACTGCTACCTGCGCATCAAATTCTTCACGAGTCACTAAATCCAGTTTACCAAAAGCCGATTTTAAAATTGTGTGGAAATTTTTCTCAACATCCTGACATGCCTCTTTAACTCCTTTTGGCAAAGCCTTCGCTAACTTCTTACTTAAGTCATCAAAAAAATGAGCGTCAAACATAACCTCAATCTCCATGGTGGGTCACAAAAGCGGAAGTTTACGTGAGTTATGAGAAAAAGAATATCCGTAGTAGGGGTCAAATCTAAGATTGGTACATTCTCAAAATAATTTAGAGAATGTATCAATCTTAGATTTACCCCCTACTTCCTCTTATCAGAATAAATAGCTTGACTATTATATAGCATGCTATGTATAATACAGATACGCTATTAACATAGAGAGCTAGCCATGAAAAAAATATTTATTTTAATCTTCGCGATGACTTTATCATTATACATGACAAGTGCTTTATCAAGCCACAAAGCATCATTAGAAAATCAGCGTATTGACGCCCTTATTCAATATGTAACTTTGTTAGGCGAAGGAGATTATCATATCCTTCCTGAATTATTTACTAGTGATGCCACAGTTGTGTCATCCTCAGGAATAACCGATATTCCTGGCAATTTTTACAAGAAACTGTTTACTCAAACGATTTCGATGCACTCTACTCCAAAGACCGAGTTGATAGATATTCTTCCTGGAATATTAGACAAAAACAAAGTAGCCGTGTATTTTAATTTTTCATGGACAAATGAAAAAAACGAGAGAATATCGGCGAAATTTTTAGATCTTTTTATATTTGAACCGAAATCGGAAAAAATTAAAAACGTATTTGTTTTTGGTAATACATTTCAAGATGACATTATGAAGCAATGATATAGCTTAATTGCACTATAATCAAGGTAAGTCTAAACAATCTTGAAGATTATCGATAATACGCATAATAACTAGGTTAAATTTCTCAATTTCCTTATCACTGAGAGATTGATTGGCGATTTTATTCATTGTGTTTGCATGCCCTTCTAGTTTTTGGCAGGCTTTTTTAGCTTTTGCTGTTAGATAAAAATTAAAAATTCGTCGATCATCTTTATTGCGAACTCGCTTAATTAATGCATCACGTTCCATCCTATCCAGCAAACGAACCACCGTGGGTTGTTTAATACCAGCACTCTTGGCAAGCTCCATTTGACTTTGCCCATCTTGCTCCCACAGACGGATAAGAAAAGTAGTCTGGGCATAAGTTACGCCGAGTTTATCGAGATCTTTGTTTGCCACTCGCTCAAATAAGCGAGCTGCTTTTTTGATTAATACACCGGTGTTTTCTTCGGTTTTAAATGCCATTCTAAACTCCCTTTTAAACAAGGCGATAGTAACAAGTAGGTTAAAAATCTATAGTAACTGATTGTTGAGCTAAAATCACCTGATGCGGTATAAGACCCCTTGACATTATATATAGCATGCTATATAATAGCTTACGAATTAGTAAAAAAGGTAGCGCAAAATGAAATCAACAATTAGAAAATTAAGCTTAGTAATATTGTTATTAACGACAACAGCAAAGGCTAGCATCCCGGCCGAAGATCTCATTATTACCGTTGAACAAACCTCTGGTACTGTAGGCTTCTACAATCCTGATGACGGAACAAAATATGGCCGAGTAAAAGTAGGATTTAATCCTCATGAAGTCATAGTTTCTAAAGATCAGAAGACAGCTTATGTCAGCAATTTCGGGCTGCAAGATTATGATGAAACCATCGGCGTTCCGGGACTTAGCATTTCAGTAATTGATATTCCTAATCGCGTTGAGAAATTTCGTCTCTATACAGTTGACCCGGAATCTCGCACCAATTTTTCAGAAGCAGATAAAGCACCTCACGGCATACGCTTGCGTCCACCCTTTGAGAAACAATTATATGTCAACGTAGAAAAAGGCAGTAAAATACTGGTGTTTGACATCGAAAGTCGTAAGATCATTAACAAAATATCTGTGAATCAGAATACTCATAATTTTATTTTTTCTCCAGACGGTCGGATTCTTTGGGTAATGGCGGGCAAAGACGGCGTAATAAAAATGGATCCTGACACCGGGGCCGTTACTGGCCAATTTAAATTGGCCACGCCTGTTCGTGGTATTATGTATACGCCTGATAATAAATATATTATGGCTTCTGGAATGAACGAAATTGCGTTATTTGATCCACATTCATTATCAATACAAAAACATTTTAAAGAATTAGGTGTGGGGCAAATACTTTATTCTGATATGACCCCAGACGGAAAATACATTGTTGCACCGGCCGTATGGAATTCCCAAGCTATTATTATCAACACACGATCGGGAAAAGTTGTTAAACGAATTGTGACGGGCAATGATCCGGTTACCGTAAAAATAGACGGGGCTGGAAAGTTTGCTTACGTTACTAATGCGCGTAATGAGCATATTACTCAAATTGATTTAACAACATTTCAATCGAAAAACATCGACATTGGCCAAGGCCCCAATGGACTCGCAATCGCAAAATTTACTCCTGGAAATCAGCGTAAATTACTCACTCTTGCTGCTCCTTTACCGCTAACAGGCCAAGATGAAATTCAAGGTCGAGAAATGATGCTAGGTTATGAATTTTGGCTTGATTCAGTGAATAAAGCGGGGGGAATAATGGTAAATAACGTTCCGTACGATGTAAAAATACTTTATTTGGACACACAATCTAAAGTTGAAAATGTTTCAAAACTCGCCGAAATACTGATTAATAAATATCAAGCCGATATCCTTTTAGGCACCTATGGAATCGCCGGCTATAATAGGGAAAAACAAGTTGCTCTAAACAATAATGTCCCTATTGCACCTTTGAACATAGCACCACTCACGTGGCAAACCAACAACCTAGTTGGTGGTGAGGATATCTTCTCCACACAAGAAAGGTTTGCTGATGAATTTCAACGATATTACAACGTCAAGGCACCAATTTTATCTGCAATCGCCGCTGAATCTGGAATCGTTTTGCAACAAGCTTTACTCAAATCTAATGCTGTTGATTATGATGAATTAATGACATCTTTCTCAGAGCAAAACTTTAATACATTTTTATCTGCGATACGTCAGGCTAAGGCGTCAAACTAATATCATAGAAAAGACGAAACTGCTGACAACTCAAGACGCGCGACGCTTTCTTTCTTATTTCTTAAGAAAACGCTTAAGCGTCGCGTCTAATGATGAACGTAAACAACAGTAGTTGTAGACCGTGGTTCATAAAAATAGGGGGCGGATACCACAGCAGATGCTTTTTTCCCAGTGGCTTTATCTATTGCCCACACATTTAAGTTTGATCCGTTTGTTCTGCTGATAAATTGATAATTCATATTAGGTCTCGTATTAGCATACACTTGCGCGGTGCTCATATAAGGACCTGATCCAAATCCTTGATTAAATCGTGTATGAATAACAAAAGAATGTGGGCCTGGTGTTACATTAAATTGAGTACCCGCACCTAAAAGCTTGCCCCAGTAGTGAGAGGTTTGCTGATTATCAATTGCTGTTATTTGACTCTCAGACCAGGTGAACAGTCCATTCCTACTCGTATTCGTACTCACTGTAGCTAATGGTCCTGACGTAGGCTCTACATATCCGGCGCACCCGCTAAGAAACAATGGTATTAAAGAGACAAATGATAAAATCTTTATGCGTTCCATTTAAATTTCTCCTGATAAATGTAAGACAGCCTACTAAAAAACTCTAGTTACTCTATAGTATTTACCCCCTTAAAATCAACCATCAAAAAAAATAAACCTCTCACAACTCAAGACGCGACGCTTTTTCTTTTTTTCTCCACCGGGGTGCGAGTGCACTGATTTATAAAATAGGAATCACAGCCTTTTTTAGTTTTAATCATTTCAAAAGTCCAAGAATATATTTTTTTCTTTTGACCATTTTCAATTTTTTCTTCATAGTCACTAAAACGCCCTCCTAAACAAACATACTGTTCATTTTTCATAAGCTTTTGCCATCGATTAAAAAATTCTTCATAGCCACTAACAATAGAAGGCCTTCTCATAAAATATTGGTGGGAAACATACCCATCAAGCCAAACTTCGATTTGCAGATCACCGTAATTATCCTCCCATCCTATCTCCTCTGAAGAATAACCTTTATCTTTTAAAATCATTGATACTCGATCGCGCGGAAAACATTGCCAATATTGGTAATCAGAATGTTCTTTTACAGAGAAGGGTACGGGTTTTATTCCCAAAGTATAAGAAGCCAAATCATTTTCACTTAGGATGTTATAGTCTTCTGTGAGTAGAACAGTTGGGTATTTATTTTTAATATTTTTATCAATGCTCCAGGCTATTTCAGCAGGGAAAAGTAATAGTAGCATCATAATGATAAGTTTCCAGTGAAGCATTCTTATTCACCTTCCAGTTTTGCTAAGTATTCTCGTAACTTTAGCAATGCTTTTGGCGTTATATTGTGACTTACATCATCTGAATAGCTTTTATAATCAATAATGGTCTCTTCCCAAGTAGCTTCTCTGTGTAACTTGGAAGAAGCTGTTATTTTTTTTCTGAATAGCCATCGTACACCGCTACAAATATTCGCGGAAGGATCAAAAAGATCTTGCTCAGAAATATCAATAAGATAATTAGATAACTCGCCCTTGTGATCTTTAAGAATATGCAAAGTTTGTCCAGTGATCTGGAGCAATCCACGAGCATGAATTTTTTTAATTTTGTTTTCAGCTTTTTTGTTGAAGCTTGATTCTGTAGCCATTAAAGCTTTAACTAAATTAGGGTTGAGAGGATCTTTTAAATGAAAAATGTCATTCCAATATCGGACCCACCCACGGATCAGGGAATCAAAATTATCTGCCTCATGAAAATTAGTTAAAACTCCTGCTTTAGGAGGCCCTGTGAGATTAGAAAAATACAGTTCACTCATAGCGTGAATTTCATCAATAGACAATAGATCTTTATGCGATGGATTATCGGCGCAGTGAGCCTTCTGATTATTATATGACCTTCTGGATACTCTTTACCTGGAGGAATATGTTCCGGGTGTGCTTTAACATAATGTCTTCCTATCGGGCAAATTCTCCAAGGATGTGTCTTATTAATGGATGTATCATTTTTATTTTCTATGTGATCATTGATGCCCAAATCAGTTTGATCGTGAACCATCGCCTTCTCCTTTCAAAAAAAACAGTGGGGGGAGTAAAAATCGTAACAAAAAGTTAATGAATTATCAAGCGAGCACATTTTGCAGCGTCACAACTTAAGTTGTGAGAGGTTTCGTCAAATCAGTATAAAAATCAGGCAACAATATTTTAAATATGATTGATAAAAGCGAAAATTATATCTTTCAAATTTTTTGCGTATTTAAAAGCCCAGTCATTTCTTATAACAATTTGAAAATCATTATTTATTTACGAACTAATATCATCAAAAACACGAAACCTCTCACAACTCAAGACGGGACCCCTTTTCCTGCACAATCTTCATTATATCAACTTGACAACTACAAAAATGTGCTATAATTAAAGTGAGCAAGCTAGAAACCAACAATTGCTAGTTTAGGACTTGAACGAAGGCACTTATGGATGCGTAGTGTATATGTTTTGTGGATCCTAAGGAGTGTGTGTTATGTGTAGCGCTAATCGAAAAAAGTTCTTAGACCGAAAGCTTGTCTTAGCTGTCTTTGCCTCAGTCGGTATGATTTTCACCAGTATGATATATGCGAAATCAATCACTGTTACTTGCCCTGTGAGTGCGTCGTCACCCTTGGCAACGCCATGTGTTTCCACGCCGGCATCATTGTTAAATGGGTCTACGCCTTCTCTTGATAGATGTGCGATTCAAAATGCCATCAATAATGCAAAAGCTGGAGATGCCATCAATATCAGTGGCACTTGCCAAGCGGATGGGGAACCCATGTTTGTCACTAAATCAAATTTAACTATTCAGGGAGGCGCTTTATTGAAGGGAGTGCCAAGATCATCTTCAGATCCTAGACCTCATGGTGGACCAGGACCTTTTAACTATGGATTTCAGGTAGGGGCTTTGGATGGTAGTGTTCCTGTGAAGAATCTGACCATTCAGGGATTACATTTTCGATCCTTTTCTTACCCGATTCTTGTCGTACCTTCATTAGGTTTAACTTCTGAACTGTTTACAGGAATAAGTGATTGCAACAAAATTATTACAACCAATAATGCTGCTTCGAATGTCAACATTGTCAATAACTCATTTGATTATTTTAATTCGATTGAATCGGATGGCTTGGGTAATAATATTAATATCTCAAATAATCAATTTACAAACAGTCGTCAGTTTGACATTACAATATTCGGAGCCGGGCCAATTGAACGATGTCCGAATGCGACCTATGGAAAACAAACTGGTATTATTATTACGGGGAATACCTCTTCATCTAATCTCGTCCCGGTCGTTGGTATTAGCATATATGGTGCTGATAAAGTTTTGATAGCCAAGAATAATTTCTCCGTAAATACGTATAATGGGATGACAGTTGCGGGCAACGATATGCTTATTGCAAATAATAATATTGATGGGCAAGGCAATATCGCTGACAATATATCTACATTTGCCGCCACGGGTATAATTGGGACACTAATTGGAGATCCCACAGCTGATCCATTAACAACCGGTAATGCTAATACCCTTGTAATAAATAATACCATCTCAAATACATTGCCAGGAATTTGGATAGACAGCGATGTCTCTGGTTATGTAATCATAGCTAATACCATCACTGGAACAACTTACGGACTGCCCAATTTTGGGATCCCAAATCTGGGTGATGTGACTTTCTGTGATAACGGTGTCAATAGCAGCATAGCTTCGCCAGGCTTTCCATGTGATGGCGGTGGTTTCAACTATAATTTTCTAGATGCGGTCGCTAGCCATAATAATGTGCTGATCACACCAAGCTGTCAGAAAGTGCTTGATTTAGGTTTTAATAATAGCTTAACGGGTCTAATAAGCCTCAGTACAAATATTTTGACCGATACTTTCCCAGCACAATGTGCTTTTCTGTTTAATGCTAAAGATTAGAATCTGGAAGGGGTCAAGTCAAAGTTTGATTTGACCCTACTCGGTTATTTATTCTTTATTATCTGCGCACCAGTTACTTTGCCAACAAAAGATTTTTCATCCATATTAATAACACCCAAGCCTGATTCAAACAAAATTTCTCCGTCTATTCGAGTGTTTTTTAAATTTAATGTTTGTGGTTCTGAGGTAGAAATTTTTTTCACCAGAACATTTTGCAAGGTGCAATTTTCGAGATCTGTTTTGTTATTGCTAAGCGTTAATAACTTTTTGAAAGTAGAGTCTTTGGCTGCTAAGGGTCCGTTCACAGTGAAGGCGCTATCAAACTCGGTATGTTGCAACTCAACTTTACCACTGACTGCAGCTGCCCCCATAACAATAACATTACTTAAATGTGTGTCGCCATTGACAGTCAACTGATTGAATTGCGAATCTTTTGCGTGCAGCTGTCCATTCACTAAAGTTTCTTGAATAAAAAAAGAACTTTCTGCATCAAAAGGACCATTGACAATAGTTCCTTCTTTTACCTTGGTTTTTTTCAGCGAAAATTGACCAGACTTAAGAATGTTTTTCACTTCAATTTCGGTATGGCCAATATTAATCATATTCCGGTTAGCATCTTGAGCACCATATGATGTAGTGCTGAAAATCATTAAAAGAACTGATAGGCTAATCAGTGTAGCGTAGGCTTTGTTTAACATAGCGCATCCTTGTCATAAAAATACAAGTGTAGTCTAATTCTTCAGTGTCTGCTTGTATACCCTAGTCTAGTCTAAAGTCTAAGGCGTCGCGTCTTGAGTTGTGAGAGGATTCGTCAAATCAGCACAAGAATTTCACAATAAGATTATAAATAAGATATATAAAAGTGAAAATTATTTCCTAGAAAATTTTTTGCCCCATTTTCCTTGACCGTGATACATCTTAATACGGTATTGAAACTTAATCAGAATTAATCTAGTATCACTTTTGAAACATTCTGGCTGAATTATCTATTGTTTGAACACTTAGCGGGTCAAATTTTTGTGAGAACATAATGCGCGTATTATTAGTCAGTGACACTCATGGCAATCTTGATATCATAAATCAGTTGGTCGAAGTAACCAATGCTGATTTAGTTATTCATGCCGGTGATTTTGGATTTTATGATGAATCGAGTTATCGTCACTTAAGTACTCGTGAGCTTTTGTTATTGGCTAAACATTCACATAAGGGTAAATTTTCTGTTGATAAACAAACGAGTCGAAATGACTTAGTTGAAATCGTTAAAAATAATAAGTTGCTGGGGGATTACCCTGATTATCTAAATCATCGAAAGATATTTAAAGTGCCAGTCTATGCTGTGTATGGTAATCACGAAGATGTGGGTGTGATAAGAGCCTTCAAAGAAAATAACTCAATTGCGAATTTAAACCTGCTAGATGAAGATACTATCTACCCCGTTTATGATAAAGAAGAACTGGCATTTCGAATTTTTGGGTTGGGGGGCAATTTTTTAGTCGGTCAAAAGTTGTTAAAGCGACCTATTGCAGGCAATGCTGGAAAAGTGTGGGCTACCTTACATCAATTTGGTGTGCTGTATCAAAAGCTTGAGAAAAAGACGAAGCCTACTATTTTTGTTTCTCATGTCAGTCCGGGAAAAGAACCTTTACTAACCCGCCTCCTCATTCATTTTTTGCCAAATTTTTGGATTAGCGGTCATATGGGTGCGCCTTATACCTGTGTTTGGAATCAATTTACCATCCGAGAGATGGATGAATCTCTAGCATGGTTTGATTCTGAGCTAGATCAACTAGAGGCACTATCACTTGATAATATTACACCTGAAGCAAAATTGGCTTTTGATTTAATGAAACGTGAAATACAGCGAGATGAATATTGGTTTAAGAAATTATGGAATATTAATTTACCCGATGCGAAAGATGGGTATGCGGTTTTAAATTACGAAGAGGGCAGATTTTTTCTAGAGAATTTTAATAGAAGACGGTGCCTTGAAATAAAGTAAGGAAGAACCAGAATTAGCACAATCTATCCATCCTACATTTTTAAAGTTGTACTTATTTGACTTTTCTATATCTTTGGGCTACAATGTAGCACATAGGAGGATAATTTTATGTCTACGAATACTGTTGTTAGAGCTCGTATCGACGAGCATATCAAAGAAGAGGCTGCTACCGTACTCGCTGCAGTTGGACTTACTGTGTCGGATGCTTTTCGCATGCTGCTTATACGTGTTGTAAAAGATCAAGCGCTCCCCTTTGAGCCACTAGTACCCAATAAGAAGACTATTGCCGCTATGCGAGCAGCGAGACGTGGACGACTAGTGAAGGTCGGGAAAGCTAAGAACTTGCTGGATAGCTTAAATGAGGGAGATTAAGTATACAAAACAATTCAAACGTGATTATAAGCGGGTTACGAAGTCAGGCCGTTATATTAAATTAGACGATGACTTATTGACAGTAGTCGATCTACTCTCGACTAACAAAATTTTACCGCCGCGTAACCATGATCATGCATTAAATGGTAACTGGAATGACCATCGCGATTGTCACATCAAACCAGATCTCGTTTTAATCTACAGGAAGCCTGATTCCAAGTCATTGGAATTAGTTCGCCTGGGCTCTCATAGCGAACTAAGTTTCTAGTGTATTTCTCAAAACAATCTCACCGCCTTCAAAAGATATTTAAGGCGTCGCGTCTTGAGTTGTGAGAGGTTTCGTCAAATCAGCATAAAAAATTACACAAGAAATTTTTAAATATAACTTATAAAAGTGAAAATCATATCTTTCAACTTTTTTGCCTATTTAAAGGCTAAGTTATTTGTTATGACAACTTGAAAATCATTATTTTTTCACGAACTAAAACCATCAAAAAGTAGAAACCTATCACAACTCAAGACACGACGCCTATTTTTTATTGACCAATCCTTCGTTAAAAACTATGATGGGATCTCTGTAAGATTTGTCAATTTACCTGATCTTATTACGGCTATAGAAAGTTCAAGATAAGAGCAACATTAGCTGAGTAGGCGAAGGACATAACCAAGGAAGGTTTCTATGAAACACACAGCAATAACGTGTTTTGCAACTATAGCCATGCTGCTTTTTACAACTACCCTATTGGCTGACAACCTGCACGGTGACACATGGCTATATACCCAAACAAGTGACACCCAGAAATCGATGACGCCAGATAAGGCGTTGCAGATGCTAAAAGAGGGCAACAACCGCTTCATACATGGCAATAGCAAACCTCGTGATTTTTTACGGCAAGCTAAATTAACCAGTAAAAAAGGCCAATACCCTTTTGCTATCATATTAAGTTGCATGGATTCACGAGGTTCACCAGAGATTATTTTTGATCAAGGGATCGGTGATGTTTTTTCTGTCCGGTTGGCCGGCAATGTTTTGGATCGAGACCAGCTAGGCGGTTTAGAATATGCCACCAAAGCAATCGGCTCACATCTTATTGTTGTCATGGGTCATACAAGCTGTGGCGCTGTATCTGGAGCTTGTAGCAAAGTTGAATTGGGTAACCTCACGCAGTTGCTACGAAAAATTGATCCCGCTATCGCTGCAGTTAAACTCAAGAAACAAGCGAAAACGTTAAATTGCCAGGATCCGCAAGTCATCGATGATATTGCGAAACAAAACGTATTAGATATCATTCAAGCCATCAATAAAGAAAGTAAAATTATCCGCGATTTAATTGCATCAGGTGCTGTGCGTATCGTTGGCGCGATGCATGATCTACATACGGGGGAAGTTACTTTTGTCAACGCACGACATGAGCCTCCTGCTTAGCATACCGTTACCCATAGAGGGGTTAAGTCTAAATTAATGAATGTCTTCGCGCTTGAGGCCTCGGTTAATCACGTGGTACCAGACGTTACTATATTCAATTCGTAAAGGTCTAGCCATAGCCTGATATTTTATTGGTTTCTACAGCAAGAAAATACTCGGGTTTTGAATTTTTATTAATCAAATAATTTAGACTTGACCCCTTGCTCTTTAACAGCTATACAAAACCCTTGACCCTCACGTTACGTCATATCTTAAGGTGCTGTCTTCGTTGAGTGGAGAATTAAAAATGTCTTATACAGTGAATACTTTAGCTAAGCTTTCAGGCGTTAGTGTCCGTACCCTTCATTTTTATGATGAGATCGGATTACTGAAGCCTGCGTTTTACGGTGAAAATAATTACCGTTATTACGAAGAGGAACAACTCTTATTGCTTCAGCAAATTTTATTCTATAAGGAATTAGGTTTTCCACTTAATGAAATACGAGAAATTCTCGCTAACGAAAGCTTTGATAAAATTAAAGCATTAAATTCGCATCGGGAAATTCTCGTAAAGAATCTTGATCGGACAAAAAATCTTATCGAGACTATAGACAATACCATTAATCATTTAAGAGGAGATGCAACGATGAAACACAAAGACTTATATTATGGCTTTGATTCAGAGAAACAAAAAGCGCATGAGAAATATCTTGTTGAAGAAGGAATTATCACACAGGAATTTCTTGATGAGAGTCACAAGAAAGTAAAAAATTGGACTGATGCTGATAAAAATGCCTTTATTCAGGAAGGAGAAACCATTATGAATGCCTTGATAAAGGCACTCGAAAATAATGCGCTTCCTTCATCCGATGAAGCGCAGTCAATTATGCGTCAGCATTATGTATGGCTAGAAAAAAGTTGGAGTCCAACAAAGGAGAAATATTTGGGTCTGATTGATTTATATGAGACACCCAATTTCAGAACCTTTTTTGACGAACGCCATCCTGAGTTGTTAGCGTTTATTCAAAGCGCAATGCGCATCTATGCTGAAAGGGAATTGTCATAATGTTCTTGCCCTGCTTGCAATTCTGTAAGCAGGGCTTACTAGATTAGATAATGCACAAGAGTTCTAGATAGCGCCTAATCAATACCATCATCCTTGCCTAGGTGGCAGCTCATCAAACATCATAATATTAGCACTTCGATAAAGGTCAACCCAACAAGCACGGCTTACCATATTAACCAGAGCGTTTGGCTGTAAGGGCGGATCGTTATCCAGTGATCCGGCAGGCACTTGCAGTAATTTACCGTTAATAATCCGGCTGGGCAGGGAAGATCCGCACGTGGCACAAAAGGTATGGCTATGTTCGGTGTTGGGAACAGCGTAGTGTCGAATTTTGTCTTGGCCGCTTAAGATATTGAGGGTCGCTGTGGAGCTGAACAAATTGGCGGAATGTGCGGATCCAGTATCTTTACGACAGCGACTGCAGTGGCAAAGAAAAAAATGGTCTAGTTTACCTTCAATGTTAAAAGAGACATCACCACATAAACAACTGCCATTGTAGTGATTTTGCACTTCAGATTCAGACATGGGCGCCTCCTTGGTTGAACAAGAAGTATAGCAGAGTACAGTTAGAAAGATCTGTCATTTGTTATGACTATGTGAAAATGATTATTGAACTTGCTAAAAAATATAGTCAAAAAGGCTAAACCTCTCACAACTCAAGACGCGACGCCTTTTCCAAAAATCTGCTATAATTAGATTATTGCTGGATTTGGGCTTAGCCAATCAAAGCGGAACACACATTAAAAGGAGATAAACCATGAGCACAATGACCATCGTACTGATCGTATTAGCTGGAGCTGTAGTCTATGGCATCATGACTTACAACACCCTTATTCGATTAATTGAGGCCATTCGCAATAATCAAAAACAAATCGATATCCAACTGGATCGTCGATATAAAGTTTTTGAATCGCTGATCAATGTGGTCAAAAAATACATGGATTACGAAAAATCAACCTTGAGTCAGGTAACTGAATTACGCACTAAAGCACAACAAGCTCACGAACAAGGCGATGAAAAATCTCGCATTGGCGCAGAAGACAAAATATCGCGTATTGTCGGAGGAATTAGTTTTGTGTTTGAACAATATCCAACGTTAAAAGCAAACGAAAATGCTATGCAACTTCAGGAAGAAATTGTCAATACTGAAAATAAACTGACCTTTGCAAAACAAGCCTGCAACGATAGTATCGAAACTTATAATGCAACCAAAAAATCGGTTTTTCCTTCGATGGTTGTTGCGTTATTCCGAGGAAAATTGGACGTTCCATTTGAATACTGGCAATTAAGCCAACAGACTGTTGCTGAACAAGAGAAATACAAAGTAGAACTATAGACCTATAACTTTTAACTTGATTAATTATTATTAGCACTATAACTATACCAATGTAATTTTGGAGAGCAGGATGGCTGACGACATACATTCATTTGAGCAGCACAGCACAAACTGGCGTGAATCCACTCGTAGAAATTCTCGCAGAACGTACATTACTATAGGCACTTTTTTTCTAATTTATGGCAGCATTGGTTTGTTAATCGACACCTATATGGTGAGCGCTCAATACCCGTTAGTTCCTCTGAATATTATCGTGACGCATTTACTCACACTACAACCTTTTCCTATTGCCACTGCTGCTCTACTAGTCATCGCGGCCATAGCATTATGGGTAACATTTGCTTTTCACGACAAATTAATGTTGCTGGGAACTGATTCTCGCGAAATAACTCTTCAGACTGCCAAAAGTCTCGAAGAACAACAATTGTACAATGTAATCGATGAGTTACGCATAGCAGCGGGTTTAAAATTTATGCCTAAAGTTTACATCATTGAAGCTGATTACATGAATGCCTTCGCCAGTGGTTACAGTGAAAAATCTTCACTCATGGCGATCACCTCTGCATTGCTCAATAAATTGGATCGCGCCGAATTACAAGCCGTGATGGCACATGAAATTAGTCATATTCGCAACATGGATATTAAATTAACACTGATGGCTTCAGTGTTAGCGAATATTATGCTGATTGTGGTCGATTTTCTTTTTTACTCGGTTGTCTTTGGTCGACGTGACCGAGAAAGAAGTGATAGTCGATTATTTTTAATCATCATAATTTTGCGCTACACACTTCCATTGATCACTATTTTACTCACACTCTATCTATCTCGAACGCGCGAATATATGGCTGACGCGGGTTGCGTTGAATTATTGCGTGATAACCAACCCCTAGCTCGTGCATTATTAAAAATACAAGGGGATACTGAAGCCAATGCTGAAACACTTAACCGTGAATACGCTTCAACACCTCACGAAAATGTCAGGCGCGCAGCGTATATATTTGACCCAACAACCGCCGGAATTAGCGCGCACTCTTTAAGCGGATTATTTTCTACACATCCACCGATCGAAAAACGACTTGAAGCCATTGGATTTAAAAAAAGAAATTCCACATCTTAATATTTTAGATCAATCTCAAAATAATCGATAAACTTCATTAGATTTTGAAACAAGCGGATTATCTCGATCATATTGAAAAACCTCAACATACACTTTTAAAATATAGAGATAATCAGGATGGGTGAGAATAGGCACCATTTTTTCTGCACGCTCACGATCAGCAGGGCTATCATAATTATAATCTTGGAAAAGTACTGCAGCCACAATGGCTGCTTTCGTAGCTTTTCGTGCTGGATTTACTTGATAAAAACTCTGCATACAAAATGTTAGCGCACGATCTTTATCAAAGGCGAGCCATTCTTCATAAAGCGACAAAGCTTCTTCTTGAGCCTTGCGCATATCAAATCCTTTAGCACCACGTTGTGTTTGTAATAGCAGTAAAAAAAGCAGAGTCGGCATTACTGCTTCAACATTAGCCCATGTACAATTACCTGAAATTTGTTCACTCAAAGGCATCGTCCCAACCACTCTCAACCCAAGCTGCTGAGGCAATCCTTCATCAATAGTACGTTTATCCTGACGATTGTAAATTAAATCTCGAATAAACTCTTTCGTGAGACGTTCTGGGTGTCCCATCTTAAAAATGATGACTGTTCCATGATCTCGCCCATACTCACCACGATCACAACGAATCAAAAAATCACCAAATGTGATAAAACAAATTGCGTGCCCGGAATAAACAACGGGTATCACCAAAGGAGTACGGTTAATTAACTTATCGACCTCATCTTGGTGCTCTTTCACATCGATCATGTAGTGCTGATATTTGATTAATCGTGAAGCCGCGTAAAGCGCATCAATAATAATATTAAAATGGTCAAAATACTGCTTTAAATGCTTTGCAGCGAAATTATTTTTAAACTGCATCATTGACTCAACGACAAGCGCGAGCGTGAACTCTAAATAAAATCCTTCAAATTCTATTTCGACGAACACACCTTCATAATCAATAACATCTACACGTCCTTCAAGCTCAAAACGATGCCCTAATAATTTTCCATTAATAAAATCTTGCGCGAAAGATAACAATGCCCCATATTGGTATAATAGTTTTTTTATTGGCTCATTATGACGCAGTAACGGCATCACCAGAACTGACTGACTTGCGCGCGTATATGCATTTGGGTTCGCGCCTTTGCTCAAAAGTAATTTGCACAATTCAACATTGCCATTATCTGCAGCCCAGTGTAATGCAGTACGCCCAGTAAGATCATCAAAATCAACTTTTGCACCGGCATCAAGAAGAATTTTGGCTTTCTCAACACTATTGACAATTGCACATTGCACAATAGGGGTATAACCATAATTATCAATTTCATCCAGCGTAGCGCCTGCACCAACGGCTTGAGCTACCAAATCATCGGTACCGTAAATGATGGCATCGGAAAGTGTTTTCATAACTATTAAGGCCCAATATCAGGTTTAGGATTAAAACCGGGGTTCAATTCATTTTGCAACACTGGCTGCATCTTCAGTTCTGGGGAAGCTTCATTGACTCGCTCTTTTGCAGCATCTTCACTGTACGCACTATTACTCGCAACATTAGACAAATCTGAACCCGCTCCGTCTGGTAAATTGGCAAACAAAGGATGAGAGTCTAAACGTAACCCAGTTGCAGCACCCCCACCCTCATCTTCATCATGATACGGTTTTCGCAATTTAACTTTGCCAAATTTACTGTGCCCAATGCCCAGCAATTCAGTCAGTTTGCGTTTAAAATGAACTTTAATTTTACGTGCCATTGTCTTTCTGTCCCTACAACTTACGTCGCGTTCCTATCCATCAGTGATGAAATAAACAATAACATAATTCCGAAACCAATGATGGACCATCCAGCAGCTGTCCGCAATTCTAATTGACTATCTGCAAACCACAAACTAATTGCAGATGCCGCAATAAATGCCACTCCACTACCAAACAATAAACGTTTTAAAGGTGACTTGTGCAAAATTTTACTGGGAGGAATTGGTCTTGGTCCGACACGTAAAATATGCAAATGCTCTTGAATAGCACGATAGACGAGATCTGGCATATCGGTTAATTTTTCAGCCCAACCTGGTGCTCGATCAACGACATTACGAGCTAACGCTGTGACACCGATTCTCTTCTGCATCCAAGATTCAAGAAACGGTAATGCTGTCGTCCACAAATCCAAATCTGGATATAATTGCCGACCTAATCCTTCAACATTCAATAATGTTTTTTGTAAAAGCAATAATTGAGGCTGTATCGTCATATTAAAACGACCTGCTGTTTGAAATAATCTCAACAATAATTTACCAAAAGAAATTTCTTTGAGAGGTCGCTCAAAAATGGGTTCACAAACACAACGAATGGCAGCTTCAAAAGCATCAATACGCGTATCGGGCGGAACCCATCCAGATTCCACGTGCAAAATAGCAACTTGACGATAATCTCTTCTAAAAAATGCCAATAAATTTTCAGCGATATAGCGCTGGTCGAGTGGACTGAGAGTTCCCATAATACCGAAATCAACGGCAATATAATGAGGATTTTCTGGATTATGACGAGAAACAAAAATATTACCAGGGTGCATATCAGCATGAAAAAAACTATCTCTAAAAACTTGCGTGAAAAAAATCTCGACACCTGCTTCAGCTAATTTTTTAAGATCGAATTTTTGACTCTTTAATTGCGCAACATCAGAAACAGGAATACCATCAATTCGCTCTATCACCAAAATGTCACTACGACAATAATCCCAATATACTTTTGGCACGACTAATAATGAAGAGCCGGTAAAATTTCTTCGGAGCTGAGAGGCATTGGCTGCCTCACGCATCAAATCTAATTCATCCGTTATTGTTTGTTCAAATTCAGCAACGACTTCCACAGGTCTTAAACGATAACCTTGAGACCAAAATCGAGTAGTCAATCGAGCCACAAAATACATCAGTGCAACATCATGTTTTATTAGTTTTAAAATATCAGGACGTAGCACCTTCACTACCACAGACTCTCCCGTTTTTAATATAGCGGCGTGCACTTGTGAAATTGAGGCAGATGCTAATGGCGTAAGATCAAATTCAGAAAAAGCTTCGGAGATCGGCATGCCGTAGGATTTCTCAACAATTTTTTGCGCAAGCTCTCCTGAAAAAGGCGGAACTTGATCTTGGAGTTTAGAAAGTTCAGCAATAATATCGTCAGGAATAAGATCAGGACGAGTCGATAATAGTTGCCCAAATTTTACAAAAATGGGGCCTAGCGCTTCTAAAGCTAATCGAATAGATTCTGCATCACTTCGCGATCGATCTCTAAACCAATTCCAAGGATTAAAATAACTCAAAAATCGCCAGCGCTCTAAACCAGGCACTGTCAAGACCACACGATCAATACCATGCTTAACGAGGATGTATTGAATTGTCATTAACCGCCAAAATTGAATTATCCATTTCATTTCAAGATTCCTTCATAGTCGCTAATAATCGTTCCACTCGATCACGCAATTCATCGACATCAGACATAAAATCTTCTATTTCTTCGCGAGGTGGTAATAATCGCAACTCTTCTTGAATATAGTCTGCAGCATTTGATTGAAAACGTTGAGAGACATCTGAACCATAGTCACTGATTTTTCGCACGGCACTTCCGACATGTTGCGCCACCTGATCTCCCATAGCCTGCGCAATAATTTCCTCCCAATCAATTCGAAATTTTTTCATTAACAATGTTAGTTGATGAACTAAATCTGCATCCCCTTGAATTTCGACACCTTGGGAATTAACTGACCATCCAAATTTCTGCTGCATACCTAGCACTGCTAAAGCAATAGGAGTTCCAATAATTATCGCATCCGGTGTTTTTTCTGAATTTAAATAACATTGTATTCCAGTGAATGTTGGTTGAAGATAAAAAGCAACGTTCACTCCTGTCAATTCCACTTTAATTGATTTTCCTGCAAAAGAAGACAAATCTGATTTCACTTCAGGATCTAAACTCAAAATTTGACTGCTAGCCCAATCAAACAGCGTGTTTATCATGCCTTATATCCTCTGTGCACTGCCACTACTCCACCAGAAAGATTATGATAATCACAACGACTAAATTCAGCCTCCTTCATCATCGATAACAAAGTTTCTTGATCAGGATGCATACGAATAGATTCCGCTAAATAACGATAACTATCCGGATCTCGTGCAATTTTATCACCTAACCAAGGGAGCACAGTAAATGAATACCAATCATAAAATGAATTAAACCAACCTTCTTGAGGTTTAGAAAATTCGAGAATAATGCATTTTCCACCGGGTTTTATCACACGTAACATTTCAGACAAGGCTTGATCTTTATTGGTAACATTACGCAATCCAAATGCAATGGTAACACAATCAAAATGGTCATCATCAAATGGCAATGCTTCTGCATTCGCAATAACAAATCTGACATTATTTCCAACGCCAGCATCGATCAATCGATCTCTACCCTTTTCTAGCATCGAAGGATTGATATCCGTCATTAATACCGAACCTTTCTCGCCGACTTTTTTTGAGTGGTCGATTGTTAAATCACCGGTTCCTGCCGCCACGTCTAACACAGTTTGACCAGGACGAAGCGCACACATATCTAAAGTGAAACGTTTCCAAAGACGATGAACGCCTAATGACATGAGATCATTCATCACATCATAATGTTCAGCCACACTGTGAAAAACATCAGATACCCGATTTACCTTTTCGGAGACGGGCACTTCTTCAAATCCAAAGTGGGTAGTTTGTTGCTGGTCTTCACGTTTATTCATAAGTTGGATCCTAACATATTTGTCTTCAGCTGAGCTACAAGACGTCAGATCTTTGCTTGGCTGATTCGCTATTATCAGTCATTCAGCATCAACTTAAAACTGAGCCCATATATATCTTCACGTTCAATTAATCCACACGCAGCTTGAGTCTCCACGAAAAGAAACCGCTCCCTCTTTAATTACCTTGAAAATTCCGTTATCATCGACCGATCTTTATTCAACTACACTGACAAGGATGCATCATGGTAGCAAGGATTTGCAAATATTGCTTCTCAGCCACATTGCTGGCCACTGCAACACTGACTTCAACTGCAATGGCTGATTACACAGGCACTGGCTGCACAATAGGCAGAGTCGCCGATTTCATTTACCCACCCGCTGACTGCGCCTATGACCGCGCAGCCCCGGCTATGCATGGGCCATTTCAGTTAACAATCGATTATGCCGATAGAAGTGGCTGGACCATCGACCCTAAATACATCAATGAGTTGGGCCCTAGAGATGCACTTTCCCTGGAATTTGCTTTCGGATCAAAAGTATTTCGGGCTTCTTCTACGTATGGACGAGCGCTCACCAATGACGTGTTCTTTAAATTAACTGCCGAATATTTCGCCCAGAAACCCACTTTTGATTTTATTTCTGGCGATGTCGAACAATGGATGGGCGAATGGGACTTTGGTGGAGATTTGCGCTACATTATCCACGGCCAACACGGAATCGATAGTTTCCATGTAGGATTACAATATATCAAAGCGCAAAACAAAAGCCTTCCCAATATGCCTTTTGTAGGCGGGACTGATATTCGCAATATCGTTGGTGGCACCGAGATCGGAGCAACATTAGGCGTACGTATTCAACCATGGAGCTCAGGTTATTTTGATCTCGATCTCTGCTATGACGAAAATAATTATAAACGACAATTCCAAAAAGACGACGACTCTATTGGTTTTGGTGGCGGAGCAGCCTACCATCAAAATATTGGCGAAAAATTCCAATTTGTTATTTCCGGTCTAGATCGTCGGCCTTACTATGAATACGCAGTTGGTGTTAAGTGGATTGCTCGACATTCTCTGGGTTCATTATTAGAACTTAGCACCTATTTTTCAACAAACGGTGGTGATGTGCCATTTGGTAAGGAAAATCGTCTAGGTTTCGGTCTATTCTATAGCTGGGGTGGCGATATGTATAGCGCACCTGTTGTTTATCATGATCCATTAAATCGTGGATTACGACAAGAAATTGTGGACTATACTAACGTTCCAGCGGTGAGACCTCCACAAATTCTGGTGACTAGCGATGAAGGTACTTTCTAATAATCCGATATATTAAAAAAGGGGAGATAATGAATCTCCCCTTTTTATTTTCAAGCATGATAATAGGCAAACAGATCAATTAATCCAAACGAATTTCAATACGACGATTATCACCACTACCAAATACCGTACGATCTGTCGCAACTTGCTGATGATTCGACTCACCCGTCACAGTCATGAGTTCTTTTGGAATTCCGTAGGCCCACAATTCAGTGGCAACTGCTCGAGCTTGCTGTAATGATAACTCTTCACGACGTTTATCTTTAAATATATTATCAACATGACCTGAGATCGTTATTCGATGACAAGGACAATGATCAAGTATACGTACAACCCAAGCCAGCGTTGCGTACGCACCAGGCTCAAATTCCACACTATTCACCTTGAAAAAATTATCCGTTGAAAGGATCAAACGCGTTTTATCACCCACGCGTACAACTTGCACACCACGCTGACGTAGATTGTAAACCATGTAATCAAAATCATGGCGTTGCCACATATTTAAGCGAAAAGGCGTGCCTCTACCAACTGTCTCGTGAGCTGGATAGCATCCTGATATCCCACCAGCAACCAATAGGCTACACGCAAGAGCCACTAATCGTCTTCCTTGAGTCATAAAGATTCCTTCCCTCAAATAGTAAAATAAGTCACCGAATAATATCATAAAGGGTGTCAAGTCTCAAATTGACGATCTGATAACTCAATTAAATGACGCCTATGTTTAATCTGTCAGATCGTCAATTTGAGACTTGACACCCTTTATCATATACTGTCCCTCAATCTAAACCTGCTATTGGGAGATAATGTATGGAAAGCAAAGAAGCCATATCAAGCACCGTCACTTGGCAAGATGTGTTAGCGGGTGAAAAAGAAAAACCCTATTTCACTGAAATGATGGCCTTCTTGAATCAAGAAAAGGCCAAGGGAAAAATTATTTATCCACCGTCTCAAGATATTTTTAACGCAATTAAAACAACCCCTTTTGATAAAGTAAAAGTTGTTATTATTGGACAGGATCCCTACCACGGCGCCAATCAGGCACACGGATTATGTTTTTCTGTTCGAAAAGGCGTTCCACCACCTCCTTCCTTAATTAATATCTTTAAAGAATTACATTCTGATGTTAGCACCCCCATTCCTTCTCATGGAAATTTACAAAAATGGGCAGAACAAGGTGTTTTATTACTCAACACCGTGCTCACTGTTGAAGCTGGCAATGCACATTCTCACGCAAAAATTGGCTGGGAAACTTTCACCGATCGCATCATTAAAGAGCTTAATGAAAGGCACCAAGGATTAGTTTTTTTACTCTGGGGTTCACATGCTCAAAAAAAATGCGAATTCATTAATCCCACTCGACACTTTCTTCTCAAAGCAGTGCACCCTTCACCACTTTCCGCACACCGTGGTTTTTTAGGTTGTAAACATTTTTCAAAATGTAACGCCATTCTAGAACGACAAGGAAAGCAGCCCATTGATTGGCAGCTCGATTAATGATGCGCAAAAACGGCTCGCACCTCGGCTTCTGAGAAAGTATATTCGTTATTGCAATATTCGCACTTTACACTGAGTGTTTTGTATTGCTTTAAGACTTCATCGGCTTCTTTTTGTCCCATCACCAAAATTGCTCCTTCCATTTTTGTCATATTACAGCTGCATCGAAATTCGACGGGCTTTGGTTCAAACATACGCAAATCATATTCGTGATATAAACGACGTAATAATGTTAGATCATCTAAATTAAGTAGCTCATCTTCAGTGATGGTATTAGTGAGCATAATAATATCGTCCCACAGCGCTTTTTTATGCTCTTCACCATGCTGATCTTGCCCCACTTGCTGAATTAATAATCCAACGGCATATTGATGATTGACAGCCAACCATAACCGCGTCTCTAACTGCTCAGATTGTGAAAAATAATGCTCCATAACTTGCGCAACAGGTTGATGACTAATTTTAACAACACTCTGATAAACTTCCACTTGATTATCTGGCTGCACTGTAATAACTAATTGACCATTGCTTAGGGTTTCTTTTAAATCTTCAAAACTTGAATTTTCGTCCCATTTCGCTAAACCACGAATATGCAAATGATTATTACATTTAGCAACCAGCATCTGCAATGGACCATCTTGACGCATTTGCATCGTCGTCTGACCTTCGTATTTTAATGTCGTCGATAGCATAACACTTGAGACCAATGTTTCACCCAGAAATTTTAATACGAAGGAAGGGTAGTCTCGTTGTTCGCTAATAATATTAAAGCTTTTTTCCAATCGGACAATTTCACCTCGAATGGGACTACCTTCAAAAATAAAACGCTGTACATAATCTTTTTGCATATTGATATTCCACTTATTACTTAATCTGAAACCAACTCGGTTTTTCTCACAGTAAATTTAAGATCTCGAATGATCAAACAAATCAAGGCCAAAAATGCCCACAGCCCCAAATACGATATCAATACCATTTTTGGTGCGTGTGTTCGCTGAATGAGAAACGTAACAATAATGGGCCCCAACCCACCGATAGCCGCGCCACCTATATTATATCCAAAAGCTGTCGCTGAATAGCGTAAAGATGTAGGAACTAGTTTCGGCAAATACGATGTGAGTGGTCCATCAAAAGCCCCCAAAAACACCGTGAGAAAAACGACACTCAACAAAAATAAAGCAAATGAATCTGAAATAAACAACATCATCAAAGAAACAAAAAGTGTACTAATACAGGCAAGCATCATCGTTTTCCATTGTTCAAATCGGTCAGATAACCATCCAAATATTAAACAAGCCGACGCTTCCAAGCATGTCAATAAAATTGTAAATTGAAGACTATGGTTTGAAGTCATGGCAAATTCTTTTTGAAGATAACTTGGCATATACACCAACAATAAATAAGACGCTGTGCCCATATATGCTGAACATATAATGTTTACAAAAACTGAAAATTTATGCTCTTGCATTATAGTGCGAATTGGAAATCGTTGAACCGTTTCTTCTCTAAGTAAATTTTCGAATTCTGCAGTTTCAGGCAAATTACGACGCATGACCCAACCTACAATACCCACTACTGTCCCTGCAATGACAAAAGGAATTCGCCAATTCTGATTGCAGCACAATGCGAGCAAGGACGCTGCTAGCATACCTAAACCACAAGAAAAAGGTGTCAAAGATGCCAACAATCCCGAATGTGCCCAATTATTTTCTACACAATAAACACTACAGCCATTGTATTCTGCACTGATCGATAAACCTTGAATTATTCGACACAATAACAACATCGCGGGCGCCATCCATCCCCAAGCATCATATCCAGGCAATAACCCAATCCCTACAGTCGGCAATGCCATCAAGAGTATCGTATACGGCAATATTTTTTTACGGCCTAGCCGATCAGCAAAATGGCCAAACACCAGGGCACCCAATGGCCGAACCAAACAGCCTATCGCAAATACACTCCATGTTGCTAACCATTGAATCTGTGAAGAGTAAAGCGGAAAGAATTCATGACTGATAATCACTGCAAAATAGGCGTAAAGCGTATAATCGAAAAACTCCAAAAAAGTCCCTAAAGTGCAGGATATAATCAGTGACCAAGAGGGTTTATTTGTCGCGCGCATTCTTCATCTCAAATCTGTAGAAATGCCTACAGGTTAAATATCCAGCCAAAGCTGAGTTCCCACAGTTCCGCCACGGCTACGTCGACGCATCAATCTTTTACGTGAAGTTTTTTCGAGTTCATTGAGAGGGATTTTATTAAACATGATAGATAAAATAGACGCTACTGCATCGCAGCCCGCAGCATCCAAATCAATACGGACGACTCGACAATAAGCACTTAAACTACGAAAAATATCGGCTGCTTTTTGGGGGGCTGTTTTAATACGATAATCTTCGTAGGAAAAAAATTCTGATATCATTAATTGTTCAGCGTGTTCAGCTTCTAATTCTTCAAGCAGTATCGCTTGTCTCACCGTTTTAGTCCAAGAAATTGAATCGACATAAGGCTTTAGTCGATCACGAAGACGGCGCAATGGCATCACAACCCGTTCATGCCAAGGCCTGATACGTAACAATAATTCACGCGCTGTTGTTTGGTTAAATGCGCCTTGGCCGTTAAAAGCAAACCAACAAAAATACAAAATCACATTGGCATTTAATCCAAAATGATATTGCAACAACATCAGCGCTTGCTCAACCTCCTTTTGCTTGTAAAGTTGTTGTGAAAAAGTCCAAAAAGGATGATTGGGGAGTGTTTCACTCACTCTCAAGTTCATTTGAATTTCCATGTTATTTATTGATTACCTTTTGTTGGTGTTGTTGGTAGAATGCCACCAATCCTTTTGTTGAAGCATCAATTTCTTGATCTTCACCCAATATCGCCTGGAGGATATTATGAGTCAAAGATTTACCTAACTCAACTCCCCATTGATCAAATGAATTAATTCCCCAAACGATGCCTTGCACAAATATTTTATGCTCATATAGCGCCAATAAAGCACCCAATCTCTGAGGCGACAATTTATCGAAGGTAATAGTATTGCTCGGTCGATTTCCAGGAATCGCTTGATGTTTTGCAAGTAATTCTGCGGTTTCTCGTTCTACACCTTCATTAGATAATTTTATTAAAATATCCGTTTCATTATGACCGTACATTAATGCTTGGCTCTGACTTAAACAATTCGCCACAAGATGTCTATGATGATCCCCCAATTGATCATGCGACAACATGGGCACAATAAAATCAACTGGAATTAATTGTGTTCCCTGATGTAATAATTGATGGACCGCATGCTGACCATTACTTCCCGTTGTTCCCCAGATTACTGTTCCAGTTTGGTAATCAACTGCTTCACCATTTTGACGTCGATATTTTCCATTACTTTCCATTTCAGCTTGCTGCAAATAAGCCGGTAATCCTGATAGTAATTGTTGATAAGGCAGCACAGCGTAACTTCGTGTGTCAAAAAAATTAATATACCAAATACTTAGCAATGCCAATACGACAGGTAAATTTTGATGTAATGGCGCTGTCGCAAAATGTTCATCCATTGCTTGTGCACCCTGCAAAAATTCACGAAAATGAGTTGGGCCTATCGCAATCATTGCAGTCAATCCGATTGCGGACCATATTGAAAAACGACCACCCACCCAATCCCACAAAGGCAAGATGTTTTCAGGTTCAACACCAAAATCCATCGCGCGATCCATGTGACTTGTAATCGCGATCATGTGTCGCGACAAAGCGTTTTTGCCCAATGTTTTTTGCAGCCACGCTTTTGCTGTCGTGGCATTAAATAGGGTTTCTTGAGTTGTAAAAGATTTTGACGCAATGATAAATAGCGTGCGCGCAGGGTGAAGTTTAGACAACACCGACTCAATATGCACGCCATCAATATTAGAAACAAAATGACAGTGAATTCCTGCATCATGGTAGGGTTTTAATGCTTCTGTTACGAGCGCGGGCCCTAAATCGGACCCACCAATGCCTATATTAACGACATCCGTAATATAATATCCGGTTGCACCCAACCAATCTTTTAAACGAATTTGTTCGGCGATTGAGCTCATTTGATTTAAGACATCTCGCACATCTGGCATCACATCTCTTCCAGCCACTTTAAAAGGCTTATCTTGTGCACTACGTAGCGCGACATGAGCAACAGAACAATTTTCGGTGACATTCTTGAAATTACCCGCGAATAATTCTTGGATCATTTTGGGAACATTGCACGCCTCAGCGAGATCACATAACAAATCAATGGTTTCTTTTGTGATCCTATTTTTTGAGTAATCCAGCAACAGACCCGCGGCATGCATTGAGAAATGTTCAAAACGCTGCCTATCGTTTTCAAATAATTTGCGCATGTGAACATCAGCAATGGCATGATAATGCGCCTCCAATGCCTGATATTCAGGTAAACGATCAAAAACCATTGTTGTTCCTTGAGAGAGTCCCAGTGCTTGTAGTGGGCCCGATCCTACTGGATAATGAGCTTATTGACAACCTCATCAGCCAACCCTTTTGAGGTCACAAGCCTTCCCTAGATTGCACAAGAGGACTACTATGTTAAGTTATGAAGATCGTATCCCACACTGCACAAACCCTGTTGCCAAAACCCTTTTGGCATTAATGACAGAAAAAAAATCTAATTTGTGCGTAAACCCTGATCTAACAACCTGCGATGAGGTGCTCTCGATCGCTGACAAAGTGGGTCCTTCAATCTGCGTACTTAAAACACATGTCGATATCATTAATGATTTTACTCCAGCATTTATCACAGAACTTCAGCGTATCGCCAATAAACACAACTTTCTTATTTTTGAAGATCGCAAATTTGCCGACATCGGAAATACCGTAAAATTGCAATACGAGCATGGAATCTATCATATTGCTGACTGGGCACATATCACCAACGCTCATACTTTACCCGGCCCTGGAGTGATCGACGGATTAAAAAAAGTCGGTCTTCCAAAAGGAAATGCTCTACTCTTACTCGCTCAAATGAGCTCAAAAGACAACCTGTTCACTCCGGACTATATTCGACAGACAATTACAATGGCAGAGCAAAATAAAGATTTCGTGATCGGATTTATCGCACAACAACGACTTTCAGACGCACCTCATTTTATTTATTTTACACCCGGCATTAAATTACAAAGTGGCAGCGATGCGCTTGGCCAACAATACAACCCTCCCGAACATGCTATTTTGAAAAATGACGTAGATATTATCATTGTGGGCCGCGGAATATTTGAAGCAGAAAACCCTGAAAAAGAAGCTGAAATTTATCGTGAAGCGGGATGGAAGGCTTATCAGAAAAAATTAGGACAGAATATTTAATCATATGAGTTATTATTGATAGGGATAAAATAACTCTGATCATAGAGAATGTGCTATAGTCGTTATGATGATTATTGGGGGCATGGATGCACGATAAAGTTTTTGGCACATCAACTAACAAGACGTTTTTGGGACACCCTAAAGGCCTGTACGTTTTATTTTTTACAGAAATGTGGGAAAGATTTTCCTATTATGGTATGCGCTCTTTACTCGTTTACTACATGATTAAACATCTGCAATTCACTCAAGAATATTCTTCAAGCATTTACGGACTCTATACAGGATTTGTTTATTTTACCCCATTATTTGGCGGTATAATCGCGGACCGTTGGCTAGGGCAACGTCGCACCGTTATTATAGGTGCAGTGCTCATGGCGATGGGGCACTTTTTTATGGCCTTCGATTCACTCTTTTACATTGGATTGTTATTTTTAATCCTGGGCAGTGGCGCATTTAAACCCAATACATCAACTCAAGTTGGCGCTCTTTATACGCAAGGTGATCCTCGGCGCGATCGTGCATTCAGCATATTTTATATGGGCGTAAATCTTGGCGCATTTTTTTCTCCTCTAGTCTGTGGAACATTAGGACAAAAAATCGGATATCACTGGGGATTCGCTGCGGCTGGAATAGGCATGGTGATCGCATTAATAGTTTATTTATCTGGACAAAAACATCTCGCACCCGATCTTATTATGCAGAGAAAAGCTTCTAATCAGCCAAAACAAAAAAAACCAATGACTCACGAAGACTATTTAAAAGTGGGCGCTATTTTTGGGTTGATGGCATTGAATATTATTTTTTGGAGTGTATACGAACAACAAGGCAACACCTTAGCGTTATGGGCCGACGCTCAAACTGACAGAATAATTCTAGGTTGGGAAATGCCCTCATCTTGGTTTCAATCTTTCAATCCCTTGATGATTTTTATTCTTATTCCCGTGCTCAATATTTTCTGGGGCTGGCAATCGAAACATAAAAAAGAGCCTTCTAGTGTTACAAAAATGGGGATAGGCTGTATTTTAGTAGCCATTGGTTTTTTAATTCTGCTGATTCCTGCCGGAGAACTTGCTGTTCAACCAAAAGCAAGTTTAGGTTGGTTAGCCGCTTGTATTTTTGTTCTCACAATCGGTGAAATTTATATCTCACCCATTGGACTTTCACTCGTTTCAAAATTAGCCCCTGCAAAAATTGTTTCTATGATGATGGGTGTTTGGTTTCTCTCTAGCTTTTTCGGAAATTATTTATCCGGCTATCTCGGCACCTTCTGGGAAAAAATGCCAAAAGAACATTTTTTCTTACTCATGTCTGGATTAGCTTTTTCGGCAGGCCTTGCATTTTTTGCGTTATTAAAACCATTAAGAAAAGCGATGGGCGATAATCCGCAATCTTGAACAGAGGCGACCGAATTCAAGTTAGTTGCTAATCGTCTAACTGTTAGCTATACTAATCGTTAGGCAATTAGATGATATGGATGTATCTTTGGACAATCTACAAATCAATCAGGCTCTTATTTCTGGGGACATCAGCACCGCTGGTGTATTACCTCATCTTGATGATCTTAAAACTGTCCAATATGTATTTGAAACTGACTTCGGCTTGAACTCTCTACCTAACGAACCTGGCGTGATTATGGTCAGAGGGCCTCGTCAATATGGTAAAAGCACATGGTTAGAGCAACAGATAGCCAACACTATCAAAGAATTCGGCCCTGGTAGTGCATTATACCTCAATGGTGATGAAATCATTGATCACAGTTTTTTAACAAAAGAAATAAGAGTACTGATTCAATTATTCAATCCAAAATCAAAAGTTAAACGGTTGTTTATTGATGAGATTACCGCGATAGAACAGTGGGAAAAATCAATAAAGCGTTTACTTGATGCAGGAGAATTAAAAGATATCCTACTTGTTACAACAGGATCCAAAGCCTCTGACCTTCGCCGAGGTAGCGAACGATTACCTGGTAGAAAAGGAAAATTAAATCGAACCAATTATATTTTTACACCTATCTCTTACCAAGAATTTTTGAATAAATGTTCTAAAAAGTTCAATAAAGAGTCTCTATTAACCTATATTTTATCAGGCGGATCCCCTGTTGGAATAAATGCAATCGCAGAAACCGGTCGGCTGCCTGATTATGTTATCTCAATTATCAGCGATTGGATTCTGGGGGAATTTACCGCAACAGGTAGATCACGCTCAAATCTCTTAGCTGTTTTAGAAACCTTATACCGCATGGCAGGCAATCCTGTTGGGCAAGCAAAATTAGCACGTGAAAGTGGATTATCAAACAACACCATGGCGCAAGGCTACATTGATTTATTAAGAGATCTTCTGACAGTAATTCCTTCGTTTCCACTTGATACACAACGTGGCATCACTCTATTTCGTAAACCTTGTAAATACCATTTTATCAATTTATTGGTTGCAATATGTTGGCATCCACAAAAACCTCGCACGGCGTATGATTTAATGCACTTAGACTCAGGCATCGGTGCAATATATGAATGGACCGTTGCACAAGAATTATGGCGTCGCACTTGCATATCCAGCTCACATGAGCTACCTGAACATATGAATTTCTGGCAAACCAATGATCATGAAATAGATTTTGTTGTTCCTGAAACCCCTCTTTACCTCGAAGTCAAATCAGGCAATTTTCATCCTACGAATTTCATTTGGTTTTTAAAAAGTTTCAACAAAGGCAAGCTCATAGTAATCAATAAAAATCGTTTTGAAACAGAAAGAATAATAGGTATTACAATGGAAGATTTCCTTTTATCATCTGATCTTGAGTCCTAGTAATTTTAAACTAGATATTTAGATAAATTCAGGATAAGCCCCCCTTCTTCATGAACTAGCTTCCTACGCAGATAGGAACTTTTATGGTACACAGCTGATTCGATGGCCATGCAATGGCTCAAATGACTTATGAGCTCTCAAATACTAGACTCAAATCAACACTTAGAATTCTGCGCTTAAATCCTAAATCACATGGGAAAATATTTTACAGACTGATGTTATTTAACCAAACCCGGCTGCATTGAATGTAATAATTCGCCAAGATAATCTTTAATCACAGCGAATTCTTTTGGTAAATCTGAAACAAATTCATTTAAAGCACGTTGATCTAGCTCAGGAGCTGTTATTATAGTAGGTTCTGCATGATTATCCGTCGGAAATGTAACATGTAGAAGCTGACGCTGATCCTTACGTACTAAGGCTAATGATCGAAGTTCATGTTCTAAAATTGCGCTATTGGTACTAATTGGATATGAACGCACTTCCTCTTTCAGGGTAAAGTTAGGGTGATTTAAACCACTTACGTCATAGGCAGATAATTTCTTCATGGATTTTTCCTCTCAATTGTTGATATACAAAACATAATATCACTGACGTAGCATTTCAATTTTCAGATTATGCCACGCCATATTCAGACTGATAATCTCGCAATCTTTCCAGCTCACTAGCCATATTACCTTGATCGTCGAGATAATGAATAATATCAGTTAATTTGATGATACTGTAAAAAGGGACATTAAATTCGCCAGCGAGTTCTTGCGCCGCTGAACGATCTCCGTGAAGTCCAACTTCTTGACGATCAAGCGCTGTCATCACTCCAACAAATTCTGCGTTATGTGCTTGTATCATTTGTACAACTTGCCTGAAGGTAGTACCTGCTGTCACAACATCGTCAATCATGAGAACACGACCAGTCAATTTTGCACCAATAATCGTACCACCTTCTCCGTGATCTTTGGCTTCTTTACGATCAAAACAAAAGGGCTTATCAATTCCATGTTGCTGAGCAAGCGCAATAGCAACAGCAGCCACTAAAGGGATACCCTTATAGGCCGGCCCAAACAGTACATCAAATTCAATACCCGAAGTCACTATCGCTTTAGCGTAATATTGCCCTAACTCAGCCAACGCACGACCTGTTTTAAAATCGCCGACATTGAAAAAATACGGACTTTTGCGGCCTGATTTTAGGACATATTCTCCAAACCGAAGTGCTTGAGCTGATAATGCAAATTCGACAAATTCTTGCTGATAGTGGCTTGATTGGGGCATACTGTTTCTCCAATGTTTCTAGATATCTCAGACTATCAGATGGTCATGAAAGGGTCAAATGTGGACAAATTAATTATTTGTCTATTTGTCTAGATTTGACCCTTTCACCTTCACAACGCGAACTTGACGCACCCCCGCCATTCACATAAGCTCAATCTTTATATTACTTAGCACCCTAACTATGCAAACAAGCCGTATTACAGAAGAATTTAATGAAGCACAACTTGCCGTTGTGACGGCACCCAATCGGAATTTACAAGTCATCGCCGGTGCGGGCAGCGGTAAAACACGTGTATTAGTGCATCGGATTGCGTGGTTGATTCAGGAACAAGGATTTTCTCCTAACGAAATCCTCGCAGTGACGTTTACAAACAAAGCCGCTCGCGAAATGCGCTCACGCTTAGAAGAAATTTTGATGATGCCTACGCACAACATGTGGGTTGGCACATTTCATGGCCTTTCACATCGTTTGCTCCGCCAACATTGGCAGGCTGCAAATCTCGTCGAATCTTTTCAAATCATCGATAGCGACGACCAATTACGCTTGATAAAAAGAATTCAAAAACAACTTGAACTCGACGAATCTAATTGGCCACCCAAACAATCACAATGGTTTATCAATAAAGAAAAAGACGAAGGACGTCGCTCTGATTCTGTGTACGATGATGGCTCACTTTTTATTAACACCATGTTACGTATATATCGTCAATATGAAAAACAATGCCAACAAAGCGGGCTCGTAGATTTTTCTGAATTACTTTTGCGCACCTATGAATTATTACAAAATAATTCAGAAATTCTTGAACTTTACCACAATCGATTTCGCTATTTACTCGTCGACGAATTTCAAGATACCAATACACTTCAATATAACTGGTTAAAATTAATGACCAGCAAAACATCGTGCGTGATGATTGTGGGCGATGATGATCAGTCTATTTACAGCTGGCGTGGAGCACAAATCGGAAACATTCATCGATTCACGAAAGAGTTTCCAAACACACAAACTATTCGACTCGAGCAAAATTATCGTTCCACCAAAACAATTCTTTCCGCAGCAAATGCAGTGATTTCGAACAACACAAATCGTTTAGGAAAAGATTTGTGGACACACGGCGATCAAGGCGAACCGATTTCTGTTTATGCTGCCTTTAATGAAACTGATGAAGCGCGATTTGTGATTTCAACCATTGAACAATGGGTAGATCTTGGCAATCGCAGACAAGATGTTGCACTATTATATCGTTCAAACGCTCAGTCGCGCGTTTTGGAAGAAGAGTTAATTCGCGCACAAATTCCGTATCGAATTTACGGCGGCTTAAAATTCTTTGACCGAGCTGAAATTAAAGATGCATTAGCGTATTTACGTTTAATTGCAAATCGCCATGATGATGGAGCCTTCGAACGCGTTGTCAACACTCCTCCACGCGGAATTGGAAACAGCACTATACAAATTATTCGTGATCATGCAAAACAACATGAAATCTCCATGTGGAGAGCTTCTGAAATGCTGTGTCAGCAAATTATACTTTCCGGTCGCGCTCTTAGTGCGATACAAAGTTTTACACAACTTATCAATCATATCGATACCGAAACTCAAGATTACGAATTACCGAACCTCACTGAGTATATGTTACAAAAAGTAAACTTAATCGAATACTATGGAAAAGAAGGCAACGAGAGCGCTCAATCACGCATCGAAAACTTACAAGAATTAATTCAAGCCACTAAAGCCTTTGATCCTCGCAGTGAATACACTTTAGAAATGCCTCCGCTACCCGCATTTTTAGCGCATGTTGCGCTTGATACTTCTGATAATCAAGCAGAGCCCCACGAAGACAGCGTACAGTTAATGACGCTGCACGCAGCAAAAGGTTTAGAATTTGATTTGGTCATTATTTGCGGTGTCGAAGAAGGATTATTTCCACATCATATGTCTAGTGATGATGCACAGAGTTTAGAAGAAGAACGACGACTATGTTACGTTGGAATGACGCGCGCTAAACGTAAATTATTTCTCACTTATGCAGAAACGCGTCGCATGTATGGCCGTGATAACTATCACACAGTATCACGATTTATTCTGGAAATTCCTTCTGAATACCTTGCTGAAGTCCGACCAAAATTACAAATATCGCGACCAGTGAGTTACCAACGCCCCACTCGCACACCCAATCTTTCCAACAAAATGACTCAAGCTTCCAACGATACAGGATTTACACTCGGCCAACGAGTTCGTCATGCAAAATTTGGCGAAGGCATTATTTTAAATTTCGAAGGCCACGGCGACGCCACTCAAATTCAAATTCAATTTGCAAAATCTGGCATGAAATGGTTAGTTGCAAGTTTTGCGAAACTTGAAAGTATTTAGCCCAATATTTCGTAAGCGTTCAGCCACCTACATTCCGGCATAACTCTTCTACAGCTCAATAAATTGCGGCAGTAATTTTCGATAATCTTCTTCTCCCTGGCAATCTCGTATTTTATTCAGCATCGTGCAAAAATAGCGATAGGGTTCAACTTTATTGGCTTTACATGTTTCTATTAATGTTATGCTCTATTTTAAAAGTTTTATTTATTCTTTCTGATTTAATAGACCACTTCAATAAAATAGATTCCTCTGTATGTTTATCATCATGACACTGCATCAAATCATCGTCATAAAAAATTAACGTAGAAAAACTATCTTCCTTTCTCGATTTTTCTTTTTTAGAATGACTAGGAGCTGAATCTTGAACTTCAAAAATCTCATTTTTGAGAATTTTAATTATATCTGTAATACAATTAATACCCCCAAAATCGATTTCTAATCTAACATTATTGTCAAAATCGATCCATTTTGTCTGATTTTCAAGGTTTTCGTTCGATCCGTAGTTTAGATATATCTCAAGCTTAATAATTTCTTGTCTGGTGTATCTATTGAGAAGGGCCACAAAAATAGCATACTCAAAAGCTATTGGATTAATATCGAATTTATTAACTATTTCATCTAATTTTTTTCCGACATTATTCTTGAATAAAACCTTCAATTGTGAAAGTGACTTTTTATTTATTCGCGCTGTATTTTTACGCCGTTTTTTTAAAAAACCAATATTGAATTGACCATTTTGTTCCATTTAAATACCACCTAATCCATTAAGTTCGATTATATAAAATTAGATAGAACCAACAGCAGTACAAAACTGCAAAAATTTATGTCACCTTAAATATAAGTATATTACTTTACAATCCTATTAGCCATAATTAATAAATATTATATTATGTTAATATATTGATCGATATTACTCAAAAGTCCTTTTTTGTGACTTTAATATATATTACATCTACTTAAATAAGCCCTAAAAATTTCCTTTGGAATCATCCTTTAAATTCTCATTCTTGATTTTGAATTGAAACACATAGGGTAGCCCTTCTAACTTTAAAAGTTTTGCTAAGCATTTTACTTTGAGATTAGCTTAACTTGGCTATCACTTTGAATATTCAGCATAACCAACTGAGTTTCTTTGTTTCATAACACCTAAAATACATGAGAATACTCTAAATTTTTTAATTAGAATAGCGCCCTGATTTCCATAAAATATGTCTTAATTAGAAACCTCAGAAGAATCTAAAATAATGTCAACTTTCGCGACCTCACTACCTCGAATCTAAATGATCATCACTTAGCCCTATTCTCCAACCCTGCTTTCGCCTTGGCATGCTCTACGGACAATATTTTCCACACATTCGTTAGTTCCTTCAAAAAACTGTGGTTGGAATATCTATTCATTTATTCGGTCCTGTTGGATCGGTTTGAGCATTTCATTCCACATATCTATGAGCTGTTTTTTTGTGTTCAACCCGCATTTGTCCTTAATATTACGCTAATGTGTTTCAACTGTTCTTGGAGAAATGTTGAGTTTTTGTGCGACGCTTTTCATAGTATAGCCTTGTGCCGTGAGTATTAGGCAGTCTTTTTCGCGCGCTGTAACTAGCTGATAAATTTGATCAGCAGTTGCATTTGTTTCTGTATGAGTAAAATTGAAAGGTAGCTGCGTTGGTAATATCACCCCATCAATTTTTAATCGATTTTCGAGATAATTTGGCATCAAGGATCTCAGAATATTTGTCGAAGTTGTAACTATCTACACCAGGGGATAGCAGAAGGGGCATCGCGTGAGATAGAAATACCGTTTTGAGCCCCGATCCATGTATTAAGTTATATTCCTCAAGACTTGGAAGAAGCATTTTTTCAAAACCATTGATAGAGAAATCGACATTAGACGCTATAACCATTGCTTCACCAGAATCATAATATCAACCATAGTCAAAATAGTTAATTGGAGTGTTTTTAAAAATGGGATGGCAAAACCGATTTTGACTGCTTCATAACACGTATTGGCATGTTGGCCCGTCTTATGCAGTAACTGTTTGAAATCATGATTGCCCATATCATAACCTTCATGGAAACCTTCATGAGCATAGTAAAATATGCTCTAATCGAATGGCATTATAATTTCAAAAATATTCGAATAGTGTAATTTTTATACATGTTAACTCGATAGTGCATGGATAATGGGAGCCTTACTTCTGTGGATTCTCTTTGTTTTTACGTCGACACGTTTTGACACTGCAAACATTGAATAGAACTTGAAAAATAAGTTAATAACTCTCGCCATCTTAACAATAATTGAACTTTATACGAATAACTATTCTCAGAAGAATTGCCTCGAAAAAGATTTTCTCCAAAAAACTGTGCTTGGAAATCCTATTCATAAAATCACGTATTTTTACGGATGATTTTTACCACTCAAATACTGCAACCTAGAGCAGTGTTTGAATTATCATTTTACATTGAGGAGAGATTAATGCTGGAAATAACAGTAGAGTATATTATGTGTTTATCACATGTTATGCAAGCCCTTTTAATACTAGGATTTTTTAAATCGATTTATTCTTTAATCACAAGACCCCTTTGTATCCACCCAATTACTAACGACCGGAGGCATCATGAAAAAAGTTATTTCTGAATTAGCAAGTAGAATTTTCACCAGGGAAAATGCAAACGTAGTCAGAGCATCTGCTTCTGTAGTTGTCGGCATGGGAAATGCCGCCGCCAATATTTGCGCACCACTAATATTAGTAGACAGCCTTGGTATACTTATCAAAGATAAAACGATCACGACTGATATTTGGCTGAATATATTTTACTATACTTTGGCTTATTCAGCGGGCAGGATACTACCCGTCATTAATCGAAAAATACTGGGTCACTTAAGTGCTAATGTTTCATCAGCCATTATGCAAGATATGCATGCCAAATGTTTTGAGTTACCACACGATGTCAATTTATCTCAACCAACAGGTGAGTATGGACAGCTTGTAGTGCGCAATTATGCTGCTATAGAAAAAATAATACCTATTGCATTCGGCGAAATGCTCCCTATGTTATCAGAAGTCATTGGCGTGACTATATTACTATCAGTAAAATTTGATTATCGAGTCGCATTGACTATCGTTACAACCCTAAGTCTATATGTGACGACAACTCTTATCGGGAAAAGAGCACTCGATAATGCTGAAGCCAGCTACAGTCAACTCGCTAATGATACTTTCAACAATTTAATGGGCACGCTACAACGCTACGAGATAGCACATCAGTTTAACAACATAGAATATGAAAAAAATCAAGCCTATGATGAAATCAGACGTTTTCAAGCTATACACCAACGCAAACATGGCATTAGCAGCACTATCAATTTAATTCAATCCATCATCAGCTCTTCAGGTTTTATCGCAGGTAATTTGTTTTCAATATACGGGGTTTATCAAGGCATGATTGCACTAGAAGATTTTTTAATGATCAGCCTCTATTTAACGCAATTCATTACACCACTTAGCCCATTTGGCGCTTCCATCACCCAGTTCAATTCTGGTCTATACGATTTTAGGCCCATTCTTGAATTTTTATCACAACCATCATCTATACAAGATAGCGAGCAAGCTGATCACTATCTCCCTGGAAATCACCCGCCGAGCATTACTTTTAACAATATAAGCTTTAAGTATAAGGGCGCAGAGAAAAATGCGTTAGAGAATTGCACATTAAGAGTTGAGCCTGGCCATAAAGTAGCGCTAGTTGGTGGAAGCGGCTCAGGAAAAAGCACCTTAATTAAATTATTACAACGCTTTTATACACCAGATCAAGGCGAAATACTCATCGATAAACACAACATCATCGACATAACCAAAGAATCTTTAAGAGCTCTAATATCGGTTGTTTCACAGCAAACTTTGCTCGATAAGCAAAACATCAAAGAAGCTATTCGATACGGAGATTTATCCGCATCAGAGGCTGAAATCGATTTAGTGAGCATGGCAACCGGATTAGCATCAATTAACAATAGCAATTTAATCGCTCGCGAAGATGCCGGGGAAAATGGGGGCAAAATATCCGGCGGTCAAAAACAACGAGTCAGTCTCGCAAGAGCGATGCTAAAAGGTGGACTAATTTTCATTCTTGACGAAGCCACCTCCGCCCTAGACCCTGGCGCAGAGGCAGAGATGCTACGCGTTTTTGACGAAATCACAGCAGGCTGCACTACAATAGTGATCACACACAGACTCAATACCATTCTAAATGCTGACTACATTTATTATTTATCAGAAGGAAAGATTACAGAAGAAGGCACGTTTCAAAATCTCATGAACATAAGAGGCGAATTTTACCAGCAAATTCTACACTATTGTCATGATCTTTCTATATCAATTGACGATATACATCCAAGACCACGCAACATAGAAATGACCAAATTTAGTGAATGGCAAGTCAGAAAAGCAAGACAGAAATTAGACAGTATTTCAGGCCATCACAATGTAGGCTTCTATCAAAACAATGCGAGAAGTCAACTCTCAACACAAAACCCAAGGGATAAGTCATCTCAAGATGAGCACACCCCTCTCATAATAAATTAATGAACAGGGGGGCTCGCACTATTGTAGCCCCCCCCTAATTTAAACCCGGGATGGAAACTACTTTTGTAGCTTCTGAGCCAAGATAACAATACTGAGAATAAAAAAGACAACAAAGAATAGAAGCGACCAACCTGCCATACTGATATTCAAAAACATCCATTCAACACGACCGCACTCTTGGCTGGCAGTGAAAATCATTTTGACCGCATCTAAAAATGGAAACTGATGAAATAAATAAGACACACCCGGAATACACACTTCATTGGGTTGAGGGGGTAAAGATTGCAAATACAGTTGGCGCCCTGAAATCGCCCCGCCCATGATAGAAAGCAACCCCGTTATTACGCCGTAAAATCGAGCAGGCCCTTTAAAATATTGATGAGCAAATGCCAAGAAAAAAACTGCTGCCAATGCAACAAATACTCCTCGTTGCATTGTGCATAATAAACAAGGTCGAAAATTAAATACGTGCTGACAACAATAACTGAAAAAAATTATTGCCATCGCCAGCAAGAATCCGATTAGACGAACATGATGCTGTAATACTTTCATAATCACACCTCAATTGTTGAGCTTTATCAGAATTGATATGTAAAAATAATAGCAGATTTCATATTAAGAAGCACACCTACTATATGCAGAATCTACTGCAAATCAGGGTAAAAATGCAGCAGTCCGCACTAAAATAAAATCATTTGCATTCAAGGCGTTAGAAGAGCTTCCTTTCACGATGAGGGGTTTTAGGGGAGAGAATCGTGATTCTCTCTCCTAAATATATAAAAGGAAGCATCTCCCGCTTTTAAAATCAACACCCCTGAACAATGCATTGAGAGACAAAAAAACACCCAAAATCCTTAAGCGGGAGATGCTAGCAAAAATGAAATCCCTCTAGACAATGGTTTTATCCGTAAATGAGTTGCTATACTTTGTCCAATATCTGCAAAAGTTTGTCGCGCACCAATTGATTTTCCTTTTAATTGCGGACCAAACACTAAAACGGGAATATGTTCTCGTGTATGATCGGACCCTGGCCATGTAGGATCGCATCCATGATCTGCCGCAATAACAACAATATCATCTTCATTTAATTGATTCATCAATTCAGGTATGCGAGCATCAAATTCTTCAAGCGCATTAGCATAACCAACAACATCTCGACGATGACCGTAATGTGAATCGAAATCAACAAAGTTGGTAAAAATCAAACTGCGATCGGGCGCATTTTGAAGTGCTTTAATCGTAGCATCGAATAAACCCAAAACCCCATCAGCTTTAATTTTTTCACTCACGCCTTGATGAGCAAAAATATCAGAAGTTTTTCCTATTGCAATCACATGACCGCCTTGTTCAACTAAATAATCAAATAATGTAGGTTCTGGTGGTGGCATAGAAATATCACGTCGATTACTCGTGCGCTGAAAATGCCCTGACGTTCCATTAAAAGGACGAGCAATGACTCGGCCAATATTGTAAGGATCCACTAATTCTCGAGCCACGTCACAAATATCATACAATTTTTGCAACCCAAATGAATCTTCGTGTGCAGCAATTTGAAATACACTATCCGCTGAAGTATAAACAATCGGTTTTCCTGTTCGGATATGTTCTTCACCTAATTCATCGATGATAGCTGTTCCTGAAGCATGACGATTACCTAAAATTCCAGGTAAATGACAACGCTCAATAAAATCGTGTAATAAACTTTCAGGAAAACTAGGATATTGTGGTGGAAAATAACCCCAATCAAACATCACCGGAACGCCTGCAATTTCCCAATGCCCACTCGGTGTATCTTTTCCAAGACTTTGCTCTATCGCATATCCATAATAACCTTGCGGAGATTCTGTGATTTCTACACCTACCACAGGATGCCCAGTGCTGAGTTCAGAAGCATGCGCTAATCCATATCGCAATAAATGTGGAATTTTTAACGGGCCTTGACGAACCCCAACTCGATCTGCATTACCTTCTGCACACGCTTGAGCGAGATGTCCGAATGTATCGGCGCCTTCATCACCATAAAGAACGGCATCAACTGAAGCACCAATTCCAAATGAATCTAGCAGTAAAACAATTGCTCGAGCCATTTAATTTCCCGTATCCAGGAGTTCCCGCCAAAGCGTCAAACTCCTTCCTGTTTATAGATAATAATTTTGAACAAAGTTCAGCGGAACTACTGCCCCGTATTACAATGGGTCTCTCGAATAAAATAAGTGGCACATAAAGCTATCGTAAATCCAATCGGAAATAACCACATCGCAAATTGATAATCCGCTGCTGTAAAAAATGGTACACCTTCAACCAGAGTGCCATTCCAATGATAATCCAACAACCAGCCAAATACTGGCTCAAATAATGCCCCACCACCAATAGTAGTTAATGAAACACAGCTAACACACATGGCCGTTAACAATCGTGAATTACTTTCAGACACAACGGGGTAACTAATCACCTGACTGCTCGTAAAAAGGCCTAACAGGAAAAATAACAACATTAAAGTTGCCATAGAAACATTGTGAGCGTAAATCAAAAGAAATACTGTCAGTATTGATAAAATTGCCCCGATAATCATCGGAGGTTTACGCATGCCGATTTGATCTGATAACCATCCAACAAATGGCGAACCAAAAATAGTTCCCACAAAAATCATCATCGTTACAAAAGAAGCTTGTTTATGGCTAATATGATGAACATTCGCCAAAAACATGGTACCCATAAATCCACCGAGAATAAAAATCGGCAAATTAAGTAAACAGGTATAAATCCCACAAACCCAATTTCGGAAATTCAAAAAAGCTGATTTTGCTGTGGAAAAAAATCCGATATTACTGAGTTCTTTTCTATCAGCTACCGCCTGAGTGCCCATATGAGAAGGATGGTCTCGAACCACAAAAAGAATTAATAGTAAAACAACCACTCCCAATCCCGCATCAATAAATAGAGCATGACGCCATCCCAGTGCTTCCACTAGATACGTTAAAGGTGCTTGGGCCACCATACCACCGACCATCGCCATCGTTACAATTAATCCGGTCACTAATGCAATTCGTTTTGCAGGAAACCATCGAGTTGCCAAACGGACATTACTTAAAAAACAAAATGCGCTACCAATGCCCGTAAAAAATCGACAGATCGCAGCAAGCCCGGTTGATTCTACTAAACCAAAAAGAAACGTTCCTAAGACACAAATCGACAAAGAAACCAACATCACCATTCGAGTTGAAAATCGATCTAAAATCATTCCAGCCGGTAATAAAAATGCCACGTTCGCTAAAAAGTAGGTGGCTGACAAACTACCTAATTCCGCGGCATCTAAATCGAAATCATGCATCAAATGCGTGTTAATCGCATTGAACATATTCATTTGGATAAATTCGTAGAAGAAAAAAAGCGAGCCCACAAAACATACAAACCACGCTAATTTAGATTCTGTTACGATTCCATTCATGGTACCGGTACTCACTCCAACTGCCTGCACTAGATCACCTCTTTGATTCATGGTTAAGATTCTGCAGAACGGTCTTCAGCCGATTTGCAGTAAGTTTCCTTAATGAAAAGGGCCGCTATTAATCCAAAAACAAAAGCGATCGGCATAATTGAAAGCGCCAAATTGTAATCGAGCGCCGAATAAATTCGCGCACCATCAACAATTTTTTGATCCCAATGTAACTCCAACAACCAACCAAAAAACGGTTGAGTGTAAAGACCTGCCATAATTAATATTGAAGCCAATCCCATTGCTGAACCCGTAATTTGATGCGGATTGGATTCAGAAACGAGTGGATAAGTGATAATTTGTGCACTAGTTAAATAGCCTAATGCAAAAAATAGAATCATCAAACTCGTCATCGACCAGTTTGGAATATACATTAACATCAACATGACGACCAAAGAGAGCACACCAAAAAATAGCATGGGGAATTTTCGTCGTCCCATTCGATCCGAAATCCATCCTATTACTGGGGAACCAATAAGCGTTCCTATAAACAACATCATGGTAACGAGAGAAGCTTGTGAACGTGATAATTGATGAACTTGCTCTAAATACATCGTGCCATACATACCTAATAAGAAAATCGGCAAATTAAGCAAACTGGTATAAAGCCCACCCAGCCAGTTCGTTCTATTAGCAATTGCGATTCGAATCGTATAGAGCAATCCTAGATCTTCTATTCTTGCTTCTTTTTCATGCGCTTTATCATGACCTGGTGGAAAGTCGCGCACAAAAGCCAATACCATCAACCACATCAACACTCCTAGCCCACCGCAGACCATGAGGGTATTTCGCCAACCAATATGATCTGTTAATACTGTCATTGGATTTTGAGCCACCGATCCGCCAATAAAAGCCATTGTTACGATAATACCCACAACCAATGCCATACGCTTGGGTGGAAACCATCGAGATGCCAATCGAACAGCGCTCAATAAACAAAATGCTCCACCAATCCCAGTCGCAAAACGGCTAATAGCCGCAACAAGAAATGAAGGCGCCTGAGCAAATACGAAAGTGCTTAATACGCATGTACCCATCGCAACTAAAATTAAGCGTCTTGTAGACACTCGATCAATAATCATGCCGGCTGGGAACAGAAAAATGAGATTTGCTGCAGAATAAAACGAGGATAACCAACCTAAAGATGTTGCGCTGATATTGAATTCTTGCATCAACGGCTGGTTGATTGCGTTGAACATATTTAGCATCATGAATTCAAAGAAGAAGAACCATGCCGCTGAAATCACCACCAACCAAGCCCGCAGAGAGCTTCCGCACTGACTTGAAGATGCAATTCCTCCACTCACTGAACTTACCGCTATCGCCATTTAACCCCCCCGTTGACACATTTTGATCGTTTTCGCCCAGAATCTTTTGCATAGAAATTCCCGCAGAAGCGGGAAAGGCTGTGATTCTATTGGTTAAAAGACCAAATGTCCAGGGTCATGGGGGTCAAGTCTTGAATTATGAATGTGACATCGTATTCTTGGGTGCGAAATGCAAAGTTAAATTCATAATTCAAGACTTGCCCCCCTAACTGACCCCCTAACCTAACAATGTTCAGGCTCTTTAAGGGGAAGTATAAATGCACCTGCCTGACCCAAAGTATAATGCTTTCTGCACGTCGCGATGTAGCAGTCATTTCCTCCGATCAAAATTTGCTCTCCTTCTCGGATCTTGTTCCCTTGCTCGTCGACCCGCATATTCATTGTGGCTTTTTTACCGCAATGGCAAATTGTTTTTATTTCAATAATCTGATCGGCCCATGCCATCAAATACTTACTGCCTTCAAAAGGCTCCCCACGAAAATCGATTCGTAAACCATAGGCCAGCACAGGCGTATTGAGATCATCACAAATCTTGCAAATTTGCAGGACCTGCTTTTGCTTGATAAATTGAGCTTCATCTATCAGCACGCACTTGATATTCGGGTTCTCATTAACCTTCTTTTTGACATAATCGTAAAAATTAAAATTTTCATCGAAACTAATTGCTTCTTGCTCTAAACCAATTCGCGAGCTCACCTTGCCAGTCCCAAAGCGCGTGTCTATGATAGGCGCGAACAACAGCGTCTCCATTCCTCGCTCATGATAGTTATAACTAGATTGCAACAAAGTTGTGCTCTTGCCCGCGTTCATCGCTGAATAGTAAAAATGTAGTTTTGCCATCGCTTCGATCCCTGATTAAAAGTCTCATTCTAATCGGACCGATCTAAACTCTCAACATTAACTAGCAAGACAAGTGGTCAAGTCTACGAATGCTGCCTTCTTAGGTAAAGAAGGCAGCATTGGAGATTTGACACCTCAGAGATGCCTATACTCCGCTGTAACTCACTAGATTTGCATTATTTGCCAGTTGCAGCGGGGTTTATCTGTTCTATACTCCGCTGTAACTAACATATTTACGGTTTTTGGCCCTAATATCAGACTGTATGCGATTGTGTCTTATTGCGCCCTGGAAAAATTAATGATGACCTATTGCAATAGCATCTTGCGGTGATAGTAGCGAGATTAGAAGCGGCGATATCTGGTTGCAAAGAGATTATGTAAGGTTTGCCCGAGAACTCATCAAACTTAAATCTGACCCCTCGCCCACCAATATTTACAAAAACATGGAACAGAATAAAAATTCATAACACCTTTAATAACTATTTTAAAAAGATATATATTAAAATATAATCAGACACATTTCAGGATTTTTAAGGAGAATAGTTTTTATGGGAATAGAAAAAGATCTGATCATTAGCATCGAAAAATTCGATCGCGATTTCCTCAGAGATATTTATTGGATTCGACTGAAATTTCAACCTCTGACAAATCACAAGACTGCAGGGTGTTGGCAGGGGCATCACTTGAATATAAAAAAGATTACTACAAGTTCAAATCTAATGAAAGTATTGAAACTTCCAACCTAGACGATTGGGTTTCAAGAATAAAGAAGAAATGGTCTGCTTTAGGCAACAACCTATTCAAACAAAAAATTCACTACGACATTTATACCAACACTTATGAAGGTGAAGCAAATCTAACAGACTTTCTTATAAGATTAGAGAATTGATATGAATTCCAATTTCAGTGAATACACAGACATCTTCTTTTGGGATCCAGATAGAACGCACAACGTTAATTACAATTTTAAACTACTAATAGCATTATTTTATTCAAAAAAGCGCTAAAACGTCATTTTTAAACAAACCTATTATTATTATCACTATTTCAATTGTCGAATGTATTCTATATGACTTTCTTAGAAGAATAAATGAACACAAAAAGGAAATCATTCCGGGAATCGATAAAGACACTATAGGCGATAGTAAAAAAGTAAGCGATCAATTTTACCATATAATTGAATACCTCAAAGAAAAAGATTTTTTAAAGTCGTCTAGAGATGAAGAGATATACGAGAAACTTCATCATCTTCGTATAATACGAAATAGAATTCACATTCAAAATTCTCAAAACAGATTAAACAAAAACGAAATAAATCTTTGGACAGAAGATAAAATAGATCAATGCACGAGTATTTTTGAAAATATTATCGAAATTTTATGTATGTCTCATGCGCGGCCGGCCCAACCGAACAGACCAAGACCTCTCCTGTGTATGGATAATTTTCCCAGGCCTTGGGAGTAATTAATACTTCTCACTATCAGGTTGAAGTGATGATTATATCAGTCCTCTTCTTTATAGTGAAAAAGTGATTGTAAATCACTTTGAAATTCATCCCAGGGCATATCTTTTTTATCGAATAAAAAATTGCTGATAATTTCACTATTCTCAATTAGATCATCGACAGACTTAATCAGCGCCTCAATTCTTGGAGAATCACTAACCACGGGTATTTCATAGAAAACTAGAGGGATTGTACCATGTGTCTTATCTATCAAAATAAACACACCGGAATCACTACTATAGTACAAAGCAATATATTCATCTTCGTAAGAATACCCATTATCAATAGCCTGCCTAAGTTTAACGGCAAATTCTCCGAACAAGCTCGGATCTGCCCCATTGTTCATTATATTTCTTCCTATATAGCTTAAAGCTGTTCTATAGCAGATATAACCCCCTGGCTTTCCTTCTCGTCGAGAAAATTTCTGATTATTAATAATTTCATAGTCAAGTCTAGACATACATTCTCCTATCTATAGTTGTTAGTACAATTATAGCGCATAATTATATAAATGTAAACAGTTATTTGCTAATTTAGCATCAATAATGGCGGGTCATAGTTGGAACCATGGATCATTTTGAATAGCTTTATTTTGATAGGGAATCTGACTAATAACTCAAAAGGAGGACAAGGGGTCAGATCTAAGTTTGATGAATTCTTACAAAACTGAATGATATCGTTGACTATTTAGGATTGAACTCATATCAGACTTTAAGCGTTTCATCTTACTAATGATGAGCTATTGCTGAAAGAGCATCTGGCGGTGACAGTAACAGGATTAAAACCGCCGATGTCTGATTGTAAAGAGATTACGTAAGATTTGCTTGATAACCCATCAAACTTAGATCCCCACCCCTTCTACTCGAATAGAAATATTTGATATACTTATTAGCCCAATTCGAAAAATAAAGTCACTCTGTTTCTTGATGATTGTTTCGCTATAAACTTGATTGAAATTTTTTAGATGAGTACAAATTAATAGACCGCCACAACGTAAATTTAATTATGTAATATATCGATAGACGCAGCAGCTGTATCTTCATGGCTCACCTCATGAGCTATGGCATTCAATTCACTTCTGATGTTATTTTTAAGGTGCGATGATATATCTAGAAGATTAAAATCTTGCCAGCATTTTAATATCTCCACCTCTCTTTCATCTGATTCACTACGAAATTTGATTATTAAATATTTAGATATAAACTCATGTGACTCATGTCCTTTTACCCAAGCCCCCCAACCTTCTGAAAATGTAAAACCATAAACCTCTACATACTCAAAGATACCCCGATCAATTGCATTTTCGTGATAACTAGGCTCTCTAATTTCTAATAATTCAAATCCCTTTATATATGCCAATAATGTTTGAAAAAAAACAAAGATATCATTCCCGCAGCGAAATCCAAGAATTCCACTATAATACATTTTTATAAGTGATTTTAATTCATTGTATTGCCTGCAAAGAAAATAATCATTAGCATATGGCGTCCATATTTTAATAAAGATCTCATTAAATACTATCTGAAGTTTCGTATCATTTCGATATCGCTCAACTACTTTTTGAGAATTTTTACGATAATTGACTAAAGCAAAAAGAATACTTTCTCGAATCACCTCACAATTATATAATACTGGATACTCATAAGAAAGAATAAACCTCTGATAAGCGTCAGGTTTTTCTTTATTTCGTTTTAGGCGACCATCAACTCGATCGCTAAATTTTAATTCAGTAAGAAATGACATTAAGGCGTCAATCAACTTACTATCATTACTTCTATATATTTTAACATTTTCCAGCAGCGACTCAACTTTATCGAGCTTCATGAAAATACTACCGATAATTAAAATATTTTCATCATCATCACTGCCTTTATAATGATCAATTAACAATAACATATCTTTAATATATTCTGAATACAACATATAAAACTCAACCCACTCAATAGAAAAATTATCGATGACCTGCACTCCCGACAGTAATTTCTCAGAATCTACATCTGTTTTGAGGGACTCATATACACTAGAAAAGAAACTTATAGCGCTGTCTAATTTCTCCGTTCGATCTTTAAGCAAATAAAATTTTTGGTGCCCATTTTCTGTCAAATACAATCGTCCATTTGTATCCACAAAATATTTTTTTACGCAATCAACATACAAAGCGTCAAATAGAAATACTTGAGCCCTTAAAAACAAGAATAAATTTTTACAAAATTTTCTTGCTTTAATTTTATCTTCAGACAAAGAGTAACATTCCAATGCTTCTCTATGATGAAGAAGATTTGATAAGCAAAGACCCTTTAATAAATTTAACTTCCAATCCATCTTGGATTTAGAAAATTTATTAATATCATTTAGCGCGTCTTGATATTTAGATTGATTAATCAAACCAACAATGGTTCTTATCTTGTATTCATCAAAAGAACGAGTAAAATCATATTCCTTTATGGGAAATTGAGTTGCGGGATGTACTATAGGTGCTTTCCTTGATTGAGTAGTATCAATCTTAAGAACTGAAGTTGAAAAAAACCTTAGCTTAGGAGTTGGCCTAAATTTTTCAAATTCTGTTAGATTTATACGTTGATAGCTACTTCTTTGCTGTACAACAAACCAATCTACAGGTGTTGGCTTATGATATTCTTTTTGTAAATTAACGCACCCTAATTCTTCTTGGATCAAATAATACAGAATGTCTACTACCCCTAAAGCCTCAAATCGGTAATATCGATTAATTAGGAAGCCTTGGTAAACACAATGATCCGTTTTAGAGAGCTCTCGAGCTTGATACCCATTATTTTTATATTCTATCATATGATCAAATTTTAACTTCTTATTACCTCTTGGTTCTTGATTATATAATATTTGCATTGCAGGGTGGTAATGCATTGCATCTGCTAAACTTACTTGCACTAGATAATTTATTAGCCCTCCTTGAGCTTTGACTTTGTCACGGGGGGTCACAAAAGTAGTTACTTCTCTTCGAGATGAATCATCAATTCTAATATGATATTCATTCCTAACTTTTGACAACATCAAATACACCGCATGTTCATTTGACCCACATGGTATACAAAACGTCCAATTTTGATCCAATAAGGGGTTAATACGTTCTAGGTATTGTTCAAACAAAATGGCAAGGCGCTCATTATAGTCTTTTATATTGCTATCTTTCAATATAGAAGAATAAGCCAAACGAATTAAATAAGCATGGAGTAATAGATAAATTTCTCTGACCAATAAAACTTCAAGGGCACTGACCCCTCCTCCCTCCTTGACTCCTGCTTTCTGCCTAAACATGTGTAATTTATCTTCAAAATTTTTAAGAACCGCAGGTGATTGCAGTTTTGTCTCACCAAGAATTTTAATATAAGAAAATAATTGCAAAATTAAAAAATCTTCTTGATTCCAGCCCCCGCCTTTAGTTACTGCATCACTATTAACATTTATATTTCCTTGTTCATTTAATGGTAATTGAGCGTTACGAATAAACACACCTTCCAATTTTAAATAATGTGTAAGAGCTATTAATAATGTTTTATCTGATAAACATCTCCATATTGGATCCTCCCCATTCTCATTTAGAAGATTGTTAACTAAATCAACAATATTACCATTTACACATGCCTCTTGCGCTTGACCATCTAGTGCGATAGGATGCTGCGATTTAAACATAAGAAGCTTTGCTTCTAGTACATGATAATCTTGTAGCTTAAATAAGCTGAGCTCTTCCTTCTTAATCATTACCATCCTTAACTATATCAACAACTTGCATTTAAATGAACTATATGTTACATCTCATCGAAAAGAGTATCCATATTTAATACGAGCTTTTTCTTTATTACCACATCAGCATCTTTTGGCAGTGCGATTATTTTATCGTGCTCCGCATCAGTATTATTACATTTCAAATTTATATTCAAATTCACCCACTTCCTTTGCTACAAGATTGTGAACTAAAACTATTAAGAAAAAGGTAACACAACTGCTTGAAAATTTCAATTATTAAAAAACAATACCTATACCCAACTAAATTAAATCATTTTTGAAGATCATGTTAATATTCACATCAAATCCATTGAAATTGTAATGAGTTATTACTTATTTTAAAGCTCATTATTACAAGTAACTGAACAATCCCTATCAGACTATTAATGCTTAAAAAACGCAATACTACATAGTTAGACTATCGCTCATATAGTTTAACTTTTCTCGAATGTAATTCTGGAGTTCAGACTTTAAATCTTTATTGTCAAATCTATGCCAACATTGTAATAATTTCAACTCTCGTTGATCTGATTCACAGCGAAATTTTGCTAATAAATAATTAGATATAAAAAGATGTGATTCATGCCCTGAAAACCATGAAACCCAAGTCTCTACAAATTGGAACCCGTTATCCTCGACATATCTAAAAATACCTCGATCAATCGCATCTTCTTGATAACCAAGCTCTCTAATCTCTAAAAATTCAAATCCCTTCAAATACATGAATAATATCTTATAAAACACAAAAATATCAGTACCACATCCGAGCCCCTTAATTCCATTATCATACATTCTCACAAGTGATTTATACTCAGCATATGGTTTTTCAAGAAAAAAATCATTAGCGTATGGCATTCCAACCTTGATAAAACATTGATTAAACAACAATTGGTGATGCGTATCATGCCGACAGTCTCTAATCTGCTTTTGAGGGGTATCTCTATATTTTATCAAAGCAATAAGTATACTATCTCGTATAAGCTCACAATTATATAAGACAGGATATTCAAAAAATGGGATAAACTTAGAATTGGCATCAGAGTTTTCTTTATTGAGCAGAATGTGATCTTCAACACGACGAATTGAATGGCATTCCGTCTGAAATGCTTTTAATGCGTTAATTAAGTCAGTATCATAACTTCGATTTTCGCACACAAGCTCTAGTTGTTTTTCAAGATTAGCGACATCTTCGTGAATGCTTTTAATTAAATCAAAACCACTTTTGTCATCCCCAATTTTAAATGCATCAATCAATAATATAATTTTTCTAACATATCCTGAATACAACAGGTAAAACTCTACCCACTCAATTGAAAATTTATCGATGATGTGAACTCCTGATTTTAATTTTTCAGCATTCGCATCATTTTTAATAGAATTAAGTATCTTAGATAAATGCATTATTGCCATATCTAATTTCTGTATCCTAAAATTCTTCAAATACAATTTTCTATATTCCTGCAATATCAAAAAAACTCTCCCGCTAGAATCAACAGAATATATTTTACTACAATCATAATATAAAACCAGATGCAGCAAATCTAACGCTTTTAAAAACAAAAATAAGTTGTTACTAAAATCACGTTTTTTAATCTTATCTTCCGAAGTTAAAAAACAATCCCACGCCTCACTATGCTTAAGAAGCCTTGAAAGACAAATACCCTTTAATAAACTTAGCTTCCAATCTGTGCTGTAACTTGACTTGAGAGATTTACCTAAAAGAGCATCCAGTGCTTCTTGATACTTAGATTGGTTAATTAAATGAACTATTTCTCTTGTTGAATACTCGGCAAAGTGGCTAGAAAAATCGCTTTCCTTTATTTGAGGTAGTGTAGCAGGAGACACCTTCTTTGGATGATTGTTCTCAACCTTAGCAACTGCTGATGATAACAAAAAAAGGTTAGGATTTGCGCTCATTTTTTCGACTTCATACACATCCAGAGGATTATATTGAGCTCTTGTCCTCGTTATATCCCAATCAGCAGACGTTGGTTTACGATATTCATCTTTTTTTGTTACATACCCTGTATCGTTATCTGTCAAGATACTCAGTATGTCACAGACTCCTAAAGCGTCAGCTAAACGGTAATATCGATTAAACAAAAAGCTTTGGTATACGCAATGATCCGTTTCTAATACTTTTCGTGATTGATAACCAGGGTTTTTGTGGGCTATCATATACACTAATTTTGGCTTACTACTAAATCTAGATTCTTGATTATAAATTGACATCATCGCAGACCGATGATTCATAGTATCAGCTATTGCAACTTGCTCCAGATAATTTATTAGACCACCTTGTACTTTGACTTTATCATGAGGAGTAATAAAAACTGTTACTTCTTTTCGAGATGAATCATCAATTCTGACATGATAATCTTTTCCTATTTTAGATAACATCAAATAAACCGCATGATCTGTTGACCCACAAGGAATACAGAAGCTCCAGTTTTCCTCTAATAACGGACTAATACTTTCGAAATATTTTTCAAACAATCCTTTAAGTTGCTCTTCATGCTCTTTAGGCTTTTTGACTTTTAAGATTGAACGATAAGCCATCCGAATTTTATAAGCATGAACCAACAAATAAATCTCTTTAATCAATAATACATCAAAACGACTGCACCCCGGCTCTAGCTTGATCCTGTATAATTTATCCTCAAAACTATCAAGAGTTTCTTTTGCTATCCATTTTGTTTCACAAAGATGTTTAACATACGAAAACAATTGCAAAAGTAAAAAATCATCCTGATTCCATCCTCCACCTTTTATTAATGCATTACTATTCATCTCTATAGCACCTTGTTTATTTAATGGTAATCTTGCATTACGAATAAAAAAACCTTCTAAATGCAGATAGTGCGAAAGAGCCTTAAGTAAATTAGTATTTGATAAACAACCCCATATTTTATCTTCATCTTCATTTATAAAGCTGCTGAGCAAAGTAACTATATTACCATTTACACAGGCCTCTATTTCGTGACCATCTGGCGCTTTAGGATGCCGTTCCTTAACTTTAAGAAGCTTTGCTTTCAATACTTTATATTCTTGGAACTTAAATAAATCGAGCTCTTCCTTCTTAATCATTTCCATCCTTAACCAAATCAGCAGATATTACATGATATTTGCTCACTAAATGACTCACATTGATCTAGTATGGTTTGTAATTTTTCTGCGGTAGCATTTTCGAACACTACAACTTTGTCGCCAACAGACTCCACCGCATTCGCTACTCCATCTTTAATATAACTTGCTGTTGAATAAGTGACATTGAACCATCGTGTACCCATATAGCCCAGATATTTTAAAGCAAATGGTAATGTAGCGGCCGTCCCTTGAATTAAGCCTTTTTGAGCGATTTCGGCGTATAAGTCTGTTTCAATCGTGCATTTAATTTGTCCATTTTCTTCATAAAACATTGGTGGTCTGTTAGGGTCATCCAATGGCTGAGGGACGTGTTCATTCAATGACGCAATGCTATTTAGCTTAATATCCTTATTTCCATTGAACGCATGAACCAAATCATCAAGAGCAATCATCATTGTCTTAAATGTTTTCTTAGCATTAGGGATATTTAATTCTGCAAAATAATGACCATCTCCTAATGCATCCCAAGTTTTGGCTCCGCCTTCAAAATGTACTTTAACTCCCTTTTTACCATCTTCATCGTGCATTCGATTGGCAAAAAATCCTGCAACAGCAAGATTAAAACCAGATACTTTTGAAATATCAGGAGTGCGGTGTAAATCTTCTTCTGAATTTGTTAAATAATTAAATAATTCTTTACGAGGAGTTCTAACATGCCCGCCCGCGAATAAATCAGTCAGAAAATGACACGCAAATAATTCCATTATTACCGCTTCTTTCAATAACCTGACAGCGTGGACTTTGTCTTGCCTTGCCATCCCAGCTTTTTTCATCGCCAACCGATGCCCAGCTAAATACGCATGTTTTGCTTCCTCGCCAAAATGGTCAAAATTTCGTATCAGTAATGGAAAATAATCTGCATTAAAAAATGCGTTAGGTTTATCCATTAACCTTACACTCGGCATCATCTCCATTTGATAAGTTACTGTTTCTACAACTGCATTTTTTTTAGCTTGTTCTAATTTTTTAAATACCCAAGTCCAATCAGCACTGTGTAAACAACTATTGACAGATCCATTAACACTTCTACTTTCAATTTTCTCAGCAATATCCGAATAAATCTTAGAGAGCTCTTGATTTGCATTCATTAATTTTAAAAATGCGTTTTCAAATCTATCTTCTTGTTCTGCCTCACCGACGCCAAAAGCAATGGGTTGATCTGGAATTCCAATATAATCTCCTGCTAAAGCAACGATATCTCCAGGAGTTAATGTACAATGTTCATTGATTTCAATGACATAAGGTTCCAAATTAACTACTTTGTCATTTTCCTTGCAAAATGGGTCATAAAATTCACTGGTATCATCTAATCTTGCTGCAGCTCCTTTAAACAGCCCTAAAAACTCAGCTGTTTCAGCCCCTCTACTTTCTAAGCTTTCCACAAATCGGCAAAATACTAAATTTCCAACATCGCGATGTTCATCTGAATTTAACTTTCTATCTTGATGAGCATCTGAATGAGCCGTAAATCGTATCTCATCAGGAAAATCATCAGGATTAAATTTAAGCTCTTTCTTTGTCTCAGCAGAATCCTTGGCCACTGAGCTTGTAATATCATGACCAACAGTTTTTGGTGTGCTTTGAACCTCTCCTGAGTTAGTCCGATCCAATTTCATAATCATATGCCTCCATGTTTAAAAATTGTAAACTTAACTTGCTATAAAAATGGTAACATAGGCGCTATGTATTTTCAATAATATACTACACACAAAAATGAATAATGGAATATTCAAGTTATTCAAGAAATTAGTTAAATTATAAAATACTATTACTATTTTAACACTAATTTATATGTGGGTTAGCTGGATATCATTTATAATAATTTAGCGTTTCCCCTGGCCACAACAAATACATAATCATTTTTGTCTGTGTGTGTTACCAAACTTTCATTACCTAATACAATCTCGACATATCGAGTTGAATTTTTTCTTGAATAGCAGAAGCCTCATCATAATCATCAGGCAATAATTCCACTCGCTCTGAATTTGAATCACGCCTTTTCACACTAACAGCAATTTCTTGTCTAAAAAATCCCACGGTGGCAATAACATTCGCAGCACTAATTAGGCCTGTAATAGTTGCGGAAGGCCAAATCACACCGAAATAATCATAAAACAGTCGATTACTTAAGCGATATAATGTTGCAGCTGAAATTCCTACTTTTACAGCGGTAGCAAAAAAAGTATTGATTAACCAAAAGCCGCGGGAGCAAGAATTGTCCGTAGCATTTGAATTCACACGAGACATTCCCAGAAAATTCGATAAAAAATTATCCATGATGGCGAGATACGATTTGTAATTTGCGGCAGTGACGCTGGCTGTTCCTAAAAATAATCCTGAATAAGATAACTTTGGTTGAGCAGCAACCCACCCCCATGTGACCATAAACTGATGCGCAGAATTCGAATAAAGCGCTGCGTTTTGCATACTATATCCAGCCGAACCGGAGTGCTGAAGAACACAGTATGTATTACAACAACAACCAGGCCTACAGCAACCTGCAGGTCGAGCAGTATTTAACTCATCATCACTACGCACAAGAGCTAATTGATCAGCAGAATTCATGCGTGGATCTTGAGTTTCTGGATCTACTGACACCATAACTACGCGTTGCTGAAACGATTCTAATTCTACAGCTTCTTCATCTGAATTAAGATCTTCATCTTCTAATTCATCCCCGGCGCTTTGATTTTCGCGTTTTTTACTGGTATTACCTTGATTAAAAAAAGCGACGGTTGCGAAAAGATTTAATAAAGCAATTATGAAAACAAGGCCACCCGCTGGCCATGAAGTTTCAAAAGAAAATAACCAAAATAAAATGCCATCAATGACTAAGAATAAGGGATAAATAGAAATTCCCGCTTTAAAAATCGAAGCCACTACAGCAACGAATACCCAAAATCGTTTCGAAGGATCTTCTGCAATTTCTTCTAAATCTTGTTCTAATGATTTTAAAATGTCTTGTTTTTGACTCTCAGAAAAACAAGATAATCCGGATAAGAATTTTTCCATGATAGCGAGATAGGATTTGTAATTTCCAAGTGTAACCCATCCAGTGACAAGAATTAATGTGATGATTGATAGCACAAGACCAGGCATTGTTTTGACCCAGCCTGCAGCCAACATCCACCGATAGGCGGTATCCGCATACAAAGCTGCATTTTCTACGCTATAACCTGAAGTACCAATATGTTGAAATAAACATTTGAGATTACAGCAACTGCGCGGGGAACAACAACGAGGTCCTCGAGAGTTTCTGTCTAATTCACGATATTCTAAACGTCGTCTGGGATTATCAGAATCACGATGCTCCTCAACTTCCTCATCAGGACCGTAAACAGGCTTTGAAAATATATCGAAATCGCTTCTACGCATTATTATCTCAGTAGTATATGATTTTTATTCAAACTTAAAAACCCCCTGAGGGTTTTTATTCAGAAATTGCGAGAAATTCCGGCAAGCCCTCACTAGCAACTTTGGCATAATTCACACTAATTATCTTCAATTCTTTACTTCTAGTATCAAAAGTATTTTTTAACACCTGATCAGCAAAATAAACTGTTCGCTGGAGAGACAATAATGAATCTTTTGTTGCAAGATAACTTCCCAAAAACACCGCAGAGAATAAATCACCCGTCCCGTGTGGCGCTGTTTCAAAAATATATTCATTGGCCTTAACAGCGTAAAATAAATTATCATGCGAAATCACAACCGATAACCCATTAGAAAAAAGATCGGGGACTTTCACGCCTGTAATCACAACAAGGTTAATTCCCAAATCATGAAAATAGTGAGTCGCTTTTTTAAGATCATTAATATTTTCAATTTTAATGCCAGACAATATTTCTGCTTCGAATTGATTAGGGGTAATAATATCTGCCCACAAACTTGTTTTAAAAAACTCTAATACTTCTGGCTTGACATAACAACTGGTGTTTCCAATAACGGGATCACAGAGATAAATTAAATTAGGATTTTTTGATTTGAAATTCTTAACAATATCTTGCACTTCATGACAAATATCCCGACTTCCCATGTAACCTGACAGAATCGCCTCACACTGATTCATCACACCTAAATCTTCAATACCATTTACAACATTTCGAATATGCTCGCGAGAGAAAATCTCACCCTGCCATTTGCCATATCCCGTCTGATTTGAAAATTGAACGGTGTTAATAGGCCAAACATCATAACCCATCGACTGCAATGGATATACGGCAGCTTTATTGCCCACATAACCATATGCCACATGTGATTGAATCGATAAAATACTCATGATTTACCTCCGCTATTAATCGCATCTTAACTGTATACCGCCTTTAAATCCAGATATTACATCCCCATATATCTTCCATATAGTCAAGGCTCACAGGAAAATCTATTGAAAACAGGCTATAATATCAATATGTGGTAATTAAACTGGAGTTGCTGAAATGATGAACTATCGCCCATGGGCAGCCTTGTTGGTATTGGTTTTTACTGCCTCCGCACAAGCTTTTGCGCAAACTCCTAGCGCTGCACAGACTCCACCCCCTCCCGCAGCGGCAACAATCCCTCCTGGGGGAAATAACAATTCATCAGCCAGTGCGGCAGCTGCTGCAAACACTCCCGTCGTTATTCAGGAAGGCGCCGCAACGACCAAAACGACTAAAAACCTTTACTGCCCTGAAATTGGCAAACTCATGAAAAAAGAGATGTTCTGGGGCGCTCCAGGAGGCTGGAAAAGCTACTCACAATCCTTTGTTGATGTCATTGATAGCTTTAGCGGAGCCCAATGGGTTGGTGTCAACGTCGGAAAAATGTTATGTGTCTACAAAGGCAAAGGATCTTTCGAATTCCCAGTGGTGCTTCAAAATGACACCTTAACACCCATCCCTGAAGGACAAAAATGGGTTAAACAATCTGGCGGCTACATCAACTGCCTATCTAGTGACGCATTAGACTGCCCTTTCAAATTTGAAGAAACCACTACCGATATTAAAAATGCTTATAAAGAACTCGATTTTTTCAAAGGAAAACCCGATTATCTCAAGGATGATTCATCTAAACCACAACCCTAAATCTTCAACAGCAATTCCCAGCTAAGGAAAATCATTTGCACTCAAGGTGTTAGAAGATTGAATGATCTAAACACCCATAATCCTTAACCGGGAGATGCTGAATCTTCAGGTATACCCGTCAAAATTAGTTTGATACTATTCTCATCTTACTTCTGTAACGACTGAGATTTCACATGAAAAAACTAATTTGCATAATACGGGCAATGATAGCGATTGCGATTATCGCCATAAATATGTTAACAATTCCTGTTATAGTAATTTTATTGGCTTTAATTACAAAAATAATGCCGATTAAATCTTTAAAAAAAATACTCTATAAACTCTCCCATAATATATTGCCCGATCTCTGGGTAGCTATTAATTCTTTCGCGATGGATGTCGCTAGCACAACAGAATGGGAAATAATTCAAAACGGGGAGCTATCTCGAGAAGGCTGGTACTTCCTGATGAGCAATCATCAATCATGGTTAGATATTTTGGTTTTACAAAGAGTTTTTCTTCGAAAAATTCCCATGCTAAAATTTTTTATGAAACAGGATTTGCTTTGGACATTACCGATTGGTGGCCTTGCCTGTTATGTTCTCGATTTCCCGTTCATGAAACGTCACAACAAAGAATTTTTAAAAAAACATCCTGAGCAAAGAGATAAAGACATTGAAACCACTCGAAAATCCTGTGAAAAATACAAATATCAACCCATAGCCGTAATGAATTATGTTGAAGGCACAAGATTTACGGAAGAAAAACATCGAATTCGAAAATCACCCTACCAAAATTTATTACCACCAAAAGCTGGCGGCATTGCTCTTGTACTGGCAACAATGAGTGACTACATGCAACATATCATTGACACAACCATTGTTTACCATACAAAAACCCCGTCTTTATCCGATTTTTTCTTCGGTCAAATAAAAAGAATCACTGTTCATTACGAAGTACTTCCTGTGCCCAAAGAACTTTTAGGTGACTACTATCACGACAAAGATTTTCGTGTTTCTTTTCAACAATGGCTAAATAAACGATGGCAACAAAAAGATCAATTACTGAATCAAATTCGGAAACAAGAATCCTAATTAGCTTCTAATTGCAATCCTTGACGATAACAAGACATCGCCAATGTTTTATCATTGAGTTGCTCATAAACTTGCCCTAAGTCATGCAGGATTCCAGGAGAAGGCTCTAATTCACGTGCTTTGACGAGATAACCTTGCGCTTTACCCCATAAGCGATTACGAATGCATAATTTACCCAAACACACAAATAATCCAGCATCATTCGGATGCGTTTTCAACCAACCTTCCGCATGGGACAATTGTTTTGCTGGATTTGCCGATGGCACTTTTGCAAACTGACGCAATAATTTTCTATCCCATTGATGATTGAGCGCTTTTGTAATTAATTTTTCTGCAGCGGAAATATCTTGGTAAGCCAATAATGAATCCGTGTATTTCACTAATAAATCGGGGTCTTCGTGTAAGTACCGAGGAACATCACCCCAAATGTCCGGCAATTCATCGGCGGTTGCACTCGGTAATTTCTGTGTCAGTAACGCTAGATAAAGTTGTTTTTCGAGGGTCTGCATCTCTTCCTGCGTCAAAACATTTTTTCGACGTAATTCAGGCAACAAAGATTTCACTTGATTCCAATCACCTAAATCCACATACACTTTTTGAAGCAGTTTGAGTACTTGCGGATGTCGAGGCACAATACGATTTAAATGCTCTAAAGTATCCCGTGCTTGCACCAACTCATGCGTGTCTAATTGTAATTCAGCGCGAGTCAAACCCACTGCAACTTGTGCATCATCGGTACTCAATAAAGCTTGTTGTAAATATTCATCTCTTTTTTTGACATCTTTTCGTCCTTGCGCTGCATTCGCCGCCGCTAAATAATTGATGAGTGGTGATTCAGAGTCTGACGCAGATTTTAATAATGACTTTTCTGCTTCACGCCAATGCCCCTCTGCTAATAAACGTAAACCATGAGTCATCAAACGTTGTGAGTGATTAAGGCGTCGCTGACGAAACCAATGTTGAATTCTTTTGGGGAGATTTCCCAGAAAAGCGAGTAATTGTGTCAGCTTATAAAAAACTAATGCGCTACCTAGAATTACAAAAATAGCAATCCAAAGTGAGGTTTCTACTGCCCAATTTTGATACGTAATTAATACATAACCAGGACTCGCATGCATTTTTAATCCTATCACGATCGATAGAAATAAAATGGCAAAATAAATTAGAAATCGTCTCATGAGCTGATCACCTCGGGTTCAGAAGGATTCTGAGGCTTAGCTTTGAGCGGTGCTGCAGGCGCTGGCTCTCCTGGCGGAGCTGAATTTGACGGTTTTTCTTTTGGCGCATTGGGTGAAGCCGGTGCATTCGCAGAACCTGATTCAGAGGATGCAGCTGGAGCAGCTGAATTATCAGAGCGAGGTGATTTAGAAAATTGTTGTTGTCGGTTTTGTATTTCACCATCAACTAGAGCAACAGTGTCACTCAAATCAGGTAATGTGGGCTTGATATCCAATTTTCCTAACTCAGTTAAACCCGTAATTACCGCACCTGTCATTTCATTTACAGTAAAAAAACGCCCAATCCAATCTTTAGCTTGATTCAACGCATCGGAGTAAACTTTTGGTTCGCGATGCAAAACTGCCCATTGTGCCAACCCCAATTTTAACTGAATATTTCCAACTAAATTAGAGTGTTGCTCTGGCGAGAGCAATGGCTGTACAGGTTCATTAAGCCGCTGTACAACAATCACTTTTTTTAATTCAGAGAGACTTGCAAAAAACTTTTCTTTCCACGTTTGATTGATCTGAGTATCTGCCACAGTGCTCGCAGGGTTAGCTGTTGCGGTTATTTTCGCTTCTGGGATAACGGGCAATGAATTAATGGTGTCACTTAGTGCATTCAATCGCAGCAATACACCTTCAGCGTCCAATGCTTTTATGCCCTTTATTGCTGTAATATTTGATACCAACACACGACGAATATCGGCCAGTTGCGGAGATGATAATCCACTAATTCGTTGCTCTGCAGTCTCTAACAACGTTAAAACAATTTTAATATCACCCACATATTGAGCATTATAATTCGCTAATCTAACCAAATAATCCACTTCAACCAGAACAGGACTCACAGGATCTTGAGCATTAGAAAGTCGAAGCTGATCTAAACCTGAAATTGCATTTTGTACAGCGACTTGCTGTTGAGATGCTTGCGCTGATAGCGCTTGAGTACTTGCCTGAAGTTTTTGCACACTTTCGTTTTGTAAAGTAAGTTGCTTTAAAATTTGCTGATAATTTTGAGCACCAATAATTATCATGCTCGCTGAAATCACGGCAATTGCCAGTGCAACCAATGACATTATTTTCCATAAAGGAGATGGGGCCTTAGCCACAACGACATCCTTAACTTCAGACATATTCTATTCCTTTAAAATCAGCAGATAAGCTCAAGAATAAGGCCTCACAGCAATAATTGCAATATCCATAATAACTGGAATTCTTAAAATCTATGCAAAATAAATCATCGAATCACTGCATCTGAACTCAAATATCGTGCAATTTCCTGGAGAATTGCCTCATCACTCGCATTGTCAGCAACCAGCACCGTGCAAAATCCTTTGGCTTTAGCAATCTCAGCTATTCTCTTACTCACAACCACCAAGGGAATTTCAAAAAGCCGCCCAAACCCTTTCGATAAATTCAATAAATTCTCTAAACTGCCAACACTGGTTGATAAAACAATCTTAGACCCATGTTGCTCAAAAAAATCTTTCAAAAGAGAAATATCACCCGTTGGACACACACGTTTATACACAGCGACTTTTTCAACATGTGCTCCGCGCTCTGTTAAAATATCCTGCAAAAATTCTCGCCCGCCTTCTCCTGCTAAGACAATTATTTTTTTATTTTTTACCGATTGAAAAACGGGTAATTCCAATAATCCTTCACTACGATAATCCCTCATAGGAACCCAATCGCACAAAATTCCTGATTCAGATAATGCCTGTTGAGTAGACGTTCCTATCGCAGCCACTTCGCATCGATTAGGTATTTTTATTTGATGCGCGAAAACTTCTCGCACTGCATTTGCACTCGTAAATACAGCGACATCTGCAATATTTAATTGATTTTGTAAATGACCCCAGCCCCCAACAGGCTCCACAGAATGAATTTCCAGCGTTGGGAAAACTATTGGGCGGCCCCCGAGCTCAGCAATTTTTTCAGCTAATTTCTCTGCTTGCTCTCGCGGACGCGTCACTAAAACTGTCAGACCTTTTAAGACATTCGACACTAATTTATCCTGACCCTAGTAAATTATATTAACTGCAATCTGTTACTGTACCAAATTATTTATAATGCCGCCATCTGCTTTAAAAATTTATTAGCAATTATTATTGCTGCGATAAGCAGAATAATGGTGGAGCAATAGCCAGTCTTGATACCTCATAAATATTCTTGAAATAAAGTAATACTCAGCCTCGCAGTGGATTATTTATTGAAAACGCAAGATGTACATCTTTATTATCGAGGTGAGGGAGAAGCTTTATTCGGGTTCGGGTTAGCAAATACCAAACGATCTGTTTTATCTTCCATAGCTTCTTTGTGACTACCTATGACTTCGACATCTTTCTCTACCTTGGAAGTTTTGAGGTCAATGTGATTCAGCATGTTAAATGCTGATTCCATAGCCTTTTCCTCATGTCCAGGTTTAGCATTAATCTCAACTATAGCCTTATGATCCTTAGTATAATTTAATTCTACCGAATAACTGCCGTCTTTACTCGTTATTTTATAACCATTTCCCTTATTGATGAATTCTCCTTTTTCGTATGGACTAACCGATTCCATGATGGCTTTAACCAATTTATCAGCATTATTAGCAGGGGCTCCAATAAACTGTACATCTACCCTTGCTATTTCCGCTGCTGGTCTTTCCTTCTGAGCCGAAGGCCCTACTGCTTCTATGACTTTTTTGTTTGCTTGCTCAGTATTGTTTTGACTAGGTTCAAGTTTGATATCTTTGACATCACCTCTATCTTGAATCGTTTTCGAAAGAACTGCCGTAGCTTCTGCGATATCCGTACCTGTTATACCATTTTTATTCGTTAATGTGACTTCTACATTATTTGCAAACCTTTCACGACTCACTTGCCTTTCTTCATTTGCAAACCTTTCACGTGTCACTTGCACTTCTTCAGTCGCCGTTGCAACTAACTGAGCTCCTGATTTTAATTCCATTGTCTGAACTACTTTACTTTTATCTTTACCTTCCCCAGCAATTATTCTTATTTCAGACTTACCAGCACTCGCAGGGAAAACACCCACTGGTCCAGATGATTTATTTAAGACTTTCCCCATGCCTACAAGAGTTGCCTTGAATTCATTCCCATATCCTGATGAAGCGTCTTTATTAGCTGCCTTGGATTCATTCCCAGCGTCTTTAACGGGAGATTTCCTAAGCTGTTGAATTCTAGTCCATAGTGGTAACCTGGGTGATTTAGGTGAGGATTGTTTAGATGCATCAACTGCAACAGGGGGCACAGAAACCGCCGCTGCAGCGCTTCCTTGAACCGCAGTTGATTGAACGGTGCCCACTTTGGCTGCTGCACCTTGTTCAACTTTCTCAGCCTTAGCCTGGTTAGAAGCTCTCTCAGTTTCATTTCTAAGTTTCAATAGTTCAATATTTTTTTCATGAAGAGCCTTCACACCATTAGCACTTTTATCAATTTTGCCTACCTCAACCAGTATCTCCGCCAGTTTAGCGTTAGCCCCTGGATTATTATACTTCTCAATTTCAGCCTTTCGGTACCCAATCAAATCCATTGCTTGATCCCATGGGTCAGCAGGTCGAGATCCTCGTTTATTCACTACACTATCGCGTCTCATAGTCATCACCTCTGTATCTATCTACGTTAAGTATAGCATATTACTAAAATTTCACCATAAAACAGCAAGTGTATATAAGTCCAATTGACACCATCGAGCCTCTCGATCCTAAAGAACTTTGACAGAAATTCATCACCACATCTTGAAATCAAACATTGAACATGCTATATTAATGCAAATTTACTACTTTTCGGATTAGATTATGCGTAAAATTAGGTTAGTAGGGCTAAAAAATTCTATGTCAAAAAAAACGGCTGCAAAACCTGCTAGAAAAGAAGAGCCTTACGATCCTTTCAAAAACCTACATCTAGAGCCTTCAGCCAAACAAATTCTGCTTAAGATGTATTATGCGTCTACCAATACAATAATGCTTCAAGACAACCAACAAAGACTAGGCACTCCTTCAAGCCAGGCACTTGAGGATCTAGCCACCAACTTAAAAAACCCCTTAGTGTCACTGTTTCCAGACGTCTTTGCCCTTGTGTTGTCCCATTTATCCCTCCAGGATGCCAGTAGAGTGTCTCAATCATGCTTTACCCTTTGGAACCGCCACCGAACACATCGCCATGTACTGTTGGCAAAACTGGCCCAAGAAGCTCGCAAAGACCCCATGTTACGCTATCTATTAGATGCCATACTCTTCGATCCAACTTTTCGGACTTACCCCATCAATTTTGTCCATATTTATCACGTCCTAAATCATGCCAGACCCATTCTTGATACCATATTCAAGAGCGATCCTTACAGTGCCTGGAAGTTTTTTACTCTTTGTTGTTCACAACCCATTGTTGATCAGCTACTTCGAGATAACATGCCTACCACGTTGGACTACCATAATCGGGGGGTCATGCACTACATCTCACTCGCGGGTGATGTCGATTACTTTGAGTGGTTTTTCTCGGGGTTCGATTCTCCCTTTATCCCAAGTATAATGGACCCCGAATCCCGATTAGCCAAACTCGCTGCACTAGGAGGCAGTATCCCTTCGCTCGAATATTTAGAAACAGAGCGTGGCTATGATTTACGCACCGTTTTCGAAGGTGAGACCCCTGCCACTAATGAAAGCTTATTAACTTTTACTGTTATAGGTGGCCACAAAAAAGCTGTCTCATTTTTACTTGGAATCGGTATTGATCCTTTTATTGGCCAAAACATAAGACTTGTTGCTGCAAAACACGGACACTGGCAGCTATACGATGCCCTCCCCGAAATGGTTCGAGATGCACAACATGGACTAGAAATCCTTGACCCTTCTGAGGACCCCTACGATAGCCAACTTCTTGCAAAATCAGCTGTCAGACACGGCAACTTAAAATTATTTCTAACATTGATTCAAAAACATCAATTAAAACCAGAACAATTTATTGATGACGTTATCACAGGGGGTCATCACGACATATTTTGGCATTTTATAAATCAAAATTGGTTATCCCTCTCTGCTACTTTTGAAGGAGGCGTTACTTTAGCTCATCTTCTCGCACAGGCAGGTCATCTAGAACTTCTGCAAGCAGTATTAAATAAAAATGACAAACAAGCCAATCCCAGCAACATTGGCGAATCTATATTACATTTTGCCGCTAGCACAGGACAACGCGAGATTTTCGATTATCTATATCATCGCTATTTTCTTGGTAAACCACTACCAGTTGATCAGCTTGGTAATACCGTTGCACATGTAGCAGCAAAAACAGGTCATGCTTTCTTTTTACGATATTTAGCAACGATTTCTCCCAGCGTACTTACACAATCAAATTACCAAGGAAAAACAATTCTCCATGAAGCAGCGCATTACGGTGATCCACAATTACTGAAAATGATCATCCAAGAATTTAAAATAAAAGTTGATAGCAAAGATAGTCGAGGCAATACTGTATTACATATACTAGCTTCTATCGCCATTGAAAAACCTCAATACTGGAAATCTGTTGCTGAATTAATTAAAACGTATGGGACCGATCTTCTTGATATCCCGAATAAAGGTCCCCCAGCATTTACTGTTCGTGAAAAAATTTTACAATCTCATGCTGAAAGTTATTTTCCTGAGGAAATGCTGATGGACGAAAGCAAATTAACCTACAAATAAATTTGATCGATTCTTTTTTATACTGTCTTTTAAAAAAAAGGCCAAAAAACAATTACAAAAATAATTTATCCCAAAGAGAATCAACGTGCGACTTTACTTCTGGACTCATTTCGATAGCCTGCCCCCAAACACGTGACGTTTCTCCTGGCCATTTGTGTGTCGCATCAAAACCCATTTTTGATCCCAATCCTGCAACGGGCGATGCAAAATCTAAATAATCTATGGGAGTATTTTCAATAATCACGGTATCGCGATGCGGGTCCATGCGTGTCGTCATTGCCCAAATAACATCTTGCCAATTTCGAGCATCAATATCATCGTCAGTCACAACGACAAATTTCGTGTACATAAACTGAGTTAAAAATGACCACACGCCCATCATCACGCGTTTTGCATGACCTGGATAGGCTTTTTTAATCGTTACAACAGCCATTCGATACGAACATCCTTCAGGGGGTAAATAAAAATCCTGAATTTCTGGAAATTGTTTTCGTAATAATGGAATAAATAATTCATTTAATGCCAAACCGAGCACAGCAGGTTCATCAGGAGGTCGGCCTGTGTAGGTACTATGATAGATGGGATCCTGGCGGTGCGTGATGCGCTCGATGGTAAACACCGGGAATTCTTGGGTTTCATTGTAATAGCCTGTGTGGTCACCAAAAGGACCTTCGGTAGCCATTTCACCCGGCGCTATAGTGCCCTCTAAAACGAATTCTGCGCGTGCAGGAACCATTAGATTATTGGTCATACATTTCACTAACTCGGTCTTAGAGCCTCTTAATAGCCCAGCAAATGCGTATTCAGAAAGGTGATTAGGTATAGGAGTAACTGCCGCAAGCAAGGTAGCTGGATCCGCCCCCAAAACTACCGAAACAGGAAACTTTTCACCCGGATGTTGCTTTTGCCATTCCTGAAAATCCAAAGCACCGCCCCGATGCGCCAACCATCGCATTATCACTTTGTTACGATCAATCACTTGTTGACGATAAATCCCCAGATTTTGCCGGCTCTGATTCGGCCCTTGGGTGACAACCAAACCCCAGGTGATCAAAGGCCCCGCATCACCTGGCCAGCAGGTTTGAATAGGCAAGCGCCCTAAATCCACCTCGTTTCCTTGCCAACACTGCGCCTGACAAAGCCCCGAGCTCAACACTTTAGGTGACATCGCCATCACCTGCCGAACCAACGGAAGTTTTTGCCAAGCTTCCTTCAAACTTTTGGGAGGCTCAGGCTCCTTGAGCATAGCCAACTGCTCACCGAGCTCTCGTAATTCACTCAACTTTTCACAACCCATACCCAGAGCAACTCGTTCCGCAGTGCCAAATAAGTTAGTCAAAACGGGAGTATCATAGTTCTTAGGGGATTCAAACAATAAGGCAGGACCTTGGGCACGAAGAACACGGTCACTGATTTCGGTCATTTCTAGGCACGGATCAACAGGCACGCGGATGCGTTGCAGTATATTACGCGCCTTTAATTGGTCAATAAAATCTCTTAAATCTTGATAAGCCATGATCTGCAGTCTAAGGGGGGCAAGGAGAGGGGTCAAGTCTAAGATTGCTACCTTCTTAATGGAGGGGTCAGGTCTAACATTGAAACTAGCTTGCCCAGAGGTGAGATGTAAAACACAAAAATGAAAGCTAGTTTCAATGTTAGACCTGACCCCTCCACCTTAGATCTGACACCTTCCTTGCCCCTACTGGGCAATTCCGCAAAATAATGCTATAGTTTGATCTAATAAGTTACGAGTGAGTACAATATGAAATCAATAATTCCAGTAATACTAGTCGCCAGCATCGCAGCCCCTGCATTTGGCTTCCACGTTATTAATCAAACTAAGGGATGTATTTACATCAAAGAATACGCCCATATTTTTAATCGCTACAACGAACATATTCTCAGCGGCCAACTGGGGACTTGCGATCCAACTTTAACACGCTGTACTGGTCAATTAGATATTCGTGTCATTAAACACAGCGATGGCTCAGACATTCAAATGGAAGAACCCATTTGCACTTGGGCGGGAGATGTTGGGAATGGAACGGGGACTTTCACAGTCACACCAATCACAGGTATTACGCCTGGCGAAGAAGGCTCTTGCAAGCTTCAGTACCACAAATAAAGTAACTACTCAGAGAACTCCACCAGTCAAAACAAATCAAGTGAAAGCAGACTGAGCCTCTCAACTATCCAATTGGAAAGAAAAAGCTAAGACCTAACGTAGCTAAATCACCGTTAGGCGCTTGATGCGAATCGCTCTTTCGATTACCAAACACATGAAGATAAGAAACATCTATCGCAATATTTCTATTAAAATTATACGCGACACTGATACCTGCTGCGGGCCTTGTTTCTGTTGAAAACTCCCTAGGAATGCCCATAGCTCTTCCAACATCGGTTGGATCGATATCAACAAACATAACAGCAGCCCCAAGCTTTAAATCCACTCGAAAACGACTGCAAGGGATGGGACCTCCCAATCTCAAAAGAAGATCCAACTGCTCAGTACGAATTCGGCCCGTATCATGTGTTAAATCTGTCTCCGAATACACAGCCGCACCTAACTCTAAACCGACATAGGGATTAAATTGATCTCCAAGATAGATCCGACCGGCAATGCCATCTTCTCTAATATCCAATCCTGGGAACAATGCTTTATTATAGGCCGTATTACCATATCCGAACTGAAGCCCTACATTCACGCCAGAAGCATCATAGTAAGAAAATGATTGAGCAGAAAAAAAAGCTGCAAATAATGCAGAAAAAGCGACTATCCATTTATTTTTTGCCATTCGTGTCTCCCTACTTATGGTCCATAGACAATAGGGGCCAATACTAGCCTACCCGCGGACTTTCTACAACTATTCTTCAATGACTGAAGAGGCTATAGATAAGCACGCGCGAATCGACTAAACTATTGTGATTGTTCAATGCACTGCGAGAAAACGATGACAGCAACAATGATCAACATATCCAGCTATAAATTTGTGAGCTTATCTCTCGATCAGCTCGAAGCACTGCGAACAGAACTTTTGCACTACACTCGAGAAAATGGGCTAAAAGGATCGATATTACTGGCTACTGAAGGAATTAACCTTTTTGTTTCAGGAACTCATGAACAAATTCGAGCAGTCCACAACAAACTCACATCTTACGATTATTTTAAAGATATTCAATTCAAAGAAAGCCCTTCTGAACAAGCACCTTTTACACGGATGCTCGTTAAAATAAAACCAGAAATTATTAAGATGGGAATGCCAAACATAGAGCCAGAAAAATTTACCGCACCTCATCTTGATGCTGAAGAATTCAAACAATGGTATGCGGAAGGTAAAGAAATGATAGTTCTCGACACACGTAACGACTATGAAATTAGCTCAGGTACATTCAAAGACGCTATCGATCTCAACATTCGCAAATTTCACCAGTTTCCAGAAGCGCTCAAAAAAATATCCGAACTTAAAAATTCAGATGTTCCTATTGTCACTTTATGCACAGGTGGAATTCGCTGCGAAAAAGCTGCTGCGTTAATGTTGAAAGAAGGTTTTAAACAAGTCTACCAACTCGATGGTGGAATATTAAAATATTTCGAAAAATGTGGTGGGAATTATTACGACGGTGAATGCTTTGTGTTTGACAAGAGAATTACGGTTGACAACACTCTAAGCGAGACAAAAACCATACAATGCAATGCCTGCCGCACACCTATTTCCGCCAAAGAACAAGAAACCTGTAATGGCTTATGTCCTTATTGTCATGATGACGGAATCAAAGACAGAGTTTTTACCGATGCTCTATCTGAGCATACCGAAAATCATGCAGACTAAATGTTATTGCGTTTTTCGATAAATAAAAACAGAGCTAAATCCCCAACTCATCGCATATGTTCCACTTTCTATTAGCTCAAAAACATCACTCTCGAGATGACGTGAACCGATAATTAAACGAACTCCTATGGGCAACTGAGATAATTTTGAGATGAGCTTATTCCAATCATCATCACGAAAACAGGTTGCATTTAAAAAGAAAATATTTCCATCAGAAAAATCAACCTGCATAAAATCACCTTCAATAAACTCAACATCTGCCACATTTTTTTGAAAAAAATTATCTTCTGAAATGAGTTGAATAAATCGATTTTTTAATTTTAAGCAAAACTCGAACATGGGGGGCAGTAACTCCACGCCTCTTGCCTTCAAAAAAGGAAAACAAAGTGACGCACAAAACACTGCTTTACCTGCCCCGCACCCTAAATCGTAAAAAACCTCACCCGATGCAGGTGCAGTTAAACTTAACAACTGCGCAAAAGAGGGGATTACAATTTCACCGTATGTGAACTGTTCGCCTTCTATGTGATTTTCTTCACGGAAGTGCACAGAAATATAATAGGGGCTTTCTTCACCAGCATATAATTTGGCTACCATTTCATCCACACGTCGAACGCGTGATTCAAATAATGACATCTTAATCTTCCTAATGACCTTTTTTAACATCTCTCTAACCGTATATCGCTGAATTCAAAAAAATCAAGTTCGTATTACTACGCAACGCGATACCAAAAAAGTGAGTTTATCCTAATGCCAACTCGATGAATAGATCTGCCTCGTTTTAACCACTCAACAATCGGAGGATACCATGAAATTCTCGCCCTTTGACCTAGATCATCATATAACAAGACACAACCTAACTGAAGGTACAACATTCAAACGCAGCGATTTTGATTTTCTCCGAGCATTATCCCCTGAATGCATTCGCGCATTCAAATCCGCACTCGATCTTTTTAAACATTCAAGAAACCTAGGGGCCGAATCTTTTAGCTCAAAAGAAGCTAATTTTCTAGGCACTGTTATCAAGCAGCTTTATGATAAAGACCACGAAGGCGCCCATTTTTCAGTGTATCAATTAAATGGAACCCCTAAAACAAATAACCTACACCCTTGGTATTTAGAGCAACAAAAACAGCTAAAAAGCCAAGGAACGTGGAATGAGATTCTCTCAAATCCTAATTCATCACGAGAAAAAAGTAAGTTATTGCCTTTAAAACAACAATGGCTTTCTGATGAGACCCATTACGCTGCTCATAATGCCGACGCCTTATGGTTTGTCGCCAATAATATTGCGGATTTTTTCGAGCAATACCATCGCTATGCGACATCTGAATATCGTCAACATAGGCGAAAAATTCCTAAAATTATCTCTTCCGATTACGAGGAGTACTTAGAGAATGAAAGAAAGAAAATAATAGATTTTAGAATTGAGCTAAGTCAAGTCATGCTCATCAGATTGCAACTTGCTGCAGCAACAAACAACATTACCTACGGAGATCATATTCATTACACTACACAATTCTTGCATAATACTGGTTTAGTTATTCAAGATTTTGAAATACCGCAAGCACAACGCAATGATTTATCTCCAGAATATTTTCAAAAGTTTATAGAATATATCCTTAAAAATGGAAACGATACACAACGATTATCACTATGCAATTTAGGCATTTTCACTTGTGATGATGAGTATATCGCCTGGAGAAACAATAAATCCATGATATTAGTTCCAGCGTCATTCTATAAAAGAAGGTTAGTCCCAGATTCGCAACCGTGGTTTCCTGGCATTTTTGTCTACCGTAATTTCCGTTATCAATTTATGGAAAAAAATCTATGGCTTTTCTCTAGCCTTCGCTCACTATCAAAACATCCAGTCGAGATTGATAGAATATCCGAGATTCTAGAACATCTAAAATCATTAGAAGGTAAATTAGAAACCGCGAATAAGGAAATGCTAGATAAAAACTTCAGCGGGCTACAGAAATTCTTCCACTATTACACGGTAATCTTCACTGTGGAATGGTCTAGCTACTTCACTGAATCCAATATAGATATCACTAAAAAGAAGATATCTATACTTGAAAAGATATTCAGCCATTATGAGGACAAAAAAAACTTGGGGGTCGATCTCAAAGTCATATTACAACTCATCAATGAAATAACACGATCAATCCACACCACTACCATCTCACAAGAAGATTGTGAACGATTTTACGTTGTAAAATCAAAATTATTAGAAATCAAAAAATCAATTACGACACCTCCCAATCAAAAAGAAGACCCCAAAAAATTACACGATTTAACAACATCGCCTCAAAATCATTCTTACAACCCTTTTGGCGAGAAAAAAATCGAGCCTGAATGCACGGAAACTCCACCTTCAAAAAATCCTTTTGACGAGACTTTCACCTCACAAAATAAAGTTGATAGCTCACTATTCGATTTGATTACCACTATTAAATTGATGGAATTAGACAAGGAAAATTTTGATGAAATGATACTCGGTATAAAAAATACCATGCAATCCACAATGCAGGCTAATTCTCCTGATAAACAACGAGCTTTAGCGATAGCTAACAATGAATTATTTACACAACTCATCAGACATTGCGCAAGTATAAAAACTTTCGCCGAATATGAAAAATATCATACGAAATACCTTGCCATTGAACAATTGCTTCTGAAATATTCACCCGAACACATCAGCTCTCGCATAAAAGACCTGACCTCACTGCGGTCAAATGGGAATTTTTGGTTTTTATATCAACTCAAATGCCGAAGTTACATTGCAAGCTTTGATAACGGCATAGGTAAAGTGGCACAAAATATCATAGCCCATTCAGCAGTATTCAATTCACAGCACCCTGAAAAACACATTGAGCCTAGCGCTCCTCTTGAAACACTGAAACAATAAGGAGAATTCCATGGATATCCGCACTAAATTCATCTTAGCCATTTTGGGTGAAATGAAAAAATATCTTGAGCTTAACTTTATCTCCTACAATCACGCACCAAAAGAAATTGCCGATGAGATCCAAATCATTGCCGAACGAGTTAAAAAAACGACGGATGCTCTCCAAATTAGACATTATTTATTAAATTACATTGGATCAACTTCGTCTTTCTGGCGGACGATAGCGCCGTATACTTACCACAATAGATTGCTCTCGCAGCTTGAAAAAGTTGTCACCTCGGATGAATTCTCTATCCAATCGATACATATTGGGCAAATGACTCAGCTTCACGAACATTATTTAGTGAAGCAAAAAGAATTGATCGAACCTCTGCAACTTGAAATCTATCGATTACAACAGTCGTGTGAAACTCTTCAAAAAACAGTAACGGCTTTGCGCGAAGAAAATGCTCGCTTACGCATCGAAAATGATTTTATTTTAAAAGAGATGGAATCGCTTCATGAAAAACTTGTTGCTGAAACAGAGAGCAAACTAAAAGAGGTCAAAGCAAAAAAATCAACCGCAACTGTAAACACCATACAGGTTGCAACGGAGTCTCACAGTCAAATAGTGCGCCCTGCAATGTAGTTTATGATGGCATACTGAGGTCGATCAATTTCTCCAAGGACATTCCAATGCCACCACAAACTATCACTAATATTGATTTATATTCTGTTAAAGCAGAGTTTTTCTGATAAACAACAGAAAGAGGAGCGCCACTTGCTGGTTCTAACAACACATGATGATCATTCAAAAATGAACGACACGCTACTATGGTATCTTCATCAGTCACTACCAATGGAATTATTTTATGTTCTTTAGAAAAATCAAACAGCCTTTGCGTGACTCGTTTTGCCGCCAGAGAAGTCGCTATACCAGACACTTTTGGCAAAGTAACAAGTTCACCAGCATCTATTGAAGCTTTAAATGATGCCGTACCCGTTGTTTCAACGGTAAACACAGGAATATCATACCAACCATAATTGTGAAGCCCGGTTAGGACACCGCACGCTAAGCCACCCCCACCGACGGCAACAACGACAGCCTCTGGCCTGATTCCTTCTGCTGCAACTTCATCGATAAGAGTAGAATGACCAGCCCAAATCAAAGGATGATCAAACGGTGGAATAAATCCTGCGGGTTCAGATTCTAGTGAGCGCATGGCTGCCGCATTAGCCTCATCCCAAACATCCCCTGCAACCACGACTTCAGCGCCGTAACGCTTTATCGCATCAACAAATAACGCATTACTCGTCGTAGGTAAAAAAACTTTGACCTTCACACCCAATCGCCATCCAATATAGGCCGCAGCAACACCCGCATTACCCCCAGAAGACGAAACCAGCTGAGTGTAACCTTGAGCAATATAATGTTGAGCCAATCTTCCTAAGCCACGTATTTTGAATGAGCCTACAGGCTGATAACATTCCATCTTTAAAAAAATGGACTGGCCCGTTAGTTTTTGCAGGGGCATCGATTGGATAGTAGGAGTCACTACATGCAATGGTCGAATAATGTTTGCCATTAATGGTCCTCTTCCCTGTTTGTTGACTGATGAATTTGAACAACGTCCAAAATCATCAATCAAAAAGCATAATCCCCAACTCAGTATAGTTCATTTTAAGGAGTACTGCTTAAGCAGCAACTTTTTCTTCCACCAACCCACCAAACATTATCATCATATCGTTAATAAGCGCCGAAAATTCAGCTGACATCAAAGCAAAATCTGCATCGATTCTTTCAGCACGAGTTTCTGCCTCTATCTCTTCAAGACGTTCTTTTATGACATCCAAAAATTTAATGCTCTTAATACTTAAATCTTCATGAAAAACACACGCAAGTTTACTCGCCCAACGAAGCGCAAGTCGCGTAATATGTTTTCCGGATTGAAGATGATTAGCAACTTCTTTTGCACTAAGATCTTGTTTTTGACATTTAATGATCCCTTTATCTTTTTCTGTGGCTAACATTTCACAACTATCCGCCATTTCTATTTCATCGGGATATTGTTGTTTCAGTACCCATTCAGACATTACCTGTTTAGGATCTAATTCGGTTTTCAATGCTTGAATTTTTAAACTACCTAAACTTTTTCGCAACAATACTGTCAATTCTTCTGCACGTGGTCGACTCGAACTATCAATTATCAATAACCCAAGCTTAGGATCAATATAAGCCGCGGTTCGTCGAGTTCTGACAAAAGCTTGCGCCAACATCGTGAATTGAATTTCTTCTCGCAAGTCACGTTTTTGACGTTTTGATAACTCACCCTGCCCAGACGCTTCGAGTTCTGCAATTTTAGCTTGAAGCGCTTCGTTGACAACAGCAGCGGGTAGAATTTTCTCTTCTTTAGCGGCCATGAATAGCAAACGATTTTCACACGCATGCACCAGAGGAGAGTGCTCATCACCAAATGGGCTCACCCACCCATAACTCGATAATTGCGTTCGTCCGCAATGCTGCAGAACATTTTCTGATAATTTTTCTTCGAGTTGTTGTGCATTCAACCGAAACGGCTCTTGAAATTGAAACAATTGAACATTTTTAAACCACATGATGTCTCATCCTTAATGTTTTATTGATTAACCCAAAAAGGTGAGTTTAACACGGTGAATTCAAAACCTCCAAACTACAAAGAGCTCACCAATTCATGCTAAATCGGGACGTGGAAATGGCAATTATTGACTCATACCCTCATGGAAATAATGGCTAATCGACTAGCAGATTCTTTAAAGCTACACAGTAAGTCAATAAAAGTATTGATCTTAGATCTGACACTTTTCCTAGGCTATTAACGCTCTTGCATAGCCGTTTCTCTTGCCTTGGTAAACGGTTTTAGAATATAGCTTAGCACCGTTTTTTCACCCGTGAGAATACTGACTGTGACTGTCATACCAGGAATCAGGATTAATTTTTTGTTGTCTCTCCCCTTAAGGTACGATTTTTTCGTGCGTAATTTCACTTCATAAAAGCTATTATCTTGTTTATCTTTTATGGCATCAGCGCCAATGTTTTGTACAGTGGCATCCAATCCACCATAAATGGAGTAATCATAAGCACTCACTTTAACCATAGCCTTTTGACCAACCGAAATAAATCCGATATCAGAAGGTCTGACATACGCTTGTACTGTTAATTCATCTTCGATAGGCACTATTTCGCACACTGTCTCGCCCGGTTTTACGACTTCGCCAACGGTAGTCACGTAGATTTGATTAACAATACCGTTTGTGGGTGATTTAATAACTGAACGAACCATTTTATCTTTGGATTCAGAAATAGTCGCTTGAAAAACAGAATAATCACCTTGAGCTTTATTTAATTGTTCTCGAGCCTGATCAATTTCTGTATTTTTCTTATCCTGTATTGCTTGTTGCAATGAAACCGCTTGACGTTGCAAACGAAGCAATTCGACTTCTGATACAACACCTTGTTTTGTTAGAGGCGTCATAATACTTAATTCTTTCTTCGATAATTGATATTGTTTATTGAGCAATGCAACATTATTATCAAAAGCCTCTTTATCACGAGCAAAAAACTTTCTTGCTTGTGCGACTTGCTCTGGGTATGATTTTTCAAATTCAGAATCAAATTCCAACTTATCTTTCCCATCAACTTTAGCCGTTAATCGCGCGATATCGGCTTTAAGTACTGCTAATTTCGTTAATCCTTCCTGATACTCAGAAGCAAAACGCGTATCATCTAAAACAAATAAAACCTGACCCTTTTTAACATGGTCCCCTTCTTTTACTTCAATCTTGTTAACTATCCCACCTTCAAGATGTTGAACTGCTTGGATTTGCGATGAGGCTACAATTTTTCCGTTTGCGTTTGTTGAAACATTTAATTTTGCAAAAAAAGCCCAAATAAAAGTGACGATAATTACAACCAAAAGCAAGTAAAGTGCATTGGCCGCTTTTTGCGGCACATGCCGATAAACACTGCTTTGACTATCTGCAATATAATCCATCTGGGTTTCTTTTTTCTCAGATGATTTCTCATTAAGATCTGCAGGATTTTCCTTGTCAGTATTCATATGAACAACTCCTTATTGCGCCGGCTTTGTTTCAGCTGGCTTTAACAATTTCTCAAGCACTAATGCTTTAGGTCCATCAGCCACTAAGCGACCTCCATCAACCACAAGCACTCTATCCACTAAATCTAAAACAGAGGCGCGGTGCGTGACGACAATCAATGTTTTGCCTTCCAAATACGGAGGCAACGCTTTCATAAAATCTTGTTCAAACCCGTTATCAACTGCGCCTGTAGGTTCATCGAGCATTAAAACCGAGGCTTTTGCTAAGAGCGCTCTCGCTAACGCTACAGCTTGTCGTTGACCACTTGAAAGTAATTGTCCACGTTCACCAACGGGCATGTCGTAACCAGAAGGATGAATTTGCACAATCTTATCAACACCTGCCATACACGCTGCTTGAAGAATTTCATCATCAGTTGCACGTGGATTACCCATGGCAATATTTTCTCGAATCGTTCCGTAAAAAAGAATACTATCCGATGAAACGTATTGAATATTATGACGCAAATCAACGGGATCAATTTCAGTATTATCTGTTCCATCAATACGTAAAAATCCTTGAGTGGGAGCATAAAGTCCGTTTATTAATTTCAATAAGGTACTTTTACCTGCACCAATTTTCCCAACTATCCCTACTCTCTCACCTGCCTTAATTTGAAAATTAATTTTATCCAATGCAGCAATGCGTTCATTTGGGTAGAAAAATGTGACGTTTTCAAAATTGATATTGCCTTTTAATTTAGGGCGTTGTAAAAAAGTTTTACGCACAGTTCTATCAGTCGGCAAATTCATGATGCGGTTTAAACCTTGCAAAGCAGCTCGTGAACGTTCCAAACGATTTAACAGCCCTGAGACCTGACCTAACATCATGGATCGACCTGCCAAAATTGTGCAAGCGATTAGACCACCGACTGTTAAACTTCCTGTTGTAATGAGATATACACCCGCGATTACAATGGCAACAACAACCACTTGTTGCATCCACACCGTTAAATTCATAGTTAGTGCAGAATAAAATCGTGAAACGCTCGCTGCCTCACTGGTTTTCGCAACACTGTTCTCCCAGCGTTGTTGCATAATGCCCTCAGCACTTAGAGATTTAATTGATTCTATTCCGGTTACCGATTCAACCAACATCGCTTGACGAAAAGTGGCGCCTGTAAGAATATCTTTAATCGCATTACGACTCGGCACCTCAAGCAAATAAGCTAAAATTATGGTTATAGGAATAGCAAATAATGGAATCAAGACTAAATATCCACCTATTAACCACACAACAAGTAAATAAAGAAATATAAATGGGATATCAATCAAACCCACAAAAGTTGCGGAGGTGAAAAAATCCTGCAATGCTTCGAATTCAGTAAAATAATAAGCAATTGTTCCCGTTGATGTTGGCTTATTAGCCAAACGCAAACCCATCACTTGTCCGAATAACATAGCTGATAATTCTTTATCAGCATTGCGCCCTGCCATATCGATTAAATAATGACGTAACATACGAGCGACGAAATCAAATGCGAAGAAAATCATCGCGCCAATCGCTAATACCCAGAGCGTTGTCATGGCTTGGTTAGGCACAACCCGATCATACACATTCATAACAAATAACGGTGCAACTAACACAAATAAATTGGTCAGAAAAGCAGCAATCAACACGTGTATATAGAGTCTCCTATTTTTATATAATACCTTCCAGAACCAAGAAGGTTTTTTGATATCGACTAACCCTTCTGACCTTTCTTCAAGTTTCACGACTGGTGAGGTTAAAATAGCGTAACCACCATAAATGCGAGATAAATCTTCTTTTGAAATTGAAACAGTTTTATGGATGTCATCAGATTTCAAAATATCAAATTTTTTCAGCTCTGATGATTTAGTAAGAACCACAGCATCATTGTCTTTGAGAATTAATATTGCAGGCAACTCAATTTCAGCTAAGGCTTCAAATTCTATCTGCTCAAGTCTTGCCTCTACTCCCACTTGCTCACCAGCTCGCTGCATCAGCGAAGGAGCTAATATACCATTGGTAAGTGGTAGCCCTGCAAGCGCTGCCTCTGCTGAAAAGCGCGCACCTAAAATTCCACAAACTGCCTCTAAACAAGCCAACAATTTATCTTGACTTCGAGCTTCTCCGTTCACTGACACTCCCTCCCATCCTAGGAAACACGACTGGGCGTTAGATACGATTATCTAATCCCCTTGATGAAAGTGTAGAACATGACGACAGATCTCGCCACTTAATGGAAAAGTGTTTGGGTAGCCTGGATAGAGCATCACCAATCGTAGCGAGAAGCACAAGAGTGCTGAAATTATGTGGAGATTCAGTACTACTGTGCTTCGCAGCAGATTGGTGATGCTCTATCCAGGCTAGATCAAAGAATGGAGACTTATTGTTCCAATCGCTTCTAAGACGCGATAATAGGCTACGGCATTATCATAATTAGCGTTAACTAAGGCATTTTGCGCAGCATATAAATCATCTTGAGCATCTAATACATTAAATAATTCTCGCTGCCCTAGCTCGAATTGCTTAATGTAATCTCGCACGACCTTTGTATTAGAATCTACAGAGTCTTTAAATATGAATATGGAGTCACGGCTCGCTGTAAAATTTGACCAGGCATCACGCACACGCTCTCTCACCTGACGCGCTATATCGAGAGATTTTTGTTGAGCCTGCACACGATCGAATGTCGCAGTATTATAAGCAGCAACATCACTTCCACCAGCAATAAAATTATACGATAACACAGCCATACCCATCACAGAGCCATCAGAACCTTCAACACCATCGAGATTATTGTCTGCTCTGGCGGTTAACTCGGCATCAACACGCGGATAAAAACGAGAACGAACAACCCCAACATGAGCTTTTGCGGCTTGGGAGGTGTTAATCGATGCAAGGATTGCAGGATTTCTTTCCATTGCAATGGTAACTGCATTAAAAAGATTTCGAGGAAAGAATCTTACAGGTCGTATTGGCATTGCCAAATCAACAGCAGGGGCTTGATTAGCGACTGTACAATAACGAGTTTCAGCTTCTTCTAATAACCTCTTTGACTCACGGTACTGAGCTTCTGCTCGAGCTAATCGGGCATCAGCCAATTCAACATCTACACGTGTACCCGCACCACCCCTAAACCTCAATTTCATTTTTCTCAGGGTTTCTTTATGTGAATTAACGTTATTTTGCGCAATAAATAAAACTTCCCGCTGTCGTTTAACATTCAGATAGGCTTCAGCCATCTTTAACATCACATTATTGCAGGTATTCCGTAAATCAAATTTGGCGCTACGTGAATCAAAAGCACGTTCATGAATAGAGCTTCCGACTCCCCACCCATCAACAATTAACTGACTAGCTGTCAAAGAAAATTCGGTTCGATCAAGAGTAAGATTGCCCTTTGAATTTTTCAAAGCTCTCACTGTGGGATTAGTAGCTCGTTCACGACCACCCGCGGCACGTGCGCTAAATTGTGGAAGATATTGACCTACCGCTTGATTGACTTCATAAGCTCGAGCGGTTCGATTTGCTAATGAAGCGTGCACTTCGGGATTCGTTGCAAGAGTTTGACGAGTTACTTCTGATAATGTGACAGCAAACGTCTGAGCTGATATGCCCAGCAATAGCCCTGTCCCTACAACCATCCAATGTTGAAGTCGCATGAATCCCTCCTAGTTCTGATGTGCATCGTAACGATGCCTGGCCGTACGCCTTTTCGCGACAAACGGGTATTATAATGATTCTCCCACCCTACAAGCAAGCTCTTCCTTAAGCTGTTAACTATTAACCACAAGATAGAAATGTCCATATTTGGCCATTTTTAGTCAAGGTGCTGAATGGTGCTCTTCCTACAAACAAGCTGATCATATGCTATCATTAGTCTATGAAGATCTCATGCGCAGGGATTCACAGAGCAGGGAATATGATCAAAGACTTCAAAATATCTTTAAAAGTGAGTGTTTTAGGACTTTTCCTAACACTATTCATTGCAACAATTTTAGCAATCGTATTAATCACATCATTACGATTTTATCGATCCCAAATGGTTATATCTGACCAACAAATGGAAACCGTGGCTCGAGAAGTACAACGCGAACTTAATGGCGTATTAAGTCCCGCTGAACAATCAAGCGATCTCGCAGTAAGGTTAATCGAATCAAACACTGTCGATCTGAGCACACCTACAGAAATGGAAGATTTTTCTTTGGAGCTCCTCAAAACAATCACTAATGCAGCAATGGTATATTGGGGGGACGCACAAGGAAATTTTATTATCTCACGACGTGAATCCGACAACACCATCTCATCAGAAATTATTAATCGAAACGTAACTCCACCCACTGACAATTATATTTATCGTGATAGCTCAGGAAAAATAATTAAAATGGTAGCTCAACCTAAAATCACTTATGATCCACGCACTCGTCCTTGGTACCAAGATGCTGTTAATAAAAAAGGATTTATTTGGTCTAAGGCCTACGTATTTTTCTCAGGCGCAGGAAAAACACTCGGCGTGACCGCCGCACAACCCGTGTATAAAAACAATTTATTGCAAGGCGTTGTAGGTATTGATATGAAATTAGAAAATTTGTCTGCATTTTTAAAGAGTCAGATCATAGGAAAAACAGGGGTAGCATACATTATCAATGAATCAGGTAATTTAATTGCGCACCCTAGTCTGGTCAACATTCAACAAAAAAATAATCATGACGGACAATTAAATTCTGTAAAGGAACTGCCATCCTGGCAAGAAAAAGCTTTCAATGAATTTCAAAGAACTGGCAACAAGAAATTTGTTTTCTATGACAACAAGCTCAGTTATCTTGCCTCAATCAAAAATATACCTGGATTCAAAGACAAACATTGGCACATTGTTGTCGTTGTCCCAGAAGATGATTTTGTGGGTGAATTAAAACATGCCAATATTACTACCATTCAGATTTGCGCCTTCATATTATTCTTCGGTATTATTCTCATTACTTTTTACTCACGACAAATTTCAAAATCCTTGGGTAAACTCGTCGCGGTTACTAGAAAAATCCGCGAATTCGACCTGAGTGAAACGCCACCGATAGATACACATATTCAAGAAATTTCCTATCTCACCGATGCTATATATTCAATGCGAACAGGGTTACGCTCATTTCAAAAATATGTTCCCGCTGATCTTGTTCGAATTTTAGTACACAAAGGCATGGGGGATCAGATCGGAGGATCAAGGAAGGATATCACTATTTTCTTTTCAGATATAAAAAGCTTCACCACGATCGCTGAAAAAATTCCACCCGAAGAATTAATGCAGCATCTCTGCGATTATTTTGACGTTGTGAGCACAATTATTCGGGAAAATTATGGGAACATAGACAAATATATTGGTGATGCCGTCATGGCATTTTGGAATAGCCCTCTGCCCGATGACAAACATTGCTATCATGCCTGTATATCCGCACTACAATTTCAAAATAAACTTTCACAACTGAATAAAATTTGGAAAGAATCTGGAAAACCAGAACTCCCAACGCGAATTGGAATTCATACGGGCTATGCAATCGTCGGTAATCTAGGTTCATCAACTCGCGTTAATTATACAGCAATTGGTGACAACATAAATCTAGCAAGTCGCTTGGAAAATATTAATCGAATCTATGGTACAAAAATAATCGTCAGTGACAGCGTGGTAAATACGGTAAAAGATTTGTTTGTTTTCCGAATTCTCGATTCTATCACCGTTAAGGGGCAAGAAGTTCATCATAAGATATATGAATTAATTTGCGAACGAACCTCTACGACAGACATTGCTATTTTGAACTACACAAAACGTTATGATGACGCATTTAATGCTTACCAACAACAACGATGGGAAGATGCCATTAAACTGCTAAACGAACTACTCAAAGAACAAGCGGATGACAAAGCGGCTAAACTATTGCTCGAACGATGCAAACGATTTAAGCGAAATCCACCCCCCGCGGACTGGGACGGCGTATGGAGATATACGACCAAGGGGTAATACAGATTTCAAAAAAGGGTCTATACTAGTTATAAGGGGTATTGAAAGTTGATCGGTGTTACTAGGAAAGGAAACACCTGAAAAGCTTCAACAACAAGTTATTGTAGAGAGGGATGTACTATGATTCTTGAAACATTGGCTAATAATAGTCTCTTCCACAATGTGTCGGAAGATTACTTACAAATGATGGTAGCTAACCGGATTGAAGTTAATTTAGATCCAGGCGAATTTTTGTTCCATCAAGGTGATTTGGGTAAAGGAATGTATATTTTAGTTGATGGGACTATCGACGTGGTTCTTGAAACAGAAGATCGCAAAACCATACTTAAAGTTCTTGCAACACTTCAACCCGGAGAGTACGTGGGTGAAGTTTGCATGCTTTCCCCCCAAGAACGAACGGCGGGTGTGCATGCAAAAAATAAAGCAAAATTACTCTATATAGACGCTCAACATTTCTTGCGTGATATCGATGACAAAGATCCCAATGCCCTACAAATTAGCCATAATGTCGCATTAACTTTATCAGAACGCTTAAAAAAGGCGAATGCTCTTGTAGCTACCCTTTCACGTGATAACTTATCGGCGATTGTATAATATGAAAATGATTTTCTTAGGGTCAGGAACTGCGTTCACTATAGGCGCAAATAATTATCATTCGAATGTCTTACTAGTAACCGATGACAATAAAAAATTATTGATCGATTGCGGTTCTGATGCACGCCATGCGCTCTATGAACTGAAAATGGCACACCGAGATATTACTGACGTGTATATTTCCCATCTTCATGCGGACCATATGGGCGGATTAGAATGGCTTGGATTTACCCGAAAATTTGACGAACAATGCGATAGACCAAAACTCTATATCGCCGAAACACTCATGCATGATCTCTGGGAGAAATCGCTTTCAGGAAGCATGGAATCGCTCGAAGGTGAATTGTGTCATTTAGATACATACTTTGACACCATCGGCATTAAAGAAAATGACACATTTCATTGGAATGGAATTGAATTTCGTGTGGTCCAAACAGCTCATGTTATGAATGGTTTTACATTAGCTCCTTGCCACGGTCTTTTTTTCACAGCCAATCAAACTAAAATTTACTACACTGCAGACACTCAATATTGCCCACAATTACTCATGCGATTTTACACCGAAGCTGATATTATTTTTCAAGATTGCGAAACAGCGACTCAACACAGTGGCGTGCACGCTCATTTTAGTGATCTTATTTCGCTTCCAGAATCCATAAAAAATAAAATGTGGCTTTACCATTACAATCCAGGGCATCTTCCAGATGCAAAAGAGAACGGATTTTTAGGGTTCGTGAAAAAAGGACAGGAATTTAATTTCTGAAGGGGTCACGTCGGGGAAGCGGAAGAAAGGGGTCAAGTCTAAACTTATTGATTAATTAGCTAATTAATCAATAAGTTTAGACTTGACCCCTTTCTCTCTTTAGCGCTTCATTGTATCGAAAAAATCTTCGTTAGTTTTGGTATGACCCAACTTTTCTAACAAGAAATCAATAGATGGTTTTTCACCCATTCCATGGAGAATTCTTCGTAATATCCACATCCTATTCAGCTCTTCTGCATCTGTAATCAATTCTTCACGACGAGTACCTGAACGTTGAATATTAATTGCTGGGAAAGTTCGTCCTTCCGCAATACCACGATCCAAATGAATTTCACTATTGCCGGTACTTTTAAATTCTTCGTAAATAACGTCATCCATTTTTGAACCGGTATCAATCAAGGCAGTCGCTAAAATAGTTAAACTTCCGCCACCTTCGATATTACGAGCAGCTCCAAAAAATCGTTTTGGCCGTTGTAATGCATTGGCATCAACACCGCCCGTTAATACTTTTCCTGATGCAGGAACTACTGTATTGTAAGCACGAGCTAAACGAGTAATTGAGTCTAATAAAATAACAACATCAAGTTTGTGTTCGACTAAACGTTTGGCTTTTTCAATTACCATTTCAGCAACTTGAATATGACGTGTTGCAGGTTCATCAAAAGTACTCGCAACAACTTCACCTTTAACGCACCGTTCCATTTCAGTCACTTCTTCAGGACGCTCATCAATCAACAGTACAATCAAATAAGATTCTGGATAATTATTTGCGATTGATGCTGCTATATTTTGAAGCATCATTGTTTTACCCGCTTTTGGTGGGGAAACAATCAAACCACGCTGTCCTTTACCAATTGGCGCCACCAAATCGATGATACGCGGAGTAACGTCTTCTTTACTACCGTTACCGCGCTGCATAATATATCGACTATCAGGATGTACGGGGGTTAAGTTTTCGAATGCCACACGATTTTTTGCAACTTCAGGTGAGTCAAAATTAATTTTTTCTACTTCTATCAGTGCCAAATATCGTTCGCCTTCTTTTGGCGCTCGAATAACACCGTCAACGCTGTCACCTGTTCTTAAATTAAACTTTCTAATTTGATTAGGTGAAACATAAATATCATCAGGCCCTGGTAAATAAGACATTTTCGGGGATCGTAAAAATCCGAATCCATCGGGTAATATTTCAAGTACACCACGTCCATGAATCGCCGCTTTCATTTCAGGATGTTCAAGAGCTAATTTTTTTGAAATTTCAAAAATTAAAACTTGTTTACTCTTTCCAGCCAGGTTATCAATTTGCAATTGCCTACCCATTTCCATTAGCTCTTCGGGTTTCTTTTGCTGGAGATCAGCGACGTCTATACTTTCAACTTTTACTTTAACCACAATTCATCTCTCTCGTTATAGAACAAATTTTGCATGAAACAAAACTAGTTGTAGAAATTAATTTAAAGATACTCATCAACAAAAGCCGTTAATTGGGATTTTGTTAATGCACCTACTCGTGTCGCTTCATTAACGCCATTTTTAAATATCATTAATGTCGGAATTGAACGCACAGAATATTTTACAGCCACATCAGGATTTTCATCGGTATTTAGTTTCACAACTTTTAATCGATCGGAATATTCTACAGATACCTCATCTAAAATTGGCGCTATACTTTTGCATGGTCCGCACCACTCAGCCCAAAAATCAACTAAGACTGGGCCCTGTGCTTTCAGCACTTCCGTTTCGAATGATGCATCGGTAACAGCTACTGTGTTTTTACTCATTACTTAAGCCTCTAAAATTAACCTTCATCACGTAAAATTTTGCTGAATTCACTGATAAAGGGGATTAATCAAATGGGAATTCTCGGGTCTGCCGAGCTAGGACTCTGTAAGCATAGGCAGTAATTTCAGAAAAAGCAAGTCCCTCGCAGCAACTCAATGCCGGCTATTTAGGGGTGTTGATTTTAAAACCGGGAGATGCTTCCAAGGAAGAGCTTCTAACACCTTGAATGCAAATGATTCATAGCCCTACATCATAACTATAGATTTCCGAAGCCACCATTTCCTTGAGTATCTGCCGCATGGTCGGCATGACCCTGCTCTAATCTTAACAACTCAATTGCCTGATTATTATCGTCATTGTTTCGCTCTTGACCGCCCGCATAGGCTATTCTAAATCGACCCGCCCTAACCAAATTATTCAATGCCGCAGGACTTCTATCACCCTGAATAAAACGCATCTCAGGTGATAAATCCCATCCCATGGTAATTCTCACAACTCCATCTAAAAAACTCGTAATAAAATCACCTGACGCTATTAAAAGGCCGTGCGTACCACCGACAACACTTGCAATGATAATAGGCGTTCCAAAATTAGATATTAAAAGAGTTTGGATATTATATGTGGACAAAGCCATGTTTATTACCACAATTGTGACACCATTAAATCCTAAAAATACAATCTTAACGGGTAGCGGCATTCTCAATATTGTGCGATTAATTATTCCAATTACAGGAGAACCTTCAAGTGCATAAATGGCTTGAAAACAAAAATTTTGAATGGTACCAAAAAAAGTAAAGACGAAGGCGTTAATATTTGCGCTCACTCGACCTCCTGTGAGCTCTAATGTTGTAATATACGTTACAATAAACGTACGATACACTAATTCCAGCATACCTAAAGTAACAATAACATAGGTTCCGGTACCCGGTCTTCGAGCTGGCAAAGGTCTTCCTTCAGCAGCAAATCGGTCTTGCCAAATCATGCGTAAATCAGTGACGATTGAAAAAAGCACCGCAAAACTCGCCAATAATAAACTAAATCCAATGGTATAAAAGGACCGACTTGCAATATTCCAATATTCTCGAGTACCTTCTTCATTTTCATTAGCGACCAATCCTGCGAGCGCTACACTCGATGCGACAGAAACATAACCCAACCAACCTCTAGTTTCAAAAACAGGTGCAAGATATCGTCTATTGATAAAAGTCAAAAAAGAATTTTCTGGAGGAATAAATATTGCAACAGGTGTTCTAAATCTATTTGCTAACCAGTCTACTCCATAGGCTGTATATTCTTGCACTGCAGGCGTCCAAAATCTCCACGTTACATAACCTGAAACACTAAACAGTAATGTGATAAACAGTGCAACAAAGTAATTGTCACCGATAAAAGCTGGACGTAACAATAACATAAGATCAAAAATACTCAGAACTTCTTCGAATGAATTGGCGTAAGTAACTAATGCACGAAAAAGAAAACCAATGAAAATTGCTGCGGTTGTAAAACTGTGTAAATTCAATGGAACAGTTTGTGTAGGTGGAAGAAAATCGTTCTCTGGCCAGCGGGGAATTTCTAAAATTTCTTCGTCATCAGCTTCAACGACAGCCAAGGGCAAGCCCGTTACGTTGCTACCACCACCATTCTCTCTATGATCTTCTTCTAATGCTCGCATTATTATCTCTCATACAAACCCATAAAAAGGGCATTTTACCTTTTTTTTGCACAAATAACAACTTAAGGAGCCCTTTTATAGCCTAATTTGGAAAGCTAATAGCTGCCCATAGCTCTCTAAGGGTGAGGCAATCAAAATAACCAACAACTGCAAAGCGAGAATTAAAAACAAGGGAGACAAATCATGGCCTCCTATGGGCGGGATTAATCGTCTCACAGGCCTTAAACTTGGCTCTGTTAGTTTATAAATCGCTTCTAAAACAGGTGCTAATTGTGCATTTCGAATCCATGACAAAATCACTCGACCAATAATTAGATAAATAAATAAGTGAAAAATATTTTGCAGCAAATCACCGAGACACCATACAAAAATCCCTGATATATGAGGTGAACGTGAAAAAAGCATCCATCCCATAAAAATAAATTTCATCGCTGTTAAGGCCACAATAACAACGAGCACTGCAAAATCGATTCCTCGCCACGTAGGCAACCAGTGTTGCAATGTTTTAACCGCAGGTGTCGTAATACGAATCACAAATTGACAAAGAGGATTATAATAATTTGCGTGCAATTTTTGCAGCAATAATCGCAACAAAAGTAACATGATATAAAACGAAAAAACGGTGTCTAATAAAGACCATAATGATGCGATAATTGTCGACATTGCTAATCCTTTTCGTAAATCTGAAATACCGACTAATTTAAACCTTCGGATAATTCTCGTGCACGAACAGCCGCAGCCGTCATTGCATCATAAACCAATTTTCGCAAACTTCCTGATTCCAGAGTCTTGATAGCTTGCTCTGTAGTTCCCCCCGGCGAAGTCACTTGTTCACGTAAAGCTACCACAGAATCAGGACTTTCCAAGGCTAATCTGGCCGCACCTAATGCTGTTTGTACACTCAATAAACTCGCCTCGTCTTCCGAAAGACCTAATTTGATAGCAGCTTCTTGCATCGCTTCAATTAACAAGAAGAAATAAGCGGGACCACTACCAGACAACGCTGTCACCGCATCTAATTTTGATTCATCATCAACCCAAACGGTGACACCGACCGATCGCAGCAATGTTTCTGCAATTTCTCGTTGTATTTCAGACGTATGCTCATTCGCGTATAAACCGCTAGCAGCACTACGAACCATCGCAGCAATATTTGGCATGCATCGAACAATCGCGCAATCAAAACCAAGCTTCTGTTGAATAAACCCCGCTTTGACCCCAGCAGCAATTGAAATCACCAACAACTGACGTTCCTGAATTGTCTTAGCAAGCTCCTCAATAACAACAGAAATAATTTGGGGTTTTACACACAAAACAATTACATCAGTCACTGCTGCAATTGATTTATTATCCGTTGAAATATGAATATTTAAATGTTCTGATAGCTTTTGCAAACCAGCAACATCAGGCGAAGAAGCATAAATTTTCTGAGGATCATATCCATCATTTATGAGACCAGCAATTAAATTGGCCCCCATATTTCCTGCGCCAATAAACGCAATTTTTCGTCCGTTCATAATGTTTCCTTATCTGGGTTATTCTGAAATAACTGGACCCGCGTTTAAAATCGCATCAGAAACGCTAAACTTTTTGAAATTTGCCACAAACCGAGTAATTAACTCTCGCAAATTTTGCTGATAAGCATTTTGATCTTTCCAATTTTGTGAAGGATTCAACAATTCTGGATCTACTCCGTTCACCGATTTAGGAATTCGCAAATTAAATCCTGGTAACAAAACAGTGTCTTCCATTTTTAATTCGCCACTCGCTGCTGCACTCACAACCGCTCGAGTTGTTGGAATTGAAAAACGCTCACCCCCTTTTCCATAACCACCACGAGACCAACCGGTATTAATTAAATACACCTGAGCCCCGCTCTGATCAAGACGATGCATCAACAATTCAGCGTAAACACTTGCAGGTCTTGGAAAGAAAGGCGCCCCAAAACATCGACTGAACGTTTCTTTAATTGCCGCAGTGCTCCCCACTTCTGTACTTCCAACCAACGCCGTATACCCACTCAAAAAGTGATAAGCGGCTTGTTCTTTGCTCAAAAGTGAAATAGGGGGCAACACGCCGTAAAGATCACAGGTTAAAAAAATCACTGCCGTAGGCTCACCCGCTTGATTGGCAACAACTCGTTTTTCAATATGCTCGAGTGGATAGGCCGCTCGGCTATTTTGTGTATAACGATCATCCTCATAATCGGGTTGACCATCATTCTTTAACACGACATTTTCCATGATGGCGCCGTCACGAATTGCATCCCAAATTAATGGCTCTCGTTCTTGCGACAAATTAATACACTTGGCATAGCAACCACCTTCGAAATTGAATACGCCATTTTCACTCCAGCCATGCTCGTCATCACCAATTAAAAATCGCTCTGGATCAGCAGATAACGTCGTTTTTCCCGTTCCAGACAATCCAAAAAACAACGCCACATCACCGTCCTGACCTACATTCGCTGCACAGTGCATTGGAAGAACACTTTTAGGAGGCAACAAGAAATTCATTACAGAAAACATCGCTTTTTTCATTTCGCCGGCATAACGAAGACCTACTAACAACACTTTACGCTCTGTAAAATTGATGATTAAACACGCGTCATTTTTTACACCATCACGCGCAGGATCTGTGACGAATCCAGGTGCACTGAGAATTGTCCATTCTGGATGATTGATACTTTCTCTTTCATGCGCTCGAATGAACATATGATGAGCAAAAATGGCATGCCATGCGTACTCAGTAATCACTTTAATGGGTAATGAATAACGATGATCAGCCCCCACCGATAAATTCGACTCAAACGTATCTTTATCTTCAAGATACTTCGTCACACGTGACCACAACTTTGCAAATACGGCAGGCTCAATGGGCTGATTGATTTCACCCCAATCCACTGTGTTTTCTGTTAGGGAGTCTTTAACCAAATAGCGATCTTTAGGGGAACGGCCCGTACGGCTACCCGTTGTTGCCGCGTACGCCCCATTAAGACAAGGCGATACTTCACCGAGTTTTAACGCTAATTCACCCAACTCCGCCACCGATAAATCTTTATATACAGTGGGTGCTGACAATTCACTCATTTTACTCTCCTCTGGCGGTCACTTTAAGATAAAACAATGATTATCTCAGAACTACCCCAATATCTCAATCTCGTAGAGCAATACAGGCAATTTAAACATTTTGAGCTTCTAGGCAAATCCGTGTATAATCGACCTCAATTCACCCTCAGAGAGTCCTGCCATGATCAAGAAACCAATGGAATCACTTAAAAACAAACTTCTCATTAAAACGCCTGACTTGGACGATTCGATATTTTCGAAATCAGTCGCTTATATCTTTGAGGACAATGACAATGGATCCATGGGGATCGTGATCAATAAGCCAATGGAAAAAATTACTTTGGCCAATATTCTAGAGCACCTAGAAATTCCAGCTGATAATCCTGATTTCAACAATTATCCCGTTCTTCGTGGTGGCCCTGTAGCACCCGAACATGGCTTCATCATTCACAGAGAAAAAATGCTAGGACAAGGGATTCTTACAGACCCCACCAACAATCTCGTCATTTCCGCTTCAAAACAAGATCTCATTACATTTCCTCAAGCGTCTTTCAGCAACATGCTCATCACTTTAGGCTATGCGGGCTGGAGCAAAGGGCAATTATGGGACGAAATCAAAGAAAATTCATGGCTTGTTGCACCTTTAGATATCAAAATTTTGTTTGACGTCCCCTATGAAGATCGTTGGAACGCTGCAGCTGCATCGATTGGACTGGAATTCAGCCGTTTTGTTTCTGAAGCCGGTCATGCATAAATTCCAAGTGATATAGGAACTCATTTTGCCCAATATAACAGTACTTGGTTTTGATTTTGGCATGAAACATATTGGCGTAGCAGTAGGACAAACAATCACGCGTACTGCAAATCCTCTTACTAGTTTAAAAGCCGTTGACGGCATCCCCAAATGGGATGAAATTGCAAAAATAATTACCACCTGGAACGCTCGAGCACTCGTCATCGGAATTCCACTCAATATGGATGGCACTGAACAGCCCATCACCGCCGCAGCAAAAAAATTCGGCAATCGACTAGAAGCTCGATACAAATTACCCGTGCATCGCGTTGACGAACGCCTCACCACGGTTGAAGCCAAACAACAATTATTTGACTCATCAGGCTATAAAGCCCTCGACAAAACCTCTATCGACAGCTACTCCGCCAAACTTATCCTCGAAAGCTGGTTACAATCTCAGGCGTCGCGTCTTTAGTTGTGAGGGGTATTACTAATTCGTCATCATAACAAAACAATATGAACTGGCTTATTGCAACAGATTAATAAAGCGCTATTAATCCTCAAAACATGCACACAACTCAAGGCGCAGCGCCTTTTTCCATTGATCATCCTGAGAAAATCTCGTAAAATGCAGGCATTGTTATCAAAACGCGGGGAAACGCCATGAAAAAATCACCTAGTGAACTTTTACAAGATCTGATTGTCGACCGAATGAAAAAACAATACTACGAGGAATTTTTACGCTGTAAACTTCTATTCGTTATTGAAACAAATGAAAACCACCTTGTGGTTTGGCAAGACATGGAAGAAATCGATCCGAACTGGGATTCTTGGAATCTTTGGATAATAACCTTCTTACAGCTACTCGATGAAGGATTACTGGACGCTAATGACTTCAAAACAATTGGATTAGATGGGAAACCTATTCCTACTCATAGTCTACCTGAGACTCAAACTCACGAGCAACTCTCTGAACTAAGAATGTCGAACAGCAATATCAAATGTATTGTTTTCGAAGATATAAATTATCACCTGCGGATCAATCTTGATCTTCTGGGCGCACATTTTGCAAAAACACGATTAACTAAAATTAGTTTGGACCTAGATCCGCAGTGGGAACCACGTCGTGGACTTAATCCACAATTAGTGAGCGGGCTTAATTTAAATGAAAATCAAGCAACGCAATTGGAAAAACAATTTAGGATTAAATTAAAAGAAGTCTTCCCTAACATAGATTTTCCTGAATCAGCTATCAAGGTTCAAGCATCAAGCATGCGCGGTGTTTTTCGTGTATTAATAAATCTAAAAGACGTGTGGAATCTTTGTTATAAAGATATTCTACCTTCTCCAGTTGCCCCATCCAACACTAATGCTCAAGAGCAAGACGAACATCAAGACCTTGAACACGAAGATCAGCGTATGTCTAGATTAGCTTTTTAATTTTACGGGGATATTAATTGGAGCAACATACACATGGATAAGACGAACTTAGTATCAAGAATATTACTCACAGTTTTCTTTTTTCTCTCAATAGCCACTTACGCTGAGGAAAAAATTGTCCTATCTGTCGAGTTAGCGACAACTTCCGCCGAAAAAGAATGGGGATTAATGGGAAGAACTTCTCTACCAGAAAACAATGGGATGTTTTTTATTTATCACCCTTCTCAGAAATTAAATTTTTGGATGTTTAATACTTTCATCGATTTATCTTTAGCGTACATCGACAGCAATTATTTCATTAGAGAAATCTACGATATGAAAGCTTATCCAGAAAAAATGGATCCTAACCGCCCAGTGAAAAAACTTTCAGACGTTGACAAATACTGGTACTGGGGTCCTGAAAAAACATTTTTCCGCGAACATAGCACCGCTTCTAAGGGCGATTACCCTTACGCTTTGGAAGTTAATATTGGATGGTTTAATAAAAAACACATTAAAGTTGGGGATAGAATAGAGCTTGATTCAAAAAATAAAGTCATTATATTCAATAGAGATTAAGCGCCAATTGATCATCTAATGGATTCTATAAGATTCTGTTGAAGCAAGAATTGTATGGCATTAGTTAAGTCGAAATCTTGATGCTGATTTTTCACTGCCTGGAAGGCCTCTACCAATGTTTTTCCTTTCGATAGAGTATCAATAAATGACCACAACTCTGCACTCGCCCAAAACGTTAACACGGAATTAGACGGTCTAGCGATAATCGCGTATGTTTTCTTAGAAACCGAATTGAGCGCTGAAATTTCCGGATTTTCTATCAGAGATGCTATTTCATCAAGAGCAAATTGGCTCATCATTGTATAAACGGATGGAAGAAAAGTGAATGTAAGACCTTCAACGTTTTCTTCTGCAATACCAATTAATGCATCGGATTCTAATGGAATAGCAGAAGCTGCACAGTATGATAGATGCTTAAGCCATTCATATTCAGCATAGTCTTTGAGATAAGATAAATTTTTAAGGGATTCTTGCTGAGAGATAAAATCAGGAAATTCACCTCCCCAATCATCTAAACAACCAGAAGAAGGCAAGTTCGCTACAATCCTGCAAAATGCGGTTGCAAGATTATTAGCGCATTCTTCTCCTAGTAGAACCCAAACACCTGGAAATGTGACTGCGAGAGCTTTTCGGAGCGTATCAAAAATAGTGTTTTTATATATCGACACTCTATCCATCGGATTAGATGATGAAACAAATTGATAATCACTGGATTTTTCATGCAAAATCGCATGACAAAAATCCTTCTGAACCTCTTCAAGAGTTTTCAATTGTCATTACCTCCTGCGCCAAATAATCCAATGCTTTTTTCGATTCATTTATTAACACCTCAAGCGACGGAATCTGCGCATCCCACTCTAATAATGTAGGTTTTACACCCAATTTTGCTATTGCATAACCATATAACGCCCAAACAGCCTCATCAACTGTTGTATCGTGAGTGTCTATACGTATCTTCTGATCTGGTGTTATGGATTTAATAGAATGGCCCGCTAAATGAATTTCTCTCACCAAATCAGAAGGCACTGAATCAATATATTTTTTCATATCCCACCCATGATTCTCGCAAGAAACAAAAACATTATTCACATCTAATAAAATTTTTGCACCTGTTTGATGACACAACGTGATTAAAAAATCCACTTCGTCCATCTGTGAAATGGAAAATTCAAGATAAGAAGACGGATTTTCTATTAATATTTCTCTACCTAAATAATCCTGAACTTGCTCTATATTACGAGCAATAATTTCTAAACTCTCTTTTGTATAGGGAATCGGAAGTAAATCGGGTAAATAAAGACTTCCTACTCTACTCCATGAAAGATGTTCTGAAACAAGAAATGGATCAATATTCTGAATGAGCTTTTTCAATCGACTCAAATGTTGTTCATCAACCCCAGACGACGAACCCAATGAAAGCCCTACCCCATGCAGACTTATTGGATAATGTTCTCGAATCGAAAGTAAGGTTTCTAAAGAAGGTCCCCCTGCGTGAAAAAAATTCTCACTATGAATTTCCCACCATCCCACAGACGGCAATTCCTCCAGTACTTGCCGGATATGAGGATGCCGTAATCCAATCCCAATCAGCTGATCCATAGCCATAAACCTTTATTCAAAATATCGAATATATACTAATCAATTATTATGAAGATATCGATATAAGTTTTTTATATAGTCAAAGTTCTTTTCAAAATTACACAGCTTTACTTTTTCACTTCAAATGAATATTTGATAAGTTCCTCATTCAGCTCTAACTTCTTCTCAGTCATCTTGGCTCGCTTATGCGCATTAAATAGAGAGTCAATAAACATGCATAGACTCATTGATATACCATCTAAACTGGCTGATGGATGTGGCACCACAGCCATCGATTCTAAAGCATTTGTCTCAAATGAAGCTTTTGGTGGGATCCCATAAGTCTTATCTGGCGAGAGGTTTTGTAATTTTTCACTAAGTCTTTTAATATGTTGATGAATACCATTAATGATTAACTCGTTTCTTATAGATTTTCCTTCGCGAATGATTTTATTCAGATATTCATGCGAGTAACCAATATTCTTATCTCTTAACAATATGCCTTTCCATACATTATTATCGCTAGAAAACCTTAACCATGCCTTCGAGACTCTACTAGCATTTTTAATATCGTCTTTAGAAAGATGTTTCAATATTTCAATTATCACATCTTTTCCTAACATAGATGGATCTTTCTTCAGATCCATAAGACCCTGACTAGCGCTTGAGATACTTATATTATTCCCAAAAAACAAACAGCCTTTACTTTTCATGGTTATCAATCCTCATTATCCAATTTAAAATAATATTTTATTATCATAATGAAAATTGATATCTGTTAAATCGGTATATATACTTATATTAGAAGACACTAATTACGTTTTTAATTTTTTTATCTATAGCTCAATCTGCTTAAGAAGGAATTCCAATAAAACAAAAGCGTCTGAAATCCTTTCTATTTCAAAGCAGCCCCTCGAAACACGTAATAGCTGCTGACAAGGATTTTTTTCCTCTTGAAACGGATCGCCTTGAGGAACAGGCTCTTGAAGATATTTCGCTTTCTGCTGGTTAGAAAATAGTCTTAACATGTCAACTAAACATTCCAATCAATTGAAACATATATATTGATCTTCAGTAAACAATCTTTTATTCTTGTCTCTTAACACTAAACTACTCAAGGATTCATTGTTAGGTTCCGAATTCTCCATTGGATTACAATGAAATTTACAATGTATTAGCAAATTTACTTCGTAAACATTAATAGGTTAACAATGTCTGAAGGTATATTGCTTCCAAAAAGCCATATTTTTTTGAGTTCAGCTGCAGATATGGATGCAATCTTGTCTCCATTGAAAAAGGTGGGCATCAATTACATAACCTTTATGCGAAATTATACTAACGGATATCAAATCTATTTATCTAATATTGTAGGGTGGGTCGAAGATTATTATAGCAATCAATTGTATCGTCAGTTCATTTCAAACCCTCCGAACGATTACAAATCGTGTAGTGTCATTTGGCCAAAAGACAAAAATTTGCTTGTATTTGATTTAGCTAAAGAACGCTATAATAGCGATCATGGCGTGACATATATAAAAACACGAAAAAATTACACCGACTATTACTTTTTTTCCACAACTCAAGACAATCCTAGTATCATTAATTTCTATCTGAATCATGGCGACATACTTGAACGCTTTATTGTGTATTTTGAGGATAGGGCTGAAGCATTGATCAAGAAGGCTGAAGAAGAAAAAGTGAAGTTGCCCGCAAAAAAGATTGTTGAAGCCAATCAAAGTGATATTAATCCGTACTTTGATGATAAAGATCGATTGAGGGCAATTAGGGAAATGCCGATTAGAAAGTATAGATTGAAATCTGACGAATATTATGGGGCAAAATTATCAAGACAAGAAGTTACCTGTATAATAAATTATGTTAACCGATATACTGCCGAGGAAACGGGGCTAAAGATGAATATTTCGAGGAGAACGGTTGAAACCTATTTTCAAAGCATTAAAGTTAAGTTGGGGTGCGATCGCAAAGAGGACATTATACGTATCTTAATAGATGACGGATTTTATTTATTAAAGAGTGAAATTGAAAGCTAGGAACGCTTCAAATAACTCGTTCATTTCCACCAACCTTACCGCAAAATTGAAACCAATGGAGATTCACTATGGATAGTAAAAAAGAATTAACAATATTATCAGAATTGAGTCTGGTCACTATCAAAAACTATTCAGACGAAGTAATTGTAACTCTTTTACCACAGCTAAGTAATATATTAGGTGTTGCGGAAACCCATGCAGCACATAATATACTAACAAGTGCAGCAGTGGGAGTCGCTACAAAGATTGAAGAAAATTCTTCTGTGGTGACTTTATCTCAGTCTAAATTAGAAAGTAAAATCTCGGGACAGACATTATCTGTAAAAGAAAAACCTATTGAAATTGTAATCGAGCAACCACTGGATGAAAACTCGCTCGTTAATTTATCAAGACTTTTGGGCGAACACACACCCACTTCAATGTCTCACGAAGAAACCGCATCGCTTATTGCGCTTTTGGAAAAAAACCAAGTGGATCACTTAAAGATTAAATCCACGGGTGTTCGCTTTGTCTTTCGCATTCTCGAACAAACCTTCAGGCCCTTATATCGGCTACCCCCTCAGTTTGAACATTTTACCGGACGCCAAGAAGAATTAACGATGCTTCGGGAAGGTCGTGATTCCGTTAAAGTCATCGCTCCTCGTGAAAATCAAACGCAAGAAGAAAAACACGATAAACAGTTTTCCCAAATAGCCGGAACCGGTGGCATCGGAAAATCGCAATTAGCCAATTTCTATGCTCGCGCACAGTTCAGAGATAAAAAGTATGACTGGGTTATATGGATGACGGGCGGCGAAGATGATCAAAGAGCACTCAATAATTTAGCGTCTCAATTTGCAGATTTGGGGCTTGCGCTGGGGTTAGATGTTAAACAACTCAAAGACGTAGCCTTATATCAATTAATTTATCAAAGGCTCGGTGCCAAAGGACGAGGGTTAGTCGTGGTGGATGATGTGCCTAATCACGCTGTAGTGAAACCTTTTTTACCCGAAAGTTTTGGACATCCCGACATGGATGTCCTCATCACCACACGCAATAGCCATACCTACGATTCTGTGATTACCAAGATTTTATTAGATGTCTTTACCCTAGATGATGCAAAACGATACATAGGCAGGCTACTCAAAGACACCTGCACTGATGCGGAGGCCGAACAGTTAGCCACCACATTAGATCGCTATCCTTTAGCGTTAACCCAAGCGCTCGCTTATATTCTTAATAATCAGTGCACCATAGACGAGTATTGTCAGCGTTATAACACGTTACGGGCTGCTCAAAAGAAATATTTAGAGACGCCAGGGTATGAAGACGATCCTTATCAACTTGAGCATCAAAAACGAAAAAGAAAATTTGAAGCCACCATGAAAGCAGTTGTGGAATTGTCATTAGAGCAAGTCAAAAATATTTGTAAAACGGAAGAAACTTTTGAGCGTGCAACCCGCGTGTTACTCGCAAGCACCTATCTGGCGCCTGAAGCGGATATCCCTAAAGGGATATTAGGAAAATGGCTGCCAGATGATGAAGCGGAAATTCAGATCAACGAGGTGTTAGAAGCCATTCGTGCTCTTTCATTACTCGAAGAGTCTGGCGAAAATGCCACGTATCGTATCCATCAAGCGGTGCAAGATACCTTGAGACTTGAAGAAACTCCTATAGATACACGAGCGAGACTATTGAAATGGGGTGAAATACTTGATAGTTTCGTAATTTCTTCCGGTTCAAAATTTAGAGCAATATACGAAGAGAAACATAAATCACTAGAAGCACATTTAATCGTTTTAGGTCAGTTTTTGAGTCAACAGCCGCGTGCTGATGATATTCTACTGGCAGAGTCAGCAATATATACGAAGACGGGACATGCTTCGAGATATAAGGGGAAAGAGAAGATCGCAAAATCTTATTATGAAGATGCCCTGAAATGTTATCGTCAGCTCTCAATTAGGAATACTATGAAGCAAGAAGAAGGATATTATCTTTCAAATTTAGGAATTGCTGCACGATCCTGTGGGGATCCAGAAGAATCAAAGCGACACTTGAAAGATGCTTTGTTAATTCTGCAAGCCACAGCGGGTGAAGATGCGACGGACGTTGGCTACTGCCTAATGAATTTAGGAATGGCTGCGCTGGCATGCGGTGAATTAGAACAGGCGAAAGATTCTGTAGAAAAAGCCTTGTCAATTTTTAATGCGAAGTTGGGTGAACAGCATTGTGATGTAGCTGGCTGCTTGTCGAATCTAGGCGGAATCACTTTCAAGCAAGGAGATAATAAGACAGCAAAGAAGTGTTGGGAATCTGCGCTACCGATTCTAGAAGCCACCTTCGGGCGAGAGCATGCGCACGTAGGATTATGTCGTATGAATTTAGGCGTGGTTAACTTAGCGTATGGTAATGCGCAAATTGCAAAAGGGTATTTTGAAGAGGCCCTACCAATAATACAATCTGCCGTGGGAGAGAACCATTCAAATGTAGGAATCTGCAAAATGAATTTGGGCATGGCCATAATGCTGTGTGGCACTCCTCAGATGGGCAAGGAGCATGTGACATACGCTTTAGCCATCCTCCAAAAAAGCTTGGAGCATTTGACATCAGCTTTACATATCCTCCAAAAGACTTTAGGAGAAAGGCATGCTGAAGTTGGGACATGTCTGATGAATTTAGGTTCAGTACATTTGAGTTTAAATAATTTCCAGATCGCAATGGACTATTTTAAAGAGGCTGTGCCGATTCTTGAAGCTACTGGTGGTGGAAAGCATGCTGATCTAAGCAAGTGTTTCGTGAATTTGTCTACCGCCGCTTTCAGATGTGGTGACCCACATGGAGCGAAGGATTATCTCCAAAAAGCTTTGCCCGTCCTTGAACATATGTTAGGCAAAGATCATGCGGATGTAGGAACAACTCAAATGAATTTAGGGATAATATTGCTGGACTGTAACGAAATCGAGCGTGCGAAAAGGCATTTGAAAGGAGCCTTACCCATACTCACTGCAGCTTTGACTGAGAATAATGAAACAGTAGGTAGATGCTGGTTCAAGTTAGGAGGAGCCCATCTTTCCACGAGCGATTTTGAAGAGGCCATTAAATGCTTCAAAACTGCCCAACGAATCTATAAAGAATTATATGGATATGATCATGAAATAGTGGGCATTTGCCAGGAAGGAATAGACGAAGCAAATACTGCTCACGCCAGGCTATCTTATGGAGTGCTAGGTAGGCCGGTAATCAATAGAGTTCGTGACCCTGGACAAGAAATACGCCAGATCGCTGGGGAAGGAACTCTTGAAGAGCTTCAGCTGCAACTTGATAACTATCTTACTTTTGCTAATCAATCTGATCAGAATCCAGGCGGTGGAAAAACGCCATTGCATTGGGCGGTTATTAATCAACGTCCTGAGCATGTAGGATTATTACTTGCCTATATTGGTTATACCACTGTAAAAGATGGGCACGGGCACAGTGCACTGGAGCATGCCCTTCAAGTTGGAAATGCTGTGATTATCGATCATTTTAAAACAGCTTTGATGAATTACTATTCCGTTCATCAGGAATCTCTACTCCCTCTGCTAGTGTGCAGATGCGTTGAAGCCGGTGATGAAGCCGGTTTGAAATTATTGATTCATTTAAATATTCCTGTGGATCAAGCGGATGAAAACACGGGACAAACCGGGTTACATTTAGCAGTAATAAAAGGGAATGAAAATCTCATTAAACTGTTAGTTGAAGCCGGTGCTGATCCATTTCGCGAAGATTTCAAATGTATTACCCCTTTAATGTTGGCTGAAGAAAAGGATGAATTATTAGCCATGACGATTTTGAAAATAGCAGGAGAAAAACCTGCAAATAATTAAATTAAAGAAAGCCCATACAAAATTGCAAAATTGATTAATCAATTAATTTAAATTGGCACTGCTAATTTTATGCATTCACAGAATTATTTATTTAGGAGATAACAACAATGGAATCAGCAAAAGAAGTGCCGCTATTCACTCAGCTTAGCACGGTCAGTATTGAAAATTATAATAATACTATTGTTGTTCACTTGAGGCCAATATTAGAAGTCGCAACTTTACGCACCCCACCTAATAGTATTGAGAGTAATGCTGTTGGCGTTGTTTTAAATAAAATAGATTCTAGTGTTGTACATATATCCTCCCCCAAACAAGGACTTAAACCTTCTGAACACATATTGACTCTAAAAGAACAACCTGTGGAAATTGTCATTGAACAACCTCTGGATGAAACGTCCTTTGTCAATTTATTAAAACTGTTGGGTGAACATACTCCCGCGTCAATGTCTCAAGAACAAAGAGGATCTCTTATGGGCCTTTTGAAAGAAAACCCTTTAGTCGTGAATCAATTAAATATTAAAAAAACCGGTATTCGGATTGTCTTTCGCATTCCCAAACAAACGTTCAACCCGTTGTACTGTTTACCGCCCCCATCAGAGCTTTTTATTGGACGAGAACAGGAATTAAAACAGCTTCAAACGCAACGTAATCAAGGTAAAAATATTTTACAAATTGCTGGAACCGGCGGCATTGGTAAATCCCAATTAGCCAATTACTATGCTCGATTACAATTTAGAGAAAAAAAATATAACTGGATCATTTGGATGAAAGGGGGGGATCTTCAAACAATAAAAGCTAATCTATCCTCTCAATTCATTGAGTTAGGTCTTGCATTAGGATTACCAGTAAATCAGCTCAAAGGCGAGCCCTTACATCAATTAATTTATGAAAGACTCGCCGCAAAAGGGCGGGGGTTGGTGATCGTTGATGATGTGCCCAATTACAAATTTGTAAAACCTTTTTTACCCGAAAATTTTAATCAACTAGAAATCGATGTCTTGATCACTACACGAAATAGCCTAAAATTTGGACCCTTGATAAGCAAGATAATTTTAGATGTTTTCACGTTGGATGATGCGAAGCTTTACATAAGGCGACTCCTCAAAGAAACTATCACCGAAGCTGATGCTGAGGTGTTGGCGAGAACGTTAGATCGCTATCCTTTGGTATTAACTCAAGCTGTGACAACTATTCGTGACAAACAATCTGCAGTCACCATGAAAGCGATTGTGGAATTGTCATTAGAGCAAGTCAAAATAATTTGTAAAACAGAAGAAGTTTTTGAGCGGGCCATGAGAGTATTATCGGCTGCAAGTTACTTAGCACCCGAAGTGCCTATACCTAAAGCGTTATTAGGGAAATGGCTACCTGAAGATGAAGGGGAAATTTATATCGATGAAGTGCTAGAGGCACTTCGAGCAGTCTCTTTAGTTGAAGAAGATAAACTAACAGCTACTTATCGTATTCATAAAGCTGTGCAAGATATCTTGAAACATCATGAAACCTCAGAGTCAATTCAGAAAACACTATTGAAATGGAATGAAATTGTTGAAAGTTATTTAAATTTATCGCGTTCAAAAATTAGAGAATATGATCAAGAAATTCATCATGCACTCGAAACACATTTAACTGTTTTAGCACAGAATTTAAGCGCCTGCGAAAGTCACGTGGATAACTATGATAGATCTCAAACTTGTAACTTTATGCATTGACAGAATTATTTATTTAGGGGACCACAATGGAATCAGCAAGCGAAGTGCCTTTATTTTCTCAACTCAGTTCAGTCAGCATTAAAAATTATCATGATAAAATCGTTGTGAATCTGCTACCCCATTTAGAGCAAATTTTAGAAACGGCGAGTGCCTATGCATCCTCTAATACTATTACAAATAGTGCGGTTGGCGTGGCTTCTGAAATAAATGAATTATCCAGCGTTGTCCATTTATCTTACTCCAATGCGCAGAGTCAAAATGCCGGACGTACATTGACGGTAAAAGAGCCCCCTCTGGAAATTATCATTGAGCAACCACTAGATGAAAGCTCCCTCGTTACTTTATCAAGACTTTTGGGAGAACACACACCCACTTCAATGTCTCACGAAGAAACCGCCTCACTTATTGCGCTTTTGGAAAAAAACCAAGTGGATCACTTAAAGATTAAATCCACGGGTGTTCGCTTTGTCTTTCGCATTCTCGAACAAACTTTCAGACCCTTATATCGATTACCGCCTCAATTTGAGCATTTCACCGGACGAAATCAAGAGTTAGCGATGCTGCGAGAACGACGTAATGCGATTCAGGTGATCGCACCTCGAGAAGATCTTCCAGAAGAAGAAAAACACGATAAAAATATTTCACAAATTGCAGGAACTGGCGGCATCGGAAAATCACAATTAGCTAATTACTATGCGCGATTACAATTTAGAGAAAAAAATTATGACTGGGTCATTTGGATGGTGGGCGGCGAAGATGATCAAAGAGCACACAATAATTTATCCTCTCAATTCGTTGATTTGGGTCTTGCGCTCGGGTTAGATGTAAAACAACTCAAAGATGAAGTCTTACATCAATTAATTTATGAAAGGCTAGCAGCTAAGGGGCGTGGATTGGTGGTGGTTGATGATGCGCCCAATTATAACATTGTAAAATCCTTTTTACCTGAACGTTTTGGTCAACGAAAAATTGATGTGTTGATCACAACACGCAATAGCCGAACATTTGGTCCTACTCTTACTAAAATCTTATTAGATGTTTTTACGATGGAGGATGCTAAGCGCTATATTGGTCGGCTTCTCAAAGAAATGGTCACTGAAGCTGATGCTGAAGTGTTGGCCACAACATTAGATCGCTACCCCTTAGCTTTAACCCAAGCGCTAGCTTATATTCTCAATAATCAATGCACAATAATGGAATATTGTCAGCGTTATCACACTTTACGTTCCGCACAAAAGAAATATTTAGAAACGCCTGTCTATGAAGACGATCCTTATCAACTTGAACATCAAAAACGAAAAAGAAAATTTGAAGCTACTATGCAGGTTGTTGTCCAATTATCCTTAGAACAGGTAAAAGCGTTGTGTAAAACAGAAGAGACTTATGAACATGCATTCTCACTACTGATGTCTACCGCTTATCTCGCACCCGAAGCAGCGATTCCAAAAAGTTTATTGCGTGGATGGCTGCCCGTTGATGAAGCGGAAATTCAGATCAATGAGGTGTTAGAGGCCTTCCGAGCGCTGTCTTTATTGGAAGAGGCCAACGAAATTGACATGTATCGTATACATCAAGTGGTGCAGGATGTGTTGAAAATACCTGAAAGCAAACAAAACACTCAAGATAGAATAGTGCGGTGGTATAATATATTTAGAAATTTTATAAGTACTTCTTCAAAAATATCCTTAATCAAGGAGGAAGAGGTCTTTATTACACTCAAACCTCATGCAATCATTTTAGCTCAGTACTTTAGTCAGCAACCTCAGATTATCGAGTTCCTAGAAGCGGAGGCTCTAATGCAAGGATGTGTTGCAAGGGCTTTTATAACACAAGGTGAAGATACAATAGCACTACACTATCTTGAAAGCCAATATAAATGCTATCAACAAATGCAAGTGGGATCTAGGCTTCCAGCACTAATTAATCAAATGAACCTATCTGGAGAAGGACTCAGTTTACAAAATTTAGCTATTATCAGAACTCTGGTAAGTGAACAACTTATCTCCATGGGAAATTGTATGATGAACATAGCTTGTGTAAGACTAAGTTTAGGTAACTCCCAAGGTGCCAAATCCCTACTCGAAGAGGCCTTACGGATTTTAGAGTTGGCGTTAGGAGACCAGCATGCAACTGTGAATGGTTGCTGGGTCAACTTAGCTAGGTCAATGCAAGCGTGTGGTGATCCAAAGGGCGCAAAAAAAATCCTTGAAAAAGCGTTACCGATGCTAATAAAAATATTAGGTGAGGATCATGTCGACGTAGGCAAATGTTTTTTAAACTTAGGTGTAGCAACAAAGTCATGCGGTGACCCAGCAAGCGCTAAGGATCTTATTGAAAAAGGGTGGTCCATACTTAAGAACAGTTTGGGTAATCAGCATCCAACGCTGGGGGCATGCTTGTCGATTCTAGGTTATTCAAATGCGAAATGTGGCAATTACCAAGAGGGGAAACGTCAACTCGAAGAAGCATTATGGATCTTAAAGGGGACTTTTGGTGAAAACCATGTAGCTGTGGGGGGATGTTATTTGAACCTTGGTTCAGCAATACTATTATCTGATGAGCCACCACAAGTTGCCAAAACACACTTCGAAAAAGCTCTATATATCCTAAAAACGAAATTTGGCGTGAATCATTGCGAAGTAGGGATGGCTTTAATGCAGCTCGGGTGGTCAACAGTGTTGTGTGGCGATCATCAACGCGGGAAACGGCAACTTGAAGAAGCCTTACCTATTCTAAAGTCGACACTAGGTGAACATAATCCGGAAGTTGGGATATGTCTTTCGAATCTTGGTGTAGCAACACTTTTATCAGGTGAACCGCAAGTTGCGAGAACATTGCAAGGAGAAGCGTTACTGATTCTCAGAAAGTCCTTTGGAGAGCAGCATGTGGAGGTAGGAAAATGCTTGATGAAACTGGGTAATGCTTCATTGTCATGTGGAGACCTACGAGGTGCAAAGCAGAATTTGGATGAAGCTTTATCTATACTCAAATATTCATTAGGCGACAATGATATTTTAATAAATGAATGTCATCTAGATTTATATGAAATTAACCAAACTTTAGATACTGAATATGGAGAAGAGTTATATATACTTGGTAATGAAAAATTCAAAGTGGGTGCCTATGAGGAGGCGATTAACTTATTAACAAAGGCTTTACCAATATTTAAAAATGTATCGGGTGCTGAGCATTTAGACGTTGGTATGTGTTCGATGCTTTTAGGTAGCGCTATGCTAGCTTGTGGAGAATTAGAAGCTGGAAAAAAACATTTACATGAAGCATTAGGGATATTAGAAGCAAACAATCATGAAGCAGCGGATATTGTGAAAGAATCTTTGAGAGATATTGAGTTTGTAATGATAGAGACTCTGATGCATCCCTCCTATACCGCAGAGTCTATAACAACAAAAAAACATCAATCAGTTGAAGAAGTTAATAACACCAATGCTCGTGCGGCGTCTTCTGTACGGCGAGTGACTAAATTTAATAATATGCTTAAAAGGCATGGGCTTTTTTCACACGAAAAAAAGAACTTTAGTGAACAAAGATCACTTTTTGATAAAGCCATCCCCGTGGGATTCAGTTTATGGGAAGCCAAGGGTAAAGGTGATTGTTTCTATGATTCTTGTGCTCAAGAATTAAATGAGCGAGCGGGGGAAAATGAGTATACTATTAAATCCCTAAGACTTTTGTGTCATCAATATGCTGTTGAGTTGGATAAGCGTTGTAATGCGAATCCACAACATCCTGATAACTGGATATCGAAAGCCCTCAATCACGATCTCCGAAAATATCAAGAGTATCTTGCCAATGTTCAATATACAGTAGAAGAAAGAGAGACGGGAGAAGGACTTGGTGATGATAAACTAGCTATTTGGGGAGAAGTACATATTGATGGTCGTATACTGTGTGAGCAACTAAGAGTTAAGCTTCATGTGATAGAAATGAGAGAAAATCCAGATGACGAGACAAATGAAACCCAAAAATTTATTTTAAGTCACAATCTAGTAAACGAGAGAGGGCTGAGAAATGTCGAAGAAGATAAAATTGATTGGAAGGATGAAAAATTACTTCATATCGCTGTGTGCAACCTTCATTTTGTTCCTATTTTAAGAAATACGGCCAAGCAAACAAGTGCATCTGATCTCGATATTGGTCAGTACAACGACACTGATCACTATGATACGTCTTTAGATGGAACTGATAAATCCCGAGAAATTAAGGCTGAATTGACACAGTTTGGTAAACAATCCTCAACAAAAGGCTCTCAGATAGCATTGGCATTAAATTTAGATGATTCAATTCCTATGCCTCGCGAAAAACTACAACGTGTGGCTAGAGAGTGCTTTGAATTAGGGCTTATATCAGAAGCTTTAGCATTGTTAAGTTACATTCTTGAAATTGAAACTTCAGTTGATGGTTTGTTATTGCGCGCACAATGTCAATTAGAGCTGCATGATTTTGATGAAGCTGCTGTAACTGTATCTGTGTCTCTGTGCCAAGCACTGTCAGATGAGCACAACAGGGAAATTTGTACACTATTAAGTGACATCGATAGATGTCAGTTGTTAGTAACAACTTACCACGAAAAAATTAATACTTTTCAAACTAAATCCTTTCTTAGTGTAGATGATCAAATTCAATTGGCTGATAATTTTAGATGTCTTAGGCTCTTCAATGAAGCAATAAAAATATTGGACCAGGTGGCTAAAAATAAACCGTGCGATGACAAACTATTTTCAGTCTATTTTATTTTAGCTCAATGCTATTATGGATTGCAGCAATACGAAAAGGCACAAAAATACTGTCATGATTGTTACCTAATAAAAAAATATATTATTGTCGTAGGGTTAAGTGAAAATATTCAATCGGTAATAACCATTATTCCTAAAGTGAAAGAACTATTATACATATTAGAGCAGGGTTCGAGTAGATTACTCTCTTTATAAGAAATATGAGAGTGCCTTCGGAACTACAGATTAGGCTGTAAAAATTATTTTTATGACCATAGTCGGGTAAACTATTTTTTATAGCGAGATGGCGCGGATGAAGTAACTGGGGGTTTTAACACGATTTTTTTAGTTAAGCCATTAAGAATTTTAAAATAACCAAATAGATTTTTGGCTAATTCGTTTCCAGATCATCTATAAGTGGGTATTTCGTTAATCTATAACTATGCTTATTTGTTTTTATAATCTAATTTTCTATCTGATTTACTATCATTGTCTCTGACGATAACAACAACAGAGTTTTGTTCAACTGTATCTGTTGGTTGTCGATGTTGAATAGTTTGAAGCTTTGGAGGAGCAAAATGTTGAGCAACATCAAGTAAGGAATTAAGGCGGTTTGGTTGTATATCTCCAGGTACGCTAGCAATGGCTTGTGTAAATTTAAACGAAACACTGCTCTGCTCATGAGTGGTCCCACGCGAGGGAAATTTTGTTTCATCGTCTCGATGTGCGCTAGCTTTAAAGTATCTGGGTGAGCCTGTTCCAGTGTGCGATACTGTATTACTATTTTGAGTTGTGTGAGAGGACGATTTTTGTGAGGAATAATCCGCTCGCAAGGTAGGTTTCGGACAGTTATGACCATCCACATAATTGTCAGCTGTTGATGTGAATTCATTTGAGGCGCTTAAAGAGCTTTTATTGCGAGAGTGTTCACCTAGCTGTGTCAATCCAACCTTAATTTCTCGGGATTTATCAGTTCCATCTAAAGACGTATCATAGTGATCAGTGTCGTTGTACTGATCAATATCGAGATCAGATGCACTTGTTTGCTTGGCCGTATTTCTTAAAATAGGAACAAAATGAAGGTTGCACACAGCGATATGAAGTAATTTTTCATCCTTCCAATCAATTTTATCTTCTTCGACATTTCTCAGCCCTCTCTCGTTTACTAGATTGTGACTTAAAATAAATTTTTGGGTTTCATTTGTCTCGTCATCTGGATTTTCTCTCATTTCTATCACATGAAGCTTAACTCTTAGTTGCTCACACAGTATACGACCATCAATATGTACTTCTCCCCAAATAGCTAGTTTATCATCACCAAGTCCTTCTCCCGTCTCTCTTTCTTCTACTGTATATTGAACATTGGCAAGATACTCTTGATATTTTCGGAGATCGTGATTGAGGGCTTTCGATATCCAGTTATCAGGATGTTGTGGATTCGCATTACAACGCTTATCCAACTCAACAGCATATTGATGACACAAAAGTCTTAGGGATTTAATAGTATATTCATTTTCCCCCGCTCGCTCATTTAATTCTTGAGCACAAGAATCATAGAAACAATCACCTTTACCTTTGGCTTCTCTTAATTGATAACCTTTCGGAATTACCTGATCAAACAATGCTATCTGTTCCTCCGAATAGGTTTTTTTGTGTGAAAAAAGCCCATGTCTTCCGTGTACTTCATCAACAGTATTTTTTTGTTTCTCCGATGACCTAGATGATTGTGACACAGTCTTATGATCGCTCTCAGGAAATACATAAGTGGCATGTTCAATATCCTGTTTTCTATTAAACACTTCATTTGCATCTTTTTCTTGACCAATTTGACTCAACAAAATTCCAAGATCTGATAGAACTCCGGTCACTTCAGTGTGCTCTGGTCCATAAGCACGTTCTGCTATGGCAAGCGCCCGTTCAAACAATTTCTTTGCACATTCAAATTCGCCGAGTGCTTGTTTAGCACTTCCTAGGTTTCTCAACGCTTTCACAATTGCATAATGCTCCAACCCATAGGCTTTTTCTTTTAGGTTAAGTGTTCGCTTAAACAACTTTTCTGCTTTTTTCACATTACCGTATTCATAATAGATACATCCAAGACTCATTAGTGTCGATGCTATCTCAGGGTGATCCTCATGAAATGCTTTTTTAAGAATTTCAATTGCACGATCGAACATGTTCAGTGCACGTTTAAAGTCATCAAGTTGAAAAGCAATATTACCTATGTTAGTTAATAAATTAGCCACTTGAAAAGACTCATCCCCATTGAGACGTTTTTCAATCGTCATTGCAAGTTCATAATGATCTTGGGCATCCTTAGTATTTTTAAGATCTAAACTAACGTTACCTAGACCTGTCAAAGCACTAATATACTCACGACTATCAGGAGCTAAATTACCTCCACACTTTATCCATGCACGTTCATAATATAATTTGGCTTCAGTCGGCTTACCGAGTTGATAATATACATGGCCGAAAATCAACAAAGTCTTTGTAATAAATTTCTCATCATTTACGCTCTCGAATATTATTAACGCTGCTTTTAGATACTCAAGTGAGCGAGTAAGAGAGCCCATTAATTCATAAAGCTCTCCGAGATAAAATTGGAGTTTTGCAATCTCTTGATCAAATCCCAAGCCAGTAGCATTCAATCCTTTTGCATGTTCTAGCGCTACTAGTAAATGAGGCAATAAGGCTTTTTGGCGTGCTTCGGTCGATAACGGGGTTTCTATATGATCATAATGTATGGCCAATACTCGTACCACATCAGCTATGCAGTCGGCTTTGACTTTATCAGTATCTTCTAACCTCAAAATCTCTTGCACGAATTGATGAATTCGCACATGATTTGCAATTGAGAGATTCTCCAGAAGGCTATAACGACGAAGAGATTCAAGCACTTTGCTACTGTCTATGGAATTCGCTGCCCAGTGAACGAGCATCTTCACATCGATGGGTGTCTCAGATGCTAAGTAGGCACATGCTTTTAATATTCGATGTACATCGGGATTTATCATTTTCTTTAAGGAGAGCTGGATCACTGCGCATACGGTTGCTGTTTGTGGATCATACATTTCATTCGAAGGATTTTTATTTTTCAGATATGAGTCTCCTTGGGGGATAGATTTTTCAAGAAATTTCTTTTTTTCATGAGCATATGCTTTCAAGTATTCGGTTATTCGAATATTGTTTGTGGTGATATACGCTAAAGCCTGTGTTAGTGCTAATGGAAAACAACAGAGTGCTTTTGCCAGTGCTACAGCTTCTTTTTCATGATATAAATGAGGATCATTGCAACTCAAATATTTTTTTATATATACAAGTGCTTCAGCTTCACTGAACACACCCAATGTGACTGCTTTGTATGATGGGTCCCAGTCACTTCGATTACTATTTTGCGTCGTAATTACAGCAGGAACTGAGGAAGGAGGTAAATATGGTTCAATGCTGTGATACTCATTAGCATTATCAAAGACAACTAAATAAGGACCATGTTCTTCTAGGCGCTGAAAAACTTGCCTAATCAACACATTATCAGGTTTGAATTGTTTGGGATCAAAACCTAAACTCTCTCCTAAATCATGAAATTGCTGATCCATTAAACGTTTATTATCCGCACCTCCATCTGTCCCAGCAAGCAACCAAATTATTGAGCGACACCCCGCTTCACCCAAAGTATCTTGATATTGCTTAAGCTTACTATAAGCAAAAGCTAAAGCCAGCTGAGTTTTACCAACGCCTCCGGCGCCACTCACCACTACTTTAATATTGTTTTCTTTATTAATTTGCGAAATGGAAGTCTCAAGTTCATCCAGCACTTCATTTCGACCTGTGAAATTAGGGAATTCTCTCGGCAAACCAAATGCATTGTTAAACGTTATGTTGGATTTTCCAGACGACAAGAAATGTTTTCTAAACTGTGTTAATCCAGTCTTAATTTCACTGTGTTCCTCAGCTCCATCTAGAGTCGCATCATTCAGTAACATAACCTTTGATGTCTCATTGGGACGCACTTTATTATTGAATTCATTTATCATTCTTTTGATATTTTTATCTTTCATAGGCTCATTGTATAGGTATAGAGAAAATATCAACCTTAAGAAAGTATTAAAGTAATCATTTTCAGAAAATTTACAGAATATTTTCCGCTGCAACTGAGCAGGAACGCTAATTGACCCATCACCATCTATCAACAATGCAACAATACGCTGATCGCAAGCTAAGGAGTTGTTAGCGCTTTGAATGATCTCTTTTGCTTCAACATAGGTTTTATTATATTCTCCGCCTAAAAATAAATTGGGTTTGTCATATTTTATTTTGTATAACGGGGTTCCCATAACATAAACATAATCCAGATCTTTATTATGAATCAAATTGATAAAACGATTGAGGTCATCACCACATAATAAAAATTTTTTATCAATTAACACTCTAATGCCGGCGCATTCTAAATCCTTCGCCACTTTATGAATATCATGATCGTTATTTGTATCCTGAATGAATAAATCTAAATCTCGGTATTCTTCACTTGGCCAAGAATAGCTAATAAACACAGAAGGGCGATAATAACCGAAGTACTCTACGATGAGTTTATGCAGAGGATCGACTTTCGAAAGCTGTTCATTATTTTTTCTATCGTACAGTTTTTCGAGTAGTGCATCTCTATAATGCGAAAGATGGTTAGGGATTAACTTGATAGATTCATCAATAATATGACCGTCAATTGTCATACCTGTGAGATTCCAACCATTAGATGTTCTATAAATAAGGAAGCCATTTTTAGAATCAATTTTTAATGCCTTGATCTCTTCTTCGATGAACATAGGAGTTTTGTCCTCCCATAATCTGACAGTGGTAGTAAAATCATGAAGATTTCTTTTCTTACGATCAATTAATTGGCTTTTATCCTCCATGTATTCTCTTAATTGAATCAATAATTTTCTAAACTCACGATAAACAATTCTATGTTGATCTCTTTTCTCATCTTGTCTAAACAAATCTCTAAGTAAAAATTTACTCTTTCTGACGAATCGTACATGTTGGTTACCATCATTATTAACCTTTTTCATTTTAAATGCTCCATTTTGCTGTGTTGCGAATCTAAGCCCTACTTAACATCATTTGAGAGAAGAAAAAAGTTGAAGCGCCTAAAAGAACTAACCAAGCATTGAGCAATTTGAAGTTTTGTAAGCCCAATATGGTATTTTTAAGAATAGTTGTATTAATCAATGAGGTCTCACTTAGTTTAGTGTGCCATTAATATACATCAGAGTAATACAAATTTCCAAAAATTTTTTCAATTAGTCTATATGTTCAATAGGATCAAAGAGTGAAAACTGATGCGTCTTCCAAATCAATATCTGAAAGAGCGGCTAATACATCATCAGCAATTTTATCCATTAATAATTCATCTGTAATCTCAGCCGGGGAGTTAAAAATGCTTGCTAGTGAAGGCCATTGATTTGCCAGAAATCTTGGAGTATGGCCGTCATGATCTACCGATTCAGGATTTGCTCCTGACGCAAACAACAATTTAACACACTCTTCATTACCCGATCTTACCGCGTAATGTAAAGCAGTAAGTTGAGATTTATTTTCCACTTCATTCACCGAGACGTTTAAATTAATTAAGAGTTTTAATCCAGGCACGTCTCCAAAATGAGCACAAAGTCGCACAAGTTTTGTCAGGTGTTTTTCATCTATATCATGATCAGAATAGTATTCTAGTAATGCCTTTTTGAAATGCCCAAGAATCAATTTACTATTTATTTGTAGAGCATAATCAAGAGCAGTACACCCTTGAGCATCTTTGATTAATGAAAAACCAACCCGTTCCAAGAGCAAACCAACACAATTCGGTTTATGATGTATGACGGCCAAATGCAAAGCTGTAAAACCTTTGCTAACTATTTGATCGGGTATATTAGCAAATGCATGAAAGGACCGTAAAAGCTCTTCTAAATCATCGTCACTGCCAAGAACTACGCTTCGGCGAATCGCCTGAGCAGGATCAGAAGTTTCCCAGCGAAGTAAAAGTGCTGTAAAGCTCATGCTGTAAATCAAAGAAGGGTATTTGAAACCATCATCTAATAGCATTTGGCAGTTTGTGGCATCATTGAATCCGGCAATATTAGATCGAAGGATTGGAATTGCCTCCTTAATTCTTTCTCGAGCAAATTGAAAGTCGCCGCATTTTATTGCTATCTTTCCCAGATTCATTAGACATCTACCGACTCGCAAATGCTGTCTACCTAACGCAGACGTTAAAACCTCTAATGATTGCTCAATTAAATTTTTACCCTCGTGTGGTTGGTTCAAATCTACAGTCGCTATACCCTTGGTCATTAAACAATTTCCAATATCTGGATGTATTAGACCAAATTCTTTTTTTAGAATCGGTATTGCTAAGTTAAGGATCTCAATCGCTTCCCTCGGTTTTCCAGACATTTGTATTGCTACACCAGATCCGCCGAGACATTTACCAACTTCGCCGTGTTTATCACCAAGTCTATTCTTTAAAATTTGCAGGGATTTCTCGAAGAGTTTAGTTGCTTTTTTGTGCTGATGACTATGAGATTTTACAGTCCCCAGATTCATCAAGCAACGTCCAACATCGAGGTGTTCACAACCGACTGTTTCAGTCAGACATGTCAAAGCCTCTTCAATTAAGTTTCCCCCTTCATTTTGGAGACCGCAAGCAAATAACGCCATACCCATCTCCATCTTGCAAGTACCGACACGTTCAGGTTTTTTCTTAGTGACGAGATAAATTTCCAAAGCTTGTTTATGAAAAGCCACTGCGGTTTGTGGCTCGTCAATCATCATGCTTGCTTTCCCTAAGTTAAATAAGGAATTGGCAACATCCTCATTTACATTTCCCAATGCAGACTTTAATACCTCTAATCCCTCCTTGAGAAATGGTATTGCAGTTTTTGAATCACCACATGACAGTGTGGCTGTTCCTATGTTATTTAAGCATCTTCCAACCATGGCATCATACTTGCCAAGTTCCATTTTAAAAATCGGTAAAGCTTCAGTGAATCGTGACTTAGCGCCTAGCCAATCACCATCCAATTGTGCTACCTCACCCAGACTCAATAAACACAACCCCACATATCGATGCTGATGACCGTAATTTGATTTTAATATTGGCAAAGCCATTTCCAAATATTCTTTACCGCGCTGATCTCCAGATGAAATCATTGCGCCACCAAGCCCACCTAAACATTTCGCCATATATTTATGCTGTTTATCAACTTTGGGTGTTAATATGTTCAGAGCTTTTGTGTAGTGCTTGATAGCGTCAGGCAGGTTACCTATAGATTCCGAGGCACTCGCGAGCGTCATATAATAGGCGCCCACGTCTTTATGATCATCTCCGAGCGCTTTACTTAATATAGGTAAAGCGATACCAAGCTGTTCTATTGCTTCGTTACCTTTGCCGCACAAAATTAAAGATTGTGCAATTGTAAGATAACATCTCCCTGTGTAGCTATGTTGGTCCCCATACACATTTTTTATTATTGCTAAAGATTCTTGCAGTATTGTCAAATCGGAATTGTGATATCTGAAATGGAGCTGAGCAATAGCAATATATTGCAAACATATCCCTACGTTTGCCTGATAGACATCGGACTGTGCTTTGAATATTTCTTTGGCTTGTTCAAGTTCATTCATAGCATCTTCAAACTTCCCTGTTTCCACTAATGCACGGCCCAAGTGCATTTTGCCTGTTCCGATTAAATTGGGTTGATGATTTAAGGTTGATTCGAGGATTTTTAATGCTTCTTCAAGCAGCAAAATTCCCAATTGATGATCGCCCTCCATACATGTCGCACATCCTAATAACAACTTACACTTTCCTATAGCATGAGTTTCAGGGGCTACTGACAGACGTTTAAAGCAAATTAACTGACGTTCTAAGTGGGATTTAGCAGTTTTGTTTTCTTCCAGCAATAATAATAACGTAGAGGCGATACTATGAATATCAGCGATAGCAGCAACTATAACTTTAGTTTGTTCTTGAAGACCCAGTTGAAAAATTAGAGCATCTAAATGTGGAATCAGCTCTTTTTCAAACTCAGAAATCTTTAGTGTGGATGACAAATAATCGTAACGTATAATAATTCCATGCCATGCCATTAAGCGGAGTTCTATCTGTTTAATTGATTCATCATTTTTTAGAACATCTTGTATCACTTTATGTATACTGTATGATTTATTTTCTTCTGGTGTAAGTAAACTTAAATTGCATAATGCCACCAATGCTTTGTTTATTTTCAATTGAGATTGGTCTTCAGTTAATAAATCACTCATAAACTTTTTAGGTATCCCCATTTCTGGCGCAAGGTAGGCAGCACTCATTAAAACAGTCTTTGCTTGCTCGTAATCGTCATCTGTTTTACAGATGGATTTGACTTGTTCCAATGACAATTGCACTACGACCTGCATAGTAGCTTCAAAATCTCTTTTTCTCTGTTGATGCTCAAGTTGATAGGGATCGTCTTCATAAACAGGCGTTTCTAAATATTTCTTTTTTGCTCCACGTAAAGTTTTATAACGCTCACAATACGCCGTTATTGTACATTGATTATTGAGAATATAAGCCAGTGCTTGGGTTAGCGCTAATGGATATCGATCTAAAGTCGTTGCTAATAATTCAGAATCTGCTTCAATTATAGAATCATTGAGTATACGGCAAATATAGCGCTTTGCATCGCCCAGGGTAAAAACATCTAATAAGATTTTAGTAAGAGTAGTGCCAAATGTTTGGCTATTGCGTGTTGTGATCAGTACATCCATATTACGTTGATCAAAATGTTCGGGTAAAAAAGGTTTTACTACCGCATAATTTGGCGCATCATCAATCACCACCAATCCCCGTCCTTTGGCAGAGAGTCTTTCATAAATTAATTGGTATAAAACTTCATCTTTGAGCTCTTTAACATCTAACCCAAGCGCAAGACCCAAATCAGCAAATTGAGATGATAAATTATTGAGCGCTCTTTGATGATCTTCACCGCCCATCATCCAAATGACCCAGTCGTAATTTTTTTCTCTAAATTGTAAACGCGCATAGTAATTGGCTAATTGCGATTTTCCAATGCCGCCCGTTCCGGAAATTTGTGAAACACTTTTATCGTGTTTTTCCTCTTCTGGTAGATTTTCTCGAGGGGCGATCACCTGAACCGTATTACGTCGTTCTCGCAGCGTCGCTAACTCTTGATTTCGTCCGGTGAAATGCTCAAATTGAGGCGGTAATCGATATAAGGGTCTGAAAGTTTGTTCGAGAATGCGAAAGATCACGCGAATACCGGTTGATGTAATCTTTACGTGATCTACGTGATTTTTTTCCAAAAGCGCCATCAGTGAAGCGGCTTCTTCTTGAGACATCGAAGTGGGAGTGTGTTCCCCCACAAGTCTTGATAAATTGACGAGGGATCTTTCATCTAAGGGTTGCTCAATGATTATTTCAAGAGGAGGCTCTTTTATTGTAAATGTTCGTCCAGAGTGTTGAAGCTGATTTGAGTAAGATAAATGTACAACGCTGGAAGATTCATTTATCTCAGAAGCCCTATCAATCACACTGCTTGTCATAGTATTAGAGGGTACATAAGCACTCGCTGTTTCTACTATTTGCTCTAGGTGGGGTAGTAGATTAACAACGATTTTATCATGGTAGTTTTTAATACTGACTTTACTGAGCTCAGAAAATATTGTCAATTCCTTTAGTTGTTCCAATGAGATTTCTCCATTCGTTATTTTCTACAAAAAATCGATCACCTTCCCATATCTATATTTTGGTTGAATTTCACTGTAATAGTATCAGAATATAATTTTACTCCACCTTCAATCCGAACACAATTTTCATTTTGGCTTTTCACATTGAGTATCTTCCTGCTCAGAAAGCTCATCTAAGTTTATGCGGCCAGCTTCAAGTTCTTGTTGTGCAAATGAGCAAAAAAAACGCATCATGCTTTCCGTAACACGACGAGGAGATATTGTACGCGTCACTATTCCAGAACCGCATAATAATATTGCACCATATTCTGAGATTATCTCCGTTTCATATAATATAACCGCAGCAAACAGCATTAATTGCGGTGTGTAAGCAAATGGATTATCACAACAAGCTTTTAAAGAGTTTAAATTACTCCTCCGAAATTTGTCACCTGCTTCCTTTAATATTAACTGACATTTCATCACATCCGTATGATTTTCACGTAATTTATTTTTCAAGATAGGAGTTGCTTCCTCTAGAAGTTTTACAGCATCTCGAGGATCGTTACACAACAATGTAGCCCCGCCTAAATTCATTAAACATCTGCCAACTTCCACGTGCTCCTTACCTAGAGAAGCTCTTAATATCGGTAAAGCTTTATTTAGAAGATCCTTAGCACTTTGTGGATCGTCACACAACATAGTGGCTCTACCAATGTACATCAAACACCTTCCCTCATCAGCATGTTGATTTTTTTGATCAGCTAAAGCTACTTTGAAAATTTCTAAGGCCTTGTCCAACAGGTTTTTCGCATCATCCAGCCTACCACATTCTATTGCTACCAAACCCTGATTTGATAAACATCTTCCTACATCAACATGACGCTCTCCTTTTGCAGACTTTAAAATCGGCTCTCCCTTTTTAAAATATTCTTCTGCGTGATAAGGATCACCAGAATCCAAAGTGACCACACCGAGATTTGACAAACATCCTGCAACATCAACATGCTGCTTCCCTAAATTATCTTCAAGAATCTTCAATGCTTTAGTATGAAGCTCGATTGCACGCTGAAAATTTCCACGCTGCTGCATTGCAGAGCCGAAGTTAGTCAAACATCTTCCTACATCCACATGTGTTTTTCCGAGTGTACTCTTTAGTATTCGCAAAGCCTCCACATAATGCTTTTCCGCACCATCAACATCACCACATGATAATGTTGCCCAACCAAGCTTCACTAAACATCTGCCAATCTCTTCGTGCGGCTCTTTTAATGTGGACCTTAAAATTTTTAAGGATTCTGTAAGACGCTCTTTTCCTCCTTCAGAATCACCACATATAACGTGCGCTATACCAAGATGCATCAAACATTTTCCGATCTCTACATGCGGCTCTGTTAGTGAAGACTTTAAAATTTCCAAAGCTTTTGTAAGGCGTTCTTTCGCGCCTTTAGATTCACCACAGCATCGCATTGCATCACCTAGATCCACCAAACATATTCCTTGCCTCACTTTATTCTTAACGTTGGTCGACATTTGTTGAAGGCATTTTAATTCGCTATCAAAATGAGATTTGGCCAACTTATCTTTGGCTTCCACTTTACAAGCCAATCCTGCTATACGATACATAGCAGCCTCTGCATCAAATAATTCCTCACTTCGTGGGTGCAATAAATTCAATTGTTGGGCTACTGCAAGTACATGAGGTCTAAGAGTAGTGTATTTTTTTTCTTTTATTTCTATTTGAAATGAATTCTCTTCAAGATAATTTTTAAAAAAAACAACCCATTGTAACAATTGTTTCCTAATTGAATCTGGAGATTCTTGTAGCTTTAATACCTCTTGTATGATTTGATGAATACGGTAGCTTGCATTTATATCTCCTTCCTCCAAAAAACTTAAAGCGCGCAATGCTTTTACGGCATCACCAATTTTCGAGTCTACTTCATCGTTTGGTATCCATCCTTTCAGTAAATCTCTAGGTATAGCAGTTTCCGGAGCAAGGTAAGCTGTCGCCAACAATACTTTATAAGTGCGATCACAAGCTTCTTTTGATTTGCAGAGAATACGAACTTGATCTAATGAAATCTCGACTACAGTCGCTATAGTTGCTTGAAGATCCCACTTACGTTGGTCTTGACGCTCCATTTCATAAGAATCATCCTGGAGAACAGGTTCATTAACATAAGCTTTTTGGGCTTTCTTAGAAGCCCTATAACGTTTACAAAAAGTTTCAATAGTGCAATCTGAATTAATAATGAAAGCTAACGCTTGCGACAAGGCTAATGGATAACGATTGAGCGTTGTTGCTAATAATTCTGCATCCGTTTTTGAAACAGTGTTATTCAGCATGCGAAGTATATAATTGATAGCATCGTCTATATTAAAGACGTCTAAAATTATTTTCTTGACGCTATTACCAAATGTTAAGTTGTTTCGTGTGGTGATCAATACATCGAGTTGGGGTTGTTCATGGCATTCCGGTAAATATGGTCTAGCCACTGCGTAATTAGGAACGTCATCAAGTATCACTAAACCATGCCCTTTGGCTGCCAATCGTAAATAAATCAATCGATATAAGTCACGGTCTTTGTTCTCTTTCACATCAATACACAATGATTGACCAAGCTGAGTGAGTTGGGATTGAAGGCTATTTATCGTGCTATTATCATCTACACCACCTGTCAACCATATCACCCAGTTGTAATATTTTTCTCTGAATTGCGAACGAGCAAAATAATTCACTAATTGTGATTTACCAATGCCACCAGTACCAGCAATCTGCTTCGCTGCTTCTTGCCGCATGATGACTTGAACAAGCTCTCGATGCGCCTTGAGTTGAGTTAATTCTTGCTCACGACCAGTGAATTGATTAAAAACGGGCGGTAAATGAAATAAAGGCTGAAAAGTTTCTTTTGGTATCTGACATTTAATCCGAATTTCTGTTCGCTCAAATTTTAATTTATCAAATTCTTCATTTTGCGCTACAAAATTAACCAGAGTCTGCATATCTTGTTCGGACATTGTGCTGGGAGTATGCTCCCCAACTAATCTTAGTAAATTTACCATTGTCGCTTCATCTAATGGGTTTTTAATCTCTATTACCACTGGATTTTCTTTCACTGACAAGGTACGCGATGGTGTTTTGATGCCAGTTTTTGATTGAGATACACTTATGACAGCAGCTGTTTCCTCTATCAAAGATGCCCTACCTACCACTGCACTTGCTATAGTATTTGGAGGTTGGTGATCATCAGCAATTTCTAATAACTCTTTCAAAACAGGTAATAATGTAAGCTCCAGTTCGTTAGAATAATTTTTAATGCTCACTTTGTTAAGCTCTGATAAAATAGTTAATTCTGACGGTTTTTTCATCAAATCAACCCCTGTCATTTCTTTTTCTGTTCGACATTTAAAAAACTCCATGTTATCGATTTGAACACAAAGCCATAGGAATTTTAACATAGTATATTGATTAAGAATACTTACATGCTGATTCAGAGAGATCATTTCGTTAATATACTCATTGCAAAAATTTTTGAAATTTGTTTCACTTAGTTTATGTTATATAACCATCATTAAGTGAGCCCCCATTGAGCAATACTGCAATTTCTAGAAATGCCATATCAGGCCGAAAAGCCTTAAAAATACCGAAGGCTTGGTCAGTTATTTTAGGTGCTTCATCTTTTTTCATCTATCAAATGATGATAATTAATATGATGAATGTACTGAACATCCACATGCTACGATCTTTCGACATTAATACTAAAAACCTGGGAATTATTTCTTCCAGTTACTTTTTTGCTAGTTTATTGTCTTTATTACCCGCTGGAATTCTTTTGGATCGTTTCTCTACAAGAACATTGATTTTATCAGCCATGTCAACCACCGTACTCAGTACATATCTTTTTGCCCTAGCGCCCTCTTCTGTCATTGCTCTCACCGCTCGATTTATAGCAGGATTATCAGGTGCATTTTGTTTTATTAGTTCTCTTCGATTAGCCACTCGTTGGTTTCCACCTGAAAAACTGGCACGTGTGACAGGAGCAGTAGTTGCCCTCGGTATGATAGGCGCCATTATCTCTCAAGCACCACTCAGCATTTTAATAGATCAAATTGGGTGGAGACAAACAACTCTTATTGTCGCCACAATAGGATCGTGCTTAATCTACGTTGTGTACAAAACGGTGGAAGACTACCCTGCCGATCAGCCATACACTTCATCGCCAAAACACAGGACGAATAATTGGTATAATCTGAAAACCGCACTCACCAACGTGCAAAATTGGTTAACTGGACTGTATATTTCACTCATGAATCTTCCGCTCTTTATACTCGGCGCACTTTGGGGATCGCTTTATTTAACTCAGGCATACTCTCTAAACAATACACAGGCTGGTGAAATTACTTCGATGGTATTTGTTGGCATGATTTTCGGATCTCCGTGCATGGGCTGGGTCTCTGACCGATTAAAAAACCGCCAACTACCGATGATATTTTTTGCAGTCATGATTTTGATTCCATTAATATCACTTATTGTGATCACTCACCAAAATTTTTACACACTTCTCCTGACATTTTTTATGATAGGATTTTTTTGTAGCGCACATATCATAGGCTATTCCCTGATTGCTGAATGCAACTCAAGATCCATTACCGCCACAGCTGAAGGCCTTGCCTCGACACTAATGCTTGCAGGTGGGCTTGCACAAACACCTTTTGCGTGGATATTACATTCTCGCTGGTCCGGTAAGATAACGAATGGCGTGGCTGTTTACTCAGTCTCGGATTTTAATCGTGCGATAATGATGGTGGTAATTGCGGCAGTTGTAGCAATTGTTATTGCACTTACTCTGAAAGAAACTCATGGTAAGCAGTATCAAGATTCTTAACACAGGAAAATGGAGACTTTAAAATGCAAAAGGTTAGTAAAGATGATGATCAACCAGTACGAATTGTCAGAAAGGGTAGATTTTTACTCAGTGAGTTGTTTCGACCAGACGAGAAAAGAGACGAGCATAAAAAAGTTTATCATGAATTTAGAAAATTATTGGCTCAACTAAAAGAATACATGGAAGAAAAAAGCCAATTAATGGGCCTTAAAAAAAGAAATCTTCAAAAATTCACTACTATAATTAGAGTTTGGGAAAATGAAACGCCAGATACCATTGCACGAGAAATAAAATCATTAAAAATTGACTCAAAATATGGCTTTCTAATTTACAAAATATCGAGTGGTTGGAATATAAAAGGTATCACCATCACTGGCCAAAGCATTGACCATTCAATTGACCTAATACCACAATATCAATCACACTACAGCGAGTCACTACTCGAAAAACTTCGAGACAAAAACACTAATGAACAACTTTTAGCTAGTGATCCTCTGCATAAACTTATCGTAGAATATTTCGGATATTACCGGCCCTCCATGTTTGTTAGCTATTCCTGGCCAAGCCCAGAATATCAAAGCACTTTTCAACAAGACTCCAACAATAAACGTGATATTCACAAACTGGCAAAGGATTTAGAATGTGCTGGTTTTCGTGTATTGATTGATAAAGATGATTTATCCAGGGGTGATAACATTGACCGCTTTATCGATTTAATTGATGGAGATGATACAGACTATGTGTGCATTATGGGCACACCGCTTTACAAAAGAAAATATGACCAGCCCACCCTATTCTTAGGTGGCGAGTCGAATAAAACGTATGTTGAAGCCAAGTCGATTATCCATCGTGCCAACACAAAGCCAGATTTTGACCAACGTATAGTTACATTGTTGATTGATGGCGAGGAGTCCACTAGCTTTCCCGCTCAGCTGAAGAATAAAATATTCTGCAAACTTAGCGAAAATGATTATTTCAATACTTTCATAAGTTTATTTTTTACACTCTATAGATATAAAGATCCTATGAAAGATAAAAATATTAAAGAAATGATAAAAGAATTCAATAATAAAGTGCGTCCTGTTGAGACATCTCAGGTTATATTAACAATGAAGAATAAACCTGTTATTATTTTCACCGATCCTGGCGTAGATGATTTAGCCGCTCTTGGACTAGCATTGGCACCTAATGCATTTACAGAAATTAAAGCGATTGTTGCCTGTGCAGGCAATATTGAACGGGATAAAACACTCCAAAATGTCATTGATATTTGCTATCTTGCTAATCGTAAAGATTTTCCTATTTTACGTGGGTCAGAAAAATCCATTAATGGTGATCTAATTAAAACTGATTATGAAGCTCATGGAGATAACGGGCTAAATGGCATTAAATTAGAAAAATCATTACAAACATATGTAGATTGCAGTGCGACTGACTTCATCATCGAATGTTTAAGACATTCACGAGATCCTATCACACTGATTAGTCTAGCGGGATTAACGGATGTAGCACTTGTGCTAGAAGCAGCCCAACAACACAATTTGCTCGATAAAGTTGCCGGTATTTCAATGATGGGCGGGGTTTTCGATCCTCGTCAAGCTAACGCACCTAAAGCAAATCTACAGTTCCCGATTAAGTATGGTGAATTTAATTTTCTCTGCGACCCGGATGCCACTCAAAAAACATTTGAAATTTGTGGCTTACGAAAAAAACCTATCCCTGTAATATTATTTGATCTTACATTCACACATCAGTATTGTCGATTTACACAATCTCAAACAGTACTTTTGCGAAAAAATCCACAAAACAAATTAAGCATCACGATTGCTGATGCGTTAGATGTCATTCCTGCAGTATACAAGACACGATTTTCTTTTAGCTCACCCTCTCAGCCAGCTCATGATGTGTTCCCAGTAATGGCGCTCATCGAAGAAAATTTATTTGAAGGTGAATATGTAAATATTCGTTGCCAGACAAGTAAAGATTCATACCCTGGAAAGGTTGAAATTGTTGCAGATGATAAATGTCCTAAAATTTTTCTACTCACTGCAATCCAACCCAATAAAGAGCAAGCTTTTTTCGATAAATACGCCGAGATGCTGAGTCGATACACTCCTCTCTCAACTCAGAAGATAGCAGTTGAGTCAGGTACTCCACTTGCACCACAACCAAGCAAAGCTCAAACTAACGATGCATCATCACACACTGAAGCAGGGTCGCCCAGATTCTTCGATACGAGTAAACGTCCAAAGAGTGAAACATCTCAAGCAAAAAGCTCACAGAGTGTGACAGCGGCCACTACGACAAATACAACTGAAACACCTCCCCCTGAATCCTCTCCTAAGCAAAGGAACATTCAGATTAAAAAGACACAAGTCATTGCTAGTGTACCGGGGGATATTAACCCTGCAATTCTTGATGGCATACTGGACGTTGCTCATCGCTATGCACCACCAAAGTTTCAAACCAAAGAACCAGGTGAAGAAATCTCTGTTACTGTTATCGTCAGAGACGATAATAACAAATCTAGCACCAACAACTCGAGTTATAACTAAACTTTAGTCTTTACAAATCGATATTTTTTCAAAATGGGGCACTTAGGCCCCATTATTTTATATCATCAACATACAACATATAGAATATTTAGACATTTGAATGTTCATTTCGGCTGTCTAATACCACTATTTTGATGCTCTTCAATCTTTCCCTCAAGAAACATCAATTGATTCTGTTTTTTTCTGATGCCTTTATTTTTCGCAATGTCCTTAAAGACGGCGCTAATTTCACGATTTATTGGCTCAACCACAGAAACAAAATCTACCAGAGACGTCAAAGGACCAACACAATGATAATTTGGCCTTCTAACTTCATGATAGGGGCGATTGTTAACATTCCTTAAATCATTTAATTCAGCTTCTAACACTCTTTTTCGCTTCTCCAATTTACTTATCAATAGTACTCTTTTAATATTCTTACCATCGCTATTAATTTCTACCTGATTATCCTGGTCACCAACACCCTCTAAAGCCTTGAAAAATGGGCTCAAAATCCGAACATCATTCGATAGACGATTCCAAGACCTACTAACTGCGTTTGCACGCAAAATATCCTGAAAATTTAATTTCTTAAGAATGACTAGCATGATCTCGTCTGATAATATATCTGTAGGATCTATTTTAACTTCAGCATTATTATTCTGATTGCTGTCTGTACAAATTGTGGATTTAAAAAACCTAAAAACTTTCATAGTACCTCTCATAAAAAAACAACAGCGAATAATTTACAGGAGATTTAAAATTATAATAATACGTAAATAAACTCAGAATATACGAAGCAGAATTTCAAAACGATAACCTGAAAAATACTAGTAATATAATTTTTTTATTATATCATAAAATATTATTTGACCCTCAATATAAGTAAATATACGACTACTCAGAATAAAAAATATTTCATATATTAAACTTGTTATTTTTTTATTATCAACAATGGAGAACGATTCAATGAAACAGAAAACTGACGCTGTAAAACCTAACTCTCAAGAGGATGAAAAAAACCTGAAACAATGGAAAAGAGAAAAAGCATTTAAAAACTCTAAGGAGTTTGGGGCAAGCTTGGTTCATGGCGTGGCTAAAGGCCTATCAATGTATGGGCAAGTTGCACCTTGTGCATTTTTAGGCACACCTCTTCCAAACGAGCCGCATAATTTCGATATGCTAAAGAAATGGTAAGACTGTAAAAAATCAGGTGAAAATCGCCATAATCGGTTAAACTTAAGCTCTATAAGACAACCGATTATGGCGCGTAATTTTAACTCTCTTTTAATTACCCAAGACATAAATTATGGTGATCATAAACCTTCTGTCATATCAAGCTTTATTTGTTCTAATAACCCAGTCAAGACTGGTCTTCCTGGTGTAATTTCTTTTATGTCTCCTGAAATAGAATTTCTCAAAATAAAACGCATAGAGTCCGCCCACTTTACTGGTGAATAAATATGAGATACGAGGTTTTTTCGAATGCTGATATCATCTGTTTCATATGGCAAAGCGTTAACATTTGCAATAACAGGTATTTTTGGTTTATTTAAAGTTATACCATTGAAAAATTGTTCAAATTCCTCAGCCGCATTTCTCATATATTTTGTATGAAAGGCACCACTGACGTTAAGAATTGAATATAACATGGCTCCGGATTTTTCAAAAACACCCTTTAACTCGACAATTGAAGTCATTGGGCCTGATATAACACATTGATTTGGTGAATTTATATTGGCTAACTGCATATCATCTGTTGATAGTGCCGCTAAAATATCTTCAACTTTTTTTAATTCTAAGCCAACAATAGCAGCCATGCCTCCATAATTCATCAATGACATTAATCTGCCTCGTTCTTTAACAAGTCTCAAACCAGTTGAAAAATCAAAAACCTCGGCCGCATATAATGCATTATATTCTCCCAAACTATGGCCAGCCAAATACTCTGGTATGCATTCTATTTCAGAATTAAGATCTAGGTATGCTAGCGCATTAACAACGAATATTGCAGGTTGAGTATATTCGGTTTGATTAATACGATCAGCACCATTCATGCAAAGCTCTTTTATCGAATAGCCTAACACATCATCTGCGATAGAAACGATTTCGGGAAATCTACCGAAAAGATTCTCTCCCATTTTTAATTTTTGTATTCCTTGTCCTGGAAAAACATAAGATACCATAACACACCCCTATAAAAAGTTAACGCAGTATATTGATACATGCCATTACCTGTATATCAGTAAAACTACTAATTTCATTAACGAATACAAGTCGCCCGCCCCAAAATAATCTCTTTAAGTTTATTCATATCCCCACTTCTTCAGACTTCGTATACTCTAAGGTCAACCAAAATGACTTAGAATCAAATGGATATCCAGGCACAGAAATAATTTTTCCAGAATCATCAGGATGAACCTTGGACCAATCAATCTCTATTCCAAGAACATACAACTCTCCTATTAAACTGAGCAATTGATTGTCATAAGACAATATTATTTTATCGTCCAAATGTATAATTGGCATGTCCTTAAATACATCGTGATCAAAATATTTTTCTTCAAAAGTCCCCACCGAGATGAAAACATCGCATTTGACATTAGAGAAAATCTCGTGATTCTCTAGTTTAGTTTTAGACCGCTCCCAATCTAGAAGATCTACCCTTAAAGCTTCTGCAAATTCCTTTTGTTCATTCAAAGCGCTAACGTAAGTGTTTGCAGAATGGGCACCCAAGATACCCAAGGGGCTCAACACACGATCTTTTAAAGCTTTTAAGAGCAGATACCAATATGAAACAAAACGAACTGGGTCTTCATTTAACGAGTGAATATTCACAGTTTCATTTTTGATACTACGGACAATCTCATCTGGAAATTGAATTCCGTTGGCATTCTGATTATTTTTAGGAAGTAAATCCCCAATAATTAAACACACTTTTTTAATTGGTTTTTTCGATAAAAAACAATTGAATGTAAAATTCTTTAATCGCTTATTATCATGAGATATTAAAAGTGCTGCGCGATAAGTGTGGTGTAATCGATAGCGATTTCGAGTAAAGCAGAAATTTTGGATATCGATATCCGATGAATTCTTTAGAAAGTCTTCAGCTTGATCTACCAAGAATCTTAAAGATTTTTCAGACTTAGCAGAAAGTGTTAAAAGATTTGGCGTCAAAACAGTATTGACTTTTCGGTCATCGGTCCACTCTTCTAGAACCAAATGCGTATTTGTCCCTCCAAACCCAAATGAACTAATGGCCGCTTTTCGACTTTGGTTCTTAAAACGAATCCAAGGTGCAAGCTCTCGGCTAATCCAAAACGGTGAATCTTCAATTTTCAAAGCAGGACTTATATTATTCACATGCAAGCTGGGTGCAAATTTTCGATTTTTAAAAGAAAGCAAAACTTTCGCTAAACCTACACCACCGGCAGCCGCTAGCAAATGACCCACATTTGTTTTTACTGAGCCCAGACGAATTTTATTCCCATTGAAGTCCCTATAACGCGAAAATAATTTCTTCAACACATTGAACTCTATGGGATCACCAATTACTGTTCCTGTTCCGTGCACTTCAATATAATCAATTTCAGCGGGACTTAAATCCGCATCTTCATAAGCTTCTGTCAACACGCGAAATTGCCCAAGAGGGTTAGGCGCCATTATGCCAAAAGATGTTCCATCATTATTAACAGCCATTCCTCGAATAACTCCATAAATATTTTTATTATTTTGAATCGCGTTTTTTAATGTCTCCAAATAAAACACAATGACACCTTCTCCTAGGACAGTACCACTGGCATCTTTATCAAATACTTGAGCATGTTGGGTAGAAGATAATATTCCAGCTTTACGTGATAAAGCATGAATTTTTGAAGTCGCCAATATATTAGCCCCTGCAACAACAGCGCCCGAAATTTCATTACTTCTTAAAGCGGTAATAGCCTGATGTAGGGCCACAAAAAATGATGAACAGGCCGTGTCAATCGCAACGGCTGGACCGGTAAAATTAAACGTACTGGATATTCGTGCGGAAATCATGTTCGAAAGATTCCCGACCAATGCATTCGATGGAATATTCTCAACTCCATTCTTTTTTAAATAAGCCACCAGCAATTCAAAATACGTATTTAAGCTCACGCCGGAATAAACACCAATGTTTCGCTCAGAATCTAAGCCTGGGGTAACACCGGCATCTTCAAGGGCTTGATAGGCTGATTCTAAAATTAGGCGCTGCTGAGGATCCGTGAATACTGCGTCTTCGTCAGTAATATCAAAAAATTTGTTATCAAAATGCTCTACATTCCTAAGTTCTCCCATCCAATCATTCCACGTATCCTCGCCAGACATTTTTTTCCGTTGATCACTGACTTTAGAAATTCCACTTATTCCTTTCTCTAAAATTTCCCAAAATTCCTCCGGGTTAACAGCACCAGGGAGCCTTAACGCCATACCGGTTATCGCTATAGTTTTATCCAGATCGAGACTTTTCTGAGAACTTACAAGCACTTCCGTAGTACATTCTGTTTCTTGACAAAGTCCATGATGAGATTTTAAATAGCTAACTATTTCACGAATGGTACGACATAGCACCAACATTTCAGGATCTAATTCAAAACCCACATGGTTAGAAACCGCCTCGAGCAATTTGAAGGCTTTAAGAGAATTTCCTCCCAACGCAAAAAACTTATCATCAATAGAGATTTCCATCTCAGAGATTCGCAAAATATCGGACCATATTTTTCTAATCACATGCTCTAGCTCATCCTCAGAAAACATCACACTTTCAATATGCTTCTTTTTCGGGCAAAGAAGCGAATTAATTTCTTCTATTATTGCGGAGTAATTTCCGTTTTGATAAGACTTTATTAAGGGAAATCGCTGCAACTTTCCACTCGTTGTTTTGGGTATGGTCTTTACAGGAATAACATGGGTCACTTCAATACCTAGAGATTCACGAAGCGTTACAATAATGGCCTTATAGATTGGCAAAAAGGATTCCGCTCCCGACCTATGCTGAACAAAAACGAGTAACTCTTCTTCTTGACGTGTCGTATTGAAATAACCAGCAATTAATAGCTTACCACGCTGAACTAGTTCCTTGGAAAAAAGAAGTTCTTCTAGATCATGAGCAAAGTAGTTTTTCCCACGAACGAAAATAATATCTTTCATTCTACCAGTAACAACCAAAGAGCCATTCGTGATAAAGCCCAAATCACCTGTTCTTAACCATTCGCCATGAAACATTTCGTTATGAAGGTCGGGCCTATTAAAATATCCCGATGTCACTTGATCACCCTTAACCTGAATTTCACCAACTTGATTTTCAATCCTTGTATTTCCATCTGAATCAGCTATACGGATGCTTACCCCCTGAACCGGAAAACCGACATGCACAAACTCAATTGCGCTGTTAACTTCCTCGGGACCAGTCGCAATCGCTACAGACTCGTTCAAAAGCTTTATACGATTCACTTTCTCTACCGGGGGAGTTAACCCTAATTTTATATGAGTAGCCATAGCCGTTGCTTCAGCCATACCGTAAGCTGCCAACATTTTATTTTGCGAATATCCACATCGTTGAAATTTTTTAGCAAAACGATTTATGACGTTTGACGAAATTGGCTCTGCACCATTTAAAATAAATTTCAATGCTGAAAGATCTAATGAATCCAGCTTTTCATCGGGAATATTTTTTATCATCCAGTCCAAACCAAAATTAGGTGTTGAAAAAAATGCCCCCTTGTGATTACTTACTTTCTTCAAAAAAAGGTAGGGCGATCGACTGAACGTCATCGGAGAAAAAATATAAATATTACAACCGGCGGTTACAGAGGTAAGATATTGCAAAAATAAACCCATATCATGAGTGTGAGGGACCCAGGAAAAAACCTTATCTTCACTAGTTAAACCAAAGCTGTTGCGAGTTGTCGTTAAATTACAAATAATATTTTTATGGCTAAGTTGAACCCCTTTCGGGTCACCCGTGCTGCCCGATGAAAATTGGAGAATAGCTAAGTCTGTGGGCTGACCAATATGATTTTCAGATATCTTTTGTTGGCCATCACGAAAACTCTGTGATGTGAAGTAAGATAATCCTGAAAAACGATCTTGACTTTGAAGGCCCTCAAAATAATTAATATATTTATTTTCTACTAATAGTTTTGGTTTATTCAGGGTGTTCCATACATTATACAGTTTTAATAAAGTCACGGAATCTTTCTCAAAAGAAGGCTGAGTGATCGGAGCTGGAACAATTCCCCCTAAAATACATGCCCAAAAATGAACATAAAAATCTTGTAGATTATTATCGATGATAATGATCAACAAATCTCCAGGCTTAAGACCTTGTTGCTGAAGATGATATAAACACTGAGTCGCCTGCTCTACCAAGTCTGGATATGATAAAAATTCTTCCTTACCAGTAATATCCACAAAAGTGAGCCCGTGATCTGGAAACGTGTTTTTTACGTAAAGTAACATATCCCCTAAAGTATTGTACTCCTTTGGAAGTGAAAGTGGTTCCCCGTGATTAATCGCCAATTTAGGCATAACATTTCTCCTTAGCAATGAGTTTATTTTTAACATATAATTCAGCCACGTCTTCTAGTCTTACTATTTCTCCAGATTCAAATAAAAAATGAATATAGAGATTCTGTTCATCATAATTCACATTTATCAGGAATTTTGAAAAACAATTTTCACTCGATACCAAACCAAGTGAGCGATATCGCTTTCTATTCTCATCTGAAATAAAACCCTGAAAATTAAAGAGTGGCAGCACCAGATTGCTTCCATCTTCCCTATAAAACGGAGCCAAGCACCGTGCTATATTTGAGTATTTTACCGACAAAATCGGATCAAAGACCAAGGAAGCAAAATTAATTCCGCACGACCTTGCTAGTTGCAGCAAGGATAAAATAGAAAATTCTTTTTTATCAACATAAACAGGTATGATATCTAAAAATTCGCCAATGGAATTGTAGAAATCCGTACCACAGTAACTTCTTGCATAATTAATAAAAGCAAGAGGGAGCACCTGAGACTGATAAAAGTCTTTTAAAACATCTACAACAAAGTTAAATGAAAAATTCCAAGGATCTTGAATTTTGTATTTTAATAAATTGAATTTTAACTCAAAATTGTTATACTCAGGATCAGGTGATTTTAATAATTCTTCTGACAAGCTTTTATTAATAAAACACCATTTTTGCAATGAAAATTTTTGCATAATATCATCTTCAGATACATTTTGAGGGCCCGATTTTAATAAAGCAACATAGTCAGCATATTTACTAGGTTCCTTACCCGGCAATGAATTAAAAACAATAGCTTCGAGTTGAGCACGAATCACATCCGCACTCATCCCATCAAACGCAATATGATCAAAACCCCAAATAACCCTGTATTTACCTCCGGCAATGCGTAAACAGCAGATTCGCCATGGCAGCTCAGCCTCTTGATATTGCTTGGACACGATACTCTTATAAATATCACTTAAAATTTCCTCTCTTACTTGCGAGTCATAAACACTGATATCCAGGAAAGGAATGTGACCAACGAGCCTATCGAGCACATTAGCTAGCTCGTACTCAACCCATTCCAAATCCGGTTCTCTTTGTATGATGGAATGTAAAAGTTGATTATCGATTACCATTTTCACAATAGCAGACATAAGAGTAGTTTCAGAAATATTCGCAAGCAACTCCATTGTAAAACCACTTATTCGACGAGGATACTTCAAATGAAATTTTTGAATTCCAGCAAGTGAAAAACGATTCAGAACTTTAGTTGTCAAAATTATCTGCGAAAATGAATCCCATTGAGAAAGTAAATTCGAAGGTATTTCTTTTATTTTATCAAGCACACATTCGGAATTATGATCTTCTAAGCAATTGCCATTGTGTAAATCACCAACAATCTCTTTCTTTTTCTCAGAACGTGATATGTACATCTTAGATAGTTTTTTCACCGTTGGGTTCTGATATATATCGTTTACTTTGATTGATATACCGTATTTCAAAATTTCCATAGTAAACGCTATTGCTTTTATAGAGTGTCCTCCACTTTCAAAGAAATCATCATCTACTGCTAAATTCTTATTATCTAATACTTGGCTCATCACTTTAAGCATTTGCCTCTCAGTAAAGCTTAACACTTCTTTAGAAGGCCTTTTCTCTTTTACTTCTTCTTCAAAAGACGGAAGAGAACTAAAATCTACCTTACCATTTAAATTTAAAGGAATCTTATCTAAACATTTGAAACGAGATGGGATCATAAATACAGGGATTTTGCTTTTAAGGAATTCCTGTATTTTTTTAACCTCTATCTCATTACCAAGAACTTCGTTATCCACAGTATAATAAGCGCCTATATAATCATTTCCATAAGCATCTTTTCTCGCATGCACAACAGCTTCTTTAATACCTTCCAGACACTTCATTGACTCTTCGATTTCTCCTAGCTCAATTCGATACCCTCTAATTTTTACCATAAAATCAAATCTACCCAAATAGATAATAACCCCGCTCTTTAAGCGCTTTACTCTATCCCCAGTCCGATACATTTTTTCACCAGGTCTAAAAGGACTATCCAGAAATTTTTCACAATTCAATTCGGGACGATTTAAATACCCATTCGCAATACCATCTCCGCCAATGCATAATTCGCCTGGAATATCATCTGGAACAGGTTGCCCTTGTTTATCTAAAATATAGGCTTGTTTATTTGTTAACGGATAACCGATTGGAACACACTCGGTTAATTCTTCTACACTATTGGCATGGTAATACGTACAAAAAACTGTCGTTTCCGTTGGGCCGTAGCCATTAATCAACTTATCTGGCCCTAAGAAATTCAAAGCTTTTCGTACATGGCTCACGGAAGCCGCTTCACCACCAAATGCGATTTTTCTTAGGTTTTTTAGCGATGCTAAATCCCAATCTACTAAGGCATTAAAGAGGGAGGTCGTTATAAATAGTACTGAAATGTTTTGTTTTTGGATAAGTTTAGATAACAATGACATATCTCTTAAGCTGTTGTCATCCGTCAATACCAGACTTGCTCCGTTGAGAAGGCTTCCGAAGATATCAAACGTCGACCCATCAAAAGAAACATTTGACAACTGTAAAAGACAGTCGCTTGGCAAAAACTCAATAAAATTTGTGTTTCTAACTGTACTAATAATATTTCGATGCGTTGTGATGACTCCTTTCGGCTTACCTGTAGAACCTGAGGTATACATAATATAGGCTGCATCCTCACTTCGACATCTAGACGCTGATTTTCTAAAATCATTATTTTCAATATCAACATATAAGAAATCAGGATCAGTATCTAAAAAAACCTGTAAGTAGCGATTATTCCATTTCTCTTGTTTAAATTTTGATGTCGTGATCAGCGCTTTTGCAGAACTATCCTCTAGAATAAACTCTACTCTAGACTCTGGAAATTGTGTGTCAATAGGAACATAGGTGCAGCCCAATTTTAATATCCCAAATATGGAGACCATTTGTAACGGAGAACGCTCGAGCCTAAGTGCTATTCGATCTCCTGGCTCAATGCCTTTTCTGCGAAGAGTCATTGCAACCTTGTCAGCTAGCTTATTAAATTCCAAATAGCTCATTTGCTCATCATTCCAGATGAGGGCTGTTTTATCCCCATGAAGAGCAACTTGCTCCTCAAGAAGAGACGGTATAGTCTTATCTTTTGGATATTGTCTTTCTGTTCTGTTTAATTCATATAACAGATGATCTCGTTCTTTATTGGATAAAAAACTAAACTTTGAAATATTTTCGTTAATATTATCCACGATAAATTCGAGAGATTTTGATAATCGATCCACAATTAACTCAATCGTTTCTTTTTTAAATAATGCGGAATCAAATTCTAGATCCGCATAAAAATCTTCAGAGCATTTCTCAATGGTCCAGGTCAAATCAAATTTCGAATAAACGGGAACATTTTGATGAGGCTTCATGCTAAGACCGTCTATCGAAAATTTCTGATTTCCCATGTCGATATAGTTAATAACAACATCAAACAACGGATTTCGTGAAAGGTCTTTTCCTTGGCCAAGATCTTGTATCAACAATTCGAGAGGGTAATCTTGATTTTCAAAAGCGCCGAGCATTTTTGCTCTTATAGTATGCAGATACTCTCTCGTGCTCCAAGAACCGTTTAGGACACTTCGTATGGCTAGTGTATTCACAAACATACCGATCACATTAAAGTATTCCGGGTCACTACGGCCGGCTGTTGCTGTACCAACCACCACATCTTCTTGATCAGTATATTTCCACAACACTAACTTTAGTGCCGCCATAAATATCATATAAGGCGTACAAGCATTCTCTTTTGCCAAGCTGTTAATTTTTTTACTTAAGACACTCTCCAATTTTAAGGAAACTCGATCCCCTGAAAACGCCCTAATTTCAGACCGAGGAAAATCGAGTGGCAAAGATAGGGGAGAAGGCGGTTCACAAAATTCCTTGAGCCAATAATCCTTTTGCCTAGAACAAATATCATCTTTCAACCTTGTATTTTGTATACCCGCATACTCATAATATTCGGCAGAAACAGATGTAAGTGTTTTTCCTATATATAACGATTCAAACTCACTGAGCAAAATACCAATAGATGCTTGATCTGAGATAATATGATGCAAATCAATCATAAAAATGTGTTTTTCTAAATTAATACTCATCAATTTAATGCGAATTAAAGGAGCTTGTGACAAATTGAAGGGCCTCATAAATTCCTGAATTTTTTTATCCACTATTTCTTCTTGGCAATCCTCGAACTCAAATACCGATTCAATATCAGAACGAATCCTTTGAACAAGCTCACCGTCAATTATTTTAAATTCAGTTCGAAATGCTGAGTGTCTTTTCACTAATATATCGAATACTTCCTTAATTTTATTTTTATCAACCTTTCCTTCACAGATATAGACGGCACTTAAATTATAAGGCAAAGAATCTCCCAAAAACTCATGGACAGCATACATTCTTTTTTGCGCGAATGACGTAGGATAGAATTCGCTTTTGGTCTTGGCAATGATTTTTTCAGGCTCAGACACCGAGGAACGAGACAATAAATAATCTTCCATTTTGGAAAACTGAGAATTATTAAAAATATCATTAACAGAAATTTTAATACCCAAGGTTTTCTCGATATTGGCAGCGAGTATAACTGCTTTCAAAGAATCTCCGCCTTTTTTGAAGAAATCGTCATCGGGACTAGGGCATGAACCACCAAAAAGGTTCATCCAAATCTCGAGAAATCCGGTTCTAAAATTTTCATGTACGTTCGGCTTTTCTATTGCAGCAGGAGACACATGAATGCTACCAGTTGTAATCGGGTTAATAGAATCTTTATGATATTCCTGCATAAAAGCGTAGCTGGGTAAGGGAACTCTTTTTGGTAAGGTATCCACATTCATTTTCTCCCAATGAATATTCACACCCGCACACCATATTTCTCCTACCACTTTATTTAAATGAATCACAGGTTTCTCAGGTTCTTTTGTTAATGCCAGTAGCTGAAATGATCGTTTACGATCCGTGTTTTCTAAGGAATCTAAAATGATCTGTCCAGGACCGACTTCAATTTTAAGTGCCTTTTCGTTAAATAAAATTGGATCTTGGCTATTAGAAATTAAGTGAATCTTAGGACTTCGAAATACATATTGAGAAGATATATTACTCAATCCTCTTACATGAGAATCCTTCTCGAAAATTCTTGTCGCAAGTTCTCCAGGTTTAAAGCTAGCCAATTTCTCGTAATTCTCATTAAGAAACCTTATCGCCTCGTCGAATGTGAGACTCTCTGAAAGCACCAAGGCAGCCACTTCACCTATTCCTTGCCCTATAATTGCCGCAGGAATTATCCCTAAATCGATCAACATTTTTCCAAAGGTAAAATTCACCATAAATAAAAACATAGCGCTCGCTTTTTCCTCACAATAGTTCGCACTCACAGACTCACCTTGCAAGATCGATATTAGACGCGATTTTTCTTCACCTGGAAATTTGGTTAACGTTGCATCCACACTATTTTTAAAATATCTCGTTAATTTACTTTTTGAAGCCTGATTATAAATACCACTAAAGATTTCTTTTAGCAGAAGGTCTTCACTAGACAGTATTAAAATAATATTTGGATTTTTTTCTAATATGGTTCCCGATTTTGAATTTAAAAACGCCTCGATATTTATATCTTCGAAGCGGGGCTGCCTGTTTTTTATAACCAATGATTTTCGATAATCAAATGCTTTACGCCCTATCTGTAACGTCCATGCAGCATCGCTCAATGAAATCTCCGGATGGTTCTGAAGATAATCGAATAATTTTTTACCTGTATTTTCCAAGGCTTCTAAGTTACGCGCCGAAAATGGTAAAATCTCAATTTCATAATTAACAGCTAAATCCAAAACTTGGGGTGCTTGCTCTAGAATAAGATGCGCATTTGTCCCACCAATACCAAACGAACTCACGCCCGCACGAAGAATAAGATTGGGATCTAGATTCTTATCACCCTGTTTATTAATATAGAATGGACTTTCTTTAATATTAATAAGAGGATTTTCTTTTTCATAATTAATCAAAGGCGGAAATTCTCTTTTTTCGAGCATTAGAGCTGCTTTTATAAAGCTCGCCACTCCAGCCGCAGTGTCTAGATGGCCAATATTGGCTTTCACAGAGCCTAATGCACAATAATTTTTCTTATTCGTATTCCAAGCCTGTTTTAAAGCTTCGATTTCTATCGGGTCACCTATCGCAGTACCTGTTCCATGAGCTTCTAAATAATTTATCTGATCCGCTGAAACAGATGACTTCTCTAGAGCTTTTTCAATAACAATTTTTTGAGCACTAATACTCGGCGCGGTATATCCCACCTTCTCATTTCCATCATTATTGATGGCGGAGCCTTTTATAACAGCATAAATATGGTCTTTATCACGGATCGCTGCTTCTAAAGGTTTTAACAAAACTAAACCACAACCATCGCCAGGAACAATGCCAGTGGCATCAGAAGAAAAAGGTTTACAATGACCATCTCGTGAAAAAATCATACCTTCATGCCAGAGATAACCCTCTTTTCTCGGAAATGAAAGCGCCACACCACCTGCCATAGCCATTTCACACTCTCCACTATTCAAAGACTGAACTGCTTGGTGAATAGCTACCAAGGAGGTAGAACAAGCTGTTTGAATATTATAACTCGGCCCTTTTAAATTTAATTTATAAGAAAGTCGAGTAGTAAGGAAATCCTTCTCATTAAAAGTAAGAGCATCGTAAGCCTGCAATACATCTTCAGGATCATTCAATAAATCTTTAATCCACATGAAATTAGATGCGCTACCTGCATAAAAACCGATTCGACCATCATAACGTGAAGGATCATAACCAGCATTTTCAAGTAGCTCCCAAGCACATTGATGCAAGACTCTTGATTGAGGATCCATGATATCTGCTTCTTTTGAGGAATAAGCAAAAAATTCGGCATCAAAATATTCGACATTCTCTAGAAAGCCTTTCACGTTTTTATATTCGGGCTTGGAGAAAATTTCAGGCGCAACACCGTTTTCCGTAAGTTCTTTATCAGTAAATTGTGATATCGACTCCCTCCCAACCATCAAATTACTCCAAAATTCTTCTAAATCTTGGGCTTGAGGAAATTTTCCCGCCATACCAATAACCGCGATATCTTCTTTGCGAAATACAGGCGCTTCCTGAATTACATTTATGGGCTCCTGAAAATCAACCTGGAATTCTGAAATATTTTTCACAAATGAATTGATCGTTGGAAACTGGAATAACTGAAGGAGTGGTATAGAATATCCTAATTCCTTACTCAATTTATTATTCAGCTCAATCAAACGTAACGAGTTTCCTCCCAGATCGAAAAAATTATCGTCAAGGTTTATTTGTTCAATACATAATGCTTCTCTCCAAAACTTCAGCAAGGTACTTTTGAGATCAGACTTGCTCAAGTTAGAACATTCTTTCTTTTCTGCAGTGATATTTAGAGCCCCGGGTGTAGGCAGATCTTTTTTATTCACTTTCCCACTCGGTAATACGGGCATTTCTACTAAATGATTAAAGCATGTTGGTATCATATAATGAGGAAGTTGAGACTTCAGCCAGTGCTTAAAATCACTAAGGTTAAAATTATTGACCCCGTGTTTTAATGAAAAATATAGAGCAAGCTGCTTAGTGTTATTATCATCTTCATAAGCGGTAAGCGCTACAAGACCAATCGCATCATATTCTAATACTTTCTTTTCGATTTCCTCGAGCTCGATTCGATAACCACGTATTTTTACTTGCGTGTCTAACCTTCCGCTTAACTCTAAGTCGCCATTCGGTAGAATACGACCTCGATCGCCTGTTTTATAAACCTGCTCACCATTTTCCAAGAAAATAAATTTACGGCGTGTTTCTTCTGCATTATTAAGATAACCCTGAGCGATACCTTTTCCACCTATATAAAGTTCTCCGTAGACATTCAGAGGCTGCAATTTTCCTTCGGGATCTGTAATATAAATTTTAGTATTCGCAATCGGCTTCCCAATGGTGATCTGATTTTCATTCGTTAAATCCTTTGTTGTAGACCAAACCGTTGTTTCTGTAGGTCCATACATATTATAAATTTTGGCAGATGAAACAGCCTTTAAATGAGAAAGCAAGGCCAATGGAAAATTTTCACCCCCAGTAAATATATATCGCAAATGGGTTAACGCCTTAGAAAATCCAGGATTCTCAACAAAACTTTTTATTCGGGAAATCGTACTTAAAATATGTGTGACTTGATTCTGAACAATTTTTTCACTCGCCAAGTGCGGATCGAGCTGTTCTCTCTCATTGGCAATATAGATAGATCCTCCTAAGCATAGAGGCACCAAAGACTCGAAAATATATATATCGAAAGATACGGTAGTTAAACTAATAATTCGATCTTTCGTATTTTGATAAAATCGTCTTGAATTGACGTCAGAAATAAAATTGATAACAGCCTCCTGATTAATCATCACCCCTTTTGGCGAGCCTGTTGTACCCGAGGTAAACATCACATAAGCCAAATCTTTTAAATCTGTTCTCGATGTTGGATTTTCTGTATTAGCAGTATAATCAAAGTCATCCAAGATAATTAAACTTTTAGGGTTATTAATTTTATGGGCGTGCTCAGTCGTACTTAACAAAAAGCGAGCTCGACACTCTGTATGGATGTGCGAAATTCTTTCAATTGGTAACAGTGGATCGATCAGAACGAATGCAGCTCCTGCCTTTATTACCGCCAACATAGATATTAAAATATATTGATCTCGCCCTACGAGTATCGGAACGAGTTCTCCTTTTTCAACGCCCGAATTAAGCAAACTCCATGCCAAGGCATTGGATTTTCTATTAAGCTCATCGTAATTTAAAGTTTCTTGATCGGCCGTTATAATCGCAATTTCATTTGAAAATTTTCTTACCGAGGCTTCAAATATTTCTTGTACATTCTTCCCAATTAATTTTACTTCTTGCCCATCACATTGTGATTGAAAATCAGCTTGCTTCTGAGAAAGAATTTCCATATTTTCCACAGTCTCAGTTTCATTCTCAACCACGTAAACTAAGAGCGCCCTGAAATCTTCAATTAGACTTTCAATCCTCTCCTTTTTAAATAAGCTGGTACTGTAATCCATAAAACCTTTAATGTGCCCATTGTCTTTATCTTGCTGACAGGTCAGTAAAAGATCGTATGTGCTGCATCTTGTTTTAAATGGTTGATGGATGAATTGTATATTTTCAACACTTAAATCATTGAAATCAATATTTTGAAAATCGAAACATACATCAAATAAAATATTTCGGCTCATATCTCTATTAAGATTCAACTTTTGAACTAATGCATTAAAAGGATAATCTTGGTTTTGAAAAGCATCTAAGACATTTTCTTTAACCTGCTTCATCAAATCACAAAATCTTTTTTCGGGGCTCACTGAATTTTTTATTGGGAGCATATTTACAAACATACCCACCATCTCACGCACATCACTCAGGGTCCTACCTGCAACAGAGACTCCGAGGATGAAGTCTTCTTGGCCAGAATATCGAGCCAATAGCACAGACCAAGCCGCCAACAACGTCATGAACAAGGTCGTTCCATTTTTCTTTCCAAGTCGAATAATTTTTTCACTCAGCGCTTCATCAAACGTAAAATAAATTCGATCTCCTTGATAACTCCTTAAAGCCTTCCGCTCAAAGTCAAGTGGGACATTTAATTTCGGCAATTCACCAGACAAATAATTCACCCAAAATTCTTCCTGTTTTTGTATAGAGTCCGAATTAAGTGATTTTATTTCCCAGTCTGCAAAATCTTTATATTGAACAGCAAGTGGAACCAAATCACGAACATATAGGCTATTAAAATCATCAGCTATTATTTCCATTGAAGTAGCATCGGCAACAATATGATGCACGTCCACTAAAAATAAATACGTATTTTCTTCTGTTTTTATCAACTCTGCTCGAAATGGTAATTCATTCTCAAGATCAAAAGGCCTAATAAAATCATGGACTACTCTATGAATATCGTCATCACCACGCACCGTTTCTTCAGAGTAATTAAGCGGAAGATCGAAACTTTTATCGATCACTTGTACAGGCTTGTTTTCTCGTATTTCAAAACGCGTTCTGAGTGGCTCATGCCGAGCAACCAGTTTCCGCAAAGTCTTTTCAAATTTTTCTTTATTCAAGCTCCCTTTTATCCAGGTTGCGGAAGACAAATTATAAGCAATATTCTTTTTATCGAGCATATACAACGTATACATACGGTTTTGAGCCGAGGACAGGGGATAAAACTCCTTCTCTTCCAGGGCAGTTATTGTCGAATTCGAAGGACCCTGAGAGCTTTTATTACGTATGAATTCTGCTAGGCTTGCTGGTGTTGAATAATCGAATAATTCTTTAATATCGATACTCAGCCCAAACTTTGTATTGATGACAGATATCAAATTAATCGCTTTTAATGAATCACCGCCCAGGTGAAAAAAATCTTGCTCTAAATCTACAACATCTAGACCTAAAACACTTTTATAAGCATCAATGACTTTATTTTCACAATCATTTGAATTTTTTGTATTAGACTGTATTTTACTTCTATCAGATAATATTATATTATTTTCTTCTTTTTCTTGCTTACTTGTCTCCTCTCCATTTAATTTCACACGGATGGGATAAGGAATAGGATCAAATTCATACGTTGGCAAAGATATTCGGAGTCGACGTGAATCTTGCTTGAGCTTTTCCCAATTCACTTCATTCCCGGTAGCCCAAAATTTTCCAAGTTCATGATAGAGGTGACGCATTTCCTTAAGTGAACAGGCTTCTTTCGAAGATATTTTTTCCAATAATTCTTGTAAGATGGGATCATTGGAGCGTGACTTTATTACGTCCGTCTTATAAATTTTTGCTGAATTAAGACACGTTAAGACAACCTCTTTATCATGCTGAAAAAAAGCATTATCTACAATCAAATATTTACGATATGCAAATTCTTTTCTCCCAACTTGTAACGTCCAAGACACATCAGATACATTGATACCCGGATTTTCAAAAATAAATTCGATTATTTTTTCTGAAGTGCTAATTAAAGCTGCTGGGCTTTTTGCTGAAAACACTAATAGATTTATGGCGGTGGGTGGGCTGCTTTTTTCAGATAAAGGAGCTTCTTCTAAAACCATATGCACATTCGTTCCACCTACGCCAAATGAATTAATTCCCGCACGCAATACCTCAGCATTTTCTCGCTTCCATTCCATGCCTTCAGATCGAATAACAAAAGGACTGCTGTCTAAATTAATCTTAGGATTAAGTGCCTGATAATTTGCAGTCCCTGGAATGAATTTATGCTTTAAACTTAAGGCAACTTTTGCCAAGGAAACAACTCCAGCCGCTGTATCGGCATGTCCAATATTCCCTTTAACTGAACTTAAGACACAAAACTGTTTTTTATCCGTATCAAAAGCTTGAGTTAAGGACTCTACTTCAATGGGATCACCCATAATGGTACCCGTACCATGTGCTTCAACATAGCTCACTGTTTCCGGATTAATGCCAGCCACTTGATAGGCTTTTTGAACACATTCCGCTTGCCCCTGAACACTAGGAGCCGTAAATCCAAGCTTTTGAGAACCATCATTGTTAATTGCAGAACCTTTAATTACAGCATAAATATGATCACCGTCCTGCTGGGCATCTTTAAGCCTTTTTAAAACAACTAAACCCATTCCGTTGGAAAAAAAGGTGCCTGCTGCTTTTGCATCAAATGGCCGACAATATCCATCTGGAGAAAACATCAAGCCAGGTTTATAAAAATACCCACCTTTATTTGGTAATGATATGGTAACACCTCCAGCCACAGCGATATCACATTCTTTTAAAATTAACGATTGACAAGCCAAATGAACGGTAAGAAGTGAAGACGAACATCCAGATAAAGACGTAAATACTGGTCCTTTTAAATTAAATTTATAAGCGAGTCGTGTCGCTAAAAAATGATTCGTGCTTAAAGTAAATCCTTGATATTTAAGACTGAAATCATTTTCATTAGTAATAAAATCTTGGTACCAATCAAAATCATCAGAGCCACTTAAAAAAAGTCCAATAGATGATTCCGTAGACCCTGGGAAATACCCTGCATCTTCAAAAGCATTCCACAATCCTGAATGCAAAATACGATATTGTGGGGAGATTAATTTTGCTTCCGCAGGGGTATAATCAAAAAATCCTGAATCAAAATGATCTATATCTTCTATGCGTCCAACAGCTTTAACATAATTCGGAGATTTGAGCGTTTCAGGAGAGATTCCCATTTCAAGCAACTCAGCATCGTCATAGAAATGTATCGTTTGTTTTCCACACTTTAAATTTTTCCAAAAATCTTGTACTGTTTGAGCCCCTGGGACATTTGATGAAATTCCAATTATAGCAATATCACGATTAAGAGATTCAGTCGATTTCTCAATTCCACAAAAACTTGTTTTTTTATCTTCACTCTTTTGAATCAAAACCTCACCAGAATGCAAATGAGTAAAATAATTAGCGATAGATCTCACAGTAGTTAATTCAAACTGTTTTTTAAGTGGTAAACTTAAATTCTCTTTTTTAAATAAATTATTGGCCTTTATCAATGCAAAAGAATTACCGCCTACATCAAAAAAATTATCATCCAAACCAATTTTTTTAGCCTCAATTTTCAAAGCTTCAGACCAAATGATAACTATTTTTTTCTCTAATTCACTGTCAGGGGCAACAAAACTCTGCTCATCTGAACGATAAGGTTCCGTTGGTATAGGCAAGGCTTTTCGATCTAATTTCCCATTGGGAGTCAAAGGAAATCTTTCCAATGCCATAAAGTGACATGGCATCATAAAATCGGGCAATTGATTTTCAACTAAAAGCCGAATCTCATGAATTAAATGATTTAATTTTTGTGTTTTTTGTTCTTGTTCGTTTTCATGCTCGCTCAATTTTGGAATAATATAAGCGACCAAACGTTTCTCAGAGTTAGCATCTTCTTGTGCAATTACCACGACGTCTTTTATCAAATTATGTTGCCTAATAACCGTTTCAATTTCGCCACATTCAATACGAAAACCTCTGATTTTCACTTGATGATCAATGCGCCCTATATACTCAATATTCTTATCGGGTAAATACCGAACTAAATCTCCAGTACGATAAAGTAAGGTTACCTCTCCTTTAGCCTTCTTTTCGGCTCTATTCTGCTCACTTAAAAAAGGATTTTCTATAAATCGCTCAGCTGTTAATTCTGGACGATTTAGATATCCTCGTGCGACACCGACACCACCTATATACAATTCTCCTATTATTCCTACTGCAACAGGTGACAAGTTAGGATCTAAGATATAACAGGTGGTATTATTAATAACTGACCCAATACTACAGCAATCTTCATTTTTTAATAATGCGTGAGTAGACCAAATTGTCGTTTCTGTGGGACCATAAACGTGATGCAATACGTTCTGTTTTGTCAAAATTGATTGCAATGATTGGGGTAGCGCCTCTCCTCCACAGATCATTTTTAATTCTGCATGAGGCTGAAATCCTGCTTCTACCAATAATTGCCAACGCGATGGCGTAGCCTGGATAACGGTAATTTCTTTATTATTCACGAGCTGAATTATTGCGTCAGTATGGTCTGACATGAATGTCTGTGAAAGTAATATAACTCGGTTTCCGTTATGTAAGGGCATAAATATCTCTAACGCTGCAATATCAAATCCAACACTCGTTGATTGTAAAAATTTATCGGTTTCTGATATTTGTAATTTATTTGATAAACTTGACAATAGATTGACTACACCTTGGTGCTCAATTTGTACACCTTTCGGTTTTCCTGTTGATCCTGAAGTATATATAACATAGGCTAAATTTCTTGCATTAACATCAGTCTCTGGATTTAATTGCGGATTGATATTAACATCTATTCTGTTTTCTTCATTTACTCTAATTATTTCAGACAACCCTCGGTCTAATTCAATAATTTTTCCACCTCTCTCTTCAAATCCTTTTCGTAAACCCCCCAATTTTTCTTGAAAATTTGATTGTGTAATTAATACTGTTGCTTTAGTATCGTCTAACATATAGGTTAATCGGTCTAGGGGATAATTCGGATCTAATGGTACGTACGCTGCACCCGCCTTCAATATCCCTAATAACCCTACAATCAAATTTATACTGCGCTCAATACTGATTGCAACTAAGGTTTCTGTTTCAACACCGAGTCCTCTAAGATAATGAGCTAAAAAATTAGCTTTTGCATTTAACTCGCGATAGGTTAGTTGTTGGTCTTCAAATACAACCGCTATTTTGTCAGGGGTCTTTTCTACCTGCTCTTCAAATATACGATGAATGGTTTTACCGTTCGGAAATGATGCTTCTGTTTGGTTCCATTCAAACAGAAGCCGATCTCTTTCCTTGTCTGTGAGCAATGGATATGCACTAATTTTTTGTTGCGAGTTTTCTTTAAAACAAGAAAGATTTTGACTATGTGAAGAAAGACCTAACTCTAGATTTTCCGAAAACAGCTTTAGCAAATCTAAATAATCTCTTCCAAGAGCGCCCAAAGTCTCTTCTTTATAAACGTCAGGCTTATATTGAATTTTTAAAAAATCTCCTTCTGGAGAAGTATTAAGGACCAACATTACATCACCAGGAAAAGTAACAACATCTTGATGAACAATTTTAGCTTTGACACCATTACACTGAAATTCTTCATAAACATCAAGTACAAAAATAACATCAAAAAGAGATGAAAGCTCAGGGTTTAAACCAACATTATCACTGACAATTAAATTTGGTGAATAACTCGAATTAATATAAGAATTTATCAGCCCAGCGCCAACCGCTTGAAGAACTTCAGAAAAAACGTTTTGATTTTTGATTACTACGGGAAGTAACAGCATCTGAATAAAACATCCTAGCGTATTTTCAAGCTCAACACTAGACCGATATGAAAAAGGGGTAATCAGAAGCAATTTATCTGAAGAGGAAAAACGCCTCATTAAAATGGAAAATACTGAAAAATAAAAAGCAAAAGTGGTAACTTCATATTCAGTGCATCGCTGTTCAATACACTGAGAAACCTCCCTGGGAATACGAAAACGGATTTCTTTTGCGAAGCCTCCTTTGCAATCTACCGAGAAATCCTTTGGAAGTCTAGCTGGAACACCATCCTTTATTTTTTCATTCCATAATATTTTTTTGTTCTCGCTTACGCCTTTTGAATATTTTTCATTCTCTGATTCAACAAACTTTGAAAATTCAGAGTTCACTACAACCTGGATAGTTGATTTTTGAGATAATTTATCATGATAGTTGACCAGCTTTTTGAGTAAAATATTCATTGATAAGCCATCAAAAATGATATGATGGATACAAAAAACGAAAACATGCTCTTTTTCTGACAGCTTTAATAGCTTAGCTCGAAACAATGGTGAATTTTCAAGGTTAAAAGGCTCTGATATTTCTTTTTCTATAAGATCAGCGACTCTTTTACCTTGATCTTGCAAAGGATCACAAAAATCGATTTTCTCAAGAGGATTAGAAATCGTCTCGCAAATTACTAAGCGATGAGAATCATCTATCACTTCAACTTTACAACGCAATACCTCTTGTTCAGCTATCAAGATATTAAAACTTTCTTCAAAAATTTTCTCATCCACATTCTCAAAATGAACACATGCAGAAAGATTATAGGCGATAGGATCTGTCATATAGCTATCATAAAGCATTGCTTTTTGAGTGGTTGATAAATCAAAACTTTTAATCAATTGACTCATTTTGCAAACGCTCCTTAATAAAATTGTTCGACAATATGTTGGTATAGAGAAGCAACATTTTTATATTCGAGCATTGCGGTTGGATCCAAATCAATTCCCAATTGATCCGATATTCGATTGGTAATCATAAATGTCTTGATAGAAGATATCCCCATTTTCATAAAACTCTGATTATCATCAATATCCGACGCATCAAAACCTACGACAGCCCCAATTTGCTCCTTGATTAACCCCATAATTTCTTCGTCATTTTTTACATTCATCATAAACTCTCCAACAAATTTTTGCGTCCTAGTGTTTAAAAAAGATTTTGGCAATTAAAAACCTAATCCTCGATTAAAATGACTAGCCATGTTTTCTAAAAACATGGCTAGCCAAAACAAACACTTCACGGGAAATGTTTTTTAGACCCGTGAGTTTCTCCACTCTAGATATTCTACTGCCTCGTCTTCTTCACGCTTGTTTAAGGGTTTGATATCCTCAACAGAAACCCCTAACTTATCGCATTGAACCAAAACTTGTTTGTAGAATGAGCCTTTTAGATCCATCAGTTCTTGATAAGTTCCAGTTTCTACAATCTTGCCATGTTCAAAATAAACAATACGATCCGCATTCACAGCCACATTTGGATCATGTGTTACAATTAAAGTAGTTGCGAAACCCGTCAACTGATCAAGTGTCTTTAAAACTTCTCTTGAAGTTTCGTGATCAAGGGCTGAAGTAGGTTCATCCAACAAGAATATGTGTGCCCCTTTTTTCAATAATGCGCGAGCAATTGCAATCCGTTGTTTTTCTCCACCAGAAAAATTTGAACCTTGCTGTTGGACGCTTCCAAAAAACCGTTGTCTCTCGAATTTTAGACCTGCGTGCTTGGCTGCAGAAAGGATATCTCCTTCTTGTGCTTTTAAATCACCGTAATTAATATTACTAAGAATGGTTCCTTCCATTAATCCAGTTTCTTGAGATACCACTGAAATACTAGACCTAAGATCTTCAGTTGAGATAGCGGTAATATCATTACCATCTAATGAAATCTTGCCTGAAAAATTATAAAAACGTTGCAATAACTTCAGTAATGTGGATTTACCTGATCCAGTTGACCCCATAATTGCGACTTTTTGTTTAGGCTCAACCGTAAAACTGATATCACTCAGACTCGGCTTATTCTCACCATAAGAAAAACTAACATTTTCAAAAGTAATTCTTGGGGCTGATTTCATTCCAAGATATTTAGAATTGACTGGTTCAGCGATAGAAGACTTTGTATCAAAAAAGTTTGATATAAGTCTTGTATCGAGCAAACCCATGTATAAAGTATTTATTTTTGATGGGAGAGAATCTAAAAGTGAACTAAAACGGAAAACATAGTAAATGAATGGTAATAGGTCTTTCATTTTAAGGACACCACTCGGGTTTCTCATTAATGTATAAAGAATAACCGCTACGATACTTACTTGGCTCAAGCTAGATAAGAATAATGAATTTTTCTCACCTTCTTTTTGAACCTGATTGTATGAAGATTCCATTTTCGATAGTGCTTTATTTAGCTTATCGAGTTCAAATTTTGTGTTTCCGTATTGATGTGCTATTTGATAATTGTTGATAGCACCCATTAGAACCATAAAAGATTCTCTCATGAGCAACGAATTTTCTTCCTTCAACTTTGAGCTCATGCTCTCTCTTAAGAAAGCTGAAACGGAATAAGCTGCCAAAATCAATACTGGAGCAACCCCTACTAGTCCGTAGTAATATGTTAAAGCAGCAGATAAGCCAAATGTTTCTGTAAATATGGGCAATATGTCTGAATAAAGAGTTGGTGCAATTAATCCGACCGAACCATAGTTCTTTGATGTAATTAATGCACAGGAACCTGTTGGAGCTCCTAACATAGTATCAAGCTCTCTCTTATATACAGAATCAACCATGTTTAGGGTTATTTCTTTTTGAGTATTATGTCGAACCTCGCCTACAATATAGTCGCGTACGCGCGGAAGAACTACATTCATAGCGAGCCCCAAAAGACTCATACCTACCGCACCCCCAACAGAGCCAAAAATACCTTCTTCACCAGCTTCAGCTATAGCGCCAATAATTGGCAATGGTAAAAGGACCTTGTTAGCAGCAATCACCATGTCTAAAACATGCACTGCTGCCATTTTGCTTGGATTCATCTTATAAAGACTTTCCATAAAATCACGCATAAAATTCTCCTATAAGTTTATCAATTTCACTTCTCGAATATTTCCAACACCCGAGAAACAGTTGACGATTAAAAGTTAAAAACTGATTTTACAAAATACGTACATTTACCTACTAAAATCTAATTAACCAACCAAATTCCCCCAGCAAAAATTGACAGAACTGTAATAAATAATTGATAGAAAAAGTTCATGATAATATTGCTGACATTACTGGTGTCTGCTTTTCCATTTTTAAGCATTTCTTGTGTATGAGTCCAAAATCCACTTAGCCCGTATATATACATATTGATAAGCGTTGCAGCCCAAAATGGACCCCTCATCCAAATTGCCAAAACACCCATCAGACCGATACATAACTGTGAGAAACCATATTTAATTTGATACGGTCCGCCCGGCCATCCCAGCATCTTCGATGTTTTTTGAGCGAAAAAAACATTAATAAGAATTCCCAAAATACCGAGCAAACCAAAGGTAACAATAAATTGGTCAAGCAAAATGACACTACTTATTTCCGCTAACGTTTCAGGAACACCAACAAATAAAAAGTATAGTCCTGAAGCAAGAAGACCCAAACCCCACAATACTAAAAAAAACATAAAAAACTCCTTAATTAAATTAATTAAAAAATAAGATATCTTTTTTTATTCGACGCCCACAGACTATCGAAAAAAAGATATTTCCTCTAACTCCACAATTCGACTAGATTTATAGACTACGACTGAGAGAAAGCTCACTAAAATTCCGGATAAGAAAAACATAAAGGCAATTCCTCGCCCAACACCTACTCCGAAAACTTTTCCAAAAGATTCTTCCAGTATTCCACCTGGTAGAAAAAGAGGGTTAAAAACTCTGTCGGCCAAAAAGCCGGCGCTAGCGTAAGCTATAACTGCACCTAAGTATGTGAATACAGAAATTAGAGACCATGCTCGTCCTTGAGCTTCGTTGCTAATATTCTTTCTAATCAAAACATCTACACTACTGTTCACAAACGGAATAACAGAGAAAAATATGATTCCTGGAATAATAACTGACCAAATATTTTGGACGATCCCAATAAATGAAAACGAGATACCCATAAAAAACAAAGAAATTGATAATATACAGCGATTACTCTGCTTGCGTTGTGCAACACTAATAAAGCAGGATGCAGCCAACATCCCTAGAGCACACACAGATTGCGAAATCCCTAATACACTCGCTGTACTAAAAGAAAGCACCATAGGAGGCAAAAGTGTTTGCAATAGCCCTACATAAAATAACAATAGCGCTACAATTGATATCAAAAAAACTATGCCTTTGTTTTTGAATATAACTTTTAAACCAATATGAATATCTTCTTTTATCGAGAATTTTTTTACTTCCGCTTGTTTTTTTTTCGGTATATTAAAGCGGAAAATTACAAGTAGCACTAAAGCTGCTGAAAACAAAAATGTGAATGCGTCAATCAACAACACAATTTTTATGGAAAACATAGACATTAAAATTCCGGCAAGAGAAGGGGCGATCAAAAACTGGCCCGCGTTTGATAGCTGTAGTAATCCACTCGCTTTCGAATAAAGCTCTTCTGGAAGAAAATCTGAGAAGGATGCTTTATAAGCAGGATTTTGGCAAGCAAAGAAAATTGAGCTGACATAATTCCCGGATATATAAAAACCAAATTAGATGCGCTTCTATCTAACAATAAAAACGTCACTCCAATACCTATTGCCGATCCAATATTTCCTGCCAACATAAGCAAAGTACGATTAAACCTATCGGCCAGAACTCCTCCTAATGGACGAAACAAAAAAGCGGGTAAAAAACTGCATAACACAACCATAGCCGTACTTGTCGCAAGCCCAGTACGATCGAAAGCGTACGCCCAAAGCAAATGCCGATAAACCTGACCCAATCGTGGAAATAAAATCGCCGATCCAGATCAGAAGAAAGCAAGAAAAGGGGGTCTTTTTAGTCGTTTTCTCTTCTCATTAAGAAGCATATGGTGATCAAGCAGTTTTTCGGATAAAAATAATTATGATCTCAACCGCCTTTGTTATCATTCAAAATATAATCGGGAAAATGGCTAAAGGATATTCGTGTTTTAGCGACCTGAAAACAAAATGCATTAATCTTACCACAGAGCAAAAAAAGATATCTCTATCAACTGAACAGGATATTAAAAAAGTAGAGTTGGACGTGGCTACCTGTTGCAGCTAACCAGAAAGCAATTAAATAAACACTTAAATTCCTTTTGTCGCATTGAAAATATAGCTGAGAAAAACTAAAAAACTCATCAACTGCATTACATAGAGCACATAAGATATAGAACTCTGAACGGAAAAAAACCGTAGCCCGGAAGCACCCGAAGACCAAATAAAGATCCTATTTAATAGAGCACCGTAAATATTGTTTCAAGTTTTCCTTGCAAATATGCAAACAAAGCCCACCCACCCGATACGCCACCGATCAATCCTGCT
>CAVRXV010000003.1:0-44202 GCA_963725255.1 uncultured Gammaproteobacteria bacterium | reverse complement strand
GTATAATAGGCACATATTTATTTTATTTCACTAAATGTATATATCTCACAAGGCATCTTCTCACAAAGTTTTAGAAATTCCCTTTTCCTTTTTTCACTTTGGGTAAAAATACACAACTTAGGCTGCACCCCAAAGTGTTCTTTTATGTCTGTCCACATCTCCTTATATCGTTCGATCTTCTTTTTATTGTCTTGCATGGTCCTAGTGTTATCGATCTCGACTAAATAAGCATAGCCATTCCGACTGAATATAGCGTCAGGGATGATCTTTTTCTTTGCGGTGCTCAGTCCTTTTATCTGTATTCCAAACGAGTGTAATTCGAGATCCTTGGAGGTTGCTTCAATACTGTATTCCCTTTTCCAATCCACAGGACAGTTATAATAAATGTAAGCATCGTTAGCCAAGAGTATATGATCAAACAGCATACTCTTTTTAATTTCATTTTCCGATCCGATCAGCTGTCGACCATCTTTATTCAGGTAAACAATTTTTTGATTGCTTCTTACCACATGTAAATATTCATCCAGTTGCCCGATCGTTCTGCATGTATGGCGATAGGTTCCAATCTTTAAAATTTCATGCAGCTGCTTCACGCTCACAGCTCCTAACCGATCAATCGTTGACAATATCTGTTCTTTTCTCTCCAACCTCATCTAAATAGCCTCCAATCATTTTATCGGATATAAACGGACATTGTATTTCATGGGATTCTGCCAATTTGTAAATGGCTCGACCTGGCACTGGCTTTAATTCGTTAGCTCCTGTTTCATCTAATATGACTCGGCTCCCAACTTGATCCGCAATTCGAAATGCAACCCTTGCAACCATGTTCATTTTCACCTGCATCGGCACAGCTTCTCTCGTGGGGTATTGGGTTGCAAAGATTAATCGAAATCCTAAGCCTCCACCAATCCGCGCAATCTCTCCTAAATATACCTGTGCAAGTTCAGCATATTTCTTTAAATCCTTGTGGACGATTTTCGGTGATAATTCTGCTCCTTCATCCACGATGATGAATGTACGTTCTTTAATGGGAGTATCAGCTATATTCGTCCAACCCTTATCACGAAAACGTTTTTCTTGCTCTTTGATTAATTTATAAACTTGATCCAGTGTCTTACATGCTTCCAGTACATCCGTGGCAATGACTTGCACTTGTGGAAGGTTTCTGTATTTCCAGAACTCTAAACCGCCTTTTAAGTCTAATATGATAAACTTAACGCGATCTGGATTAGATAATAATAGGGAAGTGAACAAACTTTTTAAAAAGACAGTCTTTCCGAATCGTGTTGTGCCTCCAATTAATAAATGCGGATAGTGTTCGAAATTGTGGTACATAACTTTCTTTTTCTTCCCAATTGGTACGAGCCAAGAGTGATAGTACAAATGTTTCTTGTTATAATCCCAATTGGACAAGGTACTGTTTGGGATAAGCGCTGCCCCTGCGATAAGCACTGGCGGTATAAACCATTCCAACATTGATCAGTCACCCCTTCAATGTATGTGTCCGTGTCTATAAGAATGCGTATCTAGGTCACTGGCAAGGTCTTTTATTGTTTTTATTGGTGTCCAAACTGTCCTTTTTGGTCACTTGTCGAGCAACGAAGTATACTTACGTATACTTCCTCTTCCTCGTTCCTTTCGTCGAGGTTATAAAAATATTTTGCTCAGGTGCTGAAGCAGATACAACATGCCTCCATACTTGGTTACTTCCAAAGCAATCTTTATAGCAGACTCATTCACTTGCACACCATATGCGCTGAGTATGGATACCACACACAGACTTCCACCAGCAACGCCAATCGAAACCATACCAAATGTGATCGGGTCCATTTTTAAAACCTCCTTTTGATTTTTTCCTTTCCACATTCTGTACAATATAATCCGTCGTGCGTCGTTTCCTTACTGCACATCCCACAATAAGCAGTGTAATAGCTCCATAAGATAAACATCGTTTTAAGTCCTCCCTTCGTCAGTGTCTACTGCACTGTCTAATACACTATATGGGGCAAAGACCTATTGAATGCACGTCTATCACAAAATATTATGGAAGGATTTTATAATAAATTGTGGAATATTTGTATAGAGGTGGTAATATATGCTCAAAAGTCGAATAGGAATATTACTAAGAACATCTAAATATAGAAGGGAATTCATTCAAAAAGAATTGGGGATTAGTGCTAACACATTAACCAATTGGTGCACAGATAAGACGTACCCAACAATGGATAAAGCTTTTTTGTTAGCCGATCTGCTTGAAGTGGATGTGAATGATCTATACGAAAGGAAGGAAGAACAATGAGTTTATTTACAGCCGTATTCATATTAACCGTTATATTTTTTATCGTTTCAATCTTCTTATTAATTAAAATGAAAAAGTACGGTAAGGAAAAAGCAATTGCCTCATCTATAATCTTTATCATCTTGCTTTGCATCGTGATCCCGCTTGGAAATCAACCGCTAACAGGAGATTATAAGAAAGAGGCATCAGTATTCACTTATGATCGATATTTGAGTGAATCTGTACCAGTTGGAACGATCGTTAAAATTCAAGGGCAAGTACTATCTTTAACGGGTCCCGTTGTGGAGAAAGAGGAAGTATTTATATTAGATGGTGACAACGGTTCTTTCTATGTGAAGAATAACAATGTGGATGGTGTAGAAATAAAAGATGGTGAAGTGTTAACGATTTATGGTGGATATGCAGGTAACGGGGATAGTGATTCACCATCTATAAACGCACAGATAATTGAGAAGTAATAAAAAAGCCCCCTCTCACACAAGAGAAGGGGTTTTGATAATTGATTTTATAACTTTTGCTGGCACTCCACCTACAACAGTATTAGGTGGAACGTCCTTTGTAACAACAGCTCCAGCAGCTACAATACTTCCTCTACCTATTGTCACACCTTGTAAAATAACTGATTTTGCTCCAATCCAAACATAATCTTCCACAATGATGGGCTTAATTATATTTGGCCGACAACCATTTTCATTTATGGCTATTTCATGATTTAGTGTTTCAAATTGGCATCTTGGTCCAATTAACACTTTCTTTCCAATAGTTATTTTTCCACCATCGGGGCATTGAAAACGAACTCCGCTATTAATAAAAGCACCTTCTCCAATTGTTAAGTTTTTTGCCCCTCCGATAGGCGCAATCTCGATATTTCGGTAAACATCAGTGTTTTGCCCTATTCTAATACCGGCTAAACGTAATAATTTGGGCCTTAACCTGTCTGATAAAATACTTCTCGGTAAAAAGTTAGACAATCCAATAAATAACGATTCCTTAAACCCTCTGAATAAGAGTATAATGATCTTTTTTAACAAATAAAACCCTCCCCCTTTTCTCTAATTTTGGAGGTTTTTATAATATTTTGTCAACAAAAATCAATTGGGTCTATCATACTCCACTAGGCTTAATTGTGATAAGCCCTGTCGCTAATGTACTCACGTTCCCAATTGAATCAGTCAATTCTAATTCATGATAGTGTGTGCCTTTTAATGTTTCCGTGTCCGCGGGATCTAATTTGACTCTTATTGTACTACCTTCTATTGAAATACCACTTGTTTCTGTTTTCTGTAGGATATTTTCTACACTATAAACCGACTTTTTCAGTGCCCATTTAAGTGTAGACCCATTTAAATCCACGTTCAACAATTCAAATTCTAAGTTTTTCGTATCCCCAGCGTACATGATAAAACTTTGATTTTCTATTGTCACGTCAAGTCCTCCTTTCAGCTTTACGTATAGCTCATTTGAAGCTTTTAAGTATACGTATAGCGTTCGATCAGCTTTTAATTTAATCGTACCGATTAACTCAGGAGCACTAGGCAAAAATTTATTGATTGTATCTGCGGAAATAATCACATCGTACAATTTCACACTTTGAACTGATTGTTTTGCAATTGAATCATTTATTGTGACTGAATCAGCTTGCAATTTACTTAATGCTTTGCCAATCGAATCCACAGTAAATAGACTGTCATTCAGAATAACAGCCTTACCTTGATTTAATGTAATAATATCTGATTGACCAATTGAATCTAATAATTGTCTAATAATCGTTTCTTGGTCACTCTCTGACGTGCTCACACTATCACTGTGGAATTTTGAAAGAGATTTAGATATTGAGTCTAGGATTGTGATAGAGTCGTTTAGATTGAGTGCGTTACCTCCTGATGCGTTTATCGTTTCACTACTTGCTACCGCATCAGATAGCGAATATTGAATCTGTTTAGAAAGAGAATCAGCACTTGTGATTGAATCGTTAAATGCTTTTTTAGTTTGTTCGTTTTCGTTTTCGAAAGTTGCTATCGTATCAACAATCATTGCAGTAAATTGTTTTGAGATTGAATCAGCACTTGTGATGACATCAGATAACGGTTTGGAATGTTTCTTGGTTAAAGTTTCGGCAAATGATATAGCATCAGATAATGATTTAAAACCACTATAACGTTTTGTGAATGTTTCGGCTGTCCCTATGGAATCGGATAAGGATTTGGTGTGGGCTGTTCCTCCTCCGCCCACACCATCGTCTAACCATGTTCCACCATATAACGTTGCATGTTTTCCATTTCCACTTTGGTCTTGGACAGTTCCAGTTGACATGTCGTAATGTGCAACCAAAGTAACACCATTATATATTTTTATTCTGAATATTTTACCCTTAACACCAAGTTTTTTATCGCTTCCTCTAGCGAATACCGTAACATCGTCAGTAAAGACAGTTAACGGATTAGGCTGTAATTTTAATATCAGTCGTTTATTTTTTGTGATGTCATAGGCGTTTATTCTTAGTATGGCATCCTCATAGACTGTCCATGCTCCCCCACTTTGTTCAGTAAACCAACTGTTAGCAAGACCTGGCCTAGCATCAATTACATAGTATGGGGCTTGTATTTGATCACTATCAAGAACCATATCTATTTCTATTTTGTCCATTGTCAGGGATGGAAGCTGTAAATAATCATCCACCCCATCCATTTGAAGGTAATAAGACATTAAATCACCTCGTAAAGTGTCCCATAATGATCTTTCGGTTCTTCACAAGGTCTTGTTGGCAATTCATCGTGGTAACACTCATGCCAAGCCATGAAACCATTGTGCGAATCGATTAAGTCTTTCAACTCATCATATAAGTTATTTTTAACTTTAACGGTTGCAACCCACACTTCGAAATTGAACATTACACTTCCGTCTTCTATAACATACTTTGATGTAACAAGTTGTCTAATCGGATAATTATCTGTAATTAAATACAAGTCATCTTCAATAGCGTTTACAAGATTACCTCTAATTGAATACTTCATCAGCTAAATGTCACTTGCCAAGTAATTTGTAAACTGTCACTTGAAGTTGATAACGTAACTGCACCTGTTAATTGATGAGCGAACAATGTTCCCGCTGTGGAAGCGTTAAATAATCCCGCTTCTTGAACTGTTACAGCACCAGATAGGCCTGTTAATGTTGCTTGATACTGAATCACATTTCCACTTGGATTAGATCTAGTAACCGCAACCCTTGCATAACTACCGCCTGATAATTCTGTACCTAGTGTTGTATCTCCTACTGCAACAGGAGTCGTAGATGTACCAAATCCCATGTGAGTGACAACGCTATTTCCTGCGCTTGCGCTGTTAAGCAAAGAAGCTAATGCGTTCTTTCCAACTGTTGTGATGATGTTGTCGCGATCCTCAACTAATTCACCGTTTTTAAATACTTGAATACGTCCTGTTACTTTGATATTTTCGATTGTCATTTATACCACTCCTCTAATTTTTTTAATAGAAAAACCCTCACAAGGAGGGCTTCGTTTATTAGTCTAGTAATCCTAAGCGATCAAGTACTGTAACAAATTGTCCACGTGTTAATTGCTCATCGACTCCAAATTTATCTTCTGAGTATCCAACCATAACACCTTTCTTCTTTGCCTTTTCCACTGACTTCTCATATTTCGTACCCTTATAATCGTTTTCATTTGCCACAGTAACAACCCCTTTTTTCTTTTTTAATTCAAACGCCTTTTCTAATCCCATCACATGAGCACGAGCAACGGCATTGATCCAGTTACCATCCTTCATCTTTGCAGAATCGTTTGCTGAATCAATGAATCCAGATTCTGTTAAAACAGCTGGCATCTTACTCTCACGCAAAACATGGGCATCCTGTTGCTTCTTTCCACGATCTCTTAACCCGATGACACTCATAACTTCTTCGTGAATGAAGGTCTGATATGTGGTGGTTGGAGCTTTAACACCAGGATATACTAGAGTCTCAAAGCCAGTTCCACCACCAGAGTTAATATGAATCGATAGAAAGAATGTTGCACCCCAGTTGTTGGCCTCATCTGTACGTTGTTTTAGGGAGGGAAATGTGTCACTAGTACGGCTCATTTTAACCGCCACACCATCATACTCATTTGCTAAGATTTCACGTATTTTCAGTGAGATTGACAGTGTTAAGTTTTTTTCTTTTAGTCCATTCCCTACGGCACCTGGATCAGTTCCTCCATGCCCAGGGTCCATATATAATTTAAACATGTCACTAGCCTCCTCATCATATTCGTACAACTTGTGCTCTTCTATGATGTTAATCAGCTTTTGAGGGTAATTAGGATCTGTTGCATACTTACACTCATAAATTGTTTGGCAAGCTTCTTTATAGTCCACAACACCACCTAATCGCTCATATCGCTTGGTTTTAAGAAATACACAACTTCTATATTCAATACATTCTTCTAAGCTTTTAAACTTGCAAAATGAACCCACAACCTCGATCTGTTGACCATCTACGAACTCTTTTGTTTTCTTTTCGTAAGTTGGTCCCTTCCACGTATTAGAAGTTTTAAGCCCGAATAAATTATTGGCGTTTTTTGCTAGTTCTGATTGCCCTGAATTACTTTCAAGAATCGCTTGAGCCAAAGTGAGCGAAGCCAGAATTCCTTCTGACTTCATGTATTTTTGAGCGTAAGGAGCTATTATTTTAATAAAGCTCATTCATCTTTACCTTTTAAAGATGCTTTATCCACGCTTGCCTCTGCAAAAATATAAACAGCAATAGATCCAAAGGCAGTAATGATTGCTGTTACCTGAATGATGGTATTTTCAGATAGGTTGAATGCGATCAACAAAGATGAGACAAACCCAGCTAAAAGAGCCCAAAACTTCCTTGATGATAATTTCCTTTTAATGTCCATTAAATTCCATCCTCCTCATAAATAACTTCCTCTTTCTGATCCTCTGTCTTTTTCCTATTTGCAAATGATTCTACGGCTTGAACACCCATGACGCCGCCTACAACAGTCATCACAACTGGTACCACCATTTCCAATAGTGATAAATACATCCTATCAATCTCCTTATCGGTTAGGACTAGAATCAATCCAATACTGATAAACAGGAAGAAGATGGAGGTAGAGACGATCAGCAAGTAATCCTTAGCGCTTAGCCCATCATCATCATTCAGAAAGGTCCTATACTTTCTTGGCGGTAATGCCTTCTTCCTTTTTGCCATCTACCCACCACCTCTCATAGTAGGTTATAAATAACAGCGATTGCACCGCCGATAATACCCGTAATAACTGCTGTAATAATGGAAGCTGTCACAGTTCGTCTAATCCATTTAGTATCATCGCGGATTGAACTAATATCTTCTTTAACATCTTTAATGTTAGATTCGGCAACAGCGAGACGAATTTCAACGCTGTCCATTTTATCTTCTAATTTCGAAACCCTTTGTTCGTCCATTTCCGCCACCCTTTCTCCATAAAAAATAGCCCCGATCGGTTCGGAGCAACTAAAGTCATGATGGCATAAAAAAGCACCTGTTACGGTGTTTACTGATTACGTTTAATTAAATTTTGCTTTCCCTCGCCAACCAAGATTGCATCCACATCATCCTGGTAACGTTTGTAAAGAGAAATACTAAACACATATTCATACTCTTGTTTACCTTCAATAATTTTTAAAGCAATATACATAGCCATCATTAAATTCCTCCTCCTGTTAAATTAGGAATAACACTAAACATTAGTTCCTCAATTACTGTATCTTGTAAAGCTAACTTTTCTTTTAACTCGGTCAATTGTTCTTCAATGGGCCTTTTATCTACGAAAACTAGAAAGTTCCCCTCATTAAGTCTTCTATCATATATCAAATATTTTTCAGAGTTTCCCGAAATAATTTGTTCTCGTTCTTTCGTATCGTTGTACTGAAATGTGTATTCCAAAATTATTCATCCCCTTTACAATATTTTCGCATTAGCCAGAACGCTAATGCCCGATAGGTTAATGCCTATACCAAAGTGTCCTACTGCAACCTTAGTACTCCCAGGAAAACTAAAACATAACTCGATTACACTTCCCACTGAGACATTGACATCATTTTCCACCATCGCATAATATGAATGTTGGCGTTCTGGCGTAACAAAAACACCATCAACTCTTATCCTGTAGTATGGTTCATAATCAGCGGAACTTAACTTTGAAAAAACTCTTACGCTACCATTGGTTTGCACCGTAGCCTTTGCTGCAGCCACATAGGTAGCTGTAACTGTAACTACCTTTGAACCATCGGCTGAATGAAGCTCATATGTTCCCGCAGTTGTGTCTAGGCCAAATTTCAGGTCATTTATTGCGCTAATGATACTTGCCCATGGACTACTTACATTTATTGGTAACCCGCTACTCTTAGACAACAACGCCGTTACCACGTCTGACTTTACGTTATTGCCAGATTGAAAAAGCTCTTCTAAAACTATATTTAACTTTTTATTTGGAAAGTTTGTTGTATTAACATCTATCATTGTTGCTGGATGTGTTGAAGGATGTACATAAGTTTCTCCACTTCCTGAATCACTTGACCAACCTAAATCACTCATTTATCTCACCTCGCCACTATGGCTCTATATGCTGATGTTGTGTTAATAGTTAACGTTGAAAACTGTTCAAATCGCATAGCAAAAGATTCTCCACTTTTTACCTTTATTGTCTTGGTGTTAATAGTGACGGTTACATCTCCCGAACCATCATTCTTTAAATAAAGCCCTGTACATAACTTTGTAAAGTTCTTCGTAACGTTCGAGTTACCTTCCCAGCTGTCATGTAAAAGTGTGCCGATCACATGTGCTGAAGCACCGCCAGACAAACCTTTATTAACCTCGTAGGAATCTAATGATTCATCGTAATACTGCGGAATAGGTTTTCCATCAAAATCAACTGCTACTCTTCGTGTATTGTAAGGCACATTAACACCTCCTAATATTGCTTAATTCGTCCGATAATCACATCGTTAATGACAAGCACTCTTTCCCCGCCTGAAGGTGTGAAGCTGTCTAAATGGTCATATCCCTTTCGGCTAATACTTGCTTCTCCATCAAACAGCAACTTAGGTTTACCTTCGCTATAAGCAAGATCCACCGTCGCTTTTTTTACGGAAATATTGTTTTTTTTATCCGTAAACTCTTGTACAAATTCCGTTGCATCCATCATTTTTATCACCTCTTAAATAGGGGATATCCGTTTTACGGTATGCGACATCTGACCACCTACATTAAAAGGGATTGTCCATCCTGATTCTAAATATTTTCCATTACCTTGTAATCCTTCAAATTCGATATCTAGTATGTTATTAAAATCATGGAATGGCATAATAGCCGTATTGAATTTCACTTTACCGAATACCTGGGAATCTTCAAAGGCCAATCTTTCTGTATAAAAATCCAAACTTTGCTGATCAGGAATGTTGTCGATTTCAACTTTCTTTAAAATGGTTCTTTTTCGGCTTACTGTTGATGTTGGTGAATCTGGATTGCTATTGGTGTAAGTAGATATTAAAGGCGGTCTATCAGCCATAGATCGTACCACAACCCACTTATTTGGAATCGAATATACGTCCAATTCCTCTTCATAACCACCGAAAATAACGCTGTTTCTGTCTGTTTTATAGGCATAATCAGAAGGTGCATAGAGAGGGTTTATATATTCATTTGCAATATAGACTCCATCTGCATCCACATGTAATTCTTCATATCCGCCTTGAATTAATAATTGGTTAATCGCTTCAAGTTTTTCATCGCCTGTTGCGAATTCAATTTCTGATTCAAGTGATTGTGTGGATGGTTGAATGTTATGTTTTTCGATTCCTGACTCCTCTAGTATTTCAATCACACAGTCATGAATGTACATTCCAGAGGGGAAGTATTTACGTTCTTCAAATCTATCCTCTTGCAAAACTAACAATCCATCATAACAGTCCACATCACGAACAAACACGCCGTTTTCTTCTCTTCTTGTGGGAGAAGTAAGAAAGAAAACACCTAAAGGAAACTCTACCCAATCATTTTTACCAATCATCTGTTTTTCGAATGGTGCTGGGAAATTACTAGACATAAAAGCCGTAAAAGCAGGACTCATTTTCTGTTGGTCAATAAAAAAACGAACATATGGCTTTATCCTGTCAGATAAAAAGTCAATGTCCGCATCTTTATCAACCATTGTCAGTTTACAAGTCCTCTTGATGGCTGATTCTGAATTATGGTCAACGCTCCCGTTAGTGATATTTGTTAAATCTTTTTTATAATTAAGGCTTGCGTCTAATAATTCAAAACGAAAATCAATTTTTCTTTTGGCATGATGCAATGCGTTTAATATTTCCTGTGTTGTAAATCCTGATTGGCTTAAATCAATCATTAGTATTCACCACCATCAACGACAACATTAATGATTCCATCGTCCTCATCTTCAATAATGGATCCTTCTTGGTAATCAATTTTAGTTAGTGAAAGATTAACAGTATAACCGCCCCATCGTTCATCTGTTTCGGGATATTCTGTAAATATTCCGTATGCCAATCGACCTCTACCATCACGATAACAACAGATATGACCGCTATAAATAATTTTATCTAAAGCTTGTTTTTCTTCTTCGTTCTCTATTATAAGAGTGAAATCTATAACATCATCTTCCATCGTACCTATTTCAATTACTGGATGTTTACGACCTTTAAACCTCATCAATGATGATTCGATAGACCATTTTTTACTTCTACCATGACCATCTATTCGGAATTGATGCATCGTGCCTTCAGGATCATTTACGAGATATAAAACAACACCTTGTACTTTGACTTTAGCAGACTTAATGTCTGAGTCTGTATAAGCCCCATTCGAAGCAATAGAACGCACAAAATAATGATTAGTTGCGTTGTTGGCTGCTGCGTAATCATTAAATGAGTGTGGCGAAGCCTCAGAAATCTTAATCCACTCGTTATCAATCATTTTATAAACTTCATTTCTTGCGACTATCGGTTGTTGCCCTGTGGGATCTGGGTTGTCATAAGCAACTGTTATAAATCCACTTCCACTGATTACTGTAACAATCGAAGGAGCTGGGAATTGATAGTCTGTATTAAAAAGCTGAGTTGTATAAGCAGACCATAGTCCTTCGTTCGTTTTAACTCTTACTTGAATCTTGTAAGTGGTTAAGTTGGCAAGGTATTTTGCAATTCTACCAGCTAATGCTATGGATGCTACTTCTCCTGTTGTCCAGATTGCATTATCGGATAAATCCAACACATTAATTTGATAATGTGTTTGAATATACGAATGTTCCCAAGCTACGGATGGGGAAGGCTCAGCAACTAATCCAGTTGGAGTCGTAATAGTTGGTCCTAATGGTGTATCTTTAACACTAAATTTCGACATGTCACTATAAGGAGATTCCATCCCCACATAAGACCATGTTTTCACGCGCCATTCAATAGTGCCTAATGGAAAAGTATTAGCTGGAACATCATAAAATTGACTCATGCCATCAAAAGAAATCACATTCCAATTAGATTCCCCTTGATTTCGCCAATTAATTTCCGCTTTACCTTGTCGGTTATTAATGTTTTCATGATTGTGTTTCCATGTTAAGCGATTGATTATATTTTTATCAATAATATTTGTGTCAGATACTTTTAAATTCGTTGGCTTTTCAGGATTAGTATGCTTTATTATAGTAAACGTTGGCGATTGCACCCATTCACTATAATTTCTTTGTCTTGTTTCTCCCATACCTTCTCTATAATCATCGTTTCTGTCAGAAGCTTGCACTCTAAATCTGGACTGATAAGCACCTGTTGGACCTACTTCTTCAACATCGTGAGATAAGTTAAATGTCATTTCATTAGTACTTACCCTTGAAGCTAAGTTTCTCCAATTCGTTCCATTGTCATTTGTTACCTGTACATCATATTGAACATCATCTTCGTGACCGCTGTTGATGTACATATTAAAAGCAGGGACATTTACAGCTTTATTTCCTACAGGTCCAGAAATGCTCCAGTATGCATATTTTTTTCCCGTATCTTCTTCCATGTAGAACATATCTTCGATGTAAGTACCACTTGTCATTGGATCAGTATTGTCTACGTATGCTAACCCTACAGACTCAGTGCCTTCATATGACACATCCTCCTGTCCATAACCTGCTTTTGCGTAATAGTAATCTCCTTTCGACGCTTTCTCTTGGACTACCAATCTTACAACAAAACATTGACCAGCAGCAAAATACATCGTTTTATTGTATGGAATGATAAATTCGCCATCTCTATTTATAAAATCACTGTAGATTAAATCAATCAACTCTATTTCTTTGTATCTGTACCCATATGTTGGGTGCCAGCTACCAGTTCTTCTAGCTGTGTAAAACTCTGCTACAATATCACCATCATCAACTTTTATGTCTCTTGGTTCAAAATTATATGATAGCGTTACAAAATCAATAACAAACTTACTTATTCTGCCACCTTCCGACATTTGGCTGAAAAAACCCATATTGCCAGAACTACTTTCATAATCCTTTAAGCTATAAGGTCTGATTTGGTAACCTGGTTGTGGACCTGTTACAATCTCTGTATAATATGCGTCTTTTGATCTGCTCCACTCTACTTTTATATTTGGATTTAGATTGCTGACCTCTTCCCCACCTGATGGGATAATTATTTTAGGCTCTGTCGGTCTACTCCATCTACTCATCTACTCACCTCCTTCGATTAGCTTGTTTTAGGCTATCAAAAAAGTCTACTACATTACGCATTTGTTCAAAGTCTTTTCCATCCACAGATACATAAATATCGCCATTATAGACTTGTTGCGGTCCGTTATTTCCATTTCCTGAAACAACTGGAATGCCCATAGCTTGACCCGCTTCAGCCCACATTGCTAAGTTATCGTGTCTGTATCTTGGTTCGGAGGTTAATACCCATTCTTTATAACCATTTTCACCAAGCATTGCCATATGTGGACTGTTAATGACTCCACCTGTTGCATATCCTACCCCACGATAAGCTCTCTCTAAAGATCCGTATCGGCTCATTGCGTAGCGAATTGATGCAAGAATGTTAGACAATGGGTCATAGATATCTGAGCTATAACCAGGTCTTGCATAGGCTCTAAATGTTGGATCTATCGTTTGAAGCAATCCTTTTGACGGGATTCCTTTTTTAGCGTTACTGTCCCACAGATTTATCGCTCGTGGATTACCACCTGACTCCGTTTGCATTTGATAAAGCAATCTTTGCAAGTTAGCTTCCGTATATTGTCCTTCCATCATGAGCGCTTGTCTTGCGATACCCGCCCACTGCTGAACTCCACCGCCAACTTTACCAATCGCTCCACCGATAGCTCCACCAATGGAACCCATATCACCGAATAAGCTTTGAATCCATTCTTTAGCCATATCACCAACATATTTCAATGGGCTGCCTGTATGGTTATCTAAAATAGAAGAAAAATCTTTTATATTAAATTTATCTGTAATCATATTCCACACGTGGTCTGTGCCTTTTAAAAACCAATCAAAGAAATCGCCGATCCCATCTGCATAGCCTGGGAAACCGTATGATTTTAATAATCTTTCAGTTTGTCTGTTTGGTAGAACTGATGTGCCTCGAGGAAGGTTGCTGTAAAACTCTGGACCGCTTGCTCCCAATATTGTTACACCTTGACCTGGAATATGAGCAAGTTCGGCTCCTAATTCCCCGACAACTGCTGGCCCACCAGGATGCCCACTTGAAGGAGTCCCATTTGCGTATCCTGTTCCTATAAACCCTTCGGCAATATTTTGCTTTATGGAATCTCGAACACTTCCGCTTTTCTCTAAAGCACCTTTTCCAAATAGTCCACGTATCCAGTTTACTGCGGTAATTATACCGTTATACATATTGTCCCAACCAGAAAGAACCCCGCCTGTTTCTAAATTAACTTGTTCGATATTCGCATCTTTTCTCTTTTTAGCAGCCTCTACCGTGTCAGTGTACATAGCATTTGCATTTTCTACTACACCCACATACGCCTTTTGAGCCTCGGAAATATGTTCATACGCCTCTTCTTGTGATTGGATTATCCCTTCTTCTTTCATTTTCGTAATCTGCTCGACTCTTTCATCTCGCATTTTCTTGGCTTCTTTAACAGTACCATCCCTTGTTTCAACCGCTTTTGCTATCATGTCAGCAACTTCTTCCGTTGCTAACTGCACGTTTTGATCTTTCATATTTTTACGGATTTGAGCTTGATCTTCTTGACTCTGTACTAAAGTTTTTAATGCTTCATTATTTGCTTGATTTGTCAAATTCCGTAGTTCTTGAATTTCAACAGATGTTAGTTCGTACTTATCCGATGCAGCTTTGTTTAACAATTCCATAATACGAGCTTGTTTGTCAGTATGAGCCTTAATTTCTTCCTTTTGCTTATCCATCAGTAGTTTAATTCGTTTAGCTTCTTCTTCTTCCGTTAAAACATTGGAACTTGCAAAGTATTTGGTGAGCTCTTCTAGTTGTTGGGCATGATTACCTTTCATTTGATTTAGAACTTGGTCGCCCATTTCAGAATATTTTTGAACCATATTGCTCGCAATTTGACTCGCAATATCCCCTGATGAGTTTGCTAGAAGCTCTAATTCTGCACGAGCATCCGTACTTAAATCGTGATAGCTACCATATACTTCTTTTGTGGCATCCGAAATTTTACCCGCGAATATATCCGATTTAACAATAGGTTTATCCATTTCCTTGTCTAATAAAGCAAAACCGATTCCTAATCCCGCTAGTGCTGCAACTGTAATGCCAACGGGTCCAGTTAAAACTGCTAATGCAGTACCGAATGCCGCACTCAAACCGCCTGCCGTTGCAATTGCTCCTGAAACAGTTCCGAACGCACCAGCTAAACCTCCGACACCAATAGCGATATTACCAAACGCTAATAATAGTGGTCCTACCGCTGCTGCTATTCCACCGATTGCAAGGATGAGTTTTTTTGTTCCTTCATCGGCTTCGCCAAATTTTTGAACAAGAGGTTTTATCTTGTCAACCACATCCATTACAATCGGAATAAGATACCCGCCCATTTCAATGCCTAAATCTTTTACGTTGTTCCACAGGATTTTGATTTTAGATGCTGTAGTCTCGTATCTTTGTTGCGCTTCATTTGTTAGTGCGTTGTTTTCATCCCATGCTTGTGTTGATGTGTTCACAGCACTTGATAATAAATCAGATGCCCCAGACAGACGTAGGATTGTGTCTGCTTCTCTTATCCCTTTGATGCCTAAATCGTCTAATATAGATGTTAGGTTTTTACCCTCTTTGCTCGATCCGCTTAAACCTTTAATAAACATATCTAACGCCGTAACAGGATCTGACTTCCAAGCTTTCGAAAAGTCTTTAGACGATACACCGGACGCCTTCGCAAAGCCTTCTAAGGATTTTCCACCTTCGCCAACAGCACTATCAATTTTCTTGAGGACTGTTGTCATGGCTGTACCGCCTGCTTCTGCTTCGATACCCAATGAACTCATCGTACCTGCTAACGCCATGATCTGCGCTTCTGTCATTCCTACTTGTTTACCTTGTGCAGCTAGACGCATTCCCATTGACATGATTTCAGATTCAGTCGTGGCCATAGTGTTCATTTGTTATCGTAAAGGCTTTTTATCCTCTACTTCTTATAGTTTCCTATAAGTTCAGCATACATTTTCACCTTCAAATTAATGGTCAGGTGTCAATCACTCGTGGGGATATTTTTGCTCTCTTAACGCTCAATCCCTATGCGTTACGGTGACAGGTGATATTCCTGTTTACCTCGGTATTACCATATTAAATTAATTAATTTAACTTAGGCTTCACCGATTTTGATTGATGTTTTATGCTACCGATTTCTCGATAACCGGGCAACATCCTTTACCCAGGCCAACAATAGAACTCCCTAAACGATCAAAGTTATCTTGGCTCATTCCAACGATATTAGCAAAACGAGCAAACTCTGTAGCAGCTTGTTCTCGCGTTAGGTTGGTTGATTCGCCTAGATCAATAACGGTACGAGAAAACGATAATATCTTATCCTCAGCTATTCCTAACTGTCCTGCACTTTCTGCTACTGCAGCAATATCAGATGCACTAGCCGGCAATTCCTTTGCCATATCACGAATACCATTTTCTAACTTTTTAAATCCTTCTTCACTCGTATTCACAGTCTTTTTTACACCAGCGAAAGCCGATTCAAAATCAACTGCCGCCTTAAATGCTGCACCACCCATCGCAAGCAATGGTGTTGTAACTTTCATGGTTAAGTTTTGACCAACATCCTTCATGCTCTGCCCGACTTGTCGAGCACGATCAGAAAAGGTATTCAAAGCGCTCTCAGATCTACCCCATACAGAGTTTTGTCTATCAAGTTGCGTTGAAAGGTCTCTGATCTCTCCTTGTACCGATTCAACTTCTTGCCCTAAACGATTATAGTAAGCAATTGAACTATTGAGAGTCCTTCCTGCTCTTAATGCCGCATCCGAGTTTTCCCCTTGCGTCCTAACCATTTCATCATAGCGTTGTCTTAACTGTTTAACTCTTTCGCCTTGCAGATCATAAATCCTAGTTAGTCCTTCTTGCTTGGATCTCAGACCATCAATCGAGTTTCCAAAATTGTTAAATGATGATTGAGAAGCTTTCAACTCACTCTGTGCCAGTTTCATTCTTGAGTTTAGGTTTGTTATCCCTCTGTCAAAGTCAGATCCATCCAATCCGACTCGAACTATCAAACTACCTAAATCTTCAGCCATATTCTCACCTCACTTTAAAACACATGGTTAATAGGTGTTAAGTTACCTTGCCGTTTTGCTTGTTTGATACGTGCACCAGGCTTGCTCATTTCAGCTTGATAGCCAAGCAATTCAAAATAATAATGCACGTCAATTTCATCAATCTGAGCAGGAGTCCAATTTTTTTTATCCATAAGAGTTAAATAAATATCTTTTACTCGTTCGATTTGTTCATCAATTGTGACGTGTTTTCTTTTAGTCCCTCCAGAAGCTTTCCCACCATAGCCTCTTGGTCATCTATTTTTCGGTATCCCAAAACTCCCACTCCGATGATGTTGAACATAACTTCAGCATGATTAATCGCATTCAGTCCGTTTTCCAGCTCATCTTTGGTAAATTGTTTATCAAATATTTCCACGATTAAATTCAAACGATCATCAAATACTTTCTCTTCATCTACTTTTTTAGCTTGGAGTTTTTTTTCGGTTTCCAATGCTTTTCGATATATTTTTAAAGGTACAAATTCTTGTGTAAACGTCTTAAATTCACCTTTAATTCTTAATGTGATTTCCAATGTAATTCCCCCTATTTTTTCCTTTTCTAAGCAAACAAAAAGAGGACTCAAAAGAGAGTCCTCATCAATAATTAAGGTGTTAAATCGGCTGGATCAAATACATCAGTGAAGAATGTTGATTTGTATGTCGAAAAATCTACATTCCCTGTATCTGCTACGATTTTAAATACTTCATCAGAATCACGGCCCACGAATGTTCCACTGATCTCTGGATTTTGGAACTGAGGCGAATCTGTTTTCGTATTGTAATTGCTTGTCGGGATATTAAATTTACCCTTCGTTAACCATACATATTGCTCTGTGTCTTGATCAGTATCACCAATAAAACCGAGCGCGATGTACTTAGGTTTCCCTGTTTGCTTGTAGGCAATTACACCTTTTTTCAATTCTTGACCGAGAATATCGGCTAAAACTTCTTGTGAAATTTCATCTGTTGTTAGAGAAACGGTTGTTTCGCCTAATTGTGTAACAACGGATACAGGACGGTTATCAGCATAGTTAGTTGCCGTATTCGTTGCCGTTTGAACGTTTAATGTAATTGCCTTTGAAAAAGGTTTCACTGTTCCGTAAGTCGCTGGTCCATCCATTGGATCAGTCATTAATTCTGCATATACTACTTTTCTTACACCTACAATTGCCATATTCTTATTCCTCCTCTAATTTAACTTTTGTTGTGTATCTGAGTGATTTTCGAATAGCGTCCGTGTTTTCCTCACGAAAAGAAGCCACCGTTGTTCGTTTGAACGATAGTGACTTCATAATTTGATCTATGTCATTCTGTAATGTGGAAGGGTCTCCCATTGTCCACATATCTACTTGCATATCAATATCGCTCGTTCTAGCTTTATTATCCGCATAATCATTGTCCGTGTTATCCAACTCAGACACTCGAATATAAGGGTAATCATTTGCGTATTCGTCAGGAACCCACCATCTAAAAATCTTTTCGGACATTCCTGGAATACTTTCGAGAGCTGAGATTACCGGGACCTCCATATCAATCATAGCCCAAGCCCCCTTCTCAATTCACTTTTTATGGCAGCTTTCACATCTTCTTTAGATAATTTAACAGACCTTGAAATGAATGGATTCGGGCTCATTTTAACGGTACCAAACTCTAAGAACCTAGCTCTCCAAGCTGTCTTTTTGCCAGGTCCTACTTCGACAACAGGAACACCGCTCGCTCTTTTCACGCCTGTTATTTTTAAATCATCGCGAATATGAGTATGGTTAATATTAGAAACAGGGACTTCTTCTTTCATCTTTTCTAAAAGATGTTGAGCACCTTCACGAACAGCCTTGTTTTCAACAATTTTCTTATCGTTTCCTAGCTGCATCAACCTTCGTTGAATCTCTTCCATACCGTTAACTTCCAATGAAGCTGACATTAAACCACCTCTTTACACAAAATAGAAGTAGTCCTTTTTTCTTGTAGGTCAGGTCTAACTTGTGCAACGTTATAAGTTTTATTATTAAATAAAACTCGCATGTTTGTTGTTACACCCTCTTTAAAGCGAATATTAAAAGTTAATAATATTTCATTTCGCTCAACAGAAGCTTGGTAAAACTCCCTAAATATAGGAGCACCGCCCGTAACCCTATCACGCTGATCAATTTCAGCCCAGCATTTGTAGAAGGTTATCAATTGTTTTTCATTCAACTTTGTAACAGGATTACGGACTGTTTTTTCTTCTTGAATTTCAATACGGTGTTTAAACCTTGCTGGATTCATATGGAATCACTTCCATAAGTCATTTGCATAAAAATAGACTGCAAACTAAAAGCTAATGCATCGGTCTTTCCAACCGCTTCACGGTTTTCATACCAATGTGTCGCTAATAGATTAACAGCCAACTTATGCAAATCGTTATTTTCATCCACAATACATCCAGTTCCACCCTTGATGTATTGCTTGGCAGCAGAAATGAGGGACATAATAAAAGAATCTTCATCAGTCCCATCAATTCGCAAATAATCCTTTACTTCTTCTAACATAAGGATCACTCCTTAGGTTTTCTTGTCGTTTTTACTGGCTCGACATAACCGAAATTGATGAGTTTTTCAGCCAAATCTTTGTTTAATTCGGCTGTTTCATCGGTTTTGAGGTTATATCCTAGCCCAATGCAATCAATTAACGCTTTAACCTTCATGATACCACTCCTTATGCGATTGTTACTTGTCCATAAACGAACGCTTCAGCATCACGAGTAACAACTTGTTCACGCTCGATAGCACGGAATAGAGTACGATCCGTTTCAAATGCATCCATAGCCGAATCAGAAGCCATAATTTCGGTTGTTTGACGATCAAATAGTACAACAGCCTCTTTTAAGTCTCCGATGATAAATGGCGCTTTAGTTCCTGCTGTTTTGTCGGACGGAAGGTCTTTGTTAGATACCATTACTACTGGTACTCCAAATAACTGTTTTCCAGTAGGAGCTATAACAGATGGTTGTAGTAAATAGTTTCCATCACTATCTTTTTGCTTATCCAACCAGTTGAAACCATCTTGGTTCGTAACAATAGAAGCTGTATAACGGAAAGCAGGATCTAAAGATACATTCAGAGTATCTTTAATATCGTCCACTTTCGCAATAGCTGTTTTTGCTTTTTTAGCTAACTCAGCAAGAATAAGTTTGTTACGAGTTACACGAGATTCATCACCAATCCAACGAATTAAAGTTTTACGAATAGCTGCATCGCTATCTTTTAGTAGTTCATTTGTTAACGCGAAGAAACCTGCGTATTTTTTAACACTGTATGGTAATTGAGTGAATTTCGGAGTGGCTTTTTCTGTAATTTTTCCACCTTCAGACACTTCAGCAAATCCCGTTTGTTGAGAACGAGCTTTAAACACACGGCTACCACTTAAAGTAGATACTGATTCAACAGTAATTAAAGTTTGTAAAGCATCTTTGCTTTCTCGAAGCTCATTAATAGCAGTTTGAATATCTTGTGGAACAGTATAACCACCATCAGCGTTAGATCCTTCTGACATAGCGTTTTTAAATTTAGTACGAACAGCGTTAATGAAGTTTTTAACTTCGTCTTTTGCTTTTGGTTTTTCAACTTCCTTGTTTTCGACTTCTTCTTTTTCTTGATCGTATAAATCCTTAGCGATATCAAATTTATTTTGTAAAGTTTGAGCTTCATCACGAGCTGCTTTTGCTTCCTCGATTTTGTTTTCTGCTAAAAATTGTTTTGCTTCTGCTTTTTTGTTGCTGATTTGTTCTAATAGTTCTCTCAGTTCCTTATTCATGTATAAATCCTCCTTTAAATTTAGGTAATAAAAAAAGAACTAGATTAAATCTAATTCCATTAGTAATTTTTGTTTTTCAACTTCATTATCGAGTTGTTCTTTGGGTTGTTCTTCGTCTTTTGGCTTATCAAATAACTTAATAGCGTGATTAATTGACTTATTAGCACTATTAACAATTGATAACCGATTAAACGAAAAGTTTTGGATATTTGGCGCATCTTCTTCGTTATCTTGATAAAGGACACCATCTGCAAAGCCATTTTCTACAGCTTTATTAGCACTCATCCATGTTTCGGAATCCATCATAGTGGAAATTTCCTCTTTTGATTTTCCGGTCTTACCTACATATGCATTAATAATTGATTCTTTAACTGTATCAAGTACATCTGCAACCTTTCGCAAGTCGTGCATATCACCGTAACCGCCCGTCATGGGGTTATGAATCATGAGGACAGCTGTTGGGCTTATTAGTATTTCATCACCCGCCATTGCGATTACACTAGCAGCTGACATTGCTTTGTCGTCTATCTTTACGGTTACTTTACCTTTATGTTCTTTTAGCGCATTAAAAATAGAAGCACCAGCGAAAACACTACCACCATAGCTGGAAATCCATACAGTTAAATCCTTACCTTTAAATTCATTCAATTCATTTCTAAATGCATTAGGTGCAGTTGCAGGTTCACCGAACCATTCGTAAATCCAAACGTCACCATCATCTACAATGTCGCCTTCAATGCGTAATTCAACGCTTTCCGGTTGTGTTTCAGTAGCTTCATTTTTGATGAAGTTCCAAAATTTCGGCACTAATTCTCACCCCCTTTCACTCCATAGTTAGCACCTAGCATCGACAAAGGAATGTAATTTCCGTTTGCCATCAGTGACCCTCCATTTTCATCCATAGGCATATCCAAGTAATCGCGCGCCTCGTTAGGTGTATAAATACCATTTTGTACAGCTACGGCCAACGAATCCATTTGAGTTTTCATATCAGCTCTTAAAATGACACCAACATTGAATTTGAAAAAGTAGTTTTCTTCTATCATACTTTTAGATAATATTTTCCAAGTTAATTCCTCTTCATACTGCTTGACTATGAATAATAAAGTATCAGTATAAAAAGCCAAGTTTTGCGATTCTGAACTAGCATATGAACTCTTTTCATAGTCGTTAATATGAGTTGGTTTAATCCCGAATGCTGCCGCAATCTGCAAAGCCGAATACTTACGAAGCTCGAAAAATTGGGAGTCTGTCAACTTAATGTCCAACGGAACCAACTTCATCCCTAATGGTACTGGAATGATCTTACCAGCATTTTTGGAACCACTAGCGAAGTCTTCAAACCCTTTGACTAACCTTGTTTTAGCTGTTTGATCTAAGTCACCAGTGTACTCAAGCACTGCCTTACCGGTGAGCCCAGTTTTATAAAGGTTATTCATAAACTTTTGGCTTTCAAGACTGCCTTCAACCGTATGCTTTAGAATATCCCTAATCGGCATACCGCTAATGCCATCGAAAGTGGTAGACGTTTTAAAGTGCATAACCTCATCACTATTAAATGTGTACTGTTTGCCTGTTTTACTGTCGTTGTATTGATACCAGATTTTCCCCTTAGTACCTAAAATTCCAGCATCATCTAACACGATAGAAACATCTTTACTAGGCATAATCCACAGGTCTTGTAATTGTGGACCTTTGAAACGGCACCATACATAGGCATTTCCATAATGGTTGCGGTTCATTTCAACCGTGGACCAAAACACTGTACTCGTTGTGTATGGATTAGGACGTAATTTCAACACGTTATACATGTCAGACTTATCACTTTTGATAATCCCTTTGTCAGTATTTTTATACATTTTTAAAGGCAACTTACCTAAGCTTTCAGCTAGTATTTTCATACAAGCAAAATAAGTAGCTTCTGATAATTTGTCACCAGGTGTATCACTATCGATCCCTAACCATTGCAATAAGGCTGGGTTATTCATTTCAACGGATTCGTTTTTGAACAGTCGTTTAATACTGTCGAATAGTTTCATGTTCTCACCTCCTTTTTACCAATTCATCATCTTCAAAAACTCTTCAGTAGCTTCTGTAAGATTTATGTCAACATTTTCAAAAAGCATGGCTGTTGCCATGGCATTTATCAATGATACTGTAACGTCAATACGATCTTTTGATTTATTTTTCATTGGTTTAATGTTTTCATTTCCATCAACGGCTACAACAACATTTCCCCAGCACCAACGAGCAAGAGGATTGTTTTCATGGGTTAGATATCCTGCTTTCATAAGGCGCTCAATAGTTTTCATCGATGGGCTCATATGTGCCATCGTTTGTGGTATTTCAACTACGTTTACACCGGCTCTCATCAATCGTTGAGTAAGCATTCTACTATTCCATGGGTCAGTTCCAAGCGTCTGAATATCATATTGTTTATCCGCGGCAAGAATACGCGCCTCAACAAAATCATAATCAACTACATTACCTGGAGTCGCATGAAGGTATTTTTGATTTACCCATTTGTCATATGGTACACCGTCACGATTTACCCGTTCTTTCATGTTATCTTCTGGAATCCAAGCATCAAATACTGCCCGCCATTCTGTGATTCCTTCTTGTGGAGGGAAAAGGTAACAAGCCGCCGTTATGTCTGTAGTACTGAAAGGTCAAGCCCTGGATAACATTTCTTTCCGACTAACTCCGATAAATCCCATTTAGCATTTGTTTGGTCCCACAGTGTCAGAGGTTGCCATCCTATGCGTTTTAAAGATATCCATTGATTAAGTCTTAGCCAACGAAAAAGGCGCTCAGATGCTTCACTATTGCGAGCAGCCAACGCCTCTTGCCTAACTGATTCAATGCTAATAGTTTGACCTAAAGATGGGTTCGTTTTGTACCAAGTAGCCTCGTCAAAAATATCATCTTCCTCAGATGCCCCGAAAATCTTAACATACCAAGTCGGATCAATAAGTTCACCATCGCGAATTTTTACAGCTTGTTCATGAATTTCCCATCCGATAGAGTTTCTATCAGGGTCGTCACCAGCCGTTGTAATTACCCACCATAAAGGTTCTTTACGTGCGGCACCAGCTCCAAACGTCATAACATCCCACAAGTTTCGGTTTGGTTGGGCATGTAGCTCATCGAAGATAACAACTGTCGGGTTAATTCCGTGTTTTGTAAAAGCTTCAGCAGACAAGACTTTCAAAATAGTCCCAGTTTCGATGTTTAATATTTCTTTGCGTGAATCAGTAACTTTTAATATTTTTCCAAGTTCCTCATCTTGGTCAATCATGGCCACCGCAGCTTTATAAACTAGACCAGCTTGTTGACGGTCAGCAGCACAACAATAGATTTGACCTTGCGGTGGGTCGCAAGTGAGATGATAGACTGATAAGCCTGCAATAAGAGTCGTCTTTGCATTTTTCTTTGGAATCTCCAAATAGGCGTATCGATATTGCCTATAACCTTCATCGTTTACAGTTCCATAAACGTCCCAAAGTGTTTCATACTGCCAATCCATTAGAGTAAATGGTTGTCCATAAAAATCATCCACGAGTTTTAACATTGGGATAAATTCAACAACTTCCAATGCCTTGCTCTTACTACCATAGCCACCGTTACCACGTCTCTTCAGAAACTCTGCCATTGGAGATTCTTTTTTATCATCAGAAGGCGTTTTTGGAATGGACTTTACCCTGGCTGTAGGATTGAGAAAAAGTTGATCTTCTAGTTTAAGTAACATGTCTCTTGTTTTATTAATTTCTTTGAACAGTTCTAATTTTGTTTCATTGCTCTCTGCATCGCTAATCATTTCTTGTATCGATTGTTCCTGGCTTACTAATTTACAGTATCGGTTAATGATCTGTTCATCCAAGCCATCTACATATTCAATTTGTTTGTATAGTTTTTTTAAGCGTAAAAATTCTTTATGGGCAACAGGATCTAACTTCACAGCAGGAGACTCTTTAAAATCCATACCTGTGTAAAGTGCCTTCTCCATTTTTTCTCTGTGCTCTAATTCTGCTTTTGTCCGATGGCTTTTTCCTTCTAGTTTTATCAGTTGAACAGGTTTCGATGGTCTGCCTGCCATGAAATCACCTCCTAAAAATTCTGATTTTGGGAAAAAAATTCACGCGAAGGTCCCCACTCGGTCCCCAGAGGTTCAAAACAGGGTTTTCGATGGGCCCCTACCCTTTATATTTTCTTTCATCCTCTGTACTCTTCTGATTATGATGAGAGTGACACAGGCATTGAGTATTACTTAGCGTTAAACGTAACGACCAATCTTCTTTAACTGGAATGATATGATCCACAACGTTAGCATGCGTGATCTTCTTCTCTCTCAAGCAATGAACACATAAGCCTTTATCTCTACTCAAAGATGCACGCCTTACTACATCCCACTCACGACTTCGATAGAAACTATCTGACTTCTTATCTCTCTTGTACTTATCATAGTATCTATTGCGTTCTTTCTTCTGTTCAATGCTCTTATGTTTATGCTCTTGACAGTACTGCTCTCTCGTCAGATGATTGCATCCAAATTTATTACAAGGCTTCAATGGTTTATTAACCATCATCCTTCACCTTCTTAACATAAATAAAAAGACGATGCATAACGCACCGCCTCAATGGTGTACAGTTGACCGACTGTTAACGGACTGCAAAACAAAAGTCTTATCTGAGAGACAAATGAAAAGGGTATTAGGATATTTCCGTATCCCAATGTTTCTTCGTCTATCTCATTAATCTTTTATCTATAATTTTTTCATACTATCATCTTAACACGTTTATATTGCTTGTAAACTGCCCAATTATTGCCCTCACCTAAACTTAATACCGTCGACCCGAAACATCAACACTGCCAAGGTTTCACAGGCTTTATCGATATCCTTGTAGATTGTCCTATTATGCACGGAGTGCCCATATGCTAAGTCTGTTGCAGTCTTTTTGTTATCAGAAATGTACATTCCGTACACGACTGCATAACGTCTTTTGCTTTCTGGATCTTCTGACTTTTCACAGATAGTCTTATAAACTTCTAACGTTTTGTTAATAAACTTAACCATTGCTAAAGTTCGCTCTTTTGATCTTTTGATGCTTGCGATCGCAAACTCATCTGTATCAATCTCATCTAGTTTTAGCTTTTCATCTAGCTCTACCACTTCCAACTTTATATCCAGACAATGTGCAGCAAAAGACCTGTAGTTTCTCAAAAGCAATTTGATGTTTCTAAGACGACGATCATGCTTCTGCTTTTCCTGTTTTTGCTTTTCCTTTTCTAGATGTTTTAAGGCTTCTTGTGCCGCAACCATAGATATGACTTCTAGCTGTTTCTCATCTAGTTTCAAAGCTTAGCCCCCTCTTGACCTTCTCTCCATTCACTGATTAACTTTGTAGTTTCATAGACACCATTTTCAACATTCATGATCTCGCCTCCCTTCACAATCGGATCAAGATCCTTTAACACAGATTCCAAGAAGTCTACTCGACTGCAATATAATTGGCGCCCTGATCCTTTGCGTGTTCTAGCTGGGATTTGTAGAAGGTTAATTCTTCTCTTTCTAGTAATTTAACCATGGGTCTCTCCTTCACTTTGTTTCATCTCGTCCATTTTTGTTTAATCATTGCTTGTTCGATTGGCATTTTTCCTTTTGCCCGTCTATTTCAAAGGGTTTTATATGAAATTCCATTTTTATTAGCAATTTCTAACTGTTCCTTCGTGAAATACTTATATCCTTTTCGTTCATATGCTTTTAATGGCTTCGTTGTAATTGCTTCTTCTATATCCCATCCATTAACATGCACCCTTGTTTTTAAGGTATTTAAAAGAATTCCGTTACTTTCAGCAGTTTTTATATGCTCATTTGTTAAGCACAATACAAAACACCTTCTTTCAAAACCAATTATTCTGATCACTATCCACATCGATCATCTTAAAAGCAGCTAATCTCCATTCGTACATTAGTTCATCAAATTCAAGTTCTTCGACTGGTGCACCAGATTGTGAAAGTTGAATATTCATGTTGTTTAAATCCCTTAATGCAAGTCTTCTTTTGTGTTCCATGACTTTTTCATAAAGGATGCCCACTTTTATATCCCCTTTCAAAATTTGCTACTTTGATGTTTTAAACGATCTGCTTTTTATATTTAAATAAATCCTTTCAAGTTCTTCTAAAGACAATTCATAAAGTTACTTATTATCAGGAGTTTTAAAATAGCCCATGTTCAATAACTCTAATTTATAAAAATCCTTTTGATATTCAACGGAATCTACTAAACTTTTAACTGGTACTGTCTCGATCATAAAGTGCCTCCGTCATTCTCATACAATGAACTCATTTCCTTCATCAGCTGTTCATCTGTATATTTTTCAAACACAGATCGATTCACACCTTCAAAAAGTGAACCAGCAATGATTGATTCTCTTTCATCTTTAGTCATTTTTCTAATCCTTTCGCATAAACTTCTTCAAGCCATTCATACAACATGACCATTTGTTTGACTACCAATGGGTTATTGTTATATCTGTTACAGATTTCTCCTGTTGAAGACGTAACCCAGTCCCAAAAAGCATCACTATTCATTCCATACTTCATTGCCATTTGATTGATTTGGTTGATCCAGTCAACAACTTCACTAAAAAATTTTTGATAGTCCATCAAATCGCCTCGATTTTTATATAAATGCCTGGGGTATTGGCCCAAAACTTTTCAACGATTTCAGAAACAACAAGTGCATCATCTTTCCAGTATCCACAATCAGACATGCAATCCTTTAATAACTTTTGCAAATTATCCGTATCAGGCTTTGTATATTTATATTCACCGTCCGTATGCTTACCAGTGATCGGAAAACACCACTTTACCATCAGTCGAACGGAGCTCATGTATTTCTTTTCAGGAACATGTTGGCCAAGATGTGCCATTAATTTTGAACGTGCTGCCTTTAGTTCTGCTGGTTCATAAAATATAGGTTTTCCATTTACTACATGAACTTGTTTTTGTTGATGCGTGACGGTTGGAACATTTTTCATCGGCATAAAGAATTCGGTACTCATTACAAATCAGCTTCTTTCACAAATACACCTTTTACCATCTTTCCTTTACGATCCTTTATTTCGTCGTAAGCCACTTGAACACAAAATTCGATATCGACATTTAGCTGCATAGATAAAATCGTTAACACTACATACATATCTCCAATGGAATCTATTACTTGCTTTGGTTTATTCTTGACCATTGCTTGACATAGCTCCCCAAATTCTTCGCCTAACTTCAAAACTTGTTTATTGGGATCTGCTTCGTGTAAATTTCTATCGATCGCCCACTTTTTTATTTCCTCTGTAGTAAAAGCTATATTTTCAAAAATATTCATTTGCCTAACCTCTTTCTTAAATCGTAATCGTTACGTTTAATTTTTTAGAAATTTTTCTTTAGTCACGGTAAGAGGGAGTATGTCGTCGCGCAGCACTAAGCACGACTACTTCCTCCTGTGACCGTCAGGGAAGAGGGAAATTACCTATACGTAGTATAGGGTTTTCCTTCCCTCGGAAATTCTCGAAAATCACCGAGTTTTTCCCTCGTAGGGAAAGTAGGGAAAGTGTTCGAGAATTTCCTTGTGAGGGAAACTGTTTCCCTTCGAGTTTTTCCCTAGCAAGGGAAAGGGAAAACGTTCGAGAATTTCCCTTACTTCCTTCCAATCTCTCCTTCTGCTATCCAGAAGCCCCCATGCTCTTTTATGCGATTTCGGACAGTTTTTTCTGATATGCCCATGTATTCAGCGACTGCTTTTACTGTTATTTTTTCATCAATTCCGCATGCCTCGAATGCAGTTTCCAGAGCTTCGATGCGTTCTTTTTTAGCTTCTTGGGGTGATTTCTTATTATTAAAATTCTTCTTCCAAGGTGGTGTGTCGCCTTCTGGTTTAATGTCTTTTAAGACGCCTGTATCATCTACTTTATGAATTGGATACTGGAACCACATATTCACCGGTTCAAACTTTGGATACTCCCGTAAAGTACCCTCAACACGCCACGCTGAACGGATATGAACAACTTTAACTGCCCTTGTAATCTCTGACTCTACCTGTTGTAAATAATCAGGAGTTAATATACGTTTGGCATGAGTATTCATTTGGGACACGCTTTGTTGATCATCTAAACCTACATGTTCGTCAAAGTAATCATAGTTAACTTGTTTAATCGCATTTGCGTAAATGTTTGTCGCTATTGCATCTTCTTGTTGCTTGATTAATGCATCTGTTAAATCAAGTTCTACTAAGTCAATTAACGCATCCGGATCACGAGCGAATACACCGGAACCTGATGCACGGTCCATTGATTTTTTGTTTCCTTGTGTCCCTTTAGAATGATGGTGACAGTAGATAACACTGGAACCTAATTCAGTAGCGATCTTGTCAAATTGGTTAGTAAAATGAGCCATCTGATCTGCACTGTTTTCATCACCAGTAAGAACTTTATAAATAGGGTCAATGATGACAGCAATGTAGTTTTTCTTTTGAGCTCTTCTAATTAATTTAGGCGCTAATTTATCCATTGGCACTGACTTACCACGCAAGTTCCAAATATCGATATTATCAATATGTGATGGTGGATAACCTAAAGCTTGATAAACATCTTTGAATCGATGAAGCGCACTTGCTCTATCCAATTCAAGGTTTACATAAAGGACTTTTCCTTTTGTACAATTCCAACCAAGCCACTGCCTACCTTCAGCAATTCCGATAGAGAGCTCAATCAATGCAAATGACTTACCAGCCTTTGATGGACCTGCCATTAACATCTTATGGCCTTGCCTTAATACCCCTTCGATCAATGGTGGCGCGAGTTTTCCGGCATATGGTCCCAATAATCAGTTAAACTCTCAGGATCCGGCAAGTCATCGTTTAAGTCTTCAATCCACTCATGCCATTCATCCCAATCTGACTTTCCGATATTTGTATCGATAATGAATTGCTTTTTTCCATTCCGGACAATACCAGGCAAACGACTTAATCGAGATGGATTCCTATTTTGGTTATCAATGTTTAATCCATTTTTCTTACATACGTTATATAAGTAATCCACGCGTTTTCGGGATCTCGTCATAATTAGCTGCATCTACTCGTACAATGGAATGGACACTTCTTTTCCCACTGTGCACCATAATGGCAATGGGTAATTCCAATTCACGCATAATAGCGTTCTGTTTTTCAATTTCCATGTTGTCAGATTCGACTAAGGCATATCTGTAATCAGATACGTTTTCGTTTTTTACGCCTTTACCATCTAGTGGATTAAACCGTATCCATGCTCCAGCTTCTTCTTTGTAGTCGCCTAATACTGCCCCAATATCACCTTCACATTTATTTAATGCTTCGATTAATTGACCTGAAGTACGATCAAATGCCCCTGATGTAGGTTTATAAATGATTTCTCCTGTTTTTTCATCGATAACTTCATATGTCGCCGTCACATATCCAACATTTTCAGTTGATTGGAAAAGCGTTTCTAAATAGCGAGTGATTTCACGTACTGGATTCCAATTGGCCGGTTCATGTATTTCCTTACCTTCTACCCAATTTTTATCAATAATCTTGTAATCATCATCCTTATTAATTTCATCGTCCCAATCAAGCTCGTGCGAATCCTCATTATGTGATGATTTTGATTGCCAACCATTGTCTTTGGCCATTTGTGTAATAGTTGCACCTGTAATCCCACTACCTTCAAAAGTGGTCCATTTTTTAAAGCATTCCCCGGGATGATATCTTGCTCCATCCCGAGAACTCCAACTATCCCAATCACTAGCTGTATAGCCTTCTTTTTTTAACGCCATGCCCACGTTGAGCCATTCCTGGTAATCTAAAAATGATGGCTCAATTATATTCTAATAAAGTGATTAAATTTAATTTATTTTCCAAACGATTCACCAACTTCCTTTTGCGACTTGATAATTTCCTATTTGAATCAATCAGTAAGTGATATATAATATATTTTGATATACCTTTAGGTGGCCAGTAGGCTTAGGAGCCATAGCAACGTTACTTGTATTGTTGATAACATTACAATTACTTTTTAAAGCAAAAATGAATCGGGTGGTGGTTGATATGAAAAATAATTTCCTGTATGAGTCTTTAGCAGATGTTGTTGGTCATTTAGCCGCTATGTGCGGCTCAGCTTTAGTAACGGTTGCTCTGGTGACCTAAGGTATATCGTTTTCTTCTTCAAATTTGGTTCGAAATGCGACGTTAATCGTATTCAACTTCTTCACCTAATCCGAAATACTTTACATAGTCATCCCAATCATCTAAGTCTAAACCTTGGTGTTTAGCTTCTTTGTATTCTTCGTCAGAATAAGGTTTTATTGGACTCATATACAACCTCCTTATGTCAGATTTTCCGTCAAGATTGACAAAATCTGTGACCAATCCAATAGGAAGTCATTGTAAGTAACCAATCGATATTGTTTTTACCAGGACCACCCGTTACCTTACGAATTGGATAACCACCATCTACGTCAACTTTGTTCGAACTAAGAATTAACCTTTCAATTTCTGATACCTAGCAAATAAACGTTTAAGGTATAGATTAGGTGCTCTTTTCGGTAATGATCCAGATGGTTTTTCTTTGAGAAATTTGCTTTTACGTTTCACTTAATCACCTTACTTCGCCCTATTACCATCCACGATCAACTCATTCAACTCAATTAACTCATCTGTTAAATCGTCAAACCAATCTTTTGAATCCAATCCATGTTTAAAGTGTAGATCTAACGTCAGATCAATCAGTACCAACAATTCGTCCCTTAAATCCTCTATGTTTTTCTTAGGTGGTTGAAAGTTTTGAAAATACATATACCCCATGATTCCACCTCTTTTATCCGTTTCTTGTCTTACCACGTTTCTGCCCATTTCGATAATGTTGTTTATCTTGTTTTTCTTTAAGCTCTAACTTTTGTTTATATCCTCGAATCACACGTTTATAATGCCTAATGGACTTAATCATGTTGCGATTATCTTTTTCTAACCGTTTGTTACGGATGGTTATCTCATCTAGTTTTTCTTTGAGTGCTACATAGTCCGTATCCTCCACAGAAAGTCAGCTCCCTATTTGTATTCATAACCATTTGAGCATTTATAAAGCACCCCATGCATTTTACTTAAACGATCCATTTTCTTTACGTTACACTTACACAAACCTTCCTCGTATACAGTGACCACTAATAGCCTTTCACAATCCCTATTGACATGTGCCGTTTCGACGACTCTTCTACTCATTAGTATCCGTTGTCCTGACGTTCGTGATTGATTTCATTCTTTTTCATGTAAGCTTCTTCGATCTGTTCCCAAGTGAATCCGAGCATTTCACCTAAACCTTTAAATAGCTCGATAATTTGATAATAATTCCCTTTCGTTTTGTAAATTGCAAAATCGCCAATTTTACTGAACAACAATAGAAATTGATTTGTAATATCGTCAGCCTTCAAATAAAGGTCAATAATAATATGTGTCCATTCCTTTTCCAAACCAATACTTAGAATAAAATGGAGACAGTCCACATATTCTTCAAGTAGTGGGTTTGTTGTAACTGGAGCACATTGTCCGTGCGAATCTTTATGAACTATATTAGTTCTAGGCTCCTGGTCTTTGCTCCAAAACTTAAACCATCTCCACTCATTCGCACATTCGCCAAGCTCAACTTGTAAAGCAAGAATCTTTTTAGAAAGCCTATCCTCATCCTCTTGTCTTGGATGCTCCTTTTCAATGTGATCATCTAATATTTTTTGAGTTTCAAACAATTTATTTAAATTCATCATTTAAGCTCCTTCCATTTCCTCATTCATTCTTTTCACACATTTTGCTAATCGTTTTTGCAGACCACCTATAGACATCCCTAATTTTTGTGACATCTCTTTCCATTCATAACCTTCACTTTTCATAATGATTAATTTTTTCTCCGAATCTGTCATTCTGCTAAACAAGTAGTCTATATAAACACGATCTAAAGCCGTTTTTTCAGTGTTATGATGGGCAACTGGTAACATCCACACTTCATCTTTATCGAGTTCAATCACGTCAGCCGTTCTCATTTGCGCTCTATGTGTCCTAGCTAAATCCCGAAGAGTGAACTGAATGTCCTTGTTCCATAACGCTAGAATGGGATGGCCTTGTTTATATTTTTCAATAATCTGAAATACTCTTTCATATAAGTGCCATTTAAGTTCATCACGAGTCATTTTGGTTTGTTGCTCTGCATCAGTTAACGTTCCGAAACGATTTATTAACGCGGAATTTATATAATGCTTATATCCGTCACGCTTGATTACTTCCTCGAATGCCCCATAAAGCAAATGTTTGGGACACTCGAAATCAGATTGAATAATGGTTTTTAATTGCTTAATGGTTGCTTTCGTCCAATCCATCTGTAACACCACCTGATCGTGCTGCTAAATATTGTTGTCTTAACTTTTCAAGTACTGCTTCTGCTTGTTTCGGATTCACTGTTTGCATGAATTCTCGGAGACGTTTTATATAATCTGAACGATCTTGATCTTCGATGAATTTTGATTTAGACATTTTTCTTCACCTCATATATCTTTTGATAAAGATTCGCCACAATTACGCCTGTCCTAGTTAAATCAGCGTCATTTTGGATTAAATGTTTTTTGTTTAAAATCATTAGTTGTTTTTTTGAAACAAGGATTAAATTATTCAAATCAAAGTTTTGCCTATTCGAATCTGCAAATATCAAAGCATGTCCAGACGGTATAGGTCCGTTTTCCTTTTCCCATAACACTTTGTGCTTGTGTTTCCATCGCTTGTGCCAAGGTCCTTCATCAGACACTTTAATTAGTGTGTAACCATCACGATCTATTCGTTCATAACCAATTGCCTTATAATTATGAGATATTTGTCCTGGCTTAAAAGACGTTTGATTACCGCCTACGTTATAAACACCATTTACACCTTTGTTTGCAGGAATGTGACCTTTTTCAAATCTAGTAGAAACGTTACTTTTAAGACCGTGGTTCTTTTTGTAAATTTGAATTTGCCTAGCTGTAATAGACAAGCTGAATTTATCGTTTATCATTTTGGTAATTTCATCTGTTGTTCTACCCTCAACAATACTGCTAAGGTAATCGTGCTGAATTTTAGTAAAAAGCCTCATATTATCCCTCCAACATTTTAGGCTTTCGGAGGTCTTTTGATTTGTATTCCGTGTGGAATCTTTGGGCTTGCAACACTAATGATCCGTTTGAAATGATTTGATTTGCAATACTTGTAATAGATTTAGCACGCTCGATTTCTTCAACTAATGCCTCGCCTTTTATATCCTCATCACTTAACCGTTCAAGTTGCGCGAATAAATGATTGTTCAAATCACCAAGAGTATTTTTCATATTTTCACCTTCTAAGTTTTATTCCCCACGATATTCTTTAGGGTTGATTCCAGATGGCATTTTCCATCCGTTCGCTGCGATTCGATCAATCAATTTCTTGGCATTTTCAAATGGCCATGTTCCTACATGTTCAAAACCACGTTGTTCTAAAAATCGTATTTGTTTTGGTGTAGTTAGACCTTCCTCACGTCGCTTATCCAGGCGTTCTAATAGTTTAGTAGCTTTACCTGCATTATCGATTTGATCAGGTAAAATTCCTAACTTTTCTAGCGTCTTTACTTGCTTATCGCTTGGTGGACCCATTTCCCAACCGAATGCCGGTACATAACCAGATAGATCTTCTGCTTGGATACTCATTTCAAACTGCAGTGGATCTACGAGTTCCGTTTACGTCGTTTCATCTCCGTAAGTTGTTTAGCAAGAGCTTCTTCACGTTGAGCAACAACATCTTCGGCAGCTTGTTTTTCTACCACTCCCAAATCAAGAGGAATCCCAGCTTCTTCAATTTGCTTTGTCATAGCTTTAGCTACTTCATCGTTTTCAGCGATTAAATGTGCCGGATGACAAAGTTCGTGACGTTCTGTATGCCACAAGAAATCAAGTAACAATAATTCAGTTTTACCTTCAAACAGTCGGGTACCGCGCCCAACCATCTGACTATATAGGCTTCTTACTTTTGTTGGTCTTAACACAACTACACAATCGACACTTGGACAATCCCAACCTTCCGTTAGTAGCATCGAGTTGCAAAGCACATTGTATTTATCATTCTCAAAATCTTCTAAAATCTCAGCACGGTCTTTTGATTCACCATTGACTTCTGCAGCACGGAATCCTTTTTTATTTAAAAGATCTGTAAACTTTTGGCTTGTCTTAACCAAAGGAAGAAACACTACAATCTTTCGATCTTTGGCCACTTTACACATTTCATCAGCGATTGATTCAAGGTAAGGATCAAGAGCACTACCTAAATCACTTGTTTTAAAATCCCCTGCCTGTTGGCCAACCGATGACAAATCTAATGTCAACGGAATTGTTAATGCCTTAATCGGGCTTAAATAACCTGATTTAATCGCTTTAGGTAAAGTATATTCAAAGGCTAAACTTTCAAAATAAGTACCTAAATTCCGCATATCTCCACGATCTGGTGTAGCTGTTACGCCCAAAACGTTTGCTTCATCAAAATAAGAAAGAACTCTTTGATATCCATCAGAAATGCAATGGTGCGCTTCATCGATTACAATCATGTCAAAAAAGTCTTTACTGAATTGGTTTAATCGTTTTTCACGTTGCAATGTTTGAACGCTACCTACAACTACACGAAACCAACTGCCTATAGAGGTTTGTTCTGCTTTTTCAGTTGCACATTTTAAACCAGTTGATTTTTCTAATTTATCTGCTGCCTGATCCAATAATTCGCCCCTGTGGGCAAGGACGAGAACTCGCTCGCCCTTTTTCACTCTATCTTCAATTACCTTGCTGAATACAATCGTTTTACCTGTTCCAGTTGGTAATACTAATAATGTTCTTTTGATACCTTTATCCCATTCACTTTGAATAGCTTCCCTTGCACCTTGTTGGTAATCTCTGAGTTTCATATAATTTACCTCCTAAAACTTCCCTGGTACAAATCCACCCTGCTGATTGTTCGTAGGAAATGGTGTTTGTTGCTGTTGTTGATATGTCTGTTGTTGGTTTTGCTGATGTTGCTGACCAAATACTTCTTCATACGAGTAGAACTTTTTAACTTGATTATTGGTCTTTTCTGTCCCATCTTTACCTGTAAATTTATTGATTTCTAATTGTAATTTTCCTTTAGATCCAATGACTGTATTCCAGTTCATACGCAGTCTTTCACCTTTTTTCTTTTGTCCAATTCCTGCGAAAAAGGCTGAAAGCAATCCTTCTGTTTTTGTGTGAAGCAATAAATTATGAAAAATAACAACATCGCCATGTTCTGGACTCTGAACAGTCAATTCTAGTTTTGCTTGGTTACAAGCAGGCATTTTAGTACTACCAGTAAAACGGCCACGCTCAAATTTTGTTACTGTAAAGTTATAATCACCAGCTGGCAGCAGTATAAAATCGCCACCATCTTTTTCTATCTCATCATCCCAACCTAATTCTCTTTCGATTTCTTGACTCATCTATAGTTCCTCCTGTTTATAATATTTTTAATTGAATGGCAAACTATTTCTAAACTCAACCACCATGCCATATACTTGTTGCCATGCTCCTACTAAAACCCCATCGATAAAACCAGGATCATAGTTTAAAATTGGCGTACCCATCGGGTAATATCCTTTATTACTTACTACAATTTGAATTTCTTCCTCAGAAACATTATTTTGCACCATTAGATCACGTAAAGACTGTGGTATCATTGGGTTTAATTCGACTGTATTTGTGACTGGTGTACCATTTTGCACAGGTGATTTTTCTACTACCGGTTGCGTTTGTTGAATTGGTTGTTGCTCTGGTTGTGCTTGTGTTCCTAACGGATCCGAAATAGGTGGCACTTGTTGCACTGCTGCACTTGACGCTAGTGGCGTACTATTAAAAATATGTGCAATGTATGAGTAATCCATTGGAAACTCATCAGGCAACCCATGACGATTTTTAGCATCCCAGGCAGGATGGTGATTAGCATAAATAGTTCTTACGCCACCTTGCCCTTTATGTTTCTTTCCTTTATCATCTGTGGCCACACTGTACGTTTTGTAATTAAGGAATAACACCATATCTGCCCATTCTTTTGTTAACGCTGCTGTTTTAGCTGTTGTTTTATTTCCTAATTTTAATTCCCAACGGTCGTAAGCACCCATTTCATCTGGTTGTTCAAACTTTGTGATTTTTGCGTGTGCGGTCAAAACAACATTTATTCCTATTTCAATCAAATCGGATAATTTATTTAAAAATCTTCCGTACTCTTCCTCAAGCTGAATAAATCCTTCGCCATAACCGAAATTTGTAATACTTGTTTTCCCAGCTCTATTAATTACAAATTCTATGATCAAACGTTCTCCCCAATCCACTGTATCGATTACCAATGTTTTGCAAGGACGATTTTGTTTCACATAATCAATTTGTTGGAGCAATAACGTTAAACTAGTTGGTTTGTCTAATCTAGCAACATCCATATTTCCAGTGCTCCCTTCTGTATCGATAAACAGTGGATCAGGAAATTGTGCAGCAAGAGAAGATTTACCGATACCCTCTGGACCATACAGAATGACCTTTTGAGCCTTAGCGATTTTTCCTTTTGTAATATTCATTAAAATTCACCTGCTTTCCATGTAGGAGCTATCACAGTTGGTTGCACTGGATCTTGTGGCGCTATCTCAGCTTGTCCAACAACATACCCATCCTCGATTATGATGGAGCATTCCTCGCCTGTACTTACTCGAGTAGCAATCGCTTGCAGTCCTTCTTGTTCTAGCCATTTACCAAACTCTTGTAAGACCTCTAAATCCATTTGTTCCAATTTGTCTAGTAGGATAAAACCGCATTCAGGCTTCAATTTACGTACAATCGCAGTAGAAACTTTAAGTTGATCGGATCCACTCATGTTGTCCCATTTTTGCCCTTTATAGATAAGCTCTCCATCATCAACAGATAATCCTTCTAAAGGTAGATCTGCATTGGACAACAGCTCCGTTTTTTGTTTACGTATGGCTTCAACTTTAATTGTTAGTTGATCATATTGTTGTCTGTATTCATTAGCATCTGTTTCGGCTTTGTCTTTATCAAGATTAGCTCGTACTTTACGATTAATCTCATCAATCTGTTGGATATTTTGTTCTAAGGCTTCAGTCGACTCGTCCATTAAATCGAGTGCATCTTTTCGAGCAATAGCTAAGTCTTCACCAGTTTTTGCATAGGATTCTTTTAACTGATTCAATTGCGCTTCTAATCTCGCAATCTCTTGTCCTTGACTAGCACGCAAGCTTTCTATCTGAGCAAGATTTTGGCGTTTTCGTTGGTTTTCACCATTTTGTGCTAATATTGCTTGCTGCTGTTGTATTAAACTTGAAGCTGATATAGGTTCTTTTGGAGCATCAGGATAATACGGCTGCTCTTTTGCAAATTTAGATTTTTGGTCCGCAATTTGACCGATTGCTCTGCGGTTGTTGTAAAGCTCTATTTCCTGTTTTTCTAGTTCGAACAATTGATTTCCCACACCAATGATCTGCAATAGGATGTTCGCTTTTTCTTTATTCGTGCTACTCATAAATTTCGGGAGATTAATAGCGAGTTCTTCTACAAAGCTATCTAATAGCTGTTGTCCACCCTTTTGTCCGTTAGGATCAATTACTTTTAAATCCGAGTTCTTACCTTTACGTTCAACGATCAGACCATTGGACATAACAATATGCAAGTTCGGAGGGGTTACGCTACCATCTCGCTGTGCCTGGGAAGGACGGTACTTATTACCACCTAATCCCCATGCAATAGTATCTAGTACAGTTGTTTTACCTTGATTATTCTTTCCACCTATAACGGTTAAGCCACTTGAAGAAGGTTCAATTTTAACGGCTTTGACACGTTTTACATTTTCAATTTCAAGTTTGTTAATTTTAATCATTATGGTTTTCCTCCTTTTCAAAACGAGGTTTACCATAATATTCTTCATACCTCACAGGGCCTTTACCATTGTATTGCGGCTCAAACGGCACCTTATTTTGTTTGGCTAATTGTCTTCTTTCCTTACGTGATAGTTGTTTCATTCTATGCTCCACTCCTAGTCTATTTATTTGAAACCACTGCTTTTATACAAGTCCTTATTAAGCAATAATAGTAATTCTTCCAGCTTCAATTTCTGTTACTAATTCTGCTTTTAAATAGTCACGAACTGTAGAAATAGCGTGATTTCTCCAGGCTCCACCATCAGCTTCAAAAATGGCACCAACTGGGCCATCTTTCATACGAAAGATAAAGTCACTCTCTGGTTGTTTAACTTCTAAAAATGTACGATATGGAGCTAATCTAACTGGATTCGGAACAATTACATCAGTAGTTGAAGCGACACCACTTTTAATCGTTACAGCTTGGGAAATTCCGTTATCTCCAGTTTCACGAACATTTTCTTCTTTGACAGTGCCTACTACTTTTAGCAATAAATCACGATCTTTGGTTTGAGTGAATTTTGATTGAAACGCAATGATTAATTCTTCTGTCTTGAGAAAATAACCATATTCGAATCTAGGTGTAATAGCATTAACAGCTACAAGGGTTTCACGCTCTCCGTTACCTTTTAGTGTGCCTTTTAAATACACTGTTTTTTCGTCATAAACTTGCAAATAAAATCTTGATTCTGTTCGTTCCATGTTTGATTTGATATATTCAATCAAACCACTCAAAGTATTAATGAGTAACGGTTCTTTTGCCTGTTCGATTAAAGGTTTGATTTCTTTTGAATTTCCTTCACTGTCTATAACGAATGAGCGAAGGTTCCCATCTGAATCCTGAATATCTACGAATCTCTCATCTGGCTGAATTGATAAATCCACTAAAAATTTAATTGCTTCTTTTATCATTTTGACTACCCCCTATTTTCTTGTAGATTAATTACTTTTCGATTTTGCTCACGCTCGATCACATCGATCGGTACACCGACATCTGTTCTTGTTGTTAAATCTTCATCAAAATAAGTTTGTCCAGGTGTGTTAGATTTAAGTTCCTTGGCTTCAATTTTGCCGTTTGATAGATCCTTACCAGTTAACACAGTCATGGATACATCTTTAACATTTGCTAGTTTAATAGATATGTTGCTATTCACCTTAACCGTTTGACGATTTTCGTCTGGAACAAATTCTAATTTGATTGTGACAGTACGCTTATCCTCTGCTTTTGTATTTGGATCATGGATGTTATCAAATACCTTTTCTAATTCAGAATCTAATTTTTCTTGAATAGCTCCATTAGCCAATCCTGACAATGGTAATTCAATTCTTTTTTGTGTCATTTCATCAAACCTCCAATTCATGCTATACTTGCTGTGATGAATGTTTTTTATGCTCACTGATTGCCGTCAGTGGGTTTTTTCTTTCTGCGCTCTCCGTAGCCGTGAATGTTAGAAAAGGCTGCACCTGATTTATTTTCTGTTGGGACGATTGGATGCTTTTTAATGTAAGCAAGCCGTTCTTCCTCAGTCATATACCAGACGGTTACTTTACCGTGTGCTCCCATTTGTTTCTCACCTCCTTAAAAGGTTTAGAACTGAAATCGTTCCTCAAATTTTGCACATTGCCTAAAAAGAGAAGGCTTGCTCAGCCTTGTTTTTTACTGTGATAATCCCCAACCAGAACACCTATTGCGAAAGTTAATAATGAGAATGCCCACGCAGCTAACATCGGAACGCAACCACCTTCCCTATTCGAGCTGCCCTCTTAGCTGCTTTTAACTCTCTGAGCTTCATATTGTAGTAAGTGAGTTCTTCGATGATTTTCTCCACTTCATTTTCACGACCTGACAAATGGGCATATCCAATCCGCTTTTGAGCATGTAAAAAATTTAGATGCAGGGCCTTCGCACGTTCTCGATCCGCTTTTAAAAAATCATTCGGATTCACTTTATTTCGCCTCCTCTCATATTCGATATCCTTCGGCTGTGATTGCTTCGTGCATTAACTTTTTATAAGCCATTAAACGTTCGTGTCTATAGGTATAAGAACGTGGCTGTTTTTTCGCTGGATGAACAGCTCCTTTTTCCGCTACCTTCTTAAGATAATAAGCAATCCGATGAGTAACAGGTTTATTCATTCTGTTTGAGTCTCATCTTCCTTTGCCCATGCTCTCCACAATGGGAGTCTTTCCTTTGTGTCTGATATTCCAGCAAATATCATAATTCGAACTCCTTCAGGAAGGCTCTCCCATGTTTCAGAGTCAACATTATCTTTCCACTCTTCTGTTTGATTTAAATAGTTTTCATACTCTTTGACCCTCTCTTGCCATTTACCCATTTCCCTTCGCCTCCTTTACGCGGTCTGTTTCTTTTCGGCTTCGATAATTCGAGGTGCTGATGTGTGAACCAACAGTTGTAATATTTTTTTCATAGCTTCAACAGACGGTTGTTTCAAATTTTTTTCTCCTCTCATGTATAAAATATGTGCGAAAAACGCACAATAAGATTATAGAAAAAGTTCTTCTACAGACATATCAAGAATGTGTGCAATTCTACTGGCAACTTGTAATGAAGGAGTGTGCTTTCCATTTTCGATATTTGCAAGGTATGCTCGATCAATGGAAACCTTTTTAGATAAAGTTTCTTGCGTAAATCCAAAATCCTTACGTCTATTAATCAGCTTTACTCTGGGTGTACTCACTTTTTCACCTCCTAATGTGCGTTTAACGAACTTTATATTCTTAGTATATGTGCGTTTAATCGTCATGTCAACAATTATTTTGCGTTTTACGCACTGTTTTTTTTACGCACATTATTTTATATAATAATTTGGAAAGGGTTGATAATATGAGCTTCTCTAAACGATTAAAGGGGCTAAGGGAAAAAAGGGGATTATCACAAGAAGGTTTGGCTACAGAATTAAACATTCCACGCACGTCTATCTCACACTATGAAAGAGGCGTGGATGGCCCTGATCGGCTACCTCGTCAAGAACGATTAAATGAGATTGCTTCATTTTTCGGTGTATCTGTTGATTATTTGATCGGACGAGCAGATACAGAAGAATTATCTGTGGAAGAAAAAATGTTTTTAAATGAAGTTGATCATCTGAGTATCGAAGAACTTAAAGACAAACATTTATTAACGGTTGATGGCAAACCAGCGACCAAAGAAGAAATAGAAGGAGCTCTTGCCTTCATCCGCTCGCTTCGTGAGATGAAGGAGTAGTTTCTTTTAGTTCTACTTTCTCAACTTGCTCTGACTGTTTAAATAGTTTGCTTATTAATACTAATAAATCAACGGGTTTAGTCATCTGAGTGCAGCTCCTTTTGTTGGTATAGAAAGGGTGTCTGATCTGGCTTACAAAGTCGGTAAGTGCCTACTTCTAGAAATCCTTCAAAGTGCAGGAATGACTCAAACGGATTTAGCTACAAGAATGGACATTAAAGTGCAACAAATTAATAAATATGTGCACGAAAGGCAAAAAATGTCCTATGAGGTAGCTAAAAACATTTCAGTTATCTTGAACTGTCGTATGGATGATCTATACGAATGGATAGAAGTAGGAGATAACGAGTAGTTTTTTCCTACTCGCGGACTTTGTTAAGCCGAACGGCTTAAAACGTTATTTGGAAATAATTATAACATTTAGTTTAGGAATAAATCTTCAAATATTTAAAATTAATTTAAAATACGCAATATTAGACAAAATACCTATTTGTATAATAGCATAATAAGAACTAATGTTCTATAAAATAAAATAAAGGATTTGAATTCGAAATGAAAGTTGCAGCATACATCCGAGTCTCTACTCATATGCAAGTCGAAGAAGGCTATTCCCTCTCCGCTCAAAAAGAACGATTAAAAGCCTTCGCTTATTCACAAGGTTGGGAAATCGTTCAATTTTTTGTGGATGAGGGTATCTCAGCAAAGGATATGGATCGTCCAGAGTTACAGAGAATGTTAAAAGGTGTACGAGAGGAAATGTTTGATATTGTCCTTGTTTATAAATTAGACAGGCTCACACGTTCAGTCATTGACCTGGATAAATTATTAACTGAGTTCTCAAAACACAATGTCATGTTTAAAAGTTCCACAGAGGTTTATGATACGACAACTGCGACTGGGAGATTATTTATTCGTTTAGTGGCTTCTATGGCTCAATGGGAGCGAGAGAATTTAGGCGAACGTATACGCATGGGTATGGAGCAAAAAGCTCAAGAAGGGAAATGGGTTATCAATCGGATTCCTTTCGGATATAGTCGAGTTGAAGGTGACTTTTTAGAAATTGTTGAGCAAGAGGCTATTATCGTTCGAAAGATATTTGAATTGTATCTGTCTGGAAAGTACGGAGTGGGAAAAATCGCTAAGATGTTAAATGATCGAAAGTATAAAACGAAATCAGGAGCCAACTGGGGATTTAATTCTGTCCATTATATTTTAACGAACCCTCTTTATACGGGAACGATGCGTTATAACTATAGAATGAATAAAGAGCAATACTTTGAAATTGATGGAGCCGTACCTGAAATCATCAAGGAAGCTGATTTTAATTTAGTACAGGAAACGTTGAAACGGCGATCAACCTCCCACCCCAAAAAAGCAACAAGCCCCTACATTTTTACATCTGTTCTTAAATGTTCAAGATGTGGAGGAAACATGGATGGCCACCAAAGTCAGAGTAAAAGAAAAGATAAGACCTATATATCCTACAGCTACTATTGTAAAAATAAACGATTTGGAACATGTGACCAATCAAATATAGCTCAAAACTATTTAGAATCTCAATTCATTAAATTGATTGAAGATTGGATTGTTAATAAGGATGTAGCAGCTGAGATTGCCACGTCTGCCGATATGAGCACCGATAACTCGAAGCAAATAGAAGCGATCCACAAAGAATTAGCAGAACTTGAGAAAAGACGTGCCAAGTGGCAGTATGCCTGGGTGAATGAAATGCTCTCGGATGAAGACTTATCCAAACGAACACAAGAAGAAAACGAAAAAGAAAAAATGCTCCTAGAAGAATTAGGAACATTGGGTGCTACTATTAAAAATGAATTGAATGGTCAGATACTAATTGAGGTTCTTACCAATTTACAAGCTAACTGGACAAACTTAACGGTACATGAGAAAAAACAATTTGTAAATATTGCCGTTAACACCATGACCGTTGATAAAGTTGAAAAAAGACAGAGACCAGAATCCGTTAAGATTACCGACATTCAGTTTAATTAATTTATCACGTGCCTATTATCCTAA
>CAVRXV010000002.1:0-30507 GCA_963725255.1 uncultured Gammaproteobacteria bacterium | reverse complement strand
TAGAAGCAATATCAGTCCTATGTAAAATATCCTGCAACACAATCAAATTTCAAAGAAGGAGAACCAGTACAAGCGTAATAGGATTCCTAGCGTCTATTGAAGGGAAACGACAATCTTGCCCCATTAAACAAAATAAACAACAAATAAGGTAAAAGATATGGCTAGAATTCGTATTTTGTCCACCGCTGACTATGCTGCATTTTCATCACCGCCAGTCTTTCAACCGGAAGAAAAAGTTATTTATTTTAATATTACTGATGCTGTCAAAAAAATTCTGGATACTTTCCATTCTGACTCTCGCAAGATCGGTTTTCTTTTACAGTTAGGCTATTTTCGGCGCGTCGGTCAATTCTTTAGCACAACGTCTTATCACCAAGAAGATATTGCGTTTGTAAAAAAATTATTGGGCGTGATACAAGAGCAAGGCAAAGACACCATTAGCCTCGAAGGTTATAAAGATCATCGCTTTCTATCGGATCAGGAAACCATTCTCACACTTCAGGGTTTCCAGTCATTTGAGAATAACGAATCTGCTCACGCACTACTCACACAAGAAGTCACCGCTTTGGTCACCAAAAAAATTCGTCCAAAAGCGATCCTTTATTATTTGTCAATTTTTTTCTTCCAGAAAAAAATTGAAATGCCCAGCTACACGCAATTAACAACTGCTATCACACAAGCCATTAACTATTTTGAAATCCATTTACTTAAAACACTTGAAAAAAACCTTACGCCCTTTCAAACCAGTACTTTAGATAAACTTCTACCCAAAATAGATCCCAAAAAAGCATTCAAAAAAGAATCCCATTACGCGCGTGCTCCCCTTGTCGCTTTACGTAACATTCCCTTATCCGCGCGACCCAAAAAAATAGCAAAAAGTATTCAGGGATTTCAGGAAATAAAAAAATTATTCGATTTGATAAAACCCGCGCTGCAAGCTTTATCCCTTTCACCAAGCTCCCTGAAATATTATGCCGTTTGGGTGAACAAAGTGAAAATCACTCAGTTGATGCAAATAACGGACTCCAACAAACGGTACCTTCATCTGATCGCCTTTATTGCGCATCAATACTATTGTCGGCAGGATTTGTTAGTCGACACATTATTGCAATCCGTGCAAAGCGCATTACATGCCATCAAGCAAAAACAAAAAGAAGAAAATGAAAGAGTCCAAAAAGAAAAAAATCGTGCAACAAAAATACTTTCCACATCTTACCACGACAAAACAGAGCTACTAACAAAAATACAGTCTATCATTAATACCGATACATTGTCTGCCGAAGAGAAGATACTACAAATTAAAGCACTTATTGGCACAGAGTGTTCTATCGATCCTTCTATTGTCACCTGTATTGAAAATTTGGATAAACAAATTAGCAGCGCACTCCAAAATGACGATTATTATGATGCGATTGAAAAACAATCGATTTCGCTCCAAAAAAGAATTTCGCCGATCATCAAGCACCTTGAATTTAATCCCATTAACTCAAAAGGGTCGCTCTTAGAAGCCATCCACCATTTTCGATTCACACATGGCAACGTCGGGAAAAATCCGCCGCGTGATTTTTTGGATCAACCCGATAGGCTTCATTTTGGCGAAAAAAATCAGTTTCGTCTTTCATTGTACAAAGCGCTACTATACATCAAAATAGCAAATGCCATTAAATCAGGCGAGCTAAATATTCTATGTTCTTACCGATATCTTGCCATCGATGAATACCTGATCAAACAAGAAGTTTGGTCAAAAAATCGTGATGATTATTTTCTACGTGCCGGTCTCGAAGCCTACTGTTCAGTTGAAAACACACTCACATCCATCAAAAAAACCTTGGACGAATGTTACCAAAAAACAAATGCAAACCTTGCAAATGGCATAAACACGCATGTTACTTTTAATAGGGAAGGCGAAATCATCGTTAACACGCCAAAAATTGAAAAACCAGATACCTTGCGCGTTTCCGCACTACTCATGCAAAAAAATTATGTCTCTATTTTAGATGTACTCACAAGCATCGACCGAGTCACTGAATTCACTACAAGTCTCCAACACTATAGGGTTCAACAAAAAATAAAACGTCCTGAAAACGTTCTGTTTTATGCGGGTTTGATCGGCAAAGGGTGCAACATCGGTATTCCTAAACTTATCCGTATTTCAAAAGGCATTAATGGAAATGTACTGGAGACTGTAGTCAATTGGTATTTCACCCATGACAATATAATGGCCGCTAATAATCGCATTATTCAGCTCATTAATAAGCTTGCTTTGCCCAATCTCATGCAACGCATAAACGGAAAATTGCACACATCCAGTGACGGTCAAAAACGTAACGTCGATATCGAATCCATCCTCGCCAACTTCTCTTTTAAATATCACGGCAGTGGGTGCGGTGTTAGCATTTATGACTTCATCGATGAACGACACATATTATTCCATTCCCTTGTTATGAGTAGCTCTGAGCGAGAAGCTGCTTACGTCATTGATGGATTGTTATGCAATGATGAAATCAAAAGCGATATTCATTCCACCGACACACACGGCTATTCCGACCTCATTTTTGCCATCACACATCTATTGGGTATTTCTTTTGCGCCAAGGCTCGCCAAATTAAAAAAACGATCACTCTATGCTTTTAAAGCCAAAAAATTTTATCGGGAAAAAGGCTATCAAATTCTGCCTGATTATATTATTAACGTTGCCCTGATAGAAGAAAATTGGGACGATATTTTACGCCTTGTTGCCAGCATCAAATTAAAAGAAAGCAATGCGTCACAAATACTCAAACGCCTAAGTTCTTATGCAAAACACAACCCACTCTATCAAGGTCTAAAAGAATTCGGGAAACTCATCAAGTCCATTTTTATTCTCACCTATATTGACGATCTTCCATTACGCCAAGCCATACAAAAGCAACTGAATAAAATTGAATTGGCGAATAAATTTTCAAGCGCAATTTTTTTCGACAACAATCAAGAATTTAAACAAGGCACACGGGAAGAACACGAAACCGCCATGCTGTGTAAAATTTTAATGCAGAATGCCATTCTGCTGTGGAATTATCTCTATCTATCTCAATTGTTAGCTACCAGCAGTGCCGCAAAACAAGCTGAATTACTCAAAATCATTAAAAACGGTTCTGTCATGGCTTGGCTGCATCTTAACATGCTAGGTGAATATGACTTCAGGGCAAAAAAAGCGAGCAATTCTCCAGTATTTAACCTAGAAAAGATCCTCGTTTGGCGTGCGAAATAAGCAAAGATACGGTTTTGGGGACAAATATGTAATTACACCCAACCTAGGCTGTTTTTAGATTTGGGGATTAAATATAGTGTTATAGAGCGTGCGCGTGCCTATGCGTTCAAACAGCATGCAAAAACGAGTTCTGGCTTGCGCTTTATTGGGTCTCCTGACATATTCGAAGAAAAGTTTCCCTGCTTATCCGGTTATCACTTAAATCATGAGTTTCTGTAAAATTTTTGCGCCCATGATAAACAAGATAAACCAGTTTCTTATTCCTAAAATTGATGATCAATAAATTATCAAATTGACTAAGAAGGTTTAGATGTAGTCATACTACTGGTAGTTGTAGCTGCCGTTGTGGTCGTAGTGGTTGTCCAAGTCGTGTTCGTAGTCGTAGTTGTAGGATAAGGATTGTTTGATGTATTCAATGGGCTCTGAGAAATAGGTGATGCATAAACAGGCGAAATTGAAGTAACTATAGTCTGTTGTTGATGATTTATAGAAGTTTTATTGTCACCAAGATTTAATGCGTCTACCTTTTTCTGTTCTAAACTAGTATTATTTGTTGATACAGAAGTCCCTGCTGTTCTTCTACAAGAATAGATAAGGACTATTATCGACAAAATAATGGCAACGATAAGACCAATAGAACCAAAAAAAATAAGCCCTCCACCACCAACCAAACCAACACCACCAATAACAAATCCTTGCTTTTTTATAAATCCTACTGTCCCCTCAATTTGATCTGAGGTAAATTCTTTATCTCTTTGAGATATTTTCGGATAGTAATTTTTATCTAAAGATGTTCTATTTCCAAACTCTTTAGTATCCTCCTCATTTGAGTTAGAAGCTGTCAACTTTAATTCTTCTTCAAGAAGCTTAAATTCTTTCAAATCCTCGATATGTGAAAAATTATTGATACCTTTAAAAGCATTAAAAACAACTTGTGCAGGTGACTTTGATTTACACTCTGTTAAATAACCTTCTACAGAAACGCCTAAATCTTGCGATTTTTTATTAGGGAAGATTTTTAATTTTTCGCAGTGATTTTTGCGAATTTTCATTATTTGGTTAGAGTAAGTTTCTTGACTTGTAGCGTCCAAAAGTATTTTTAGTGCCTCAGGTAATAAATTATCGATATTTACCACATAGTAAGGTAACCCTGATGTATCATGGTGTGTCAGCTCATTTGTTTTTAATTGCTTCACCCAAAAATTTTCTAACTCTTCAGGAGAGAAAGATAAAATATGTATTGCCAATTCAACAGCAATAGGACTACAAGAAATTATAGCATTTTTATAATTTGATTTTTGTATAGGGTTACTCGATAACCAAACGTCATTATTGATTTTTTCTTTTTTAAAAAAATCAATAATTGTTTGGTAATAATTATTGATTTCGCTAATACCAAGAGGATTTATAAATAACAAACGGCTATTTTTAATAATTCCACAGATAAAATTATTATTATCACCAAGTCCTTTACTAATAAATACTGAAGGTTTTTTCAATTTATCAGTTAAGATTATAAGATTTTGCAGCCGTGTTTTAAACTTTGTTGTGTTATCCCAATCATCACCATCTGCAAAAATAACTCGTATGCACTTTGCTTTGTTATCTGTCATATGTAAAAGATAATGACAAATATCTGGATGATACAAATTTTTAAGTTTCAACAGAGATTTTTTTTCAGAACCATTCCCTAAAAAAAGTTTTACTGCTGAATTTTCAACCTCTTGATTTTTCTTAATATCTATTTCATTAGAAGAGGTATCTTTTTTTTCTTTTTTATCATTTATAGATCCAAAAAGTGGGTTTTTCTTTTTACTTTTCTTTTTAGATTCCGAATTTGTTTCGGAACTTACTTTTTGAGACTTTTGTGTCACATTTATAGTAGATTTTGTTGTCCCTGTGCTTGCAGCAGCCGTTGTACTAGTCGTGGTTGTCCACGTCGTATTCGTAGTTGTCGTTGTTACAGGAGAAGAATCTCGTAATGAAGCTTCATTACGGTTAGCTTGCTCTGAAAGCGGTAAATCTTCACAAGATGTTTGTACAACAATAGCGATCTGTTTTTCCTTCTGTATAGTGTGCGAAATAGCTTTCGATGTATCCCTTGATGGAGAATGAAAAACTGATTGAGGTGAGGGTTCAATACCAGAATCTAAAAGTTGATTTTTGTTCTGTGAAAGAGAATATATTTTATGCTCTGTGAGCATATTCATATATTCAGAAAGTTCTTTAGCTTTTTCTTCGACTTCTTTAGTATATTCAGGATGGTTAACTTTTTTGCTCAAGTTCTTAACTTCACCCATTTTATCTTGTAAAATACTTAAACTATTTTTTATATTCTTGTGTAATCCTTTTGCTTGTCTATAGCTAATTCCAGCCCAATTAGTAAGACTATTTGTTTTTTTAGATTTATTAACCACCAGATCAGCATATAATTCATCTCCTTCATTAATCAAAAAACTCAATGTTTTTAATATCTCGTTTATAAGTTTTTCTATATTTTCAAAAGTTTTTACAACACCATTTGATGCATAACCATATAGCATTAAATTTCCTGTATCACCAGATAATTCATATGATTTTTTTCCTATAAGATAAAAAATTGAAAGTTTTTCTATATACCCATGAAGAAGCAAAAAAGAACTTATTAATTCAGGCTTTCTAAACCTATCTAGAATTCCTGATTTCTTACTATTTTTATCGTACCAATTATCAGTATTTACATTGTCTGAAAAAAGCTCACCTGGAATTTTATAAGTATTATTTTTTTCATCAAGAAATCTATAATAATCAGTAGAAATTATTTGAACTCTATTATTAATATCATATACTTTTGACAATAAAGAACAGTTAACTAAGTGTTGTAAAAATAATCCTGTAGTATTTTCAATAGAAATTTTATATGTTTCTAATGTTGGCTTACTAATTTGTTCTATCAAAAAGTTTGAGGGTACTTCCTTTGATTCCTTGAATATGTAGAATAAAAATCCAACTAAATCACTCAATAAAGCTTTAGTAGTAAAAGTAATCGATTTAAAATGTTCCCTTGCCCCTTCTTGAGATAAAGCAAGTCTTACGCAACTAAGTATTTTTTCCTCAAGATATTTGCACAAATAAAGAACTGTATTTAGAAAAACACCCTGTGAATTTTCTTGATAAAAAACCTCAATATTTAAATAAATAGCTTCCAAATAATTAATCCTATGATCAATATGTTCTTTAGTTTTATCATTTATTGGAGAAGTCGCTAAATTTTTAAGCCAATTTTTCATCTCTTCACAAAACAAATTAATAGGATCATAAAAACAAGGGCCACCACCATTTACATATTCTTTAAAAGAATTCCACTTTTCCATATTACTTTCCATTAAAGAATCAAAATTTGAAATGTACTTATCTCTGTTAACTTGATATTCACATATATATGAAATCAAATTACAAATTTCGGATGAAAGTGTGGTATTACCAATCGAGTTTCTCCACCTTGAAGCATCAGTACTTGGCGTAAATCCTTCAAAATATAAATTTGGAAGCCTTGATTTTTCTTTATCCTTATGCATAATAAAAAATGGTGGGTACTTTTCAGGCGCATTATTATTTTCAACACCTTCTTTTAATGTAGAATATGGAGTATTGTTCTCAAATGAATAGCAGTGCTCTGAATAGGCAGATTTAATTGCTTCCATCTGGTTCATTTTTTTGTCACTATAGCTTAACCACTTATAATGAATTACATTAACTGTTCTGGGAAGTACATAGATAATAATGATTCCCGCTGTCCCAAGAGTAGTTTTATCTAAGCTCATGTTGTATAATCCTTTCATACACTTAATTGCATTGTCATAAAAAATAATTATTTCAATGTATATCTTTAGCTAAGAGTGAAAAATATTACCTTTGATATTTCAATTATTTTTTGTTTTTAATTTACTATATCAAATCTTTTGTAAAATAGGCGTTACTGAACTTTTTTTTCCGAAAAATATAATCTCAGTAATATTAATACTCATTTAAATTGGCACTAAAAATAAGTATTAAAGTAATACTCGATACTTACAAAAAACTACCCATTTTACAACCATAAGTTACCTATTTTTTATTACCTTCTATCAAATTATTATCTCGGTTATTACATAATCTAACGCAAATTCCTTACCTTCAAATCCAATTCCGATTTTAATAACTTTATTAATTCCTCGTTGTTTCAATTCCTCGGGATATTTTTTCTTCTCAATCTGTTCCAATGCTTTTTGTGCACACTCCTCTAATGTTTCTTTTTCCTCTTTAACTTTTAATTCAATGATAATGCCTGATTGATTGATGTCTTTTGGAATAATCAAAATATCAAATCGACCTAACCCACTTTCTCGATTCGATTTTATTTCATGCGTTTGATTTAAACTCACCATAAAACCCAGTAAAAGTCCATGATAAAATGCTTCGGGTTCTTTGGACTATATCATGACAACTCACAATTTGTAATAGCACTTTTTCAAGATGCTCTTTAAATTCTGCTATCTTTCCCTCTAATAACGAAGCAATAAATTCATTGTACCAATTGACGCCATAACCATTCGACAACCATTGCTCAATCATTTGACGATATAAATTACGTACTTCACGATTGGGAATAGACAGTGTAGCCAACACACCTTGATCCGTTTTTTTTGAATCATCGGGTTTGAGATATCCAGCCATTAATAATAAATTCCAAAGCGCATCAGGATTATTATTCAAATATTGAAAAGATAATTGTTCATCAATCAATTTCTCAATACTATCCCCTGAAACTAACCCCTCTAATTCCTCTTTAAACTTTAAAGGTGTTTTCTTCATCAAATCTTTAATGAGTTGATTATCACTCGTATCGACCCAATACGGCTCTAGCTCTCCTTTCCTTTTTACACAGTTCGCAATAGACCAAGGATTATAAATGATGGTATTGCCAAATTGATAACCGTTATACCATTCCTTAATTTCTTCCGACTTTTCAGATAAATTGGATTTTTTCAAAATATTATCTACTTCTGTCTCAGTAAAACCAAAATGCTCACTGTATTCGTCTCGAAGCAACGAGATAAACCTCTAAATTATTTACCCCAGAAAATAAGCTTTCTTTGGCGACACGCAAAATACCTGTAATAACCGCTTTATTTAAGATAAGGATTATTTTTTAACGCTGAGCCTAACAACCCTCGCATAAACTCAATCATTTCATTGTAATAACCCTTAATATAAGCAGATTGAATTGGCGTATCGTATTCATCAATTAATAACCATGGTTTTATTTCATAATGAGTATATAGACATTCGTTAAATCATTTAATAGAATGATTTCAATTGCAGCTTCGATCAGATTTCCTCTGCATTAGTATTTTATAAAAATCTATTTTGTTTCGCTTACTTATAGTTTTTTCTATGCTAGTAGATATGCTGTATTCAATATAATATCACTCATCAACTCAGTATAAGCTTTCATATGGCGTTTTAAACTTAGCATGCTTTTAATGTCTTTAAATGTAATCGATAATGACAGGATACTTCCCTTGATGTTGCATATACTTTTCATCGCATTTAGCAATTTCAAGTTGATTAAATAAATTCTTGGTTGATTTACCATGTACCTCCGCTGCTAAAAAATAATGCAACATTGATAAATTAAATGTTTTACCAAAACGACGAGGGCGTGTAATGACAATTGCTTCTGTGTTTATATCATCTAAAATTTCTTTGATGAAAAGGCTTTTATCAATGTAATTTAATCCTTTTTCAATAACCTTTCCAAAATCATCATAGCCAATCGGTAATTGCATAATGTTCACTCAATGGTTTTATTTTCTCGACTATTTTTAACACGGATTATCTAAGAAACTATTTATTTTTTCTTGACACAATAAATCCGTTATATTGCGTTAATTCTTGTACTTTTTCAGCTAACCAACGTAATTCATCCGTATGTAATGGCATACGTTTTATTGTAACGCGCCTCAACATAAGCTTCGCAAAGCAGTGTAAATCTATGAATTTCTTCTTGTGTTGTAAGTGGAAACACTTTTATTAAACGTTTATCGAGCGCATTAGCTAAGCTTTCTCAGTAATTCTAGTTTATGAGTGTTCGGTTTATAACGGGTAAAAACCAATAAAATACAGGTATATAAACTCTCAGTCGCTTGATGCAGTTCAAAAGCAGCTTGATTGATAACTCTTTCTATCAAACGCATTTTTAAAATCAATTAAAAATTCTTTCGCACTCAGAAAACCAATACTCAAAATCCTCTTTTGCCAATTGATAGCGTTGTTTATTACTCAGTTTACCTGCTTCTTTTAATTTGAATTTACCGGAATCATATAATTTAATTCCTTCTTTTTTAATGTCTGAAAAAAAATACTGTGCTTTTTGTAAGTGACAATTAATAAAACCAATATCATGAACTAAAATAGAAATCGGTGTATTGATAGTTGATGAATCATGAATCGCTTTAAAAATCGATTGCTCTAATATTTTTTGTTCAGATGCTTTACAAGTTTCTGACACAATAACCAGTAAATCAAAATCACTCTGGTATTTGAAATGGATACCATCATCTTCATATTCTTCTACCCAATCACCACGTGCATAACTACCGAATAAAATCACAAGTGCCAACTTCTGGATGTTGGCAAATGACATTGAGAATTTCCTTTAATTCTTCTTGCTTTTTTGTCGGTAAATGCGCTAGTAAATTCATCATATCACGTGTTTTATTGATCATTTCTTTATGTGAAAATTGAACTAAACTCTCTGCTTTCAGAAGTGTATTGCTCAGTTTTTCTTGTAACCGTGTTTGTTGTTTTACCAACAACAGTAATTCATTTAAAATAACATCAGCCATACACTACTCCTTGTTAGTGGTGTTTTGGTTAGTACTGCATCAGTGGTCATAACACTCGTGCAGTACGCATCATGATAACTTAATACGATGTATCTCAATCCTCATTAATCTTCTGTAGCATCATCTCATCTCTCAATAATTGGCCATACATTTTCTTTAAAATACGCTCTTATGGCTTGATTCATTAGCCCTAATAACCCCATTTTTTTTGTTTCTTCTGGAATAATACGGTTTTTTTCATCGGGTGTTAATTTAGAAACCCAATTTTGAAATGCGATATTCATCGCCTCTTCTTCCAATTTTTTAATATGATTTTGTTTCTCGATAAATGCTTCTAAAGCAAGTTCTTTCGGCGATTTATAGTTTGTGGTGGTAAGTAGGCAGAGCCACTACGTAAAATGCCCATAAAACAATCAAGTGGTGTTTTTTTCAGAGATTTTGCTTTATCGTTTTTAGTGAGATCGAAAGCAAAAGCATGAATGGATTCTTGAACAACTTCAGGGGTTATGAGATTTTGCTTGGCAATTTGGAGAAGATGAGTTTTGGAGAATCCTATCTCGGTTAATGGCGATAAGTCAACTTTTTTCCATTCCTCAAAATTGTCTAAATTTTGTTCAAAATTAGATTCGCTAGTAGTAGTAGTTTTTATAGAATCACTACTACTACTAGAAGTAGTTGTGTTCAGTTGTGTGTCCAGTTTGGTGTCTATTTGTCTCTACTTTGTGTCCAGTTTGTCCCCAGTTTGTCTTCGGTTTCTAAATATTAAGTCTCTGTGTAATACTTTTTCTGGTAATTCATATCGTGACCATCCACCTCTACCTATTTTTAAATTCTTTTCGTTTAATAAATTCTTTTTTTTCTAATCTTTGTAAAGTTGTTTTTATGCTTCCAACAGGTATTTTTAAACTTTCCGCTATGTGTATTAAAGACAGTTGTTGAGTAACTCGATTTCTAGTAGTTTTACAATGTTGAAATAGAAAAAATAATATTTTCTTTGTAACCCTATCAATGATGAAAATATCATATTTGTCCTCGTGTGTCCTCGGTTTGTCTCTCACTTTGTGTCCACTTTGTGTCTGATGTCTGTGTTCAGTTTGGTGTCCACTTTGTGTTCGGTTTCTCTTTATTAGGTCTAATATTGTGTTCAGTTTGTCTTCGGTTTGTGTTCGGTTTAGTTGTTTAATTTGTGTCCACTTTGTGTTTGGTTTGTCTTCAGTTTGTCTTCGGTTTTTTTTTTATCTTTGGGCTGTACAATTTTCAGTTTCTGTGTATTTGGATCGTTTAATACTCTTAACCTTTTATAAGAGTTTTATAGAATTTTTTCCAGAGTTATTTTTGTTTTACGTTTTTGGAAAAAGAATTTTTAATTTGTAAAAAATCCTCTATATTCATTTTATAGCCATTTTCCTGTTCCTTCTCGCTTATTCTTTTCCAAATTCCTTATTCGATCATAGTAGTCTTGAGCAAGTTGCTGAGGATGGTTCGTGTTCTAATACGCTTTGTTTTAAAATGTCGCTTCCTGTCCTTTTATGCTACGTCTGATAGGAATTGAAATAATTTGTTTGGCCATATTTGTTGGTATAAGCGCCATATATTTGCTGGCTTAATTTGGTTTTTTCAAGTAGTGTAGGAATTTAATAAAAATTGTTCCATTCGATTTTTCTTGCTTGTTGAAATTCAAATATTATAGAAAGATTAGTTTATAATTGCTTTATAACTTCCAATATCACATCCCAACTGGCGATATAACGAATTAGAAGCAGTAAGAGCATTTTCTATAAGTTGACTCCAGCTAGGGCCGTTATCAATAAATAACTACTCGATAATTAGATAAATTTGGTATTAATTTTTCTTTTAATCAGATACTCTCTTCTATTTTCTATTTTAAGTTTTTTTTCTAATGTATTTAATTCTGGGCTTTCTGGGATTATGTCTAGCGTTGGTATAGTTAGTTTTTTTAATAATTTCTCTCTAGGTTAATTTTTTCAAAAAATAGTGGTATAGACCAAAATTATTAGATAATTCAAGTCATACTAAAGATTCAATTTGTTTGCGTGGTAGGTGTTATATCGGTTATGGAAGCATTGAATTTCTAGCCCGACTATCAATGTTTTTATGCCGTTTAATGCCAGCTTCTTGACTAAATTATAGCAAAAAGTTGTCTTTAATACACCTCCTTTAGGTGTATATACACATATTCTTACTTTTTGAGTGTGGTGTTTTAATGAAACCAAATCGTGCCCCAATAGTATGGAAGCTGTTCTAATATGCCATTTCGAACTTCTACTGTTTCCTCTTGGTACTCTATTCGGCTTTTGGAATTTTCCCTTTTCTTCTGCGTTTAGTAATGTTTGTCGGCTTATTTTTCCTTTAATCTGATAGATTTTTGTTATATCAGTGCTAGTCCATATAATTTTTTTCCATTTTATTCTCTTTAATTTGTTTTTAATATTAAATCATTTAAAACATCTAAATGTCAAATAGTATAATTTCTTTTATGACAAACATTCTAAGATAAAATATTTAGATTGGTATAACTTAAAACATGTCAATAAAAATACCATTAAAAGTAGGCATAAAATCGAGCTTTTAAGACATTTTTTAAATAGTTGCTATATAAATAATCAATTAGATAGGGAATAGCCTTAAATCAAATATATGGATGATTTACGGGCATATTAGAAATGATACTGAGCAAAATCCTCATAGAAATTTTCCAAACAAAAAAAATCTATCTTAATATTCTTTTCCTCAACTTACCTCCAAGTAAATACTAAAATTTCTATCTCATAGAATTTTCTGGCACTCGCTATGTATGTTTGTCCGATTCTAGTATTTCAGGAAGGTCAAACAGTGTACGATCACTGTTACGGGTCAGATAACCGTTCATTAATTCTTTGACTTCTTCCCATTGATTTTTTTTCTTAGCTTCTTCGAGATAATAGGAGCCGAGCAGAATTTTACGTCGTGTATCCTTTTTTCGTTCAGAATTTTTCTGCCTGGCTTCTGCGGCCTGAATACGGGAATCAATGAGGCGGCGTTGTTCTTTGAGTTTATCAATGTTTGATATGGCCATAGGGATGTTCACTCCTTCGTGTGATGGATGAAATTGTTGTTCGAGTTGTTGTTGCGCTTCTGGTGTGAGCAGACTGATAAAATTATTGACGCTATTCATTAAGTGATTTGAGTGAGCGTTCAATATGCTCAATGGTATTCCCTTGTTTTATTTCATGTTTATTCTCTGGTGTATTTTTATATTCCATAAGTGATTGTTGTAGTTCATAAGCAAAGGATTCTGCATCAAGTGATACTTTTCTTGTAAATGGTGTATTTCGAGTTCAAGTAAGCTCTGTGCAATTTTTCTCACATTGGTGGAATTCACAAACGTTTTTTTCATGGTCATCCTTTTATCATCCATTCAATCTTATCATCATCCTATCAAATCTACTTCCTAAATCAACCCTCTTTCTAACAACCACTTTCCTTAATATCTACAACTTAATCTAAATAAAACAACGAACAGTCCCACTGACTAAGTGCGCGCTTATACGTTGCTTCGCAACGTGTGCTTTGATAAACTCCAATTTAAATTATTAAGATTAACGAATGACTAAAAAATAATCCATGAGAAAAAGGACTATCGAATGAAACAATCTATCGAACAAGATGATTATCTCTGCGCTATCTTTTCGGATTTACGCGATTCGTGGTCATATCTTTACAACGCTATTTTGTCTTTACCCTCATCTGACATACACGATCGATGGTTGTTTCATATTGAAGAAGCCATGTGCTTAGAAGGCGTATGTGATTTATCACGCATGCGAGAAGCCTATTTGTCGATTCGACATATGATTCAAACGGAAGAAGCAATTACGAATGAAGTAGCAGAATGGATAGATGACATTGAGGATTTGCTCAGTAACATCATTGAAATGATTCAATCAGGACATCGAGTTTAAATCATATGGCGATTTATCACTTTAGTGGCACTCTCATCTCACGAAGCAAAGGCCGATCGGCGGTTGCCTGTGCGGCGTATCGGGCCGCGGCCCGATTACATGATGAGCATTATGGAAAAACCCATGATTACACCCAAAAGGGGGATGTGGTTCATACCGAAATTCTGTTACCTGAAGGCGCACCGTTGTGGATGCGTGATCGGGAAAAGCTCTGGAATGCGGTGGAAGTGGTTGAAAAGCGCAAAGATGCGCAATTGGCCAGAGAATTTAATATTGCCTTACCGCGAGAACTCACTCTGGAGCAAAATATCGTTTTGGCGCGTGAGTTTGTTCAAGCCGAATTTGTTGAAAAAGGGATGGTGGCAGATCTGTGTGTTCACAATCGATCGGATGCCCAATGGGGAACTACCAACCGCATGTCCATGTGATGTTAACACTTCGAGAAGTGACCGCGGAGGGGTTTGGTCAAAAAGTCCGATCGTGGAATGCCAAAGCGAATCTATTGTTGTGGCGAGAAGCCTGGGCAGAGGTGGCCAATCGGCATTTGGCCTTGCATGGCCATGATCTTCGGATTGACCATCGTACGTTAGCGGCTCAGGGGATTGATTTGGAACCGCAATACAAGATTGGTGCCTCGGTGGTGAAGGAACGGTTAGCCCGTTTGGCCGATCATCAGCGGATTGCCACGAGAAAACGGTGAAAAACTGCTTAAACACCCCGAGATTGCCTTAGAGGCCTTAACCCAACAACAATCGACCTTTACTCATCAGGATATCGCGCGCTTTGTAAATCGCCATACCCTTGATGCAGAACAATTTGAGGTCGTGTATGCCAAGGTCAAAGGATGTGAGGGTTTGGTGGCTTTAGGATTGGATAGCGAAGGGCGAGAGCGGTTTACAACAAAGGCGATGCTCACACTTGAGCAAACGATGATGGTGTGTGCAGCGGGGTTATCGGAACGGTTAAGGCATGGGGTAGGGGATGTTCTTCATTCTCAAACCCTTTCTACCGCTATCCGCGCATTAACCGACGAACAGCGATTGGCCTTTGATCATCTCCTCGGGGGAGGGGATTTACGGTGTGTGGTGGGTTATGCCGGGTCTGGTAAGAGTTATTTGCTGGGTGCGGCGCGAGAAGCCTGGGAAGCCCAAGGGTATCGCGTCTTGGGTGCAACGTTATCGGGGATTGCCTCGGAGAATTTAACACGAGAGCAGTGGCATTGAAAGTCGAACGTTAGCGAGTCGGTTTTATTATTGGGATAAGGGGGAGCAATTACTGACGAGGCAGGATGTGTTAGTGATTGATGAAGCAGGGATGATCGGTTCACGGCAAATGGCAAAGGTATTGGCGCAAGCAGAGCAGGGTGGCGCTAAAGTGGTGTTGGTAGGTGATCCAGAGCAATTACAAGCGATTTCAGCGGGAGCAGCGTTTCGAGCAATTGCTGAGCGGGTCAGGTTATGTGGAATTAACCGATATTCGTCGACAGCACGTGGATTGGCAAAAATTGGCGACCCGAGAACTCGCAACGGGTCAAACCGAAGCGGCATTGATGCGCTATGATCACGAAAATCATCTGCATGGCTTTGAAACACAAGCTTTTGCGCAGAAAGCGTTAATTGAACAGTGGAATGCTGCGAGAGGGAGTCAGCCTAAACAGAGCCAAATTATCCTGGCGTATTTGCGCGAAGAGGTACAGGTACTCAATGATCTGGCTCGGCAATGTCGACGTGAGCAAGAGGAACTGGGTGTGGATCGACTGGTTAAGACTGATCGGGGTGAGCGTCTTTTTGCCGAGCAAGATCGACTTTATTTCCTGAAAAATGATCGCAGCTTAGGGGTGATGAACGGGTCTTTAGGAACCATTATCGGTATACAGGGTAATCAACTGCATGTTCGTCTTGATTCTGATGAGCGACAACCGAAGGCGTCTTCGCGAGAGATTTTTGTGGATACACAGCAATATGCGCATTTGGATCATGGCTATGCAGCCACAATTCATAAAGCGCAGGGGGTGACGGTGGATCGGTGCTATGTGTTGGCTTCTGCTCATTTGGATCGGCATGCGACGTATGTGGCGTTGAGTCGCCATCGGAAATCGTGTCGATATTTTTTACAGTGACGAGCTTTTTGCCAAAAAGCAGGATTTGTTTCAAGACCCTGAGTCGTGAGCGAGGTAAAGATGTGACCTTGGATTATGAAACCGAACGTACCTTTGCGTCGGTGAGGGGAATTAGTGCGTTAGTGCAAGCGGAGGGTATCCATGTTCAAACTAGGTCTAAAACGCCATTAACGTGTGATAATGCCTCCGAGCAATCTGAAGCGGATCTTACGTTGAGGCAAGCGACTGAATTGAGCCGCTTTGACACCGCGTTTGCAGCCAAGGATCGTGAAAAATCGCAAGCGGTTGCCGCAAAAACCCCTTTTGATGTTCGCGAAGAAGCTTCTTTAGACGCGTTATTGACACGTTATGTGGAGATGACTGTAGAGCAAACCCGACTGGTCAATGGCATGCATACGAGTTACGGCCAAGACGATCCAACACTTCGGCAATCCTGTTCTGAAAAAGCCATTGCGCATTCCAAAGAACTCAAACGCTTTGCCGGGCTTGCGATGAAACGATCAGATGTGCGTGTGTTAGCAGAGCAAGTCAGAACCCAGAACTTATCGCAGTTAGCGGATGTAGGTGGATTTAAGGAAATTTCGGAGCGAATAACGCAGGGCATCCTATCTGATCGCGATCGACAGTTTTTAATGAAACATCTTTACCATGATGCGCAGCGCCAGTCTTGGTCTTTTGACCGATCCCGGGATCGAGGTGGACGATCGCGGTAAAACGAAATCTGAGTAGAAATATACGATGTTATAATTGAAACTCTATAATCAAATTATTCTTTGGAATGAAAGGCTCAAGAAAAATTTTGCATCAGGTTTCTGTTTTAAAGACCATTAAACATGCTAAGATGAATCAAATAAATATGTTGGGAGACAGATTATGCCGTTGGTAGGTAAAAAACTCGAAGTCAGTGTATCCATCTTTGGTAAAAGAGTAAGAGAGGACCTTTTACTGGTCGATAAGACCCTGATGATCAAGGAATTTTTTGAAGGTACCGCCATTAGCTTGTTACTCCGACCGCGTCGCTTTGGTAAAACATTAATGCAGTCACAATTACAACACTTTTTTGCGGCGGAAGTGGGTGGCGTTTCGACGCAAGGTTTGTTCGACCAATTTGCAATTGCCAAAGTAGATAACGGAGCGTTTTTAAAACAACATCAAGGAAAATATCCAGTCATTTTTGTGTCGTTTAAAGATATTAAAGAGTCTTCTTATCAAGCAGCCGTTAATCAGATTAATATTTTAATGCAAGAATTATATGGAGAGCATAAATACTTATTAAAATCGGATAAAATTGATGAGGATGACAAAAAAAAGTTTGAAAAATACCTTGATGGTTCTGTTAACAATGAAGAATTACAGCATGGATTAAAATTCTTAAGCAAGTTTTTACACAAAGCACAGGGGAAGGAAGTCATTATTTTAATTGACGAGTATGATACGCCTTTGACAAGCGCCTACGAACATAAATTTTTAGACGCACTAAGTAATTTTATGCGCAATATGTATAGTGAAGCGTTAAAAGATAATCTTCATGTGTTTAGAGGGATGCTGACAGGGATATTGCGTGTATCAAAAAATAGCATGTTATCTGGATTAAATAATCTAGAAATTTATACCGTGCTTGATAAAACGTATCAACAATATTTTGGGTTCACAGAAAGCGAAGTAAAAGAATTGGTTCAATATACTCGAACTGGACAGAATATAGATGAGATCAGAAAGTTTTATAATGGGTATAAGATAATAGATGAAATCATTTATAACCCGTGGTCACTGATGCAATTCTTTAATAAGCAACGCTTGTCGCCTTACTGGGTACTCACCTCAAATGATAAGTTATTAAAAGATGTATTGGTCAATAGCGATGAAGAAACGAAAGGCAAATTAACCCAGTTGATGCAAGGAGAAACGATTGAAGGTGAAGTAGATGTCGTGTTGCGTTATGAAGATTTAATAGAAAAGCCGCAGGCACTTTGGACGTTACTCTTGTTTTGTGGTTATTTAACGGTAGAAAGTCAAACCAGTAAGGGCAGCCGGTTTCGTTGTCAATTAAAAATTCCTAATAGTGAGGTATTACTGCAGTATACAGAAATTTTTAGTGATTGGTTAAAAGAAAAGCTGGGTTCAAAGTATGATTCGTTTTTAAGAAATTTAGTGGAAGGCAATGTGGAGAAATTTACGCAAGCATTAGGCGATTATTTGATGCAATCGTTGAGCTTCAGAGATGTGGGTGGTGATAAAAAATCCGAACGATTTTATCATGGATTTGTGGCAGGGTTGGTTGCAAGTTTAAGAGATACCCATCATCTGGATTCAAATAAAGAAAGCGGCTTTGGATTATATGATTTTATGCTGACACCTAAGTCTCAAAGTCATTTTCGTAGTATTATTTTAGAATTCAAACATACTAAAATTAACCATGACCAGAAGCAGGAAGCGGAGGTGGCACTCAAACAAATTGATGCATTAAAATATGACACGGAACTCAAAAAATACCCGTACATCAAAAAGGTGTTAAAGGTGGGTTTAGCGTTTTGTGAAAAATCGGTGATTTCAGCGTATCGGGAAGAAGATTTATCGATGCATTCCCAAAGTGAGATGACATTAAGCCAGGAGTATTATTGGGATCCTGAGATTTATGATGAGGAAGATCATTCACAGGAACTAAATCCGGTTTCTACGAAGGCATTGAGTAGCGGTAGTGATCAAAAAAAAAGAAAACATTTTGAAGGATTAGATGAAGTATTGACGTTAGAAACAGATCATAAACCGAGCACAAAAAAACAGAAAACGGAAACTAGCAATGCGATTGAAGACGAAAATTTCGATATCGTTACAACCAATACGTTAAATACATTTGCGTCACCTCTTTCACAAAATACGTTGAATACGACATCAAATACGGCTTATCCGACAACGACAACAACCAATACGACACGGACAAGCACGACGAGCACTACAACCGCGACAACTACCGGTACGACTTCTGTTTTCAAGCCGTATCAGTAATTTGAATTTACCAAAAATTCTTTCTAGGGTGTAATTACATATTTGTCCCCAAAACCGTATCTTCGCGTTTCAAACAATCCCGTTTGCCTTTTGTAGCTGCTTAAGAGCTCCATCCAATTAGCGTTTTTCCAGAACAAGAAACACATTTTCTCGTATCGCAGTTTCTCAGTTTCATCTTCGGCTTTCTGTAAACCTTTTTGTGTGCTAGGTGTTTGGGTATTCCCGAATATCCAGCCCAAATCGGCCATGGAGTTAAAAACTACGGACTTTATCCCCTTTTTTCAATGTAGTTCTTCAGCGAAGTATATTTTCCATAATCTAAATGTGTTTCAATAATTTTATTGACAGGTACACCTAAATTGTACAAATGAAATATTTTTTCTTTATCTTTGTCATATACAGACGCTTGGATTACCCCCTTGGGTTTTCCCAGTTTAATTCCCTTTGCTTTTCTGGCTCTTAATCCCTCTTTTGTGCGCTCAGAAATAAAATCCCGTTCTAGTTCTGCCAACATCGAAAATATGGTGATCAAAATTTTGTTGGTCACATTATTTTTATCACATGGATTAATGTCCATATTCTGTTTAATTAATATGAGCCTGGTTTGTTTTTCGTTCACAATGACTTCAATCGTATTAAGCGTTTCTTTGATTGAACGCCCTAGCCTCGATAATTCTGAAGTAATAACGATGTCGTCTGGGTTAAGTTTTTCCAGTAGTTCATCAATACGTCGCTGGGTAGTGGATTTACGTGATGACATTTCTAGCTCAATCCACTCATCTACCATCCATTTGTGATCCATTCCGTAGCGGCTAATCAAGTTTTTTTGGCTATCCATACTTTGGTCATGTGTACTGACCCTGACATATCCATAAATCTTCACGATTCACCTAATTTTTGCTGGTTTCATTGTTAAGGCATAATTAATACTAATAGAGAGTTATTATGATCGCATATAACGACCCTTAATAATAGGATATTTGCGTTAATATAACGCACGTTTACACAGACGAAAAATAGCAAGGCTACGTACCATAATGGCGAAACTTGAAATATTGACGCTCAATGAGCGCAAAGCCTTTGATGCACCACCTATACTCACGCCAAAAGAGCGTGATAGAGTGTTTCAACTTCCTGATGAAATTCTTACCTGGATTCAAACCTTCAATTCCACCGTCAATCAAGTAGGATTTGTTTTACTCTGGGGTTACTGCAAACAGGCTGGCCGTTTCTTTTTACCCAAGACATTTCATGCTAACGATATAACCGATGTTGCTCATCGACTGAAAGTAGAAATTACTCAGAATGAATTTAAGCAATACAAGGAAAAAACCGTTCGCAATCATAAGAAAATCATTCGCGACTATTTAAAACTGATACCTTTTAACAAGGCTATACAATCTGTTTTTTTGGCGGCTATTTCTGAGAGAGCGATTAAACATCAACAACCCAAACAAATTTTAATAGCAGTTGTCGTGCTTTTGCGAGCTAAGCATATTGAAGTGCCAGGCTATAACCGTTTTGCATTGGTGATTACCAAAGTAATTACTCTCTTGGAAAAAGAAGTAATTACTACACTTACCGAAAAACTTACTCCCGTTCAACGTAAAATCCTGGATGAACTACTCATTGTTGATTCAGAAACTAATTTATCTAAATTATCTCAACTCAAATCTATTAGCCATAGTAAAAAGCCCATGGCAATTCGAAAAAGCGTTATGCAATTTTGTTTGGTTAAAACACTTTATGAAAATCATTTGTTATTGATGCAAACACTCAATCTTCATAGCGAGACGATCAAACATTATGCCAATTGGGTAAGAAAAGCTAGCTTACAGCAAATTCGCCAACTAACTTATCCAAAACATTATTTACATTTGCTAGCTTTTATCACACATCAATATCATCTTCGCCAAGATATCTTGGCAGACCTCTTATTGGTCTGTGTACAACGTGCGGAAAACGCGATCACAAAAGAACAGAAAAATCGTTCTTTTCAAAGTAAAGATGCTCAATATAAAACGATTCAATTACTTACTGAGGCGCGTATTTCGTATAAATATTTGTTCAACAAGATTGAACTGATTGCTAAGTCAACTATACTTTCAGACACTAACAAAGTTAAACAGATCAATGAATTGATTGATCACTACGAAACTCAAAGTCCACGAGAACCACAGATTGATTCTTTGCAAAAACAAGCGCTGGAGGATATGCAAACACAAAATTATTATGTTTTATTGGAAAATATTTCAATTAAATTACAGAATCGCGTAACAGAGATTATGAAATGCCTCTCTTTTGATATGACGACAACGCGGCCAGATTTATTAACGGCTATTCAACATTATCAAGCTAAATCTGGTGTCATCGGAAAAGATGCGCCTCAAGCCTTTTTGAATTCTACAGAAATGAGTGCTTTGTTAGATGATACAGGTAAATTTAGAGTATCGTTATATAAGGCATTCCTCTTTCTGTATGTGGCTGCTAGTTTAAAATCTGGCGTATTAAGTTTGATTCCCTCTTACCGGTATTTAACCATCGATGCGTATTTATATTTCATCCCACGTTGGCAAGAGCAAAAAGATAGCTTGCTAGAACAAGCAGGATTAATCCGCTTTCGCTCCTTCCATGAAGTAATCAATCAATTAAAAAAGGTATTAAATGAACAATACCACAAAACCAATCAGCGGATTAAAAAAGGGAAAAATACTTATATTAAATTTGATCAGAAAAACAAGTTTGTTTTGACGACACCGAAAGTAGAGAAAATAAATACGCTATCGGTTTCTGCTTTATTTGCTGATTGTAAACAGGTATCAATCCTACAAGTATTAAGTGACGTAAACCGTGTTATAGATTATCTGAGTTGTTTTAAGCACTATAGTGTTAAAGATAAAAAAGTTTTGCCGCGTAAAGAGACTTTTTATGCAGCCATCTTAGGGTTAGGTTGTAACCTTGGTACAAGCAAGATGTCAAATGTTTCTAAAGGAATCAGCGAAAATGTGTTAACCAACCTTATTAATTGGCATTTTAATCTTGATAACATCCATATAGCTAATAACAAAGTATTAGAACTTATCCAACAATTATCTTTATCGGCTGTTTATCAAAAAAATCCTGATGCTTTACATACTTCCAGTGACGGAAGGAAAACGGGTATTGCTGTTGACTCGCTCAATGCTAACTATTCGTTTAAATATCATGGCAATGGTATAGGCGTCAGCATTTACAGCTTTATCGATGAGCGCAATCGCATATTTTATTCTACAGCGATCAGTAGTTCTGAACGCGAAGCCGCTTATGTCATTGATGGATTACTCCATAACTTAGCCATTAAAAGTACTATCCACTCAACAGATACCCATGGTTATTCAGAGACCGTGTTTGGTGTCATGCAATTAATGGATATCTTTTTTGCACCACGCATTAAAAAATTAAAGAAAAGCACGCTGTATAGCTTTGAATCCAAAAAGACTTATGAAACTAAGGGATACAAGATTCTACCAGATCGGTATATTGACACCCGATTGATCGAAACACACTGGGATGATATTTTGCGCTTGATGGCAACGATCAGATTGAAAGAAACTACTGCTTCACTCATTTTTAAACGCCTAAGCTCTTACTCTAAACAGCATCCTTTGTATTGTGCCATTAAGGAATTTGGTCGGATTATCAAGAGTTTGTTTATTCTGCGCTATATCGATGAGGTTGAATTGCGCCAGGCGATTGAGAAACAACTTAACCGAGTAGAATTATCTAATAAATTTTCCAAAGCTATTCTGTTTGGTAATAACCAAGAAATTCAATACAGTAATAAAGAAGAACAAGAGTTAGTCGTGAGTTGCCAAAGATTTATACAGAACGTAATTATTTTGTGGAATGAATTATATTTATCACAACGGCTGGCGGATCAAGAAGATCGCAGAACAACGTAAAAAGCTGCTAGCGATCATCAGTAATGGCTCAACCATGATCTGGCAACATATCAATTTACATGGGGAGTATGATTTTACTCAGGATACTTCGGCAAATGATTTACAGTTTGACATGGAGCAAATATTAGCATTGAAGGTCATCTAGTTGACCGATGGCCGATTTTGGCTGGATATTCGGAAATACCGACTCTTTACGCTGGCTTAACTTACAGAGATGTTTATCATGGGCGAAAAAATTTTACAGAAACTCATGATTTAAGTGATAACCGGATAAGATTGGGCTATTAAAAATATTAATCCTTATCACGGACAAATATATCGACATTGAATTGAAAGAACGCTACCGATCAACTAGAAATAAGTCTTTATCCAGCGGTTAAACATTAGCTTTATTTTCTTTCAAGAGGAAGTCGTGTTTGAATAAAATGCATGTGCGCTTATCTTCAGTTGTTTATTCATGGCTTCAATCCCTTCTTTAATTAACGTCAAGTTCACTAAAAGTTGTTCTCTTTTTTTAGGCATCGTGATTTGACTCGCTGATGTGGAGGAAAAAGAAAAAAATGTACCTTTTGATGGTATAGCATCGTGATTTAATTCAGCTATCTCAATAAGTTGTTCTAGGGTGATCGAGAGATGACCCAATAAGGTAAGCAATTGATTGCACGCTTCTTCTGATGAAATTTTTTTGCTTTTATCCATGAGCACCTCATGGTGCCTGTGGCACCACCACATCGTAAAATAACCTTACAGGACAATTGCCAAGAAGTTTTTTTTTGTGAATCACTACCGCCTCAAGGCGGTAGCTTCGTAAAACGCTTGCAAAGCAGTTAAACGCTTGAAAGCTCAATGCTCAGAAATCGAGAAATTATCCTCCCTATGATGCAATTCTTGATTCTCAATATATTCTTGAACCTGCTGCTCATTCAAGTTACCAACCGTTACCGCGAAATACCCTCTCGCCCATATATGCTGTCCCCAATAACGCTTTCGCAAATGTTCAAATTCCATCAGAATCTTTCGACTGCTTTTCCCTTTGATATATTGCATCAGCTTTGATACCGCAATATTCGGTGGAATTGAAACCAGCAGATGCACATGATCTGGACTCATACTTCCTGACAATATGTCCACATAGTTTGCTGCACATACTTCTCGAATTAATTCTCGAACACGATTCCCTACCTCACCTCCTAATACACGATAGCGGTATTTCGTACACCATATCAGCTGGTATTTTAAATCGTACGTGCTGTGCGAGCCTTTTCTATATCCCATCCACAAAGAATACTAAAGTGTTCGCCTCAAGGCGAGGGTGTTATCCCAATCCCACAGCGAGACATAAAATATTCTGGATAGGTTCTTGGTGAAAAGGCCGAAATTTCATTGGTGTTCTGTACCCGAACATGAGCATGGTCACAGAGGGTCTAGCGGTAACATCATTGGTGAAGGACTTACACAAATAAGTACTATCCCGTTTAGAAGAGTGACCTATTCACAACCCTCTGCACCTTGGAACTATCGTTTTCTTTAACTATTCGGAGAACGATATGAACAAAGATACACGAAAAAAAGATAGCGTGTCAAAAAAAGCAAAAAGAGAACCGATTCCTAAGCATCTTGAGCATATTAATCGTTGGGCTGCTGGGATTGATGTTGGAGCAACCTCTCACTTTGTTGCGGTACCTGAGGGTTGTGATGAAAAAACTGTACGAGAATTTAAGAGTTTTACAACTGACCTCAATGAGATGTCAACTTGGCTTAAGCGATGTGGTATAAAAACCATTGCGATGGAATCAACAGGTGTGTATTGGATTCCCGTGTATGAATTACTGGAGGAAAAGGGATTTGAAGTAAAACTAGTGGATGCCAGACAAGTTAAAAATGTCAGTGGGCGTAAAACCGATGTGTTGGATTGTCAGTGGATACAGCAGCTTCATACGTATGGTTTATTGAACGCTGCTTTTCGTCCTGTTGAAGAAGTATGTGCGCTTCGCTCCTATGTAAGACAACGCACGATGCTCATCCAAAGCACAGCAATCCATATCCAGCACATGCAAAAGGCGTTAACTCAAATGAATTTGCAATTGCATCATGTCATCGCAGATATTACAGGTAAAACGGGAATGAATATTATGCGAGCAATTATTTTAGGGGAGCGAGATGCAAAAGCGTTAGCAAAATTTAGAGATCCTAACTGTAAAAATTCAATGGAAACCATCGAATTAGCTTTAACGGGTCACTATCGAGCAGAACATCTTTTTGCTCTTCAACAAGCGTTAGAACTCTATGATATTTATCAGGAAAAGATTACTGCTTGTGATATGGAGATTGAAAAAAAACTATCTGAATTCTCGAGTCACCCGATGATTGGCGAATCTTCAACGAGAGTGAAACGTAGTAAGCAGGTCAGTAAGAAAAACGCACCTTCTTTTGATTTAGGAACCCAGATACAACGGTTAACGGGCGTTGATCTGATGGAAGTTCCGGGTATGAATAGTTTGTCGGCGCTTTATTTAATTGGAGAAATTGGTTTGGATATGACGCGTTGGAACAATGCGAAACAATTTGCATCCTGGTTGGGATTATGTCCAGGAAATAAAGTTTCAGGTGGAAAACGTATCAGTGGTAAAAGCAAACCTTCTGCTAATAGAGCAGCGGCAACGCTACGTATGGCTGCAAGCACATTATATCGAAACAAAACTGCGCTAGGTGCTTATTTACGACGACTCAAATCACGCTTAGGACCCGCTAAAGCTATTACGGCAACCGCTCATAAGATCGCCAAAATTATTTACAATATGCTGCGATACGGTGTTAGCTACAAGGAAGCTGGCCAGGATTATTATGAACAACAATATCGCGATCGCGTTTTGAAGAATTTGAAGAAAAGAGCAGCAGAACTTGGATTTAATCTTGTTGAGGTGCCCAAAATGGCAACGTAGAAACCTAAACAAATCAAGGGAATTTTGGGTAGGTTATTTAGAAGGAAATCGTTTGATGCGATGTCTTATTATGTGACTAAGGAATTGCAACAAGATGTTTACCAGGGAAGTATCTATGTATTTTGCAATAAGCGAGGAGATAAGATAAAACTATTTTACTGGGACAGGAATGGTTATTGTTACTGGTACAAACGTTTAGAACGAGGTGTGTTTCGATTACCGAAGATAGACGATAAAGTATTCAAGGTCAGTGTAAGCGAATTAAATTTATTATTAGAAGGAATTGAATTAACGCACCGGCAACGATTACAAGCGTGTTAATAGAGGCTATCGATGACGAATGGATATTCAAGCATTACCGGATGATGCATCCGCATTAAAATTGATCATTGTAGAACAACAAGGTGTGATCGATAACCTATGGCATCAATTAGAGAAATTGCAACGATTGTTATTTGGTCAAAAAAGTGAGCGAAGATCCCGAGCAAACTCTGAAACACCAGCGGCTTCAAAACCAAAAGCCGAGCCATCTGATACGTCAAATGAAACGCAGACGAAAAGAAATGGTCGTAGAAAATTCCCGGAAACATTAGAGCGTGTGCGTATTGAGCATGATCTTCCGAAGGATTTGCAAGTCTGCACGAATTGTCAAAGCGCACTGCATCGTATGGGAGAGATGCTCTCAGAACAGTTAGATTTTATACCCGCGAAACTGTATGTGAAGCAATACGTGCGTTATAAATATGCCTGTCGCTGTTGTCAGTCGGTGATTGTCACTGCACAGATGGCAGAACAACCGATCGCCAAAGGCATGGCGGGCAGTGGTTTATTAGCGACACTGTTGATTGATAAATATGAAGATGCACTGCCGTTATATCGTCAAGAACAGCGCTGGAAACGCTTGGGTTATGAAATTACGCGCTCCACATTATGCGATTGGGTGGGCCAATGTGCACAGCGATTAGCGCCGATTGTTGCTGCTATGAAAGAAAAATATTTATTATTGTCACCGAAGATTCACAGTGATGATACGGTAGTACCTGTACTCGCCGAAAAGAAAACGCACAAAGGTCGTTTATGGGTGTATGCGGGTGGTACGCAACAGGTGCCAGCTTGTGTCATTTATCAATACTCCCCCACGCGAAAACAAGAAGTTCCTTTTGAATTTTTAAAAACCTATCAAGGCTTTTTACAGGCTGATGCTTATGCGGGGTATGATAAATGTTATGAAAGTAAGGCCATCATTGAAGTCGGGTGTTGGGCGCATGCCAGACGAAAATTTGCGGATGTAGCTGACAGTATTGGTGAGCCAAGTTTAGCTTCGTGGATGATTAACCAGATTGGAAAATTATACGGCATTGAAAGCAAAATCAAACCATTGACCTATGAGCAACGGTATTATTACCGGCGCAAGTATGCCAAACCGATATTGAGAAAAACGATCTATCCTTGGCTGAAAAAATACCAGCGATTCGTTTTACCCAAATCTCCTTTAGGCCAGGCCATTCAATATTGTCTCAATCATTGGCAAGCGTTAAATAATTATTTACGTGCGGGTTATTTAGACATTGATAACAATCTAGCGGAACGGCTAATAAAACCCGTTGTGATCGGGCGTAAAAATTATTTATTTGCAGGCTCTGACCAAGGTGCTGAAAACGCTGCTGTTATTTATAGTTTAATACAAACCTGCAAATTACTTGATGTGAATACCTTTGATTATCTCAGAGATGTTCTTGAAAAATTACCCACCACGCTCATGAAAAATATTGCTGACCTATTTCCTCAAAATTATTTACCCTCCAAAAAATAAATCGATCTTAATCTTATATTGCTTGCATAGGCGTACTTCGCCGTACGGATACTCTAATTTGCACAGTCGTTTCAGTTTTATTTGCACAGTGATTTCACTTAATTTGCACAACCATTTCAGTTGAGTTTGAAGGGTTGCTCAAAAATTCTGCAAAGCTTTTAACTGCACTTTTAACTTTAAATTAGAGGTGCTAACTATGAGTAAACTGAGAATAACTATGAAAAAATTAAGAGAAGTGTATCGTTTAAAATTTGAATTTAATTACAGTAGTCGGTTAATTGCAGAAAGTGTCAATGTAAGTTTTGGTACAGTTTGCAATTATTTAAACTTATTTAGAGCTTCGGGATTGAACTGGTCTGAAGTGTCACATCTGGATCTAGAGGCCCTTGAGAAACGGGTTTATTCTCACCCCGATAAATCAACTGGATCCACTCGCCCTCAACCGGATTGTGCGCTATTACATACTGAGTTAAAGCGTAAAGGAATCACATTATTATTGTTATGGCGAGAGTATAAACAACAACATCCCCATGGTATAGGTTACACACGATTTTGTAGTTTGTATCAAAACTATTGTAAAACGCTTGACCCTGTGATGCGCTTTATTTACAAGGCTGGCCAAAAAACGTTTGTAGACTATAGTGGTCTTAAAATGGAGTGGATCAATCTCGTCTCAGGCGAAATTCATCCCGCTGAAATTTTTGTGGGATGTTTAGGTGCTTCCAACTTGATTTATGTAGAAGCCACTGCCTCACAGGGATTGACCGATTGGATTGCTTCCCATGTACGCATGTTCGAATGCTTTGGTGGCGTCACAGAGATGCTAATTCCGGATAATTTGAAAAGCGGGGTGCATAAACCTCATCGCTGGGATCCTGATCTCAATCCTATTTACAGTTCTTTTGGCGAACATTATGGTATCGCTATTATCCCTGCGCGGGTGGTTCGTCCAAGGGACAAAGCGAAAGTAGAAACCGCAGTGCAGTGTGTTGAACGTGAAATTATTGCACCTTTACGTCACCAACGATTTACGAATCTCTTCGAAATTAATCAAGCAATTGCGATCAAACTTGATGTACTCAATAACCGACCGATGCAGCGAATTGAATTATCTCGCAAACAACAGTTTGAACAATTTGAAAAACAAGCGCTTCGTCCTTTACCTTCTTATCGCTTCGAGTTACAAGAATGGAAAAAAGCCAAAGTCCATGTTGATTATCACGTCTGCGTACTAAAACATTTTTATAGTGTCCCCTACCGCTTCATCGGAAAAAGAGTGGATGTCTGTGTAACAAAATCACGCATCGAAGTTTTTTATCAATCAGAGCGGATTGCTTTGCATCAACGAGATAACAGCCCACATCGCTTTACCACCTTGGCTGAACATATGCCAACCAAGCATCAGCGCTATCAACAAGCACTCAACGACGCATCAATGACTTCTCTCTTAGCCTGGGCAAAGCAAATAGGGCCCAACACTCTTGCTTGTGTGAATAAGTTTTTTGAAGTGCGTGTTTTTCCTCAACAAGCGATTCGTTCGATTCTCGGTTTGAAACGGTTAGCTCAGCGCTTCGGTCAAGAACGCTTTGAAAACGCTTGTCAAAAAACTATTGAACTTCATCGCTATCGTGTGCAAACCGTCGAGGCCATTTTAAAAAATGATCTGGACAAAAAAGCACAACCTGAAATAAACACCCCGTCTGAAAAATCAGAATGCCCTGAACATTTTCGGGGCCCTGACTACTATCGTTAACCTGACAATGGAGAACTTCTTATGTTAGAAAATACCAAACAACAAATGGCTGCTTTACGACTTTACGGTATGATAGCGGCTCTCGACGAACAGCTACTTTATCCCGCTAAAGAACTTTCTTTTGAAGAAAGGCTCGCACTTCTGATTGAACGCGAATCACTTTATCGGGAAAATCAACGCCTTAGCAATCGATTAAAACAAGCTAAATTAAAACATGCATCCTTTGAAAATATCGATTTTAATTATCCTAGAGGGCTGAATAAATCTCAGCTCTTCACCCTTTCTCATGGTCAATGGCTTGACCAAAAACGCTCTATCATTATTACTGGCCCTACAGGTACAGGTAAAACGTTTATCGCTTGTTCCCTCGCACATAAGGCTTGCTTGCTTGGCTTTACCGCAAAATATTATCGATTACTTCCGCTGATTCATGATGTAAGCATTGCTTATCGTGAGAGCAAACTCTCCCGCTTTCTTATTTTAATCAATAAGGTCGATGTTTTAATTATCGATGATTTTGGTATGATGGCAATGGATGATGAGCAAAAACGGTTACTCTTAGAAATTTTAGAACATCGCTATGAAATACGGTCTACCATTATCACGAGCCAATTACCCTTAGATCATTGGTATGATTATTTAAATGACCCTCTTGTTGCTGATGCTTTATTAGATCGGATTGTTCATCGCTCTGAAAAAATTTCCCTTTCGGGAGAGTCTTTGCGAAAATCTCCAACTCAATTGACACAAAAGGAGGAAATATAAACTATTATTTGCGGATGTTTCGTCGCTTCGCTCCGTGTGAAATTTAACTGAACTTTTTACTGAAATAAGTCTTGTATAAATTAAAGT
>CAVRXV010000001.1:0-238778 GCA_963725255.1 uncultured Gammaproteobacteria bacterium | reverse complement strand
CGGCGTCGCCCATTAGAAGGCTCCCGTCAATAAAAAAATAATCCCTGCCCTAAAAAATCTTTATTTCAGGGTGTGTTTCAGAATGCACCATTCTCTTGCTCACCTTCGGCTATTCTTAAAACGCACCTGACATTCTCATTTGCAGTGTCATATCCTTTACTGATACGCACCAGTCACCCATCTGGATCTAGATCTTTGCATTGGCTTTTTCAGCGAATCTGCAACATCCCAGGCCTGTGGCCCCAGAAAATCGTCAGTCCCATGCCGCGTCCACGTGTAATAACACACATCTATGGCTTCCCGAAGGATCCAGACTCCTATTGGCTTACGGCATGGGCGTCTCAGTATATAACTTTTCATGAGCTCGAGGTAGATCGGTTGAGATAACCTTCAATCGCATCTTATGGTTTTTAACCAGACACCGTCCGAATTAATTACCTCAACCAAACTCTTTACATAAATAATTTATTCATCTCAAAATCCTCTCCTGATTTTAAAACATGATAACAGGCTCGCGATAATTTGTGAGCCACTGCTTTAATTGCTACTGTTGCGCCTCTTTTCGCACATTTTCTCTGATAAAACTTTTTCACTTCAGGATAATAACGTATTGCAAAATTAGCCGCTTCCACAAATGACCAACATAAATAATGATTACCATTTTTTCGATTATTTTCACTTTTCTTTTTTCCGTTGCTTTCTCGTTTGCTGCCAACACATCGACAATAGGATGCATAATTTCCTGAACTGGCAAATCGATTAATATCACCCGTCTCTAACATTATTGTGATGGCCAATTTTTTACCGATCCCAGGAACTTCCAACAATCTTTCATAGGCGTCTGTTAATTTAATCTCTTCTAACAGCACTTTTTCGATCTCAGATTCTTCTCTATTCAGCTGTTGGATTAAACGTAAATTGCTTCGTGCTGCTAAAAAATGATGCTGATTAGGTAACAGTTTTTGCAAATCATTTTCGTTCATTTTTTTAATGACCGAACTAGTGATTGTTTTAGAAGTTAGGCGTGTGATAATCGATTGCAAACATAAAATATTACGCGTTCGTTGCGATACTATTTGCAATCGTTTACGCGCAAGATCACGGATTGCTCTTTCTTCTTTCGGACAAATATATCCTGTAGGCAAAATATTTAATCGCAAAAGCTCGGCCAACCATCGAGCATCTGATTTATCATCCGTGTATTTTTTACCAGAATATTGTTGAATAGCGGTTGTATTAGCCAAATGCACTCTGAACCCCGCAGCTTGTAATCCATCCACTAACCAATACCAGTTATAGGTTGATTCAACCACAATGCCTTGCAATACCTCTTGATGCGGTAATAACGCTCGTCTAATCACCTCAATATCATTGCTGTGGCGCTTTTCGTACACAGTTGACCCCTTTTCATCTATCATTGTGACTACACTATTATTTGAGTGTAAGTCGATTCCAGAATATAATTTCATAGAAGGCTCCTTGTTAATTACGGGTTAAAAGCTGAGTTTATCTAAATAAGCTCAGTTTTGGGGAGCCTTCTTATGATTATCGCGTCTTGAGTTGTGATAGGTTTTGAGAAATCACTAGTAAGTATTATTAAAATATTTTTGTTATTTCACAGAAAGGAACAATAGGGTTCGGATCTAAGTTTGATTGGTTCTGTGAGAACTCATCAAACTTAGATCTGATAATCATAGACCCCCAGAATTTTTTACGATAAGATATAGGCATATATTCTTAAATCGATACAATCTTTTGATAAATCGGGAGCGTAAAATGGCAATATCAATGAAGCTAATTTCAAAAATCTTAGCCCTATCTCTTGGCCTTCTACCTTCCGTACTCTATGGGTATGCTTATGTGGGATTCTATACATTCAATGAAACCAGTTCAGTCTGTTATCTTGTTGATATGAAACCAGACATATGGGTATATCCAACCATCATCAAAGAAAAAGAACACTCATCTAGCGAACTTGGTCGTTATTTGTTTGAAGACTTGTCTCATAACATCGGTAGCAATTCGACAGTTGAGTATACCTGGGAGTGCGGTAAAAAATCACTGACTTTTGCCCTCGATGTTCGCAATAGAGATACTAATACTCCTGTAATTTTCGGTAAATTATTAAAATCTGATCCTGGACTTACTGCAAACTTCATTGATATCGGTCCAGGACCGGACGTCCATGGCCCCAGAAAACAATATGCCAGAATCGTAATTAGAATTATCCAGGAGCAATGAAATGTATAACAAACTCTTAGTTTCAATTTTGATGTTATTTTCTGCAACGACCTTTGCTTATGACTTAAGTATCATTGTTAAAAATGATACGCACGACAATTGTGAACTGATTGACACACATTCAGTAAAAGGCTCAGACCCTTTCACTGTTATCAAAACAACCTTACTCAGTTCAGAGTCGACAGAGATAGGAGTGACTGAATACCTCCGAGGTTATGTCCCATCGAGGGGGGGAATAGATTATGTCTTATCCTATCGCTGCGGTAATGCGCAGGTTGGCTATAAAAAAATTACATTTTCTAGTAGGCAGTCGTCGCATTTTTTATACGCACGACCCTATGGAGAAATTCAGTCTGACCTAACAGACCAAGGGATTACGGCCATCATTGAAGACACTACCGCATCAGTTGCAGATACCACCGGGGGTAATACAACAGGAGTAATTGTTTGGTCAATTAGAATGTAGAGTGTGTCAAATTAGATCTGCCCCCTTCGCTCTTTGCTCTTTGCTCTTCGCTCCACACGCAGGAAAACCCGCGGGTAGTATACTATAATTAAAATACGCGAAACACATTTCCAATGCACTTAGCTAGAGGAGGTGAATAATGCAAAGACAAGATGAAGATTACACTGATTTGTACACACATTTTAAGGATTTGTTTTATGATTTATCCAATCCATTTTCCAAAACAATTGATGAAGTTGGAAGTAACTTATTAGATAGGCAGATATCGGGAGTTTTGCTCCCGGTGGTTGAAATTGTGGTCGAAGTTCGAGATCTATTTATTCCATATGAAGAACCAAGCGATATCCTAAATGATATATTACGGCCTGTTTGGGGGATTATTAATGTAGCACAGGGTTTAATTAAGATTGCTCTAGCACCATTAGTATTAGCCATATCATTAGTATTGAATGTAGGAAGAGTACTATTTTTTAATCTTCCGAGAATGCTACTCTATTATGCAGGATTTATCGATCATCTATCATTTTTCTCCCTTTTCGAGGGACGGCGATTTGTAGAGTCTGCAATTGTAACAATTTCAGGAGCGCTTGAAGGAATAACAACCGTCTTAAGGGGAGTGACACAGATTGTTGAAGCTCCTATAGCATGGATAAAAGCAGTTAGCCTAGGAACTGCAATGGCGATAAAAACATATAAAAAATCAGAAGAAGATCAATCAATTAAAAATATAGAAGAAGATCCATCAATCAAAGAGAATATTAATAAACTAAGACCACTCCTGGATAATACAAAGTTGAAATCTAATACATTAGACAAGACGTCTCAAGAAACACTGTGCTCATTACACTATGAATTTCAAACGAAAATCAGATCTGGCCGGAAGACCAATATTCGATTTTTCAACGACGATCAAGCACATTCGAGAAATGAAGTAATTTCCAAGGAAGAAGCAACATTCTATAAGATTTTTGATAGTAAAAATACAAACGAAATCAATAAAGAAAAATTAATAGAATATATTCAATCTTTTACTCAGAGTAGCAAAGGTCCTCAATAAATTTGTCGAATGGCTGGTCGGTAAGCAGGGTGGCAGATCTAATTTTGATGGTTATATCAGAACCCATCAAACTTAGATCTGATCCCTTTATTATTTGATTAATTTGTTATTGCATATCGATAATTAATTCATTATCATGCTCCCCTCATTGAACACATATAGGGAGATCTGATGAATAAGATTCAACGCACTAGTCGGTATTTACGCTGGCTTTTCACCGCTTTAATGGCTCTGACACCGTTGATGTATATCGCGTCCTGGTTTTTTCTGCCTGACATAGTCAAGAAAGATAGCTTTTTCATGGGATTTGACATGATACCGAGGGATCTGGCCACTATGATTCCCGGTGATGTTATTGTGCAACATCCTTTAACCACGATGATGCGGTTATTAGGGCTCACGATTAGTTTTGTGCCGATGACCGTGACTCTGCTGATTTATTCTAATTTAGTCACATTATTTTTGATGTACGAGCGACTGAGTTATTTTAATATAGAAAATGTAGCCATCATTAGAAGAATTGGGATTTATCTGCTGCTCGGTGAAGTCCTACGTCCTTTTATAGAATTGGCAACGTCGGCTTTGTTGACTTGGCAGAATGGTCCTGGTCATCGTCTCGCTGTGATGTCATTTAAAGGCAGTAATCTTGGCCTTATTATCACAGGGATCATGATAATCTTAATCTCGTGGATCATCGCCGAAGGTCACCGATTAAGTGAAGAACAACGATTGACTATTTAGGGGCATATTATGGCGATTATTACCAACCTTGATGTGATGTTAGCAAGGCGCAAAATTCGTTCTAAAGAATTGGCAGAAGCGATTGGTGTTACCGAACAAAATTTATCGGTCCTCAAAACCGGCAAAGCAAAAGCAATACGCCTCACAACTTTAAATGCGATTTGTGATTATTTGCAGTGTCAGCCAGGTGATATTTTGGAGTATCAGCAGGAAGAGCAATAAGAAAAGGGAAAATGGGTCAAATTAGGGTAGGTTCAATTTGACCCTTTACTCTGACAATAGACATCATTCAATGGATATAATAAGCTGCCATCTCAATTAACAACTGAGGTGGCAAGTAAATGAACAATAGCCAACGAGAAGAAAATTCCAATTTCGCAAGCCAAGAGAGATCAATCTTTGCTAAATGCGCTGATTTTAGTAATCAATATATTTATCTTAGCTCGCACGAAAAGGCAACATTTTTAGCAGAAGTTCGAACATTTTTTGAGCGGAAAGCTTATTTAGCTGAGTATTGTACTATTCCTGATGCTTATCAAGAACGCTTTGCCAAGTCAGATTTACCGATTCTTCTAGGGACTAACTCCCTGCCTGCTTTTGAAAGGCGTCGTTTACTTGCCATAATTGAAAAAGTCACCCGATGTCATTTCAACGGACTGCACAAAGCTTTTCAAATAGTCCAATTGGAAACTGACCACTACACACCTCATGGTAGTGCTAAGCTAGCGACATCTTGGAATTGGGCTAGTGCAATTGATTGTAGCCCTCCTGAAGTAGAGGTGAAGGCTGAGCTTAGTGGTGCTCCAGTCAGTGGATGGGAAAAAGCGCTGATTATTCACTCCCGCGATAACGATCCCTCACTCTTTTTCAATAGTCAATTTAACGGTTCTTTAGCTCATGAATTTACTAAAGGAGTTGCAAATCTCGATTGGGCGTTTGATCCCGCAAAACCAATCGAATCGATTATGCGATTTACCGATCATCATCCAGTATTGTGCCGGGAAGATCAGGGCACTGTGTTTATGAATATACATCGCTTTGTTATTTCTATGGCCATTGCCGATAAATCTCTGGAAATTCCTGCGGAATATCGAGAGAGGTTCTGCTGGATAGACATGTTATTCTTAAGCGATTTTCACTCTAATTGTTTTCATTCAGGTGAGAATATTCAATTTGAAAAACATCGTTTCATCGCAGCGATTCAAAAAGTTACGGGTTTGCAATTTACTACCCTTAAAGAAAGTGACCAGGTGTATTTAGTGAGGCTACGGTATTTGGGGCAGCAAGCTATTCCACAGGATACCTTCTCATGTTGGCTCATGAAAGAATTTGTTCAGGATTCAATCTTTAAAGATAGGCTGTTTAGCTCTGATCAAGAGCTAGATGGAGCAGTGAAAGCTGAGCCTATTACTCTAGATGATATGAATCCTTTGCTAGCAGTGACCTTGATGCAATTCCAATATCCACCTATCAAACTGAATGAAATAGAAGTGGTAGGTAGGTTTGAATTAAGCTTCGAGCTATTCCAGAATGCTAGAAAATGGTCGATGAATAATCTGCAAAAGGCTATTATTAGTTCACTAAAGAAAGCGAATGAGTCAACGACTGACAAAGTGAAATTACACAGCGCCATCGCTTCATTACTTCCAAGGCCTGAGGTATTAGATGTAGTGAGGCAAGTTATTGGGGAGGATATACTGAACCCTGATTCAGAGCATGATTCGGATACCACTTTACTTGCTGCCTTAAGATTTAACACGCGTTCATTAACGCCTAGTAATTGTAATGACATTGTAAAAGCATCAGTTGGTGACAAGCGTAAACGATTCAGGATTTTGTCTCATTATCGACAGGAGCTAGGTTTTAGTGAAGCTGGTCTAACGATCGGTAATTATCTCAGCAGAAAACTATTTACATCTATGGAAGGTCCATTAAATTCATCTGATTACTCCGGAATTGTCCTGACTCGATTGAGAAGTTTTTTATCGAGTGCGATTAATGCTCTATTCCAAGAGAGTAAAATTCCCCAAAACGCTTGGCGAGAGAGTGATAAAAAATCTACTGACTGCGCGGTTATACTTGATGAGCTCATTTCCGCAGATGATCGAGATAAAGACAGATTACTGACACTGTTGCAACAACAGAGTGTTATCTTATGCTTCAAAGAAAAACAGTGTGGCAATAAGCGAGAGCAACTTATTAATGCCATACGTAGCTTTTATGATCAATTATTACCAGTCAAAAAGTTAGTGAGGGCTTCTAGTCAAGATTGGATCGAATGCTTTGAAGAAACTTCTTTAGATGCCAAATCCAAATTCAAAATCTTCTGGGTGAATCTAGAACAATTGATGCAGATTGTCACTGCCCGATATCAGGATAAGAGAGCTAGAGTACAGTCCGTATTGTGTGCAATTAATGAGTCTTTACTCCACCCAATATTAAAGGTGTGTCATGAAAGTGCAAATTATGCATTTATGAATACACTTCCTGATATGTTGGCAGATAAAAAAACATCAGTTGCTGAGCTCCGGCGGTTGGCTCATCTTTTCTCTATGGACAGACTACGCATTTTCTTTAAGGAGAACGATTTTGATGCTTTTGGTCAATTGATACAAGATTATCTCCTTTATAGAATACAGAGATGTGAAGTTGATGGATACCTGCGTTCATTCGGACGCGACCTTTCAGATGCAAATTGTCTTTCCTCTGAAAAATTGCCAGGTATAAAATTATTTATTAGTGAATTTAAATCGCAAAGTGCCTTGTTAGATTTTGAGCCCGCTCAAGCTTTTTCTGGGGTATATAGATATATAAAATTACGGGCTCTAGCCAATAAGATACTCTCTACCCATTATCCTTATTGTAGGACGGGCCTTTCGGAACGCTCGCAAATAGTTTTTGAGCGTTTTGATACTACCGATAGAATTGATATTGATATAGCATCTCTAGAAAAAATGTGTAATTACCGATGTTTTCTTGATTCCTTAGTTGTTAGAAGACCAGCGTTGAAGGATCTTGCTTTTAAGATGGATCGTATTAGTCGGTGGGACTTAACGTCTGGTGAAGAAAGACTCGCAAAATTAATTCGGGAATATGAGGAGATTACCAAACAGATTTCCTCTGAAGATGCTCAGGAGCTTTTGTCAGCGTTGAGCAGTCCAGCGAATTCAGAATTACTTATTAGTGTTTTAGAAAGTGAAAAAAAGCAGTTTATAGAAGCAAGGCTTAGCGATTATATTGCTAAAAAAGCTGAGGTTGTTAGTAAACCGTGGTTTTGGTAGTTGGTCACAGAGAAAAGAAGAAAAGGGGCAGATCATTGTTTGATGGATTCTCAAGCTTAGATCTGACCCCTCTGTTGATATAACGCTGGTGAAGGAGTGAGAAAATGGCTATGATAAATCCTCAAACAACCTTATTAGAGGTATTGCATCATGAAGCTTTGGATTACTGTCAGACATGATAGAAATGCGTTAGAAAAAGATTTGATGTTGTTGGTTCGAGCCACTGTAACTAATTGCAAAGAAATACGAATTATTTTGATCAATATTTTGAATAAATGTGTTGCTCATCCCCATTCTGAATATTGTCGTGAGGCGAAATTAGGCCTTATCTGTTATTCTTCAAACTTCGAACATGTGAAAACGGGGCTTGAGGATATTACAAACATTGGCTTTGAAGAACTCGCGTTTATCGTTCCTTTGGCTACGGAAATATTGAGTAAACGAACTGCCGATGTTCCTCGATTTAGAGCACAATTATAGAAAAAAATGTAGTCAGACCCTAGGAGTATTGGATGGAGATTCATCCATCGACACTTGACCCCATAACGATTTTTATAGATGATGTATCTATGAATAGAAACATTCCCAATACATTAACCTGGGTGCGCATCGCAATTGTGCCGCTGTTTGTGTTGATTTATTATTTACCGTGGAGTTGGGGACATTTTTTTGCGGCATTGTTATTTTCTATTGCTGCGATTACGGATTGGTTAGATGGGTATATTGCACGTAACTGGCAATTGTCTTCACAATTTGGTGCTTTTTTAGATCCTGTAGCGGATAAATTAATGGTTGCTGTAGCATTGGTATTGGTAGTTGGCGAAGTGCCCATGCCATTTTTAACAATTCCGGCGGCCATTATTGTTGGGCGAGAAATTATCGTATCAGCGTTGCGTGAGTGGATGGCAGAAATTGGGAAGCGAACGAGTGTGGCAGTTAGTATCATTGGAAAAATTAAAACAACGTGTCAAATGGTTGCTTTGATAGCATTACTGTTGTACAGGCCAGAATCACCTTATATTTTAGCGGTATTGGGTACAATTATGCTTTATGTGGCTGGAGCCTTAACAATTTACTCGATGATTATTTATATAAAATCTTCATGGCGTGACTTGACTTTGTCTCCCGAAAAGTAATAATACCAAGTTAGCGTTTTTCAGTGTTGTAAGCGGGAATAGCTCAGTTGGTAGAGCACAACCTTGCCAAGGTTGGGGTCGCGAGTTCGAGTCTCGTTTCCCGCTCCAAATTTTGTTTCATCGTACAATCTCGATTGCTGACTATCTAGGCTGAGGTGGCATTCTTATTGGCATAGATTATTTATTGGCTGGGTGGCAGAGTGGTTATGCAGCGGCCTGCAAAGCCGTGGACGCCGGTTCGATTCCGACCCCAGCCTCCAAATTATTGCCCGGGTGGCGAAATAGGTAGACGCAAGGGACTTAAAATCCCTCGGGATTAAACCTCCCATGCCGGTTCGATTCCGGCCCCGGGCACCAACGACTGAACTACATGTTCAGGTTGAGTCGTAGTTGAGTGGCGCTGTTAATGGATCCTATTTCCAAAGGGGTAATTTTTTACAATGTTCCGTCCCGTATCTCTTTTTGTCGGATTGCGTTATACACGTGCAAAACGGCGTAATCATTTTATCTCCTTTATTTCATTAGCATCCATGCTCGGCATAGGGCTCGGCGTAACGGTATTAATTACTGTTCTTTCCGTAATGAATGGATTTGATCATGAAATTCGTGAACGAATTTTCAGCATGGCAAATCAAGTATCGATTAATAGCTATCAACCGGGTGGAATTAGTGATTGGCAAAATTTGTCTGACAGGGTCAAAAACTTAAAAGATGTTCGAGGTGTTGCGCCCTATGTTCAGGGACAGGGAATGTTGTCAAATATGGGAACCGTACAACCAGTGCTGGTGAGCGGAATTTTACCCGAAAAAGAAAAACAAGTTTCTCAATTGTATACCAACATGGTCGCAGGTTCTTTTAGTGGCTTGAAAAATGGCGCTAATGGCATTGTTCTCGGAAAAACGTTGGCGACTAATTTAGGTTTGGATTTGGGCGATAAGGTTAATGTTATTATTCCCGAAGCCAGTGTCACGCCTTTGGGCATAATTCCTCGTTATAAACGATACACATTGGTAGGAATATTTGAAGCCGGTGGTGGATTTAAATACGATGTTTCGATGGCCTATATTTATCTGGGTGATGCTCAAAAATTATATAAGCTGGGCGATAATATTTCTGGATTACGCTTAAAAGTCAGTGAGTTATACGCAGCTCCTCGAGTAACGGATGAGCTTATTGATAAGCTATCTAACAAATATTATATCACGAACTGGACCGATGAATATGGTAGTTTTTTTCAAGCCATTCGCATGGAAAAAACGATGATGTTTGTGATTTTGGTGTTAATTATCGCGGTCGCTGCATTTAATTTAGTCTCCTCATTAGTAATGGTTGTGACGGATAAACGCGCTGAAATTGCGATATTGAGAACGTTGGGCGCAAGTCCTGGAACTATTATGGCGACTTTTATGGTTCAAGGTTGTGTCGTTGGGGTAGTGGGCACTTTGATGGGTTTAGTGGGTGGCGTGGCTTTAGCATTTAACGTCACGTATTTAGTCGAAAAACTTCAGCAATTGTTGCAGACTCAATTTATCAATTCCAACATTTATTTCATTAATTATTTGCCCTCACGGCTTGAGTGGGGTGATGTCACCGAGATCGCTATCATTGCGCTCGCGATGGCATTAGTGGCGACAATTTATCCGGCGTGGACTGCGGCACGAACTCAGCCAGCGGAGGCGTTGCGTTATGAGTAGTGTCACAGTAAATCAAGAACCTTCTTTGCATGTTAAACAAGCGAATAAAGCGGATGACCGTAGAGCAGTAGTGCGATGTGAAGGTCTTGTGAAAACCTTTAATGACGGCAATTTGAATGTCGAAGTCTTGAAAAATATTAACATGAATGTTCATGAAGGCGAAATGCTTGCAATTTTAGGCTCTTCAGGATCGGGCAAAAGTACATTACTTCAATTACTGGGCGGTTTGGATAAGCCTACAGCAGGTCGAATTTGGGTTAATGAAACTGAAATTAATACGCTGAATCAGCGTGAACGAGGATTTTTAAGAAATCAGTTTTTGGGATTTGTGTATCAGTTTCATCATCTCTTAACGGAATTTAATGCGCTTGAAAATATTTGTATGCCGCTGTTAATTCGAGGGGTAAAACCTTCGATAGCCTCTGAGAAGGCCTTTGATTTAATGGAAAAAGTCGGTGTTGAGCATCGGGCTAAACATCGAGTCGGTGAGCTTTCTGGTGGAGAAAGGCAACGGGTGGCGATTGCCAGAGCGTTGGTGACGGATCCATTGTGTGTATTGGCTGATGAGCCTACGGGTAATTTAGATAATCTTACGGCTGAGCATGTTATTGAATTAATGCTGAATTTAAATAGTACTCTTAAAACGAGTTTTGTAATTGTTACCCATGATTTGAAGTTGGCGCATAGGCTGGATCGGCGTTTGACGCTTGTGGGTGGAAGTCTTCAATCTGAGTAATCATTCAGCACATGATGGAAACCTCCATATTTCGCCCATTAAACTAGTACTCCTTTTAAAGTTAATCTCACCCAATCTGGACAAAATCTGAACGTTTTAGCCTTCTGAATGTCTAACTCATTGATATCTATTCTAATCTTCTGAAATCTGACGCTTTGTGAGCATATGCTTACGAGATTTAGGTGAATTCTCCCCTATCCTCATACCATGAAATATGGTGAAATTCATTGTAAATTATTTTAATAAGATATTTATATAGAATAGATAGTTATAAAATGGTGTTAATACAGATGGGGGTTGGCGAATGATTCCGTTAAAATCAGATGAGTTGTTATATAAAATAATGAAAGATAATGAGTTTAGTGTGTCAGCGGTGGCAGCGAGGCTTAGGGTAAGTCGGAGGTCGGTGCATAGACTGTTGAGTGGGGAGAAGGCGTCGGGGAAGCTGGTTGTTGCTTTAATTCGATTGTATTTAGAGCTTAATCCTGATTGCCGTTGTGCTGGAGACAGTTAGGGTGTCAATTGCGTAGTATTGCGAACTAAATTAAGCGAAAGAATAATATCAAAATTGTTTTATGTGCCTCTATGGTGCCTGAGACTGGGCAAGACGACCTTTTCAAGACCGTCTTCGTTTCGTACAAATTCGTTGCGTTCTTAAAGTCGGCGTTACAATCCGACTGTCTTTCCGAAAATGGCTTGTATCCTTTCTCTCGTCTTTGGATGTACTTGATAACTGGCAAGTATACAAGCATTCTGAAGACGCACTTGGGGAGACCATGAATGGCTTTAGGGCAATGACCTTGTGAGCGAGATTGGTCCCCTGCCTTAATTGACCCAATGCTAAAGTGTATCCAAGACCCTAGAGTCTGCATATCAAGCTTAGTAAGTCATAGCGCAAGGTCAGGGAACCAAGTGTGATGTTATCACACAGAAGGAGATTGGAAAATGAGTAAACTCAGGCAAGCATTAGTAGGGATTGATGTGGGTTCGAAAGAACTCGTTGTCAAGGTCGAGAAGTTGGGTTGTGAACAAGAAGGGGTGGCTGTATTTCAGAACAGCATTTCAGGACATAAGAAGTTGTTAAAATACATTAGTAAGGGAGTTAACGAAGCGAAAGTATGTGTAGAAGCAACAGGAATTTATCATTTAGAGTTATCATTATTTTTAAGTGCTAATAAAAAAGTAGAAGTGATGGTGGTTAATCCGAGAGCTATGAAACATTTTGCGTTGGCAAAAATGCGTCGTGCAAAAACGGATAAAGTGGATGCTGGAGTGATCCTAGAATATGTTAAATGCATGCCATTTATCTGTTGGGAAGCCCCTAAAGAAAGCGATGTTGAACTCCAAGCAATCAGTCGTCGAATAAACCAGCTGAAAGGTGAATTAAGGCGTGAACAAAATAGACAACATACAATGGAATATCGAACAAGCTTATCGAAAGGAATGTGGCGAGATATTGAGGTCAATGTGAAACACTTGAAGCGACGAATAGAGTTGCTTGAGAAACAAGGGCTGAAATTAATTAGTGAAGATGAAGCGTTATCAAGAAAATTTAAGTTGCTGACAACCATTAAGGGGATAGCTCAGGTCAGTGGATTAACGATATTGGCCGAATTAGCGTGTTTGCCAAAAGATATGCAAGCAAAGCAATGGGTGGCGTATGTCGGATTAGATCCTGTAGCAGTAGAATCAGGAAGTAGTATCAAACAAGGAAGAAGAATTTCAAAATCAGGGAATATCTATCTAAGGACAGCGATGTATATGCCTGCTTGGGTGGCGATACAATCGGAACCTTATGTAAAAGCCTATTATAATAAATTGATTAGTAGGGGGAAAAAACCATTACAAGCAGCAATAGCAGTAATGAGAAAATTACTTCATTCAATATGGGGGATGTTAAATACAGGAACAGAGTGGGATGGAAAAAAGTTTTTTCCAGGTGCAGAAATAGGTTGACAATGAAGGAGTGTATCTCGCTCGGGTCCCCCTCGCTGCGCTTTATTTTTCTCCAAGAAAGTCGGATTCTTCGCCTACGCGACTCAAGATAATTACTTTTTTGCCAGAGGGAAATCCAAAAAGTTCCGGAACTTTTTTTACAAAAGTCTCTAGAGCCAAAGAATTAGGAATATGGCACGGAGTTGAGAAGACTGGGCAAGATCTACCTTTTCAAGATCGTTGAGGACATGGATGTCCGAACGAAGACTACACGGAAGTATTTACGGCGGTCTTGAAAAGGTCGTCTTGCCCAGTCCAACTCCACATATCTTCATAAAGTTTTCGATTTCGTGGAGAAAAGACAGTCGGATTGTAACGCCGACTTTAAGAATGCAACGAATTTGTACGAGATGAATGTTTTTGTTCAATCTCAGTAAAATTTTTATGCGTGCTAATCACAAACTTTTAAAGACGCCTTCGGATTAGGTGGCGGGGAGCGAGTGGATAGTGATGTGTTTGTTTAATCTCAGTGATATTTAATTTAGAGGATGTATGCCAGGTGTATTCAATAGGGTTTTTGATGGGATGTTGGAGTTTGATGCAGTTGTCTGCTATTCCAAAGCTATGGATTTTTGGATTGGGGATTATTTTAAGTTTTGGTTTGGGGGGATGGTTTAGGAATGCGCGTTGGTGGGGTAAGGTGTGGGTGTTTGTAGGTTGTTGTTTTTTAGGGTTGTTTTGGCAGGGGTGGCATTGCACTGGATTGTTAGGGAAGGTGTTGGGGATTGATGAGGAGGGAATGGAGAAGGTTCTTGTTGGGAGGGTGTGTGATATTCCGGTCTGTGATGAGGCGCATTGTAGTTTTAGTTTTGTGGTTGATTCGGAGGGTCGAAAGTTTCGGTTGTCTTGGTATGGTTTGGAGAGAGCGGTTCATGTAGGGGAATCATGGAAGTTGTTTGTGAGGTTAAAGCGAGTTCATGGAAGTTTAAATCCGGGGGGATTTGATTCTGAGGCGTGGAGTTGGCAGCAGCATTTTAGTGGAAAGGGATATGTGATTAATAAAGCAAAGAATGAGTATTTAGGTGTGAGTAGTGGGTATGGTTTTTTGCGCTGGCGTGAGGGGATGTTACAGAGTTGTAAAAAGGTTTTACATGATGATCCTTTGGGTGGGATTGTTACAGCGTTAAATTTGGGGTGGACGCAGGATATTCCTTATTTTCAAAAAGTGATTGCGCAGCGAACAGGGACTGCACATTTATTAGCTATTTCGGGTTTGCATGTAGGCATGGTTGCTGGTTTGGTGTTTTGGTTACTGTGTGGTTTGTGGTCTAAGATTCCTCGAGTCACTGAATTGATTCCTTCGCCAGTGATTGGAGCATTGTTCGCAATTTTTGCAGCAATTATTTACAGTGAAATGGCAGGTTTTGCATGCAGTACACAACGTGCGTGTGTGATGTGTGCTATTTTATTATTACCCAAATTTGCACATCGACATATAACGGTAAAAACAGCATTATTTCGTGCTGTTTGGGTTGTTTTGCTGTGGGATCCGTGTGTGGTACTGAGTAGTGGGTTTTGGCTATCATTTGGAGCGGTTTTTGTGTTGGTATATGCGAAGTATTATAAGGTTTTTGATATTGATAATGTTACTTCAGTTTTTCAAAAAATGGCACATAAAAAAATTAAAGAATGTATTCAGTTGTTGCAAACTCAGTGGATTTGTTTAATAGGCTTATTGCCTTTATCATGTTGGTATTTTCACCAAGTTTCGTTGGTGAGTCTCGTATCTAACCTAATCGCAATACCTTTAATGGGAGTGCTGATTTTACCTTTGGTTTTATTGGGTACAGCTTTGGTCAATACGAATGTTTATTTAGCAAAGTTATTTTTTACGTGTGCGACAAAATGTTTAGCAATCTTAGGGTTGTCATTGCAGTGGTTGAGCCAACAACAATGGGCAGTGTGGAATTATAGTTTTACGCATGCGTGGGAAGTTGTGGTGGTATTTAGTGGTTGTGCTTTGTTGGTTTTTTCACAAAAAAATTGGCGTTGGGTTGGGTTAGTCGGACTTGTTCCGTTAGCACTTCCCAATACATTTCCTGTACAGGTTGGGCAATTTAAACTCAGTGTTTTGGATGTAGGCCAAGGATTAGCAACGGTTGTTTCAACGCGAAATCACACGGTAATTTATGATACAGGCGCGAAATTTTCACCACAGCTTGATTGTGGTCAACAGATTGTTGTTCCCTATTTAATTAAGGAAAAAATACGTCTTATCGATACTTTAGTGTTAAGTCATGGGGATAATGATCATGCGGGTGGAGCTTCGGCAATTTTAAAATCATTCACAGTGAAAAAAATCTATACGAGTGCGGTTGAAAAAATCAATCAGCAACTTAATGAACAAGCGAGCACAGTTAATATTGCAGAGTGTGTCAGAGGAATAAGTTGGAAATGGGATGGTGTGAAATTTGAATTTTTACATCCTGATGCCAATGTAGAGGGTAAAGCCAATGATAGAAGTTGTGTGCTGAAAGTAAGCAGTGATTATGGTTCTGTATTATTCACGGGTGATATTGAAAAGACTGCTGAGCGTTGGTTAACTCAGCAGCATCCAGAACAGCTTTCGAGCAGTATCATGATTGTTCCACACCATGGCAGCAAAACCTCTTCGATCCGTGATTTTCTCGATGCAGTACATCCAAAAGTGGCTATCCTTTCCTACGGTTACCGTAATCGTTATAGGCATCCCAATAAAGAAGTCGTTGAGCGCTACCTTAAGAATGGAAGCCGGTTGTTTAATACGGTGAGCTCCGGTGCGATCAGCTATACCATCGGTGGGGATTGGGAATGGCAGCATTATAGAGCTCGCCATCGCGAGTTTTGGAGGCCGACTTAAGGAGAGATACAGTATATGAAAGCCCATAAATGGCTGGTATACTAGATAAACATGGATTTTGCATGAATAATGTATATGAGTGCTAGAGATTGTGTTTATTGTGCTTTCACAGTAGATCCATTATGTAATTTTCAGGAAATAGTTAAGATGATTGGAATACAGATATGAGTGTTAATGTAGTAAAAATTTTTAAAGATCAAGCAGCCTTAGAAACCTATAGACGTTTATTGCATTCTATAATGCCTTACTGGAAGCTATTTACTCTGGGAATTATCGCAACAATTATCGGTGCCTTAGTTGATGCAAGTTTAGCGTGGATGATAAAACCTGTTATTAATAGAGGGTTTATTGATCGTGATATGGCTTTTATTCATTGGTTGCCATTAGGAGTGATTGCTTTATTCGTAGTACGAGGCATCACAAATCTCTCGTCGAATTATCATATTTCTAAAGTCGGACGTTTTGTCGTTCGCGATTTTCGTCAAAATATTTTTAATCACCTATTGCGATTACCCGCGAAATTTTTTGATGAGCATAGCTCTGGCCAATTGTTATCGCTGATAACGTATAATACAGAACAAGTTGCTGAAGCTGCAACGTATGCATTTATCACGTTGATTCAAGAAGGGTGTTTATTTTTTGGCCTGTTAACTGTGATGTTTATTATCAGCTGGCAGCTTTCATTATTATTTTTAATCATGGCACCCCTCATTGCGGTTTCCGTAAAATACAGCAGTTTGCGATTGAGAAAATTAAGTTTAGGCGTGCAAGAATCGATGGGAAGCGTCGCACATGTCGCTGAAGAAACGATCGAAGGGTATCGTGTTGTGCGTACTTTTGGAGGCGAGCAATATGAACGTGATAAATTTACCCATGTGATAAATAGCAATCAGCGACGTGAATTAAAAATGGTGGTAGCGGACACACTGGGCTCTTCAGTGGTGCAATTATTGGCGGCCATTCCGATTGCGCTGACATTGTATCTTGCCACAGCACCGGGGAGTCAAGTCAGTGCAGGAAGTTTTGCAGCGATGGTCGCTGCGATGTTATCGCTATTGCGACCTTTACGACGAATGTCGCGTATCAATACGATGATTCAAAAAGGGGTGGCAGGTGCAGCAAGCGTTTTTAATTTATTAGATTTAGAGCCTGAACCCGATAACGGTCGAATTCCATTGACTCGTGCACGTGGACATATTGAATTTAAAGAAGTTAATTTTCGCTATTCACAATCTGAGCATGACGTTTTATCCAGAATCAATTTAGAAGTTAAACCCGGTGAAACTATTGCGCTGGTGGGGCGTTCTGGTGCAGGAAAATCCACACTCGTAAGTTTGTTACCCCGATTTTATGAAATAGAATCAGGTGGCATATTAATAGATGGGCTTGATCTTCGAGAATATCGATTAGCCGATTTGCGACGACAATTTGCGTTAGTGTCTCAAAAAGTGAATTTATTTAACGATACCATTGCAGCCAATATTTGTTACGGAGCAGGGCGAGTCGTTGAAGAAGAGGAATTACGCCACATCGCCAAAATCGCACACGCGCTGGAATTTATCGAACAACTGCCTAAAGGATTTCAAAGCATCATTGGTGAAGATGGTGTGTTGTTGTCGGGTGGGCAACGTCAACGTATTGCGATCGCTCGCGCACTGTTGAAAGATGCGCCCATTTTAATTTTGGATGAAGCAACCTCTGCTTTAGATACAGAATCAGAACGTCATATTCAGGCTGCATTGCAAGCGCTGATGCGACAACGAACAACCTTAGTGATTGCTCATCGTTTATCGACGATTGAATCTGCAGATCGAATTTGTGTCTTTGAGCACGGTCAAATTATTGAATCGGGAACTCATGAACAATTACTCGCATTGAATGGTCAATACGCCAATTTATATCGTTTGCAGTTTCAGGATGTTGCAGCAGAAACGGTTGAATTGCCGATGGAAGCCTTCCATTAATGATGTGGTATGAAAAAATTTGGTATGGTAAAGATAATTCTCAGTTGGTTTCACTTCTACTGCCATTGAGTTATGTCTATAAAGGAATTATCGATTTTCGTCAGTGGCTCTACCGAAAAAAACTTTTAAAAATTCATTCATTATCTGTTCCTGTTATTGTCGTTGGAAATCTTACGGTGGGCGGCACTGGTAAAACGCCTTTAGTCATTGCACTGGCAAGTTGGTTAATTGAGCGCGGTGAGCGACCCGGTATTATTTCTCGAGGATACAGTGGTCGCAGTAAAAACTATCCCTTGCGCGTCTCAGAAGATTCACTATCTAAGGAAGTGGGCGATGAAGCGTTAGTTATTGCTCGTAGAACTCAGTGTCCTGTTATAGTGGATCCCAATCGAGTGAGAGGATCACAACTATTGGTAAATGAGTTTAATTGCAGCATTATAATCAGTGATGATGGGTTACAGCATACCGCTTTAGCTCGAGATATTGAAATCCTTGTGATTGATGGACAGCGAGGCTTTGGTAATGGCCATTTATTTCCGGCCGGACCTTTGCGAGAAACTGCAGATCGTGCACAAAAAGTTGATTTGATTGTGAGCAATGGAACAGAAATACCGAATGGATTCTGTATGGAATTTGATTATGGTGCTGTAAAAAATCTTCTGAATCCTTCATTAACATTAGAAAAAGAAAATGCCTCTGAAGAAGTTTTTGCTTTTGCAGGCGTTGGAAATCCAGAACGATTTTTTAATCACTTGGATCAACGAGGCTTTAAATCACGAAAACACTCTTTTTCAGATCATTATGAATTTGATGCTACTGATTTTGCTTTTACGGATGTGACACCCATTATCATGACGGAAAAAGATGCGGTAAAATGTCAACGTTTTGCGCAGTCTAACTGGTGGTATTTGCCCATCTCGGCGAGACTCCCTTCAGTATTCTGGGAGAGTCTCGCCCTAAGATTGAATAACATCAAACATGAGTCATAATAATTTCACAGTAAATAGTATTTAATTTTTACCACATCCAAATTCATCATCACTTTCACTTCCATCTTGAGCTTCCTCTTCCTCTTCCAGTTTGCGTAAGCTAGCAAACTTATTAAGGAGTGCACTAGCGATAGTGTTAGTGGAACTTACTGGAAAAATCTTAGGTTTATCTTCAACTTCTACGTGACGAAGTGACGCACCCGTTTTTTGTCTTAAAGCAAATTCCTCTGCAATTGATAATGGTTTTTTTTCTTCAGTAGCAGAAGGTTGTGCAAAAAATGCAGAAGTGTTATTGGTTGTAGTACTTTGTCGGTTCGGAGTAACCGGAATTGAAATTAATCCTGGAGGAGGTGTTGGTGCAGGAGCAGGAGCAGGAGCAGGAGCAGGAGCAGGAGCAGGGGGTGGAGGAGGCGGTGGTGTGGGAGCAGTATTGCCAGCCGATTGAGATTCATCAGGATTGGTGCTCGAAACATTAACTGTTCTGAGAGCTTCAAGTTGGTCTTTGAGTTGAGCAAATTCTGTTTGCAGTGATTCAAAGCGTTCTAGAGGAACAGTAGACTCAGTGCTTATTAAAGCTGCTGGGACAGTTTGCGTGGTGTTGTCTTGAGCTTTACTTTTGAGATCATCAAGTTGTGCGCGTAACGATGTAGTTTGTTTTTTTTCTGAGTCTAATTCTTGTTCTAGCTCACGAATACGTTCAACATCTTTTAATGTTGATTGAGCAACACCTTCATCAAATGCTGGTGGCGGTGGTGGAGCGTTATCTTCTGATGTATGAAAATCACTATCAACATGGATAGGTGGTGGTGGTGTAAGATCTTCATTTATTGCAACTTTAGAAGTCAAATGACGATCCTCCTCAAGTGCCTGCTTAGCAGCAGCATCTTTCGCTTTAGAAATCAGTGTCAGTTGCTCAGCAATTTGTCTCTTAAGTGAGTCGTTTTCTGATTTAGCCTGTAATAAATCTTTTTCAAGCTCGATATCTCGCTTTAATGTTCTATCGACGGAATCATCATAGACAATCTCGCCTAGAGCAGATGCTATAAGTTGGTCTGCTTGATTGAATGCAGTTGCGAGTGCATTATCACTTGTAAAAAATTCTCCTACAATTTCTTCAGCAGTTTTAGATGTACCCGGAACTTTAGAGTCTACTGTTAAATTATAAGCATCCCCTTTTTTGGCAGCGATTTGTTTACGTGCTGCATCTCTTAACGGTTTGCCGTCTAAATCAGCGAGATTTACAACGATATTTTCTTTGGCTACGACTGCACTCTCTGTTTTCTTCCCAAAACCTCCGAATAGCTTCTTTTTAGGCGCTTCAGTTTTTGTCTCTTCAGAAGAAGAGTCTTTTGCACTTTTATTTTTACCAAAACCTAAGCCACTTTTTCGTTTTTCACCATCATTAGTAGAAGATTCTGGAGAAGTTTTAGATTTTGCAGCAGGCTTAGTAATTGCTTTTTTATCAACGATTGCTTTTCTAAAATACATTGAAGCGGATTGAAACATCGTTGTAAGTGAATCTACGACAGTAGTAGCAATAGATTGAAATTGAGTAAATTTCTCTTTAAGCTCTGTAATAATTCGTTGGAGTAATTCAATCTGTTTGCTTTGAGCATTAATTTTTTCACCTTGAGTAAGATTGTCTTTTTTCAGAGCTTGATTTTCCTCTATGAGTTTTTTGTTTTCAGTATTGGATTGATCCAATTTTTCTTGTAGCGCTATTTGAGCTTTAAGAACTGCAGATAGCTGCTCTTTAGTTTTAGAAAGCTCATCTCTAGATTGTTGGAGCATTCCAACTTGTTCTTCTAATTGCTTCGCTTTTTCTTCTAGTGTGCGATCGAATTCTCTAGTTGCAGTAGTTAATGTTTGATTTAGTTCTTTTTGCTCTAGTAATTGAGTTTCTAATTCTTGGGCTCGTGTAGCATGAGCCTGTTTTTCTTCTTCTAAAGCGCGTAGTTTTGCAAGAGTCTCTTCTAGAACTTGGGTTTGTTCAGTATTTGATTTAACTTTCTCCAATTCTGCTTGCAATGATTCTGCTCTTGAGCTTGTTGCAGCTAACTCTAGCTGAAGCCTTTCGAGTTCTTGAGATTGATCTTCAAAGTGTTGTAATTTCTCAGAAAGTGAGTGATTTTTGGATTGCGTTTCAAGAAGTTTTGCTTGAGTCTCTTCTAGAAGGCCTGACTGATCAGCATCTTTTCTGAGAGCAATCAATTTTTCTTCCAAGCTTTTAATTTGCAATTCAGAGGCAGCAAGTGCATCACGGAGTCTTGGGAGCTCTTGAATCTGACCAGTCAATTGAGCGACTTGTTCAACAAGTGCACGTTTTTCTTGTTCAGATGTATTTAATTTGGACGAAATTTCTTCAGATGCTTTGATTTTTGCTTCAAATTCTTTAGCCTTTTCTAAAAGAGTTTGTTTTTCTCTTTCACTTGTGTCTAATTTTCTTTGAGTTTCAGCAAGACTTTCTCTAAGTATATTGATTTCATTATCAGTACGATTAACAACAGCGGGAACTTGTGTTGATGCTGGAGCTGGTGATGAAGTTAAATCTATTGTTGGTGCTGAAGTTGATTCTAAAACTGAAGTGGGCTTTGGCAGCGGCCCAGCCGGTAACGCTCGTTTTACGGGCGAAGCTTGTTTTACCGCAACTGGTCTTCTAGTCTCAGGCTGAATAGGCTGAGCTAATTTTGTCTTTGCTTCTTCCAGCTCTCGTGTTTTTTGCTCTAGTCGTTGTCTTGCAGTTTCTAATTCTTGTGTGAGCTGTTGCAATTGAGAATTTTTTTGAATTTCACTCTGTTCTTTCAAATCTGAAAGTTCTTTAATCTTGATTTGTTGATCTCTAGCTTGTTGCTCGAGTTGTTGTTTTGCAGATTCCAATTCACGACTGAACGCTTGTAATTGAGAATCTTTTTCAGATTTAATCACTTCATTCGAATCTGAAAGTCCTGTAATCTTGCTTTGTAGATCTCTAGTTTGTAGTTCGAATTGTAGTCTCGTTTCTGTCAATTCCAAAGTAAGTCGTTCAATTTGAGGATCTTTATTAGTTGCAATATGCTCTTTTAAAGTTGAAAGTTCGGAAACTTTACTTTCAAGTTCGCGATCTTTTTTAGTAAGCTGTTTTGTCTACTGCCTTTAACTGCTTAGTAAGAGCTTCGATTTGCTGTTGTAACTCAGATTGATCTTCAGTGTGACTATCATCCTCAACCTCAGTGTCTGATAAGCTATCAGAATTTTTTCTTTGTGGGGATTGAGATGAGATGATTTGACTTCGAGGTTTTTCGGAGAAAAGTTTCAAGTCGTGGTCAATTGTTTTAATATCGTGTTTATCAGTAAATGCTTCTACAGCATCTCGCATATATCCTCGGAGTGGGCTGAACCAGGCAAACCAGAAATGATCATTATCACCATCTATGTAGTCAATGATTTTGTCGGCAAGATCTGTCGTTGTAGTTGATGTTTTAATGATTTTTTCTAGAGCGGTAACATCATCAATTCGAGGATGAGTCCACTTAGGATGTTTTTTCTGATGTTCCACTCGTTCTTGGTGGTACCAAGACGCACAATACTCTTTAAGAGCATTAGTGAGATCTCGTTTAAAATCTTCTCGTTGTTTATTAGCACTCTTAATATAATCTCTCGCTACGTCTTTTTCGATATGCAGTTTAGTCATATACTTGCCTCACAATACTGATTGGAAAGTCTTTATGGTAACCATAGAGTAGTCATAAATCAAGAAGCATTTTTAAGTGTTTTTACTGTAACGATTCGGGTGAAATTACCTTATACTATTAAATAGCTAAAGTATTCCATTAAAAAGTTTGATCCAAGCTTGTGTTTGAATCGTTGTTGTCATCAGGAGTAGGAGGAGTTGTTTGTGAAGGCGATTTCCTTGGAGATTTAGCGTAAATGGCACGGTATCTAGTGCCCAATCCAGCAAATAATAGTGAATTAGTTGAGGCTACAAACACTTTTTTCTCAGGAGTATATTTAACACCAGTTTTTTGAAGCATTGTTCTTACCCGTGAATTGAGCTCATCTTTAAAATCCGTTGCCACGTCCGTAGGGGCAGTAGCAGAAACTGTTGGAGTAACAGGCTCGCCAGCAATATTGGGTTTGGGTAAACCTGGATCAGTTCCATCTTTTTTCTTACCAAAAAATCGTGTGCCTGCAGTAGTGTCAATTTTAACTGGTGGAGGAGGCGGTGCAGTAGGTGGTGGTGGAGGAGGTGGTCCAGCTTGACCGACATTCATTGTGTCTGCATCTGATGCAGAAGATGAGATATTTTGTTGAACTAACTGTTGTTTTGCTTGTTCTAATTCTCTTCGAAGTTGTTCATTTTCTAATTCTAATTCTTGGTTGCGCTGCGCAGTCTCGTCTTTTTGTTCTACTTGTTCTGTTAAAGCCTCTTCCATGCCTTGCCTGTAATCTAAATACTCAAAAGTCATGTCAGGATTGTAAACAGAGGTATCATTGAATACTGAAGTAGAACCTTCAGCATTATAAATAGCATAATCTAAATTTTCTCTAGCTTCTTCATAGTGATTGAGGTGATTTGTTCCATTTTCGTTGAGCCAAAGTGGTAAAGCAGTTTGCCAACTTTTACCTTGTCTTACAGGGGTGCTAAGACCAACTGAAGAGTCGGATTCCTGATTTAAACTTTCACGATCGCTTATTAAATTAAAATACTCTCCAATTTGCGCCAAGATATCGCCAAATGCTCCAACAATTGAATGCGCGACCTCTTTAAATGTTGTGATTTGTATCAGTAATTCTGAAATAATATCTCTGAGTGTTTGTATCAATGATTCTTGATTTTGGATGATAGTTTCTTGTTCTTCAACTTTTTGTTGAAGTTCATTTTTTTCTTTATTAGTTTTTGCAAATCTTATTGTGAGGTTATGATAAGAAAGGGCATCAGTAGCTTTTTTCTCGAAAGTAGAACCAACTTGAAATTCTTCATTGCTGTCTAGAGATTTCTGTAAGACATCTGTAGGTCGCCCTTGATATTCATCACCGTCAACTTTATCACAGTTTCATATCAGCATCATAAGATCTAAGATCTGAATAAGAATAATCTTCAACGGCATATCGTACGTAGTCTCTTAGAGGACTAAACCATGCCCAACTAAAATGATCATTTGAACCATCAACATATTCAAAGAGGTCATCGGCAAGTTGCGCGGCTTGAGTCGAATTATCTATGAAAGCTTTTAATTCAGTGACATTTTTGACGCGAGGATGGTAATCAGTAAGATTCTTTGAATCAATTTCTTTACCATCTAAATACCATCGATAATACCAACTAGATTCATATTCACCAATCGCTTCAGTGATGTGTTTTTTGAAAGCAGTTAATTCTCTAGATGCTTTTTTATAACGTTCTTCTACTTCCGATGTATTAATCCGTTTTAACATTTTATCTCCAATTATGCTGTGTGCGGATCAGCGTTTTTTGCAACTCAACCAAAAAAGCCGACATCGTTGCCGGCTAATTATATTTGGCTCCTCGGGACGGACTCGAACCGCCGACCAAGTGATTAACAGTCACCTGCTCTACCGACTGAGCTACCGAGGAATGTAGCATAAACGAGTATCTTACTTTTAATGTGAAAATCGGTCAAGGGTTGATGCTATCCAAGTACCGCTTTAAATCGTTTCAGTGCTTCGTGAATATTATCGTCACTTGTTGCATAGGACAATCGAATATACCCTGGCGTTCCAAAAGCAGATCCCGGAACAACAGCGACTTTGGCTTCAACGAGAAGAAATTCCGAAAATTCCACATCGGTTTTGAAATTTTTGGCTTTCATGGCTTCACGTATATCCGGATAAGCATAAAAGGTTCCATCGACAGGAATGGCGCGCACACCCGGTAATTCGTTAAGACCTGCGATAAGAATGTCATGTCTGCGTTTAAAGGCAACGACCATATCCGTAATGCAGGCTGTTCCAGATTCAAGGCCGACAGCAGCAGCGACTTGTGAAATCGAACAGGGGTTCGAAGTACTTTGAGATTGAATCATTTCCATAGCTGCAATGAGAGTTGCCGGGCCTGCGGCATAACCTATACGCCAGCCCGTCATGGCATACGCTTTAGAAGCGCCATTCACAACCATCGTTCTGTCTTTGAGTTCAGGTGTTACATTGAGAAGGGTATAGAATGTATTGCCCGGCCATAGGATGTGTTCATAAATATCATCGGTAGCAATAACAATTTGTGGATGTTTTTTGAGAACTTCACCTAAAGCGGCTAGTTCATCAGCAGAATACGCCATGCCCGAGGGATTCGAAGGACTATTAATGATAAATAATCGCGATTTAGGTGTGATGGCTTTTTCTAATTGTTCAGGCGTTATCTTAAATTGTGCATCGATATCAGTATCAATGATCACAGGTTTGGCCTTTGCCAAATAAGCCATATCGGGATACGAAACCCAATAAGGCGCAGGAATAATCACTTCATCACCTGGATTTAACAACGCTTGGAAAAGGTTGTAGAGCACCTGTTTAGCACCGGCGGAGACGATAATTTCTTTTAGCTCGTAATTTAAGCGGTTTTCATTAGCGAATTTTGCTTGAATGGCTTTTTTCAAGCGAGGCATCCCATCGACGGCGGTATACTTCGTAAATCCATCTTGGATGGCTTTAATTGCTGCTAGTTTAATATGCTCCGGCGTATCGAAATCGGGCTCGCCGACGCTCATAGAGATAATGTTTTGACCTTCGGCGCGCAGAGCAGCGGCGCGAGCGGTGATCGCTAGGGTTGGCGACGGTTTTACCAGAGCCAGTGTATCTGAAAGCTGAATTGTCATAGTCTATAACCTTCTGTCCTATTAATGGTATGTATATAAGATCATCGCAAATCTTAGCCTGTAGGGGAAGGGGGCATGAATGGGAAGGTAGCAATCGGAGACTTGACCCCCTATACTTGATCCCACAACAGCGGAACCAGAGTATGATGAGCAAACAATTTTCTCTTCAAGCAAAATTCAGTCCAGCAGGTGATCAGCCACAAGCCATTGTAAAATTGGTTGAAGGTTTGAATGATGGCTTGTCCAAACAAACGCTGTTGGGTGTGACGGGATCAGGAAAAACATTCACCGTCGCCAACGTGATTGAAGCTGTGCAAAGACCCGCTATTGTTATTGCTCCTAATAAAACGTTAGCAGCGCAATTATACAGTGAGCTTCGTGATTTTTTTCCTAAAAATGCGATCGAATATTTTGTGTCCTACTACGATTATTATCAGCCAGAAGCTTACGTACCTTCGTCAGATACTTTTATAGAAAAAGATGCCAGCATTAATGAGCAAATTGAACAAATGCGATTATCGGCAACCAAAGCTCTCCTCGAACGCCGAGATACCATTATCGTTGCAACTGTCTCTGCAATTTACGGATTGGGCGATCCAAAATCCTATTTAAAAATGATGTTACATGTGAGTGTCGGAGATAAATTAGATCAACGTGGTGTTTTGAAGCGACTCGCGAGTATGCAGTATACGCGTAACGATGTTGAATTTCATCGAGGTACTTTTAGAGTGCGTGGTGATGTCATTGATATATTTCCTGCTGAATCAGAAAGTGAAGCTTTGCGGATTGGATTATTTGATGAAGAAGTTGAAAGTTTAAAAGTTTTTGATCCTCTAACCGGTGAGATTTTACGTGATGTTCCTCGCTATACTGTTTTTCCTAAAACGCATTACGTGACATCTCGCGAAACTATTTTAAAAGCGATTGAAGAAATTAAAATCGAATTAAAAGAGCGATTAGAATTTTTTCGGAGCAATAATAAATTACTCGAAGCACAAAGACTCGAAGAACGCACGCGATTTGATATAGAAATGCTAACTGAAATGGGATATTGCAGTGGCATAGAAAATTATTCGCGCTATTTATCAGGTGCTGCACCTGGCGAACCACCACCCACATTAATTGATTATTTGCCTGAAGGCTCACTGGTTTTTATCGATGAGTCTCATGTTACTGTCTCTCAATTGGGCGCCATGTATAAAGGCGATCGTTCACGCAAAGAGACTTTAGTAGAATACGGATTTAGACTGCCGTCAGCGTTGGATAATCGGCCTTTGCGTAGCGATGAATTTTGGCGTCTTGTACCCCAAACGGTTTTTATTTCAGCGACTCCAGGACCTTTTGAAGAAGAAAAATCGGATCAAGTGGTTGAACTTGTGGTTCGTCCTACTGGGTTAATAGATCCTGAAGTTGAAATTCGACCTGTTTTACATCAGGTCGATGACTTGCTCTCAGAAATTCGGTTAAGAATGGCCAAGAATGAACGGGTGTTAGTTACAACGTTAACAAAGCGAATGTCAGAAGATTTAACGGATTATTATCACGATGCTGGTATTCGAGTTCGTTATTTACATTCTGATATCGCAACCGTCGAACGTGTAGAAATAATTCGCGATTTGCGTTTAGGTGCGTTTGACGTTTTGGTCGGTATAAACTTATTACGCGAAGGTTTGGATATTCCTGAAGTTTCTTTAGTCGGTATTTTAGATGCTGATAAAGAAGGGTTTTTGCGATCGACTCGTTCTTTGATTCAAACGTCAGGACGTGCCGCACGAAATTTGCATGGCAAAGTGATTATGTATGCGGATCGCATGACGGGCTCTATGAAAGCAGCTATCGATGAAATGTCTAGGCGTCGAAAAGTCCAGGTGGAGTATAATACTCAGCACAATATTACTCCTGTAGGAATTGAAAAAGCCGTAAAAGAAATTTTAGATACTGATTATTCAAATCGCCCTGAAACGATTAGACGTAATATAGAAATAGCAGAAGAAGCCGCTGAATATCTTGCATTACCACCCAAAAAATTTGCCGCTCAAATTAAAGCGTTGGAAGAAAAAATGTATGAACTTGCGGATAATTTAGAATTTGAAGAAGCGGCAGCGCTGCGGGATAAAATAAAACATTTGAAAGAAATCACATTGCATAGTGGATGACGAGGTCAACATCCACCATCGTCGCGTAACTTCACAGAACCATTTAAGAAAGGCACAAGACCTTCAGATGTTTCAATTAATAATTCACCGAGAGAACCAACACCTCTCGCAATACCCTCAATAGTCGTTTGACCATTGGTTGCAATAATAGCTTTATTTGCTAAACAATCTTGCTCAGACCAACGCTTTGCAAAAGGCTCGAATCCTTTTTGTGCAAATTCTGAAATATCCGTGTAAATAAAATCTAGTAATGTAGAGGTAATTTTATTTCGATTAGGAAATTGATCTGTAATTGTATGGATATCAGTCCACGGTTGATCGATGGCATCGTCTTTTGTGTGCATGCTAATATTCACACCTACACCAATGACTGTATCGGTTGAGCTATGTGATTCAGCAATCATATCTACTAGCACACCTGCGAGCTTTTTATCACAATGATAAATATCGTTAGGCCATTTTAAACAGAGATCGGGAACATTGTTTTGTTGTAAAGCATTTAAAACAGCACTGGATATCACTTGGCTTAGTCCACTTAATTCGGTGGTATCTTTATCGAAATGCCAATATATCGCTAAATAAATATTGGCCGCGTAAGGTGAGTGCCATGTACGACCTAAGCGACCTCGACCCGCCGTTTGATGTTCTGAGATAACAAGACTACCCGAAGGTTTACCTTGTTTTATTTGTTCAAGCATATAGTTATTTGTTGAATCGAGCGTATCAACAAGGTCGAAGTGAGTAATTTGTTTTTGTATCACAGGCGACAGGCTTTTCCAAATCAAATCTTTTTCGAGCATTTGAACAGGGCGGGTAAATCGATAGCCTTTTCCTTGGTGGCGTTCAACTGGGATACCCAGCTCGCTCAGCTTATGCATGATTTTCCAAACAGCGCTGCGAGTGATGTTTAATAAATCGCCTATCTCTTGACCTGAACGGCTCTTTCCGTCAGCGAGTAGAGCGATAATTTCATAAATATTGTTATTCATAGTATGAAAAATGCTTATGTTAAGTGTCAGTAAAAACTATGTACGCGTTTCACTATTGGGGTTACAATGTGAAACACGGTTAATATATACCAGATATTATGCATAACACAAGAGATTATTTTACGAAGTGGTCCGTATTATTTACTGATTCATAAAATGGTTTAATCATGTTACAATCAATCGATATCCGACTCCCAGCGACTTTTTTCCCTTGACTCTAATAAATTCACAACGAGGACATTCAGGAATTATGTCAAACTTACATCAATGGAATGAAAAAATTTCACACACTTACGAAGCGTTCACCACTCAAGGCGGAAGTTTGTTGACACATGTTTATCCAGAATTGACGAAATTAAAATTATTTACTGAGAATCAGTCAGTACTCTCAATCGGTCCAGGGCAAGGCTCTTTAGAAATATGTTTGGCGCAAGAATATTCAGCGAAATTAACATTGATAGAACCTTCGGGCATATTTGTGGCTAAATTTTTAGAACAAATCAATCAATTAAATTTACAACATCTCGTTTCTGAAATTTTTGAAGATAAATTTGAAAAATTCCATTCTCAGCACTCTTTTGATTTAATCTTAGCGATTCATTCTTGGCACTATATCGGGTTTCAGTTCGAACAACTAAAAAAAGCCTGCTCATTACTGGCGCCGGGTGGAGTGTTCTGTATTATTCAAACTTCTGAAACAACATTTTCAAAGGCTTTAAAAGATATACTTTACCCAAAAGACAATTTTTTTATTGAGATAGAAGAACTTTCCCGATTTTGCCACCAACACCATCTCGACCATGAATTAGTGATCGTCCCAAAAATTGTTCCATTTGAGCGTTATGTTGTGAACGACCAGTTAACTGAGTACACAGAATCTTGGCTATCATTAATGGGCAGACTGGAAAAAGATGAAATCTCTGATGCTCTCCGAGAAAAGGTGATTCAGATTCTTCGAGAATTTGAACATGATGGCAATATCAACGATGATTGGGGCGTGATTCTTTTTAGAGTACCCTGAGACTAATCGTCCCTTATTCAGAGCTGTACTATCAATATCCCACTTATATCCATTCCCACTTGTATATTTTCCCACTATGGGCTATACTTATTATAGAAGTAGTTATTATCAAAGAGGTGTAATCATGGGTGCAAGCATAACTCTTAAATTAGTTAGACCAGACGCTAAAGGTAGAATTACCTTAGGACACATAGCAGATGGCGTTAGCGGGTATACCATCACGGAAACTAAAGATCACAAGCTTATTTTAGAGCCATTTGTCGAGATTCCAGCCAGTGAAAAGTGGCTTTTCGACAATAAACTAGCTCTAATGAAAGTTCAGCGAGGTTTAAAAGACGCTGCTGCTGCTAGAGTTACCTACAAAGGCAGTTTTGCTAAATATGCAAAAGACGATAAATAATTATGTCGTTTAAGCTACTTTTTACCGATGAAGGTTCTGCAGATTATGATCGCCTTGAACAACATCCCGCCCAACAAAAACGCTTAAAAGCTGTGAGAAAGACTCTGGGATATCTAGAAACAAATCCTCGACATCCTAGTTTAAACACTCATAAGTATTCTTCACTTAAAGGGCCAAAAAATGAAGAGGTATTTGAAGCCTATGCAGAGAATAACACACCAAGCGCTTACCGTATTTTTTGGTACTATGGTCCAAATAAAAAAGAAATAACAATTATCTCAATTACGCCTCACCCATAATATTTTTTGTACGGACTAATATTATACAAGCTTTAGTAATACTATTTTGTTGTATAAAATAATAAATTAACACATATTAAAGATAATAATTCAATTTGTATAACGATCAGCCAACTAAACATTAATGACCTATACTTGGATTAGGAGCCAACTGATCTAAGGAGTGGGCTTTTATGAAGGTTACTTGTTCAGTTTATGGTGGAGGATAATTGAATGCGAAAACATAATAGAACTTTGAAATCCAAGATTTCATCAAATTCTGCTACTAAAAGAAAATCAGCGAAGGCAGGAGCTAAAAGTGCTAAGACCGTCGCTTCGGCTAAAAGGCTAGCTCAAAAATCTAAGGCTATAGCTTCGGCTAAAAGACAAGCTAAAAAAGCTACGAAAAAAGCCTCGAGGAGAGGCCCTCCAGTTGGAAAGACAGTCAACAAACGAAGGTAGATAATATGATCGATGATAATCAAAAAACAAATAATACTATTGAACAGATTGATCTATTATATAAACGAGTGTGGTCGATATTTGGAAGGGCTTCGACCACCTTATCAAGTTCTTGCAGACAATTAGCTTTGGGAATTGGCAGTGTTACGCTTTTTAACTGGCACAACTCCGATCATTCATTCTGTTCTTCTCTTACACTAATATTTATTTTTTTACTATTATTTTTTATATTTGAAGCGCTTCAATACTTATATCAAACATTAAAATATCAAAAATTAGGCAATGATATAGAAAAAAAAATCATTCAGGAGGATGACAATATTACAGAGATTGCAATTCAAAAGAGAATAATCGATGAGGAAGTAAAAATAGGTGGAGTTTCTCTAATATTTTTTACCTTAAAGCTGTTTATGTTATTAATTTCATCAGTTTTTTTTATTGTCATGCTTTTTTCTTATAAGTAGGAATAATGTTAAATTATTAATATCGAGATCCAAGAAGTGTTCATTACTTTTTAACCATAGAACTTTTTCTGGAATTTCAAAAGAATCCACTGTAATTCTTTAATACCTAGCATTAGTTATTACGAACGTGTTTCTGGCAGTGTGACTGGTAGAATAACTTTACATAATATTAGGCTGCTTCTCACTAAGCTAGACTATTGCTGAAGAACCACCGAGCGATTCGTTCGCCTGACTCCGCAGCAGCTTCCATGGTGCCTACAAATTCAAGGAGAGTGGTGTGTTCACCGATAAAACAGAGGCCGTCGGCTGTGGGTTTGAAAAGGGTTTTGAAACTTTCACCGTTGTCTTCAATTTTTTCATCGAGTTCGCTAGAAAGTGTGGTGGAGTAGCCAGAGTAAGATCCTAGGGAGTAGGGGTGATCGATCCAAGAATAGGTAATCGTATTGGAGTAGTATTGATCAATTTCATCTGCAGCCTTTGTGATAATGAGAGGGTCAATTCTGGTAGAGATTTGATAACCCTGTCGCACTTGCTCGATCTCATTCTGAAGATCACGGATATGAGTATTAGAGTAAAGTATTGCAACGCTTTGATCCTGAGTAAAAAACGAGATGGTGTCTTTTGTGATGATGGTACGGGTGGGGAGTTCTCCGCTTAAATCGAGTGGGCATAGTGTTTTGTAATTTTCTCCAACGCCGACGGATTGCATTTTTTTCCACCGATCATGCACGAGAATGTTTTCAGATAGAGTAATGTTTTTATACGTAGAGCAGGGTATAGCTAAAATAACGTAATCATACACTGCTGACGTTTTATCCTGAAAAAACAAATGAAATTGATGTTCTATTTTTTCAATGCGTTCCAGTGCTTTATTGAGCTGTAAACGAGATTCTAATAATTGTGCCATTTTAATGGGCAGTTGTGCATTTCCGCCTTGAACACTTTGTATTGTGATTTGTTTTTCTTCATGAGCATAAAAATCTTGTGATTTTGAAAGCCCACCCTCGAGTGCACATATAAGTGTATCAAGATTATGATAAATTGATTGATGTTGTACTGGAACTCCTTCGTATGCTGTCATTCTTGTCAAGAGCGCAGATCGTAACATAGGATTATCTTTGCAAATCAAAGAAATCAGTTCTTCTATAGTTTGGCATTGTTTAGCTAACGATTCGATGGAGTCTAAAATGTTGGGTTGTAGTTTGAATAAGCTTTCAAGTTGCTCGTCAAAATCGTAATACTTTCCTTCATAAACTATCCGAGAATTTAATTCGACTTGGTCTGCTTTAATTATAAGTCCCATTTCTTTTGCGAGGTCAAAAAAAACGCCTTTGTCACCGCCATCAGTAATGCTTTGTCCACCTAATTCAATAACACTATAGTCGCCTTGATAATTTTTGATATGAGCACTATGAATGCGGCCACCGACACGATTTCTCGCTTCAAAAATATCACATGAAATGCCTTTTTGAAATAAACGATAAGCTGCGGTTAGACCTGCAAGACCTGCTCCAATAATGGCTATTTTTTTATTCTCATCCATGACGTCAAATTATCTTAAATTGTAGTAACTACTATTCCACATGATACAAACGTATAAATACGAATGTTTCAGAGATTCTAACTAAGTTAATAAATGTTTTCAAATAATATTCACTTCGCCCAAGCTCTAGGCGGTTTCTTAGTCCTGAGTCAATACGGACATAATCCGGACATAACTCGGACATTTTTGAGGAGATAAGGGAGTCAAGTCTGAAATAATAGAATAATCACTAGTCCTCAATTATTTCAGACGAGACACTACAGATGAGTTTACGGTCTATCCTGAGTCAAAGAGCGCTTCCGCTGGCTTCCCTTCCTGCGGCAACAAGTGAACCTTCAAGAGGTTAGGATTAAATGGGTTCAGAGTGATTATTATTTAGTAAGACCTTTCTGTAGGCTTTCCGTTGCTTCCGCTTGTGTAGTCAATGCAGCGGCAGGGAAGCCTAACGTAACCTGACTCGTTTGTGAGGCGAGTTTTTCAAGTCCTGATAGAAATTCACTAGGTGTTTTTTGTCCCTTATGCGCTACGAGATTTTCAAATGAGGGCGCAAAGAATTCTTTCTTGAATGCATCCAAATTTTCTTTTTTGCTCAGATCTAGATTGAGCAATGCTTCCAATTCTGATTTAGGAAGCAATCCTAAGGCATCATTTTCTGTTAAATCGATTATTGCTAATAAAGCTTCTTTCATTGAAGCAGTATCGGTGGTTTCGTCGTAATGGGATGCAAAAAGGCCTGCAAAATTGGAAGTGATATTGATACAGTTGGCTTTAAAATCATTAATGATTCTTTGGGCCTCTAGCTTATGATCAGCAAGATTAATACCAGCTCCAAAAACTAATTTTACCGCGAGTGTGTAATAGAGTGCTGATCGCTGTAATGTCTCATTGAGATCACCGATCTCCTGTTGTAGCGCACGGATATTCACAGAGCCCTCATTGACATAGAGAGAAGAAATATTAATATATAATCTGCCTTTATCCGCTTTTAAATCAATAATTCGATTCGCGATTTCTGCTGCAGTTGTACCAATCTTATTAGTGACTTCTAACGCACGGCAATAGCGAGGATTGCGTACTATTGAACATAAAATTCCATTTTCTCGTGGGTTTCCAAATTCTTCTTGAAACTCCCGAGTTGCGGTATCTGCCATCGATTCATTTGCTTCGCAGGCTCCATTGGAGGCAATCACTTTTTTACGTCGTTGGCTATTTCCATAAACGAGTTGCAAACCTTCATTGGTGTTAATCATCAATATGATAGCACCACTCGCATTCACCGTGTAGCCTAATGCTTTTACAAGTAACTGCGTATTTACCTCTGTTTGCTTTTCGGGAGCTAATGCTTGAACTAATACATCAAGAACATTTTCTTCGTCAATTTGTAATTGCATCGCAGTAAATTGTTTAATAGTCAGTTGGGGAAATGCTGGATCATTAAATTGTTTTACGGTTGGATTCTCTCTGACAGATTGCATAATCATATCCTCACTTTTTGGTTTCAATGGTTCAGTTTATGTAAAACAGCGTATACATATTGCTTTGGTGGGCCCACTAGGACTTGAACCTAGGACCAAGGGATTATGAGTCCCCTGCTCTAACCAACTGAGCTATGGGCCCGTAAAACACAGTATACTGAAAAAAGAAAAGACGCGACAGTGTTTCTGTTCAAGCCTTAATCTTCCTCTTCCATAGAAGCTACGCAATTTCTCTGCGCGAGTAGGGTGGCGCAGTTTTCGCAATGCTTTTGCTTCAATTTGACGAATACGTTCACGCGTCACATCAAATTGTTTGCCAACTTCTTCTAAGGTGTGATCTGTATTCATATCAATACCAAATCGCATGCGAACTACTTTGGCTTCTCGCGGTGTAAGCGAATCTAGAATTGCACGAATGGCTTCGCGTAATCCTTCGCTGGTCGCAGAATCGATCGGAGAAAGTGCGCTCATATCTTCAATAAAATCACCTAAATGAGAATCTTCATCATCACCAATGGGTGTTTCCATTGAAATAGGTTCTTTGGCAATTTTGAACACTTTGCGAATTTTATCTTCCGGCATATCCATGTGTTTTGCCAATTCTTCTGGTGTTGGCTCACGACCCGTTTCTTGCAACATTTGCCGAGAAATTCGATTTAATTTGTTGATCGTTTCAATCATATGCACCGGAATACGAATGGTGCGCGCTTGATCGGCAATCGAACGAGTGATTGCTTGACGAATCCACCAAGTTGCATAAGTCGAAAATTTATATCCACGACGATATTCAAATTTATCGACCGCTTTCATCAAACCAATATTGCCTTCTTGAATTAAATCCAAAAATTGTAAACCGCGATTGGTGTATTTTTTTGCAATAGAAATAACTAAACGCAAATTCGCTTCAATCATTTCTTTTTTGCACGACGTGCTTTTGCTTCGCCAATCGACATGCGGCGATTAATTTCTTTAATTTCAGCAATGCTGAGATTGGTTTCGACTTCTAATTCCGCTAATTTGCGAATAGCGCGTTTAATTTCTACGGAATTCACGTTAAGTGCTGTGGCTTGATCAGGATGCATTTTAACGTAGTCGTCAAACCAATTCGGATTGGTTTCATTGCTTGGAAAAGAGGTGATAAATGCTTTTCGAGATGTCCCTGATTTATGCACGCAAAGATTTAAAATCACGCGTTCCTGTTTACGTGCTGCTTTTAACATGGCACGCAATTTTCGGTTTTGAAACATTAATTGTCGAGGCGTTAATTTAAAGTGCATCAGCACATCGGTTAGCGCCTGTAAACTTTTTTCACTGGAAGCATGAGTATGTCCATAACGCTTCGCCGTTTTTTTATATTTTTCAAAAGCTTCACGAAGTTCGCCGAAACGTTTTCTCGCTTCTTCAGGATCTGGACCCGATTCGAGTTCATCTTCGCTTTCGACGATTTCGAGGTCTGATTCTATTGCTTTTAAAACCACAGGAATCACTTCTTCATCGGTCTCGCTGTTTGTTGAACCTTCAACGCTACCACCTTCTGAACTTTCCCCGCCTTCTCCGTCTTCCACTTCAGAAGAGTCTGTTTTAATCTCATCACTGATGGGAGCCGTTTCTTCTGGTTTTTTGGTCGATTTGACTGGAGGAATAATAACTTCAATATCCTCAGGCATAATGTCGAGTTCGGGTTCATCTTGTGCAACGATCGCTTCTATATTCACGTCGTCATCGATAAATCCTGTAATAATATCACCCAGACGTTTTTGTCCTACTTCAGTAGCGTCATATTGTTCCAATAATGAGGCGACTACTTCAGGATAACGACCCAAAGCCGCAAGTACGTGCTTGATCCCTTCTTCGATTCTTTTTGCAATATCAATTTCGCCTTGGCGCGTTAGTAATTCAACGGTACCCATCTCTCGCATGTACATACGCACAGGATCGGTTGTGCTACCAAAATCAGTTCCGGTCGCGACCAGGGCAGCAGCAGCTTCTTCGACGACGCTATCATCAACGGCGGGTTGAGCATTTAATAGGAAATCTTCTTCGCTGGGCGCATGGTCCATCACGGCGATACCCATGTCGTTGATTTTAGAGATAATTTCTTCGATTTGTTCTGCGTCAACGATATCTGAAGGTAAATGATCATTCACTTCTTTGAAGGTCACATATCGATGTTCGCGCTCTTTTCCCTTTTCAATGAGGGCTTTGAGCTGTGATTTTTCCGAATTGATGGGCATATCGCTTGGGCTCCAGAGCTATAAAACTTTGTAAACATTTGATTATATACCTATTTGAAACAGCAATCTAGAGGTGGGATGGCTTTGATTTTAGCGGGTGAGTAATTGCTATTTTTCAATTGAAATGGGGTTGTCTTTGTGTTACAATACGCAATTCTTATGTTGGGCGATTTAAAGGCCTCTCTATAATCTACAGAACGGGTATTAGTAGAATGCAAAAACAAGAATTAGCGTGTTTATCGGCACTGGACCTTCTTACATCTGGGGATGCTCGTATTCAAACGAGTCATGTATTGATCCTTGATTATGATGATACATTGTTCACTCGCTATTTTAATGATCCCACAATTGATTGGGATAATGGTGGTGAGGCGTCTTTATACCTTGTTGGTGGAGAGAAGACTAAAAAGTCATTACAAGAATTGCGAGATTTAGGCGTTGTGATATGTATTGCTACCAAGAAAAACGAAGAGGGAGCACAAGAAGCTGTAAAAGCAATAAAAGATGAAGGCATGGCACATCTTTTTTCGTTCTTAGTTTACGATAGTAATGATGATAATAAAAAAAGAATGTTAGAAGCGTGTAAAACTCGGTTTATTAGCAGTGATGGTGAAAAGATCAACTATTTTTTTATAGATGACAAAATTGAGAATATCCATACTGCAAATGCACAGGACATAGCGGGTCATCATGCTCAAGTTAACCCACAAAATGAGCCTCGAGAAAATGCTATTTATCTGAGTAGTTGCTTAGAAATTATACGGGAAATTGTACAACCTCAGGAGGCTGTAGCAGATAATAGTCGCCTTCTAGTAGATGTTTCTCGTGAAAATGTCGATGCCAATAGTCCCCGTTCCAATCCTTTAAAACCCCAATCTAGACTATTTCTTGATTGGCTTTTTTCAAGTATACACATTAATTTTCTTACTGCATTTATTTTAGGGCTTAATAATTCTGATAAAAATAGTGGAGTAAAAAAAACTAAGAACAATATCTTTAAAAGTATTCTGGGATTCACTTATGGTTATGATGGTTTAGATATTACCACGGATGAAGCCATCGCAGCCAATGGCGAAAAGAGAATCACTCGAGAATATCCATGGATTTTGCTGCTGACTTCTTTTTTTGGTGTATCCAATCGGCCTGAGCGATTTGATGAAAAGGGTGTTCCCATTCTGACCCTTCGACAATTTTTTAAAAATATGGTCGGGGGATGGACACTAAATTCTAAAACGTGGACTTGGATAGAAATTCTTGAGCTTCCGTTCAAATTCTTTTTAGTATTACCGATTAATATTCTCAGAATACCCGTCAAAACAACAATAAATAGTGTTAAAATTGTTACAGAGTCAGTACTAATATTTTTCAATGGGATGTTAACTCTTTTATCAGTTGTTCCTGCTACTCTTTTGACAATTGCATTAAAATCGGATTGGAGATGGTACAGCAAAGTAATTCCATCGATTTTATTATTCGTTATTACTCTTGGATTTGCTGCTATTCAATATGCAGCCATGTGGGCTGTCAGAATAGGTCTCATATTAACTTCACCTGGAAAAAGTGCACATTTAGCCTTTGCGCTGGGAAGAAGTATCAAAATCGATTGGTTCGGAGAAGAATACGAATCGACTATTTCTTACATTGTAGGAATTTTGGGATTTGTTCTGAGCCTTAGTCTAACGGCCGTTTTATGGACAATTTTATTACCTGTTATAATTAGTGCCATTACTACTTTTGTCCCAGGCACTATTCCTGCGCTCTTGTGGGTTTCACATTTGCCCTTTATTTCGGCTTCAATTCTCTGGGTTTCTCATTTGCCAATCGTTACGAGTGCAATTACAGCGGGCAGTAGTTTATTTGCACCGGTAGGCGCATTTTTAGGGTTGGTTTTTGGTCCTGTTGTTACATTAGTGGCTGGATTGATTGGAGTGCAAGTGACTGCGATGACAATGCTTGTTGGAACAACAGTGGGTTTGTTCGCAGCAGTATTGGGTACAGTTGGAAGTCTAGTTGCGGATAAGTTGAGTAATCTTTGGATAGAATTGCATTTCAGAACACCTTTAAAAAGCATAGGAAAAATTTTCGATGGAGAAGGTGAGCCATTACTTGAAATTGTTACAGGCGACAATGATGATTCAGACAAAGATGATCGAGTATTACAGCGACAACAGAGTGCAGTCATAGCTTCATCAGTAGATGGAAAAGATGTGTCAAGTCCAACATCATCCCCAGTCGTACTGCCATCAACTGATACTAAAGTGACTCAAGATGTCCCTGCAGTTTCTCAAGTGGCATTAGAGCTTGATAATGCAGCACTTGCAGCATTAACAGAAGCACAACGTCGAGATCTTTTCGCTAAATCATATCAAGCAAGGCTTGATCAAGGTAATAACGCTTCAACGGGTGCTCCAGAAAGAAGAGATGATACTTTACCTCAAAATACTGCACCAGGGATTTTGTAAAGAGTGAAGGGATTGTCGTCGTATCTTAAGTTGTTAGTACTTTACCCTAATTAACATGAAAGTTATCGTTATCGACCTCCTATCACGTCGTACATTCATTAATATAAATTAAACTTGAAATTAAATGCGGGTTACTTTGGCATTGATTTTCCCTGAGTACTAACAACTTAAGATACGACGACACCATCTTAGTCTATAATTAAAGATATACCCTGATCCAATCAACTTATAGGAGTGATATCATGCGTTATCTTAATAAGGTTCTTACCGTGTCCGTGCTGAGTTGCATCGCTTTAAGTGTGATGGCACAAGACACCTCAACGACCCAAACCAGCACTTCTAATAGCACCATGAATGCAACAAACATGCCTAATCAGCCCTCTGGTACTAGTAATACAGTGAATACGACCCCAGGGCCACCGGCATCTTTACCAGGACAGTCCGTTCCAACCAGCGCTGCCGTGAATATGACCCCAGTGCCCCCGCCAGCTTCAACAGCAGAAACCGTTCCACCTAGCACTTCGCCACGTTGTGTCTGTATGCCGGGAAATGCTACGGGTGTTCTGTTAAAACCGGGTGTTATGGGAGTTTCAAGCGGGCCTCTTGAATCTTGCCCATGTGTTGCAAAGAGTAATCCTTCAACCACAGATGGTAATTCTGCAGCTGGCAATACAGGAGTGACCACACCGAGTACTTCGGGTGGCAACTCTCCGAATACCACACCAGGTTCTACAGGTGCTAATCCAGCGACAGTACCTAATACCAACGCACCACAATCCTAGATTCTGCAGTTGGAATCTACTACGAGGTCCTAATGCACTGAATCTAAAGACTCTTTGAGGCATTTTTTATTTCACCGTACGGGTGAGTACGTCATCAATAAAAAAAACCTCAAAAAGTCTTTATCTTCAGCACCTTAGGGCCTCTCGCTACGATCCCAACTGCAGAATCTAGGATCATCTCCTAATAGTGCGGGTTCAAGTTCGCCAGGAAATACGAATTAATTTATCAGCAGTTCTCGCCAAAGCGGGGACTGCTTTTGTATAAAAGCTTGTTATTTTGAAAAAAAATATCTGAACAGAAAATAATCTGAGGAATCTTGGTCAGATCTAAGAAATCTTTTGCTCTTCTAACAATTTTAGTAATTGCTGTTTTTCTTCAATCGTAAAACTATCAGAAGAAATTTTCTGCATTAACGCATTAATTTCTGATTCCTTTAATCGATCATTGAGTCGATTAAGAATGCCCATTAATTCTTCTAGCCAAGCATTTTGTGGAATTAAAGGTTCTTGGCTTGCTAAATGTCCAATAAATGATCGTGCAGGGTGTTCATCCCAATAGCTGAGTAATGCACCCGTTAATAATGTCGGTTGTTCACGACAGATTGTGAGTAAATGGTTTAGTAAATCAACACCCGGAATTTTAGAAGAGAGTAGTTTAGTCGGTAATTCAATTTTACTCGCTAAAGAAGGATCGTGAATGATCAGCGACATCGCATTACGTAGATGTGTAGGAATTCCAGTTTCCTCAGGTTTGGGTGGAGAGATTGTTGCAGGTCGTTTTGTTTCTGTAGGTGAATTAAGTGCTTCAACAGTTAATCCAATTTTAGCGGCTAAATTTTCTTGCAATAATTGTTGATAAACACCTTCTGGCATTTTAGCGAGTAATTCCCGTGCGTCTTTTGCAAATTTTGCTTTGCCCGCGATACTGGTGATATCGATGTCTTGAGATAAATGTTTAAAAAGAACATCAGGGAGCGGTTTAGCATTGGCAATCATCATCGACCATTCACCAGCACCATACTCACGAATGAAACTGTCGGGATCTTCATTGTCGGGTAAATGTATAAAAGAAACATTATGACCATCTCGAATAATTGGCAAAGCAGTTTCCAATGCTCGAATAGTTGCATTTTGACCTGCAGTATCACCATCAAAACAAAATATTACGTTCGATGTATATCGAAATAATCGTTGTAAATGTTGAGGAGTAGTGGCTGTGCCTAATGTTGCTACTGCATTTGTAATGCCAAATTGTGTCAGTGTGATCACATCCATGTAACCTTCAACAATAATAATTTGATCTAATTCTTGATTGCTTTGACGTGCTTCGTACAACCCATAGAGTTCAGTACCTTTATGAAATAAGGAAGTTTCGGGTGAATTAAGATATTTTGGTGTTTCATCGCCGAGTGTTCGACCACCAAAACCAATAATCTGTCCGCGTAAATTTCGAATAGGAAACATTAATCGATCTCGGAATCGATCGTAATATTTGCCGCTCAATTTTTCGATGATCAGTCCTGCACCTAATAATAATTGTCGTTGTTCTTCGGATTGTCCAAGCTGATTAAGTAAAGAATCCCAACCCGGTGGAGCATAACCAATTCCAAAATGACGAATAATTTCTTTACTGATCCCTCGTGATTGGACATATTCCATGGGTTGTGTATGTGATTTCAGTTGTTGATAATAATAGAGAGCGGATTCTCGAGATAAACTAATGAGTGATTGATGCTGTGGATGTTGATTAACATTAGCAGTGTGTGGAATTTCCAAACCCACACTGCACGCTAAATTTTCTAAGGCATCTAAAAAATCAAGACGATCGTATTGCATCACAAAACTGAGAGCATTGCCGTTAGCGCCACATCCAAAACAATGATAAAACTGTTTCGTGGGATGAACGCTAAATGAGGGTGATTTTTCTTGATGAAAAGGGCAACAGGCCATGTAATTAGAGCCGGTTTTTTTGAGTAATGGAATGCGCGCTTTGATAATTTCGACAATATCGAGGCGGTGTAAGACGTCGTCAATAAATGGTTGCGGTATTCTGGACATCGTGTACGGTATTAACTCAATAGTGAACGAATTTTGGCGCTCACAGCGCCCATATCAGCACGTCCTTGTAACTGAGGTTTAAGAATTGCCATCACTTTACCCATGTCTTGGATTCCGGCGGCGGAGGATTCAGAGATGGCGGCTCTCACTAATGACTCCACTTCAGCTTCATCCAGCTGTGGTGGTAAATAATGCACTAGTACAGAGAGTTCATAAGATTCTTGCTGAGCGAGATCTTCACGGCCGGCTTTTTCGAATTGATCTTTGCTATCGCGGCGCTGTTTGATTAATTTGTTGATAACAGCAAGGGTTTGTTCGTCTGTTAGGGCGGTTCTTTCTTCACCTACAGCCGTTTTTGCATCGATTTCAACTTGCTTGATTGCAGCAAGAAGAAAACGGATCACTGAGAGTTTTGCGCTCTCTTTGGCACGCATAGCCTCTTTCATATCTTCCGTAATACGATTTTTGAGAGAGGCATCAGTCATGTTAAATCCTAGGCTTAAGCCTCAGTAGAGGTTGATGAATCCGCGGTTTTGGCTGCGATGAAGCGACGAGTGCGTGAACGATCCAGCACTTCCTGTTCTTTAGACAAACGCTTCAGGTGGCGCTTGCGAGCCGCTGACCCTTTACGTTTACGTTCCCAGGTGGGTTTTTCATAGAATTCTAGAGCGCGTAATCGGCTCATAATACCTGCTTTTTCACAGGAACGCTTGAAAGCGCGTAGCGCACGGTCAAACGAGTCGTTGTCTTTTACTACTACCATTGGCATTGTTAAGTTCACCTTCACTGATCAGTTAACGTTAGCTTCCCTCCGAGGGAAACGCTCAAAAACAGGGTATCATAAGGCGAAATCGAGCCATTTGCAACCAAATTTATTATAATGACCCTATAAAGCACTTAAACATTAAAAGTGACAAAAATGATCTACATAAGATAGTATATACATGAGGGGCAACAGATGAGTGATAGTAAAAAACGAACAACTAAGCTTGATAGTTATGAAGCTGAGTTGGAGAGAACTATTGATAGGGCCAAACCTTTGTCTAAACATGACAAAGAAAGAATGCTTGCCACTTTAAAAAATGCTACTGACCAGTTTCATCAGGTACGAAAATAACACCTAAATTAATCACTTTTTGCTTGCCTTAAGCTAGTTTGAGAACATCTAAAGATTGACCTGGTTTAAAGTAATTATAGCTCATGAAGGATGTTGTATTTTTATTAATGATATCAACAGGTTACGGTGTTTTTACTGTATGCAGATGTACTAAACGTCCTGTTCCTTGAATTTTGATTTCGCAAATGAGATCGGGCGAGGGTAGTAGGCCTTCGGCGCGCTCTGGCCATTCAATCAATCCAATGACATCGTCAGTAAAATAGTCCCGCAGCCCCATAAATTCGATTTCTTCCGGGCTATGAATTCGATATAAATCGACGTGAAATATTTTTTGCTCATTGATCTCGTAAGATTCGATTAAAGTAAAAGTAGGGCTGCGTACTGGACCTTGGTAGCCCAAGGCTCTTAAAAAATACCGGGTAAACGTTGTTTTTCCGGCACCTAATTCACCTTGCAAATAAATGATGGACGGAGATTTTATTTGCGAAGCAAGTTTTGCTGCAAGCTCAGCCATCGCATCTTCATCTTCAATTAAATAATCTTTATTTAAATCAATCAATTGCAGTATCAATCTAATGTTGTGTATGTAATATTAAGGACCTACTAAATGAGCGAATACAGTGTAATTCTCTAGGCCCATACCAAAGTTAGCTACCCGGACAGTATAGTAACACGTCCATTGCCCGTAGTATCCTGGGTATTTATCGGATGCTTCTCGATTTAATTCTGGTTGATTATTGATATAATTTTGGAAAAAATCCCATAGTCGATTTTGATCCCAAACGTTAGTTACTTCGAATTGGAATGACCAGGTTTCATTTGTATCAAAATGATCAGTGAATTCTATATACCCTCTAGCAGATGTACCATTTGACCAGCCAAAGCCATCATGGTTGGTATATTTAATTTGTCCGAGATTTTTATCGGTTAAATGCTGTTTAATCGCCGCTATACTTGGGCAAGAATGTTGGTCAGCGTGAGCAAATGTTACAAAACTAACTGAAGCAATAATGCAAACATAGCTTAAAATACAACGAATACTCATAAAATTCTACCGTAATTAATTAGAGTGCGTTAGTATGTTTTAATTTTTGTTAAATGTCAATCTTAACTCTGGCACGAAACACTAATCCCGTTCATTACGCCCCGTAACTTTTTCACCACATCCATAGCCAGTAATCCTCGTTCTCCGCCTGCTTTGGCAGCGCGATCAGCAGCGGTGCTATGCAAAAGTACGCCTAAGCGGGCGGCTTCAGCAAGGCTTAATCCTTGTGCAATTAATCCGCCGATGACACCGCTCAGGACATCACCCATTCCGCCACTGGCCATGCCAGGATTACCTGAACTGCAAATAGCGATGGGCTGAATGCTATCATTAATTAAGGTTCCAGCACCTTTCAAAACGGTGATTCCGCCAAATCGCTCTTGGATTTTTTTGACTGCGCTGATTCGATCGCTCTGAATTACTTGAGAATCAGTTCCGAGTAACTGCGCAGCTTCGCCAGGGTGAGGAGTGATAATCCAATTTAATTGATGCAGAGGTCTTTTGCCGAGAAAGAATAGGGCGTCAGCATCAACCACCAGGGGAAGTCGAGATTCTTCGACGGCTTCCCACAGGGATTCGCCCCAGGATTCGCGTCCTAGTCCGGGTCCGATAATAATGACAGTCGCTTTTTCGAGCAGCGGCCGTAATTCTTTTGCTTTATTGATTCCATGACACATGAGTTCTGGGCGAGCAGCGGAAATCGAATCGGCGTGATCGGGACGTGTTGCTACACTCACTAAGCCAGCGCCAGTCCGTGCGGCAGCTTCAGCAGCCATGCGTACGGCACCTGCCATCCCACAATCGCCCCCAATCACTAAAACATGACCGAAATCACCTTTGTGTGCTGATCGAGAACGTCGCGGCAAAAAAGCGCCAAAATCAGTTGCTGAAATTTTTTCAAATTGGGGCGTAATATCAGCTAATTTTTCTTTGGGAATACCGAGTGCATCATGAAAGACTTCTCCAGAAACATCGCGGCCTTCTGCAGTAAATAATCCGGGTTTGAATCCAATGAACGTTTCAGTCACTGTTGCATGCACAACAACACCTAAATGGCGACCCGTATCAGCATTTAAACCTGAAGGAATATCCAAGGCTAAGATGGGTTTTCCAGAATGATTGATGGTGTTTATTGCGCTTAAATAGGGTTCACGGACTGGACCTTCAATGCCAATCCCTAAGAGAGCATCCACAACAACATCGGCTTCGAACGAAATATCGGGAGAGTAAGGTATAACAGGTACGCCAGCATGAAAACAGTTGTGCCATGCCCATGCCGCAGGCTCGCGCAATTGTGAGGTATCACCGATTGAATAAACAGTGACATCAAGGCCCGCGTGCTGCGCTAATTTAGCGAGGATATAGCCGTCCCCACCATTATTGCCATGCCCCGCGAACACTGCGATTTTTTTTGCCTCAGGCCAGAGCTTGTGAAGGGTTTTATAGGCCGCTGTCCCCGCATGGACCATTAAGTCCAGCGCTGTGTTTTCTTCCGTTATAGCTGCTTTTTCAATGCTTTTGATTTGTTCAATTGAATAGAGTGGATCTGTCCCTGTCATCTGCCTCTCCTTGTGTATGACTTCTAAAACCTAGATTCAGCACTTTAGAGCCTCTCGCTACAATTCCAACTGCAGAATCTAGGTTAAAGCATAGCACATATGCGCGAAGGGGTTAGATCACTCTGTCATCGCGAGCGAAGCGTGGCGATCCAGAAATAAAGACTGGATCGCCACGCTTCGCTCGCGATGACAAAGGTGAAGGATCTGACCCCTTCAAATTTACACAGTAATAGCTGAAATATTTCTATCCGTTTTCTCAATGGATGATTGTAAAGTGTCCATCGCATCTTTTCCATGGAACTTACGACCCGTTCTGAAAAATCCAAATCCAGCGCCCGCTGCCACGACACCGGCGCCGGCTAGCGTTCCTTCAATCGCAGTAACGCTAACAATTCCGTGCAGGAGGGCCTGGCTTAGAAATAATGCAGAAGGTGGGAAAACAACCGCAGCAGCGCACATTGCAAGAGCAATTACACCCAGTGCAAACATTGAAATACCTAGATATGAAGAAAACGAAAATTGTTTAAGATTTGGGTTGTTGGCAAGTTGAGTCGCAGTTTCAGCATAATGGTTTACGCGCGATTGATAATTAGCGGGATACGAAAATGCTCCGTTCTCATCGAAATCAGGCATTAAGTCGCATGCAGCGAGTATTGCGGAACGTAATTGAACAATAATTCCATCTAATTCAGAACTATTATTTATGCTGTTGTCTTTTTTCTCAATCGCTTCTTTGAGTAATTTTTCTAAAATTGTTGTCGTTGTTTTGAGCTGGGTGTAAACAGGTTGTACTGCAAGTGGGCAATTATGAAAATATTCATATTGTTTATCAAAAACTACTTTTAAATCTTCGTTGGTTAACGATTCGCCTTGTGAGAGACGCGCTAGAGCAATTCTTGAAGATTTAATTAAAATTGCTTTTGTCACCCCATCTAAATCAACAAGCAAAGATGAGGCCAAAAAATATTTATGCAGATCTGCACTGGTTGGCTCTTTTATCGAGTGTAAAAGTGCGTTAGATAGGCTCATATTAGGATTGGTTTTGGCCATATCGCTCAGAAATTTTCGGAATTGAGGTCCTCGAAGTTCATTAACGGTATACCGATTAGAAAATGCCAATCTATTATTGTTGAGCTTGTTTTTAATGTAAAAAGGATTTGCATCCAAATTTTCAAATTCAATGTCACTGAGTAATGTATCATTAAAAAACGTTAAATATTCAGCAGAAAATTCATTGCTTTGTTGGTCAAGAATTGTGGTTGCTAAAGAATGAATAGTAGCATTGTTAATGTCTGAAAGAACTCCGAGATAGAGGCCCCAAAAGCTTTCTTCAATCATTACATTGAGCTGGGTGTGTGCAGGAACTTTAACTTGTGACATATAGTAAGCCTCTCTCTATTTAACCGCTATAAACCTAACATAAACAACAAGAATAAGCTAGATTTGCTGATATTATCATAATAAGCTTAAGGAATTGTTAAAGAGGATAAAACCACGTTCTATCTTTCTTGTCTATACTCGTAGTGCTCTCAAGCTCAACACGAGTTGCACTTCCAAGGTGAATCAACGATCATAGCCAGAATATTGGTTTTTTAAGGTTACTCGAATGGTTTTACCCTCAGCATTATTGACTGATCAGTATGAGCTCATAATGGCTCAAGGCTATTGGCGCCTGGAAATGGCAGAGCAGGAAGCGGTATTCTATTTGGGCTATCGCAGCAACCCTTTTGATGGAAGCTATGTTATTGCCTGCGGTTTGGCTGAAGTTATCAAGTATTTATCCCATTATGCTTTTTCTGAATCCGATATTGCCTATCTACAATCTTGTCGGTCTTCTGACGGAGAAGCGCTGTTTGAGCCCAAGTTTTTGCAGTATTTAAGCGAATTAACCTTTACATGCGACATTGATGCGGTTCCTGAAGGTACTTTAGTTCAACCTAAAGAACCCTTGCTTCGGATTCAAGGCCCCTTGATACAATGCCAACTTTTAGAAACTGCTTTGATGAATTTCATGAATTTTGCCAGCTTGATCGCAACAAAAGCCAGCAGAGTTTGTTCGGCTGCTCAAGGTGACTCACTCATGGAGTTTGGGCTGAGGCGAGCACAGGGTCCAGATGGTGGGCTCACAGCGAGTCGGGCAGCATTTATTGGTGGCTGCAATTCCACTTCTAATGTTTTAGCGGGTAAAACATACGGGATACCCATTCAAGGTACTCAGGCCCATAGTTGGATTATGGCGTTTCCCAGTGAATTAGAGGCATTTCAAGCTTTTGCTAAAACAATGAAAAGCCAAACGGTTTTATTGGTGGATACTTACGATACTATCAATGGTGTGAAAAATGCGATTATTGTCGGTAATGAATTGCGAAAAGAAGGGCACGATTTAGCAGCCGTTCGCCTAGATTCTGGTGATATAGGAGCACTAAGTAGGGCTACTCGAAAAATGCTTGATGACGCAGGTTTTGATAAAACTCGAATTGTTGTGAGTGGAGATTTAGACGAGTATCGAATTAAAGAATTAAAACGACAAGACGCTCCGATCAATGCGTGGGGAGTGGGTACTCGATTAGTAACGTCTCACGATCAACCCGCGTTAAATACTATTTATAAATTAGCGGCGATAAAAAATGCAAACGATCAGTGGGATTATAAATTGAAAGTATCTGATCATGTTAAAAAAACAACCATGGCAGGTATTCATCAAGTGCGTCGATATTTCACAAATGAAAAATTTATTGGTGATTGTGTCTACGATGTTGAGTTCGGAATTAACAACGATTTTCTTCCAGGTTCTGATCAATATGAAGATTTACTGCTTCCAATTTTCAGAAAAGGAAAACTAGTTTACGAACAACCGAGTATTCTTGCTATGCAATCGCGTACTAAAACTCAACTAAGGCAATTTCTCAAAACTACCGAGAATTATCCTGTAACTCTTGAGCCTATGCTTTTAGAGCTTCAGCGAAAATTAGGTGCGAAAATATAATAATTTAGGTTAATTAGGTTGTGACTATTTCATATGAGGACATTCAGAAATGGATAAAAGACAAGACTCTATGTACGATTTGCACGGATTGTCCGAAGAACAAGCTAAGGCCTGTGTGGTATCTGCTATACGTCAAGCGTCTGCGGATCACGTAAAAAAATTACGATTTATCACAGGGCGTGGAAAGCATGTTAATAGTCGAGGTGAAAGAGGTACATTATTTAAAAAATTACCAGAGTGGATTAAAGAATTCGACTATGCTGAGCTTGCAATAATTGATGCCGATATAGGACTCTATGATGTTAGTATTAAAACCTCAAAATTAATTATTTCGCCTGAAGAGAAGCAATTTAAGCAGAAATTATCTGACGCTGATAAGGTAATTGGCCAGACTATTGAATTCACAAAAATACTGGCTGATTCTGGTATGCCTCATGCTCAATATATCTACGCAAATTGTCTTGAAAATGGTAATTCTGACTCAAAAGTTGAAAAAAACCCAAAATTAGCGGCTGAATATATGAAAAAAGCCGCCGATGCAAAATTTCCTACAGCGATGCACGAATATGCGCGTTTTTGTTTGCACGGAATTGGTGCTCAACAAAGTGATGAACAAGCAGTGGTCTGGTTATGGAAAGCACATGAAGCAGGAGTTATTGAAGCTACGGAATCTTTAGCTCGAGCTTATGCCAATGCTTTTTATGGATTGAAATATGATTTTCAAAAAGCATTTGACTTGCATACTATTGCAGCAAAAGCAGGGCGAACGGAATCCATGCGATTTTTTGGTGCTATCTATCTAGCCGGCGTTAAGGTTGAAAGAGACGAAAAACTTGGTTTTGAATGGTATGAAAGAGCAGCCAAACTGGGCGATGCAAAAGCGCAATATAATATGGGCGTTTTTTATACCAAAGGGATTTATGTTAAACCTGATGAAGAGAAAGCCAATTATTATTTTAAATTAAGTGCTGATAATGGTGATCCTGATGCACAATTTATTCATGGTCAAAATTTACTTTCAAAAGGACCTGAATTCAAACCTGAAGGATTTAAATATATAATAGACGCAGCTGAAAATGGTTCAGAAACAGCCAATGACTTTTTAGGTGCTCAATCTAAAGGGGAAGGTGGAAAAGTATGGCTACAGCGATCTGCACAAGCGGGAAATTTGCAGAGTCAACTCAAATTAGATAAATTAAATGGTATTAACAGAAAGCTAGAAGATATTCCATTAAGAGAAATTTTAGAAAAATTTAGAGTATTGGGGATTAACGAAATTGGGTTGATGAGGAGCTATCCACGGTATCAACTATTAGACATTATTCTTCTGCAAGCAAAAGGAAAAGACCGAAGAAAAGCATTTAATTTTATATCGGATTTAGCTGAAAAAGATGATGCTGATGCAATTAGACGATTAATCTTTTTTTATGAAAGAGGAGAGGCGCTATTTAAACTTAAAAAAGACCCTGCGAAAGTTACTGAATTACTTCAAAAAGCTGTGAGTTTAGAAGATCCCGTTTCTATGGTTAAATTGGCATGTCTTATTGAATCTGATAATCGAAATGATGATCGTTACACACAAGCTTTTGCATTGTATGAGAAGGCAAGAAAATTGCGTTACCCAGCAGCGTTTTATTATTCTGGTGTTTATTTTGAGAAAGGATTATGCGGAAAACAAGATAATAAATTGGCTTTGATTTGTTATCAAAAAGCTATCGAGCTCGAAAAAGAAGAAGGGTATCTTGAAAAATTTATTTTCGGACCATTAGATCAATATGAAAGTATCATTGATAAAGCAAGTGCTGGAATTGAACGCCTTAAACCCCCTGTAAAATCAGTGTCTAAAATTCAGCATAAAACGTACAGTGGGTTGAGAGGAGGGTTTTTTAAAGCAGACACGTCGAAGCTCGGAGATGATGAAAAAAATTCAACGAAATTAAGTTCCGCAGGCCCTCAGACGCCATCAATTGCAAAGCCAATTCCACAAGTTTTGCCTGAAGCTGTACCTGTAACGGTAACTGAAAATCCAGTTCCCACCCCTCAAGCGCCTGCGCATGAAAGCGAGCCATTCTATGATGTAGGAACATACATTACACAAACAGTATCAAATATATTTTCTCGGTTTTTTTGATTAATAATCTCGAGCTTAAAAGTCTTGTCTGAAAAGATGTTTACGATAATATTTGAGTTCATCGATAGAGTCGCGGATATCTTGTAATGCCATGTGAGTAGATTCTTTTTCAAGTGCAGAGTAAACCTGAGGAGCCCATCGTTGGGCGAGTATCTTAAGAGTGCTGACGTCTAAATTTCGGTAGTGAAAGTATTCAGCAAGATGTGGCATGTAGCGATAGAGGAATCTTCGGTCTTGGTGAACACTGTTGCCGCAAAGAGGGGAGGCACCTTCTTTGACGTACTGACTGATAAAGTCGAGTGTTTGTTGTTCGGCCTGTTGTTCTGTTATGTTGCTTTGTCGACATCGTTCTGTGAGGCCAGTAGAGCCATGAAGTTTGACGCACCATTCATTCATGTTAGCAAGGGTGTCATCAGTTTGGTGAATAGCGATGACGGGGCCTTCTTCGATGATGTCGAGGTGATTATTTGTGATGATGGTGGCTATTTCTAAAATGCGATCGGTTTCAGGTTCGAGTCCTGTCATTTCGAGGTCTAGCCAAATTAGGTGACTATCTTTTGAGCTCATACGTATTTCCTTTGTTCACTTTTGATTTTCGAAAACTAACACGCCACGAAATTTTTTTCATCTCAAAAATTCCTAGCGAATGATAACCGCCTTCTATATGATTCCAAGTCTGGAGTGACTTTAAAGACAAAGGAGGGTCGACGACTATGGAAAATTCAGCACCTGCAAATTCCGTGGTTCGAAAAGTGGCCATTGCTAGTCTCATTGGCACTACAATCGAGTGGTATGACTTTTTTATCTATGGGACAGCCAGCGCCTTAGTTTTCCCGCAGCTTTTCTTTCCCAACTTTGATCCTCTGACCGGCACGCTTGCCTCCTTCGGCACCTACGCTGTCGGATTTATTGCCCGTCCGGTCGGCGGGATAGTCTGCGGGCATTTCGGTGATCGGATCGGTCGCAAGTCGATGCTGATTTTCACACTCCTGCTCATGGGGATTGCCACCTTCCTCGTAGGGCTGCTTCCGACCTACCATCAGATCGGCATCTGGGCGCCCATCCTGCTGGTGCTAGTGCGCTTAGCGCAGGGGTTCGGCATCGGAGGAGAATGGGGAGGTGCCGTTTTGATGGCAGTCGAACATTCTCCCAAGGGAAGGCGCGGATTCTATGGAAGTTGGCCTCTGATCGGAGTGCCGGCGGGACTGCTCCTCTCAACTATCGTTTTTGGACAGATCTCGAGTCTGCCTGAGGCTGCGCTGTTTAGCTGGGGCTGGCGCATGGCGTTCTTGCTGAGCATATTACTGGTCGCTGTCGGGTTGTTCTTCAGACTAGCTGTGGTCGAGTCACCCGTTTTCGCCGAGGTCCAGAAGACTCAGACCGCATCGAAGAGGCCGATTATGGAAGTGCTGCGTCACCACCCAAAGAACGTGCTTCTTGCCATGGGGGCAAAATTTGCGGAAAACGGCGTGTTCTATCTCTTCAGTGTCTTTGTCCTGACCTACGCGACACAGCCTGCCATCGGCTTTTCCAGACCCGTCGTTCTCAGAGCAGTTGCGCTGGGAGCCGTCGTAGCGCTCTTTACGATCCCTGCATTTGGGGCTCTGTCGGACCGCGTGGGGCGGAGACCGGTCTATTTATTCGGATCGATCTTTACCGGATTGTTCGCATTCCCTTTCTTCTTCCTGATCGAGACATCGAGCAACGCTCTGATGATGCTGAGTGTGGCTGTGGCGCTTGGCATAAGCCACGCAGCCATGTATGGTCCGCAGGCAAGTTTCTTTTCCGAGCTTTTCAGCACTCGTGTGCGCTACAGCGGAGCCTCGCTCGGCTATCAGATGGCTTCGGTCGTGGCAGGGGGGCTGTCCCCTCTAATCGCGACGGGACTACTACGTGAGTTCAACGCGTCATGGCCCATAGCTCTTTACATCGTCGGCATGGCGCTCGTGACCACTGTCTCGGTATTGGTTGCTACTGAAACGGTTCACTATGACATCACGGCCGTAGAACTAGGTGAGACACCTTCCCCATCAAGAATTGTGTTATGAGTTGGACTGGGCAAGACAACCTTTTCAAGACCGCCGTAAATACATCCGTGTAGTCTTCGTTCGGACATCCATGTCCTCAACGATCTTGAAAAGGTAGATCTTGCCCAGTCCAAATCCGTGATTTTCTTTTTGGTTTAAGCGAAGTCAATTTGCGTTGACACTGATTAGGGCGGTGTAATAGTATTTGCATCAATATATCTACGGAAGGATCAGAATTATGTTAGCGATCATTTTTACTGCTCTTGCCTATCTCATCGGTTCAGTAAACACCGCCATTATCGTATGCCAACTCATGAAACTCCCTGATCCTCGAACCGAAGGCTCAAAAAATCCCGGCGCTACAAACGTCCTACGAATCGCCGGTCGAAATGTCGCCTTAATTGTTCTAGGAGCAGACATCCTTAAAGGACTCATCGCAGTCTGGATAGCTGCCATATTTGGCATTGGTGGATTTGGACTTGGCTTCGTTGCATTGGGTGCTACACTAGGGCACATCTTCCCCGTATTCTATGGCTTTCAAGGCGGAAAAGGCGTCGCCACGGCTTTGGGTGGCATTTTAGGGCTATCATTTCCCATAGGAATCGTTTGTGGCGTCACATGGTTAGTCACTGTGTTCATTACTCGCTACGCATCACTCAGCTCACTCATTGCTATATCAATTGCACCCATCTTACTTCTATTCATTAATCCAGGATATTTCGTGCCTGTATTACTTATTGCGGGTGTTGTTGCATGGAGACACTTAGAAAACATCGCTCGATTAAGATTAGGCACTGAAAACAAAATGGATCTTGGCAATCCGCCTAAATAATAATGACAGCTGCTTGTCTATAATTACTGACCTTGGTAATCTATCTGTACCGACAAATGTCTTAGGAAAACTATTAAAATGAAAAGGATACTTCACTTTATTAACGTTACACTTGCTATCAGTTGCTTATTTATGGGCACTGTAGCAGTTGCAGCCCCCATTACACTAAAAAATATTCGAGTATCAGAAACAGCCGCAACAACACAAATTGTGCTGGAATTTTCTAAAAATTTTGATTACGAAGACTTTGAACTACACAGTCCGGAACGATTTGTTGTCGATTTATACGATGTTAAATTAGGAACATCTATCCCTGATGAGGACTTACCGGCGCCTCTGAAATCAATTAGATCCAGTGTCGATTCAGAAAAATGTCGCCTTGTGATGGATCTAGAACATTACGTAAAACCTCGTATCACTAAATTGGCTGGCAATGGACGCGATGCTCCAAAATTAATGATTGATATTCCTCGACAAGGAATGAGAGCGTTACCTTCATCAAACACAAGAATTTCATCTTTCACAAAAAAAATTGCTGATCACGCCAATGAAACACCTCATCCAGGATCTTATGGAATTTCTGGCATGACATTACAAAATGTTGGATTGTCAAAAACCATTTCTGCAGCAGAAAATGAAGATCTACCAAAACCTGGATCTGTCAAAGCACCAACAGCTCGTGATGTGATTGTTGTCATCGATCCCGGACACGGAGGTAAAGATCCCGGTGCGCGAGGCGCAACCGGAACTCAAGAAAAAGATGTCGTTTTAGCGATCGCAAAACGATTACAAGCTCAAATTAATCGGCAGCCCGGTTTTCGTGCCGTTTTAACTCGAAACGGTGATTACTTTCTTAGTTTACGCAATCGCTTAGCGTTAGCACGTAAATACCAAGGTGATATGTTTATTGCTATTCATGCTGATGCTCATGATCATTTAAATGCGTGTGGTGTAGGGGTGTATGCACTTTCACAACGTGGAGCAACCAGTGAAGCGGCGCGTTGGTTAGCGCAACAAGAAAATCAATCTGAACTAGTGGGTGGCGTTGATCTTGCAGACAAAGATCAAATTCTTCGTTCAGTACTCATTGATTTATCGCAAACGCAATCGATTACTGCCAGTTTACAAATGGGTTCTGTTTTGTTAGATAATTTAGGCCAATTTGCACAACTTCATCATTCTAGAGTAGAGCAAGCTGCCTTTGTAGTCTTGAAATCGCCTGACATTCCTTCTTTACTTATCGAAACAGGATTTATTTCGAATAATGCTGAAGAGCATCGATTACGAACACCGTATTATCAAGATCGCATTGCTACGGCATTATTGTCAGGAATAAAAAATTATTTTGTTAAGCATCCACCACGTGGTAGCTTATTAGCGTTATATGCGAGAAAAAATTACGATACTTAACGGCTAGTTAGCTATTTTGCTAGGGAACTATTATGAAAATACATCGGCTTGATCCCTTATTAGCGAATCAAATTGCGGCGGGTGAAGTTGTTGAAAGACCTGCTGCTGTTGTTAAAGAATTATTAGAAAATAGTTTAGATGCTGGAGCCACAGAAATTGAGATTGCAATAGAGCAGGGTGGATTAGGACTAATTAAAATCCGCGATAATGGCTCAGGAATAGGCAAAGAAGATTTAACTTTAGCGTTGGATCGGCATGCGACCAGTAAAATATCGAGCGTAGAAGATTTAGAAAATGTACTCAGTTTAGGTTTCCGTGGTGAAGCCCTAGCAAGTATCTCTGCAGTTTCACGATTAACATTAACATCAACTATTGCGGGAGAATCTAGCGCTTGGCAAATAAAAAGCGAAGGTCAAGTGGATAATTTAGATGTTATTCCTGCTGCACATCCTATAGGCACAACGATTGAAGTGCGTGATTTATTTTTTAACACACCTGCGCGTCGTAAATTTTTACGCTCGGATAAAACAGAATTTTCGCATATTGAAACAGTGGTCAAACGAATATTATTGAGTCGATTTGATATTGCCATTTCATTAACACACAATCAAAAATCAATTTTGAACTGTAAAATTGCAACAACATTACAACAACAAGAATCTCGCGTTGCGAGTATTTGTGGAGATGATTTTATGCAACACGCTCTCGCGATAGACAGCGAAGCAGCAGGATTACGCCTCTGGGGCTGGATAGGATTACCCACATTTTCTCGAACACAATCAGACAAACAATACTTTTATGTGAATGGTCGAGTCGTGCGCGATAAATTATTGACGCACGGACTTCGTCAAGCCTATGACGATGTGTTAATGCACGGACGACATCCGGTTGCGGTTTTGTTTTTAGAATTAGATCCGTTTTGCGTTGATGTGAATGTGCATCCGACAAAACATGAAGTGCGATTTCGGGAAAGTCGATTAGTACATGATTTTATTCGTCGAAGTGTGCAACGGGTTTTGGCAGAAAATTCACCTGAACAACAAATTGCACGAATGAACGAAAAAAGTGCTAATTCTTTCGCTCATTCAACTGAGCGTTCTGATTTGTTGAATACCGTATCAGCTTTAAATACATCATTATCCCCAGCGCCAGAACAGGGTGTTTTGTTTCTCTCAAGTAATCAGAGTGAGCCAGAAAGAAATGAATCTCCCTATCGAAGCAGCGTAGGTAGAACAAGCTATTCTGGGGCTCAATCTTCAGAAATGTCCTCTTATTATGATCGAGCATCCGCTGCAAAAAAATCACATCTTGTAGAAGAACATATGGCTGCCTACACGACAATGCATGCAACAGCCGATGAATTAACTGAACAATTTAATTCTCAACATTCTGACATTGCAAAAATAGAAGAGCAGAGTGCTTCATCAGAAATTCCGCCGCTAGGATTTGCATTAGCACAATTAAAAGGTATTTATATTTTAGCTGAAAATGCTCAAGGATTAATTATTGTTGATATGCATGCCGCTCACGAGCGTATTAATTACGAAAAATTAAAATCTCAATATGCTACGGGGAAAATCATTGCTCAAACATTGTTGATTCCGGTGACAGTTTCTGTAACGGCTCAAGAAGCGGATTGTGCGGAAGAATTTTCTGACACTTTTTCTCGTTTAGGTTTAACCGTTGAACGTCATGGTGAGACGAGCTTAGTAGTGCGCCATGTACCCACATTATTGCAAAACGCTGATATTGCTCAGCTTGTGAAAGATGTTATTGCTGATTTATTAACGTATGAAAATAGTGAGCGAGTTGAGTCTCATATGAACGAATTATTGTCTTCTATGGCTTGTCACGGATCTGTTCGCGCCAATCGTGCACTAACAATAACAGAGATGAATAATTTACTTCGCGATATGGAACGCACGGAGCGTTCGGGACAATGCAATCATGGTCGACCTACGTGGTCTCAAATGAGTTTAGCGGAATTAGATAAGCTTTTTTTGCGTGGCCGTTGAGGTTAGCGATATTAATTGCAAGAAAACTTTTTGCTTACAAGCTCACTGAGATATCAGGCATGATCTGACCCCTTTCCTATTGAATCTCAGGGCTTTACCTTCAGGCAATTTTTGATTATAATCATAAGCTTAATGAAAAAAGCTAAAGTAATAAATATAGTTAGAGGGTTAACGCCATGAAGAGAAACAGAGAGAGTAAAAAAATATTTTACGGTCTTGGAGAGCAGTATAATTCTAAAGAAAATACTCCTACTAGGGACGCAATAGCCAGTCCGCGGTTTCTCAGATCACCAAGACAGGGATCTTTGCTCTCTCCTCGAGTGCTGAATTTAGATGAAGAAGAGGGTCAACTAGATAGTCCAAAGCAAGCGATTGAATTTGTGGATGCCTCGTGCTTGGTAGAGGCAGAAACATTGGTTGCGCTTTCGGAGGATAGGTATGCACGTGCAGATGAGATCAGACTGGATCTAAATTATGACGATCTAATGCTTGACGAGGAGATTCTGAATAATCGAGCTGAAGAAGAGCCTGCGTTACGCCAAGAAATTCCTGAAGTGTTAGTTGTTGCTCCTGCTCCAGTTCAACAAGCTCCTGTAGCAGAGCGTTTACACCTCAGTGTCTATGAAAACAGAGATTATCCTTGTGCAGAATTTCTGACCAGGCCTATTAATACCAAGAAAAAAATACTATTAGAATTACTTTACAAGGAAGGCGCTCGTTTTCTCTGTGCAGATAATAGAGGACAACGGTATTGGGGTATCTATCCTTCACATGAAGAGATCGTTATTCAAGGAATGCTTAATCCGTATAATCAGTTTTATTTATACAGATTACTGACAGATCACCGTTATTATCCTACCTGGGTATCAGCGGTAGTTAAGGATAGAAATGGGGAGTTTTCGCCGGTTCATATTGTTAGCAAAAGCTCTCTAGGTTCCGTGAAGAATATGATCAGCTATCCTACAAAAATCATGAAACAGTTTTCCTCAGATAAATTCGTTCGCCGATGGCCTGATGGATTAGGTAAGCAATGTCTGATTATTACCGTTGATAGCGAACAGCAAAAAAGACATTTAATAGCTGAATATGAAAGTTTTGTGGCGAAGTTGGGTGCTGAGACTGATGATTTATTACCTTCCTTCAGAATATTCTACAACGGTACTCTGTCAGAAGTTATTAATGCCCGTAGGGTCAGACAACAGAGTATACTCGATTTCGTCGAGGTACAACCTGAGCCAAATGTTTATCCGTATGTTAAAAGACGGCTTGAATTATTGAACTTAGAAAAAGAGCTATTGAATAATTGTGTAAAAGGCGGATTATCTCAGCACGATTTTAATAGAGCCTGTGATTTGTTTATTAGTCCTGCAATTCTAAGCCACGAAGTAGCATTAGCCTATTTTACTTTATCTCAGATAATAAAGTACACTGGTGTCCGGATAGGATCAAGACAAAGATTGATAGATCTTAAGGGTAAAATCTATGCTAAATACGCAAATACTCCTGCGTTTAATGACCAAAGAGTGACAACGTTGTTGCAGATGATGGATCAATCTATTCTTGCTCGAACTAACTCTATAAACAAGTTGATTGATTTGAGGATCTATGTGCTGCGTTTATGTAGCATCTTTAGTGTTGATCATAATGATGCAAAGATGGAATACTTTGTTTTTAATCGCCTTGCGGCAGTGATGAAAAGTAGAGGTCATGAGAACATTCAACTTCAAGAAACTTTTCAATCGTGTAGCCAACTGATTGTTTGGATGCTAAAGAAAAATATTAATCTTACTGTGGAGCAAGATGGTATATCCAGAAATATTACGCCTGCAGAGTTGGTAGGCCAAATAGAAGAAAACATTCGGGCAGAAAACGTTCGTATTTTGGCACACTAAATTATTTTTTTGTTGGTAGAAATGACGGATCGGGATCTGTGTTTTTCACGGCGGGTTTCGATCCTCGACTCATGGATCTAGAACTAAGACTTGCAAGAAAAGCTTCTGTTTCTTTAATCTCATTCTTTAAGATTTGCATATCATCTGCACGTATGGCATCAAAATTTTCTTTTAATTGCTCAGCTACGGTCAATGCGTGTTTGCTTGACATTTTAATCATCCTTGATTGTCTATCATTAGAGAGACATTAAGTTAGTTGGGGGTGATTGTCAAGGAGGCTAAGGGGGCAGATCCTCGCCAATACGGTATTGTAATGATCATCAAGTAGGGTACTATTTCTCCAATCTTCTGAATTTGACAAGCATTGTAGTACGTACTACAATTATAATGACAACTCAGGAGGTTAGTTATGGGCATACAAGTAGGTCTACGAGAAATGAATCAGCAGTTTACTGACTATGTTCAGATGGTCGAACAAGGCGAAGAAATCGTTATTACTCGACGGGGCACACCCATTGCCCGATTAATTCCCATAGGCAAAGCTTCATCATTAACAGCAAATCAAAAAGCGGCTCTGGCGAGAACCAGAGCCCGCATGAAAAAAGGATTTGATTATAAAGAAGGCAAATTAAACCGAGAGGATCTCTATGATCGCTGAGCGCATTACTCTAGATACCAACATCTTAATTTATGCCTTTGATACGCGCGACAAGGCACGTCATAATGCTGCGCAAAAAATTATGCAAAAAGTGACCTCATTAGATTGCGTCATTACATTACAAGCACTCTCTGAATTTTATCACGCAACGACTCGTAAAAAATATTTGTCGCCGGAAGTTGCAGCTGAGCAAATTGAAGATTGGTATGCATTATTTCCAGTGGCAACTGCCAAGGCGGGTACCCTGTTACGAGCGGTCACTAGCGCACAGAAATATCAATTATCCTTTTGGGACGCCATGCTTTGGTCAACGGCACGCGACGCTGGCGCAAGCATATTACTTTCTGAAGATTTTAATCACCACCAAGAAATCGCTGGCGTAAAAATCGTTAATCCATTTATTGATGATACTTATCTTTCAACCTAAGGGGGTCAAACCTCCATTTGATGATTCCAGAAACTGCGCGATGCTAATTGCAAATATAATGAAACAGGGATTTGACTTAGCCCTGAATCAAGGCCGGGAAAACAGAGTGGGTTATTGATTGTGGTGGGTGGTGATATTGGTGAGATAAGTTGACAGATGGTGAGATTGGTGAGATTGGTGAGATAGGCACTAAAGTGCTATCAAACTGTCAGTAGTGCGGCCTATCATTTTGAGTCAAAAATTAACCAAGAAAAAAAATACCGTGAAAAATACATCGAAGCTTTGCAATCGTTAAATTGACACCAGAAAATAATGGTAAATAAGCGCCACAAGGAAACGATGGGATCGTCAAATGGAGATTTGACCCCTTAGATTGTTCTAATGTTAAATTATTGAATTATCGCGAGATAACGAGCATTTATGATGATCTCGATCGTGAAGACACTCAGGTATCAAGTTAGTTCAAGAATAAAGCAAAATAAAGGGGGCAGGTCTAATTGAGCAACTGGGTGGCCAGATAACCGTGAAAAGTCAGCTGAATCAGGGGACTCGAATTATTTTCGTCATTACCATCGTTCCAACTGAGTAGGCCTATCTGCCGAAAGGGTGCGTATTTTTTCAGTTATGATCCTGATTTCTTCTCTACAAAGCGCTAGATCATTCACTTTATCACTAATCGCTTCTAGCGTATATGTTGCCCTTTTAATAACGAAAGGTACTTGTTCTAGGTTGAGCATTTCGGGGTTGTTTTTAACAGCCTCAATATTAGCTTTAATGATAGCTGCATTTTCGGGAGTTGGTTCAGTTTCAAGATTTTTAAAAACTTCTTTAAATAATTCATAGAGTGCTATAGCTTCATCTCTTTTCGTCTGAACTTTTTGTTTAGAAGAAAATATTGAGAAAAACCCCGTGTTTTGAGGCTCAGGTGCTGGAAATACGGAGGCCATTGATCTTTTGAAATTATCCAGAACGTAATTTATTTCATTCCGAATACGTTCATAATAACTGGATTGATTCTGTAGTGATTTTTTAAGCTCCTCAAGACCTAACTCGATATCCGCTTTTTCAGTTTCCAATTGCATGGACTGCGACAATCTTTCATTGACATGAGATATTATATCATCGTCAGCATTTTCTAGCACTGAAATGGCCCATGCTTGTTGTTTATCTTGTTCTGATCTATTGGTGACAGTGTAGTTGCCTCGGCTTCTACCATATCCGCCTCGATGAAGAATAGGAACTGTTTCTCTGAAAGGCTTATCAAGCTCTAAAAATAATGCGTTTTTTTTATTACGTGAATAGAGGCCGCTAATATAAATTTCGAATTTGTTTAGCGTGTCTTTTGATGTATCCATCTGATTCTTAAATAGCACACACTGGTCGCGATCTTCTATATCTACACAATTTGATTCTATTAATTTGTTTAACCAAGCAAGATAGTGAGCAGATTTCGCCTGACGCCAAGATTGGGCTGCACGTTCTTTGCTATTATACTCAAAACTACTTAGATCGCCGCTGAGGAAAATCCTTATTGCTTTATCGATCTCTTCTTTGGTGGGGATATATTTTTTAGTTCTCTTAGCAACGATAGGTGCAAGAAGGGGAGATGGCATTACAGCTTTTTTAGGTGCACTTGAGAAGAGAGTGCTATTACTTTGTATAGTTGGCTGATTCATAACAGCTTGAACATCAGATCTAGTAGTAGTTTGAGTTGCTTCAGGAGGAGATGATAGAGGTAGGGTCATTAATTTAGGTCTCTTTTTCCCACCCTCAATTTGGTAACCAAGCCCACTTTTGATCTTTCTAATTTCAGGTGTCTCTGGTCTGTAATAATCATCGATACGCTTAAATGATTCATTTCCAGAGTAAGCCTTATAAAGGCTATCTAAGAACAGTTTGATAGCACTTAAAGAGTCTTCAGTGGGATTAATACTATCCAATAAAGATTGACATTTCACGTTGTCTTCTGCTTTTAAACAACCGATACTCATCAGATTGTCCAACCAAGCAGAATAGTGTGCAACTTTCATCTTCAACAGCTCTGATACTGCTAATGTTCTATCTTGAAAAATAAACTCATTTTGATTAATGCGCATAAGAATCTCCTTCTGTCATCTGTTATCATATAATCTAGCACACTATCTACAGCATTAATTATCTTTATTGCCACAAGAAGAAAGGGGTCACAAAAGAAAGGGGTCAGATCTAATATCAATACTTTTACCTAACAAGCATCTCGAAGCATTGATATTAGATCTGACCCCTTTTTTTTTGCCCTTCAATGTTAGACCTGACCCCTTTCTTAAAATCGTTTGACATTAATTAAAACGGTTATTTAGCCAATCTTTGAGTGTGGTAAAATGCTCCTTGCCTAAAGGATCGATAATATTCCCTAATTCTCCTTCTAGTAGGGCCTTTTTTTCTTCTTCAGTAAATTCAACTTTCATCCCATTTTCTTGTGCTATTTGTTTCGTAGCTACGCTCGTTTTCAATGCGATTGACGCACCTAGTGGTGTATTAAAAAATGGAAGCCTGCTTTTGTGTGTGTTTGTTTTTGCCTCTTCTAGATTTTGTGCTATATACATTTCCAACAATTTGATACGTATAGTTTTAGCTGAAGGTGATAATTTATTTTGGGCATATCTCAAGGCCTCAATTAGCACATCTTTGCTTGGGTTTGTATTTAATAATGCTTTAACTGTTTCATCATACTGACAAGCTATTGCAATGCTCAGTACCTTTCGCATAATATCGTTTGCTCTAAACACTTTAATCTGCTTAGCTGTAGCATTATCAAAGCCCAATCCCCATGCTGTAGCAACTGGGTTAATGGCTTTCATGATATCGACATCATGAGCAAGAGCAAGTGGATTATATTCCAAAAGAATGTTAATTACCTCAAAATATCTGTCATCGTGAGTTACATTTCCAGATAATGCCGCAGCAAGTACATGTTCAGCAGTGACCTGAGCGTGTTCTACATGGATTAGATAGTTAACGATTTCTTTCTGACCATATTCAGCTGCCACATACAGTAAATAGTCCGGATTCACATTTTTGATTTCTTTTCGTCTATTTAAACATTCTTTGACAATATTAAGTTGACCAAATTCAATTGCGATACTTAAAGGATTTTTGCGAAGAGCATTCAGTGCTCTGATATCTGCACCTAATGCCAATAATTCTCGAAATAATCTAAGATTACCGTGCATTGCTGCAATATGTAATGGGCAATTATAGTGTATACTTTGCTGGGCACCCAATCTGTTGATGTTAACACCACAACTCTTGAGTTTTTTGATAGCATCAATGTTTGCAAATTTTGCTGCAAAATTGATGGGTCTGGCATAGAAAACTTCGCGCCATTTTCCTTCATCTTTACAATCTGTTTCAGGACATTTTTTAAGTAGCTCGTCATACAAAGGTTGTCGATTATATTTTAATGAACAAATAAATGCATGATTAATCAATCTCTTTTCGTCTGCGCACATTTTTAAAATATCATTGACTGATTGGTTGAAAATGATAGCTAATTCTATTTTCTTTAAAACATTTGGCTGGTAAGGTCCATTCAATTTTTCGATATGCTTCAGCAAAAACATTTTGTAGATAAAATCAAGCATTTCATCAGTACAAAATGATGGCACCAGATAGTTTTGATTGTGGTTTTGACTGAATAATTTAAACAAATCCGCGACCGTCACTTTATATTTTGCAATAATGCTAGTTACAAAATATTCGATCTTTCCTTCAAGAATTACACCGAGAAGCAGGCGTTGAATTTGAGATAGATCATTGACATGCTTTAAATATCTTTTGCGAAATTCATCATACATATCTTCTGGGAATATTCTATCCGGCTGGTGAAGCATTTCTAAAGGAAAGTACAACTGAAACTTATTGCGCCAAAATTGTTGGGCATATTCTCCATGATGTAATTTATCTGCTAATAATGGTGAGAATTTCATTGCCTCCCAAATTTCTTCAGGAGACAAATGGGCAACCGCTTCCAGTTCTTTATTAACGTCGTCCGGCATACTTTCTTCTTGCATAAGCACCTCTATTACCTTTGATCACCCATTCACATCTCTTAATTTTATCATAATATTTCATGGAAGTACAGTGGTTTCAGGCATAATCATGAAAAATATAGCATCCCTTCATAACTTAATAACATTTAATTAGCGACCGGAGGAGAAGGGGGTCAGGTCTAACATTGAAACCAAGTTTCAATGTTAGACCTGACCCCTTTTTAAACAAATTGCACGCCAAAGCTTTTTAGTAATCTAATCGTCTCAAGCCCATCTTCAGCATCAATTGCTTTTGTAGCATTAAGTACCACTAGAATTTCGTAGCCAGCTTTTATTAAATCTAGGGAAGAGGCTTTTACACAGTAATCAAGACACAATCCGCATATAATGATTCGTTTAATATTGTGCTCTTCTAGAATTTTAGGTAATGGGGCACCGGTTTCTGTCTCTGCATGGAATGCAGAATAAACATCGATATCAGGGTTTGTTGCCTTGCTCACAACGATTGTATTTTTAGGATATTGGAGGGATTCATGAAATTCAGCGCCACGGGTATTTTGAACGCAATGAGGTGGCCAAGGCCCGCCTTGTTCATGGAAGCTAATATGATTGGCCGGATGCCAATCTCTAGAGGCAATTATGGTTGCGTGGCCTTTAGTGGCCGCAGTGATAAGCTCTTTGATGGGGGGTATTACCTGATCACCTAAGGGGACGCCCAATGTTCCGCCTGGAAGAAAATCATATTGAATATCAACAACTAACAGCGCGTCATTCGAGTTAAACTTTATATCCACAAACCTACCTCCCCAGAGAGCAGGGAAGAGCTGCGCTTTTCCCCTAGAACATTAACGTCGCTTAATTTAATAAAATGCGAGAAGCTCTGCTCCCCTTATAAGCCGGCGCAAGCATACAAAATTATAGGCTTAACTACAAGAATAATTGCACAGGAGCCGCGCTCAACTTTCTATTTTCTATACATTGCAGTATAATGGCCGATCTAGATTCTGGTATGAGTTGAGTGGTAATAATGATTAATCAAATTGCGCAAAAATTCCTTCGCCCCTACAAAGCAACTTTAAGTTATATCTTGTTTATTCTTGTGATTAACAAGCTTTTTGTAATAGCCCCATTATTCTTTTTGTTTAATGAATGGGTTTCTCCTATCGATTTTAGTGTAGGTATGGTCTATATTTTTCGTGACTTTGCGCAACGCGAAATCGGTCGATATGTCATCATCGCTATGCTATTTGCAGGATATTTGAGTTATGTTTTAGCTAGCGAAACAGTGGCTTTTGCTAGCTTATCAGCATTTTTGATAGGTGAATTTATCGACTGGGGAATATTTACATACACGCGTAAACCTCTGTCACAACGACTAGTTTGGTCTGCATCTGTTAGTGCACCCGTAGATAGTTTCGTTTTTCTAACACTGCTTGGTCGTATTAATTGGCTAGCAATGATTATCATGACTGCGACTAAAATTTTGGGTGTTTTGGCAGTTTGGAGTATTTGGAAGCTTCAAGAGCGTAAAAAAGCTCGTCTCAATCTCGCACCAATTTAAATGGGGTCAGGCATGCATATTTGCACCTAGCAAAGCTAGATGCAAATATGCATGCCTGACCCCAAGGAGATGCTGTGTCTAAACTTCCTAAAGTCATTTGTTTAATGGGTCCGACCGCATCGGGAAAAACGGATTTAGCGTTTGCTATTGCTGAACACTTGCCTGTTGAAATCATTAATGTAGATTCGACACAAGTTTATCGTGGAATGGATATTGGAACTGCAAAGCCTACGCTCGAAGAACAGGCGCAAGTTCCTCATCATTTGATTGATATTTTGGATCCTTCCGAATCGTATTCAGTAGCGCAGTTCTGCCAAGATGCCTTGCGTTGTATTAACGACATTCATCTAAGGGGAAAAATACCTTTATTAGTTGGTGGTACGATGCTGTATTTCCACGCTCTTCAACACGGTTTAGCGCCTTTGCCATCATCAGATCCGTCGATCAGAGCTGAATTAGAAGAGGAGCTATCCTCAAAAGGTTTAAATGAGCTTTATTTAGAATTAGAGCAAGTAGACCCCGTTGCAGCGAGCCGAATTAAACCTACAGATCCACAACGAATTCAACGCGCTTTAGAAGTTTATCGACTCAGTGGGAAAAGTTTATCAGCGTGGTTAGAGAAGCAAGAATCTCAAAATTTAACTTTTTTGCCCTTAAATATCGCAATTATCCCTCCTGATCGTGAGACATTGCACCATCGCATTGTACTACGTTTTACTAAAATGCTGAAAAAGGGTTTCATTGAAGAAGTAGAAAGGTTATACTTCCGCGCTGATTTGAATGCGGGTCTTCCTGCATTACGATCAGTGGGTTACCGGCAAGTATTGGAATATTTAAGCGGTAATACGAGTTTCGCGATAATGCAGGAGCACTGTATAATTGCGACTCGGCAATTAGCGAAGCGCCAGATAACCTGGCTTAGGAGTTGGCAAGATTTGCATCGTTACGATAGTGATGATACTCAACTTGTTCAGCGTATTTTAAAAATGTTATAAATCTAATCAACAAGGAGAGTCCTATGACAACAAAAGGGCAATCATTACAAGAGCCATTTTTAGAGGCTTTACGTAAAGAGCAGGTCCCTGTGTCAGTATACCTCGTAAATGGGATAAAGCTGCAGGGTAAAATTGAAGCTTATGATGCGTTTGTCGTGTATCTGAAAAACAGTTTCAGTCAAATCGTGTATAAACATGCTATTTCAACCATCGTTCCGATGAGAAAGATAGTATTGGAAGGTTTTGAGGGTGAGGAAAAAATCTCCGAAGAATTCATCGAAGAATAGTTTTTTCGATCGTCCACAGGGCGGCGAACGTGCTGTTTTAGTTCACCTCAATTTCGCGAAATCAATCCTTAGGGAAGATAGTGATGAGTTTCGCGAACTTGCAAAATCCGCTGGTGTTGAGCCTGTTGCTTGGGTAACAGGCTCACGTCATGTTCCGGATATTAAATATTTTGTTGGTAGTGGAAAAGCAGAAGAAATACGCGATATTGTTGCTAGTTCTCAAGCCGAAGTCGTATTACTTAATCACACACTAACGCCATCTCAAGAAAGAAATCTCGAAGCATTATTTGAATGTCGTGTCCTTGATCGTACCGGTTTAATTTTAGATATTTTTGCTCAACGTGCGCGTACGTTTGAAGGTAAATTACAGGTCGAATTAGCTCAACTAGAACATTTAGCAACACGATTAGTGCGAGGTTGGACCCACTTGGAGCGTCAAAAAGGGGGTATCGGTTTGCGCGGTCCTGGTGAAACCCAGTTGGAAACGGATAGACGCTTATTAAAGAATCGTGTCAGGTTACTAAAGGAAAGACTCAAAAAAGTGCGATCACAACGCGAGCAAGGACGCCATAATCGCCAGAAACATGCAGTGCCCACCATCGTGTTAGTAGGGTATACCAATGCGGGGAAGTCGACACTCTTCAATAAATTAACCTCTGCGGATGTTTACGCAGCAAAACAATTGTTTGCGACGCTAGATCCAACGTTAAGACAAATTAAAATTCCCGAAGTCGGTCAAGTCATTTTAGCGGATACTGTCGGTTTTATTCGAGATCTACCTCATCAATTAGTTGACGCGTTTAGTGCGACCTTAGAAGAGACTATCAATGCTGATTTATTGTTACATGTGGTAGATGCTCATAATCCTTATCGTCAGAATTTAATTCGCGACGTGCAGGCAGTCCTCAAAGAAATTGGCGCTGACAAAGTTCCGCAATTGATGGTGAATAATAAAATTGATTTGGCTCCAGCGATAGTACCTAGAATTGATAACGATGATCAAAATATGCCGATTAGAGTGAATGTTTCAGCATTGACGGGTGAAGGACTTGATCTTCTAAAACAGGCCATTTCTACGCGAATTGCCAAGGATATACTCGTTTGTGATATTATCTTACATGCTGATGAAGGCGCGATACGCGCTGCATTGTATGAGTTAGGTGCAGTAACTCAAGAACTGAGTCTTGAGGACGGTGGTTGGCGAATCAGCGTTAGGATGCGAGCTGAAGATTATCACCGAATAATGAAAAGTTAAGCGGGCATTCTCCAGCATCTCCCCTAAAACCACTCATCGTGAAAGGAAAATCTTCTATCACTTTGATTGGAAATTCTTGAATATTCTTTGTAATCAATGAGTTGTGTGTTTTTAGTTCAGGATATTGGCATCATCAACACTTGAAGTCTGTAGCTTAGAAGAATAGAATGCGTGTTGTACTTTTTGGCTAGTTAGGATGTGCTTCAATGGCGTGGAATGAACCGGGAAACAGGGATCCTAAAAATCCGTGGAATCGAGGAAATAAAAATCAGGGTCCTCCGGACCTCGATGAGCTTGTACGTAAAATTCGAGATAAATTTCTCAAACTGATGGGGAGTAAAAAGCCAGGCTCTCGTCAGATGAATAGCAATAGCGATGGTAATAATAATGCGGGAATATTCAATCTTAAAAAAATAACACCGTATCATATTGGATTATTATTAGCAGCATTGATGGGTATTTGGCTTCTTTCTGGAATCTACATTATTTCACCGATGAAACGAGGGGTTGTGTTGCGTTTTGGACAATATTATAAAACTGTTCAGCCAGGACCGCATTGGTTACCGCGATTTGTCGATTCTTATAAGACCGTCAATGTTCAAGAAGCAACATCATTCACTTATACGGATGAAATGCTAACGCGCGACGGTAATATTGTTTCCGTTGAACTTTCTGTTATCTATCGTCGTGATAATGTGCGTGATTTTTTATTCAATGTGAAAGATCCTCAAGATAGCATTAAACAAGCCACTGCAAGTGCCTTAAGACAAGTAGTCGGTGATTCTGATTTGGATGAAATATTGACGACAGGACGGCAAAAAATTCGTGATGAAGTTTTGCAGCAATTAGTGTTGATTTTAACACCTTATAAAACGGGAATTGAAATTATTGATGTGAACTTGCAACCTGTTAAACCACCAGAAGCAGTTACTGAAGCATTTGATGATGTGATTAAAGCGCGTAAAGATGAAAAACGTATTATTAATGAAGCAGAAGCGTATGCTAGTCAATACAATGCGACTGTGGTGGGCGAAGTTGAACGAATTATGCGAGAAGCAGAAGGCGAAAAAGAACGATTAGTTTCAGATGCGCAAGCTGATGTTGCTCAATTTAAAGCGTTGCGTCTGTTGTATCGTGCTCAGCCAGCAGTTATGAAAATGAGACTTTATATGGACGCAATAGAATCCATACTCTCTAAAAGTAGTAAAGTATTAGTAGCAACTAAAAGTGGACAAAATATTTTGTATTTACCTTTAGATAAAATTATAGATTCTCAACGCCAAAATAATAGAGATGAAAGTACTCAAGTGGAAGGTGTGAGTGCAGCGAATGATTCCTACCCTGATTTGCCCGTTGATACAGCGGCTTCACAACTAACGGAAGCGAATAATGATCGTCGTTCCACTGATTTGACACGTGGAGGATATCAATGGCAACAGTAAAATCAATCACTGTTTTTGCAGTATTATTTGTACTCTTTATTTTGTTTGGCTGTTTATATACAGTTGAAGAAGGTCAACGAGCTTTAGTTTTGCATTTAGGTGAAATTTCTTTGGGAGCAGATAAAAAACCTCGTGTGGTCGCTCCAGGTTTGCATTTTACAATACCTTTTGTTAATCGAGTACAGTATTTTGATATGCGTTTAAATACAAATGATGTGAAATCATCACGTATTTTTACTTCTGAACAAGAATATGTGTTAGTGGATTATTATGTAAAATGGCGTATTGAAAATATTGCGCTTTACTATCAACGTACGAGTGGATATTCTGACCGCGCAGAAAAATTACTGGAACAAAAAATAAATAATGCTTTGCGTGCTGCATTTGGTCAAATTACTACGCAAGAAGTTATTGCAGGTAAACGGGGCAATGTGATGGCGGTTTTGAAAGAAGAGGCCAATCAAAAAGCGAAAGAATTGGGAATTACGGTCTTTGATGTTCGAATTAAACGTATAGATTTTCCAAAAGAAGTGACCGAAACTGTTTATACTGAAATGCGTACAAAACGTAAACAAGATGCGACAAAACATCGTTCAGAAGGTATTTCAAAAGCGAATGCAATACGGGCTCAAACAGATAAAAATGTGGTAGTCAAGTTAGCGCAAGCTCGTCGGAGTGCCGCTGAAATTCGCGCGCAAGGTCAATCAGAAGCAGCAAAAATTTATAATGAAACCTTCGCGCTCGATAAAGAATTTTACGCATTATTAAGAAGCTTAGAAGCCTATAAAAATACCTTTAAAAGTAAGAATGATTTTTTAATACTTGAGCCAGACTCACAGTTTTTTAAATTTTTTAAAGGTGTATAGAAGTGAAGATCTCAAGGGGTCAAATCTTGACAAATAGACAAATAACTAAGATAACAATTTGTCTATTTGTCAAGATTTGACCCCTTGAGATCCTCTGGTTTTAATTTTTTATATGAGTAGACAATAGAATGAGTAAAAAAGTTGTAATATTAGGCACCCAATGGGGTGATGAAGGCAAGGGTAAAATTGTTGATTTGCTCACAGATCAAGCCAAAGTGGTTGTGCGTTTTCAAGGCGGACATAATGCAGGGCACACGCTCGTCATTGACGGAAAAAAAACTGTTCTACGTTTAATTCCATCCGGAATATTGCGTTCTGATGTTAAATGTTACATCGGACATGGTGTGGTAATTTCACCTAAAGCTTTATTGCAAGAAATTTCAGAGCTGGAAAATAACAATGTTCCTGTCGTAGAACGTTTACGAATCAGTAGCGCTTGTCATATATTGTTGCCTTATCACGAAGCGTTAGATAAAGCGCGTGAATTAGCGCGAGGAAAATCAGCGATAGGAACAACGGGGCGAGGTATTGGACCTGCTTATGAAGATAAAGTTGCTCGTCGAGGATTACGACTGATGGATTTAATGGATCCAACGGGTTTGAGCCAACGATTAATGGAGTTAGCTGATTATCATAATTTCATGTTAAAAAATTATTATCATACTGATAGCATTTCTTACGAATCCGTGCTTGAAGATTTACTCGAAGCAAGTCTAAAAATGAATTCGATGGTTGCTGATGTTGCGTATGAACTTTCGCTTCATTCTCAATCTGGGAATCCAATTTTATTTGAAGGTGCCCAAGGAACCTGTCTAGATGTCGATATGGGGACATACCCATTTGTAACGTCTTCAAATACGACAGCGGGTGCTGCAGCAACGGGCTCAGGCATTGGGCCATTAGCGCTTGATTATGTTTTAGGTGTTTCTAAAGCGTATACAACCCGTGTGGGTGCGGGCCCATTCCCTACAGAATTACAAAATGAGATTGGACGCTACATGGGCGAGAAAGGGCAAGAATTTGGTTCAGTAACAGGTCGTCCCCGACGTTGTGGTTGGTTAGATGCAGTGTCACTTCGTCGCTCAATTCAAATTAATAGTATCAGCGGATTGTGCATCACAAAGTTGGATGTTCTCGATGGTCTAGAAAAAATTAATATTTGTGTTGGCTATCAATTAAATGGAGAAAAATTAGAAGTTCCTCCACAAGATTCTCGTGAATTAGAAAAATGCACGCCTATTTATGAAGAACTTCCAGGCTGGAAAAATCCAACATTTGCGGTGAAAACATTGGAAGAGTTGCCTACAGAAGCGGTTAATTATATTCATCGAATTGAAGAATTAGTGGGTGCGCCAGTTGATATTATTTCTACAGGGCCTGATCGTAGTCAAACAATTATTAAACGACATCCTTTTTCAGCATCTCCCGGTTAAGGACTTTGGGTGTTTTGGTTGCTCAGTACCCAGTGTTCATGGCTGTTGATTTTAAAACCGAGAGATGCTTCCTTTCATATATTTAGGGGAGAGAATCTCGATTCTCTCCCCTAAAACCCCTCATCGCGAAAGGATGATCTTCTAACACCTTGGGTGTCTGGTGCCGAGGAGAGGACTCGAACCTCCACAGGGTTTCCCCCACAAGTACCTGAAACTTGCGTGTCTACCAATTTCACCACCTCGGCATTCGTCTGACTTTATCGAGCTCATTAAGCGTTGTCAATCAAGGGAGAAGGGGTCAAGTCTAAGATTGCTACATTCTTTAGAGTGAAAGAGAAACCTAATATCTCTAGTGTAAGAATGTAGCAATCTTAGACTTGACCCCTTAATCCTCCAACCACAAAAACTACCACCAGCTGCTATACTTAGAGTATAAGGATAAAAGGTTATTTGATTCTGTATGTTATTAAAGGACTAGAAGGCCCGTGGTTCGGGCTTTGCAGAGGGTTGGTATGAGGTGGTATTATGAGCATGTTTGAAATCAGCCGTGCTCAGGGAGCTGGAGCATCAGAAGCGGTAGAACCCGGTATGAGCGTTGTTGTCAGTTCGGGTGACCGAATCCACTGTGATCAATCGTTCACAGAGGTTTCTTCGATCACGCGAATTGATAATAATTTACAACTCATTGTTGCTGATAATCCACCGATAGTATTTAATCAATTTTTCAGCGCACCAAATTCTCTTATTCAATTTACAGATCAACAATTCACAAATGATGCTTTGAATAAAATGTTGAGTGTGCATTTAACATCAACCGATTCTAATCAAACATCTCACGAAATTTTTCTCTCACTTGGTAGTGCAGTGCTTGCGCAACCGGGTGACAATTATTATTTAAATGCTAAAGAATTTGATGTAAAAGATTTACATCGTCATGGTGAAGATCTGATGATTCAATCACACGATGAAACAGCAAAAACAATTGCAGTGCTGAAAGGTTTTTTCAGCAAACCTGAAGCAGGATTCGAATTGCCGCAACTGCATATCACTGATCCTGCTGCAGGTGAAACACAAGATATGATAGTGCATCCACACTCGAATATTTTCCAATGGGAAGGTGAGCCATTACCGATAGCAGTCATTGGATCGTTGTATGGTTATTATTTCAATCTGCAAGGTGCAGATGCCGATAAATTTGTTCTTGTTGCAAAATCAGCTGACGGTGAATTGCCCCCATGGATGAGTTTTGCACATGTGGGAGAGGGAAAATATTATTTAGCAGGAGTTCCAACACCAGGATCTGTTGGTAGTACTGAAATCGTTATTAATGCGTATTCAATACAAAATAAAATTGGATTTCATACAACACAATCATTTCAACTCCAAATAAAATCGGTTGATGATACGGTTACTCGTCCAACGATTGATGATATTGCAACCGCAGAATATAGAAGTTTAAGTGAAACCGTCACTGCAGATAGTTTTGTTACTAGTGTGATTGCCATAGATCAGATGGCCTATATGTCTATGCCAGAAATTGCTGTTATCACTGGTTTAGCAGCAGTTAATCCTATGACATTTGCTCAAACATTTAGTAATTATTCGACGCCTGAACAAATTCAAGCTGCAAAAGAACTCAGCGATCAAAGTAAACTGTCGGCAAATCAAGCAATTCATACTGAAGATTTGGTTAATCACGTTGTAATTAGTCTTCATCCGGAAGGGGAAGTTCCTAGCGGAGCACATGGGTTGACTCCAGTCCAAATTGCACCTGAAGCTACAACAACTACCACTAGTACTAATACTACTGCTGAACCTACAGGAACCACACCAACAAATGGCACAACACCGGGAACTTCATCTCAACCAACTACTGAACCTACGCCCTCAATAACAGACACATCAAGTTCAAATTCAGTTGGTACTGAAATGACGCCTGAAATGTTGATATTACCACCAACTAATTCATCTGCTTCAAATCACGCATTGTTGACAATTTTAACTACTCCAAGCATACCTCCTCCTCCACCTCCTCCTATTTTTATCACATTACAATCCTATTTAGATGGTGTGCATGGCGTAACATTGGACGGTGATATTTTCTTTTCATTTTATCCCGGTACATTAGGAACCTCAGCATTTATTATTCCTAACGCCACTGGTAATGGATATGGCGCATTAGTCGATGCATCTACGACTGGCAGATTGGGCGGGGCTAGTCTTGGTGATGTTTATTATTTGAACGGTCAGGCGACTTTCCCAACTGAATTTCATATTTCTGATGCGGGTGTCACAGGTACAGTCTTTTATCCACCATTTGGTCAAGTCCTCTATCCAACGCAAATCTACAATGCGAGTGATTTTAATGGTGATGGTTCTACGGATATGTTTTTTGTCGCTTACTCATCGGGAGGATTTACGTCGTATATCGTTTTTGGTACGCCCACTGGTTTTCCTTCTACTGCAAATTTAGGCAATTTAGTGAGTTCGGGTGGTGCTGAAGCAATCACATCGAGTCAATCATTTACCAATGGCGGTGTACTCGGAGATGTTAATGGAAGTGGTCTAAGTTCTGTCGGCCTTGTTGAATCCTTCGGAGGCACATCTACTACGGCTTATGTTGTCTTTGGAAGTTCAACACCTCCAAGTTCATTGGATGTGAGTGCATTAAATGGTGTTAATGGATTTACAATTACCGCAGCGGGTAGATTTGCTATTGGTCAATCTAATACGATTATGGGAATCGATTTAAATGGCGATGGATTCAACGATATTCTGTTTAAAACGTATCATAACGTTACAACTGATACAGCCACAATTGTTTTTGGGAATAGCACGGGATTTCCCTCTACATTTGATATCGGGAATGTAGGACAGGTAGGTCAGCCGGCTGGATTTGTCATCTATAATAGTACAGATTCTCCTTCTAGTAGCCACCATTTTGCAGATCCTGCTGTGAATATCGGTAATTTTAATGGTAGTGGTATCGATAGTCTCGTCATTAATGAATTAGATTTATTTACTTCTAATTCTTCAACTTATGTCGTTTTTGGTAGCCATTCTTTTACGAATAATGTTAATTTCGATTTAAGTACAGTCAATGGTTCTAATGGATTTGAATTAACATCTTCAGCTCCACAACATTATGTAACGAGTATTGCTTATTTGGGAGATGTGAATGGCGATGGATTGCCCGATTTTGGTTTTATCGATAAAAGTGCTTATGGTGGTCTAGGTGCCGCTTACATTATTTTTGGTAGTACTAATCCTTTCCCGGCAGTAATTGATTATTCACATTTAACTCCTAATGAAGGTTTGGTAATTCAATTTACACCAGGCGTTTCTGCTACAACCATAGGTGGTGGTGGAGATTTAAATGGTGATGGAATTGCTGACATTGTTTTAAGTAATCCTACTACCAATGTAGGACCTGCACCTGCATATGGTGCGAGTGGAGTGAGCTATATTGTTTTTGGTAGCAATTTTAATGGTGTCATTACGCTTAAAGGTACCGCGGGCAGTGAAACTCTAACCGGAACGAATGGCAATGATGTGATCTACGGTGGTGGAGGTAATGATATTATTAATGCGCTCGGTGGCAATGATTTTATCGATGCTCCTGGAAATTCTAGAATTTACGCTGGACAAGGAAATGATACGATAGTTTATTACCGTGACGATGCACCGGTGAGCGGTGGAGCTGGAACAGATACTCTCTGGTTTAAATATGATAATACACACGTTACTTTTATTGGCGCTACTAATTATACCGGAATTGATGTTATCAATTTAACGTCTATGCAAAGTATGGTAGGAAATAGTGTCACATTAGATGCAGCAACAGTATTATCAATGTCAGACGCTAATTTGATGACCATAACAGGCAATGCGCATGATATTTTGACTTTAATTGCGACTAATATATGGACAGCAACATCACCTATCTCTGGTTATACAACCTATACATCAATGAGCGGTTCTGTAGTGAATGTACAAAATGAAGTCCATGTCACTTTTGCACCTTCAATTGCCCCAGTAGCATTAAATTTCACATTATCATCTTTAACTGATGGTGTACATGGATTCAGTTTAACGGCAACCAGCACCCTGTACGCTAGCAATTCAACGATCATTCAAAATGGTGATGGATTTGGCGATTTATTAGTTGCCACGGATTTTAGTTCCAGCAGAACCTCACCCTACACGCATGCTTTCTTGATAGACGGTCAAGCAGCATTTCATACGAATGTGCCTTTTAACGATACCTCTGTAGGTCTAACGGTGTTTAACAATGATACTGCTAATACACCTATTAATGTGTTCGGTAGTCAGGTTATTTCAACAAGTGATTTTAACGGTGATGGAATTAATGATTTTCTGATTTCGAGTATTTATGGATATCCTTCAATTTTGGTATTAGGGCAACCTGGAGGATTTCCAGCGAATGTTCCATTGAGTACTATAGGCAGTGCTGGAGTGACTATATTTACTAGTGGCGGTGGGTATACTGATACTGCAGCGGCATTAGGTGATGTCAATGGTGATGGCTTAGCTGATTTTATCATCAGTAATTCACGAGGAGATTTTTCTGCCGTTATTTTCGGTACTACAACGCCTGGCACAAGTATTGATTATTCCGGGCTAAATGGAACCAACGGTTTTGTCATTGATCGCCCCAATAATTACCTCTCTATAAACGTACAAGATGTTGGAGGAGGAGATATTACAGGCGATGGACTGAACGATATTTTTGTTAGCTTCTGGGACACGACTGCGCAAGTGGGAGGTGTCGGTGTCATTCTAGGTAACTCTCCAATTTTCAGTGCAACAGTCGATGTTGGTTTGACGGGTATTACGGGTGCAAATGGATTTATCATTACCAATTCTTCTACGTCGTCAGGCTCTAATGATATATTGGTTAACCCTACTAACATCGGTGATTTTACAGGAAGTGGTATTGATAGTATTGCCTTATCGTCTAAAGATGCTGTATTTGTAATTTTTGGTAGCCCAGCATTATCTTCTGTCACAACATTTGATCTCGCAAGTTTAAATGGTACCAATGGATTCACATTAGTAGGAGCAGGTGGTGATCAAATTCATAACATTGCATATTTAGGTGATGTTAATGGCGACGGCCTTCCTGATTTTGGTTTTACCGATAGCAGTGCGTATGGTGGGCTTGGTGCCGTGTATGTGATTTTTGGTAGTCAAACGGCATTTCCAGCGACAATTAATTTTACTAATCTGAATTCAAGTCAAGGATTTGTAATCACGGATCCTTCTATAAATTTATCATACGCTGCTGTAAGCGGAGGTGGCGATTTAAATGGTGACGGTTTAGGTGATATTGTTATCACAAGTCAAGGTAATGAATATATCGTTTTTGGAAATAATTTTAACGGTGCAATAACCCAAATGGGAACTGCAAATCAAGCGGTAATTCAAGGTGTAGGAAGCAATGATGTGATTTATGCAGGAACTGCTGATCACACGATTATCGGTGGAGTTGGTACTACCTTTATTGATTCAGGTACTGGTCATGATGTTATTATCGGAGGTCCTGGAATTAATACCATTGTTTACAGTGGATTAGATACGCAAGTATTTGGGGGCTAGGAACTTCAAATACCCTGTGGTTTAAGTATGATAACACGCATGTCAATTTTATTGGTGGAACTGTATTCACAGGAATCAATATTTTAGACTTAAAACCAATGCAAGATTTGATTGGTAATAGTGTGACATTAAATGCTGCTACTGTAAATGCAATGTCACACGGAGATACGATGACAATTAATGGTGATGCGCATGATACTGTCACATTAATAGCAACAGATTTATGGGCTCCATCTTCAGTGATTGCGGGATATACAACGTATACTTCACTGAATGGTTCTGTGGTCAATGTTGAAGATGCGGTACGTGTCACTTTTGCTCCCCCAGCGTCTCCAGTAACTTTGAGTTTTACAATTCAATCATTAACTGACGGTGCGCATGGATTTACCTTAACTCACACTGCATTACTGAATGCGACAAGCTCAACAATAGTACAACATGGTGATGGTTTTGGAGATTTATTAGTCGCAAACGGATTTAGTGCAGGAGCAAGTCCTTACACAAGAGCATTCATCGTAGATGGTCAGGCAACATTTGGTGCGAGTGTACCATTTAACGATCCTTCATTAACGCTATCAGCATTTAATAACGATTCATTTTCAGTACCCATTGCGGCATACGGTCAACACGTAAACTCTCTCGGTGATTTTAATGGTGATGGTATTAATGATATTTTAATCTCTGAATTTTTTGGTGGAAATGGACATATTATTTTAGGACAACTCGGCGGATTCTCATCAAGTCAATTAATATCCAGTGTGGGAATTGAAATTTTAGGAAATAATGCAGTAACTTCAGCTGCTTTAGGTGATGTCAATGGCGATGGACTCAGTGATTTTTCACTAAGCGATTCAACAACGGGTTGGGGAGCGGTGGTTTTTGGAACTACAACACCGGGTAGCAGTATTAATACAGCGACCTTATCTGGATCGGATGGATTTCAAATTTCACGTCCAAGCTCTTATCTTTCTTCAGGTCTTCAAGACATGGGATCAGTTGATATTTCAGGCGATGGAAAAAATGACATATTAGTCAGTTACTACAATACGACAACACACATTGGAAGCATTGGTGTGATACTCGGCAATACTCCCGCATTTTCTTCTACGGTAACAGTTTCATCTGGGGGTATTTCTGGAGCGAATGGATTTTTAATCACAAATTCTGCTGGAACACCTGGCGCAACTGATTATCTCATTAATCCAACCGATATCGGAAATTTCACAGGAAATGGTGTGGACTCACTTGCGTTTTCATCGCAAAACACTGTGTATGTTTTATTTGGTAGTACAACATTTAACACCTCAACTAATTTTGATGTGTCTTCATTGAATGGAACCAATGGTTTTGAATTAACTTCATCGGGCGCAGCAAATATCACCAGTATTGCTTATTTGGGCGACGTAAATGGAGATGGTTTACCGGATTTTGCATTTTTAGATAGTGCTGCCTACGGTGGTAAAGGTGCAGTCTATGTCATTTTTGGAAGTACATCGGGTTTGCCTGCAGATATCAATTACACTAACCTAAATTCTTCCGAAGGATTTGTAATTACAGATCCTTCAGGATTTACTTCAAATCAAACAGTAGCAGGAATTTTAAGTGAACCAACGGTGAGTGGTGGTGGTGATTTAAATGGTGATGGATTGGGTGATATTGTAATTACCAGTGGTAGCAATCAATATGTAGTTTATGGTCAAAACTTTAACGGAGCCATCACACAATTAGGTGGTCCTAATCCCTCAGGCGATCCTAATAACTCTGTGATTCACGGTGTGGGAAGTCATGATGTTATCTATGCTGGATCAGCAAACCATACGATCATAGGCGGATCCGGTAATACTTTTATCGATTCTGGTACTGGGCATGATATTATTAATGGTGGATCCGGAAATAACACTATCGTTTACAGCGCTTTTGACACTTCAGTAGACGCAGGGATAGGTGGACAAAACACACTATGGTTAGAAAATGATGGAATAATGGCGAATTTGCAAAATACCACAATCTTCAAAGATTTTGATGTGATTGATTTAAGACCTTTACAATCACTGCACGGTAATGAAGTGGATTTAAATCCACAAGGTGTTGCGAATATGTCTCACCTTGATACGCTTCAAGTTGAAGGTGGCGCTCACGATGCTCTCGTATTACACAATAGTGCAGCGGACGTTTGGAGTGCTGGCGCTATTGTCAATATTGGTGGAGCTATGTATACAACTTATACCTCTGCAGTTACGCATTCTACAGTATATGCTGAAAATACTTTAAATCACGTCTCTATTGTTTAGTCTTATATCTATTCCTGTTGCACATGAATATGATTTTGGTCTACGGTTTTGTTTTTTGCAGGAAAAGGTGAAAGTTCGTTGAGAAGTGTTGTGTTTGAGTTTTTCAGGATTTCCTCGCAGTTGTTTTGTTGATATTGTCGCAGGATATCAGCCTGTTTAGCAGGGGAAGACCAGGCAGTATCGTGATTTTGATCCATGCTATAGAAGACAATATTACGTTTAAGGCGGCTGCAGAGCTGATTTTGACTGGTGTCTCGTTTACTCATATCAAATGCTGAGTTGAGGCCGCAGCCGGAAATAAAGCTTGTTGCCAATAAGCCGATAATTAAAGTCCTTATTGATTTCATTGTGCTCTCCTAAATTTAATGTGCTTAATTGCTAATAATTGCTTGGAAACAGTATTTCCATTGAGTGAGGACTTAAATTAATCCTCGTATTGCTTTAGTTAACCATGAAATTCTTGTCTTTTCCAGCTACAATGTACATTAGTACCTTCAGCAAGGATCCCGCATAAGCTTGAACTCTTGCTTTGGAAAGGAAGGTCAAACTATCTCAGTAATTCAGACATTGACTACAAAAGGAGACTTTGTGTCTAAGGGATTTAAAAAGAAAGATCCGCACGCTGAGCGTGAGGCTCAAAAATATGAACGGCCAATTGCCAGCCGCGAATTAATCATGTCGTATCTAGAAGAAGCAGGAAAACCCATATCTTACAAAGAAATTATTACTGCACTCGATATGCATGATGAGGAACAACAAGTTGCTCTAAAACGAAGACTGCGTGCGATGGAACGTGATGGGCAAATCGCACGATCAAGAGGAAAAAAGTACGGTATTGTCGTACCTATGGAATTAGTTCGTGGACGCGTTATTGGTCGGCGAGATGGTTATGGCTTTGTTGAGCCAGAACTAGGTGGAGACGATATTTTTCTTTCACCCTATCAAATGCGATCTGTATTTCCAGATGATATTGTTATGGTAAGAGCAGTGGGTACTGATCGTCGTGGAAGACCTGAAGGCACCATTGTTGAAATTTTACAACGAAATACGAATCAAATAGTGGGTCGACTTTTTCATGAAGAGGGTGTCGATTTTGTTGTGCCCGTACAAAAAAATATCAATCTCGATGTTTTGATTCCTGAAAATCATGCTGGAACGGCAGTGCCAGGCCAATATGTGGTTGTTAAAATTACGAATCAACCTACTCAACGTCGACAGCCTGTTGGTGATATTATTGAAGTGCTCGGAGATCGTCGTGAACCTGGAATGGAAACGGAAGTTGCTATTCGCTCTCATGGATTACGCTATTTATGGTCGACTGAAGTTGCTCAAGATATTAGAAAAATTCCCAATGAAGTGAATGAAAAAGATATTCCTAAAAATCGTAAAGATTTACGCAAATTACCTTTTGTAACCATTGATGGTGCTGATGCTAAAGACTTTGATGATGCTGTCTATTGTGAGCCTCTAGAAGACGGAGCATGGAATTTATATGTCGCCATTGCCGATGTAAGCCATTATGTGAAGCCTAATACTGCGCTCGATACAGAGGCTTATTTAAGAGGGAATTCTGTTTATTTTCCAAGCCGAGTAATTCCCATGTTACCCGAGGCATTATCGAATGAAGTTTGTTCACTAAAACCTCAAGTCAATCGTTTAGTGATGGTGTGTCAAATGCGCATCAATAAAGACGGCAATCTTGAAAAGCACGATTTTTATTCTGGTGTGATTTGTTCTCATGCACGATTAACCTATTCTGAAGTGGCGCGCATGTTAGAGCATCCAGAAAAATATCAAAATCCTTTACTGAAGCATTTACAAAATCTACACGCTCTTTATAAAAAATTATATCGTCAACGATTAATTCGAGGCGCATTAAATTTTGAAACGACCGAAACACGGATTATTTTTGATGAACAAGACAAAATTGCACAGATTGTTCCCGTTGTCAGAAATGATGCTCATAAACTTATTGAAGAATGTATGTTGATGGCTAATGTCGCAACAGCGCAATTTTTGCAACATCATCGAATGCCAGTATTGTATAGAGTTCATGAAGGTCCGTCGAATGAAAGATTAGAAAGATTACACGATTTTTTACGTGGCGTTGGACTTCGATTAGGCGGAGGTGATGCACCGAGCTCTCAAGATTATTCAAAATTATTGGAGAGAATCGAGGGTAGGCCAGACGCGCATTTAATTCAGACGGTGCTCTTGCGTTCTTTAGCTCAAGCTATTTATAGTCCCAGTAATAAAGGACATTTTGGTTTAGCTTTTGAAGCTTATTGTCATTTTACTTCACCTATTCGCCGATACCCTGATTTGCTTGTACATCGCGCAATTAGTCATATTATCGAAGGACATTCTCCTGAAAAATTCAATTATAATCTCACTCAATTTGGCGATTTTGGATTACACTGCTCTAAAACAGAACGAAGTGCAGATTTAGCCACTCGCGATGTTGTTGATTGGTTAAAATGTCAATATTTACTTGAGAAGGTCGGTAATTGCTACGAGGGCGTTATTGTTGATATAACAAGCTTTGGTGCTTTTGTTGAATTAAAAGATTTGTATGTTCAAGGATTGCTACATATCACAGCACTTGAAAACGATTACTACACTTATGATGCTACTCACCACAGATTAGTTGGCCAAAGGTCGGGGAGGCAGTATCGTTTGGGTGATCCTCTTGAAGTGCAGATTGCTCGCGTCGATGTGGATGAGCGCCAGATTGATTTCGTCCTGGCTCGTAAGAAGGGACGTTAGCTGCGGCAAGACCTGTTCTTTGTATTTTACTTTCTATCGCTGCAAGCTGTTTTTGTAAGCTTTGTTTTTCCTGCACTAAAGCAGCTACGTTTGTCGATGGGTGTTGTGAATCCATTCCAAAATCTTGTTGACTGTTCGTTATAGCTAAAGATTGTTGATATTCTTGTTTTTTCAGAGACTCATTTAGTTTATGGCATTTTTGTAATTCTTTTTCACTGCTATGAACAAGAGCTTCCATGTTTCTTTCTTGACTAACAGTTTTATATCGAACAACACCGGCTAGGATACTAACAACGGCTGTAACGGCACAGACTGCGGCAAGAGTATAAAAAGAGGTGAAGAATAAAAAGGCACCTGATATCAGGGCGAGCGAAATGAAAAATGCGGTGATAAATGCATGTGCTAATGGGCTTATGCCAGCATGTTTTGGTTTTAATGCGTGAAATAATTTTCGTAGAGGTGAAAAAAACCAAGATTTGAAATAAGCCCAAGCTAACATGGTTTTATCTGGTGAAATATTAGGATGAGAAGGAATCTTTTCAGGGATTTTCTCATTAAAATTGACTTCTTCTATTGTATTCTGATTGGAGAGTCTAGCTTGAATCTCTTCATTTTCTTTTTTCAATTGATTGATATTGATACAGTTAATGATATGTTTCATTCGCAGAGCAGCTTCTTTACGGTAGTTTTCTACCGCTTGTTGCCATGCAATGGTCAGACCAAGAGATAATGATCCGACGAAAGCGAGGCCAGCAGCTAAAACGAGAGATAGTTTTATTGTGGTCGCTGTTAAAAGACCGAGGATCACGGTGAGATAATTTGATAGAAAAACGTACCAACTGGATAAATATTGGGTACCTGTCGAAAGAGTGCTTTCAATGGTATGGGCTGTGTGTTTATACGAGAGATGACTGTGACGCTTAAGTTGATCTAACGTTAAATTGGATAAGATTTGCTTGTTTTGTTCTGAGGTGAGTATAAAAGAATGATTAGTTTTTTCTTTTGCTGCTAGACGATAAAGATCTAAAGAAGTGATTCCGTCTTTTAATTCTATGGTAGTGTCTGCATCAATATACTCATTTTTAAAGTATTTCTTTCGTTTATTCTCAGGCAGAATCTCCCAAAGATATCTCATTTGATCATGTGTTAATTGTTCAGCTGTGATAAGAGAATGAAGTATTGTGACGGGATTTACTAATTGGTTTGAAATTGCGAGAGTGTCACTTAATAGTGTATTGTTTAAAGAAAGCTCATCTAATAAATCTTTAGCTTGAGAAATCATTTGTTTTAAAAATACACTGAGTTGCTCGTCAAAAATAGTGTGAATGTTGTTATCATTTAATGGGATCTTGGATTCTTTTCCTTGAACGATCGCCGTTAAAAACGCTCGCTTAAACTGAATTAACTTATCTTGAGGGATTTTATTGATTAGATCAGTTTCAATATGTTTTTGTAAAGCATCTATAGAGGATCCATATTGTAAGATAAACTGCAATGGAAATTGACCTAGGAAATTTTCGATTTCCAAGCCAGTAAATTGAGATTCATTACTCGGAGCTTTTTTCACGTTTTCACTGCCTAAATTCAAACAATATAGAGCATTTTATACTCATTATATTAACGAAGTATTAAGTGTTTTACACTACCGTACAGTTCGCGGCGTAACGAGTGGAATCAGGTATATTGGCCTCTTCAAAGCCGCTGCGACGCAGAACACAGGCATCACAGCGCCCACAGGCTTCACCCTCATCGGAAGCTCGGTAGCAGGTCACCGTTTTGGAGTAATCGACCCCAAGCTCTGTGCCTATTCGAATGGTATCGGCCTTTGTTAGCATCATTAAGGGTGTGTGAAGAGTGACCAATTCGCCCTCAACACCCGCTTTAGTTGCCAAGCGTGCCATCGTTTGATAGGCCGCAAAGTACTCTGGCGTGCAATCAGGATACCCAGCATGGTCTGTAGAGCAATTCCCTGAGAATATGTCTGTAGACCCTATGATTTCCGCATAGGCGAGGGCGTAGGAGAGGAAGATAGTGTTGCGTGCTGGGACATAAGTCGCTGGGATTTTGCCAGAACCCGAATAATCTGGCACATCAATGGTTTCATCAGTAAGCGCTGAGTGCCCGAATTGACCAAGGTCTATTGTGATTATCCGATGTTCTTTAGCTTTAAAGGTGGCAACAGCTCTTTTAGCCACATTGACCTCAGCCGAATGCTTTTGTCCGTACTGAAAGGATAATGCATAAATCTCGAAGCCCTGAGATCGTGCTATCGCCATGCAGGTCGTGGAATCAAGTCCACCTGAGAAGAGTACTACCGCTTTACGCATTTTGAATTGCCTCATTACATCGTAAATGAGTAGGATAACAAGAAAAAGGCGTCGCGTCTTGAGAAAGAACTGCGCAGCATGATAGCTGCGCAGTTAGAACCCTCCCCAGAGTATTTACTTTAACTGGAAATACAGTAAGCTATCAGCTCAGTAAGGTGATTGGTATCCGTGATTATCCCCTAGTGGGATTACAGAAATAAGGAAATTTCATCCATGTCGTTATCAGGCATAAAGGATAAGATCGCACTGTTGAGAAAGTCTCATGCTCAATCTCTACCATTAATCTATATTATTAAAGACAACAATCACTCGCTTTCAATTTATGACAGATCTAGCAGCGCAACATACTGGTTCCCCTAGTGCAGATGAATTGATCAATCTGACTGCCATCGGATTTAAAATGTGACGCGGCAGAATATGCTGATGAACTGAAACATTACGATAAAATGACTCGTGAACAACGTTCTGAGACTTTACTCTTATCGCTCATTCATTCTGCTATAGGCGCTACTGTTAGCTTAATTTGTAATAAACCTATAATTAATGAAGATGGGCAAGTAGAAGGTGTAGAAACTTGGGCTCAAGTTTTACCGTCATCTGCGGGTCTGGATAAAATCATCCATGGCGTATCAGCCCGATGCATCTGATACTTCAAAAAAAATTCAACTGATGGTTCAAAGTTATTAACTCTTCGAGAGCATGAATGTGTTTATCATTTAACACGAGGCTGTACGTTTTTGGAGATCGCAGAAAAGCTCTGTATTTCCCCTAGAACAGTTGAAGCTCATATTGTTAATATCAAGCTAAAACTTCGATGTGAAAACACGTTCTGAGTTAATTGTGAAAGCCTGTGAATTAGGATATGTACAAATTAATATGTTAGATCCCATTTTGAAGCCAGGAAAATTACAATTATTAGGTGTTAAGCCCTATGAGCCACAAGAAGAATAAATTAATGTTATTAAACGCTAATACTTCTAAAGATCAATTCACAATAAAAAGTTTGTAAATTAGCAAAACCTCTCACAACTCAAGACGCGACGCCAATGCTTTAATGCGTATGAGCCGCTAGAAGTATAAACAACATGCCTCGAAGGGGTTGGTTGCGTTGCAAACGTAGGGTTATTTCCTTTTGAGATAAAAGTATTAAATTTTCTTGCGATGCAAGCTTTTTAATGTATTCTGGAGCATGTGCGTAACGAATGGAAGTTTGTAGAGAATAGGTAGAAATATTGTCAGGTGCAATTTCAATTGAAAATCCAAATAATCCATTGGGACTAAGAGCGTTAGCGACATCGTGAAATAATTCTGATAAATCACCTATATAAGGTAATACGTCTGCAGCAATAATTATTTCGTTGTTAAGATGGTCTTGGAGTGATTTACGTAAATCTCCGACGATGAGTTCATCGTAAATATCTTTTTCCTGCAGAATTTCTATCATATTTTTGGAGAGATCAACGCCGATCAATGGATGGGCTATGTCTTTAAAAAGCGCGCCTGCTAAGCCTGTGCCACACCCTAAATCGAGAACTTGTCGAAGATGTAAATTATCATGAATTTCAGACATTACTGCATCATGCAATAATTTTGGCGTTGTATATTTTAAATGCTCGATTAAATGCTGATCAAAATGAGGTGCATACTGATCAAAGAGATGTTCGATATATTCATTGGGTGCTTGATCAGGAGAATTTTCTTGTTTAAGTGCTGATAGAATATATTTAACTTCTTCATTGTCTGGTTGAAGTTTGAGTGCCGATTGAAAATTCTCAATCGCGTTAGGTAAGTCTTCAATTTTTAAATAGACAGTACCTAAATTATTATAGGCTGCAAAATAATCCGATTTAATTTCTATCGCTTTTTTAAGATAGGTAATAGCTTCACCGTGATGATCTTGGTAAGAATAAATCATACCTATATTGTAGTAAGCTTCGGGTGTCGGTTTTTTATAGAGCGCTTTTAGAAAGTGTTCCAACGCGGGTTTTAATGCATGTTTAGTGAGTAATATACAACCTAAATTATAATGGGCTTCATAGTGTTCAGGGTCCATATCTAATACTCGATAAAAAATATCGATGGCTTCTTTGGTATTATTTTTTATCAATAATGCTGATGCGTAATTTGTCCAGGCATCAGTAAAATCAGGTTGTGATTCAAGTAATATTTGATATAAATGTATTGCTTCATCAAGATGATGTTGATTCGAAGCTTGAAGCTGCTGTGCCAATGTATAACGTGCTTGATGATGCATTGGATTTAAATCGAGTGTTTTACGTAACTCGTCTATTGCTTGTGAGACTTTGTTGAGTTTTATGGAAATTAATGCAAAATTAAAGTGTGATTCCGCGTCATGAGGATTAAGAGATAAGGCTTTATCCGCTAATTCTTGAGCCTCTGCTGTGCGATTTTCTTGTATATAGATTAGAGCTAAATTATTGAGAGAAGTGGTGGAGTTTGGATTAAATTTTATAGCTTGATTATAGTGTTCGATCGCTCCTGGAGTATCATTGAGATGTTTTTTTATGTTCGCCATACTATTATGGTAGGTGGCATTGTCAGGAGCAAGTTTTAACACCTGAGATAAATAGTTTTCTGCGGTTTTATAATCTCTTTTTTGTCCGTATAATATTCCCAACAGATGCAATACATCAAGATTTTGAGGATTGTCAGCAAGGAATTTTAGGTAGAGTTTTTCAGCTTCTTCCCAAAATCCTTGCTGATGCTTTTCAATCGCTTCGGTGAGATTAATATCAGGTTTCTTGCTCACTGTGGTCTCTTTGAGTTGCAAGCCGTTTATTCTCGATGGCTTTAGAGAATTCGTAAACCACTAAAGCATATTGCATATTATGATTGTAGCGAGTAATCGCTTCAAAATTATTGAGAGCTACCCAATATTGCGGTTGATGATTATATTCAACAGAGAAAAAACTAGCCGTTGTATCTGCGGGTAATTTCTCATCCACTGTCACGCCTAATTTTCGCAATTCACCTAATGTAGAATTGAGTTTGAGTGGCTCTTGTTTGATAGTTTTTAATGCATTTTGTGTCGCTTTAGCAGGTAAAATTACGAGTTGGTTTTCTTTCCAGCCATTTCGTTTAAAATAGTTAGCAACGCTGCTAATGACATCACCATCGTTATTGATTAAATCAGCTTGTTTACCACCATTTAAAGCAACAGCGTAGTGACGATAGCTGCTGGGCATAAATTGCGGTTTACCGATGGCACCAGCATGAGAACCCTTAATTGTGAGCGGGTTGAAATTTTGTTCTCGTGATAACAATAAATAATTTTCAAGCTCTGAAGTAAAAAAAGCTGATCGACTAGGATAATTAAAAGCCAATGTTGCTAGTGATTGAAAAATGGGAAAATCACCTTGTTTAGTGCCATATTTAGACTCTACCCCGATAATTGCCACTATGATGCTGGCTGGCACCCCGTAGGTTCTTTCCGCTTGAGCTAATTCTTTTGCGTGCTCTTGCCAATATTGAGCACCGTGATTCACTCGCTCCTCGGATATAAAATAATTTTTATATTCAGTCCAAGGTTTAGCTTCGTACGGTTTATTCATTTTATCAACGACCACAGGATCCATATGAATTTGCGAAAATAAATTTTTCAAATACGATTCATCAAAATCATGTTTGTCGACCATTTTTTCAATAAATTGATTAACTGAATTGTCAATTGTTGACGCGTTTTCTGCAAAGGAGAGTGTGGTAAAACTGAAGGCTGTTAGCAACGTGCCCACTAAAACGAGGCATTTGGTTCTGAATGTCATGGTAGATTCCTATCTGTTGTTTTAACTATTTACCACATGATGGTAACGTCCATATTATGCCCAACCTGAACAAAATCTGAACGTCTATGCCATTCTAGCGGGTTACCACAAATTTACATTACTACTAGTAATGCAACATAAGGGTTAGCAGGACCAATATTACTCGAGCTTGATTAGACTATCAACCTGATTTGAGAGCAGTATTGCGGATAGTCTCAAGCAGAGTAGGATCTAGTTGAGATAAAGCATGGATAATATAGTCTTCCATAATCATTAGGTCGCCATTCTTATCTCGGTCAAAGGCAAAATAAGGCGATGTTGGAAGATTTTCTAATGATCGGGGATGATTAATAACTTCATCGATTAACTCAACAAACTGCTCTTTTTGAGATGGATTCAACTCTTGAAGCAGTTTATGAAGAAAAAGAATTCCTTGTAAATGTTCAGTCTCATGTTGAATGATCTGAGCTGTCATATCGGAATGTTTTTTTTCATGTTTGTTTCCATGAACATCGTAATATTGAACGACGATCCATCGGTGCCGTCTCACTTTTCCTCTAAATGGGCAAGGGATACTCAAACAGCCTTCTCCAGGACAATGAGTTTCGGGCGAACGTTCAATAATCACTGGATTAATCAGTATATCTGTTTCTGGAACGATTTCGTCAGGATATCGTACTTTAGCTGTGATGCGGGTTTGTGGATTGACAGGATTAATAATGATGATACTGGGGACAGGGGAAGGGATATTTGCGCATTGATTCGCAGCAATTCCAACGCCACAATGATCATTCAATGATTGCATCATTTTGCTAATACAGCCCTCAATATCTTCTTCTGGTGTAAATTGAACAAGCTTAGTGGGTGCAAATAAAACAGCATCACCAATACAGCGAATTGAAAATGGTGTGGCGTTTAGATTTGACATAATTAGCTACCGTCGAATAAGTTGTCGATGAGTATGGATAGACATTAAAATACCAAATCCAGCCATAATCGTAACCATGGAAGTTCCACCATAACTCACTAAAGGTAATGGGATACCTACAACGGGCAAAATTCCGCTAACCATTCCCATGTTGACAAAAAAGCAAATGAAAAAAGTGAGGGTTATACTTCCCGCCAACAATCGAGAAAAGGTATCTTGAGCTTGGAGACTAATATACAAACCTCTACCCACTATCGCGAGTAGTAAAATGATGAGTGCAACACTTCCCATAAAACCGAATTCTTCGCCTGCTACTGCAAAAATAAAATCAGTAGAATGTTCTGGTAAAAATTGTAAGTGAGATTGAGTTCCGTTTAACCAGCCTTTACCAAACAGCCCCCCAGATCCAATAGCAATTTTAGATTGAATAATATGATAGCCAGAGCCGAGTGGATCTCGTTCAGGATCGAAAAGAGTCAGAACACGCTTACGCTGAAAATCGTGTAAAAAATACCAAACGGCAGGAAGGCTCGCCAACACTAGTCCTGTCGCAATAGCAATTAACCGCCATCCCAATCCAGCAAGGAGTAGTACTGATGCCCCTGCCGCTAAAATTAGAATTGCGGTTCCAAGATCTGGTTGTTTTGCAACAAGCAAAACAGGGAATATCAGCATTGTGATACTGTAGAATAAAATTTTAAGAGAAGGTGGGAGGGGTTTATCATGTAAATACCAGGCTAAAATCATGGGTGCGGCTAATTTCATAATTTCGGAAGGTTGAAATCGAACGACGCCTAGACTTAACCAACGCTGAGCCCCTTTACCAATGTGACCAACAATATCAACAGCAACTAAGAGTAAAATACCGATAATAAAAATAATGGGAATCCATTGGTAATATTTATTTGGAGGAATTTGCGCAAATACCAACATGACAATTAAAGCGATACCGAGTCGAATGGCTTGACTCGATAATTGTGAAATACTCTGGTTTCCGGCACTGTATAATATTATTAATCCTATAGCCATAAGAATGGTAATCAAACTTAATAGCGTTAAATCGATGTGTATTGAACTCCAGAACGAATCGTTCATCGTCTGAATATATTTTTTTGCACTTTTATTCATCGGAACTCCTGATAAAAAAAGCATCGAGTACTGCACGAGCCACTTTAGCAGCGGCATGAGAATTTTCTGCAATGACTGCTACCGCTATTTGTGGTTTGTCTACGGGTGCAAACGCAATAAATAATGAATTATCGCGATATTTTTCTTCTACCTCTTCATCTTTTTTATCAGATAAAGAGGAAGGTCTGTAGACTTGAGCCGTTCCTGTTTTACCCGCAGCCGTATACAAATCAGGATGACCAAACTTTACATACGCCGTTCCCTGAGGACTACTTATCACATCTTTCATCGCATTGATCACAATATCCCAATCGTCTTCCACTTTCATGACTACAGGTTTTTTTAAAATAGGCGCCTGAGTAATAATTTGGCCTGTTGGTTTTTCAACTTTGTGTAGCAACTGTGGTTGATAACGAATTCCACGTTGTGAAAGAGTGGCTGTTGCACTGGCGAGCTGTATCGGTGTTGCCAACATAAATCCTTGTCCTATGCCAGAAATAATTGTATCACCCGGATACCAACGTGTATGTTGAGTTTTTTTCTTCCAATCGGGTGAGGCAACAACGCCAGGAATTTCTTCATGCATATCGATGTGTGTCAATTCTCCAAAACCAAATTCACGTAAAATATCATCCATTTTTGAGATGCCCATTTTATGAGCCAGAGTATAAAAATAAATATCACAAGATTGCATGATAGCATCGTGCAAATTGGTACGACCATGTCCGCCTTTTTTATGATTCCAGTCATGCCATTCTCTTGAAACACCCGGTAATTGAAAATACCCATTACAATAAATGCTGTCTTCTGGAGAAACTACTTCTTCGTTGAGAGCCTGCAATGCATAATATGGTTTAATCGTTGAACCAAAAGGATACTGACCTCTCACAGCTCGATTGTAGAGCGGTCTATCTGATGCTTCTCGTAATTGTTGATAGTCGCCGTTACTAATTCCATTCACAAATAAATTAGGATCATAATTGGGATGACTCACCATCGCCAATACCTTTCCTGTAGTAGGATCTATCGCAACTAACCCTCCACGTTCACCTTCAAAAGCTTGATGTGCAACATGTTGTAATTTGCTATCGATACTCAAATAAAGATTATCGCCTGGGATAGGAGGAAAACGTTTTAGAACTCTGACTATTTGCCCAGAAGCATTCACTTCTACCTGATTGTAGCCCACACTGCCGTGCAATTCGTCTTCATAATAATGTTCTATACCGATTTTACCGATGTAGTTTGAAGCACTGTAATTTGCTGTATCAATCTCTTTTAATTCTTTTTCATTGATGCGTCCAACATAACCGAGCACTGTCACACTATCAGGCCCTAAAGGATAATTGCGTAATAAACGGGCGTTAATTGTGACACCGGGAAATCGAAAGAGATTCACATAAAATCGCGCTACTTCATCATCAGTAAGATTCAATTTCAAAGAAACGGGTTCGAAAGATCGATGTTGGCGGCGTTGTTTGTAAAATTGCTGCACAGCTTCATCATCAATATCAAAAAGAGTGCGTAAATCAGTCAGTGTTTTACGAAGATCAGGTACGTGGTCAGGAATAATATCCAAACTAAAACTAGGCATATTTTCAGCTAATAATACACCGTTGCGATCATAAATAAGGCCGCGATTGGGTTCGATGGGAATGAGTACTTGCTGATTTTGCAATGAGAGCGTTGTATAGCGATTATGTTGAATTATTTGTAAATAAAAAAGTCGCGCGACTAAGCAAAAAGTCAGTACGAGAATAATAATAGCGGCAGTAAACACGCGCTGCGTGAACAAATTCGTTTCTGAATGATAATTTTTAATCGTGAGGCGCGGTGCCATGTAAATTACGCTCGATGATAAGGATGATGAGTTAAGATACTCCAAGCACGATAAATTTGCTCAGCTATAATGACACGCACCAGAGGATGAGGCAAGGTGAGCGGCGATAATGACCATATTTGATGCGCTCGTTGCCGACAGGCATCTGATAAGCCGTCGGGCCCGCCTATTACCAGGCAAATTTTCTTTTGCTCTTCACGCCATTGTTTCAGTTGTGTTGCTAATTGTTGGGTATTCCAGGGAGTACCACGTTCATCCAACGCAATGATAGTATATTGATCAGGTACCGCCTTAAGAATCTTTTCACCTTCACGTTCGATAATTTTCGCGATATTCTCATTTTTCCCACGAATTTCGGGACGTACTTCAAGAATATCAATAGCATATTCAGCAGGCAATCGCTTAACATAATCATGAAAAGCTTCGTTGACCCAGTCGGGCATATTACGGCCCACGGCAATCAATTTAACGGCCATGTTTCTCACGCACTTCTTCGGCAGCAGTCCACAGTTTTTCGAGACTGTAAAATTCACGTGCTGAAGGTTGCATGATATGTACAATCACATCCGATAAATCCACGAGAATCCATTCTGCAGAATCTTCTCCTTCAACACCTAAAGGAACTACGCCATTTTCTTTAGCGCGTTTAACAACTTGTTCAGATATCGTTTTTAAATGACGTGTTGATGTTCCACTGCAAATAATCATGGTATCGGTGATGGATGTTAATTTTCTCACGTCGATTTCTACAACGTTGAGTGCCTTGTAATCATCAAGCACTGATAGTACTAATTGTTTGAGTTGTTCTGGTTCCATTGGCTAGCCTTTCTTGAGTAAAAAACAGAAATCTTATCATATTATGCGTAGAAAGTAGAATACAAGAGGGCGGAAGTAGGAGAAAGTAGTTCCCGCTAGGCGGGAACTACTACCCATCGATTAGAACGTATAGAGTAAGCCAAGTTTGAAGACATTGGTATCAACAGTAAGAGTGCGGTGATTAACGCCGTTAAAGTTACTCTCTCCAGCCTGACGAAGGGTTGGAGCGGGAAGAGGAATGTGATGATTGCGTAATGAGTGATCTCCGTAGTAGGTATACTGGTACGAAGCAACCATGCTGAGTCTGTTACAGAGCTGTTTCTGAACACCGGCACCTAGCACAAAACCATAGAGAGTCTCTGATTCGTCATTAGAGCGATCACGAACTCCAGGTGCATGGGATACGCTCTTGAAATTGGTCTTAATTTCAGCAATGGAACCACCTAAAATTCCGTAGAGAGCGGTAGAATCACTTACAAAAACTCCGGGGTGAAATGTAATGTCAGCAGAGTATTTCATATCCCAACTTTCTTCGAAATTAAGGATATGAACTGGTGTGGGAGTCGTTTGATTCCCTTCACTCCAAAAGGTTTGGTGTGCGCGATTAGTGTAAGCATTTCCTGAGATTTCAAGGCCATAGATATACTCACGATCAACATAAAAATTCCATCCTAAAAATGCGCCACCGTTATACCCACGAGCGCTGGCTTCATCTCGGAATACGGTTTTTGAACCTGCAAATGGTCCAGGAAAAGTATTGCTAAGTCGAAGTTCATCGTATGTTTGGCCGGTTACAAAAGAGGCGCCAGTATTAGCCCCAATATAGAACCCTTTTTGAAATTGAAAAACATCAGCTAATGCCATGCTGGAAGAAAGTGCTAAAGCGACAGTAATCGCCATCCTTGCGTTATTCATCAGTAACTCCCTTATAAGATGATAAAAATGCAAAGTTAATCATAATCAAAAGAATTGTCAACAACAATTAATATTTCTAACCGGGAGATGCTGAATAAAGACTATGTTCTTGAATATAAAGGCATACGGGTGCAGGAATAATGGACATATCATATTTTTTTTGAGCGAGTTGAGAACGCAATTGAGTTGCAGATATTTCTAAAGGGGGGATAGAGCAGAATAAAATTTTACCGGATGATAGGTTTGATAATTCTGATACTAAATCCGTGCTATGTTTTTCAATTAACGATTTCAGAATATCAGGATATTCAGTTGAAATATTGGGACGTGAAACAATAATTAAATGACAATAGTCTAAAATATGTTTCCATTCATGCCATAGATGAAAGCCATCAAAGGCATCTTTACCCAAAATAAGACAATAATGGTTCTGTGGGTTTTCTTTTTTTAACTCGCGAAGGGTATCAATCATATACGAAGGCCCACCGCGCCTAATTTCATGCTCATCCACTGTGATTTTAGCTAATTTATCGCAAGCTAATTTTGTCATTGCTAATCGATCTTCGGGGCTCGCTTGTGGTTCAGGACGATGAACGGGATGGTAACAGGGTAGAAGCCGAATTTCATCGAGAGAGAGCTGATTTACTACACTTTCTGCAACGTGGAGATGCCCGTTATGAACTGGGTCAAATGTTCCACCTAATAAACCAATTAACATTTCTCTTCCGTCGTGGCTAAAGTTGTGCCCGCAATTGACAGGATCAAATCATTCAATGCTAACCATACATTTCCAGGCTGCAGCCCTTTAATCATTAAATCAATTTCTGAGGCTCGTTGCAGTGCTTGAGTCAGTTCAGGTTGTGTTAATCTGCGTAATGCTTTTTGATAAAGCGGTTGGCGATTTTTCCACACAAATAATTTATTGCACGCATTATCAAAAGTTTCGCCACGAGTCATGAGTAACTGAAGTTGTATCAGTTGACGAATTTCACGCGTAATTGACCACAAAAGTAGAGTGGGTTCAGTCCCAGCTTCTTGAAGTTGAGCCAGGATTCGAACAGTTGCTTCAGATTCTCCAATAAGGGCCTGATCGATTAATTGGTACAAATCAAAACGCGCATGATCACCAACAGCATCATTTATTTCTTCAGGAGATAATTTTTTTTCGCCATAAAGTAATCGTAATTTTGTAATTTCCTGATCGCAGGCTAATAAATTTCCTTGGGTTTGATCGACTAAAATCCCAACGCCTTCTTGTGATGTGCTCAGACCTTCACGTTGCAATCGCTGTTTAATCCAACCCGGTAAATTTGCTTTTTCTATCGGCCAAATAGGAATATAAACGCCTTTCTTTTCTATCGCTTTGAGCCATTTAGTTTTTTGTTGGGAGGCATCCAGTTTAGGTGTAATGATCAGTAAAATTTTATCACGGGGAATGTTCTCTAAAAATGTTTCAATTGCAGCAGAGCCTTGTTTTCCTGGTTTGCCCGAGGGAATTCGAAGTTCGATAATTGTTTTTGAACTAAAAAGTGATTGATTACTAATTTCAGCGAGTAAGGTATCCCAATTAAAATCGCTACCTGCCTGAAAAGATTGTCTTTCTGTGTAGCCTTGTGTTTGAGCGTGCTGAATAATTTTATCACGCGATTCGAGCACGAGTAGCGGATCATCGCCACCAACCAAGTAAACTGGAGATAACCCTTGTAACAGTTGAGCCTGCAATTGATTAGGATTAATTTTCATGAGTTTGGCACCTCTTGCGAGTTGATAGTATCGAGTTCATCAGATTCATCTTCAGAACTAGCCTTAACATCATACCTTGACGCAAGCTTAGGTGATTTAAGTTCATTAATTAGCTGATCTATCGCTGCTTGTTGAATTTGAACAGTCAATAATTCCAACTGGTTATTTGTTGTCAGTAAAGCGTTTTCATTGAGTGTCAGTAGTTTGTTCAACGTAATATTTCTATGTTTTATCACGATATGATTATTAACTATCAAAGAGTATTCTAAAAGAAAAGTATAGCGATAAATTCGAGTTTGTTGACTGCTACCAATAATTGGCATGCGGTAGCTTAAGTGATGCCGATGAATAATTAATTGTGTATTACTTCTGACATCAGGTGCCTGATTATTTAACAATACAAGTTTATATTTTAATTGTTTGGTAAATTGGTCGTAGGGCTTTTCACTAATAACTTCGAGAGATTTCAACGGTAGGGGTAATGTATTTTGATTTCGTAATTGAAATCCACAACCCAGCAAAAAAAGACAACCTAGTATCAGGATGAATGAAGCAATTCTTTGAATATAAGATTTCATGATATTACACTACTATGTTCACGAGACGCCCAGGAACCACAATAATTTTTTTAGGTATTTGATTATGGATTGATTCTTTGACTTTTTCATGATTGAGTGCGGCCGTTTCGATAAAGGAAGATTCGCTGTCTAGTGGGACAGAAATTTCTGCTCGTCGTTTACCATTGACTTGAACCACTAAAGTAAGGGTTTCTGCTTTAATTGCTTTATTATTAACGCGTGGCCATCGCGCATTGGCGATGTTGTCACCAAACCCAAGCTGTTGCCACAGATGATGAGTAAAATGGGGAGTAATAGGCGCTAGAAGTCTCAATAATTTACCAACGCCTTCACGAATCAATGCTGTAGTGAAGGTATTAGAAGGTTTTAATTCAAGTAGCATATTAAAAAGTTTCATCGTTGCAGAAACAACCGTATTAAATTGCAATCGTTCCACATCATAATTAGCTTGTTGCAATATTAAATGCATTTTTCGTCGAGCAGAGCGAACATCCTCATCAACTTGAGTCCAATCAAATTCTCTAGGATCGTTTTCATTGGCTATTCGAACAGTCTCTGCCACCTCTTGGCAGTACGCCCAAACACGTTTAATAAATCGATGGGCTCCTTCTACGCCAGCATCAGACCATTCAAGTGATTGTTCTGGCGGAGATGCAAATAGAATAAATAATCGAATTGTATCCGCACCGTATTTTTCAATATAGGATTTTGGAGAAACAGTATTGCCTTTGGATTTAGACATTTTACTCCCGTCTTTTAACACCATTCCTTGTGTTAACAAGCGTGTGAAAGGTTCATCGGAATTGAGCAAGTTTTCGTCACGTAATACTTTATGAATAAAACGAGCATAAAGCAGATGCATAATAGCGTGTTCAACACCACCTATATATTGATCAACGGGTGTCCAATATTTTGCCCGATCGTCTAACATTGCTTTTGATTGATTAGGACAACAATCACGTGCGTAATACCACGAAGATTCCATGAATGTATCGAAAGTATCTGTTTCGCGTTTAGCCTGACTTCCACATTCTGGGCATTGCACATTAATAAAATCTTCAAGTGTCGCTAGCGGTGAACCTGGATTTTGTAAAACGATATCGGTAGGTAATATAACGGGTAAATCTTTTTCGGGAACAGGAACAATGCCACAATGTGGACAATAAATCATTGGGATAGGTGCACCCCAGTAGCGTTGTCTTGAAATTCCCCAGTCACGAAGTCGATAATGTGTTTTTCTACGCCCGCAATTTTTTTCTACGAGGCGTTTTGCAATAGCATTAATAGCATCAGGAGAATGTAATCCAGTAAATTCACCAGAATCGATGAGTGTACCTGTTGCTGTAAAAGCATTTACTGAAAAATCAAACGATTCTTCATCAGGCTTAATGACAGGACGTAATGGAAGTTGGTAGTACGTTGCAAAATGAAAATCGCGTTCATCGTGAGCGGGTACTGCCATGACTGCACCTGAACCGTATTCCATTAAAACGTAATTTGCTATCCAAATAGGGATTTGTTCATCATTGATAGGATTAATCACTTTAAAATGTGTGGGTACACCTTTTTTCTGAAGAGTAGCCATTTCAGCTTCAGCAACTTTGAGATGCTTGCACTCTTCAACGAAGGCCATTATCGATGCATTTTCTTTTGCTGCTTCGTGAGCTAATGGATGGTCAGGCGCTATTGCAACATAAGTTGCGCCGAATAATGTATCAGGTCGCGTTGTATACACCGTGAGTTTTTCATCACGATTTACAATAGAAAAATCAATTTCTACACCTTCAGATCGACCAATCCAATTTCGTTGCATCGTTCGTACTTGTTCGGGCCAGCCTGATAATAAATCAAGATTATCAAGTAATTCGTCAGCGTAATCTGTAATTTTCAAAAACCATTGTCGTATTTTTCGTCGTTCAACAGGTGCACCTGAGCGCCATCCACAACCATCAACTACTTGTTCGTTTGCTAAAACAGTAAGATCCACAGGATCCCAATTAACCTCTGCTTCTTTTTGATACGCAAGGCCTTTTTTATACATGCGAATAAATAACCATTGCTCCCACTGATAATATTCTGGATCACAAGTGGCGTATTCGCGCTTCCAATCAATTGCAAATCCTAATTTTTTCAATTGTTCAGACATATCAGCAATATTATGTCGTGTCCAACTAGAAGGTGCTAATTTATTTTTCAATGCGGCGTTTTCAGCGGGTAAACCAAAAGCATCCCAACTCATCGGTTGTAAAACATTTTTTCCCTGCATCCGCTGATAGCGACTGATGACATCACCAATGGTGTAATTTCGGACGTGACCCATGTGGAGTTCACCGCTGGGGTAGGGGAGCATTGAAAGACAATAAAATTTTTCAATGTTGAGGTCTTCTTTAGCTTCGAAAGTGTGATGTTCATCCCAGTAGGCTTGCGCACTGGACTCTAAGGCTTTAGGCTCGTAACTCGTATCCATGAAATTGTCTCGTTATTACAGAGAAAAACCATAAGGATACCTGAGCTATAAAATTTAGCAAGCATCCGCCGATAAGAATCATCTATATCTAGCAATTAAATAATAAATAATAATTGGAATTAATGTTGTTTTTGGTGGCGGGGTCTGACCCCTGCAAATGATCCTATCTTCGACTATAATGAACAGTGCTTTTTCTCTCGGCTCCTTGTCTGTATATTGCCTTGAGAGAATGTGGTTTAAAGTGTAAGATTAACGATCTTTTTGTTTTGAGGTAAACCCATGAGTTCTTTGAGTTCAGATTTATCAGAGTTATTTAGTGATAAAAAAAATACTGCCCCTGACTATAATGCTCAAAGCCTATTTACCGTTCGTAATGCCAGCCAACTACTGGCGGACCCTACACGAAGTTCCTATTTAAAAAAAATCAAAGAACTTGTCGCTATGCCTGATGAGCATTTTGACGTTCTATACACAAAACTCGTGGATAATTTTGTTGAGTTTGCTCAGTTACTCCCCATCCAATATCGAGAACATCTTTCTGGCATTATGCAAGAAGGATTACGTCACGCATTGATAGCCCTACAAATATTATTTGAAACATCACCCACTAAACCTCAACCTATTTATATTTATGCTGTTTTTAGCATGGCTTTATTAGCCGATTTAGTGAAAGTAATAGCCACTCAAAAAGTTATGGTTTCCGATGAAAATGGAATTTATATTGATGAGTGGTGTCCATTTACTGGATCGTTGATAGAGCAGGGTGCACAATTTTATAAAATTCGTGAATACGGTGGTTATCGTGAAGCATTTTTAAATTCAGCAAACCCATTGCTCGCGCAAAAAGTAATGCCCGAATTAGGATTACGTTGGTTAGCTTCTCATCCTCGTATTTTTGATATGTGGATTGCTGTATTAACAGGTCATGAAGATTGGGCAGGTGATTTAGGTTTACTCAAGAAATTATTGAGGCGTTATTTATCTGAAAAAGAAAAGGAAATGCAATTTTGGTTAGAAAATATTCCAATGGATTTTACGGTTCCTGAAGACGTTGCCATCGGTGAGAAATTTTTAGAATGGTTGAAGGATGGGCTCGAAAACGAAACGATTTCTGTTAATGAAAAAGATTCTTTCGTGCATATTTTGGATGAAGGTGTTTTCATTGAAACACCCGATGTCTACGATGCCTTTAATCATGTTTATTCGAGTTATCGTGATTTTATTGTATTACAAAAACAATTTAATTATCTTGGGGTCTCAAAATTAAGTGGTTACGATTTTAAGTTTGAACAATTTTTTGCTGTTCGAGGTGATGCTGCGGCCCGTTTAGGATTTTTAACTCATCACAATAATGATATGAAAGTGGCGAATCTTGCTGCTGATGCTGCTGCAAAATTAGCGGGTGAGATGCCAAATCAGGTGAAAATCAGTGACATGAAAGGGCAGCTATTAAGTCAACCTGTATCTACATCGAAAAAATCGCTGCAAGGCCTTCTTGTTTCTGATCCCGCTATTCTTTACGGCAGTGGTAGTATTCCTGCGGCGAGTAAAGAGATGAAAGACGTCTCAGTCAGCTATATGCAAGACAATCAATTACCGAAATTGCAAAACAAACAACCCAATCAGCAACAAACTCAACAAGCTACTGTGACCGTTACCCCACCAAGCCACTCAACTCGCCGTTAAGCTGGATATTAGCTAATTCTAAGAGTCCGGAGCTGTCAACCCAAAACATGTTTTCTCATTGACAATTATAGAGTTCTAAATTATTCTTCTATTAATTTCATTTTATGGAGGATTTGATATGAGATTATTTAAGAAAAAAGAGAAAACTCAATCAGGTTCTGTAGGGGGTACGAGTTCCGCAACTTCCCCAGCTTCTCGGATTCCTCCATCTTCGCCAGCTCCTTCAGCTTCTCCAGTTCCTTCAGCTCCTCCAGCCACTCCTGCAATGTATTTAGTACCCCCAGGCGCTGCAGAAAAATCAGCGGTTACTGATAAGAGTAGTTATGGTGAAATCACTACAGGTCTACAAAATCTCGGATTAGATAAACAATTACTTCCCGGTGAAAAAGAATTCAGAGAAGCAGAATATTTATACAACTTAAGCAAGTTTTATGAGGCATTAGAATTATATGAAAAAGCGATAGCTAACGGGTATTTGGCTGCGTATTTTAGATGCTGGATAATTTATGATCAATATTTACCAGAAAGAAATGCAGAATTGGCAGATAATTTCTTGAAACATGCTCAACAAGCGGGTTTTCCGTGGTGTATGGAGCAAGCTAAGATAGAAAATATTACCGCGAAATATATTCTTGGATGTTACCATTTTTTTGGCATTGGTGGTCGAGGAAAAGATTATGGTTTGGCTCTAAAGTTTTTCAGAGAAGCAGCAAGTGCTGGAGATGGTTTTGCTCAAAATTTAGTGGGTGTTTGTTATGAATACGGTAACGGTGCCACTGCAGATCCCAAAGAAGCTGTGAAATGGTATACGCTATCTGCTAATCAAAGTATCGCTTGGGGAGAATATCATTTAGGTGTTTGTTTACTTTATGGTAAAGGGATTAAAAAAGATGCCGGGAAGGGCATAGCTTTAATACGGGTGGCCTGTGATAAAGGACTTGCAGACGCATTAAATGAGCTCGGTTTTTGTTACATGAAAGGCATTGGAGTAGGTAAAAATCCTAAGATGGCAGTACCATTATTTGAACAGTCAGCAAACAAAGGCAATGCTGATGCTATGTGTAGTATAGGGGCATGTCATCATAATGGTGAGGGTGTGGCAAAGAACAAAGGGACAGCGATTCAATGGTATACAAAGGCGAAAGCTAAAGATCATGCAACAGCTATATCTAATTTAGAGGCAATTGCGAAAGGTGGATCGAATCAAGGCCGTTATCATTATTATTGGTTTAGATATTGATATTCCAATCAAAGCAAGTATTAAAATAATGCCGCTTCCTATTGAACGCCAGGGTGTTTGTCCGTGAACTGTCGAAACAGTTGCAGTGATAACGCCTTCTTGATGCTCGGCAAGAGACTGAGTAATTATTCCTATACTGTTGATTATCGCCGATTCGCCTCGACTGGAAAGAAATAATTGTGGCAAACCGTTTTCTAAAGAGCGCATACGCGCCATCTGTAAATGCTGATACGACGCAATTGAATCGTCAAACCAACTATCATCGGTGATCGTTACAATCATTTCAGCATTATCGAGTGTTCGTCGAACCTCATCAGGCTCGACAATTTCATAACAAACATACGTCGCCATTGGAATATTCTTAACTGTTAAAAGCGGTTGATGCTTTGGACCTGAACTAAAATCAGACATTGGAATATTCAAAGAAACTAATAATGGATTGACCCATTTTTTTAAAGGAACATACTCACCAAAAGGTACCAAATGACGCTTATAATAATGTCCGTTAGATTCACCAATCAAAATGATGGCATTATAAAAATACTCACCTTCGGCAACAGGGATGCCTAACATAACATTACTTTGATGCTTGACCGCATCTTTTGAAAGTGAATCTAAAAATGGCTCTGCCACAGTCGACAGCGCTGGAATAGCACCTTCAGGCCAGATAACTAAATCGCTACTCCAATGGCGCTGTGTTTCGACATGATACTTCTCAACAATATTAGTTAATTGATCGGGTTGCCATTTTAATTCTTGAGGAATATTTCCTTGAATCATGCTGATCGTGATCGACTTACCGTTAGTTTCTGTGAAAGAAACCATCGATAACAATGCACCATTAATCCAAATAACCGCAATGAAAATAATTTTTAAAAATAGTCGCCATTTTATCATTGAAGGAGAAAGATCGGATTTTGAAAAAATGGTAGTGAGACCCCACACAAAAATTCCCACCGTCAGCATCATCAAAAAAGAAATTCCGTAAGTGCCTAAAATGGGCGCGTAGCCACCGAGCGGTGAATCAATTTGTGTGTATCCCAAAACTAACCAATGCCAACCTGTAAATAAAGAACTTCGCAGCCATTCCAATAATACCCAACTTGAGGGGAAGAAAATAACCGATCGAATAATGCTGGAGTTTGTACACCAACGCGACAACAAATAACCTTGCAGTGCAGGAAAAAGAGATTCATAAAACACCACAAGAATAGTGGCAAGAATGGCTAGCGGCGTTTCCATATGCCCAAACTGATGCATACTAATAAAAACCCACCACGTACCCGTGCCAAATAACCCTATGCCATACAGTAATCCTGTCAATAAGGCTCTTTTTGGTGAAGCATTTTGCCAAAGCAATAGAAGGATAGTTGGTCCGACAAAGGCTAAAGGCCAAAGCGAGTAGGGCGCGTAGGCTAAGGTCGTCAGCATTCCCGCTGCGACAGCAATGAGCCCAGTAAAAACGTTTGAATAGTGCTTCAAGCCGAGATCCTCCGTGAGGCTGAGTTTACCAGATTTGATTAAGATCAAACTATATCTTTCGAACACAAACAGTAATTAATTAATTTTAAGGCAAGCACGACTTGCAAATATGTAAATATTATGATAGTCTCACTCAAACATTTGATTCCTTTGGGATATAGAATATGAGAGAAAGATTACTGCAAGAACAAGATATAGACGGAAATAGAGATCAAAGTAACCGTTTCATTCGAATCTTGTACTTGCTTGTTTTGCTTAGCTTAAAACTTATTATCATCCCTATAAAAGCTATAAGGGCCATTATAGCAATATTTACAGAATTTTTACCTTTAGTATTATTTCAGTGGGCTTCAAAACAGTTAATTCAACTTAGTTCTAATCTAAGCTCTGATCATACTAAAGAAAGGGTGTTTCATTCGAAAGCTCAATTCCTCAGTTATACAATCCGAATTATTTTGCTTGCATTTTTATTGCCTCTTATGCGGTGTTTGCATTTGCTCGGATCTGCAATTACATCTCCGATAAGATCTTATAAGGATGCATGTTATTTATTCTCAAGTAGCTTAGAATTTAGAGCGGCATATGCTGTGATCCTCAGTTATTTCACGATAGCAACAGTATGGTCACCTATTTTCCTGACAATTACAGGTGTTCTGTTCCCCACTACTATTCCTTTTATTATGCCGATTCTAGTCATAGAGGTAATTGTTTTTCGTCTTATCATCGTACTCGCAATTCTAAAATCAATATACTCTTTTTTGCGCGAGTTTAACCGCATTAGAGGAGAGTATTTCGAATATGAGAAAAATACAGTAATATCGTTCAATCAAAATATTGCTAATCTAAGAGCAGAAATAAACCCAACAATAGTTGTTCATGATCGAATCACCATTAATTATGCTACTGCTCAAATAATTAAAGAAACTGTCACAGGTTCTCATTCTCCAATATTAACATTAACTTTATACAGAGAGATTGCTGATAATCCACATGTATTGAAATTCCCTTTACAATCAAGAGACCAGGCTTTTCTTACAGCTGAATCAGAAATATTCAATTGTACTACAGAATCACTTTCTACAATCGATCAAGGTCTTCGTCAAACTATTGGAGAAAAGTTATTCTTCTTAGCAGTAGCTCTTGGACATCTGAAATCTGATAATAATTTAATTGTCTATATATTAAAATATGTAATACCCAACACTGATCAACGCTATCTTGCAGCTGTTGTTACTAGGGCAAGAATTACTGCTCGTGAAAAAAATCCACTTTTTTTTCAGCCTGTCTTAACAAATAACGATCAGGGGCAAGATCAAACTGATAAAGTAAGCGTTGTAGATGATAATGATCTCTTTCAGCCTTTGTTGAGTAGTTAAGCATCTCAATATAGAAACCCAAATATCCACATATTTTCTGTATTGCAATACATATAATCGAAGAATTGATCTTTAAAATATCTCTATAACGCATGGAAGAGCAATAAAATCATTGACTTATGTATGCAACTATATTAGAATTTGCTAACTTTAATCATCTGCAGGGCAGGGGAAATAGTATGAGAGTTGTAAAAACTGAAAAGCAGCCGACTTCCTTCGATGATTTTTATCAAGATGGCCTTTGTTCACTATTTCGTTTTTTCACACCAACTCAACTACGTACTATCGCTCCAGTATGTCGCAGTTGGCGAAGAGCAGTTGTTGAAAGAGCCTTACCCAATAGCTACTTTGAAAGCATTCCTGCCAAATTGCGTGACGCAGAGATATTCAATAAATATCCTTTAAATAAAACGCGATTAATGCAATCCTTGGCTTTCGAAGCAGGTAGCTCAGAGGGTTCATTCATTGAGCTCATGACAGAACCTTGGGAATTAGGAGCATTTAATGGTCTATACGATGCATGCGCAGAATTATTAGGTGAAAATCTTTTAACTCAAAAAAGAATAGATGGGGCTACTGTTATGCACTTAGCTTCAATGGGTGGGCAAATAGAGATGCTTATTAAACTTAGTGAAAATGATAAAAATAGTCTCGACTGTAAAGACAACCTAGGGCGTAGTTTACTCGATTATGCAAGTTATTTTGGACAAATTGATTGTATGAAGTGGCTGTTAGAAAATTCGAATTTACAATTAAATGATCCAGATCACGTTGGATTTGTCTGTTTAGATACTTTTAACAACGTTAAACTTCCAAAAAGGATAATATTAAAACTTGCATATTTATTGGCTGACGATTATGACAATATTACTTTAATCAAAACTCTTCCCACTGAACAACAAGATCAAATTATTCTAGCAACTCGAGCCTATATCGAATCCAAAGTACGTTCAGAAAAAGAATTAGACGATATAAAAACTTCAATATTCTCTCCCACGGTAAAACTTGATCTTTGAATCAATCCAGTTCACCTCTGAGACTGAGAAGAAAATTTATGGAAATAAGGCTACTAATAAAGTAGCTTCATAAGTCCGTACTTTACAGCATGGTGGAGCCCAGCAAAATCCAGGATAGTAAGCTATAATGAAAATAGAAGGTATAGAGAAATGAACTATGCGTGTAGACAATGAACAACCTCCAAAGCTATCTGAATTAATACATCAGTTAGGCGTTCGCGTGCAGGAACTCAAGCGAAGCTCTCTCCCTTTCGGTGAGAATACTCAAGTTCAATTAAATGCTGTTTTAGAATTCGTGGAAAAAGTCGAACCTATTGCTAAGGCATATGAAGGAGCATTATTTCCAAAATTGTATTTGGCCAGACAGTGACCTACAATACAAAAATCAGTAGTACCTGAATTAGAAAAGCTGGATAAAAATACCTGGATGCCGATAATTACAATAAACGACAAGGTCCCAAATGAAATTGAATATCAGCTTTGTGAGGCAATGACAAATACTGTTAAATCAATAAAAAATAACTCTCAGCATTATTTTCCTGCTTTATTATCCTCACACGATACATGGTTAAAACGTACGATTGGCGAAATGCAAGGGACTGGTGAATTACGTCTGATGAAAGCAAAACCTGAACTCGTAGATATAGTAGAAACGAGACCAGCAGCAGGAAAAAAATAGTGTTAGTGCACGCTTCCTAATGAACATTAACCTTCAACAGGCGAATACGTCGATTATCAGCATGAAGAATTTTAATTCGAAGATTATCGATCACAATCGATTCGCCACGTTTTGGTAAGTGACCAAAACGATTCATCACTAGACCACCGATGGTATCAAATTCTTCTACAGAAAATTGAGTGTTGAAATACGAGTTGAAATCTTCTATTGAAGTCAGTGCTTTAACAGTAAAATGTCGATCACTTAATTTTTTTATTTGAGTATTAAATTCATCCATATCAGATTCATCTTCAATTTCACCTACAATTTCTTCGAGAACGTCTTCAATAGTCACTAATCCAGAAATGCCACCATACTCATCAACGACAATAGCCATATGATTATGATTAACACGAAAATCATTCAATAAGATATTTAATCGTTTGCTTTCTGGAATAAAAATGACGGGTCGCAGAATTTGTGAAAGTTTAAAATCTGAAGGTTTTTTGAAAAAAGGTAGAATATCTTTGATCAATAATATCCCAAGAATTTCATCACGATTTTCGCCAACTATAGGATAACGAGAATGTTGATTTTCTTCGGCAATGGGTAGGATTTGATCAAAGGTGATATTACTGTCGATAGTGATCATCTGACTGCGAGGTATCATGATATCTCGTACTTTCATTTTCGAGACCTGTAAAACGCCTTCCATCATGCGTAAAGATTCGTGATCGAGTATGTGATGAGACTCAGCATTTTGCAAAATTTCAACTAATTCTTGGCGATTTTGAGGTTCATGAGTAATAAGATGTCGAAGTCTTTCAATCCATTTTTTTATTCGTGAAGTCTTTACGCTCATACTACTCATCTCCGTAGGGATTTTCGAATCCTAACGATTTCAAGCTGTTAATCTCAAGTTTTTCCATAATAGCAGCATCAGACTCCGTTAAATGATCATAGCCTAATAAGTGATAGCATGCATGAACGGTTAAATGAGCCCAATGTGCAGTTTCATCGATCTTAGTAGATTCTGCTTCTTTTTTCACTACAGGAGCGCAGATCGCAATATCGCCTACGAGTGGATCAGCGTCTAAGGTAAAAGATAATACGTTGGTCGGACCTGGTTTTCCTCGATAGAGTTGATTTAATTCTGCAGATTCTTCTTCATCCACAACACGAATCGCAATTTCTGCATCAACATGCTCAGGTAATAAAACCGCAGAAATCCAGCGTGAAAAATCGTCTTCTGAAGGAATTTGAGTTTGGTTTGTAGCTATGTGTAAACTAAAATCAATCATGGAGTTTTCCATCAAATTTTTCATAAGCATTAACAACTTGTTGAACTAAAGGATGGCGAACAACATCATGAGCTTGGAAAAATGTAAACGAAATTTCATCGATATCTTTTAATACTTTGATAACGTGTCTCAAACCTGATTCGGTATCTTTGGGTAAATCAACTTGAGTGATATCGCCGGTGACCACCACTTTTGATCCAAAACCAATCCGAGTGAGAAACATTTTCATTTGTTCTTTGGTGGTATTTTGGCTTTCATCTAAAATAATAAATGCATCGTTGAGGCTGCGCCCACGCATAAAAGCTAAGGGAGCAATTTCAATAATATTATGTTCAATAAATTTTAAAGTACGTTCTGTACCCAACATTTCGTAAAGTGCATCATAAAGAGGTCGTAAATAAGGATCGACTTTTTCTGCCATATCACCGGGTAAAAACCCTAGTTTTTCACCGGCTTCTACTGCAGGGCGAACGAGTACAATTCTTCGAACTTTATCACTCTCGAGTGCAGCGACGGCAGCTGCCACAGCTAAATAGGTTTTACCTGTACCCGATGGTCCTATTCCAAAATTAATGTCGTGTTTTAAAATATTATCGACGTAGATGTACTGATTTTGACTGCGTGGTTGAATACTGCGTTCACCGGTCTGAATCGCTAAATCATGATTCGTTTTTTGAAGTGGGTGTTCAACTTGATTCGTTTCACTTTGAAGAATAAGGTAGATTTGTGAATTATTAATGCCAGGTTTTTGAGTTTCAGCGTAGATTTTTTCTATCACTATTTTAGCTAAAGCCACAGGCTTCGGAGGCCCGATTATATGAAAGGAGTGTCCGCGATTACTAATCTCTACGCCGAGATAGCGTTCAATTTGTCTTAAGTTCTGGTCGAACTGACCGCACAAATCAGCTAAACGCCGATTGTCGATGGGTGTAAGTTCAATACTTTCTGTTTTACGCGATTTGCTCAATGTAGCCAATCCCTCTCAATAATACCTTTCATTAAATATAGCACATTTCTGGCCCTGCTGCTTAACAGGCCAGAGCCAATAATTCCCCCCTTAAGGAGTTGGGGCGTGCTTCAGTGATTTTCAAGGTCACCATTTGGCCAAGCAATTCTGAGGGGGCTTTGAAATTCACAACGCGGTTATTCTCGGTGCGCCCAGAGAGCTCGTCAGGGCTCTTCTTAGACGGGCCAGTCACGAGTACACGTTGTTCGGTACCCACCATAGATTCACTAATGCGATGAGCATTTTGCAAGATCCTATTTTGAAGGATCGCTAATCGTTTTTGTTTGGTTTCTAGAGAAACATCGTCGGGTACATTGGCAGCGGGTGTGCCGGGTCGGCGGCTGTAAATAAAACTGAAGGATGTATCAAAGCCAATGTCGTGAATTAGATTCAATGTATCTTCAAAATCTTTGTCTGTTTCACCCGGAAATCCCACAATAAAATCCGAAGAAACACAAATATCTGGACGAACTTCACGCAATTTTCGAATTTTTGCTTTGTATTCCAAAATGGTATAACCACGTTTCATGGCCGCTAAAATTCGATCAGAACCACTTTGTACGGGTAAATGGAGATGATTCGCAAGTTTAGATTCTAATGCGTAGGCATTAATTAAATTTTCATAAAATGCAGAAGGGTGTGATGTGGTAAAACGAATTCGTTCAATGCCATCGATCGCAGCAATATAATGAATTAACAATGCAAATCTGCGATTGCACCATCATGCATAATTCCGCGATAATCATTGACATTTTGTCCCAGCAAAGTGATTTCTTTTACGCGCTGTTCAGCCTAAACTCACAATTTCCGCTATCACATCATCAAAAGGACGACTGATTTCTTCACCACGTGTGTAAGGAACCACACAATAACTGCAATATTTACTGCAGCCTTCCATAATTGAAACAAGTGCTGTAGGACCTTCTGCTCGGGGCTCAGGTAAATTATCAAATTTTTCAATTTCAGGGAAAGAAATATCCACGACAGCTTTTTTAGATTTTAGAGCGGAGTCGAGTAGTTGCGGTAATCGATGTAATGTTTGCGGTCCAAAAACAATATCAACAAAAGGCGCTCGTTGGGCTATGGCGTCGACCTTCTTGAGAAGCAACACATCCACCCACACCAATAATCATATGAGGGTTTTTTTCTTTTAAAATTGCCCAGCGGCCTAATTCTGAAAAAACTTTTTCTTGCGCTTTTTCACGAATGGAACACGTATTTAATAATAAAATGTCTGCCAGTGCTGGATCATCAGTGAGTGTAACTTGATGTGAAGCACCCAACACATCCATCATTTTATTTGAATCGTATTCATTCATTGCACAGCCATGTGTTTTTACAAATAATTTCATTGAATGACCTCATTAGCAATATTCAGAAAAAAGTTACACATATTCATCTTTACAATGTGTTTCACGAACAAAAAATAGAACAAACAATGAGAGCGCGATTGCAATAGGTAAAATACTCAACGCAATGTGATAAGTGTTTGTATCGTAAAATCGCACACCATCTTGCATTTGGCCGTGCCAATTTAGATCGAGTAAATAACCAATTAATGGTTGAGCGATCATTCCGCCAGCCGTATTTAGCGTATTAATAAATCCGAGTGTAGTCGCAGAAGTTTCAGGAGGATTAACTTCACGAGCAACAGAAAAAACCGGCAAAAACCCACTGCAAAAAAATCCAAAACTAAAAAATAATAAACTTGACATCGTTGTTGAAAGAGGAGGGCCATAAATTATGGCGCACATAGTAATTAATGATCCAATAGTACCGAAATACATAGGAGGTTTACGACGTTCAATTCGATCAGAAAACCATCCTAACAACGGTGCGCCAACTGCAAATCCAATAAAAATCATCGAAACAATAAAGGCGGCAGTGGTAGCATCGATAGTATGTGACTGGCTAAAAAATGTAACACTCCATAATCCTGCAAAACCTGGAATTGATAAGAACATTAATCCGCCGTAGAGAGCAACAATCCAATTTTGTGGTCGATGAACGACGTGATTTAGCCCAGCGAAAAATCCCTCTTTCTGTAATGTTTTTCTGTGATTGGTTCTAGGTTTATCACGGATAACCATTAAAATAATCATGGCAAGAACGCAACCGATGAAACCGAATAGTAATAATGTTTCACGCCAACCAATCGCATTAATTAGAATGCCTAGAGGAGCCTGTCCATTCCAAGCACCTATCATACCAATGGTTAACAAGAGACCGGTCATTAATGCAAATCGATTGAGTGGAAGCCAACATGCAGCGATTTGCATTACGCTGACTGCAGCAAATGCCGATCCTAATCCAATGAGGAATCGCCCTATAGCCGCTAAAATGAAAACATGAGAATAGCCGAAAATCAGCGCACCAACGGCGCATAACAAGACAGCGATGGTGAGTGGTTTACGTGTTCCGAATCGATCCAATAATATCCCTACGGGCAATTGCATCGCGGCATAGGCAACGTAATATGAGGTAGAGAGATAGCCCATTTCAGCTGCACTGAGGTTGTAGGCCAACATAAGGTCTTTGACCATGACATTTGGGGAAACTTGTAAGAAAAATTCGTAGCAGTAAAAAAGCGCCCCAAGTGCCCACATTAACCAAGCAAGGAATCCTGGCTGTGAGCGTTCGTCCACTATTCGAGTCATCGTGTACCAAAATTTTGAGTTAAAGGGCTATTAGTATTACATCAGATGGTCGCCAGGGTCAATGAAAATGCTCTAGGTGCATTTACTCATAACCCTAAGGAAGTTCTGTCTGTCAGTAGGCTGATTCTAACGTTCTTGTGTATGTGATGGCTTAAAACCTGGATTGACTGAAAAAGTTTATGTTTTTTTCATTGTGATTACGCTAGAGAGTTGCTAATATGAAATCCCGGTTATTTAGTATTATTTAGAATCAGTTGCAACCGGAGTTCAGTCGATGACTAAGTTTATATTCGTTACGGGTGGTGTTGTTTCGTCTTTAGGTAAAGGCCTGACTTCTGCCTCATTAGGTGCTCTCCTTGAAGCTCAAGGATTGAGAGTCACTCTCATCAAACTCGATCCCTATATCAATGTTGATCCTGGCACTATGAGCCCATTCCAACACGGTGAAGTGTTTGTGACGGATGACGGAGCTGAGACCGATCTCGATCTAGGACATTATGAACGATTCGTTCGTACAAAAATGACTCAAGCCAATAATTTTACGACCGGTCGCGTTTATCTAAATGTGATTGAACGAGAACGTCGTGGCGATTATCTCGGTGCAACGATTCAAGTTATTCCTCATATTACGGATGAAATTAAAAGAAAAATTCTGGAAGGTGCTGATAGTTACGATGTGGCTTTAGTGGAAATTGGCGGCACAGTTGGTGACATTGAATCACTGCCGTTTCTTGAAGCGATTCGTCAAATGCGCGTGGAGCTAGGCGTAGAAAATACGCTGTATTTACACTTAACGTTGGTACCTTATATTCCCACAGCCGGTGAAATGAAAACAAAACCCACGCAGCATTCTGTCAAAGAATTACGTTCCATTGGTATTCAACCTGATTTCTTATTTTGCCGATCAGAACGTCCTCTCCCTGCGAATGAGCGCAGAAAAATTGCGTTATTTACGAATGTTGAAGAAAGAGCGGTGATTTCCTTAGTTGACGTTCAATCCATTTACGAAATTCCAAAGATGCTACAAGCGCAAGGTGTGGGTGATCTTGTGGTGAAAAAATTAGGTATCACAGCAGGTGCAATTGATTTGAGTGAATGGGACCGTGTGGTAGAAGCCCATAAAAATCCTGAAAGTTCTGTGACTATTGCTATGGTAGGTAAATACACAGAACTGACTGATTCGTATAAATCATTAATCGAAGCAATCATTCATGCGGGAATTCATACCAAAACCAAAGCGAATCTGATTTATGTCGATGCCGAACAAATTGAAAAGCAGGGGGCTGATTATTGGCTGAAAAATGTTGATGGCATTTTAGTACCGGGTGGTTTTGGAAATAGAGGTATTGAAGGTAAATTGCTCGCCGTTAGTTATGCTCGTGAAAATAAAATTCCGTATCTAGGAATTTGTTTAGGTTTACAAATTGCCATTATTGAATATGCTCGTCATAAAGTGAATTTACCCGATGCAAATAGCACAGAATTCGTATCCGACACACCCAATCCTGTTGTGGCGTTAGTCACAGAGTGGAGTGAAGGTGGCGTTAAAGAACGTCGCCTTGAAACAAGTTCAAAAGGTGGGACTATGCGTTTAGGCGCTCAACCGTGCACTCTCCAGCCTAATTCTTTGATGGCAAAAATTTATGGGAAAACTCAAATTGCAGAACGTCATCGTCACCGCTATGAAGTGAATGCGAAATATGTTCCCCAACTTGAAAAAGCTGGATTAGTTATTTCAGGAAAATCGCTGGAAGATGGATTAGTTGAAACGATTGAATTAGCTGATCATCCTTGGTTTATTGGTGTTCAATTTCACCCTGAATTTACCTCGAATCCACGCGATGGACATCCTCTTTTTATCAGCTTCGTAAATGCGTGTAAATCTCAGCAAGAAGTAGATATCCAACTGAGTGCAGCAAAATAAATTACTCAAAGCTAAACCTAATGATAGATTAAACCTTCGCGTATGTTGGAGCATATAACAGATTAATATGAGATTTTTTTCTGTTTAAGTCCGTGCTTGTATAGCTTAACAAGCCGATGTAAACATGTTTTATCTAACGTTGATTCCTAGAATAAGATTTAGTTGACATTAGGAAACTAACGATGTAGTTTTTTATAAGTTGAGCCCCAGTGTTCTTAACTTTATCCAAAAGGGATTTTTATGCAAAGACCACCCATAAACGATGAAGACCAGCAAATTTCTTATTACTTCCCATTAAATTTTTCAGATGGACTTGCTCCAGATGATATCATCGCTTGGGCCCCTCCCAATTTGGATATCATTGATAGGTCTTTAAGTATAGGATTCTTTCTGCAGACCTCAGCTGTCGATTTGTTCAAAAAAATGCAACAAAATTCAAGAACTATTCGTCCAGAATATCTAATGCCTTGCCCTCCTAATCCAGATATGGAAAGTGATGTTCAAGCGTTCAACGACATTTGTTCTACGTTAGAAGACGTTCTTCAATTAAAAGCTTACTTCACATCATTATATAATGATCCAGATCAGACTATTAAAGAAACAGGAAAAGCATTCCTCAAAAGAGTTAAATATGTTGTAAATTTAATACTCCCACTAGGTGAAGCGGCTAGAAATGTTATTTCGGAAAAAAATGCAATCGAAGCTAAGGGAGTTTTAGCAGAAATCGAAGCGCATTGCGACATACTGCGAAACCGTGTCGCGCTCGGCGGATCAATCACTGTCGAAGATAGATTGGAGATACAAAACAAAATTAGAAAATTTTTCGCAATTCGTATTAATCCGGACAACCTTACAGAGCAAGATATAAACTCTCTTGTAAATATGTATAGTCAAGAATTAAACTTACTATCCAATCAAGCTCTTCACAATAATATTCAAAAAGAAAAATTTGAACAAAAATACCAAATCTTGAATCATGCATGTAACGTAATCACTCAGTTCATAGCCTTACATGACCCTAAAAAGGCTAGACAATTCAGTGTAATATCCAATACCGGACTGACTTTTGCAAAAGAAGGGACAATAATTTTAGAGCTTATCAAAGCCGGAGTAAGTTTAATAACATTGGCTCCTCATATTTTAAATATTGGGCAATGTATACCTAATCTGCTAAGTTTAATGTGGGAAGAACAACCTTCTGAATGGCAAATAGTACAATTCGAAATTCAAGAATTATCTAAAAAAATAGATGAATTTAGATCTGAGAATCGTGTATTATTTCAAAATGTATATCAAATGATTGCAAGCCATCATAAAATAGTAATGGATGAATTCACAAAGATTCATCAATCACTAATTGATATAGAAGTTATGGCAAAAACATACTTAGAACGTATCGATATTAAAACTAATGCTAATTACAATCTTGGTCGTGACATACTATTCAATCAAAAATACAACGGACTAAAAGATTATATTGATGAGTTAAAAACCAATATTAAGCGAAAAAATAGATTAACTAACCAGAATTTAGATCCACTAGTGAATCGTTTTATGGTATTCGGTTTAACCACATGTTATGATAAAATACTTGTTGGGCCAGAGTCATCAGCCTTAAATGATTTTAGCGATCTAAAATTAAGTCAAGAATTTTCTTGTATAGATATATCACGAAATATTCAGTATTTTTCATTATACCTAGGCAAAATGTGTTCATTTAATTTTCCACGTGATCTTCCAAATTATCGAGTTTGGGCTGAAGCCTGTTACGGTTTAATGTTGGTAAAATACATATGGAATGGCCAAAATGATATTTTATCGAATGGTAATAATGATCTAATGATGTTGTCTCAAAATGGACTGAAGATAATAGATTTTGTTTCAAAACTTCAGCAATCATCAAGTATTTTTGAAAAATTACTAAAGCGATATCGTGATAGTATTAATGAGTTAAAAGAAAACGGTTATATTTGGTCAAAGTCACCTCAATCAGCAGATATTAAATTGAAGTTGGATGCTAGTCTTGCAGTGTTAAAAACATTTTGCAAATGGGCATTTCCAAAATCTTCGTTTAATGATCCATTGTTTAAAGCTTTCATTACCAATGAAACTCCTCATGATTTATTCCTATTTAGCTCTGCTCAACTTAATAAGATTTTAGAAGCTTGCGCAAACGAAGAAGAAGCAAAACACAAATGGAATCTACTTTTTTCAAATATAGATGTCGCGATAGATGTACTAAAATCTGTTATTGAACAAAAGCTCAAAGCAGAGCTGATACCGTCGTTAGATTCGATTGAACATCCATTAGAAACTCACCCCATAGTTGAATATATATTAATGAGCCTTAAAGGATGTTCTCAGAAATATTATCCAAATTTCCCTTTCGACTTTGGTATGCAAAACCCTCTAGGATACTTAAAATTTAAGATTATCGCTTTATCTAAATTGCCACTAAAGAATATTTTTTATCTTGCTAAATACTCTGATAACTGTGATCTACTAAGAGAAACTATCCAAGTTTTAGGGGTTGATAGTGTCAACGCTCCGGATTTAGCTGGAAAAACACCTCTGCACCATGCGGCTGCTGGAGTAAACAAGCCTGCTGTTATTGCTTTACTTGAATGCAAAGCAAATCCAAGGCTCAGAGATAATAAAGGCAACACGCCATTACATTTTGCAGTATGGAATAAATCAGTTGAAATTTGTAAAGCTTTGCTATCAGCTGGTTCTGATCCATACCTTGAAAATCATGGAAAAATGTCTTCATTGCAAATTGTTAATAATTGTAAGGATCCGCAGTTTTTAAAGCAATTTTTTGAAATTTGCGAACTATGTCACGTTATTGATTTAAAGGCAGAACCTTCGTTAACAAAGTACGATAGCTTGAATCTTAATATTATTGATAAATTGCTTTTTGATGATAAATTAATTGTATTAGAAGATTTCAATAAAAAAGGTCCGAATAGAATCCGAGTTAGACTTTTATCTCTCCCTGATCAGAAAATTTTATCAGAGTCATTAATTTCTCACTCTGATTCATATAAAGCAGATGATTTAAGAAATCATGTTCGTATTCATTCTATCGATAAGGATTGTTTCGTCACAGTTCATCCTCAAGGAGGAGCACCAGCTACAGTATTGTTTTGGCGTATAGAAAATAACACAATCATTAAAGCTAATGATCACACACCAAAACCAACGCAACTAGGATATCAACAAAATGACATTAATAAGATTTGGTCAGTAGCTAATAATCAGATCTGCATAATAAGTACTGAGAAAAAATTAACGTATTCTAAAAATTTACAAGGAGGTCTGAGTGAATGGGGGGACTATGTGCAAATTTTAGACAGAAATACATTTAAGCTTACCAAATCATATAAATGGACTGGTATGGGTGCTAGAGTTATATCAAACAATAAACAAATAGTTTTTTCCTCCCAAATAATTCATAAAGATAATTTAAGATTTCTTGAATTGACAACTACAGATATCTTAACCTCTCAACAGCTCTGCATGTATCAAATAGATATTACAGAGAAATCTCCGCCCAAAAAAGGGCTTTTATATCCACATAAATTAATTATAGTCGATGATATTTATGTGATTCTCAGTTTGGGAGATGGCTTTAGGAACAGTATTTTAATTGATCAGCAAAAGCACGCCATTGTGACCTCAATCCATGGTAGGTTTGCTGGCTTCATGAGAGAGGACTATATGTTATTCATTACAGGGGGCACGTGCAATATTGTTCCAATATGGTACATGGTCGGTTATCAACATTTTTAAAATGCCGAATTTCACAGATCCGTGTGTGAAAATCGAAAATAAATATTATTCTGTTATACCAGATGATAGGAACCAACCAATTTGCACCTACGAATTTCTGCCTTACAAAGACGTGCTATGTGTAGAACAAGAATTTTCTCCACACTTATAATTCAAGGAAAATTAGCCGCTCTTCTCTACCGAATTGAGACGCGATGGACATCCTCTTTTTATCAGCTTCGTGAATGCGTGCAAGACACAACACCAGAAAATAGAAGTTAAAATGGGGTAGAGACCCCGTCATGTGAGGGGTGCATGGCTGGTCTCGATTTGATATCTCGTCACTTTATTTCGATTATTATTGCGCCTGCTGTTAATGGAAACGTAAGATCACCTTTTGATATTGATAGTAACTTCAACTATGCTCAACTTTGTATTGCTCTTCATATTCCCAAACAAAATAAATTACATATTATTACAAGGACATAAATTATGATTAATAAAAGATTATTCAGCCTATTTTCAAATGCAAGTTCACTCAAACAGTCTGTTATCGCGACTTCCCGCTCTCTTAATGACCTTTCAGTCGATACTCCAAATCTTACTAAAAACAGCGGCTCATCGTTGGTGCGAAATCTATTATCTGATGATAGAGAATTAATGCAGCATTACGAAAATTATCTTATTGCATACAACAAAGCTCTTTCATGTCTAGCAGATGAAAATTAAAACAAGCGAAACTTCAAGCTGATGAGGCTTTCTCTAATCTAACTGTAGTCATACTATAAGGAGCAGCTCCGAAAATATTTTGGAAAAATAACAGGCACTACTAATTAAACTATTTGATGAAAAAATTCCAAAAAAAGACAATAATCATTATTGATAACAAGTACTATTCAGACATCACTTAGTAGGAAAGTTATACATAACGGCGTCACATGTGAGAGGTGCATGCCTGGCCTCAATTGATACCTGCCTCCGACTTTAACTGTGTAATCGGAACACTATGAAACTTTTAAGTTTTGATGTTGGCTTAAATATGCCATTTTTTCTTATTGCTGGTCCGTGTGTTATTGAAAGTGAACAGCTCATCATGGATACGGCGGGAACGTTAGTAGAGCTCACCAAAAAATTACATATCCCCTTCATCTTTAAAGCTTCTTTCGATAAAGCCAATAGGACATCGCATACTAGCTACCGAGGCGTAGGAATAGAGCAGGGCTTGGCTATATTATCCAAAGTCAAATCAACTTTTAATGTACCCGTAATCACGGATGTTCATGAAGATACACCGTTGGAGGAAGTTTCTTCAGTGGTCGATGTACTCCAAACACCCGCTTTTTTATGTAGACAAACCAATTTTATGCAAAGGGTTGCGCAACAAGGCTTGCCTGTGAATATCAAAAAAGGGCAATTTTTAGCGCCTTGGGATATGAAAAATGTTGTCGAAAAAATGCGTGCAGCCGGTAATCAGCAAATGATGGTGTGTGAACGAGGCGCGTGTTTTGGTTATAACAATTTAGTCTCAGACATGCGTTCATTGGTTATTATGCGTGATACTCAGTGTCCTGTGGTTTTTGATGCGACTCATTCTGTACAATTACCGGGAGGACAAGGTTCTTCCACGGGCGGTCAACGCGAATTTATTCCTATTCTGGCAAGAGCAGCGGTAGCTGTCGGAATTTCTGGATTGTTTATGGAAACACATCCCAATCCAGATGAAGCATTAAGCGATGGGCCCAATTCTTGGCCTTTAGCCAAAATGGAAGATTTGCTCAGTTCATTACTAGAAATTGATCAAATCGTGAAGAAATCCCCAATGTTAGAGGTGGTTTAAGGAGATTATTATGACTGCTGTCATTCGTAAAGTGCACGGACGTGAAATTCTTGATTCACGAGGAAACCCTACCATTGAATGCGAGGTAGAACTAACGAATGGCATTTCTGGCCGAGCAAGTGTTCCCTCAGGGGCTTCTACCGGTTCTAAAGAAGCGCTTGAACTTCGTGACGGCGATGCGAAACGCTACGGCGGGAAGGGAGTCATTACCGCTGTGAATCATATCAATTTTGAGATTCAAGAAGCATTGCTGGGTGCGGATGTTAGTGATCAAAAAGGCATTGACCAATTACTTATCAATCTTGATGGTACAGAAAATAAAGAACGTTTAGGTGCGAATGCGATTCTAGCTGTTTCGCTTGCAGTGGCTCACGCAGCCGCTGCTGCAAAAGATTTACCCTTGTATGCTTATCTGGGCGGCAATACACCGATGAGACTACCCGTTCCCTTAATGAACGTCATTAATGGTGGTGCTCACGCTGATAATAATGTTGATATTCAAGAGTTTATGATTGTTCCTCATGGTGCGCCTAGTTTTAAAGAAGCACTACGCTGGGGTGCAGAAGTGTTTCATGTTCTAAAATCGGAACTCAAACAACGTGGTTTGGCAACTTCAGTCGGTGATGAGGGAGGCTTTGCGCCGTTTTTGCCTTCTAACGCTTCAGCCATCGAGTTTATTTTGGCTGCCATTGAGCGAGCCGGATTTAGTGCAGGTTCTGATCTATCGTTAGCCTTAGATGTTGCCAGCTCTGAATTTTACCGAGACGGGCATTATCATCTACGTTCGGAGCAATTAACCTTAACTTCAGAGAATTTCGTGGATTATTTGGAAGCATGGGTGCGTCAATATCCGATTATTAGTATTGAAGACGGGATGGCAGAAAATGATTGGACAGGTTGGGAGTTGTTGACCGAACGTTTAGGCGATCAAATTCAATTAGTCGGTGATGATATTTTTGTAACGAACCCGAAAATTTTACAGCAGGGAATCGATCGGTCTATAGGCAATGCGATTTTGATCAAATTAAATCAAATCGGTACTTTAACAGAAACATTAAAAACGGTAGAAATTGCAAAATCTAATAATTATCAACTAGTTATATCTCATCGTTCAGGTGAAACTGAAGATGTGACTATTGCTGACTTGGCCGTAGCGACGAATGCGGGACAGATCAAAACTGGCTCCCTTTGTCGTACAGATCGCATCGCTAAATACAATCAATTACTAAGAATTGAAGAGGCTTTACAAGATTCTTCTGAGTATGCGGGAAATTCTGTATTTACGAAACATTCGAGCAGTTCAGCATAAGGGGCTCAACTTTTTCTCATTATTCAGTGTTAAACAAGAGTTGCTTTCTTAAGTATTCGATTTTAGTTGACGTGAATTTATTTTGGATTCATAATTATCGTCCTTTTAAGAGATGACAGGGATTGTTCTGTGCTTAATTCGACGTCAAAGGCGCTTTCTGTTGCACTATTTGTGCTACTCGTTAGCATGCAGTATCAATTATGGTTAGGCCCTAGTAGTTTGTGCCAACTATTTGAAATTAAACGACAAATTGCATCGGCTGATGATCAAAATGGCGGTCTTGCTAAACGCAATGCAGTATTAGCGGCTGAAGTTGACGATTTACGTGAAGGCGGGGAAGCCATAGAAGAACATGCTCGCACAGTACTGGGTATGATTAAAGAAGATGAAGTATTTTATCAAGTGATCGATTAGGAAACGTAGGAAAGGGGTCAAGTCTAAATTAATTGATTAATTATAGGTTTGACTATACTACATTCATTAATTAATCAATTAATTTAGACTTGACCCCTTTCCCTCGAGGACATTCATTAATGAATTATCAAAAACATCGTTACTTTTGTATTATTGCAGCAGCAGGTGTAGGTCAACGAATGGGTAGCAACCCACCCAAGCAATATTTACCTATAGCCAACCGAACACTCATAGAAATGTCTCTAGAACCCTTTTTGATCTCTCAACATATTGAAAGCATAGTCGTCGTCCTCTCAAAATATGATCAATGGTTTTCGCAATTGAGCATTGCTCGGCATCCGAAAATTTCTGTGGTTGAAGGCGGAGCAGAGCGTTATGAATCTGTTATTCGAGGACTTGAATCCTTATCTACTATTGCGGCTCCTCAAGATTGGATATTGGTACATGATGCTGCACGGCCTAATTTCAAAATCGAAGATTTAAATAAATTAATTGAAACAGTTGCTGATCATCCCGTGGGTGGAATATTAGGATGCCCGGTTTCTGATAGTTTAAAGCATGTGAATCATGAAAATGAGATTCAAGAAAATAGTTCTCGTGAAGGAATTTGGCGTGCATTTACTCCACAAATGTTTCGTTATGAACTTTTATTATCGAGTTTAAAACAATGTATCAATAACAATCAAATGGTGACTGATGAATCTTCCGCGATAGCTAATTCCGGATATCAACCAATAATGGTATTGGGAAGGAGTGATAATTTTAAAGTAACCACTGTAGAAGATTATGAGATGATGAAAAAAATATTAACATCTTCTGTAAATATTCACGAACATAAAATCAAGGAAGAATTATGATATTTTTTCATACGGCAATATTGGAGATTATATGACGCGCATCGGAATAGGCTATGATATTCATCGTTTAGTTGAAGACCGTCCATTAATTTTAGGTGGGGTCGAAATTCCTTTTGAACGTGGTCTTTTAGGACATTCCGATGCCGATGTTGTACTTCATGCTATCGGAGATGCGTTATTGGGTGCTCTTGCACTCGGAGATTTAGGATCTCACTTTCCTGATACAGATCCTCGTTTCAAAGGTGTATCAAGTTTAGAATTATTGAAATTTATTTTTCAATTATTGTTGGAAAAAAATTTCCATGTTGGAAATATAGATGTCACGTTAATTGCGCAAGCACCAAAATTAGCGCCGTATCGAGAGAAAATGCGATCGAATATTGCTGCAATATTAAATATCAACATTGAAAATATCAGCATAAAATTTACCACTCACGATGGTGTGGGAGAAATCGGAAGAGGTGAGGCAATGGCTGCTCATGCCGTTGTCCTGTTAGAATCCAAGGTCTGAAAGATCTTTTGATATTTGATCACCTATATCAACATCATCATCAGCAGCAAGACTTATTCTCCTGTTTTGTGCAGGCGGTTCCTGTTTTCTACCTGCACGTGGAGAAAGCGTGAATTTTCTTTCTACGCGCGCTGAAACTTCTTGTGCTTTAGCGAGATCTGCTAGAGCCTGTCTAAATTCTTCAGTCTGAACAATAGGTGGAGGTGTTTCATCAGTAGGTAGAACTCTCGCAGAGGATGTGGTAGCTTCATCCTGATCAAATGAATTAATAAGTTTTGATCCTCTGCGAGAGCCTCTAGGAGAGATTTTCTTAAAAAACCGACCAATGCTACCACTTTGGGTAAGTGAATGATCTTGTGATGTAGACATCAATGCTCCATCATCAGTTTTACTTTTGGTATCGCTATCTGCCTGTTCAGGTGGTGGAACTACTCTTGACCCACGTCGTGAACCTTTAGGGGATAGAGATAGAAGGCCACTGAGTTTTGATCTTGGAGAAGTTGAAGGTGGCTCATCTTGAGGAGCTGCTATCGTAGGAAGAGTTTGACTTTGTCTCAGATCACCGCCAAAAAGAGATCCTCTCCTAGATCGAGGAGAGGTAGGAAGTCTCAGACTACCGACCCTCGTTTTTTCCCCAACATTTGATAGCTCCCTTTCTTGATTTTTCAGCTCACTTAATTTTTTTTGAAAATGTTCTAATCGTCGGACAAGATTCTCTATTTTTTTAACATTGGGTTCTGTAAATAGCGCTTCTTTAAAATTTTGAGTTAAAGTCTTTTTGAGTGAAAAATAATCACCCACGATTGAATCAATAGATGCATCTGGAAATTCTGAGATCATAGCATCCAGAGTGGCATAGAGTTTCATGACTTGAATTTCTTGGTGCACAATTTTTTTTCTCTTGAGTCTGAGATATTTATTTTCATCTGATACGTCAATTTTAGACATCTTTCCTGAAATATTTTGTTGGTCTGAAGAATCTTCAATTAATGCTATTTCACTATTAATTTTCCGAGTAATTGTATAAAGCTCTACATCGCATTTTAAGCTGACTAAACTTTTAATTGCTTCACCATTAAAGCTTTTATTCTTATAATTCATTTTTATATAGAGATGTCTTTGATCTAAACCGTCTTTTTCAGTATCCTTAACTGATAGTAGTTCTTCATTTAAAATTGAATCAATAATGAACATGTCTACCTGTGGATGATTTATTTCCGGCGCAAATTCTTCAAAATAGAGCCTCTCAAGAGCAAGGCGCGCTTTTAAGATTTTATATAATTCGGATTCTTCTTCATTGCCCATTTCCTCTAAAATATAAATTTGTTGAAGGTAATCTTTGCCGAATAATGTTGGAGCGAGCTGTTCATTCCTTTCTATGAGTTCTTTCGCCTTTTGTACGGCTTTCATAATACTCGCCAGGAGTACAGCACCATGAATTCGTTTAGCAGCGGCTGTGCAAAAGCCAGGACCTCTTTGCTGTTGCATGGCCTCATGCTCGCGAATGATATTCTCGACAATTTCAGATGCACTCAAGCTAGTAAAAATTCGCCCCCAGTTGTGGAGCAATTGAAATGCTAGAGCAAGACCACCGGAACGATCCATTCCGTCGGTGCAATGTATTAATAACGGTCTTGGGCAGTGATATCCTATGGAAATCTTATAAATATCGTAAATTTTTTCTATGTCAGCTGATTCGATTTGAGCATTTTCAAATGCCTTCATATTGATATGAAAGATTTCTACTTCAGCAGGAACACCGCTTCTAGCAGCTAATTGAGTTGTTGTGTATTGATGTACATTGTTTTCTCTATCACAACAAACAACAAAATTACGACACTCATAAGGCTCACAATTGACATCCCGACCTTCAACCTGTTCTCCAAGCACAATCAAAATAGGCATTTGACCCTCTGCTTGATCACGTGCATGTTCAAAACACGCTTTCATGTAGTCTAATCCACCAATCTCAAGTAAATTATTTGCTTTACTTAATGCTCTCTGATTGATTTCTTTTATTTGAGAATTACCTCTTGGCGATTCTGAAACTGTATTCCGACTTTCAAATAATCGGTTCGGATTCATCATGACAAATAACAAATCACCAAAATGAGATAACCCTGCAACGGGGTCTTTTACTGCATAAATAAAAGTGCCGATCCTGTACAAATCAGAAAATTTCTTATTATAAATAGTGAGGGTAGTCGGTTTAATTTCTTTATTGCTCTGATCCATTTTCTTTGTTTTTTTATCTCGGAAATCAAAATTGTTTAATGAAGCAACTTCAGCATCCTGTGCTTCGTTATCGATTTGATCATTGGGTAACAGAGGTAACAAATCAGGAATGATAGAGAGAAATTCTGATAATGATGCGGGCTGTAATCCGCCACCTTTGGTATTCCTCGGAGATGATGCGCGTTTTATTTTCATGATTACTCCTTTATATTGGCTTAGAATGAAGATACCACAATGCCTGGTATCTAATGTTAAACGTGAACGGTTGTTAGATACAAGTGTTCATTGACATTACCCTCAAGCTAATCGTAAATTGTCAGTTCATTTTCACATTTGTCTTTAAAGGGTCCTTATGAAAATCTTATTAAGTAATGACGATGGTGTTTACGCCAGAGGGTTATCCGTTTTGGCGGATCACATACGCGAGCTCTCAGCAATCATTATTGTTGCACCTGACCGAAATCGTAGTGGAGCCAGTAATTCTTTGACCCTGGATTCACCGATTCGAATCAAAACCATTGAAAACGGATCCGTCAGTGTTGAGGGAACGCCTACAGATTGTGTGCATCTGGCATTAACGGGCTTATTAGAAGAGCTTCCATTGATGGTCGTTTCAGGAATAAATGAAGGTTCTAATTTGGGTGATGATATTCTTTATTCAGGAACCGTGGCAGCAGCCATAGAAGGCCGTTTTTTAGGATTGCCAGCCATTGCGATATCCTTGTATGGGGATCATTGCCGTCATTATGAAACAGCGGGGCGAGTGGCTAAAACGCTGGTACAAAACGTTCTTTCGGATCCTCTGCCTACCGATACCATTTTAAACGTGAACGTACCCGATATTCCTTATGAAGAGCTGGAAGGTTATGAAGTTACCCGATTGGGATCTCGACACGCTGCAGAGCCCATGGTTCGAGCCCAAGATCCACGGGGTAAAGAAGTGTACTGGGTAGGTCCTGCTGGACCTGTACGCGATGACGGACCGGGTACGGATTTTCATGCGGTGATGCATAACAAAGTTTCTATCACACCGCTTAAAATCGATTTGACCCATTATCAAGCATTTGACCAGGTTTCAAACTGGGTGGGTAAATTCAAGAAAATCAAAGATTCTGTTTAACCTAGATAGCATAAATTTAGTGTTGTAAGAGCACTTGTGAGTATAACTGGATACGGAGTATGGCCAATGAAATTATTTTCAAAAATTTACGATCGCGTCATGCATTGGTCTACCCATCGTCATGCTGTCTATTATTTATCAGGACTCAGTTTTGCTGAGGCCTCATTTTTCCCCTTACCCCCAGATCTAATGCTAGCACCTATGTCGCTATCGAAACCGCACATGGCTTGGCGTTATGCAGGCATCACTGCCCTTATGTCAACACTGGGTGGTCTATTCGGCTATTTAATTGGATTCTTCTGCTTCGAACTCATTTATCCGGTTATTGTGAAAGTAGGGTATGAGCAGGCTTATCATACCGCACAGCTTTGGTTCAATCATTGGGGATTTTGGGCCATGTTTGTTGCTGCGTTCACACCGATTCCTTACAAGCTGTTTACTGTAGCAGCCGGCGCTCTTCAAATGGCTATTTTGCCTTTTGTTGTAGCCTCCCTCATAGGGCGAAGTGCTCGATTCTTTTTAGTGGCTACATTAATGCGATGGGGCGGACCACGAATGGATACTGTTTTTCGACGTTATGTTGATATCGCTGGATGGAGTGTGATTATTCTCGGTGTTAGCTTATACTTCATATTAAGATAATCTCATATTCAGTTTATGTAACTACATCATAGCCAGGCTAGCATTAATCTTTTTGGAAATATTTTTATGTTTAAAATCAGAATATTACTAACTTTATTTCTAGTAACTTCTCTGAATAGTTGTGCAACTTCAGAAGATGAAGCACCGGTTGTGAACTATTCACGTATAGAAACAATCAGCACTGAACAGTATCGAGTCCAAAAAGGGGATACACTCTATTCAATCGCTTGGGCTTCTGATCTTGATTATCGTCAAGTAGCAAGCATGAATCGTTTAAAAGCTCCGTATTCTCTTCGTACTGGACAGGTTCTGCGAGTCAAATTACCGACACAGAAATTTGCAAAACTGGAAAAACCACATTCACTTGCACAGTATTCTATAAAGTCATCAAAAAATCATTCTTTCGAAATGGAGGCCCCTCAATTTGCGAGGTTATCACCTCCTCAATATGAAAAAAAATTATCATTTAAATCAAGGCATAACACATCAAATCTAAACCATGAGTCTAGAGATACCTTGCAACTGCCAACACCAGGCACCACGCGGATTCCAGCTATTTCAGCAAATGGAATAAATTCACAAAAAACGACCCAAATTTATGACTCAGGTAGGCCAGTTAATGAAATAAACGAACAACATACAAAAAAAGACTTGATTTTTACAAAAAAATCTGTACACTTCTTTTCGTGGCCGACCCAAGGAAAGATAATTGGACACTTTTCCGAAGGTCAGCTGGGTAATAAAGGACTTGATATTACTGGTCAGTATGGCCAGCCTGTCAAAGCCAGCGAATCAGGAACCGTTGTTTATAGCGGATCTGGTTTAAGAGGTTACGGTAACCTTATCATTATTAAGCATAATGCAAGTTATTTAAGTGCTTATGCTCATAATAGTGAGTTGATGGTTTCCGAAGGAGCACAGGTCAAAGCGGGTCAAGATATCGCCTTAATGGGGCGAGCACCATCAGGTCAAGTGATGTTGCACTTTGAGATCCGTCGCGATGGCAAGCCCATTAACCCAATACAGTACTTGCGTTAGAGAAAAGGATTTTTTCAACCGAGCACTGTGGACTGCAAGGAGGCAGTAATGCCAAAGAAAGTGAAATTTACCAAGGATGGGAAAATTATGGATATTCAATTGTCTGATAGGGAATTTAAAATTGAATCAGAAATAGACGCTGATTTAATAATCGATTCCGATTCAATTTCATCTGATGACACTCCGTTAGAAGTTCAGGAAATTCCTGAAAAAGCTGAGACATCCTATGCCGGTCTTGATCCAACTCAAATCTACCTCAACGAAATTGGTTTCGCTAATTTGTTGACTCATGAAGATGAAATCAAACTGGCTCGTCAGATCAAACGGGGTAATAAAAAAGCACGAGCACGTATGATCGAAGCCAATCTTCGATTAGTCGTTAAAATTGCACGTCGCTATTTGGGGCGTGGTTTGGCCTTTTTAGATTTGATTGAAGAAGGTAATTTAGGATTAATGCATGCTGTTGAAAAATATGATCCAGAACGAGGATTCCGTTTTTCGACCTATGCAACGTGGTGGATTCGTCAAACTGTTGAACGAGCTATCATGAATCAGGGTCGCACCATTCGATTGCCTATTCATATTGTGAAGGAACTTAATACTTATTTACGCGCAGCACGATCACTGACTCAGAAATTAGATCATGAGCCAACTTCGGATGAAATCGCTACAATGGTTGATAAACCTTTGGGCGATATTCGTCGCATTATGGACTTGCAACGCGACGTTTCATCCATCGATGTTCCTGTTAGTGACGGCGATAAATCGCTTGTGGAACTCATGCCCGATGACGATAATCATGATCCAGAGAATTTATTATTGAGTCAAGATTTATCCACTAAACTTGATAAGCTCTTAAATTATTTGACTGAAAGGCAGCGTGAAGTGATTTCCCGCCGTTTCGGTTTAAGAGGTTATGAGCGTGAAACCCTCGAGGAAGTTGGGAAGAATATTCACCTCACACGCGAACGAGTACGACAAATTCAGTTCGAAGCCATGCGAAAGTTGCGAGATATGTTGCTTGAAAATGGCATCAATGAGGCGTTGCTCAAAGACTAAGACAGCATCTCCCGGTTAAGGGTTTTTGATGTTTTACTCACTAAGATGAGTCAATGGGGAGAATTCGGGGTCCCTGCTGCGGCAGGAATCCCTCTTCCTAATCTATCCTGCATTTTTCAAAGCGCTATCTTTCTCCATCAAAGCAATTTACGTCTCTCCAAACTCAGTCATCGCGAGCGAAGCGTGGCGATCCAGTATTATCTGAAGATAAGCAAAAGGGCTTTATCTAGTCTTGAAATTTATCTTTCTGCCCCTATCTATACTCCGCACGGTCATAATTTGTGGTTTTTGGCATCCCATCGACGAGCCATCTTGATGCTTTTAAATGTGTTACATATGAATAACTATGCGCCCCATTTAAAAGCATCAAGATGACCCATCGCTAGGCGCCAAAATTCCGCAAATTATGGCCGCACGGAGTATATCACAGATGGCAGTGCTCATCATGAGTGGCCTATGGTATTAAACATATTGAGGAGATTAGCCCAATGGAAACCATGAGTTTTCAAGCCGAAGTAAAACAATTGCTTCATTTAGTAACACATGCACTTTACAGTAATAAAGAAATATTTTTGCGAGAATTAATCTCAAACGCTTCAGATGCTGCAGATAAACTGCGATTCGAAGCTATCGCCGATCCTGCATTACTGGAAAGTGATACTGATCTGAAAGTTTGGGTAAACTTTGACAAAAATGCACGAACAATCACCCTCCGAGATAACGGAATTGGTATGAGCCACGACGAGCTTATCGCTAATATTGGTACGATTGCAAAATCAGGAACACGAGAATTCTTGAACAATCTCACAAAAGATCAAGCCAAAGATCGACAAATGATCGGTCAATTTGGTGTGGGATTTTATTCTGCATTCGTTGTTGCAGACAAAGTAACTGTGTTAACTCGCCGTGCAGGTTTAGTGCATGACCAAGGTGTACGTTGGGAATCCGATGGACAGGGTACATTCACAATGGAATATATCAATCGTCCTCAGCGAGGCACTGAAATCGTATTACATCTCAAAAAAGATGAAGATGAATTCTTAGATGGATATAGACTGAGAAGCATCATCAAAAAATATTCTGATCATATTTTATTACCTATCGTGATGGATCGTGAAGTTGAAGTAGCTTCTGATGATGCTAAAGAAGGTGAAAAACCTGAAAAACGGCTTGAAGAAGAAGTCGTCAACCAAGCAAAAGCGCTTTGGACCTTACCTAAATCGCAAATTACCGATGAGCAGTACAAAGAATTGTACAGCCATATTTCGCACGATTTTGCTGAGCCATTAGCCTGGGCTCATAATAAAGTAGAAGGTCGTCTTGATTACACCAGTCTTTTATTTATTCCTAAAAGAGCACCCTTTGATTTATTCAATAGAGAATCGAGACATGGTCTCAAATTATATGTGCAACGTGTATTTATTATGGATGATGCAGAACATTTACTGCCGAGCTACTTGCGTTTTGTACGAGGTATTGTAGATTCCAATGATTTGCCGTTGAACGTATCACGTGAATTATTGCAAAGTGATAAGGTGATTGATCAAATTAAAACAGCTTGCACTAAGCGTATCTTGGATCTTTTGGAAGGTATTGCAACGAATGAACCAGAGAAATATAAGGAATTCTGGGAGCAATTTGGAAATGTGCTTAAAGAAGCGCCTGCTGAAGATTTCGAAAATCGCGAGAAAGTCGCTAAATTGTTCCGGTTCGCGTCGACTCACAACGATACTCCAGATCAGGCCGTTTCACTGACTGATTATGTCAGTCGTATGAAACCTGACCAAGATAAAATTTATTACGTGACAGCAGAAACATTTAATGCGTGCAAAAATAGTCCGCATCTCGAAATATTCCGCAAGAAAGGTATTGAAGTATTATTCTTAATGGATCGAGTTGATGAATGGTTAGTTGCTCACCTTACTGAATTTGACGGAAAAAAACTTCAATCAGTCAGTAAAGGCGATGTCGATATTGGAACTAGCGAAGAGGAAAAAGAGGCTGAAAAAGAAGTCGAAAAAGATTTCGACAGCGTGCTAAAACAAATGAAAGATGCTTTGGGTGAAAATAAGGTTAAAGAGATACGGATCACGCATCGATTGACCGATTCACCAGCGTGTTTAGTCAGTGATGAAAACGAAATGAGTGCACATTTACAACGAATGTTGAAAGCCGCAGGGCAAAATTACATGGATTCAAAGCCTATACTCGAAGTGAATCCAAAACATCCGTTTATTGTTCGTCTTAAAAGTGAACAGGATGATGAAACTTTTTCACGATGGACTCATGTGATTTTTGACTCAGCCTTACTTGCTGAAGGTGGCCAATTAGAAGATCCTGGTACGTACGTGAAACGTGTCAATCAGCTATTGAGTCAATCTTAGTCAGCCGCATCTCCTGGTTAAGGATTTTAGGTGTTTTGGAAGCTCACTGCCCTGTATTCATGGCAGATGATTTTAAAACCAGGAGATGCTTCTTTTAATATAATTAGGGGAGAGAATCACGATTCTCTCCCCTAAAACCCCTCATCGCGAAAGGAAAATCTTCTAACACCTTATCAATTCTACTCGTACTACTACGAGATTTTCTTAAGCTTATTTTGAGAGATAATTCAAACTACTGAATCTAGGATAACCATCCAGGGTAAACTGCTCAAACATTTCTAGGAGTAATTTATGACAGAAATTCTTGTCAGTTTAGGACTTTCTTTGATGATTACAGTGACTCATCTCAATCTTATGACCACATATCTACAAATGGAAAAATCCTATTATAATCGTACACTTGCAATCATGAAAGCAATGTCAGCAGCTGAATGGCAAATCTAAATAATCATGTTGGTGCAGTGGATAATCTCAATGACCTTAAGCGTTGTTATCTCACTGGGTACAATGGAAGGATTTTTGTTAATCTCAAAATGTCATAACGCACAACGGTTGCTCTCTGAAGAGCAATCACAAATTCGATTTTTAGTCGGTTTTTTACGTGTAATTTTACATTCAGCAATATTGCCTAGTCAGAATTGTGGTGGTGAAATCAATAACGAAAATGCACTGATTCCAGTTTCGGGTCTAAAAGATCTTCAATTACATTTTCGTATTTGTTCATCTGATGAACATAATTTCACTATTATACCTGTGCGTTTTTACATTCATCAATCCGATGGCAAAAAAGGAATTTCACTCTCTATCCAACAAGGAAACAAGAGAAAAGAAGTACTCATTAGCGATCTACAATCATTTTCACTGGGTTTTTGCAGTAAAAATCCTACTCAATCATGCAGACCTGCTTGGGAAATTCAAGACTGGTCAACAATAGAGGCTATAGAATTTAAGTTCCGGTTTCATCATTCGTCCATCTTAGATCATTTAGTATTTCTGGAAAATCATCATCAGTGGAATTTTCGAATCAAAGTGGGTTCAACCCATGAAGCACAATAAGAGAGTAGAGGGGCACGTACTCATAATAGTGCTGATATTTTTGATGTTGTCATCGTTATTATTGTGCAGTGCACTTGAAATTTTGAAACAAGATAGCCGTGGTGTCAATGCGTTCGAAAAGGAGGCAGTATGAGCCATTATATGCGTACGTACGCTACTTGTAATACGTACGTATCTGTGCTATATTTATATTGTTCATGTACTATGACTAAAGAGATAATCACTATGATTACAGCGACTAAACTGCGAAACAACGTTTATGGCATACTTGATGAAGTGCTATCAACAGGCATTCCCGTTGACATTGAACGTCATGGCAAACATTTGCGCATTGTTGCACTGGATAAACCACTCAAACTAAAAAATCTTAAACCTATAAAAAATCTTATAGTTGGTGACCCAGCAGATTTAGAAAAAATCGATTGGTCAGATGAGTGGAAACCATGATTTATCTTGATACGAATGTTGTTGTCTGGTTAGCAGCAGATGCTCTTGAACAAATTTCTCAAACTGCACAAGATGTCATTGAAAATTCAGATGACCTTTGTGTGTCTCCTATGGTGAGTCTTGAATTGAAATATTTGCATGAAATTAAAAAAATTACTCACAAGCCAGAATTTATTTTGAATCATCTTGCTCAGGGTATAGGATTAAAAGTCTGTGAAAAACCTTTTATTGAAATAATCGAAAAAGCAAAAACCATGCATTGGACTCGTGACCCTTTTGATCGTATTATCACCGCTCACGCAGCATTGATGGGGGATGTGCTTCTGTCAAAAGACAGTGCTATTAGAAAAAATTATAGGCATGCCATTTGGTAGGTAAATTGTAGAAATTGTCTAGTATATTTTACCATCGCTCACAGTATGTTCCAAAATGGAATATTCAGATTAGCGCTTTCGCCATGGCAATTGTGCCAGCTAGAATTACATCAGATTACAGGCGCTTGGCATCGACTCAAATACAGCCCGGCCTGCAAGCACGTCTTTAAGTTCTGACGTTCTTGCTGCTCGACTTTAAGATAGATATTAATAAGCCTCGGACCCGCGGAGCCCGGGCCGTCCCCGCGATACCGCAGAAAATCTATCACCCAAAGAAGAAGGAAGAGGAAAAATGCTCTCATTAAAATGATTTTTATCACCAATTGGCCGCACTGCAGAATTAATAACGGCCACCATCGCGCGCTTGTCTGAAGACCAGGGAGTTTTATCACTCAACCAATATTGCCACAGCAAGGGCGGAAGCAATCTCAACTCTGCACAAATTTCTCCGTACCACTGCTCATTTAAACGGCGTTCCATCCAATTCGGCCAATCTCGAATTCGAATGTCCAAATAATTCACCAGCTCTTTAAAATCCTGCGGCTTCAGTATTTTTTCATGGCAGGTTTCCACGTTGCATTTTTCCTTTAATATTTTTCGTACCAATGTTAAATCCCGATTCGAGCGAGTGAAAAAATGTTCATGACTTTTGCCGTGACCGTTATTGGCACTTTTCAAGCCTTCATAAAGCTCTAGAGCCACCATGTTAAATAATTCCTCTTCCGTATCAATTTCTTTTTGCGCATACATTCCGGTTTGAGGGTCTTTATAGCCTAACACGCAGGAAATGACGCTGCGTTTTTCATTTTCATTGAGCATCTGAATGATTAAATGATAAGAATTTCGATTGACGACATCTGCTTCATAGCGTTTTCTTTCATCAGGATTTGCCTCTAATACATCCTCATCTAAAATTTGCACGCCTTTATTTAATAAATTATCAATAATCACTTTGCAGCCATTTTCTTCGATCACTTCGAGTTGATGGAGTAGATCCAATTTATACGCCAGTTTTGCCCCGTCACTCAGTGTGGGAGAGGACTCGATGGTTTGCACGATTTCCTTGAGTAAAAACCAATCGCCCAATAGAAAGGCGAGCTCGAAGGCGGTAATTTTGGGGCAGCATATCTCAGGGGCACAAAAGGTCACGGGGGCTTCGAGATGGGACTGCAGTAATGAGAAATCCATTTTAACATATTTCCATCGCTCTGGCTTCTTCACCATGGGCAATGTGATGCAGAGTATCTTCCAGCACTTGGCATTTAATGCTCCTGCTTATCACTTGTCGATCATATCGAATAAGCCGGCCTTCTTTTAGGTAGCTGGCTGCGCCATTCATTATGCTATTGGTGTCGCGCCACGCCATGGCTAGGCGTTTGCGATTGCGTAAATGCGGGTGCACAAGACCACCAGCGGCTTGAATGTCAGCTTCAACCAACTGAAGGAGAAAGCGGTTTTCTGAAACCTGCCGGGTATTATTTCTCCATTTAAAGAGCCGGGAATACTGGGGAGGAAAAAGCGAATTTGGACCTTGCAAATCTTCTTTAAGATAGCGGAATAATGCGCTTTCAGGATTGATAGTGCGAATTTGGTAGGTAAGCATTCCGTCCAATCGTTGGCAAAAACCAATTTGATACACGAAGGACGCAGAGGCATCGGAGTAACCTATTAGAATGTGATAGACGCTCAAATCAGGCTCTCGGCCTGGAAGCAACTCAGCTAAGTGGCTTGCGATCTCTTTATCGGGAGCCCCTTTTTCTGGATCCTTTTTTGCTTTTTTTATATCGTCTTTTAAATCCGCGTACTGCCAAGATTTTGAGTCTTCATCGTAGCTGAGGCTGGCGCCAGCAACCGCTATCACAGCAGCTTTTTGTTCTTCGCTTGCGCCACCTTCGATCAATCGAACATGAGGACCTCGGATATTGAGCCACTGAGAAACATACTGAAAAACATCGGAGCTCGAGGCTTGTAAAGCCGCAAAAATATTGAATTGACCCATGGAATAACCTCCTATAAGCCGCATAAAGAAAGGAAACATGTAGAAGGTGTTATTTCTACATGTTTCGCACGGTGCTAGTGCGTCTCATCGCTCATGAATTTGTTAGATCATCATGTCCCCTAACAAATATTAGATTGATGTGACAACTGTTTTATTTTCTCTTCGTCTGGCAATTACTTGCGAAATTGCTTCGATGACTCGTCCGTTGGTGGCTCATCTTTGCCATGTTTTGTTGGCGCTTGCATAATTGAATGACCACTCCTCCCCCATGACTCGTCTGTTAGTGGGTCATCTTTGACCTGTTTTGTTGGCGCTGGCATAATTGAATGACGACTGCTCCCTGGTGATGGTGGGTTAGAAGGTTGCGATGCTAGTTGAAGCTGTTGCTGCATTTGATGCTGTCGTAGTTGTTGTCACTGTGTTGTTGTCGTTACTTGCAATCGCTGTTAGGGAGAAATCGACGCCAGAGACATTGACGACGGCCTGCCATCCGGCTTCCTGATTGGTGCGATCGTGAAAGTGCGGGTGGCGCATCGCCTCGATTGGGCCGGTCAATTGACCAGGCGCCGAGGCGAAGAATTGGCCAGAGACGTCTGTTCCGAACTTCGATGCCTCGAGGTACCGACGGACGGCGGTCTCAGGGGTCTGGGACATGCCAGGGATGCGCTTCACCAGCGGAATAAACACCCACCTCAGAGCCGGCCAGCGTTTCGCGAGGCCTGGGTGTCGGGCGCACTACCGGGCGACACGGCATACACGGCCATGCCGGGGGGTAGCCGGCGTGCCAGTGCCGCGGCCCACCAAGCAATGAGAACCTTCGCGTCGGCATATGCCCGGTTGGCGTTGTACTTCACGGTCGGCCCGCTGCGCACCAGGGCTTCAATAGCGGCGGTTCGGTTACCGTGGTGATGTTTGGCCGCGAAGTCCGCCACGTCGGTGTAGCTGAACATAGGGACGTCCCCCCGGGCAGGTTCCGCGCCGGCGATAACAATCCGCCCCTCAGGGCTCACCAGGTTGGCTCGAGCAACCCTACAGTCAGTTGATGATGGCCGATTAGCGGGGCCTGAGCCGCCTCGATGCCCGCTTCAGTTAGCACGTGCTTACTACCTGGGACCATCCCTGCGTTGAGCAATAGGAAATCGATCGGCCGACCTCGCTTTACTAGTTCGGCGAGAGCGGACTGAACGCTGGCCGGGCTGTCCAGATCCAGCTCCAGCGGTGTGAAGACCTGTGTTCCGGTCTCGGCCGCGAGCTGAGCGGCCGCTTCCTGGGCCCGAGCCAGGCTGCGACCGGTGACGATGATCTCGCGCCAGCCCTCTTCGGCAAGAGCGCGGGCTGCAGCATAACCAAGCCCGGAGGTGGTGCCGGTGACGAGTGCTATTGAATCTTTCAATTTCATGAATATCTCCTTGATAAGGGTTGAATATATGTTAATAACATTATAAGTCTCCAAAATTACAGTACACTTTTGGCTTGAATCCTAAACTCCAATATTGAGTAAAATATTGGAATTTATGATTTACTCTACGCCGTTATGCGTCTCCAGCTTCGCCCGTCAACGCACGGCTATCGAGGGCTCCTGGTATCGCAATTACTTGCCTAGTTTCTTAAATGGCTCGTACTCGTCCATTAGTGGGTCATCTTTACGGTGTTTTGTTGGCGCTGGCATAACTGAATAACGACTACTCCCTGGTGATGGTGGTTTAGAAGGTTTATTTTGCGATCTAGCGGAAGCTGTTGCTGCATTTGATGATGTCCTAGTTGCTGTCGCTGTGTTGTTGTCGTTGCTTGGGGTTGCAGTTAGGGAGAAATCGACGCCAGAAACATTGACGACGGCCTGCCACCCGGCATCCTGATTGGCGAGATCGTGAAGGTGCGGCTGGCGCATCACCTCAATTGGGCCGGTGAGCTCAGCCAGGCGCCGAGGCGAAGAATTGGCCAGAGACGTCGGTTCCGAACCTCGATGCCTCGAGGTACCGATGGGCCGCGGTCTCAGGAGTTTGGGACATGCCAGGGATGAGCTTCACCAGCGGAATAAACACCCACCTCAAGAGCCAGCCAGCGTTTCGCGACGCCTGGGTGTCAGGCGCGCTACCAGGCGACACGGCGTACACAGCTATCCCGGGGGTAGCCGGCGTGCCAGTGCAGCGGCCCACCAAGCAATGAGGACCTTCGCGTCGGCATACGCCCGGTTGGCATCGTACTTCACGTTTGGCCCGCTACGCACCAGGGCTTCAATAGCGGCGGTTCGGTCACCCTGGAAGTGTATTTCCGCGAAGTCCGCCACGTCGGTGTAGCTGAACATAGGGACGTCCCCCCGGGCAGGTTCCGCGCCGGCGATAATAATCCGCCCCTCAGGGCTCACCAGGTTGGCTTTGAGCAACCCGACAGTCAGTTGATGATGGCCAATTAGCGGGGCCTGAGCCGCCTCGATGCCCGCTTCAGTGAGCACGCGATTACTACCTGGGACCATCCCTGCATTGAGCAGTAGGAAATCGATCGGCCGACCTCGCTTTACTAGTTCAGCGAGGGCGGACTGAACGCTGGCCGGGCTGTTCAGATCCAGCTCCAGCGGTGTGAAGACCTGTTTTCCGGTCTCGTCCGCGAGCTGAGCAGCCGCTTCCTGGGCTCGGGCCAGGCTGCGCCCGGTGACAATGATCTCGCGCCACCCTCTTCAGCAAGAGCCTGGGCTGCAGCATAACCAAGCCCGGAGGTGGTGCCGGTGACGAGTGCTATTGAATCTTTCAATTTCATGAATATCTCCTTGATAAGGGTTGAATATATGTTAATAACATGACAAATCTCCAAAATTAAAGTACACTTTTGGCTTGTATCCTAAACCCAAATATTGAGCTTAATTTGGAGTTTAGGATTTGTAGCGAACGCTACACAATGATTTAGCGATTGTCAAGTGATTTGTATCGATCGCTACAAATATATTGATTAATACATTTTGGTTGGAGTAAATAAGTTATGAGCCGACAAAGAAAGTTCGATTACGACAACGCTATTGATCAAGCGATGCGGGTGTTTTGGCGTCACGGATACTCTGGCGCATCACTAAGAGACCTTCTTAAGGCTATGAAGATTGGAGAAGGATCCTTCTATAATACGGTAAAAAGCAAAAAGAACCTCTATTTCGAGTGCTTAAAGCGATATGGGGAGACTGAAGGAAAAAAAAGATGGCTTGCTCTCACGTCGGCGCCGAATGCTGGTCTCGGGATACGTGGTATGCTAGGTACCATATTTGACCGTCTCGATGATCCGAAGGGTCCCTTAAACCTTTGCATGTTCGCAGCAATGAGTTCTCAAGATATCATGGCTGATAAAGAATTAAGAAAATTTGCTATTACGACTACCAATCGAGCCCGAGCGCGAATTGAAGAAAAGCTTAATGAGGACAAAAAAGAAGGGCGTCTTCCTGAAAGCTATGACTCACATACGGCCGCTCTTGTCATAGTAACTTACATTCAAGGTATTGTTCGTATGGCTATGCTCTCATATAATAGAGAACAGTTTGAGCGTGAATCAGAAGCCTTTCTTCAAGGATTGGGCCTTTAAGCGGAAGTGTCGCAACAATCGGTTCCGTCACAAATATGAAGCCACTGGTCTCACCATTAATAAAATAATGTTCTATTTCATATTGATATTTTATAAGTATCTTGATAGTCCGATTAAAGCAAACCTACTCATGGTCAGAATTTAGTTGACTACTGAATTTTACTGCTGATTGATCAATACAAAACTTCCACATAGGCTGTCATAAATATCAAAAAAATAAAAAAAGTAGTTTTTTAACTACTTTGTGTCATCGATTTGACAAAACCTCTTACAACTCAAGACGCGACGCCTACAGAATAAAACGCAATCCATGGGAGTTATACTATACTTGCAGTAGACTCTAAGGAGATGTCGATGAACAAGGATGTTTATCATTTTATCAATGGTCAAAAAACGGCAGGTCAAGGTGATCATTGGGAGACTTTAGTCGATCCATTAACCAATCAAATCAATAAACGTGTTATTTATGCGACGAGTGAAGATATTAATGCAGCTGTAGCCGCTGCAAGAACAGCATTCCCTGCCTGGGCGAATACAACGCTTAGCAAACGAAGCCAAATTTTATTCCGATTTAAATATTTACTGGATCAACATATTGAAGCATTAGCTTACCTTGTGATGGAAGAACACGGTAAAACACTATCAGATGCAAAAGGTTCTGTTCAAAGAGGAATTGCTGTCGTTGATTATGCGTGCGGTATTTCTCAACATTTACAAACTGATTATAGCGTTTCAGTGGGGACGAATACCGATGCGTATTCTTTACGACAACCCTTAGGTGTATGCGTAGGAATTACACCTTTTAATTTTCCGGTCATGATACCCCTTTGGATGTTTCCAATTGCCATTGCGTGTGGAAATACATTCGTATTAAAACCGTCTGAACGTGATCCTTCTGTATCAGTTAAATTAGCCGAATTAATGCAAGCAGCCGGATTACCCGATGGTGTTTTAAATGTCGTTCATGGTGATAAAAATGCGGTGGAAGCATTGATTACACATCCTGATGTTAAAGCAGTGAGTGCTGTAGGTTCAACGCCTGTTGCTGAATTTATTCACAATACGGCGAGTCAGCATCATAAACGAGTGCAAACATTTGGTGGTGCGAAAAATCATGCCGTTGTTATGCCCGATGCTAATATGGAACACACAGCCAATGCTATTTTTGGTGCAGCCTATGGATCGGCAGGGGAGAGGTGCATGGCAATTTCCGTTGTAGTGGTTGTAGGTGAGAAAACGGCCGAAGAATTAGTCAAAAAAATATCCACATTAATTCCTACTATGAAAATTGGAGCCGGATCTGATCCTTCAATTGACATGGGACCTTTAGTGACTAAGGTACATCGTCAACGAGTTTTGGATTTTATTGATAAAGGTGTGAATGAAGGTGCAAAATTAATTATTGATGGACGTAATTTTCAATCTAAGGAATATCCCAACGGAAATTTTCTGGGAGCCTGCTTGTTTGATCATGTCACACCGGAAATGAGTATCTACAAAAATGAAATTTTCGGACCTGTGTTGTGTATTGTTCGTGTCGAAAATTTTATTCAAGCCTTAGAATTAATCAATAATAATCCTTACGGAAATGGTACTGCTATTTTTACATCCTATGCCAATATTGCGCGAGAATTTACCTTACGCGTGCAAGTCGGCATGGTCGGTGTGAATATTCCTATCCCTGTTCCAGCAGCTCAATTTAGTTTTGGTGGTTGGAAAAACTCTATTTTTTCTGATTTACATTTGCACGGACCAGAAGGTGTACAATTTTATACGAAATTAAAAACAGTGACGTCGACATGGCCAACTCAACCACGTGGCGTTGAATTTGAAATTCCAACAGGAGAATAAAAAATGAAAATCATCGGATTTATTGGTCTTGGTCATATGGGAAGACCCATGGTCAAACATTTAATTGAAGCGGGTTTTCAAGTGCAAGTTTACGACATTATGCCTGCTGCGATTCAAGCGTGTGTAGAATTTGGGGCCGTAGGTTGTGATTCACCTGCAAAAGTCGCACAAAACGCAGAAGTAGTTTTCACTATGCTACAAACTGGCGAACAAGTCTCTGGTGTCTGTGAAGGGGAGAGTGGGATATTTTCACAATTGCATAAAGAGGCATTATATATCGACACTTCTTCCATTGATATTGCCAGTACGCGAGCCCACCATACTGAGTGTGAAAACCGCGGAATTGCAATGCTCGATGCGCCTGTATCGGGTGGAGTTGCCGGTGCAGAAAATGCTTCTTTAACGATCATGGTCGGCGGAGAAAAAACAGATTTTGAACGCGGAAAAAAAGTTCTTGAAATACTTGGAAAACGAATTATTCATACGGGACCCGCAGGCAATGGGCAAGCTGCAAAAATTTGTAACAACATGATACTCGGAATTTCCATGATCGCTGTTAGCGAAGCTTTCGTGCTCGCCGAAAAATTAGGTTTATCCGCCGAAAAATTATTTGAAGTTGCTAGCAATGCCTCAGGACAATGCTGGTCTCTGACATCCTATTGTCCCGTTCCAGGATTAGTTCCAACTTCTCCGGCAAACAATGATTACCAACCAGGCTTCACTGCACAAATGATGCTCAAAGATCTGCAACTCAGTCAAAATGCCGCTCAGAATGCCAACGTCGTCACCCCTCTAGGTGCCGAAGCCACAGAAATCTACAAGCTATTCAACAATGCCGGATTTTCACAACTGGATTTTTCTGCAATTATTAAGTTTTTGGCGTCCTCTTTTCAGGCGTCGCGTCTTGAGTTGTGAGAGGTTTGGGTGTCCGCAGGAAAAGCCCTAGTAAATAGGCTATAATGAAGATGTGTAAAATAAATAGGAGGATTATATAATGCGTAGACTAATTATGCTTGGTTTTGGAGCGTTAATGATTGTTTTAGTTGCAGGATGTTCCGCTGGAGTAGGCCCAAATGGTGCTGGCATGTCGGTAGGATATTCTGATAGTCATCATTACAACGTTTAATTTTCTGTATTTTATTTTGACGGTGATGGTGGATAACATCATCACCGTGATATTAAATATCTTATAAATCACATAAAAATAATAGCTTTTTAATTACAAACAATCATCGATTTATCCAAACCTCTCACAACTCAAGACGCGACGCCGCAAATACTACGAGGTAAAAAAAGTTGATGATGCGCTGTGTTCAAACATATCTCGCCTTACCACTATTAGCAATAAGCTGAATATTTGCATAAAAAAGGCAATGTTTGCGTATTTTTTTTGTTCGGTTTCAAGTTCGCTTATTTTATTCTGCATCGTGACTTGCTCAAAATAAAGATTATCAATGGTATTAAGATCTGATTTTTTACTATTGTCTAATGCTGACAAAATTTCAATGATAGTTGCATTTTTTGGAATCTCAGGATAATCATTTAGATAATGATAAATTACTTCTGCAGTTTCATTATAATTTTTATTTTGAAGCAATTTTAAAAGAAATATGATGTCAATCTTATTTTCACGACGAACAACATTATTCCAAACGTCTCTAACGAGAGATTGTTTATCTTGCACACTCATTTTGAGTGCAGAAACTTTTGGATCATTGCTTAGCACGTAAAAATAATTGAGCAAAGCTGACGATGCCATCATAATAATAGCGATAGTTAATATTATTTTCCTTAACAATATTTTGGTAGTGCGTGATGATAATTTCATAGTCTATCATATCCTATCAAGACCCGACGCCTTTTCCGGCCTTCACCCAATTAATTAAGCCACCATCAATTAAAATCTCAATCTGACGGGGAGAAAGGGCATGCTCGAGAGTGTAAGTAACATTACTACCTAAAACAGTTGCAGTGAGTGTTTTGCCTTTTTTAAGAGAAGCATGAATATCTTCCAACACTAAAACATCGCCTAATTGTAGTTTTGAGTAGTCGTCGGGATTTGAAAAGGTAAGCGGTAAAATTCCAAAGTTAATTAAATTTTGCCAGTGGATTCGTGCAAAACTTTTTGTGATGACGGCATGCAAGCCTAAATAACGTGGCGCAAGTGCAGCGTGTTCACGACTCGATCCTTGGCCGTAATTATCACCGCCGACAATAATGTGTCCGCCATTTTTGTGAATGCTTTGAGCGCGAGTAGGGTAGGTGGGATCAACGATATCAAAAACAAATTCACTGATTTTTGGAATATTACTTCTAAACGGAAGTACTCGAGCGCCAGCAGGCATAATTTCGTCGGTGGTAATGTTGTCACCCACTTTCAATAAAATGGGTAATTCAAGGCGCTGAGGAAGCTTCGTTAATTCGGGAATTGAAGCAATATTGGGTCCTTTAATTAATTGCACTTTGAGTGCTTGTTCTTGCGTAACAGGTTCTTGAAGCATCTCATTATTAATGACCTTACGTTTTGGAGCATCAACTTTGGTATAAGGGATACCAAGATCGCGAGGATCAGTGATTTTGCCCGTAATTGCTGATGCAGCGGCCGTTTCAGGGCTACACAGGAAAACGCTATCTTCTGAAGTACCGGACCGACCGGGGAAATTTCGAGGTACCGTACGGAGGCTATTTCTACCCGTCGCAGGCGCCTGGCCCATGCCTATGCACCCATTGCATCCCGCCTGATGAACGCGGGCTCCAGCATGAATCAAATCGCTTAAAACACCACTTTCTACCATCTCTTCCAGTGAATTGCGTGAGGCCGGATTGACATCAAAGGAAACGCTAGGATGGACTTGCTTATCTTTAACCATCATGGCCGGAATCGCAAAATCGCGGTATCCTGGATTAGCCGAAGATCCAATATACGCTTGGAAAATCGGTGCTCCAGCGATTTCTCGCACGGGAACGACCTTATCTGGGCTCGACGGCATCGCAATCATGGGTTCTAATGTCGATAAATCGATCGTATCCTCGCGATCATATTGAGCGCCTTCATCGGGTAATAACTCCGTATAATCGGCTTCACGACCTTGATCGCGGAGGAACTCACGAACGGCTTCGTCCGCAGGAAACAGAGTCCCAGTAGCCCCTAATTCTGCGCCCATATTGGCAATAACATGCCTATCCATCGCATTTAGTTGCTTTAATCCCGGGCCGTAATATTCAATTACGCTTCCCACACCGCCTTTCACAGAATGGCGTCTTAAAAATTCTAGAATGATATCTTTGGCGCTGACCCAATCTGGCAGCTCACCAACTAACTTTACCCCAAAAACTTTGGGCATTTTAACGTAAAAAGGGTGTCCGGCCATCGCCATGGCGACTTCAAGACCACCCGCACCCATTGCCAGCATCCCCATAGATCCAGCAGCGCAGGTATGGCTATCTGAGCCTAATAAGGTTTTGCCAGGCTTACCGAAGTGTTGCATATGAACAGGGTGACTGACCCCATTTCCTGGTCGACTAAACCAGATCCCAAATCGTTGGCAGGCTGATTGTAAGAACAAATGATCATCGCCATTTTTGAAATCTTCTTGTATGAGGTTATGGTCTACGTATTGGGCTGATAACTCCGTTTTAACACGGTCTAGTCCCATGGCCTCTAATTCCAGCATAACCAAAGTGCCTGTGGCATCCTGAGTTAGAGTTTGGTCAATCTTTAGGGCGATTTCCTTTCCTGGAATCATTTCACCTTCTAGCAAATGGCTAGAGATAATCTTCTGAGTGATATTTTGGGGTGACACGCTGACTCTCCTTATCAATTTTCCTAAGACAGTAAATATCCGTAGATTAATTTTAGCTTATTTTCTTGGAAAATGGAAAAATGCTGTGAATATCCATGTTAAGAGGTTCCTCATAGTGTAAATGTACAGCCAGACCCTTCCTCTTCTTCTACTGCTTCTTCTATTACCTCTAGTTCTTCAGATTCTTTTACTTCAATACTCAGTTCATTCTGCTCTGTCTTTGAGGCCATTTCTAGCTGCGATTGGAAATCAAATGTATCTTCATCTGTATTAAAATTAAAATGCATGAATTGTGTTGGGGCTGGTTTTTTTTTGCTTCGATCTATTACAAATAAATCTTCTTGGTCAGTAGGAATGGATATCATAAAGACCCGATCGTTATTCTGAGGATTTTCTACCATTTCTGATGCAGGTATAAACAATGCAATGGATTTAATACATCTTAGCGCTGCAAAAATAGTCTGTATGTGAAATGGTTTTTTGAATGCTAGATTGATACCTGAACGTTCTAAATGTTCTTTTATTAAACCGCTTGCTGTCATAGCGATGATCGGTACTTTAAGCTTGTGATTAACGTTTTCATAATTTCGTATCAATGTGCTCGCAAGGTCACCTTTTATTAATGGCATTTGTATGTCCATGAAAATCAAATCACATTGAGATCCCGAGGTTATGTATTCTACTGCTTCTTTTCCATTATGTTTTTCAATAATTTTGACACTCTCGTTAATCTGTTTCAGCCATCGAATTAACATAGCACGTATAACTTTGTCATCATCAACAATGAGAATAACAATAGTACCCAGGTTGTATGATTGAAATTCGTCTTTTTCAATATCGACTGAAAGAGAGTCTTTTCTGACTTCTAAACGCTCAAATACAGACTCTAAATTAATTTCATTTGATTTTAATTGCGTGCAAAAACCAATTATTGCATTGGAAGAATACGGAGAATAAAGGTAAATACTTGCAATATCTTCAACACAAGATTGAATGCTAATGTCAATATAGGGTTGGCCGGATAGACTCTCAGGAATACGCTTTTGAACTTCTTCCATTAATTGAAATAATTGATCTTCATTTAATTGTAAATTGGCCGGATCGCACAAATCTAAATTCAAATTAAATAATTTGAAATACTTGGCAATAAAAGTGGCGTACTCTTCTTTATTGCTTAATACTTTCTTCATTATCATAGTGGACTCATTTCTAGTGTGGTGATAAATGGCATCAGTATCCGATTCAAGCAACGTGAAGTCAAGGTATTTACAATAGGGAAAAGTGGCCCAGATTCACAGTGATACTGTGAACCTAAAGAAAGCAAATTAGCTGCTAAGATGGCTTAACCATCGCCGCAGGATCTACAGCTCTATCAAATTCAGCAGCGCTCAAATAGCCCAACGCAAGACAGGCTGTTTTTAAATCTGTCCCTTCTTTATAGGCTTTTTTAGCGATGGCGGCTGCTTTATCATATCCAATCACTGGATTTAATGCGGTAACGAGCATCAAGGATTGCGCAACATCATTCGCAATGGTATCGCGATTCGCTTGTAAACCTTCAATGGCAAATTCACGAAACGTACCACATGAGTCGCCCAGTAGTCTTATTGAATGCAATAAATTATGAATCATGACTGGTTTGAAAACATTCAATTCAAAATTTCCTTGCGAACCAGCAAATGTAATTGTTGCATCATTTCCCATCACTTGCACACACACCATTGTCAACGCTTCACATTGTGTTGGGTTGACTTTACCAGGCATGATCGAAGAGCCCGGTTCATTTTCAGGTAATGTGAGTTCACCCAAACCACATCGAGGTCCCGACGCTAACCAGCGAATATCATTCGCGATTTTCATCAGCGCACACGCTAATGTTTTTAATGCGCCGCTTGCCATCACAATAGGATCATGCGCTGCTAATGCTGCAAATTTATTGTGTGCGGTAATAAATTCAATGCCAGTTAATTCTGCAATATGTTTTGCAACTTTTACAGCAAATTGCGGATGAGTATTTAATCCAGTTCCTACAGCAGTTCCGCCTAATGCTAATTCACGTAAGCCTAATAATACATACGTGATATTATGCAAAGCTGCATCGAGTTGTGCAATATAACCTGAAAATTCCTGACCTAAAGTCAGAGGCACAGCATCTTGCAAATGCGTGCGACCTATTTTCACAATATCATTAAATTCTTCTTGTTTTTTTACAAATGCGTGACGTAAAGCAATCAGTGCAGGTACTAAATGATGAGTAATTTGTTCGCTCGCAGCAATGTGCATTGCAGTGGGGAAAGTATCATTCGATGATTGCGACATATTCACATCATCATTTGGATGAATAGGTTTTTTACTTCCAATCACACCACCGGCTAATTCAATCGCACGATTACTAATCACTTCATTAATATTCATATTTGTTTGAGTACCACTTCCCGTTTGCCAAATTCGCAATGGAAAATGATCATCTAATTTCCCCGAAATAACTTCATCTGCCGCTTTACAAATTAAATCCATTTTTGTTTTATCGAGTTTACCTAATTCAAAATTGGTTAAGGCAGATGCTTTTTTGACAATTCCAAATGCACGAATTAAAGGTCGAGGCATCACATCATCACCAATCGCAAAATGATGTAAAGAACGTTCAGTTTGAGCACCCCAAAGTCGGTCGTTAGAAACTTCGATGGTGCCCATGCTATCTTGTTCAGATCGAGTAGGAGAGTTGCTCATAAAAATCCTTAGTGTCGATAAATAATTTTGCCCCGGACAGGACTTGAACCTGTAACCTATCCCTTAGGAGGGGATTGCGCTATCCAGTTGCGCCACCGGAGCAGTGGGGGGAGTATAACCTGTTAGGGTGTCAAATCTCAATTTGACGATTTCATCAGTTTTTTGATGCCAAGTGCAAACATCCGTCATGTTTTCGTGAAAGGTGTTGAGTTATGAAATCGTCAAATTGAGATTTGACAACCTAAGATGACACTAAGATCTGCTACAATATATGAATGAATACACAGCGCAGTTCAATTTCAAATAATCATAGCAAATTGTATGATCTACTTGCCGGTTCACCATTAATAGTTTGGTACGGATTACGATGTATTGAACAAATTCCTCAAATTGCGGCAGAGTTTAAATCTCTTCTTGTCAGCAATTTTGATTATCTCATTCTTATAGATATCGTTACCAAAAGTATAGGTCTCTTATTTGCAGCCATGCTGATAATTTTAGTCATCATGAGATCACCGGCTAGCGCAGGTACGCAGGGTCTTCTACCGAGGATAGTCGCTTTTTTAGGAGCTTTTCTCGGTATTGCTCTGCTTAGACTGCCATTTCAGCCTATACACGTGGTCTTTCAACTCTGTTCACTCACATTAATGATCGTTGGAATTAGCTTCGCACTCTATTCTTTAATGTGGCTAGGACGTTCATTCAGCGTCATGCCCGAAGCTCGCAAGCTAGTTACCAGTGGTCCTTACGCCATCGTTCGTCATCCTCTTTATTTTGGTGAAGAAATTGCAATAATAGGCCTTGCTTTGCAATATTTTTCTTTAACTGCGCTGGCTATCGTATTGTTTCAAATAGGTTTTCAGTTCTATCGAATGCATTTTGAAGAGCAAGTCATGCGCAACACATTTCCTGAGTACACCGAGTATGAAGCACGAGTCAGGCGATTGATCCCCTTTATCTATTAATACCATCTCCTGGTTATCCCTCTATTCATGACGTTGATTTTATAACCGGGAGATGCTTCCTTTGATGAGAATCACGATTCTCTCCCCTAAAACCCCTCATCGCGCAAGGAAAACCCTCTAACAGCTTTATTTGCAATTTAATTTCTTGATTTTGAAGGCTATTTTGCTTCGCAGTAGATTGTTTATGCAATAGTTGGCTTAACCCTTGATATCGCTTCAAAGCATGCTTAAAATGATGAGTTTGGCTATGGAAAGTTACACTTGGAAGAAGCATGCATTATACACCTTTAAAATCGATCAAATTGTCGGGCTTTAAGTCCTTTGTAGACCCCACTGTGATAGCGTTGACCTCAAACCTCACAGCTATCGTGGGTCCCAACGGTTGCGGAAAATCGAACGTGGTGGACGCTATTCGCTGGGTTATCGGAGAAAGCTCCGCGAAAAATCTTCGTGCTGAATCCATGGCAGACGTGATATTCAATGGTACGACCTCTCGTAAACCTGTTGGTCAAGCCTCCATTGAACTGACCTTTGACAACACTGACGGACGACTGAGTAGTGAATACGCCAACTACAACGAACTCTCTGTTCGCCGCATACTGCAACGCGATGGTCAATCACAGTATTATCTCAACAACACCCGTTGTCGTCGTAAAGATATTTTGGACATCTTTTTAGGCACCGGTTTAGGTCCTCGCAGTTACTCCATCATCGAGCAAGGCATGATTTCACGCATCATCGAAGCTAAACCCGATGATTTGCGTATTTTCCTCGAAGAAACTGCTGGAATTTCAAAATACAAAGAACGTCGACGTGAAACCGAAACTCGCATTCGTCATACTCGTGAAAATCTCGATCGACTAAAAGATTTACGGGACGAATTAGAAAAGCAACTCGATAAACTCAAACGTCAATCGAGCGCGGCTGAGCGCTATAAAGTGCTTAATCAAGAATTGAGAGTAATGAGTGCACAAGCGCACTTAATGCAATTAAGAGATTTGCACGGAACAATGTCAGATCTTTCACAACGTGTTCAGACCAACGAAACATTAATTGAATCGAAAATCGCTGAGCAGCTCAATATCGATAAAAACATTGAATTAATTCGCATTCAGCACACCGAAAAAAATGATCAGTGCAATGAAGTTCAATCTCAATATTATCAAATAGGTACTGAGATTGCGAAATTAGAGCACACGATTTCTCACTCAATCGAACGAGAGCAACAATTAAGAAACGACCTCGCTCAGATTGAAACTAATTTACGACGACTTGATGAACAGCAATTAGCGGATCAAGATCAATTACGTGATGCACAACAAGATTTGCTACAAATAGAAGAAAATTCAAGACAACATGCTCAAGAAGCTGCAGAATCTGCTAAATTACTCGAAGAAGCACAAAATCAACTTCAGGCTTCGCAACAAGCCTGGGATGCATTCCAAGCTACAATTAGCGATACGAAACGCCATCTTGAAGTCACTCGAACTCAATTACAACATCATGAACATCGAGCTGAATCTCTTGAAAATCGTCGCGCTCGTTTGCTGCAATTGCTTGAAGAACTATCAACGAATGATATTTCTGACGATGTAGCACAACATCAGCATCGATTAACAGAATTACAAACCGAATTAGCCACACTGCAACAATTGTTGGATGAAGCAAAAAATAAAATTTCTGAATATCGTGAATCACAACGTAATGCCCAAGAATCTCTACAAGACAGTCAAGGACAATTACAACGTCTGCAAGGACGTCAAAGTTCATTACACGCATTACAAGAAGTTGCGATGGGCCGTAAAAATTCTCAACATCAAGCATGGTTAGCTGAGCAAGGGCTGTCAGACAATACTCGATTAGCTGAGGTATTAACCGTAGACTCAGGATGGGAAAAAGCGGTTGAAACAGTATTGGATCAACATTTAGAATCTATCTGTGTCGATAATTATTCGCAGATCATCGATCATATCGATCAATTAGGTGCCGCAAAAATCAGTTTCTTAAACTCATCTGTCTATGTAGATAATGCAACTCAGAATTCAGCAACGCCACTCGCTAGTAAAGTGCATTCGCATTTACCTATCTCAAAATTATTATCCGGTGTTTATTCTGTAGACAATATTGCTGCTGCACTAGAACTTTTACCGCGATTAAATGCTAACGAATCGATTGTGACACAAGACGGTATTTGGCTCAGTCATTTATGGTTACGTATCCATCATGCGGTTGATGAACATACGGGTGTGTTAGCGCGACAACAAGAACTCGCTGATATCGCTACACAAATTGAACATGCTCAAGAACAAGTGGATAGCAAACAAGAATTGTTACAATCCCTCACTGAATTGCTTCATAATGCAGAGCATGAACTGGAATTCCAGCAACAACATTATCGCGAAAAATCGACCCAATTAGCGGATACCCGATCTCAATTAAGTGCTCAACATTCAAAATTAGAACAACTTCAAGAGCGTCAAAAAGATATTCAAAAAGAAATTAACGAGATCAATGAAAATGCCTCTCATATTCAATCGGATATTCAAACGAGCAAAAACACACTTGAGCAAGCTGAACAGCAACTTGCCATACACGCCCAAGATGAACGAGATTTACAAACTCAACGCACGAATGCTCAAGAACACTATCGTCAATTGCAACACAATGCTCATTTGAGTAAGCAAAAAGCCGATGAAATGCAAATTCGTTGCGCTTCAACTCAAAATCAAATTCATTATTTGGAGCAGGGTATTGCACGAGCAAGCCAACAAGTCCAACAGCTCACAGAACGCCGAGAAAATGCTCTGAATTCTATTGAATCGTTGCTAGAACCTTTACCTGAAATGCGTGAACAATTAAATACATTATTGGAACAAAGGTTAGAGGTTGAAAAAGCACTTACTGCAGCAAAACAACATTTAAGTGAATTCGATCAACAATTGCGCGACGCTGAAAAACGGCGTGCCCATATTGAAGAAGACTGTCAAGAAATTCGACATCAACACGAACAACTTCGTCTTCAAGAACAAACAGCAAAAGTGAAAGCTGAAGCCCATCAAGAACACATTGCAAAAAGTGGATTAACGAACGAAGAAATATTACAAGATTTGCCTGAAGATGCCGAAGTTTCAGTGTGGCATGAAAAAATTGAGGCCAATGAACTTCGCATTCAACGATTGGGACCGATTAATTTAGCTGCGATTGAAGAATTTCAACAATCTTCAGAACGTAAAGAATATCTTGATCAACAAAATGCAGATTTAACAGAAGCGTTAGAAACATTAGAATCCGCTATTCGGAAAATTGATCGCGAAACTCGTGCGAAATTTAAAGAAACATTCGAACAAGTGAATCAAACCTTCCAAACTTACTTCCCTAAAATTTTTGGTGGCGGCCAAGCGTGTCTTGAATTAACGGGTGATGAGTTGCTGGATGCAGGCGTGTTAGTGAAAGCGCAACCTCCAGGAAAACGCAATACGTCAATTCACGTACTCTCTGGTGGTGAAAAAGCATTAACTGCCATTGCGCTCGTGTTTTCATTATTCCAATTAAATCCTGCACCGTTCTGTATTTTGGATGAGGTTGACGCACCTTTAGATGACGCAAACGTGGGTCGTTATTGCAACCTCGTGAAAGACATGGCAGAAAAAGTACAATTTCTATTTATCAGCCACAATAAAATTGCTATTGAAATGGCCAAACAATTATGTGGTGTGACTATGCATGAACCGGGAGTATCCCGTATGGTGGCTGTCGATATTGATGAGGCCATCGCAATGGCTGAGGCTTAACAGAGTAAAGGAATATAAAAAATGGGCATTCGGACTGTAATTATTTTAAGCATTTTAGCAATGCTTTTTGGCATTATCATTCTATTTGTATGGATTGATCAACGTCGCCAACAAAAACGCTTACGAACTATCGCTCGACAAAATCGAGAGAATCGAGATCGCTCTCGATCTAATGTTGATCCACTGATGTCTGATGCTGCTGAAAGTAATCCGTATGATGATGGAATTTTGTCTGCACCTCGTATTGTGACTCAAACTAATCCAATACCAGCGTATAAAACTCCTATGCCTCCAACCGCTCGAACGGTACAAGTCTCTTCTGCAAACGCTACTACAACTCGTACACCTCGAATAACGCCGTTTCCTACTCCTCCTCAAGCTCAAACGCCAGGCTATCGCGCTGCACAATCGGCAGCAAGACTACAAGCGATCAAACAAAAACCGTTAAACCCAAAATATGTTCCACCCAGTTATATTAGTGCTACCGATACTGCAGCAGAACCAGAACCCATTAATACGAGCCCCTCGGATCATCAAACTACAACAACCTACTCAGAGCAGGTGAGTGATGAAACATTTGATTCTGAAGAAAATACATCAACAGAAAATGAGATAGAAAATAAATCTCAAAATTCTGAAACACTTCCAGCTTATCTAACATTCTCAATCATGGCTGAAAAAGATAAACCTTTTGGTGGTTATGATCTACTTCAATCCATTTTAGGCGTCGGATTACGACACGGTGAGCAACAAATATTTCATCGCTATTCACTTAAAAATCCAACAAAAATTCTATTCAGTTTAGCTTCAATAGCAAAACCCGGTATTTTTGAATTGGATAATATGGGCGTTTTCAGCACTCCAGGTCTTATTTTTATTTTTGAAATTGAACGAACACCAGAATTATTAAATTCGTTCGAACTATTACTTCAAACAGCTCGACAACTCAATGATGAACTCGATGGCAATTTACTCGATGATAAACGTGAACCTCTGACAACCGAACGCATTCAAGCCTTACGTGAACAATTACGCGAAATTACTCCGGTGGCAGATATCATCGATGACCAGTAGTGTTCAAAAAAAAATTGAGCAATTAAGACAAAAAATTGATGAACATAATTTTCATTATTACATTGAAAATTCACCGATTATTTCCGATGCCGAATACGATAAATTATTTCGTGAGTTACAAGATCTAGAAAATCAACACCCAGAATTCATTAGCCCTGAATCTCCCACACAACGCGTTGGAATTATTCCTCAAACTGAACTGGCCGAGGCTAAACATTTAATTCCGATGTTATCCCTCGATAACGCTTTTTCAGATGAAGAAGTTGAGCAATTCGATCGCCGCGTTCTCCAACGTTTAAAACAGTCAGAACAATTAGAGTTTGTGTGCGAACCCAAATTAGATGGTGTGGCAGTGAGTTTAATTTATGAACATGGAATTCTTGTTCGTGGTGCGACTCGTGGAGATGGTGCAACGGGTGAAGATATTACTCAAAATGTCCGTACTATTGTTACAATTCCGCTTAAATTACACACTGATAAACCACCTACATTATTAGAAGTTCGTGGTGAAATTGTGATGCCTTTAAAAGGTTTTGAAGATTTTAATAAAAAAGCCGCAGCTGAAGGGCAAAAAGTATTTGTGAATCCCCGTAATGCAGCAGCAGGGAGTTTAAGACAACTCGATTCACGCATTACTGCACAGCGTCCACTCGAATTTTTTTGTTACGCTCTGGGTAAACTGGAGGGTAGTCATCTACCTAACACTCATTTCGAACAATTACATCAACTATCATCGTGGGGATTACGCATTAATCCACTGATAAAACAAGTTGAGGGAATAGCACAGTGTTTAGATTATTATCAAGAGATGAATAAAATCAGAGCTAAATTACCCTATGATATCGATGGCGTTGTCTATAAAGTAAACAGCATTGCTGCTCAAGAAGAGTTAGGTTTTGTCTCTCGTTCACCACGTTGGGCCATTGCGCATAAATTTCCTGCTGTAGAAGAACAAACACTCGTTGAAGGTATCGATTTTCAAGTGGGTCGCACAGGTGTGTTAACGCCGGTTGCACGTCTCAAACCGGTTTTTGTCGGTGGAGTGACTGTGGGCAATGCCACATTACATAACATCGAAGAAGCTCATCGTAAAGATGTACGCGTGGGTGATACGGTGATGGTTCGTCGTGCAGGTGATGTCATCCCAGAAGTTGTTGCTGTAATTTTAGCGAATAGACCTGCGCGCACTCATGCAGTGAAATTACCCAAACACTGTCCAGTTTGCAAAGCAGAAGTGATTAAACCCGAAGGTGAAGTGGCTGCACGCTGCACTGGAGGTTTATATTGTCCAGCGCAGGTTAAAGAATCCATTAAACATTTTGCTTCGCGAAAAGCCATGGATATTGAAGGCCTCGGTGATAAAGTCACTGAACAGCTCGTTGATGAAGGATTAATTCGTGATATTGCGGGAATTTATTCTTTAGATCGTGATGTGCTTATTAATTTAGAACGCATGGGTGAAAAATCCGCGGATAATTTAATTGATGCGATTAATCACAGTAAAAATACAACATTACAGCGTTTTTTATTTGCACTTGGGATTCGTGAAGTAGGGGAGGCAACAGCACGTGCATTAGCACAATATTTTGGTGATTTAGAATTAATCGAAAACGCAACTGAAGAAACGCTTCAAGAAGTTTCTGACATAGGCCCCATTGTTGCTGCGAATATTGCAGGTTTTTTTCGACAAAAACATAATCGAGAATTAATTGAAAAATGCCGGAAATCAGGTGTTCACTGGCCTAAAATAACACGACCCTCTGCTAAAGATCTGCCACTCGCCGGAAAAACATTTGTTTTAACAGGCACTCTAACTTCACTTTCTCGTGATGAAGCAAAAGCGAAATTAGAAGCCTTAGGCGCAACCGTCGCAGGCAGTGTTTCAAAAAATACCGATTATGTTGTTGCCGGTGAAAAAGCAGGTTCTAAATTAGCCAAAGCAGAGCAATTAGGAATAAATATTCTAGACGAAAAAGAATTGTTAGCTATATTAAAAAAATGAGCAATTTCTGCAAATCACAGAAACTGTTTAACACTGATTTCCGAGAAAGCCGACACGGCTGATACTAACGCTCCAACTGAAAACGCACTCATCTAACCTATGCATCCACATACTTTACACTAAAATGTTGGGATGATCTCTTAGGTTTATGATGTCTTATGACTATTTCGACATCTTGATCAAGTTTAATTAAATAATTAATTAAGCGCTCAACTGAAAATCCACTCAAATTGCCGTTCATAAGTGCAGAAATTTTCGGTTGATTAATTCCTAGTAATTCTCCGGCTTTTTCTTGTTTAAGTTGGCGTTTATCTATAATTTGACTGATGCGTAAGGCGAGTCTAGCCTTTGCTATACGTTCTTCAGAGTCTTTAAAACCCAAGTCCTCGTATACATTACCACTGCCTTTAATATACTTTAATTGTAGAGTCATATTAATTACCTCGTTGTCTACAAATTTCTTTAGCCACGTTCAATCGGCTTTTTATAAGGTCGATTTCCTGTTTTGGTGTTTTAATCCCTGTTTTAGATTTTTTCTGAAAACAATGTAAAACATAAACCACCTGCTCTAATTTAACTGTATATACTGTTCGAAAAGTGTCAGTATTATAATTTGACACAATCTCGAATACTGTAGGATTAAACCCCTTCAATATCTTGGCATTTCTAGGTGTAGCCCCCTCCTGCACTACATGCAAGGCATACCCAAATTCATTCTTTACCTCATCTGGGAACGCTTTAATGTCGCTCAAAGAGCTACCAACCCAAATTAAACCTTTCATTTCAAGTATATCCTATATATGGGATAAATACAAGGGCTCATTACTAAACGAAAGATAGTTTTAACCCACCCTAACATTGGTTCAGGCTATATGTAACCATGACAAGATATTATAGAGTACATTATGAGAACTTTCAAGATGTCGTTTTTTCAGAAGCTACTGTTGGGCAAATCAATTGTCTCAATGGCCTGCTATTAGGAATATCACTAGATTATATGTTTTCACCTTATTACTATTACGGGTTTTTTCTTATTTTTTTTGTCATTAGTCAGGACCTGCCCCTATTAATCCATTAAAGACTTCCGACTCCTGAGGGAAGATATATTACTTGGCTCAATGCAGGACAACAGAGAATCAAAGTATTGACTTACCTTAGATCTGATACCTTCTTCCTTCAACCATCTCCTTTAACGTAAACAATATATATTTTCACACATCAAGATTCTTTATTACACTTTAATTTTTTCAGAATATCTTCCACTTCAGTGAATATAACATCAATAAATTTGAATAGATTATTGTAGATTTCCTGGATCTGCGATAGCCTAGGAATATCCTTCTCCTTGTCAAATTTCTTAATATTCTTTTTCATAATCAAAATATCTTTTTTACTTTTTTTGATATATCAATAGCAAAATAAGGGCATCCATTATGCGTAAAATGATTACGTATAGATTTTAAATTCTTATACCAAATAATGCCCAACAATTTTCTTCGGGGTAATAAGTAGCCATTTTTCAGGAATAAGCATAAGATATCTCCAGTAGTCTTACTATAATCATTATAGTACAACAACGAGAAACTTTATTGATTTAATGCGGGTGTGAGCTCAAATCTTGACAAATAGACAAATCAAAATTTTAGCGGGCAGGTCTTTGCTTTAAGCATAGTCAATTTGTTGCTTTTTTAGCACTATGACTAGACCACAAACAAATTTAATCTTGAAGATCAATCAGATGTATGGATGTATGAAGGTTTATATGTGCATAGTCTTAGGTTGCTGTTGAATAAGTGTGATATTAGCAAATGAGTCAAGCAAAGATCTGACCCCTTCCTTCCTTCCAGAACCATGGAGTTTTTGCGCCGAATTCAAAGCTACATGCTAAGATAACTCAGTTTGCTAATTTTTTCCAGGTGTAGTGTTGTCTATGTATATATGTTAATATTATCTTAATCGCAAATTAGCGAGAATTATCGCTTTAACAATAATTCTTTTTTGGAGATTAACATGGAAGCTAAAGAGATAGTAGATATAGTAGACGCTGAATATCAAAAAGAGCGCTTATTTGCGTTTGTGCCCGGAGTAGCGCGCAAGACAGCTACCGTGGAAGAAACTCTGCGTTGTTATGTGCCAAAGATCGTCCCAATCGAAAATGTGCCAGTCCCATTTTTCCAAACTCAGCTTGCGCAAATCAGTCAAGAGGAAAATTTAGTTGTAGTTAAAGAATCGCAACTCTTAAATACCAAAACTCGTCGTCAAGCTGAAATCATTAAAGAAAGCGATTCAGTTACGTTCAGTACTCAAACACCGGCATTTTTTCAGGTTCGGCTAAAACCAGGTAAAACATTGTGTCAAAATGAGAGCAAAACTTATGCGCGCGTTGCTGCCCATGAGGTTGATTTAACCAGCGAGTCTATTGTCGTTCTCCATGGTTTTGCAAGACGTGTGTAAAATAAGATGTAGCAACTGAAGTGGATGATGGGGTCAGGTCTAACATTGAAACTACCTTTACCTCGTGCACTTATGTAGAGTGCGAGACTAATGCTTCAATATTAGAGCTGCCCCCACTTTTTCGACCCTTAGATTGTCATTAGCCGAAAATCAATGAGGCAGAAGGACTAGTGATGCGGTTTCGCAATTTGCGTTGCAACTTATCCCATTCGATCATCTGTAAACGTGAATTAGCTGGTATGACAAGTTTGTGAAGAATAAGTTCTCTGTCGCTGGCTGATAATTCATTTTTTGATTTGATCAATAATACATAAAGAGGTTCTTCTGGTCGGTGTTTCAATACTTTTTTAACCAAATAAGCTTTAATAACTTTGGCTGAAGATTGAACTGCCGATATTATTGGTGACAATAATTCTCGGCTTAGATCGTGGCTTATAAAATTATCATTGAGATAAATTATGCGATCAAGTTCAATATTCTTTTGCAATTCCTTTTTTTCAGTTCTCATTTTCAAGTATTCATATGCACGATCACGTTGTCCATCGTTATGATAATATTCATACAGTGCGGCGCAGGCTTCAGGAGCAAAGTGCATGTCTTCAATAAGGCTTTCATAATATTGCATTGCGATTTCAGGTTGTGTTTTATTCAGATGTCGCGCTTTGAGAACTAGGGCAGAAGGACTTTTTGGATGATGTGCCAGAACTTTTTCAGTTAGTTCTATTACAGAATCGTCACCGTGTAATTTAATCATAGCGCTGATATAATCAATTTGGTCTTCTTCGCTAAGGGTATCAAATCCTTTCAGATCATATTTCTCTAATTTGAGCTTTCTTTCGAGTAGCTCTTGATGCTGATTATGCCAATACCCTGCGAAATGTTGTTGCCATTCATAATCAAAATGTTGAATACATTTTTGCACGAAATCACCGAGTAAAGTGAGTGCCATATTATTTGAACTGTTAGAGGTCAAATCAGCATGTTCGTTTAATGCTGCCAAACGTTCTCGCAAACTTGGATGTGAATCAAATGGTAAGGTTGAACGTTTTATGATGTTCGCTAAGATTGTTTGAGCGAGCTGAGTGTCCACTGATTGCTTACCAAATTCTTCCATCATTTGATATGGCGCTACATCATAAATGGATGCAATTTGACTACAACTTTGACGAAGTGGTTCCCAAAATTGTGCTTCTTGATATTGCGCTAATACATACACTTTCGTCAGTGCTTGAGCCGTAATTTTTTTTTCAAAAATTTCAGCGGAAAATCGATCTGCATCATATTCCATGCTGCGACTGAAGGCAATGCTGTAGGAAAAAAGTCGAGGCACAAATTTATCAACAAAAGAATTGACCAAAACTTTTGTCATCAAACTGCCTTTGGTCTGTCCTCGATGATAGATATCAAGCCATAAGTTGATATTACGGTAAGTCCATCTTTTAAATTTTGGATGCATTCCTGACAGATGACCCAGCTCATGACCAATGACTGACATTAATTCTTCTTCTCTTAAGCTGAGTATAAATGGCAGACCGATCTCCATAATATTGCGCGAAGGTCCAATAAACCCAAACATCCGCTGTGATGAAACACAGGCATTCGCTTGACTTGTAATAAATATTTTGTGGATCTTAATTGATTTAAGCTGCTTACTGAGCTTCATCACTTTCTCAAAAAACTCTGGAGCGTCTTTGCGTTTCAATGGTATTCCGTCGGGCTTAGGCGGGGGAGCATAAAGCCCGCGAATGAGAAACCAGGTAAAAAGTATGAAGGCGAGCAATATTTTCACTATGAAATAATTGCCTTTGATAAAGAGCATTGCGCAACTGGCAGCAATGCCACCTAGTCCAACAATCAGCAAAAACAGAAAATACCCATAGCCCATTAAAGAAAGCAAGATAACTTTGCGTCGTGCTGCTGGTTGGTTATTTTCAAGATTAAGCTCAGCTTTAGTGATCATTTTTGCTATTTCTTCGTGCTTGTGCATCTTCTACCTTTTAACAATTATTGCTAATTCGTGATTCTCACTCAATTTAAATATACTGTCAAGAGAATCCTAGGGGTCAGGCTGAACCTACTACATTCTCTTTTTAGATCATCAAATGGAGATTTGCCCCCATCCACTTTAGTAAATGAGCCAAGCAAAAATCTGACTGCTGACTGTGTAATTATCAAAAGCTAATAGTACTTGCCTAAGCAAGAAGTCTCAATAAATGAGAAAATTCGGAATTTTCGAATTTACTACCAAACCAACAGTTTTATAATCTCGATGTTATTCTCTCGGTTGGATATTGCTCAATCTAGTAGATTGTAATGGACTTGTTTTGCTAGCAGCTTAACAAAAAGAGAGAAGGGTCAAGCCACTTCTAAAATGGATTGATAATGGATAGGCCAGATACTTTGTGTCCATCATGCATATCCTCTGAGTAAAGAATATTGCAATTAGCAGATTGAGCTGAAGATATTATAAGTGAGTCATACCAAGAGTATCCCGTATCTTGTGATATTGTAAGCGCTGTTTGATAGAGTAAATTATTAGGATATATCTCACACAAAGGCATTAATACTTGATTAAGGTACTCTTTTGCTTTATCGATACTCATCGGCTTACTAAATTTTCTCGTGGCGACATTTAGAAATTCCTGCACAACTTGGTAACTTATAATCCCACTATTTTGGCTTAGTGCGTTTTCGACAAGATCCATTGCGATCACTTGCTTCTTTTTTGCTCGAGAGTCAAAAGTATATATTAAAATATTAGTATCTATAAAATATTTATCGCTCATTCAACTCATCTCGTGTGAATTTTTTACTATTTTGTACAGCGCTCATAGATTTCATTAAACGGCGATAATTTTGAGCCGCGGCAGTATTACCCACAAAACGCTCAAGCCATAATCGAAATTCAGCATTGAGTGTTTTATGTTCTCGAGAAGCTTTTGCTCTCGCTAGAGAAATTAATCGCTCATCAGCGCTTAATGTTATATTCTTCAACATAGTTAACCCCCTAATTTAATACACACATTATAAGTATACACTATAACAGTGTAAATAACAACATGACGACGAAGAATTAGTGGTCGGCTCATGTGAAAAAGCTACTACAATTTCAAGGGAGATTATACGGGGTTTTAGGATGTTCCACTCACAAAAAAGCCAACATGGAATAGGTATTCTGTTAGCTAAATTGCTCAATAGCCAACGGGAGACCCGACCCCCATGGGATTAGCGGTAACCCTGTTTAAATCTGTTAATGTCATCAGTTGTTCTATGACAGCTTTTCGTTCTTGATCAGATAATAACTCTAGTTCCATGTAGCCAGTTCCCACCACAGGTTCCAAACACTTCTGATAATACTGCATCGCTTCTGGCAATTTACCTTGTAAACGATAAATATCTGCCATGAGCTTTAATGCGCCTGGTATCTCTCGGATAGCGAGTGCCTTCTCACATAAAATCAACGCTTCATGTAGCATGGGGTGATATGCTAATGAAGGATCTTCACCACACATTTCCTGAACTCTGCCGATAAATAAATTTGTGAGTTTGAGGTAGTAAGTGTTATAAGGGCCGCCGAGGGCTAATGCTGTGGTATAACATGCGACGCTATGCTCGAATTCTCTCATATTATATTTTCGACGCAACCCATCATGAGACTCAGCCAATGCTTCAAAACAGCTTGGATTTTCGGGATCTAATTGACATGCGCGTCGGCTAAGCGCCAAAGCGGTATCAAATCTCTCTTTTTTTGAGACAGATTGAATATCTAGAAGTAATTTCAGGGCCCTTGAGGCGTCACCATTGATTATTGTCGTATGAATGACGGGAGCTGTTGGAGATTGTGAATCTAAAGCAGAACTTAACTGTGTAAATACTTCTCCAGAATAAAGCACTGTTGCAACTGTTAGATCATTCTTTTCATTATACATCAGGAGGCTTCTTGCTGGTAATGCGCGAAACAGCTTAACCAACTCAGGACATTCTTGAGTAACAAAAACGCAGCGCAAAGCAGATTGACTCTCCAGAAAGTTCAGTTGTTGTGTTTTATTCATCAAGAGCCATTGCTGATGTGGGCGTCTATTTAATATTTCATTGAGTTTAAAAGGCCGGGACAATGCTAAATGTTTGTCGATTAACTCTTGTTTAATTGCCTCCATTTCTTCTACTGTTGTTTTGGGATCATTGAGTTTCTCAAAACGTTTATCAGTGATCGATTTTTCTTCACAAGGAAACTCTTTCTGCGGATCGATGATCAGATCTGTTAAAGCAACCGACAAAACATTGCAAACATGCTTTAGTCGCTTCTTTGAATCACCAAAAACAAACCTCGTAATAAATTCACCATGCGTGCCTACATGCTTTTCTAAATGTAATTCGCATGCTGTGAATGTCTGCTTACCTAATTTGTTTTTATTGGTGATAAGACAATTATAAAGATACTCTGCTGCTGGAATACTAGGTACGAAACTGTTTTCGTCCTCAATAAAGTGCATGACGGCCAATCCAAGTTCCACAAAAGTAGATCTAATGTCATTGATAACTAAGGCCTTTAGTTCAGTATACATAAAAGAAAAGCCAATTCGATACAAGGTTTCTGTAGAATAAATTTCTAATAACGTTCTTCGTATATCCTGGGCAGCCAAAAATTTCGCGCGGTAGGATTGGTAACTTTGAAGACGCTGATGTGCTTTGAATAACGCCGTTTTTCTAGCAGGAGACGTTTCTTGATCTATTCTTTTCTGCAGCAGGTCAGAGGCTGTTTTGCCATCGGAATCTACTAAGACAGGATCAGGCTGAAATTCCAGTAAGCTATCAATGAGTTCTATAGCCCCTGTTTCACAATAATCATGTAGCACAGTACGTTTGTTATTACTACAAAGATTGACGTTCGCCCGCTGTACACATAAGGTGATTAACACATCATTTGCAGCAGTGGGCGAGGTTTTCCAAAGTTCGCTCAGCTGATGTAAAGTGCCTTTGCCAGATACTTGGCCCTGACTATTGACGTCCACACCGATCATCAGCAAATTGTCAATATCAGCTCGATTACCGCAAAGAGCATGATAGCGCAGGAGACGTTCTATGATTGGCTTGTACAAGGATTGAATTTCGATCAGAACGGATTTAAGTGAAAGCGCTTTTTCAACTAAAGCGATCAAAGATTCAAGATGATTTCGATAGTCTTTTATGTCAACGCTAGCACGCATAGCGATTTCTGTCGCTAAAGGTTCTGCAAGAAAAAATTGAAGTTCCTGCTGAAGTCTCGGAAGTTCTTCAATAATAGACATGACACTAAATAACCCGTAAAACCTTTCGGTAGTGTCATCTCTTTCTTGTTTGTTACTCAGCGCTGTAGAAAATGGTTTCTCCTTGAGAATTGAGTGGAGAGCATTAACTAATTTCAGTACATGTCGAGACAGAGTAGAGAAGATAGTACTGCTATAATCATTTTCGAGTAGTTTGCCAAGTTCATCATTGAGTGGGTTTAAAGATTTATTCGATACATCTTGAACTGTAGGTGTTTCTGTTGTTACTTTCATCGTTATCCTCCGGGATTTTTACTTCGAGGTAGTATCGCAAAATAGAGCTCTGGGGTCAAATAAAGAAGAAGAAGGTGTCAGATCTAAGATCAATACTTCGATATATTAAGCAGGTCAAGCATTGATCTTAGATCTGACGCCTTCTTCTCTTGATGTGCTCTAAAATAACAGTGGTTTCTTAAAACCTTTCACAATTCAAGACGCGGCACTTGCATCACTAGTTTATTCCATGGAAAAGCCCGCCGGCAGACCCGCGGGAAATACGCTATACTAGAAATAGCTGATTTAAGAGTGGAGGTGGTATATGGCTAAAGAACGTGATGAAAAGCAGGCTTTTGGTGCTTTGATAGGGCTCATTACAGCGTGGGACGACGTGGAAAAAGCAAACAAAGAAAATAGTAGTGCTAGACAAAAATATGATGACCTTTTTCAGAAATTTTTAGAAAATTATGGTCATCTTTGCATCGACCGAGACTTTCGTGAGTCGTTACTTAAGAATTTTTCGGGTGAAACGAAACCTCTTGCTGATCTTGCAAAATCGATTTTGCATCAAGTGGAGGATAATTATACAAGAGTGTTGAATTCACTAATCAGAGTCATTTCGGCGAAGAGTAATGATAAAATCTTGAGAGTGCCGAGAACTCCGGGATCTCAAGCTAGAATATATAATAATAGATTTCAAAATAATCTGCATCAATACGGCCATCTTTATGCCAGTCGAGCATTTTGTGACAATATACTCGAAAAATATAAAAAATATAGTTTTGATCCAGGAAGTGGAGAGGTTGCGATATCGGTTATTAATCAAGTTAAAGAGGAGTACCCAGATTGGGTTCAGTTTCAAAGTGATCAGCAGAAAATTCCACTACGATCAGCTTCTCAAAAGTCTTATGATGCGAAAAAAGTAACTGTGCCACAGAAATTATTAAATGATTTTGCGCGGTTAATTAAACTGAGAACTAATGCGCAAAAAAATCATGAGGGAGATTTTGATCAGCAGTATGATAATGCATTGATAAAGTTCGTCAGAGATAATGACGATTTTTTGAGTAAAAATGGTTTTAGTGCGATAGTTGGCAAAGTGATTGGTAATGTAGATAGAACAGAATTTGGAATTAACCGCGTTCTTCCTGCGTTAAAAGCAGCTATAACCGGAGTTAAACAGGATTGCGCTGAATTAAAAAGAAAGGAGATAATATATGTCGATTTTACTCATCTTATTCAATTGTACAATCTATCGAAAATAGAAAATACTGTGCAGAGCGAATATACGAAAGCTCTTGATGCTTTTTCAAAAAAACATGGCGATTATATCAGTAAACAGGGTTTCGAACAGATAGGGAAGAAATTACTGGAAAACCTTCCCAAAGTAAATCAGGAATGGATGGACAAAAAAAGGATGGATACTAAACATTCTATTGAGGCTGTGAAAGATGATTATAATCACTTGGAAGTCAAGAGGGTCACCCCTAACACATTGAAACATTAGTGTTGCACCACCATTTTTTTAATGTGTCTAGCTAGATTCAAAGGGTCAGGGGTCAGATTTTTGCTTGATGCATAGTCAATTTGTTGCTCTATCATTGAGCACTATGACTAGACCACTAAGAATAGTGTGACTGCTCGATTTGACAATCAGCCCAAATTCTGCAATACTTTGTGTTACAAGTAGGGGTTAAATTATGAGTCACAGTGTTACAACGAGTATACGATTAGCAGCAGATCTCAGGCTTCAGCTAGACCATGCCGCTCAACGATTGCATCGGGGAAAAAATTGGATAGTTAGCCAAGCATTACAGGAATACTTGGCGAAACTGGGTGAATCTAAGTTGGTTAATGAAGCTCAACGCCAATCTCTATTGGCGAAACAAGCCGATGAAGCTAATGAAGATATAAAAATCTGGGAAGATAATCAGGATGATAGCGGATGGCAATAGAAATCCAGCGCGGTGATATTGTGGTTTGCGCTCTGCAAGGTGATTATGGCAAAGCACGGCCCGCAATTGTCGTGCAATCGGATTTATTTAATGCCACACACGCTAGCATTGCAATCTGCCCGATAACTTCACATTTAGTTGAAGCTCCTTTATTTCGATTACAACTCAATTGCACTCAAGCAAATGGGCTCCAAAAAGACTCACAAATTATGGTTGATAAAATTAATGTAATAAAAGCGGATAAAATTCAGCAAAAAATTGGCAATTTGAGTGTTCACGAAATGCAGGAACTCGACAATGCACTAAAACTGTGGTTGAACCTTTAAATGGCTACAAAATTGAATTTATTCAAGGCTCAATGCAGGATAACAGAGAATCAAAGAATGGACTAATCTTAGATCTGACCCTTGTCTTTTTTCCTGTCTTAAAAGAATCGTTATCATTAAGCACTCTGACTTGACCACTAAGAATCGAATCTATTTATATGTGCGCAGTCTTACGTTACTGTTGAATGAGTAAGATATTTGCAAGTGAGCCAGGGAACATATATTACTTAGCTCAATGAGAGTCAAGAAGTCTTATTTTCATTTGTCTTATTTATATAGTCGATTTCAGCTTGATTTATTTTTTGCATGTTTGCTACTGTCCAGGATGTCAAGGAGCTCATAACTACGCCCAAATTTTTTCCTAATGGTGTTAAGGTATATTCAACTTTCATAGGTAGTACAGGGAAAGACTGTCGCGCGACAAAGCCATAGCGTTCTAATTTGTTTAAAGTTTCTGATAACATTTTCGGGGATATGCCGCCTATTTCACGTTTTAATTCACCAAACCGATAAACTTTGTGAAACAACAGATTGATGATCAAAATCGACCATTTATCACTAATGCCTTCTAGAACATTGCGTGATGGGCAACGCTCACTATAAACAGAATAACTTGTTTTCAGGACTTTCTTTTCATCATCAGCCATTTTCATACCTAATACATAACACTTATTCAGTATACATCAGATACTCTGTTTTCTCAAGTTAATTGCGGATATTTTAGCTTTTTAGCTAGTTACTTTTTGGTAACTAATTGAATTATTGCGCTGATGCAAGTAGTATTAAATTTCGTAAATAATAGTAGCGGAGATATTAAAATGATTCGATATAAAACAAACGTATTACTGATATCAGGTTTGTTGATGTGCATGATGAGTGCAGTGCAAGCAAATTCTGATTATTTAAATTATAGTACGCAAATTTCATTTGAGGCAGGAAACTCATCCCATAATACATTCTATTGTGAAATTATGTCACAAACAGTCACTGATTTACAAATGAGGAATGTTTCAACAAATAAGATAACATTTCCAGGAACTATAGCGTTTTCAGGACCAACACAGATCAATCAGCTAAATGAAATTTATTTTGTCGCGGACTATTATATCGATTCAAAAGAAAGCGCCGATATTATTATTACTTACAACGGTGATAATGCGGGTAATGTACAATGCTACAAAGGTCATGGAAATCGATCATTGTTCATTGGTTCCGGTCGTCTCGATTTTTAGCGTTCTAATAGTGTTGGAGACTGATAGATATCGAGAAAGATTGAAAATGTCTGCTCAATTAATCTTGAATTTTTTGACATCAAGTCCAGTGATCATTATTCTTTCTTCTAATTGTTGCGCGCGGTATTTTTTGGGTGGACATAAACTATTGTGCCTTGATTGAATGCATCAACACAGTAGGCAATAATCCATCCTAATCCTGCACCAGCAATTGTATCCGCTAAAAAATTATGATTTAGAGCAACAAGACTTAGTGGGACTATAAGGCTAATTATGATGGCAGGAACCCTTAAAATAGGGTAACGCAACGCAAGAAATGTTACCGAAGCGATAGTGAGAGAAGCATGTCCTGATGGAAATGCTTGGAAGGCCTCAGTTTTGCTCGCAAGAAAATGAAAGCCATAATCGTTTGTGTCAATTAAAGAAGGATTATGATCAATAGTCCAGGTCGTTGGCCAATAACGTCCAAAAAGAAATTTTGACCATTCCGTCCAAAAATCGGTAATAACAAGCGTGATGCTGGTCAACGTTAAATTACTCAAAAAAGGAGAAACACGGCCAATTATCCAGCTGAATATATGCACAGTGAAAACGCCAAGAGCAGCAGCAACATCAAAGATTTTTGGAATATGAAAAAATAGCTGCAAGATATGATGTGGTATTGGTTCATGCTCATGAAACCAAAAGGCAATAGGTTTGTCAAAAAAATAATAGGATATCAGCGTGAGCGATACTGTGGCGAATGAAACTAGAAATATATTTCTTAAGAAGACTGATTTACGGAATTTCATAGGAACCTCCAAAATCACAAGTCCTAGTGATATTATAGCATAATTTCAGAATACTTTGTGTCCATCATGCTATCCTCAAAATTTCCACTTTGATTGATTTGCTTAGTGAGCTATATTCAGCAGGTAATTCAGGGCTCATTAAAGACCTCACCGAGTCCTCTATGACCAAGGAAGGAACAGTATGCATAAGGTTGCTCGAGTCTATTACAAACGATGCCAGGAATATGGTTTAGATCCGATTCTCGTTCCTGAGATCTCTGGGTTTTATGTCAACTTTGGCCGGCAGCAAGTGTATTTTCAAGGAAGCGACGTTTCCCTGAATAACATCGTAGCCGTGAATATGTCATCCAATAAATACACCGCTAATCAACTTTTGTCCAAAGAAGGAATACCAGTACCGAAGACTAAAGCTTATACAAAAGAAGCCTACCGTGATGGAAAAATGATTGTCAGCGATTTGACGTTTCCCGTCGTTATCAAACCAACCTGGGATACCGGCTACGGAACTGGAGTTATCTGCAATATTCCCAATGCAACAGAATTAGATACCCTGATGCGCAAATCTTATGAAAAATACCCTTGTATGAGTATTGAAGAATACTATGATAATTTAAAATCATTTCGAGTCTTAGTTTTTAATGGTGAAATTATTGCGCTGATGGAGCGCATACCTGCACATGTAATAGGCGATGGTAAAAGCACCATTCACGAACTCATCGAAGATGAAAATAAAAAACGAGAAAAACCGAATTTAAAAATGCCCTTCGGAAAAATTATTATGACGGAAGAAACCGACTTTATTTTTCGTGAGAGAAATATTAGTCCTACAGATATTCCTGCCGCGATGCAGAAAATCCCGATTCGATTGACTTGCAATGCTGCGGTAGGTGGGACCGTGGTGGGCTTGCATAGAAAAGCGATTTGTAAAGAAAATGCTGATCTTGCCCTCCGTGCTGCTAAAGTACTCAATTTGCGATTGGTGGGGCTCGATTTTCTTTGTGAAGATCTCGAAATCCCGATTGAAAAATCACGGGGCTGTATTATTGAAGCGAATCATTGTCCGGATATTACCGCACATGAATATTCACCCGAAGGCGTGCCGTCTTTTCCCAGTAAGTATGTTATTCAATATCTGATTCGTCAACATCGTTGGCCATATTATTGGCACAAGCTCAAACAAAAAGACACGAAGAAAAAAGCGATAAAAACAGGGATCCTGATCGTGTTTGTATTATGGTTTTTAATTGATAAGTTTAAATAGGGGTCGAATCTCCCGTTAGCTAGTTTGCTCAATAGCCAACGGGAAACCCGACCCCTTCGTCCAGCACTAACTAAAAACTTCTTCTGGAATTGAAGGAATTTGAACTACGGGGTCCACTTCTTGTGCATAGTTTACGCCTGCAAGATCAAATCCAAATAATTTTTGAAATTCATGCCTATAGCCTTGAATATCAGTGATCGCTTCTAAATTCTGCGTATTTACTGCGGTCCAGAGTTTTGAAACTTCCGTTTGAATATCGTCACGCATTTCCCAATCGTCCAGGCGAATAAAACCTTGATCATCTATTTGAATTCCCTCAGGACCGAACATTTTCTCCGTGAATAACCGAGAGATTTGTTCAATACAACCCTCGTGAAGATTTTTATTTTTCATAATTTTATATAATATTGAAATATAGAGTGGAACAACAGGAATTGCGCTGCTTGCCTGTGTCACTAATGCTTTATTGATAGAAATAATAGCTTTTCCATTAATGGAGTGAAGTAGAGTATCAATTTGATTCACTGTTTTGTATAAATGTTTTTTAGCAGCTCCTATGGTTCCATCACGGTAAATAGGAAATGTTAATTCAGGACCGATATAAGAATAGGCGAGGGTTTTAACGCCGGGAGCCAATAATCCGTTTTCTGAAAGGCATTGCATCCAATCAAACCAATCTTCTCCACCCATCACTTTTTCAGTCTGTTCAATGTCTTCATTCGAGGCGGGATCTATGGTGATATCGAAAACTTCTCCGGTCATCACGTTAACAGTGTGGTTTGTGTACGCCTGACCAATCGGTTTCAACGTAGAATTATAAACTGTTCCGGTTTTGCTCTCGGTGCGTCGTGGTGAAGCTAAACTATAAATGACTAAATCTACGCCACCTTGCCAATCATTTTTGATCATATCAATAGTTTGCTGTTTGATTTCTTGAGAGAAAGCATCGCCGTTGATGCTTTTGGCATAGAGATTAGCCTTTTGAGCCGCTTCTTCAAAAGCTGCCGTATTGTACCAACCTGCTGAGGCCGTTCGTTTGGCAGAAGCCGCTTTTTCGTAAAAAACGCCGATAGTTGCAGCGTGTGCGCCAAACGCAGCAGCGATTCGACTTGCCAATCCGTAACCCGTGGATGCACCGATCACCAGCACTTTTTTAGGGCCACTCACATCCACGTGCTGTTTAACAAAGTCAATTTGCTGGTGTACATTTTCAGCACATCCTATTGGATGGGCAGTGGTACAAATAAAACCTCGAATTTTAGGTTCAATCAACATCGCCATGATTTTTCTCCATGAAATTTTCGTGATCGCTCAAGAGTTTACGCTTAATGAGTAGGAACTGACAAGCCCATCAACTAACTGTTCGCGGAGTTATTGGTGACCAATAGCTCACGTAATTTTGCCTTGATCATATCGATGGCAATTCGATTTTGACCACCACGCGGAACAATGATGTCTGCATAGCGCTTACTGGGCTCAATAAATTGAAAATACATCGGACGAACGGTATCAATATATTGTTGTAAAACAGAATCAAATGAACGTTCGCGCTCAACGATATCGCGTTTGAGACGACGAAGTAGGCAGATATCGAGTGGAGTATCCATAAAAATGCGCACATCCATGATTTCACGAAGTTTGGGTTCAAAAAATAGCAAAATGCCTTCAAGAACGATAATCGTATGCTGTCCTATTTCTCGAACGTTCGAAGATCGAACGTGCTGAGTAAAATCGTATTGAGGAACTTGAACAGTTTCACCATTTTGGAGGGCTATTAAGTGTTGGGAGAATAATTCATGATCAAAAGAGTCGGGATGGTCGTAGTTGATTTTGGTGCGCTCTTCAAAAGAAATATCTTTGCGATCTCTATAGTAAGAATCTTCAGTAATAACAACGACTTGGTCAGATCCAAGCTCTCGAACTATAGTATTGGCCAATAAACTTTTACCGCTAGCTGACGGCCCGACGATACCTATTATCATAGTATTATTACGCATTACCACTCATCTCCCGGTTAAGTATTTTGTATGTATTAGTCACTCAATGTCCTGTATTCGTTGCTGCTAATTTTTAAAACCGGGAGATATCCTTTGATATATTTTGGGGAGAGAATCACGATTCTCTCCCCTAAAACCCCTCATCGCGTAAGGAAAATCTTCTAACAAATAGTAATCATCGAATTATACATAAAATTAGTGGGAATGTAATCAAAACTATTCTGATTAGTGTGCTAATAAAACATAAACAGCCCCAGCTCCGCCATCTCGAGCTGGGGCGCTGGTAAAAGCCAACACAATAGGAATTTGCCGAAGCCAGGCATTTACCAAATTTTTCAGAATTGGGGTATCGCCGTGGTGCTTACCCTTTCCATGGACGATTCGAACGCACCGCCAGCGTTGATTTTGAGATTTTATTAAGAACCGGATTAATTCGTCACGCGCTTGATCAATTGTTAGACCGTGAAGGTCTAAAAAGGCTTGAATCGGGAATTCACCACCTTTTAAGCGCTTCAAATCTTTGTGCGATATTCCACTCCCTCGATATTCAATAGACTCTTCACCTGTCACCGATTGAGGGCCGTGATCAGACAATGGCAACGTACTCAAATCGAACTCTTTTTTTTGCGTAACCTTCTGATTCTTATCAATTTTAATGTCAACAGGCGCCGAAGTCTCTTTAATCTCCAGCGGTGGACGTTCCTCACCAAGCGGAGTCGTCCCTTTGACGCTTTCGCGAAATAAGGCCCGCTCTTCGGGCGTAATGTCATCTTTGTTTGGCATTGTGTAAGTATAGGACTTTAATTTAACGGCGTCGCGTCTTTAGTTGTTATAGGTTTTACCTATTCTCAGCTTTAGTTTAGCAAAATACTCTGTTAGAATATATATTAATTAATAGAAAGTGGACAGAAAGCTATGAGTGATGTTTCAGTCGTGAATGACCTAAAGACAATAAGAGATTATTTACGTTGGGCTACCAGTCGTTTTAACAAAGCCGAACTCGTATTTGGACACGGTACGGATAATGCCTGGGATGATGCGTTTCAATTAATCAGTTACGGATTATCAATACCCATTGAGTCCTACGATATTTTAGATGCCAAACTCACTTTAGAAGAACGCCAGCAATTAGTTCAACTTATTAACGAGCGAGTAGAGACACGAAAACCTGTTCCGTACATTACTCATCGTGCGTGGTTTGCAGGTTTAGATTTTTATGTCGACGAACGAGTACTGGTACCACGATCACCGATTGCTGAATTAATTCAACAAGAGTTTAAACCCTGGATTTCTGAAACGCCTGACCGAGTTCTTGATTTATGTACAGGCAGTGGATGCATTGCAACAGCCTGCGCAATCGCATTTCCCAATGCATTAGTCGACGCAGTCGATTATGAAAAAAATGCTTTAGACGTCGCTAAAATTAATGTCGCACAATATGGATTACAAAATCAAATTAATTTAATTCACAGTGATTTATTCAATGAATTAAAAGATAAAAAATACGATCTTATTGTCACCAATCCACCTTACGTGAGTAATGAAGAAATTTCTGAATTACCCAAGGAATTTCATCATGAACCCAAAATAGGATTGTACGGATACGGAGCTGATGGATTAGATATTGTGCAAAAAATATTAAAAGAAGCCGCGAAATATCTTACTCCTCAAGGGGTTTTAGTTTGTGAGGTGGGCTTTAGTGAAACAAAATTAATTGAACGTTATCCAATGGTTCCTTTTACGTGGGTTGAATTTCAGCAAGGCGGGCAGGGCGTTTTTGTTTTATCTGCAGATCAATTAAATGAATGCCGTGAAATGTGGTAAATAGTTACTAGATTATTATTAGAGGAATAAAGTTATGAGTCGTGAATTTAATGTCGCAGTACTTGGCGCGACAGGTGCCGTTGGAGAAACCATTATTGAAATTCTCGCTGAAAGACAATTCCCTGTGAAGAAATTATTTCCTCTGGGTAGTGAACGTTCAGTAGGAAAATCTGTGAGTTTTCTGGGTAAAAATATTCGCGTTACCGATGCTGCAAAATTCGATTGGGCTGAAGCTGATATTGCACTATTTTCAGCGGGCGGAAGTGTTTCTGCTCATTACGCACCATTAGCGGCCGATGCAGGCACTGTGGTCATCGATAATACTTCACATTTTCGACAAGACGTTGACGTTCCACTCGTGGTGCCCGAAGTCAATCCTGAAGCACTCCAAGATTTTCGACAACGCAATATTATTGCAAACCCAAATTGTTCAACAATTCAAATGCTTGTTGCTTTAAAGCCGATTTATGATGCTGTAGGAATCCGTCGCATTAATGTTGCAACGTATCAAGCAGTTTCTGGTGCTGGAAAATCAGCGCTATTAGAATTAGTCGGACAAACCGCGAATATCATGAACGGACAGGATATAGGATGTAAAAAATTTCCAAAACAAATTGCGTTCAATGTACTTCCGCACATTGATGTCTTTCAAGACAATGGCTACACACGTGAAGAAATGAAAATGTTTTGGGAAACTCAGAAAATTTTGGGTGATCTGGATATTTTAGTCAACGCAACAGCCGTTCGAGTGCCTGTTTTTTATGGTCACTCTGAAGCCATCAACATTGAAACGATTAAAAAAATCTCTGCAGAAGAAGCCAAAGATCTTTTGCGAGTGGCACCTGGTGTAGTCTTGATGGAATCCGATACCGATTATCCAACTCCAGTCACCGAAGCTGCTCAACATGATGGCGTTTTCGTGGGGCGCGTACGAGAAGACATCAGCCATCCTAATGGTTTAAATCTATGGGTGGTTTCCGATAATATTCGCAAAGGGGCAGCGTTAAATGCTGTGCAAATTGCGGAATTGCTACTTGCAGAAATCTAATATCCAGATTACATGTATTGATTTTCTCTGCAGAATTTGTTAACGTACCAAGCTTAGGGTAAGTTAACATCGCTCGGACGCATGTTTTTCACTATAACAGAGTCCAAACTATGAAAGCGCCTAAACGAGAACGAAATCGAGACGAATTAGCATCATCTGCCGTCTCTCCTGCTAATAAGCCTTCAGTTGAGCTCGGTAACTCATTAATGGATATGTTCAGTGACCCAGCTGATATGTCCACTTCACAAAATGAAAAAAAACGAGGAAGAGATGCACTCAGTAACCTTTCTGGATCACCACTAGAAGCCCAATTACCCGCACCTGTTCTTACTGAGATTCCAAATGTTTTTATCTCTGAAGAAGTTCAATCTTTTCTTTGGAATCACGCCGCCATTTTTGATGATCTGATTAATTTATCACCACCGACAAGATTTGTAGATTATCTTGATGAGAATCCAACAAGCTATCAATATTATCAAAGATTATATAACTCATTAAACGCACTCACCGATAAATTTGCCAATGAAAAACTGGTGAAAATAGTAAAACGTAATTCAACGGGTGAACGTTTAAAGAAAATAGAAATCGATAAATTACTGAAAAAATTGAATCCATGCAAAACAGACGAAGCTCGTGAATTTTTAAGTGTATTAAATGAAGGTATTACGTCCTGGCGTTTACTCAAACTTGTTGATATTTATTATCTTGCTGAAGATGACGAAAAAAAACCACTCATCGACGCTTTAATTTGGCTAGAAAAACGACGCAGTTTCATGAAGGCCTGTATGACTGGAGATCACTCTCTGATGAGATGGTTAGATCAAGATAAACAATTAGAAATGAAAACAACGCTTACTGAATTCACTCTAGCAATGCAAAGTTTTTTCTCGAGAACAACAGATGTTTCTATAGTCGAAAGAGTAAAGAAACGCATAGGAAAAACGCTAGAATTTGAAGATTGTGTCGAACCCGTAATCTATAAAATGCCAGTCATTATGGATATTCGGATGTTGTGGCATTCCTTCAGTTTTAATCATTTAGTAGATTCTCAAGATCATATTAAGAATGCTGATGCTTTACTAGTGAACGGTAACAATTTTCTACTTGAAAACTTAGAACTGGCTAGATTTTTCTTCACACTCTATCCATGTCCTTGGACCTGCTTTCTCGAAGCCTTTAATGGTGCTGAAAAAGAAACACTCTTAGATGATATGCTAAAAGTTGATCATGATATCTTGATGTGGTTATTCTTATCTCACGTTGATAATGCAGAGCTCGCAAATATTATTCTATCGTTAAGTCCAGGGGTTGATAGGGTTGCTGATGCGTATGCTGCTCATCAAAAAGAACGAATTGCTGCTCCTCTTGCTGAATCAATGGTGAGCATTTTATCACCGATCCATAATTCACCCACAAAAGAAAAAAGAAAACCAGATCCTGAGCTTCAAGCTCGATCGCCAAAAAGAAAAATTGAAAATGAGTTTTGTGATTTAGGTGCGCCCACAATTAAATAATCTGTCTATTTTAACACAAGAAAGTGACTCATTACGGATTTCGTTTGTCCCGAGGTGGAATAGGCGGAGGTTCATCCTCGCCCTTCCTCGTTACAGACTTATCAGGAGAGGAACCTAATCTTTTATCATGCTCACTCTTAAGATTTCTAGCTTGTCCACCTAAGCTATCCCCTTGCGATTTTCTTGGGGTCGGAGCTGGTGTACCTGGTTGTTTATTGCCTCCTTGTGCTGGACCTTGAGTATTTCTCGGGAGTGGTTTGGGAGGCTCTGATCTAGGTTTAATTTCTTGAGGTGCACCCTGAGATGTACTTGGCAGATTATCCCTTTGTGATTCTCTTAAAGGTGTGGATTGACCTTCACCTGTACCTGGAGGTTTTCTTCGAACCGGAGTAGGCCCTGCCGGTCGAGCTGAGATTCTACCTTGATCCCCTCTGCTTGAAGCTCGAGGCGCCTGAGATCCTTGACCAGGAGTAGGTAAAGGTCGTCCTGATGGTCGTGGAAGGGTAGTAGGCTGCTTAGTAATTTGTTCTGCTTCTGCTGTTGCTGAACCAGCAGTTTTATCTTGAGTAGCTCCAGACACAGGTTGGGATTTTTTAGCTGTAGCATCTTGGTTTTCAACTGCTCCTGTAGCTGTATTTATCTGTGGTAGTGGTCGTGCTCCTAGTGGACGTTGAATAGGCCTCCTCGATTCCCGAGGTGCAGCAACAGGTTCTGTTGTTGACCCAGGCTCTTCTGTTTCTGATTTGGCAGGCACTGGAGCTGGAACAACTCTTTCTGCACTTGTATCACCTGACTGAGTCGGAGGTGCTTTTGGCCGAGCTTGTGTTCGTGCACGCATAGGCTGCTGAGTAACTTGTTCGTCTTTTGCTCTTGCTGAATCACCAGTTTCACCTTGAGTTGGATTTTCTACCTTTCCTCGAGGAACAGGCTGTCTTCGGCTATGGGCGGGTATTTTCAGTTTTTCTTTTGGGTGATGAGGAACACCTTGAGCAGGTCTAGTCGAGGTTTCAGGACTATCTGAGGACCTTGCAGAAACTTCTTCTTGAGGTGGGTTGGGTTGAGCCATTGATCCTGTTTCTTGAACTCTTCCTTCAATTACTGGAGCTCCTCTATCTGACTCTTGAGTTACAGCAACAGTCTGCTCAGGTGATTGGATTTTAGCAATCATACCTTCTAATCGTTTTATTGAATTTCTCATAGCAGTAAACCAACTGGTAGAACTTTTAGTTTCGTCTAACCCAGCTGTTTTCCAATCTGCACCTTTTACAGGCATCTGTTCGACTTCTTCTAAAAGTGATTTTAGCTTTACCAACCTCGCTGGTAGACCTTCAGTTACTTCGCCATTTTGAAGATTTTTCATTTCTTGTGATAAATAGGCTGGTATATTCAAAACAATATCTTCTCTTCCACGCGCAAGTTGTGTTTTTAGTTGCGCCCGAAAGTTATCATCAGTTAACCCCTGTTCTAAAAAATTCAATAATTTTCTAAATTCATTACTTCTGTTAACAGGAAGTGAAAGTGATGATATATCAACATCCACTCTTTCAACTGATTTCCGTTCCTTCAAAGCTGTAATTTTATCGGTTACTTGATAGATTCCTGTAACCATTCCTTCGCGCCACCTTGCCCAACTGCCACTTACTTCTTTGTCACCTAAGTTCCAATCGATGCCTCTTTTCATGTTATCTACTTCATCTATAACACTGCGTAATTTTGTCAACAGGTCTTCTACATTATTAGGTATTTTACCTTCATCTAATTGATTCTTTATCTGTATCAAATAATTTGAAAGATATGTTCTAACCTGAATCGATCCACTAGCAAGCCTTTTTGTTAAATCATTTCGATAATTTTGATCATCCATACCACTAGTAAACTGTTGTAAAACATGAAACTCATGGCCATAAGTATTCAATTCTTTTATTTCCTGTTCTCTTTTTAATTCAGCTTGAGTCTTTAATAAATTACTAACAAAATTTGCAACACGAATCCACCATGGTTTTTTCGGTGGCTCTCTTGATATCTTATCTTTACTCATGTCATACCCCCTCTAAACTTATCTCTACTGTAATTATAGTACACTTTCCGCAAGTCGTTGTTTTTAATGTAAATTTATCAGCGCTTGGCTAAAACGGGCTAAAATAGAGGCTTTGAGCCCCCTATCAGTGAGGGTAGGTTGTGACGCTTTCTTCGGTTACCTGAACTCTGCGTTTCTTAAAGAGGAAAGATTTCCCGTTTTCAGGTTCGTAATGCTCTTGTATTAGAGTTGAAGCTTGATCTTTCGCTGAAGAGATTACTGTGGCTATACTAATACTAGGATCTGCTTTTTCAATCACAGCAATCAAATGAGTAAGCATTTGCTGTGTTGTTTCAAGTCCAAATCCATTACTGATTTTAGGACCTAAACCATAATACGCATTATGCATACTGTTTGCGCAATGAGGTTGTAATTGATCCGCAATAACAAGATTTTTTAATGACAATATAAAATAATCACGAGAACGCGGTGAATTACTTTTATTATAATGACAAGCGATATCAAAATGAGCTTCAGCCAATAGTATATACCCTGGCGCATGATGAACTGCAGCTGCAGTATTAGCACGATTCAGCGCTAAAGCAAAATGATATCCATCACCTTTTTCCAGTTTTATAAGTTCTTCTGATAATGCACGCAGTGCATGAAAATTAGAGTAGGGTGGAGCAGCCGCTTTCAATAATAATTCTCGATGTCCCGGTCTGGATCCCCGATGAAAATAATGCAAACCAGCGACACGATAAAATGGGTGTAGAAATGCTTGGGGTTTTAGTGGGCGATAATGTAATGATGAATTTTGTTGTGCTTCTTGATAAGTGGGTTCTGCATTCATTTTCTCCCAAATCATTTCCCATATTGGAGCTAGATCAGGATCAAGGCAACGATTGAGTATTTCTTGATTGGATTCAGAAAGTAACAACAGTTCTGCAAAATCATTACTGACTGATTCCATCAGTGCAGTATATTTGCGCAGTCCAATTTGCTGTATTTCTTGGGACTCTTCCATGAGCACTCCTAATTTAACTTAGATTCTGCAGTTGTAACCTTACAAGGTGCTAATGCATAAAATCTAGATTTTATGTCGCCATAGTAATCGATTTAAGAATTTGCTTCAATATTAAATTTCTTGTTAATTATTCAGTATCACTTTCTGATGAGCCAAAATTTAAGGCCCTAGTGGCAGTTTTCCCTTGATCTTTATCTTCAGAATCACCTGTATTCTCATCATCAACACCAGCAAAATTATTCCCGCCATTTGAATCACTCGTTGGTCGACTTTTCAGAAATTTTTCTGTGCTACCTAGAAGTGCGCTCATTGGACTTTGTTCTGGTGATTTCTTTTTCTGGTGAGCTTCCTCTGCCTCTGTAGGTGTTTCGGTGGATGCTGAAAAACTTTTTCTATCCATCGAGAGTCTTTGTAGCCGACCGAATAATGCAGGATTGGATTTTTTAATAACAGATAAACCTTTTAGAGGGGGTTCTCCGTTGCCAGGTGTACCAGGTGGGGTCGCTTGAACTACTGAATTCTTAGCTTCTTCAACTGTAACCATGAGGCTTTGAACTTCATCACGCAAATCCGCGAGATTTGCTTCTGCTTCTTCGGGCGTCAGGTGCTCACTGGCTTGATTTTTATCTGATTCAGTTTCGCCTTCACCTTCAGATGATGATTCCCCTTCTTTACTTAGAATCTCTTCATAGATTTCTTCTTCAACCGACTCCCCATCTGAACCCTTATATCTTCTCTTGATTGGTGTCATTGTTTTTTTTGATTTCTTTTTGTCTTTGCTAGTTTCTTTCCCAGCACCCTCTTTTGGAATTGAATTAGCTTGATCTTGAATTAGTCGAGATCTTTGTTGATCATTTTTCTGTACGTCAGGCAAAGCCACCTTAACTTCATGTTTAGACTCTTCAGTAACAACACTTGACTCTTCTTCATCTTCATCTACGGAGTAATCTTCATAAGTATATTCATCTTCATCGTCGGCTTCATCGTCACTTATTCTAGCTTGATTGGCTGCAGTATCATGATTTAATGCTGAATTAGTTTTATCGTCATTAGTGCGTAGTGAAATACTTGATTTTGCCTTAAACGTATCAGCTCTTGAAACTTCATCACTCTCTTCTTCACTAGAGGATACACTTTCTTCTTCTTTCGCCTCTTCAGTAGGTTGAGTTTTCTTATGATCATTAAGATCAGCAATAACAGCAGTTGATCCAGAAGTAAGCGTATTATTAATATCTTTTTCGTCTTCAGATGAACTTTCAGGTTCATCTTGCTGTACTTCACTAGAAGATGAATTATCTTTACCTTCACTCACCACAGCATCTGAATCAGAATTTTTATCTGCTGTTGCTGTTATTTTTTGTTTTTTCTTTCCTTCACTTAATTCAGCGTCAGAGCTAGAATCAGAAGGGATGACTGTTAGCGGATTGGGACTAGGTCGAGGTGGAGATGGAGGTGCAGCAGCTGATACTGAAACTACAGTTGTTTGTAGTTGTCCAGTTTCTTCCTGAGACCTCATGTCTTTTTTATTTTTTTCCTCTTCTTTTATAGCACGCTGAGAAAATTTAGGATCTAAATCCGCAATAATTTTAGCGACTCCAAACTTATTCCATTTAGAACAAAAACGCTCAAGATTTATTGCAAACTCTGTGGGAGACTCTACCAACCAGAAGGTATAAATAGATGTACTTCCTTTTAATCCTTTAATTCTATAGTCTTTTCTATTTATTGCGATGGTTTGTTCCTCAGCGTGAGGAGTACAAATTATTTGTATTGCATTAAGAATTTCTTTTAAAAATTGAATGCCCAACTTTCTTGTGCTTGGATCACGGCTAAATTCTAATTCCTTTAAGTAAACTTGCAGTTCAGTGAGTGTAGCATTTATGAACTGAATAATTTCAAGCTGTGAATATAGAGGGTGATTTTCATCTTCTTTAATTTTTTTAGTAAAAGTGCTGATATTTTTTTTTAACCATTGATTATCCACTGTGGGCATTGAAGTTTGTAAATGCTCCAGAGTGATTTTTTGAAGTTCTTCTCGAAACTCTGTGAGTTTTTTATAGCCTTCTTTTTTAGCTTCCATTATTTATCTCCGTATTTCTCTTTTAATAATATTTTTAAAGAGTGAAGATTATCAGATAATCCGTTTAAAGCAAGGATATTTTTAAAACCGGGGGGATGCTTCCTATGATATATTTATGGGAAAGAATCAGGATTCTCTCCCCTAAACCCCTCATCGCGAATGAGAGATCTTCTAACACCTTAAACCTAGATTCTGCAGCTGGAATCTAGGTTTAATGCAATTGTTAAAACTTTAATTTTTTGAACAAATTTTATCCGCCAAATACCCTACGGATCCTGCATAAAACGTTGAATTATTGTAAGTTTTTATGACGTTAAAATTGTGGAAGGCGAGTAGGGGAGGGCCACCTAAGGGCATTATGATCGCAGCTTCAAGCTCAGGTGAAAGGTGTTTTGGAACTTCAACACCGAGTTCTGCCCATTCAGACAAAGATCGTGAATTTTCAAAACCGTAAAGCGATTGGTCAAAATCGTCAGGTAAGGTTGTTTCTATTGCCCAAGGTTCATTGTGGTGCCATTCATTTTTTTTAAGGTAGTTAGCTATTGAAGCCAATACATCATCGGTGCTATTCCAAATATCTTTTTTACCATCGCCGTCGTAGTCAACAGCGTATTTGTACCAGCTTGAAGGTAGAAATTGAGTCTGACCAGAGGCGCCTGCCCATTCTCCTTTGAAATTTGAGAATGTGACATGATGATCGTTGAGGATTTTGAGGGCCAACAGAAGTTCGTGACGAAAGAAAGTTTTGCGGTGTCCTTGGTAGGCTAGAGTAGCGAGTGAGGTAATGACTGGGAAGTTGCCTTTGAAATGGCCATAGCTCGATTCGAGTCCCCAAAGAGCGGTAATCACGCAAGGGCTTACGTGGTAGTCAGCAGCGATTTTCTGGAGTAAATCCTGATATTTGTTGTATTCACGACGCCCCAAGAGAATTCTAAAGGCATCGATGCGAGATTTACGATACTCGGCGTAGGTGAGGCGTTTTTCTGGTTGAGTTTTATCAAAGTGTTGGACGCGTTGGCTAGGTTGTACGCCTTCAAAAGCGGAGTCAAATACTGCAGGACGAATGCCTTGAGCCAATGCTTCTGTTCGAAGGTTTTGTACCCAGTGTTGCCAGTCAGTGTTGTCTTGATTTTGTTGTGCGTAGCTAGCAATTGAGATGAATATCCCAACGATAATACCAACCAAAAATCGATTACTCATTAACGTTTCTCCACAAAATTGAACTACCTAGTATAGTCTATATTCGAACAGATTTGCTGCCTAGGTATATTTACTTAAGACTTTCTTAATCTTGGAAGAGTATAATGACTCCTGTATAGATTGATTTTTGACAGGAATTCATGTACAGTCCGACTTAATTTTAGAACTGGGAAGGATAAATAGCTTGAGTAGTTACAGACAAATTTTGACAGCACTTGACGAAGCGCAAGTTACACTGCGAACTGTGGCTGATACTACACAACATTTTTTACATAAAACGTTACTAGAAATTGCAACTCGATTGCGTGGGAGCCATACAATGACTACAAATACTACAATGACCCAACTTATTCAGGGATACCCTGAAAATACAGCTTCGGCAACAGAATCTAATCGTACCGAACTCCAGAACGAAATTTCGCCTGAAATGTTAGCTGAAATCGCTCAAACTCAGGTGACTAAAGCTCAACCAGAAAACCAAAAAACATTTAAGCCTCGTCCAGCGTTTATGCATACCGAAACGGAAGAACTTGAACACCAAAAAGTGTTTAATCCAAAACCTGGCTCAAGGTAATTCGATTACTCCGATAGCAGTTACTCAACTCGATGAGAACTGCTATTTTTCTGTGTAATTATCCCAATCATAAAAATCAGAACAGCAAAAATCTCTAGCCAATAACCATTGAATCCATTAACATTATCTCGTTTGTACATAGAGGGAATTAATGTTGCGTAAACTTCTAACCATTCTGGCTGTCACAACAGTTCTCTTAGCCGTTTCCATCTGTAATTTGGCCAACGACACCCAAACGTACGGCCCAACAACAGCTGACGACCACCTCTGGTACATCGCTCAAAAAACTCGCCCCAATCGTGACATCTCTAAACAACAAATGATGATTGCGTTACTCAAGGCCAATCCTGAAGCCTTTACTGACAACAACGTTAATGGTTTGCGTGAAGGACAAAACCTCAGAATTCCAACTCTTGAAGCAATAAAAGCAATTTCCCCAGTCACTGCACTCCTCCAAATATCCTCTCAAAATGCAGCATGGATGAATAAAATTGACTACGAACAACCCTCCAGCAAAAATGGATCCAAAGCCCCTCCATTTGGCACCATCAAACACGCACGTAACCCTGAAAGTATTCAAATTCATGAAACTTTCTCAAACCCGACTACAGCCACAACAACTGAAACTACCCAGACTCAAAATACACCCAACCTTGAATCAAATTCTACAAAAATAACGCAACCTTCTGTTTCAAAAGAAATTTCTGAACCTCAAGAACAAGGCTTGTTGACTGATCTCATTCCTTCGCTCAGTTTAAATGATCCTATCGTAGACAATCTTCAAGCAGCACTACCTTCTAATTATCCGAACACACCCTTTATACCCATAATTACGTTTAATATTCCGATTATTCAAGCACTTACATCTGCATTACAAGGAAGTCATGATACGAAAATGACAGTTGCTCCCAACGGTTTCATTACAGCAGCCACAGCTGAAACGCTTATAAAAAATGGTATCGCTACTCACATTAGCAACTTCACTCAACAGCTCGATGATTTTATAAATAGATTCAATCAGTTAGAGCAATATTCTCGAGAAAGACTTAATGTCATAGAAGATGAACATGTCGCTATGAAAAATCAAATTGCTTCGCTTGATAAACAATTAAAACAATTGAGAGAAAACTACTTGCAATATTCTACGCCTGTTTTTCATCAATCAGCCTTCAGTGAATATGGCATTTGGATAATGGGGAGCAGTGTATTGGCTTGTTTACTTGTGCTTATTTTTACCGTTTCCAGACAACGACGTTCAAAAGAAGATGTGACCAAAAAAATCTCTGCTACAATAACAAAGAAAAAAACCTTTGCTGATGAAGAGGTTGAAATCGTTGAAGTGATTGAAGACGAGTATGACTACCTCGGCAGTCAAGAAGGCGTTGCAGCAAAACTCGACTTAGCCAGAGCTTATATCGATATGGGTGATTCTTCGCAAGCTGCTCATGTGCTGAATGAAGTGATTACGCATGGTAATGAAGAACAACGTTACAAAGCTCGTAAAATACTCGCTGATATAATCCGGGATACCGTACATTAATGCCAAAATTTGCGATTGGTATAGAATATGATGGCACTCACTATCATGGCTGGCAAACTCAAGAACCTGGCCTAAAGACAATTCAAACAGAAATCGAACTTGCTTTATCAAAAGTCGCCGATGCTCCAATCAGTGTTATTTGTGCGGGCCGTACTGATAAGGGTGTACATGCCGTAGGTCAAGTCTGTCATTTTATTACGGATGTACAACGCCCTATCAAAAGCTGGCTTATGGGAGCCAACACCAACTTGCCAAAAGATATTTCTTTGCACTGGATTCGTGAAGTGGATGAATCCTTTCACGCTAGACATTCAGCATTATCACGTCGTTATCACTATATTATTTTTAATAGGCCTGTTCGAAGTGCACTATATCCTCATCGAATGAGCTGGCACTTCCGACATTTAGATGCCATGAAAATGCACGAAGCAGGGCAGCACCTCGTGGGTAAACATGATTTTCAATCATTCCGTGATGCGGAGTGTCAGTCGAAAACATCAATTCGAGAAATAAAATCCTTAAATGTCCATCGTCAAGGCGATATGATTTTGATCGATGTTACCGCCAATGCTTTTTTACATCACATGGTGCGCAATATCGCGGGGGTATTGATGGTGATTGGGGAAGGGAAGCGGGGCGCTCACTGGGCTCATGAGGTATTACTCGCCAAAGATCGCACCGCAGCAGGAATCACCGCGCACCCGTTTGGGCTTTATTTAGTTCACGTGGAATATCCTGCGATTCATGAAATGCCAGAATTTACAGGTCTTCCATTGATGCTTGATAGCTCACCCTAGGCTGGATATTTGGCTATTTTTTACTTGCAGCGGGAGCAGCAGTGCTTTGCACTTTGTATTCACCGATTTCTTTAATCAATTTCTGAAATGGACAGTACGGAATATTCATTTTGTTTAATTGCTCACGCACTTTGGATTCGTAATAGCTTTTTACTACCGGTATTTTACAGTTGTCAAATTTACTCAATCGATTACTCAGTTCAGCGATGTCATTATAAGCCTTAATTTGGTCTGAGCTGAGTCTATACTCTTGTGAGTCATCTTTAGGTTTTTGCGTAACTTCTCTTTGATCTTTTTTACTTGAACTTTCTTTTTGTCTTCTAGACTCAACATAATTCTGATACGGAGGGTATTTTTCAATTTCCTTCAGACTATGACGTATCATCCCAAACGTATACTTATCTTTTGGTAAAGTTGGGCGTGTCAGAGAATTAATATTTCTAAGTGCAGCCTCATAGCCCTGCAAGGCTAATTTTATCGTAGCTAGATTCCTCAAGTTAGTGAGATTTGCCTGAGTTGCATCAATGCGTTTAGTTAATGTGGCATACTGATTATTAAGCTCTTTTGGAATGTTAGTCGTTCCCACTTGGTTTATTTGTGTCTCGAGCATTCTTTTTTCTTCCTTGAGATGCTGCTGATTAGTAGTAGTAGATTCAATGACTTCCTTCAATACGTTAATATCTAAGTTTCTAAGATCAGTTTTTATCAGCGAACGTGAGTCTTCTATATAATGTTCAAATTTTTCCATTTGTATACTAATCACCTCTAATGCTTTGTCTAAATCAGGTTTTTTGATTTTACTTTCAGTCGTTGATGTCCAGCTTGGCATTGTTAAATCACTTATGCTTTGCCGCTGTGAATGCTGTGCTAGAGATTTTTCAGCTTTCTCTAATAATTGAATATCCTCATTTTGTCGTGAAGAATATCCTGTGAATAGCCTTCTGATATCGAGTCCAGTTTTAGGATACTTTCCATTCGCATTAGTCTTGATATCATTTAACATTGTTTTTAATATTGCGATTTTATCGGCTGGATTATCATATAATCTCAGATACGCTGCTAATGTAGACTCATTTAAATGGCCTTCATTAGCTGTAAATAATGATAGTCTGAATTTTCTCTGATCGGCATTCTCCTGTAAGGGTAACCTGTTTCGCATTTTCACATAGATCGATGGTACATCACCTAACAAGTTAAAATCTACAATTGCACGCGCGAGTTCAGGCTTACAATTATCAATTAATTGATTAAGTTGCTGTTCGTTAGCTTCATTAAAAAGAAGCCCCATAATCTGAGGATTTTTCATGATGAAGAGGGCATGGGTTGGATTTTCGATCATATCGTCAACCACTTTTTGTATATTATGTAAAAATAATTTATACAATTCACTTTGGATTAGCTTTATATTTTTGGAATCCGACGGATTATTTTTGAGAATATGATCTTGCAGATTAATCAATAGACTGACTTGAGCTGCTGTAGGATTTTCTTTATAGAGCTTGGCATAATGCCTTAACAACCCCGACAACAATTCATTATTAAATTTTGCACCATTAACCAAGAATTGATTTAAATCTGGGATCGAATTTTTAAGGCGGGCTCTACCCACTTCCTCCAGAATAGCGTTAAAATTACTAAAATACCGATTCGGATCACTCATATTCGCAGGAAAATTTCTTGGAAGGACATCTTGCATTACGAAGTCTATATGATCAACACCGGCTTTATCTATTATTACACTTAGCGCTGTTTTTGCATTTTCTTGGCCGTGTAAGTTTACAAGCGCGTTGTACAGTTTATCGAATAATGCTGCAGCACCCTTAAAGTCACCCTTAACGAATTTCTTGCGAATATTCTGATACTCAGCGACGTAGGGTGTTTCCAGGTTATCTGTATTTTCTGCTTTGTTACTCATACTCTAAATCCCCTCAATGAGTTCATCCTCCTATTGCAATTATAGTGTATTACCTGAGTCTTTGCCGGGCTATTTCATGCCGTAAGAAGCCCATTACCCTGTCTGCAGGCCTGCCGCGCGTTTGTCCGCTCAATCTAGATATCGCATAACTTATTGATTTATAATACTATTTTTTCTTCTGGGTAGATTGTTTATGCAATGTTTGGCTTAGGAAATGCTTGCCTTCCATGGCTATACCCCTATAAAATAGTGATTTTACGGCTGGGATTCCCATTAATGAGTTGGTTCAAAAAGTTATTGCCTTCGAAAATTGAGTCCGCATCAGGCGGAAAGAAAGGTGTGCCTGAAGGAATCTGGAGTAAGTGTGGTAAATGCAGTGCAACATTGTATCGCGCCGAATTAGAGCGCAATCTCAATGTCTGTCCAAAATGTGGTTACCACGAAAGACTTTCTGGAAGAATGCGATTAGCCATTTTTCTTGATGAAGGATCTCAAGAAGAAATTGCTGCAGATGTTGGGCCGGTTGATTATTTAAAATTTCGTGATACTAAAAAATATAAAGATCGTTTAGTCGCTGCACAAAAGAAAACGGGTGAAAAAGAAGCACTCATTGTGATCGCAGGGAAACTAAAACAAATGCCACTCGTAGCCTGTGCTTTTGATTTTGATTTTATTGGTGGCTCAATGAGTTCGGCTGTAGGTGAACGTTTTGTACAAGGTGTACACGCTGCTATAGAAAGGAAAGTACCTTTTATTTGCTTTTCGAGTAGTGGGGGAGCGCGAATGCAAGAAAGCGTTATTTCTCTGATGCAAATGAGTAAAACGAGCGCCGCACTCTCGAGACTTTCCGCTGCAAAATTACCGTATTTTTCGATTTTACTTGATCCTACAACCGGTGGTGTTTCAGCTAGTTTAGCGACCTTAGGCGATGTGATTATTGCAGAACCTGAAGCGTTAATTGGATTTACAGGACCACGTGTGATCGAACAAACTGTGCGTGAAAAATTACCTGAAGGTTTTCAACGCAGTGAATTCTTACTTGAACACGGCGCTATTGATATGATTGTTGATCGCCGACAAATGCGCAACACAGTCGCAAGATTAATGGCAAAATTGACGCACTGTCCACAACCCTTAGACGATGAAACAACTGCTTCAACAACTTCTTGAGAATATCAATAAATGAGCTTCGGTACCGATTTAGATTCTTGGTTAACCGCAATCGCAGAACGACATACTCCTGACATCATTTTAGGTCTTGAAAGAATTTTAAACATTGCTGAACGACTTCAATTAACTCATTTTGACTGTCCTGTCATTACCGTTGCAGGAACTAATGGAAAAGGAAGCACAGTCGGCACACTACAAAGACTTTATTCTACAGCTGGCTATAGAATAGGATGCTATTATTCTCCTCATTTACATCATTTCAACGAAAGAATTCAAATTAATAATCAATCGGTAGATGAAACAGTAATCTGCGATGCATTCCAGACTTTATCAGGGGAAATCTCTGATTCACCACTGACTTTTTTTGAATTTATTACGCTCGCAGCCTTGATTATTTTCAAAAAAAACGATTTAGATATTCTGGTTCTGGAAGTAGGCTTAGGAGGGCGCTTAGATGCCGTCAATTGTGTTGAAAATAATATCGCTATTCTCACACAAATCGATTTCGATCATTGTGATCGATTAGGCGATAATCGAGAAGCCATCGGTTTCGAAAAAGCGGGAATTTTCCGCGAAAATAAAATCGCTATTTGTGGGGATCCATCACCTCCGAGCTCTGTGATCAATAAAGCGAAACAATTGAGTTGTGATTTCTATACGCTCGGCAAAGATTTTTATATTGAACAGCAGGGTATTACATGGAACTGGGAAATGCGCGGAAAAGAACTGCGTAATATTGCGACACCTCGCGTCCCTCAAACCAGTGTAGCCTGTGCCTTCGTCGCTGCACAATTATTACAAAGCTCTTTGCCTGTTACAGACCAATGCTTGCTAGATGCTGCTCAGAATACAACGATAGCAGGGCGGTTCGAGGTGATTCAAGATCGATGCCCAATTATTTTTGATGTAGCCCATAATCGATCAGCAGCAGAATTACTCGCTCAAAAGCTTAGAAAAGAAGAGCATCCTGGCAGAACTATCGCGCTATTCAGCGTGCTTTCGGACAAAGATTGCAAAGGAATGATTGAACCTATGAAGGGAATTATTCATGAGTGGCATATTTTCCCGCTTGAAACGCCTAGAGCCAGGCCCACGAAGGAAATTATTCAACACATAAAAGCCATGTTTGAGGAAGCTTGTCATCATCACTCTGATGCGGCTACAATGTGGCAAGAATTGAAGGGACGGCTAACACCACAGGATAGAGTGGTTGTTTATGGATCTTTTTATGCCGTGGCCGCTGTACAACGCATAATCCTAGATTCTGCAGTTGGAATCGTAGCGAGAGGCCCCTAAGGTGCTGGAGATAAAGACTTTTTGAGGTGTTTTTTATTGATGGCGTACTCACCCGTACGGTGAAATAAAAAATGCTTCAAAAAGTCTTTAGATTCAGTGCATTAGGGCTTCGTAGTAGATTCCAACTGCAGAATCTAGGATAATATCTGAGAATCGCTGAAGGAAACTACTATGGAAATGAAACAACGCATTATCGGCATCATTGTGCTCGCAGCACTCGCTATTCTTTTAGTGCCATTAATATTTGATAGTGAAGTCGCACTGCCACCTCCTAATCATTTACCTGTTGCAAACGTAACAAACTCTCAACCCCTCAAAAATGATCAAAAGACAGTTGCTTATCAGGCTCCAACTATTAAACCAGCACAAATTCAACAATCATCTGATAAAACACTCATTCATGACACCAAAGTTGCAGTTTCATCTGATGCAAATGAATTAGAGGATCATGACAATTTAGGAACAAATGATGACGATGCTCAAACATCCTTAGCTGATGATGACGTGCTGGATAAATCAGAGCCCAATGATCATCCAATTTCACCCAAAGAGACTGTTGTTACTGCAAAAGCAACATCTAACAAAATTAAATCCGCTAATGATGAATTAGTTAAAGAAGCTGCTCTTAAGCTCGCAGTTCAAAAAGAAAGTGTAGACAAAACTGCAGCCTCTCAGAAAATGGCTGTTAAAACGCACACACAAATCAATTCTAATCAACATGCGATGTTTAAGCTAACGGCAGATAAATCTGAAAGTTTGAAGCAAGATGCTAATGCTGCTCAACACTCTGGTGCATGGGCAATTCAACTGGGTAGTTTTTCAGAAATAGCGAATGCGAACAAATTAGCGAATAATCTAAAAGCTAAAGGGTTTAATGCCTTTACTGAACGTGATAAATCAAGAAAAAATGTGCATCGCGTATTGGTTGGTCCAGCACAAGATCGAAATTCTGCTGAAAAGACCCTGGCGCAGTTAAAAAGTGAGTCAAATATTCAAGGCATTGTTGTGAGGTACAAACGATGATCGATTTTTTAATTAATCTTAATGTCACTGACTTTATTATTTTAGGAATAATCGTCCTCTCGGTTATCATTAGTATATCACGAGGCTTTATTCGCGAAGCCTTATCACTAACAACTTGGTTAATCGCCGCTTATTTGGCGTTTACACTCTCATCAGGATTAAGTGAGAAATTATCAGGCGTTATCAGCAGTTCATCCATACGTATGATCGTCTCATTTCTAGCCATATTTTTATTGATTGTTATTGTAGGTGCAATTCTTAGTTTTTTTCTTGGCAAACTAATCTCCATTTCAGGTTTAGGTTTAATTGATCGGATTCTCGGAATTCTTTTTGGTGCGGCTCGTGGAGTTTTATTAGTAGCTTTACTACTGTTAATGATTCAAGGTACAGCCTTAATTGATAGAGATTGGTGGAAATCATCCCAATTAATTCCACAATTCAAACCCATTACTTCGGCAATGGAAGATTTATTTCCAAAAGAAGTCGAGAAAGCTGAAATTGCGATACAGGGCAAAGACAAAGCGGAAAACAAGAAAAAATAGAATCTCAGCATCACGAGAGTTAAACAACTTTGAACATCGTAGAAACACACGAAATCGACACCTTTTTACAATGTCCAACTCCAGATGCCTGGATACAAACGGCTTTGGCTAATCAAGAATTGCTCTTGGTAGATCATGCTCAATGTGAAAAAAAAGCGGCTGCCACAGCATTAAGTATGATTTATCGATATCCTGATCGCACTGAACTTCTCCAAAAAATGTCACGGATTGCGCGAGAAGAGTTACGACATTTTGAACAAGTTTTAAAATTTATCGTCGCTCGAGGGTTTCAATATGTTCATTTAGCCCCTTCACGTTATGCGGGTGGATTAAAAAAACACGCTAGAAATACTTTATTAGAGCATCTAGTTGATACACTGATTATTGGTGCTTTCATCGAAGCGCGTTCATGCGAGCGATTCAAAAAACTAGCTCCTCATCTCGATGATGAACTAAGTCAATTTTACAATGGGTTATTAGCGTCTGAATCTCGCCATTTTCAAGAGTACGTCAAACTTGCTGAGCATTATGCTCAAGATGACATTTCTTCGCGCATCACTTCATTTGCTATCATCGAAGCTGAATTAATTACTTCATCCGATACTGAATTCCGATTCCATAGTGGCGTCGCGTCTTGAGTTCACAACTCAAGACGCGACGCCTTAACTCCAAGAAGGAGCGCGTTTTTCGAAGAAAGCACTGAGACCTTCTTGAGCTTCGAGGGAAACGCGAACTTTGGCTAGAAGTTGGGCCGTTTTTTCAAGTTCGCCAGAAGAAGCGCTGGTAAGATCCTGAATTAATTTTTTAGTCGTCGACATCGCGATAGGGCCGTTTTTCATAAGATCAGCAATGACGGTATCCGCAGTGGCTACAAGAAGTGAATCGTTAACAACGTTATGAATTAAACCAATATGATAGGCTTCTTCTGAAGTAAACGCTTCGGCTGTTAAAGCAAAACGTCTTAGTTGTCTCGCACCAATCGCACGTAAAACATACGGAGCGATGGTAGCGGGTACAAGACCTAATTTTACTTCCGAAAGTGCAAAAGAGGCAGAATGTGCTGCAATTGCGATATCGCAACACGCTATTAGACCAACACCGCCTCCAAAAGCCGACCCTTGAATCACAGCAACAGTCGGTTTAGGAAAAGCGTTGAGTGTTTGCAATAATCGAGCGAGTAGAGCAGCATCTTCTTGATTTTCTGCTTCAGTGAGTTGAGTGGCATTTTTAAACCATTTTAAATCACCACCAGCACAAAAATATTTTCCATTCGCATTAATTTTTATTACGCGTATGCTTGAATCTATTGCGAATTTATCGAGCGCTGTTTGTAATCCTTTTATCAAACCCGCATCGAAAGCATTATGTTGTTGTAATCGATTCAATGTTAATGTTGCAACACCGTGATTGCATTCGACAAGAAGATGTTCACTTTCTGTTACCATGATTACCGTCCATTGGTTGTTGATAATAAGTTACATTCTAAATACACCGTATTGGGTTGAGTGAATAGGTGCATTTAATGCTGCGGAAATTCCTAATCCTAACACTTTTCGAGTATCCATTGGATCAATAATACCATCATCCCATAATCGTGCACTAGCGTAATAAGGATGGCCTTGAGTTTCATATTGACGCCGAATTTGTTCTAAAGGTTTCTTCTTCGGCAGGAAGCCATTGAGTTCCGTCGCGCGCATTTTTTTCACGCGTCACTTGTGCCAAGACTTTCGCTGCTTGCTCACCACCCATCACCGAAATTCGCGCATTCGGCCACGTCCATAAAAATCGAGGATTATAGGCACGACCACACATAGCATAATTTCCAGCACCAAAACTACCACCGATGATGACAGTAAATTTTGGCACATGTGTACAGGCAACAGCCATCACCATTTTAGCGCCATGTTTTGCAATGCCATTTTCATATTTTCTTCCGACCATAAATCCAGTGATATTTTGTAAGAAAAACTAATGGAATTTTTCGTTGACTACATAATTCAATAAAATGAGTTCCTTTTAACGCAGATTCAGAAAATAAAATACCATTATTCGCAATAATTCCTACTGGATAACCATAAATATGAGCGAATCCACACACTAACGTACTACCATATAATGCTTTAAATTCATCAAATTCTGAACCATCTACAATTCGAGCAATTATTTCTCGAACATCATAAGGTTTACGCGGATCAGCATTAACGATGCCATATAAATCTTCAATATCATGTTCGGATAACGCGTATCCACAGTATTTAGCGAGATTGTTTTTGTGCGATTTAAGATTAGCAATAACTTGACGGGCTAATTGTAGAGCGTGCTGATCATCATTTGCATAATAATCCGCAACGCCAGAAATTCTACAATGCACATCAGCACCACCTAATTCTTCTGCAGTCACTTCTTCACCCGTTGCTGCTTTTACCAATGGTGGACCACCTAAAAAAATCGTCGCTTGATTTTTTACCATGATCGATACATCTGCCATAGCAGGAACATAAGCACCACCCGCAGTACATGATCCCATCACCACAGCAATTTGCGGAATATTCTGCGCAGACATTTGAGCTTGATTATAAAAAATTCGACCGAAATGTTCTCGATCAGGAAATACTTCATCTTGTTCGGTAAAAAAGCACCACCTGAATCCACCAAATAAATACAGGGTAAATTGATTTTGTGCAGCAATTTCTTGTGCACGTAAATGTTTTTTCACTGTGATCGGATAATAAGTACCGCCTTTTACGGTCGCATCATTGGCAACAATCATGCATTCTTGGCCTATCGATCTTGACCAATACCAGTAATTATTCCTCCACAAGGTACTGGCTCATCATACAATTCATAACCTGCAAATTGTGATAATTCCAAAAATGGTGAACCTGGATCCAGTAATTTAGTAATACGATCGCGAGGTAATAATTTCCCATGTTTAACATGTCGATCTCTACCTTTTACAGTGCCGCCGGATGTAATCGTTGTTAATTTTGCGCGAAAATCCTTAACGAGTCCTTTCATCGCATCCGTATTTTTTTTAAATGTTTCACTACTGGTCTTTACCGTAGAAGCTAATGTGTTCATTCCTTTCTCCATTAAATCAAATTATTTCAACGGCAACTGCAGTTGCCTCACCGCCTCCGATACACAATGCAGCGATTCCCCGTTTTAAACTATGCGTACGTAAAGCGTGAATTAACGTAACAACGATACGTGCTCCCGAGGCACCTAAGGGGTGACCTAACACACACGCACCACCATGAATATTAACTTTACTAGGATCTAAATTTAAAGACGACATCGTGGCTAAAGTCACAACGGCAAATGCCTCATTGATTTCAAACAAATCAATATCCTCTAGTTTCCATGAGGTTTTTTGCAATAATTTTTCAATTGCGCCAATAGGAGCCGTCGTAAACCACGCAGGGTCCTGCGAATAGGTGCTGTGAGCAACGAGTCGAGCAAGAGGGGAAAGATTTAATTCTTTAGCTTGGCTTTCAGTCATTAATACGAGAGCTGCTGCACCATCAGAAATTGAGCTCGCATTGGCAGCGGTGATAGTACCATCTTCAGAAAATGCCGGTTTTAGTTGAGGAATTTTTTCCGGACGAGCAGTCTGAGGTCCTTCATCTAAAGAAATTATTTGATCTTTCACGTGCACAGAAATAATTTCATCTTTAAAAAAACCTTGAGTCGTGGCATCACGTGCTTTTTGAACTGAGTTTAGTGCAAAGGTATCTTGATCTTCACGTGAAAAATTAAATTTTTTGGCACATTGTTCTGCGAAATGCCCCATTAATTTATGTTCATACGCATCTTCTAGCCCATCATAAAAAAGATGATCTAAAACAGTTTGATGACCTAAACGATATCCCGATCTTGCTTTAGGTAGTAAGTAGGGTGCATTACTCATGCTTTCCATTCCGCCTGCAACGACAATGTCAGCATTGCCAGAGCGTAAAGAATCATGCGCAAAAATAATGGATTGCATTCCTGATCCGCAGACTTTATTCACCGTAGTGCAGCCTACATGAGTGGGTAAACCAGCTCCTAGAGCAGCCTGACGAGCAGGTGCTTGACGGAGTCCAGCGGGTAAAACACATCCCATAATCACAGCATCAATATCATCGCTTGAAATATTACTGTCTGTAACAGCAGATTGAATGGCCTTGGCCCCTAAATCTGTGGCGGAGAGCGATTGCAAACAACCTTGGAAATTACCAATCGGTGTGCGTTTAGCAGAAACAATAACAATAGCATCCTTCGACATAAAAAAACCCTTCGTTATAACGTTTCCTTAAATAATTCGCGACCAATTAATATACGGCGAATTTCTGAAGTGCCCGCACCTATTTCATATAATTTTGCATCACGCAATAATCGTCCTGCAGGTACTCGTTGATATAACCATTTCCACCTAAACACTGAATCGCATCCAACGCCATATGTGTCGCATTTTCTGACGTGTATAAAATAACACTCGCGGCATCTTTACGATCCACTTGGCCTGCATCACACGCACGCGCAACAGCATACAGATAAGCGCGAGAGGCATTGAGTATCGTGTACATATCGGCTAATTTTGCTTGAATAAGTTGAAACTCACCAATTGCATGACCAAATTGTTTACGTTGATGAACGTAGGGGAGTACTAAATCTAAACAGGATTGCATAATACCAACAGGGCCTGCAGCCAAAATAAGTCGTTCATAATCTAAACCACTCATTAACACTTCTACACCGTGATTTTCTTTACCCAATACATTTTCGAAAGGAACTTCACAATCATCAAAAACTAATTCGCAAGTGCTCGAACCTCGCATCCCTAATTTATCCAGTTTTTGGGCGGTTTTAAAACCACGAAATCCTTTCTCTATCAAAAATGCGGTAATTCCATGGATCCTGCATCTTTATCTGTTTTAGCGTATACAACCAGTACATCGGCATCGGGGCCGTTTGTCACCCACATTTTCGTACCATTCAGAACATATTTATCATCCACTTTTCAGCGAGTAATCGCATGCTCACAACGTCAGAACCAGCTCCGGCTTCGCTCATCGCTAATGCACCCACATGCTCACCCGACACGAGTTTGGGCAAATATTTTTTTTTTTGCTCAGGGGAACCATTGCGGTGAATTTGATTAATACAAAGATTAGAATGAGCCCCGTAACTAAGTCCTACAGAGGCAGAAGCCCGGCTGATTTCTTCCATCGCAATCGCATGGGCCAAATAGCCCATGTTAGCACCGCCATATTCCTCAGCGACTGTGATCCCATGGAGTCCAAGCTGACCTAACTTGGGCCAAAGTTCGGCAGGAAAAGTATTAGAAGCATCAATCTCCGCGGCAATAGGGGCGATTTCTCTATCAGCAAACTGCTTTACTGATTCTCTTAACAACTCAATGCTTTCGCCTAGTTGAAAATTAAGACCTTGAGACATAAGGCTCCTTTTCGTATGTAAATTCCGTTTATAAGCTTATTCCAGTCGTCGCATGAGTGATTCCACTATGGTACACTCATGTGACCTATTTCATCTTATTCTACCGTCACTGGCGAGGAGAAAACAATGGATACTGTCGTTAAAGACCTACTTTTGAGCGGACACAACCTCTTAGACTATCAACATATGTTTGATTTAAGTGAGGCGGATTTAAATAAAAAAATCATAACATGTGCCAGCGGGTTTGATACCTTTAATCTCGAAATGTCTGCCCAAGGAAAATCTGTTGTTTCATGTGCACGAAATTATGACCTCAATGAAAAAGAAATGAGAGCATTAGTCGAAAAAAATATTGCCCGCATGAAAAATCATTTTGACGAACATCAAGAGCACTATTTACTGGATACTAGTGCCACATGGACTGATGTCAAAAACAATTTATTACTAGCAGCAGATCGTTTTCTTGTTGATTATCCTAAAGGACAAAGTGAAAAACGCTATCAAGCTGAAGTATTACCAAAATTAAATTTTCCAGATAGTTCCTTTGATTTAGCTCTTTGCTCACATTATCTTTTTGCACAAAGTGGATTGAGTTTGGAACAACATGTGTCGTTTATCAAAGAATTATGTAGAGTCGCAAAAGAAACGAGAATTTTTCCACTTTCCAATGCTTACGGAGAAATATCTGATTTATTAGGGCCAGTTATGCTTCAACTACAAATGCAGCATTACGGAGTAGAGCTCAAACAAGTAGCGTATGAATTTCAGCGGGGCAGTAATGCGATGTTGAGAATTTGGCCGACTGCGTGTCAGGTGTAGGGATGGGCTAAATATGGACGTTTTGTTACACATTAACAACACCGTGCGGCACATGCCCCGTCGCCACATGCTGACTCGCTGAATCACAATGAACACGTTGGTCATCGAAAAATATATCAGCCCCAAACGCTTTCAAAAAATGACCTTTCTCTAAGCCGCCTAAAAATAAGGCTTCATCTAAACGAATATTCCATGATCGTAAGGTACGAATTACGCGCTCATGAGCGGGTGCAGAACGAGCCGTGACCAAAGCTGTACGCAGTGGTGAATTTTCAGTGGGTAATAGCTGCTGTAATTGATGCAACGCACTTAAAAATCCTTTAAAAGGGCCTCCAGGTAGGGGATTAAATGCAGAGGCCTTTTCACTCTCCACAAAAGCCTCAAGCCCCTGTTCCTGATAAACCCGCTCCGCATCATCGCCAAAAATTACGGCATCTCCATCAAAAGCAATACGAAGTTGATGATGGCGTTGGCTAGAGGGTTCTTCACTCAAAATTGTTGCCGCAGCACAATTATCAGCGAGTGCGTTTCGAACATCCGCAGGATCCATCGATAAAAATAAATGCGAGCCAAACGCTGAAATATAACGATAAGGACTTTCGCCACTGCAAAATGCTGCGCGAGTAATATCCAGTTGATAATGTGCAATCGAGTTAAATACACGTAAGCCCGTGTCGGCACTGTTGCGAGAGAGTAGTATGATTTCGACATAGGGCCCGTACTGATTGAGATTAAGCAGTTTCTGAACCAGCCCAAAAGCCCCACCAGGCTCTAAAATATTGTTTTCATGCTCGACCTGATAGCGCGCAAAAGCTTCCACGCCTTTTTGTTCATAGACAGTATTGCTTTCCGTCAAGTCAAATAAAGCGCGGGAAGAGACCGCGATCACTAATTTATCGTCTAAATGCTTAGCCATGTCGTGTTCCTTATGAATCACTCTGTGTTATTTCAAACTCAAAGCTATTTTCTCATAATTAGATCAAGGAGGGATAGAGGGTAGCTCAAACTTAGATTTGACCCCTACTGTTTAAAATGGCGCGTTTCTTCTTTTACCCTTTGCTCTGCAGGTAATTTTTGTACTACTTTTGATTTGACCTGATAGAGTTTATCGAGGGTCACGGCAATAACATCTACTGCAGCATTCATTCGAGGGTTTTTTTGTTTGTTTTCTAATTTTTGAACTTCAGATTCCAATTTTTCACTAAGCTTAGTTACTGCAGCTAATAGTTTCTGTGCATTAGCAGGTGAAGAGAGTAATTTTGAATCATTGGCGAGCTTCTCTACGCGTTCAACTTGGTTACCAAATCCCATCGCTTGAGTTAGAATTTTTCTATTTTCTACTAACCTCATTTGCATTTCTGGTTGCACCGTTTTAGAGGATGCAATGTCAGCCCTAAGACTATTATAATCAGCAACAGCTTTTAATGGTTGCACTGATCTTGATGAAAAACCACGTGAATTGATTAGGGCATCTATACCTGCTGAAATTTTATCTAAATCAATAGTTATATCCATTGCTGAAGTTGTAGCCGTATTACCTGGACGTCTTGGTGGTAGAGCTGGTGCTCTTGCACCTACAGAGGATGCACTCTCAACAGCCCTATTAGCTGGACGTGGTGGTATAGCTGGTGCTTTTGCGCTCACTGAGGGAATAGTAGTCTCAGCAGCACTTCTTCTTGATCCTATAATTATTTTTGGCTCTGCTTTTTCAAGCTGAGCCTTCATCTTATTCAGCTTATCAAGAAATTCGGCAGGGTTTACACCAGCAGCAATTTTTGCTTCGATTGAATGAAAGTCAGCGAGAAGTTCTTGATGCGGACTATTTGGGTCACGCCTCTTGCTCAATGAGTCCAAATTCTGCCCTCCTTCCAACATTCCCTTAATAGCTTTCATAGTTTCAATAGCAGGCGGTTGGCGAGTGAGTTCTTTACGCGCCTCCAAAAGTGAATCTTTAATTTTTGTCAGTTCAGTAATTGCAATTTCAAGAACTGACACCACCACTTTACGGAGTGGGGATTGGGGTAACTTCGACGCGTTATCATTTTTAGCTCTTTCTAATTGACCTTGAAGCTGACTAACTCTTAATTCAATATTTTCAATTGCATTAATATTTTTTTCTCTAATCGCAGCCCTAGCGTCTTTGTAAAGATTTTTAATCGGAGTACCAAAAGCAAATGTATCCATTACATCACTTACCAAGCCCGACTGTATTGATTGATGCTCTGACACTTGATGTTCTATATCTTCAACGAATGATTTTTGAGTTTTATCAGATGACTTTTCGAATGCAACTAGTATATCTTCGATATCTTGTTCAATTTGAGAGTCTTTTTTAGCCGGCTCTGATGAAGCTTTTTGCTCATAAATTTGCGTATCTCCACTCTCGAGATTGTCCTGATGTTCATTACGTTCTAAGTCCATCAAGATTTCATCAAAGATAGCATTGGGATCATCAATAAGTTGGTTATCTTCTTGTCCAATTTCTTCTTCAAATTTAGGTATCGTACTTCCTATTTTATCTTTTATTTGAGTGATAACTTCATCAAGAGTCCTTGAATATGATTCCCATTCTTTAGGACTAAGCCCCGTATTAGAGGATTCTTCACTGAGCCTAATAAAATCATCTTGTAGGGTTCTCAGCTGATTTTCTAATGCAAGTTTTACATCAATATTCTTTGCAACATCAGTGCTTGATATGCTGTCATTAAAAGCTTTTAATTCATTTAAAATATGCACATAAGCTTCCTGAAACTTCTCAAGATTCAAGGCTTCTTTATCTTTTGCACTCATAGTTACCACCTCTATTCGTATTCACCAATCGCAAACGAATCGATTACCTCTTCTAGCTTAATTATAGCTTATAGAGTAGCCGCTTGCCTGTGATCAGGCCTCAACAGCCTCATAGCTCCAGGCATAAAAGAAGCTAGAACGAGGGAAGTAGAGGGCTAGCTGAATAGGGCGTTGTTCCAGGCAGGAGAAGGCTTTGGCGTAGAGATGAAGCTGGGAGGCATGGTATTGGAAGGCTTCGCGAAGGAAGGCGTCGGGCGTTTGTGCAGCCTTAGGGATGGCAGTCTTATAGTCTATGATCCAGCGCTGGCCTTCATTATCAATAAAGGTTCTATCAATAATACAGTGGACGACCGCGTTATTCTGGACCAGCGTAATAGGGTATTCAGTATGGCTTTCGGCATGTTGACTCAGAATCCAACGACCCTTTTCGTCTGCTATAGTTTTGGTTATTGCATCTGAAATAACCTCTAAAGAAGAACTCATTTCTGAGTGAGCCAATCCCAATTGTTGCAGCTGAGTTTCCCAGAGCGGATAATGATCTATAGCATTAAATGCTTGCCAACGTTGCAAACCTTCATTGGCAATGCGCTCTAAAGTGCGATGAATAACTGTACCAATATGTTCTGCTGTTTGATCAAGCGACCAATCCGGTAAATTTTTTTCAGAAATTTCTGTTTGAGATAGTTTCTCAGCCGATGAGAAACTATCGTTCACTAATGCGTCTTGATGTACAGTGATATCAATCATTTGAGTTTCATCAAGATTTTTAAAATCAGCAGGCAATCTAGCCAATTTTTTCACAGACTTTTGAATGGTATCCGGTACTGAATGATTTTCTTTTGCTTGATGAAATTCATGTTCAACATGTGGCCATAACATTCGCAGAAAACTATCTTGAGGAGGAAGTGCCAATACTTCTTCATCGGATATTTCAATATTTCCCAATAAATGAAGGGCTTTTTTAGCGCGCGTTGTCGCAACATAAAGCACTCGAGTAATTTCATATTGTGATTTGCAAGCATCTTGAAAACGCAAATAATTATAAATAGGATCTCCCAAGCTAGCAGTAGGTTTAATAGGACCTAATATTAAATCGGCTTGAGCATCCGGGCGAGGACGTTCCCACCAGAGTAATAATTGTGCACTATCTGCTTTAGCAGTACGTTCTAGACCCGGTAAAATCACCACATCAAATTCCAGTCCTTTGGCTTTATGCATGGTCATAATTTGTAAACGGTCATCAGATTCTGGATCGACGGTTGCAAATAAATTATTGAGTTGATTTTCAATTAAAGAAAAATCATACATTTCAAGAGGAGAAAGTTGATCGAGTAAAGTAAAATAACGATCCGCATTTTGAAAATCAGCGGCTTGTTTAATACATGAAAGCCCACCGAGCGCTTTCCATGTTGACTGAATCCAATTGCGTAATGTTAATCGACCTCGTTGCGAGAGTGCTTGTTGCAAAATAGGTACAACACGAGTCAATCGAACTTTGGCATCTTCAGTAAAATTTTCGTATTTTTCGAATTGCTCGATGACGGGCCATAAAACGCCTGAGCCAACCGCTTCTGTGATCACTAATAAATCGGCCAACGATAATCCACACCACGGAGCACGCAGAAGTGCCAACCATGCAATTTTATCGGCAGGGTGGAGTAGCGCTCTAGTCAACGCAAAACAATCTTGAATGACAGCACGGTGACTCAATTTCTCCATATCTTGTGCCTGATATCGGAATCCTTTTCTTTGTAATGCAACAAAAATTGCTGCAGCATGATGTCTTGCTCGAACTAAAATAACGATTCTGTGTTGAGCGTTTTCATCGCGCGTTTTTTCAATAATGGAAACAATTTTTTGAGCTTCTTCATCAGTATTTGAATTAATCATTGGATGAACAGCAACAACTCCTTCTTCAGACTTTTCTGGAGAATGCGAAGGAGCATAAGTTACGGCTCCAACGCTCATTTCATCTTGAGCCGGAAACAGTGTTTGAAATGAAGTATTAATCCACTCAATGAGTTGTGGTTTTGACCTAAAATTCACTTTGAGTTGCAATGGTGTCAACGCAATATCACTGATTCCATGCAATTGAGCACGTAAAAACAATCCTACCTCAGCTTCACGAAATCGATAAATCGATTGCATTGGATCGCCTACTAAAAATAGTGTTCGACCATCATTGGGTTGCCAGCCGGCAGTCAGTAATTCGATTAAACGAAATTGGGGTGTAGAGGTATCTTGAAATTCGTCGACTAATAAATGTCGAATTCGATAATCCCAATTGAGTGCCATTTCTGTAGGATTGTCTGCAGAACCCAGCGCCAAACGTGCTCTTGTGGCCACTTCAATAAAATCAACGCCATGATGTTCTCTAAAAACCAACTGCAATTGGGCGGCTAATATGGGCAGTAATATCACCAAATCGGATAAAATTTGCCATTGTTCATCGGAATACTTAGATGGAGGTAGTTGTTGTATTTCCAACAATATTTGATGCAGTTCCTCGTGATTTTTTAATTCACTGATCAAATCCTCTAAACGTTGTTTGGCTCTGACTCGTTGCTCTTTTTCAGACGCTATTTTTGTTCCTGATGGGGCTAAAAAACCTTGAGCCGTTGTAAATGATTTGCGCCAATCTCCGGTTTGAGTCAATAAAAAGTTGGCTATTGTTTGCCATGCAGATAAATCATTCACCTCTGAAGCGGGAAAATCAGATTGATCTAAAAAAATATCAAATGGATTTTCTGTCTCATTTTGTGAGAGCACAGTTGCAGCAGATCGCAATAAAAATAGCAATTCAGATTGACAATGTTGAGGAAATAAATCAACACTCATTTCGAGAGTATCAGTAATCACATGTTCTAAGCTTAATTCAAGCGCGTGCCTTTTACTTTCTAAATCATTATGCTCCAATAAATGCGCTAACCACTGATCTCGACGTCCTAACATTGAGGTCAACATTTTTTGAACGGTATTCCAATCATTATCCAAATGCAGTAGTAAACGAGCCAACGCTGGTTGCCAAGTTGAGTCTTGCGATAATTGTTTCATCAGCTCACGAGCGGCTTGTTGATAATACGGAGTAGGATCACTAAATACCGAAGGTTCTGAACCAAATTGCGATAAATACGGCGCACTTCGTGCAATATTCGCGCACAACGAATCAATTGTTTGAAGTCGTAAACGATTAGGATTTTGTAATAATTGCCATTTTTTTTGTGCATCAACTTCAAGAACTTTACGCGCTAATGTCCATGTCACTAATGCGTGTGGTTGCTCAGGTGCTGGTTTAGTTTGCGCTATCATTAAAGCGGATAACAAACGCTTACGCATTTCGGCAGCGGCTTTACGAGTAAACGTGATAGAGACAATATGCTCAGGTTCTTCGCAGGCATACGCTAATAATGATAAAATTCGTTGTATCAATAATTCTGTTTTTCCTGATCCCGCAGGCGCTTGCACAATAAAAGAACGCTTTACATCCAGCGCTTGTGAGCGCTCATCGGCATCAATTATATTAAAATCCATATTGTATAATCTCCATTATTCACTCACTTTTTCGTTAATTCTACACACTGCTGCAAGATGACAGTACTGGCAGGTTGTAGGATATTTTTTTGGATCAACAACTGATTTACCATTACAAAAATCATTGGCTAAGGCAGTTAAGTTAATTTCCCATTGTTCTAAGAGATTTTCCCAGGGAGCAGGGGAGGCTTTGACATTCGGTAATTGTCCTGCCTCTGCTGTGATTCCATTAAATTTAACACTCTGAACACGAATTTGTGCAAACGCTAGTCCCCTGATTCGCTCAGAATCGTGAAGAGCATAAAGTGGCAATTGAGGTTCATCCGGACGCTCACCAAACCAACTTTGTGGAGAAGGACTTCCTGTTTTGTAATCAATGATGATATGAGATCCATCTTTTAAAGTATCAATTCGATCCACTTGTAGTCGTAAATTTAATTTTCCTATGGAAAAACTAAAAGGTTCCTCAATTGCAGTTACGCTGAAATCTGATCGTGTTTTTTCTAATGCTAACCATTGTTGCACCAGCTTAATTAATCGGGTCATTTCTAAATCGCGTAGTGGTGTGTTTAATTCATTCACGATATTCGATACAATTTTTTGTATCAAACTATTAAGATTTTCTTGGCTAATGTGTTGCAATTCTGTGCTATTACCTAATTCACGCCATATTTCGGCCATCACTGCATGCACTAAACTTCCTCGTTCAGCAGGTGATAAGCCCAGTTCAACTTCGTCAAATGGTTGTGCATTTAAGCGTATTTCTGCAAAGGCTCTAAATGGACATTCAGCTTGCCGTTGTAAAATAGTGGCACCCCCTCTAATTTTTTCTGAAGATTGCAAAGGTGGCGCAATATCATCCTCCCAATTTTCTACGAGCGCATTAACAATAGGCACTGTAGGGAGTTCGAGTTGAAGTTGATTCAAAGATGTTTCAGTAAAATTCAAAATCAGTGGACTGGGAGATAATTCACGTTGTTCTTCAGTCTTTTGAAGAGAATAACTCGCAATAAGATGCGAGGTTGAATGAGATAATCGCTGCATTATCCGTCGTGCATATTCCAGTTCATGGGTGCTGCTCGAACGAGGCACACCTAATTTACGTTGCAGTTGTACAGGAAGAAATGGATTCGGTGATGATGGGCGTGGCCATGTATCATCATTCATACTAGTAATCCACACCTGATCAAAAAATAATCCACTCGCTTCTAATAACCCTAACACTTGTATTGGTGCGTGATGATCGGATTGGGCCTGAAACAGTGTTTTAGATAATAAATCGCGCAGAACATCGATAGCTTGTTGGAAAGAATGGCTATTCAAAATTCCATCTAAACCCGCATAATACTGTAGTTTTTGCTGGAAACTATTCACACACTGATATTCAATACTGGTTAAATTGCGCTCGCCTGGCCATCCAAAATGGATAAGCCAATTTTTTATCACCTTTGCCCACTCACTGGGGAATCGATGTCTAGAAATATCGCTCAAATTTTCAAAATTGAATAAGGAATATAATATTGGGCATAGGTTCGTTTTATTTAACAGACCAATCAACTCAGTCAGCTTGAATCCTTCATGATGAAAACGTCTTAATTCTCGGTCTAAAATCGAACGCTTATCCCTTTCATCAATGCCACCTTTTAAATAAGGCGATAAAAGTAGAGGCGTTAGTTTTGATCGTTGTATAGAGTGACCACTCATGAGTTCGAGCAACGTTATCAGTGTTTGTATCAGTGAAAAACTCAGCAATGAATCACCACCTGATATATTAACGGCTTCGTTAACATCATCTTTAAATTCTTCAAAAAAAGCACGTTCCACATTGATACGATCGGAAAGCAGTTCTGGAACAATACATCCCAATCGTTGTTGGGGATTTTCAAGCCAAGCTTTTTTTGCCCACTGCGCTAATAGTCGAAATTCTGTATCACGATCATTCAAAACAATTCTTTTCGTACTTGCTTGCGAGATGGGTTGCTGAGGAATAATAATTTTTGTTGTAGAAGATACCGCATCCAAAAAAATTTGAATGGCGGGTGGCACAGTATCAAATCCAACCAGGTAAAGTCGCTGGGGGCAGTGATCACGTAAAGAGGGTAGAGCGGTTAACAGCAGTTCAGGCAACAGAGTTTCATCACACCACGCATTTTCATCACAACGTTTTTGAAATTCACGTGCCCACTGTAAAAAAACCTTAACTTCTTCATATTCACACTCTTCTAAGCTTGCATAAGGAATTTTCCACTGATGAGTGTATTGCCAGGCTTCCTGAGCCAACTCAGCCGCTCGTTGGTAATCCAATAAAGGAGCTTCGTTAGTGAATTCTTTTAGGATGCCTTGCCAAACCCATAGCCTGGTCACTGAATCCAGCAATAGCTGTGGCCTCCCCAAATGGGCCCAAAGATTCGTTAACCAGTTTGATAGGGGTAATATTGCAGGTGTCAACCAAGCCTTATCTTGTTCACGTTGAGCCTGTTCGAATTGATGCTGCAAATGGCTTGCCAGGCGTCGATTCGCTGTAATAACCAGATCTTCAGGGGTTATCTCCGTTAAAAAATGATGATCCAGTGTCATCCATTATATCCTAATCAAGTGAACGAAAGGCTGTTCTCTATAGCGTTAATTGTGGTACACTATAAACGACAGCTGACGTGAGTCAAGGAACAACAAAGCCAGAGTGATCAAATGAATAAGTTTTCTACAGAAAAAAAAACCCTACTTGAAGCTATAGATGAGCTAAGTATTGCTGACGTTCAAAAACTACTTCTGGGACGAGAAAATCCCAATCGATCCACCACTCTAGACAGATCTGATCAGCCAAAAATCTTACTACAGGCTGTTTTAGATTCTTTCAAAACTTGCAGAGATAAAACGAATCAATATAAATACAAAATTATCGCTGAGTTATTGTGGATTTTCAAAGGCATTACTGACCCCAAAGCCCCATATAGTGAAGGGGAAGCCTACCTTAATTCTCAAAGGGCTCAACTTGACAAAGATTATCCAACGGTGTTTGATTTTAATGATCCTGTTTTGTGTCTTTGTTATGCAATTCATTCTGCACTCTTAGATACTAAATTGGAGGGCTATCAGCAAGGATGTAAATTGTTAGAGGGTATGCTCAATACTCTTTCAAAAAATCGTGTAGCAGGTTTAAATTATTTAATTGACGAGCTCAATCGAATGCAAACAAGTTATCTTGGAAGTAAATATAAAATTACGTTAGACACTGAAAATTTTCAATGCGCATTACTAAGAGCTATTTTACAAGATAAAAATTTACTGGGAGTATTAGGCGTGCGGGCAATATCTGAGGATCGTTATAATCAAGACTCCAGCGTAAGAAATAACTTTCGTGAAACACTGGTTATCTCCTTAACAAACTACCACGTTGGCTCCTCAAGTATCCTAGAATGTGACTTCAGTCTATAGGCTGTCGATCTTGACCAAAGGAGCTGACAGCGCTACCATGCAATCTTCGGACTTCAAAAGGATACGACATGATTCTCATGCACACCAATTATGGCGATATCGCCATCAAACTGGATACAGAAAATACGCCTAAAACTGCTGAAAACTTCATTAACTACGCCAAAAGTGGTTTTTATGACGGGACAATCTTTCACCGAGTTATTAAGGGGTTTATGATCCAAGGCGGTGGATTTGAGCAAGGTATGATTCATAAACCTACCCAAGAACCTATTCAAAATGAAGCGCCTAAATCATTGAAAAATAAAATTGGAACCGTTGCAATGGCACGTACTTCGGATCCTCATTCAGCGAGTTCACAATTTTTTATCAACGTATCTGACAATCATTTCCTGGATTTTAAATCAACTCAAGAGGATGGGTGGGGATATTGTGTTTTTGGTGAAATTGTTAACGGAATCGATGTTGTTAACAAAATCAGCCTCGTCCAAACAACTTCTCGTGCTGGACATGCCGATGTACCAGTCGAAGACGTGATTATTCAATCTATTGAAATGCTAGACTCACAATAGCCTGTGACAACAATGAATGCCCACTCGATCAGATTTGATGAGCAAAAAAGTATCCTTTATTGTCAAGGTGACTGGCGAGTTGCAAAACTAATCGATGTCGAACACCAAATTAACGTCATTTTGAAAAAAGTCAAATCTCCTCTTATCATCGATGGTGGAGAACTCTCCTATTTGGATAGTGGTGGAGCGTGGTTAATTTATAGAACCATTGATCAACTCAAACAAGCCAATATAAGCTCTACGCTCAAAAATTTCAGCCAACAACAAGCTGATTTGTTTTCATTACTTCAAGAAAAAATGGCATCACTCACTGTGCAAGAGCAACCGGTCGAACAGTACAATTTTTTCTCGTTCATAGGAAAAGAAACTGTAAGGCGCGTGGTCGGAACACTAGAATTTTTATCTTTTGTAGGCGAAGTCAGTATTGTAATTCGCGGATTTTTCGGTCGAGCTAGACGATTTCAAGGCAAAGCCATTCTTCGAATTATAGAAGACGCAGGCTATCATGCGCTGCCGATTATTGGTTTGCTCTCATTTTTAGTTGGCATCGTTCTAACCTACCAACTCGGAAGACAACTCGAAATTTATGGTGCCAATATTTATATTGTCGATTTATCAGGTATGGCTATTTTACGCGAATTCGGACCTTTAATCACAGCCATTATTGTTGCTGGTCGTACAGGTTCATCATTTACCGCTCAAATTGGATTAATGAAAGTCAACGAAGAAATTGATGCATTAAAAACCTTAGGGTTATCACCTCTGAATCGAATTGTCGTCCCACGATTGATAGGTACAATTCTCTCAATTCCTCTTTTAACCATTTGGTCAAATATTTTTGCTGTTTTTGGTAGTATGATAATGGCAAGAAACATGCTCGGTATTACCCCGACAGATTTTTTATCACGCTTTGCAGATAGCATCGATACAACAACATTGTGGACCGGATTAGGTAAAACGCCGGTATTCGGTATCGCAATTGCCTTAGTCGGCTGCTTTCAAGGTTTCAGAGTGAGCTATACCGCTGAAAGTATCGGAATCCACACAACGATGAGCGTAGTTCAAGCGATTTTCTTAATCATCGTCATAGACGCGATTTTTTCCGTACTTTATAGCTGGGCAGGTCTTTGATGATTAACGACGAAACAATCATCGAAGTTCGAGGACTTTGTAATTTCCTTGGTGGTAATTGGGTACACAAAAATCTTGATCTAACAATTAAACGAAACGAACTTTATGCCATTGTGGGTGGTAGTGGAAGTGGTAAAACGACACTTTTACGCAGCATTTTAATGTTGCAAAAGCCAACTAGCGGAACAATTAAAGTATTTGGAATTGATGTAGTTAATGCATCAGTAAAAGAGGCTCAACATGTTCGACATCGTTGGGGAATGTTATTTCAACATGGTGCTTTATTTAGCTCGTTGACTGTCTTAGAAAATGTATTATTTCCCTTGAAAGAATTCACACAATTAAGTTCATCATTATTGACTGAAATTGCGATGATGAAAATTGCGCTCACTGGATTGCATGAAGATGCAGCTCATAAATTACCCGGAGAACTGAGTGGTGGAATGTTGAAACGAGCTGCATTATCTCGCGCACTTGCTCTAGATCCAGAGTTACTTTTTTTAGACGAGCCCACGTCCGGACTCGACCCTCAAGGTGCGGACGAATTTGATGAACTAATAAAAGCTTTGAAGGAAGCTCTTAATCTAACTATTGTGATGGTAAGTCACGACCTCGATTCGCTATGGGGCGTTTCAAGTCGAGTAGCCTTTATAGGGGAGGGCAGAGTGCTGGCAGAGCAAACCATGGCCGAGCTCGTCGATAATCCTAATCCTATCATCAAAAACTACTTTAAAGGACCACGTGGGCAGATACGAGATCGCATGAAGAGCCTCCCAGCTCGATAATTAAATAATAGCCTGCTAACATTAAGGGAAATCTTCAGCATCTCCCGGTTAAGGATTTTGGGTGTTTAGGTCACTCAATGCCCGCTATTAAGGGGTGTTGATTCTAAAACCGAGAAATGCTCCTTTAATCTGTTTAGGGGAGAGAATCACGATTCTCTCCCCTAATACCCCTCATCGCGGAAGGAAAATCTTCTAACACCTTGAATGCAAATAATTTACCATAATGAGGAATTGCTGCTAAAATGTACTCAAAGGACTGAAGTGTGGACAAAGGATTGAGGTATGGATACCAAAGTTAACTACATCGTCGTTGGTTTGTTTATGACCATCTTAACGCTCGCTATAATCGGTGCAACGATTTGGCTTGCTGGAATTCATAGCACCCATCGTTATAATAGCTACATCACCTATATGGATGAAGCTGTTTCAGGATTAAGTGAAAAAGCCCCTGTCAAATTCAATGGAGTTGAGGTTGGTTTTGTCGATAAAATTAAATTAAATCCCCATAATCCACAACAAGTTCGATTGCTTTTAAAAATTCAAGATCGCACACCCATCAACGAATCAACTCGCTCATCCTTAATGTCTCAAGGAATTACAGGCATTACGTTTATAGGATTAACCGCAGAAAAAGTTAACGCACCAAAATTAAAAAAGCTTCCCGGTGAAGATTATCCCGTCATTATTTCAAAACCATCTTTATTGTTTCGTCTCGACCAAACAGTACAAACGATGTCAGAAGATATCACGTCCGTTGCAAAAAATTTAAATGAGGTATTAAGCAATGAAAATAGATCATCCATAAAAGAGATATTAAAAAATTTAGATTCAATCACAGCTACATTCGAGAAAAACTCACATAATATCGATGATACTTTAAAATCTTTAAATAAATTAATCGATAACAGCGCAACAGCAAGTGATAAATTACCTGCATTAATGTCTCAATTAGAGACTTCCTTAATAGCAGGGAAACAAAGCATCCAAAATTTATCACAACAAACCTTACCAGCTGCGGATCAGATGATTCTAAAATTTAAACGTTCGCTTGATAATATCGAAGAGTTAACAGATGAATTAAATAAAAATCCTTCGATGTTAATCCGTGGTAAAGCCCCAGTTACGAAAGGCCCAGGAGAGAAATAGCATGAAACAAATCTTGATATCATTAATATGTTTAATTTTTGTAAGTAGTTGTAGTTTATTATCTCCACAAAAAACACCCGATATATCAACTTATACCCTTTCTTCCCATAATAGAGTTTATCATGCAACAACTCACAAATTAAAAGAAATCACATTAATAGTGAATACACCTACTGCAGTAACTGGATATGATTCACGTAAAATGATTTACTCAAAAAAACGATATGAATTAAACCATTTCGCCTTAAACCAATGGGCAGCTCCTCCCGCAGAAATGATTCATCCGATTTTGGTTCAAAAATTACGCGATACTGGTCGATTTAATGCTGTTATGAGTAATGAATACAATTCTAATCCACAATTTGTTTTAAGAGTTCATTTAATAGAACTACAACAAAATTTTGCTGTGCAGCCAAGTCAAGTTCAACTTAAAATTCAAGCTGAAATATTAACCACTCAAGATAATAAAGTTATTAGAGCTCAAACATTTATTACTTCTATTATCGCCCCGCAAAACACACCTTACGGCGGCGTATTAGCAGCAAATAAAGCCGTTGATTACGTACTAAATCAAATCACTGAATTCACGTTACATTCACTCAATCCCGAGCCTAGCCCGAATAATTACAAAACCAATGTAAAATACATTAAAGAAAGAGCAGAGAAGAGTAGGGGAGCTTAATTGGCTAGATCTGAGAATATCGGATAGGGATAAACTAAGGCGCGGGTGTTAACTCACCCGCGCTCCGAATTACAAAAAATTAGCTCTTGCTTGTGTTAGCAGATGATTGAGCATTTGCTTTTTGAACATCAACCAGTTCAATCGTGAAAATTAATGTCGCATTTGGACCAATTTTGCCATGAGTACCACGAGCACCGTAGGCTAAATCTGAAGGCACATAAATTTCCCATTTTGAACCTTTAGGCATTAATTTTAGGGCTTCTTTCCAAGCAGGAATTACGCCATTTAAAGTAAATGCCGCTGGTTTATCACCTAATTCTTGGCTCGTTGAGAAAACTTCACCATTAATTAAGCGTCCAGAGTAATTAACAAAAACTCTGTCTGTGTCGTTAGGCGTAGGACCATTTCCTTTTGTTAAGACTTTATATTGCAGACCTGATTTTGTGGCAGTAACACCAGGTTTTGATTTATTTTCTGCTAGAAATTTATCACCTTCTTGTTTATTGATATCCGCTAATTTTTTTAAATCTTCAAATCGTTGTTGCATTGCTTGACGTTGAAAATTAATTAACTGTCGTTGCATATCTTCTTTACTAATTGTAGGTTGTGCACCCGACAAGCCTTGTTGAAAACCTTTGAGTAATTCACTTTGATTTAATTGTTTAAATTGTTCAATCAAATTTGAACCCATGGTGTATCCAATTGAAAAACTCACTTTGTTCATATCGACAGGTTGGGTATTTTGATCGGAAGGATTAGTAAGAGCATTACTCGGATTTGCAGGTTGTGCTGTTTGTACAGTTGGATTAGTTTGGGCATTTTTTGAAGCTGGAATAGCAAATGCCGATGAAACGCCTATTATACTGGCTGTAAACAGCGCAATAGATAAATAACGAGCTTGCATAAAATATCTCCTTAATTTAATAGTAAACTTCATAATTCCGATACGGCATAAACAAACGATCTAAGGCATATGCACACGCTTGAGTACACAATATCTTAGCCTGGGTATTGCATAAACAATAATTTATGCAATATCCAGGCTTAGCTGCAGTATAGAGCAAGTAGGCTATATTTACACTGGAAAAAGTATACGAATACACCTATCACACTATTTCCTGTAAGGAAATTTACAGGAAATAGCAGCATATGCAAAGGGTTAAAATTGCTTTAATGATCGCATAAAAAGCAACTCTGCTCTCTTTATTTTACTTGAACATTTCAGTGCACTAATATGCCACACAATTCTCAATACTTATGTTAAGGCGTTTACTTTTAATTCAAACGGGTGGAAACGCCGACTATTTTACTTTCTAATAAGTTATTGTTTAACAATGTGTTGCAATGTATGCCTAATTTAATTAATGAATTATTTTTCTCCTTATCATCTATTGCTTTTTTACCTTCTACTGATTATTATATGCAGGTTGATATTTTTACAAACTTATTACAGGGAGAAAATAATTATGCACGGCAAACCACGGGAACTAACTGCTGACGAGAAAGTATTACTCGCCAAATTCGAGTCAACTTCTTTCGGTCAATTACGCAAAGATTTTATAGAGTGCTCTTGAAGAAGCATCGCACAACAATTACGGTTTAGACTAAATGCCATTGAAATTTGTGCCAAAATAAGGACATATCTTAATAGAAATCCTGCTGCTACTCCTGCTGAACTTTTTCGACAACTAACTCATGGTTAAATGACGCTAAACTTGATGAGGGTATTGGTAAAGGGTCCCGATATTTTATTAATAAATTAGTTGAAATATTCGCTCTCAAGCAATCTTAATGATTGATGCTATCATAGCAGAGAACTGGCTTCCCTTGATGCCCCTGCTCCACAATCTGCTCAATCAGTTATAGCTCAACCTCAAGATCAATCTCACCTATAAGCTACTTGAAGACCTTAAAGGAGAAATCGCGTCTCTAAAAGCGAGTATTACTACCCTTGAAATTGAAAAAGGCACTCTTACTAGCAAAGTCGGCTCCCAATCGAGAGAAATCGATGACTTAAGTGGTGAGATCGCTGAACAAAAAACTGAACTGTCTCAATTAAGGAAAATTAATCAAGAAAGTGCTGTCACTTTAGAATCTAATAAATATCAAATAGAACAACTAAAGCTAGCAGCTAAGGCACTCGAAGAGCTCAGAGACAAGCTAACAAAAGAAGCTGATGCAGACAAAGCAAAGATTCGCGAACTTACAGATGCAAATTCTGCTCTAACTTTGTCTAATATTAAACTCACAGCTACTGAAGGCTCTAAAGATTCAATTATTGGTCAATTAAAAGAAGACTCTACAGCTCAAAAAGCTCGAATAGAAAAACTTGAGTCAGAATTAGCGCTATTAAGACAAACTTCATTTCAAGCGACTTCGGAAAATGCAACTCTGAAAGCTAGGCTTGAGGCTGCTGAAAAAGCCAGAGACAAGTCAGCTGCAGATCTAGAAGCTATTCGAACAGCAAAGGAAGATATCGCAGTAGCGAAGGGAAAAGTTGATGGTAAACTTGAAGCCACAGAAAAAACAAACCAAGATTTGTTAACTCGCGAAACTGAAATAGTTAACAGGATAGTAGATACTCAAGCAAAACTTCAGGCGTCACAAAGGAATGTTGAAGAAGGCCGTATAGTAGCCCGTAGACTAATGGATCGAGTTGAGCCCGAACAACGAGTTGAAGTCGTTAACGAGATATCTATGGATATTTCCGCTTCAGGGTTAGAGGCTCTAGGACTTGATGTTAATAGTGTTAGAGAGGTCAAGCCACGTAAACCTAAAGTTTCGAAACCTCACGGACAAGCTCATGCAGCGAGTCAAATAGGACAATTCAAAGCTCCCACTAATGGAGCAAGGACTACAGCAGTTGCCACTGCCCCACTCTCCGCAACTGAAAATGTCAGCAGGTTTGCCAAAATTACGGATACTAAAACTCCCGAAGAAGCTTTAGAATTTCTTAAACCTAAAATCGTAGCTAAAAATGGTATGTCCGAAGCTCGATATAATGCTCTATTATTGATCAGTCAGTTTGTCACCAAACATCTTACTGACAAAGGTGTTCTCAAACTAGACGCTAACAAAGCTCTCTATACATCCTTGGTTGATGCTAGCAAATTGCTCGTGAATCCGGAGATAAAAACTATTGAATCAATATACAGAAAACTCAAGGATGAGCAACCTGCGGACCTAAAAGAGCCAGCATTAAATGATTTTAATGAAGTACTCACTGCCTTAGCTGTAACCGAACCTAAGGGAGAAAATTTGCAATCTCCAAACCTCTATTGGGCACTTAACAATTTCTTTGTCAAGGTGCACAATATTAAAGAGATGAATACTCACTTTGGTTCGATCTATCAGTCCCTGAGCAAATCAGCACCAGCTAATGGGGCTAGTAGTTTTAATACTTCGACCTTGGATGCTACGAAGGATTCTGCGAATACTCCCGCTAGCATGGGGTATGGCGGCGGTACCGGAGTTAAAGGATAACTGTTATGAAAAAAGCTCCAATCGAATTTGATAAGCTAACCCGTGATCACTGGCTTGAAGGTACTAAGGTTAGTGGCAAAGCCCTTTCTAAAGCAATGAAAGAAGGCGAGCCATCATCTAAAATTTGGAGCTCTTTTCAAGAGCATCTGACTCAGGTCGACCGCGGTGCCCTTCTACAGGTTAAAAGCAATCGTCATTTACGACTCTATAATGAGTTATACAATCTTTTAGAATCTCCTGTTACTGCTGATAAACAACGAAAATTGGCTAAGTTGGTTCAAAAACACTCTGCATTTGTCGGCAATCAACTTCAGCATGATCGTGACCTTAGAGTAAAGTTCTTGTCATCCCTTCGAGATTGTTCTCATATTGAATCAGAATATCGAATTCTACTCGAGCAAATCACCAAAACACCCGCTCTGGCAAAGGATTTTGAGACGCTTTTACTAGGCTACATGACTAATACTCGTTGCGACCCTCCTCTACACGTTCCTTACCACAATAAAGGCCTTCGTAGTTACCTGGTAAGAAGCTATGAGACATACCCTCATATATCACTTATGTTGCTGAGAAATCCTGAAAACTTTAGTATTGAGTTTATAGCTCGTACTCTGCTATCTCGAATCACTCTACCCTCTGAATTCAAAAGTGAAATTAATTCTATAAGATGGAAATTTAGGAATTTTCTTAAGTTAGCAATCGCCTCTTTATCGACTACCCTAGTTGATTTAGTCTTTAACACTCCCCCTATCACTTTAGAAGTTCTAAACGCCATTCTTACACACCCCGAAGTTAAAAAACATGAACCCGTGCGCGTCCCTGTAAACTTTAATGCATTTAAAACAATCTCTGCTGATCAGCTCGAAAAAGTTGAAGGTGTTCTTACTATGAAGCGTCCCTCTTCAGAACAGTTTATTAATGTAGGGGATGACAGCGATATTAGTCCGTTTATACCGCTACGTAACAATCTACAATCTCTGGACTGTACAACAGATTTCGAACCAAAGAGAGAACAAGCTTCTGACGATCAACCTGAGACTGTACCTTACCCGCTAACTTATTTCACAACATAAACAGTTTTCATCAATATGATTAATGATTATGCCTTTTATACTGTTCTCCTAACAGTACTCGTTGCTTTTGCTGCCGTTAGATTTAGTCTGCAAAAACAAACCAGAAAGATTCTCGATAAATTCAATACCAAAGAAGAACAACTGACGGAAATTCAAGATAGTTTTCATAAACTTATTAAGCAACATGAAAAAGACATTCACGAACAGCGAGAAAGATTTGATAAACACCAATTAGAAAGTTTAAAAGGACTCCAAGAAACGATTTCAAAAAGCGTGTTTTCTATACAACAGCATATTACCCTCACTTTAAATCAAAACAGTGAACAATTAACTCAACAGGTGCGTCATTTAACCCAAAATACTGATCAACATTTGAAAGATATCAGTGGTCAAGTTGAAAAAAGACTTGCCGAAGGATTTGATAAAACGACAGCCATTTTTAGCGATGTGATTAAACGTCTCGCGTTAATTGATCAAGCTCAAGCTAAATTAACAGAATTATCAAGCAGTATGGTGAGCTTACAAGAAGTGTTATCCGATAAACGTTCACGAGGGGCGTTTGGGGAAGTACAGTTGTCGCATTTAATTCATAATATGTTACCGGAGCAGCATTTTGCATTACAGTATACGCTTTCAAACGGATGCCGCGTTGATGCAATGTTATTTTTGCCAAATCCGAGTGGTCATATCGCTATCGATTCAAAATTTCCGCTCGAGCGTTATAGAGAGTTGCAAAATACTGCTTTAGCTTCTAACGATCGAAAATTAATTGAGCAACAATTTCGTATCGATATTCGTCGTCATATTGATGATATTGCTGATAAATATATTATCGCTGGAGAAACGGCTGATGGTGCTGTCATGTTTATTCCAGCAGAAGCTGTATTTGCAGAGATTCATGCTCATTATGCAGAGTTGATTGAATATGCTTATCAACGACGAGTTTGGGTGGTCTCCCCTACTACGCTTATGGCAATTTTAACGACAGCAAGTGCAGTTTTAAAAGATGATGCAACACGTAAGCAGGTTCATATTATTCAGGAGCATTTATCTAAATTGGGCGTTGATTTTGCTCGTTTTCAAAAACGCATGGATAATTTGTCGCGACATATTACTCAGGCTCAACAAGATGTTGAAGATATTCACAAATCTTCGCGTAAAATCACCCAACGTTTTTCAAAAATTGAAAATGTCGAGCTTGAACATTCCATCGATCCCGAGATAATTCCCGAAGACGACGAAATTTCTCTCCTCGAAGAAGAATCCACTGAATCAGTTTAATAGGTGTATCGTGAGATAAGACCCGAGCTGACCCAGTCGCGGAGAGAGGCGCCGGCAAATTGAGCGACCTGATCAAGCTCCATATGATCACACAAAGCCTCACAAATCTCTGAAAAAGTTTTATTCGACTGAATCGCATCAATCATCACCTTATGGTGCGAACTAACATTGAGATAATGAGACCGCTGATTAAAACGCCATACTAGCCAATTTTGAGGCTCCTCAGAATACACTTGCGCAGGTACTGGGAACTCATCAGGATTATTATTAAACAACGCCTGCCAAATCTCAGGCGTATTAAAATGCAAAGAAATCATCTGCATAGACGGATGAAACACTAAACGCAAAGTCGCCCACGCTTCTGGAGGAATAGTTCCCAAATCTTCAACACAAAGCTGAGGACCATCAGGCGCATCAATCACCTTTCCAAAAGGCCACTCAAACTTTGCCAACTCAACATACAACGGATCAGTATTAGGTCTATTCGACAAAAACGAAACCATATTCTTTCCGTACGTTCGGACTGAAAAATGAGTGGATGGATAGGCATTGATATACTCATGACACAAAGCATCAAATTGTTCTTTACCCAACAAATTTTTCAACGCTGAAAACTCACGCTCTAATATATCAATCAATCGTAGATAATACCCTTCACGATATATTTCAACGCGTTCTTCAACCGATATTTGAGGCGCATTAACAATTTTATTTTTTATCTCAGCTTTTTGCTGATGAACATAAGTTTGAAACTGCTCTTGCAATTCGCGCAAAGAACTCATGCTGCAGCCTCTTCACCAATAACGTGGTATTGATTTAAATCTTCACCCCATGCCGCATAGGCAATTTTTTTCAAAGTATTTAATTCTTCTAATAATTCTTCTAGCGGAGGAATATTATCATCGCGTTCGATCATAGCAGAAACTTTTCCAAAACGCTTCGCAGCCACACTATATAAATCCCACACATCTTGTATTATTGGATGATCATGCGTATCAATAATGTGTGTTTTAAGATTTAAATGACCTGCCATATGAATCTGCTGAACTCGATCAACGGGTATAGCATTTAAATATTCAATTGGATCAAAACTATGATTAAACGAAGAAACATAGACATTATTCACATCGAGCAATAATAAACAATCGGCTCTTTCTGCTGTTTCGCGAATAAAATCTTGCTCACTCATACTTGTTTCAGTGTAAGTGACATAACTTGAAGGATTTTCTAATAAAATTCGACGTCCTAAAAAATCTTGAACTTGCTTAATTCGATCAACGACATGATCTAATGCTTCTTCAGTATAGGGTAATGGCATCAAATCATGTAAATTATTTCCATTCACACCCGTCCAGCAAAAATGATCTGAAATCCAAGCGGGCTCTACTCTTTCAGCCAACGCTTTTAGCTTGTTTAAATACTGAAAATTGATGGGATCACAAGTGCCGATCGAAAGAGATACTCCATGCATTGCAATGGGATAATGCTCTCGAATTTTGAATAAATAATGATGCTGATTGCCCCCATCAACCATGTAATCTTCAGAAATAATTTCAAACCAATTTATATCTGAGGGTAATGTCTCAAGAATTCTGTCGTAATGTTTAGGTCGAAGACCTAATCCAAAACCTAAATAATCATACCGTGACATCAAAAAGCTCTCTTCCAAAAAAGCACTACCGGTTATGTTACCATAACCGGTAGCCAACAAAGAAAATTACCGAAGTAAATTCTTATCGTTTGCAGCTATCGCCACCACAACTGTTGGTGCCTTTGCAAGATGCCATACCTTTACAGGATGGAGCTGGAGCAGCTTTAACACCACAACCACCAGCACCGCCAGTACCAGTGCTTGCACAACCAGCTGAAAACGCAACAGCAGCCGCAGCAGCAAGAACTAAACCAACTTTAGCGAAGTTATTCATAATCATAACCAAATCCCTCTTTTGTTAACTACAAAAAATGCTCATTGAAAGCTTCCAATATTGCATTTATTCAATGCATGTCTCGGAGGTTCTTAGCCTGGAAGACTAAATAACTTTCCGGTACGAGATTATTTTTAGACTATTCTGATCAAAAAAGCAAGTTTTTATTAAACTGGCAAATTTCGTAATGTTCTACTAGACTTTACTCAATCTTTAGTCAAGGAAGGCTTATGTCGATTGAATCTGCATTGGAATGGCAATTTACTGCTGAAACCCAATCTATTTTTGACCCTCTTCTCGAATCCCTAGTCATATTAACCAAACATTTCGATAATCCTTATTCTCATGAGACGTTACGCGCGGGATTACCTCTTATAAATCAAAAACTTACACCTGAATTAGTTTTACGTGCAGCCGAAAGAGGTAAATTATCTGCAAAAATTATTAAAAAACCATTTGAATTGATGGGTAAAGAATTACTGCCCGCCATTTTACTACTCAATGAGCAACGCGCTTGCGTGTTAATGAATATCAACGAAGTAGGAATAGCTGAAATTATCCAACCCGAGTCCGGACATGGTGTGTCAACCATATCATTAAAAGATCTTGAGCAACAATACAGTGGTTATGCCATTTTTATAAAGCCTCAGTATCGTTTTGACTCACGTGCTGAAGATCATAGCCCTATCAAAACTGAACACTGGTTCTGGAACGTAATCCGAGCAAGTTGGCCGGTCTATTCAGAAGTGATACTCGCTTCTTTGCTTATCAATTTATTCGCGCTGGCAAGCCCGTTATTCGTTCGAAATGTATATGATCGCGTGATACCCAACAAGGCTCTTGATACACTCTGGGTACTCGTCGTCGGGGTTTTAATTGCTTTTCTATTTGACTTTGCTCTTCGAAATGTCCGAGCCTACTTTATTGATCATCTTGCAAAATCGATAGACGTTAAATTATCACGAACTATTTTCGAACGCATTTTAGGAATGGAATTGGGAGCGAGACCTAAATCGGTTGGATCGTTAGCTCATTCTGTTCAAGCCTTCGACGGTTTTCGTGAGTTCGTAACTTCTGCAACGATTAGTACCGTAGTTGATTTGCCTTTTGTCATTATTTTCTTAACAGCTATAGGACTGTTGGCGGGCAATTTGGTGTTAGTACCTTTAATTGCCATACCCATTGTATTGTCAATCAGTTTGGCCATCCAAATCCCTCTCTCGAAATTAATCAATGAATCATTTAAACATTCTGCTGAAAAACAAGCCGTATTAATTGAATCACTTGCTTGTGCTGAAACAATTAAAGCAATGCGAGCAGAAAGCCCTATGCAACGACGATTTGAAGCGATGACTAAAGCTTCAGCTGTCGTCACGAGTAAAACGAAATTCTTAGCGAATCTTGCGAGTAATTTTGCAGTCTTCGCACAAACATTAGCCTCAGTCTTAATAGTGATTGTCGGTGTTTACAAAATTATCGATGGCGACATCACTATGGGTGCTCTACTCGCTTGCACTATTTTAAGTGCTCGTGCTTTATCACCCATTACTCAAATTGCTGCGCTAATTAATCGATATCAACAAGCTAAAACGGGATTTACTGCAGTTAATCATATGATGGAATGTCCCGTCGAAAGACCTGCTGATGCTCATTTTATTCATAGACCCCAATTAACAGGAAGTCTTGAATTTAATCAAGTGACATTTCAATATCCTGCCGCTGCACTCCAAGCATTAAAAAATATTTCTTTTAAAATTAATCCTGGTGAGCGTGTTGGAATAATTGGTCGTACAGGTTCTGGTAAAACAACCATTGAAAAAATGTTAATGAAATTTTATCAACCCAATAATGGTAGTATTCTTGTTGATGGAACAGAATTACACCAAATCGATCCCGCTGAATTACGTTATCATATCGGTTATGTTCCTCAAGATGTGGTGTTATTTCATGGCAGTATTAGAGACAATATTGTGATTGGTGCACCTCATGTGGATGATGCTACTCTGCTTCGCGCAGCAAAATTAAGTGGTGTTTCGCAATTTGTAGAAGGCCATCCAGAAGGATATGATCGTGAAGTCGGCGAACGAGGTGAACGACTTTCAGGAGGACAACGTCAAGCGATTGCAATTGCCAGAGCTCTATTATTAGATCCTCCCATTTTGCTCTTTGACGAACCCAGCAATGGCTTGGATGATACCAATACTGCTCATTTAATTGAGCGATTGAAAGCCATCTTGAAAAACAAAACCTTGGTACTCATTACGCACAAAGCCTCACTATTAAAATTAGTGGATAGACTCATTGTAGTAGATGATAGTATTGTGTTGGCTGATGGTCCTAAAGAGCATGTTTTAAAGCAACTTTCTGAAGGTCAATTGAAGGTGAATTCTCATGACAATGCATCCACAGCTTAAAGAATATTTTGATGAGCTAAAAGGGCCAAATCGATTTGGTCATATTATCTTATGGTCAATATTGTTTTTTTTCATTTGTTTTTTTACGTGGGCATTTTTTGCAAAATTAGATGAAGTAACTCACGGCGATGGGAAAGTCATTCCTTCTCAGAAAATTCAAGTGATTCAAAATTTAGAAGGTGGAATCGTTCGGGATCTTACTGTTCGCGAAGGACAAATGGTACAAAAAAATCAGGTATTAATGGTTTTAGATGACATTCGATTTTCAGGTGGTTATAAAGAAAACCGCCTCAAAGAATTAGCTTTAACCGCGAAAATTGAACGCATTACTGCTCAATTGAATAATCAACCTTATGCGCCTTCGTCGGTCGTTGCGACTGAAGTACCTGATTTGGTAACCTCTGAACGAGAGTTATTCGATTCAAAGCGACGCGAGATGCAAAATTTAAGCCATAATTTAGCGCTAATTCAGCGTCAGATAAATATGACAAAACCCTTATTAAAAAGCGGCGCAGTATCTCAAGTTGAAGTATTGCAACTAGAACAACAAGCGAGTGAAATAGAGTCTAAAATTTCAAGTGCTCAAAGCGCAGCCTTAGATGAATTAAATAAGGTAAAAACCGAGTTATCTCAAGTTAAACAAAATGAAGTTGCTTTAAAAGATCGATTAGATCGTACGACAGTTCGATCACCCGTAAAAGGAATCGTTAAACAATTGCATGTCAATACCATTGGTGGCGTTGTAAATCCTGGAATGGATCTGGTAGAGATTGTGCCATTGGATGATACTTTATTAGTGTCAGCTAAAGTTAAGCCCTCTGACATTGGTTTTATACATCCAGGTCAAAGTGCTACCGTGAAAATCAGTGCATACGATTATGCCATTTATGGTGGTCTTAAAGGTAAGGTTGAGTTGATTAGTGCTGATACAAAAATGGACGATAACAAAAAGCCAAATGAAGAAGGCTATTATGAAATTTTGGTTCGAACACAAAAAAATCATTTAAGTAATGAAAAAAATCCTTTGCAAATTATTCCTGGCATGACCGCTCGCGTTGATATTTTAACTGGCAAAAAAACCGTATTATCTTACATGCTAAAGCCAATCCTCAAAGCCAAACATAGTGCCCTTCAGGAACGGTAATTATCTTGAAATGAAGGATCTCATCTTATTGGGCATATTTAGAGAAATTATTTAGGACTGTATTTACGCTCGTCATCTACAGGTTCTTTATGTGGCTCGCCATCTTCATGATGAGCAGGTGACTTTGCGCTAACCTCTAATTGTTTCTGAATTTCCGCTGTAGTGCCTGGAGCTAAAAATTTGTAAAATTTCAACTCAACTTCTAAATAAGTTAATACCTTAAATAGCTGATCAGTATCCCCTTCAATTTCTAATCTATTGCCAGGAGGACTTTCCTCGGGTAAATTATATGGAATTGACTTACGCCCTTCAACCACGTCCAAAAGTTGGCCCGCAAGTTGACTCCACAAACGACCGCAATCATCATTATCCCTTGTATGGAAAATTAAATGCTCTTTATCCTCAGCCAATTCAACTTTTTCAATAAGATATTGCATAATATGACTCTCACTTTAAGCGTCAGATAGGTTATTAATTCTCACATATTGTACACATCGAGTCAGCTAATAATCGATGATTAAGCTGTCATCAACCAAAAATTATCTTTAGCCATGAGCTTGTTTCTTTAGTGCTTCAATCACCCAATCGTTCAAACTCTCGCCTGCTAATTTCGCAGCTATATAAATCTCTCGATGTAGAGCAGGATCAATGCGTAAATTGAATTTACCAGAAAATGGACGTTCGGGTTCCTCATTTCGTTCATTACAAAAATCTAAATAATCATCAACTGAGTCTTTAAATGCTTTAATCAAAGCTTTAACAGTACTACCCTGAAAAGTAATGACATCACGAGTATTAACCACTTCACCGTGGAAAATTTCAGCCTCTTCATCAAATTCAACATGCCCAATATAGCCTTTATATTTCAACATATATTTACTCCTGCTTCTGTTAAAAAGCGTTTCATTGATACTATATAGCACCTTTATCGGTTTCTTTACGTGGATGGGGCCTATGGAACACAGCCTTACGCCCATTAAGTAGTATCCTAACCCGTGATCCACGACCCTCTGAAAGTTCGGCACCAAGTGCATAAAGTAAAGATTCAATATCTTTCCATGGAATACCAGATTGTACCGGCATTGCAAAGAGTGCTGTCAGAGTTGTTTGGTGTTTCTTATTTAACATTATAGCATAGTACCATAAAATAGTACTAAATGGAAGCCTTTTCTAATCGCTCGCGAAGCCGAGTGAGTCTCTGATGAGCATTATAATTTTGAACAGCCATTGTAATGGCTTTTTGTTGGCCAATAAGAACCACTAATTTTTTTCCGCGCGTTACAGCAGTATAAATAAGATTACGTTGTAACATGGTGTAATGTTGCATAGAAAGTGGGATAACGACTGCTGGATATTCTGAACCTTGGCTTTTATGAATGGTAGTTGCATAAGCCAGCACAATTTCATCGAGCTCATCATATCGGTAGGCCACTAATCGACCATCGAAATCAATTAACATTTCTTGTTCATCTAATTTAAAATGAGTGACATAACCGATATCACCATTAAAAACTTCTTTTTCGTAATTATTGACTGTCTGCAACACTTTATCACCACAAGCAAAGGTCCATCCAAAACGATCAATACGAGGCTGACCTGTTGGATTTAATCGAGCTTGTAAATCTAGGTTGAGTCCTCTCACACCTAAATCTCCACGATGCATAGGCGTAAGCACTTGAATTTGACGAATAGGATCAAATCCGAATCGCGAAGGGATTCGTTGCGTGACTATGGTTAAGAGTTTCGCGTGAATTTCAGCCGATGTTTCAGCGATAATGGTATAGAAATCTGTTTCTTCCCCCTCCAAATTTTCTATTGGCATTTCACCTTGATTAATTCGATGGGAATTCAGAATAATTCTGGAACTAGCGGCTTGACGAAAAATTTCTGTGAGCCTAACCACTTCTACAGTTTGCGATTGAATAATATCAGCTAATACACTCCCAGGTCCTACAGAGGGTAATTGATCCACATCACCGACTAAAATTAATGAACAGGTCGCTGGAATCGCTTTTATTAAATGATACATTAAGAGGATATCGATCATTGAAGCTTCATCAACAACCACTAAATCAGCTTCGAGTGGATTGATTGTTTCTCGCTTAAAATCGCGCGTTCCAGGATCGTATTCCAACAAACGGTGAATCGTTTTCGCTTCTAATCCAGTGGCTTCACTCAAACGTTTTGCTGCGCGACCTGTCGGTGCACACAATGCGACACTCCCACTTCGACTGCGGACTAATTGCAAAATACTATTCACTATTGTTGTTTTACCAACACCTGGGCCGCCGGTTATTACCGTAATTTTCGATCGAATCGCTGTAATGACAGCATGCCTTTGAGAATCCGACAAAACGGTACCAGTACGACTCTCTACCCAAGGCAATGCACTTTCAACATCCATATCATGCCATTTGGTTTTTTCACATAATAATCGCTCAAAATGCAGACTGACGCCACACTCTGCTTGATATAGATTGGGCAATATAAAAATTGTTTGATCATCCACTATTGAATCTGGATCAGAAATTTCTTCAGCGATTAAATTACCCGCTTGAACTTCTTGTGAAATGGCATTTTCAATTTGCTCTTCTGATATTTCTAATAATTTAATACTTTGCTGAATTAAATCTTTTTTTGAAGCAACACAATGACCTTTAGCACAACACTCTTGTAATGCATGACGAACACCTGCTTGAGCTCGCAGCACTGAATCACGTGCAACTCCCATTTTCAACGCAAGTTCATCAGCTGTTTTAAACCCTATTCCTTGAATATCTAGCGCTAATCGATACGGATTTTCTTTGACTCGTGAAAGCGCTTGATCGCCATAGGTTTTATAGATACGCATTGCACGAGCCGTTCCAAGGCCATGCGATTGCAGAAATACCATGATTTCTCGCACTCGCATCTGTTCATCCCATCCAGTCGTAATCATTTCTAATTTTTTAGTGCCAATACCCGGCAATTCAAGTAATTTTTGAGGTGCTTTTTCGATGACTTGAAAAACATCTAATCCAAAAGATTCGATTAATAATTTTGCTGTGGAAGGACCAATTCCTTTTACGACACCAGAAGCTAAATATTTTTCCATACCTTCAACATGAGTAGGTGGAATAATTTTTAATTCATCCGCTTTGAACTGTTGGCCGTAAGTACGATCATAAACCCACTCACCACTACACTCGATGTATTCACCCGGCGTAACAACATGCGCATTACCAACAACTACAACCAATTCTTCTTGTGTAGGTACTTTGACTTTTAATACACAGAATCCATTGTCCGCATTATGAAAAGTTATTCGTTCTATACTGCCATGTAAACTCGATGATTTCACTTGATCAGTCGATTCTGACATACGATAAAATCCTCAAATAGGAGAACCGTATCAGGTTATTCAATTAATTCAATACCGGACATGTAGGGGAGTAAAATTTCGGGCACACGAATTCGCCCACGATTATCCTGATAATTTTCCATAATCGCCACTAAAGTTCGTCCTACCGCTAATCCAGAACCATTAATGGTGTGGACATATTCTGTTTTCTGCGTTTCGGGATGTCGATAACGAGCCAGCATTCTTCTTGCATGAAAAGTTTCAAAATTACTGCAAGATGAAATTTCTCTGTACATTTTTTGACTTGGCAACCACACTTCTAAATCATAGGTTTTAGCCGATGCGAAACCAAGATCGCCCGTACACAGTGCAACAACACGATAAGGAAGCTCTAGTAATTGCAGTACTTTTTCTGCCTGAGAAGTTAATTCTTCTAAAGCTTGGTAAGATTCTTCAGGTCGTACAATTTGAACAAGTTCCACTTTTTCAAATTGGTGTTGTCTAATCATGCCACGAGTATCTTTTCCGTAAGATCCTGCCTCACTTCTAAAACAAGGCGTCTGTGCAACCATTTTAATAGGCAGCTGATCATTGTCATAAATGGTATCCGCCGCTAAGTTAGTGAGTGGCACTTCGGCTGTGGGAATTAACGATAATTTTTGATCGCCTTCAATATGAAATAAATCATCTGAAAATTTTGGGAGCTGTCCAGTACCAAATAGGCTCTCTTTGTTCACGAGATACGGTACATACATTTCGACATAACCATGCTGTTGAGTGTGTAAATCCAGCATAAGTTGAGCGAGTGCACGCTGCATTCGAGCTAATTTGTTGGATAACACGACAAAACGAGCGCCAGAGATTTTACCTGCTTTAGCAAAATCCATTTGAGACATCCCTTCACCTAATTCAACGTGATCTTTAGGAATAAAATCAAATGTGGGTATTTTGCCCCACTGACGAATTTCTTGATTGTCTTCTTCTGATTTCCCTTCAGGTACAGAAACATGAGGAATATTTGGAATATTCCAGTAAATTGAATTCAGCTCTTTTTGAAGTTCTTTTAGATTTTCTTCAGAAGCTTTCAATTTATCTGACAATTCATTCACAGTCTCCATTAAAGGTGCAATATCTTCGCCCTTTGCTTTTGCTTGTCCAATTAATTTGGATTGAGAATTACGTGTATGTTGCAATTCTTGAGTGGCTATTTCTAAGGTTTTTCGTTGCGATTCGAGCTGAGTGATGCGATCAACATCTAATGTCACTCCACGCGTCAATAACGCTGCTGCTGTTTTTTCAATTTCATGTCGTAATAATTTAGGATCGAGCATTTTATCTCACTTCTTCTAGGATTTGACTAATCAACTGTCACTAGCCACGACACTATATGCCCTAATCTGAACATATCTTTAAAATGCCTAATAACAGCGTCGACTTTTTCTATAGTATCTATAAATTCTATAATCAAGGGTAAATTGTTGGCCTCGAAAGGAATCTCTTGGCTGTGTATCACTTTTGATTTACCAAATCCACTATAAGCACGAACCACAGTCACCCCAGCAACTTTTGCATCATTATGTAAATATTCCATCAGTAATGGTAGTAATTTATCGCCTTCAGTAATATAAACACGTCCGTATTTCATCGCAGAATCCATAATTCCTCTCCTTGAATCAGTTGGTTAAAACATCAACTCCTGCCGGTGCTTTGAAGTGAAATGTACTATTTGAAAACGTTGGATTAATTTCTACTTGAGAAAAAGTAAATTCACTTCGCTGCCCAATTCGGGTATCCACCACCATTTTACTTAATTTATCAGCTTGAAAAAAAATTGTGACTGATTGAAACATATCGTCAGCCGATTTGGCCGCCAAATGAAATCCAACACCATTAGCATTATTTTCATTTTTAACGGTAAAGCGTTTTGGAATATCGCCGACATTCCCACTTAAAAATAATGCCGGACTATTGCTATCGGTGGTGTCAACTTTTTGCTTAGTCGCTTGTTCTAAATCGACATCATAAATCCATAATAAACTACCATCCGCAATTAAAATTTGCTCATTAGGTTTTTGAGTTTCCCATCGAAATTTTCCGGGACGTTGGATGGCCATGGTACCACTTGAACGATGAGGAGCTGTTCGTTTATCACTAAATAATGCTTGTTGAAAATTCGCACGCATTCCGTGAAACGAATTTAATTTTTGTTGCAGTTCTTGTAAAGGGCTACTCGCATTAACAGTGAAATTCAAAATAACACTCATCAACACTGTGAAAATAACTCGACAATAATTTTTCATCACTTAATCCTCCATCGGAGCCGCAACCAACACTTCGCGTCCACCATTTTCAATAGGTCCAACAATCCCTGCTGCTTCCATCGATTCGACTAATCGAGCAGCCCGATTAAAGCCTATTTTTAAGCGTCGCTGAATACCAGAAATTGAAGCACGACGAGATTCTAAAACAATCTGAACTGCTTGATCATACATGGGATCTTGTTCACCGTCATCAGTCTCAGATCCACCCGATTCACTGGCGTCGCTCATACCGCTTCCAGCAATCACGTCTTCTAGATATTCCGCTTGTCCTCGTCGTTTAAGGTCACTCACCACACGATGCACTTCTTCATCGGCCACAAAAGCGCCGTGCACTCGAACCGGAACTGCAGTTCCAGGTGGTAAATATAACATATCACCATGACCTAATAATTGTTCTGCACCCGACTGATCTAATATCGTTCGTGAATCAATTCTGGAAGACACTTGAAAGGCAATGCGAGTTGGAATGTTCGCTTTTATTAAACCCGTGATAACATCCACAGAAGGGCGTTGTGTAGCTAAAATTAAGTGTATTCCTGCAGCACGCGCTTTTTGTGCTATACGTGTGATGAGTTCCTCAACTTTTTTACCCACAACCATCATCATATCGGCAAATTCATCAGCCAAGACAACGATGTAAGGTAATTCTTCTAAATAGCCCGGCTTGTCTGCTGATGAACTTGGTAGCCAAAGTGGATCATAAATTGGCTCACCATCTGCAATGGCTTTCGCCACTTTTTGATTATAACCCGCTAAATTTCTAACGCCGAGAGATGCCATCAGACGATATCGACGTTCCATTTCAGCAACACACCAACGCAAAGCGTTAGCCGCATCTTTCATATCCGTCACTACTGGAGTGAGTAAGTGAGGAATACCATCGTATATCGATAATTCCAACATCTTGGGATCAATCATAATCATGCGCAATTCTTTAGGTGTTGCTTTGTACAACAAACTCAAAAGCATCGCATTTAATCCTACCGATTTTCCTGAACCCGTAGTACCTGCAACTAATAAGTGAGGCATTTTAGCTAAGTCTAATACCACCGCATGACCAGCAATATCTTTTCCGATGCCTAAAGCTAAAGGCGATTTTGCTTGTGCATAACGTTGTGATGAAAGTATTTCTCTCAAACGAACAGTTTCTCGAGATGCATTGGGTAGTTCTAAACCAATCACGGATTTACCCGGAATCACTTCAACAATAAGTACACTCGTGACAGATAATGCACGTGCTAAATCTTTAGCTAAACCTGTTATTTTGCTGACTTTAGTACCTGCAGCAAGCTGTAATTCATATCGAGTTACAACGGGTCCTGGATGTACTGCTACCACTTTGACAATCACACCAAAATCTTGCATACGCAATTCAACTAAACGAGACATCTCCTCTAATTGCTGATTGCTATAGCCTTTTCGTTCTGTTTGATCAGGAGGATCCAATAATTCAAGAGGAGGTAATGTACCTGCTAATGCAGAATCGTAATGAACTTTTTCTGGTTTTGGTTTACTAATTATGCGAGGTTTTGAAGGTGCAGCGACAGCTGTTTCATCCCAAGGAAGTTGATCATCTTCGAGTGTAGCCGCTCTCACAATTTTGGGTTCAGCAGGGATTATATCAGGTTGAACATCAATTTTGCTTGTTGACCGAATTTCAGGTTCACGTCGTATTTTAGATTTTCCTGATGAACGTGGAGAAATTTCGGGTTCACTGTCTTTTTTCAATGATTGAGTGAGTTCGCGATGAGCTTGAAATCGCTCTGCTATCACATCCCAAAGTGCTAAGGTTTTTGCTCCAATAAAATCGGCAACTTGTAACCACGATAATCCGGTTAGCAATGTTACACCGACTAAAGTTATGGCTAATAAAGATAATGAAGTTCCAGCACCATTCAGAATAGACACTAAATGGGCTGCAACGATATTGCCTAGAACACCACCTGAGGTAAAAGGTACCCAATTGGGCGATCCATGAAAATGTAAACTTAAAAGACCCGAAAGTCCGCTAACCGCTAAAATAGCGCCAATAATTCGCAACCATAACAAGGGATAACGATACGGGAGGTCAGATTGATTTTGTTCACTCCAAAACCACCACGTGCCAAAAAAAAATGCAGCAGGCAATCCGTAAGCTAAATAGCCTAATAAATACAGCAAGACATCAGCTACCCAGGCTCCTACAGCACCTTCAGCATTCAAAATCTGATCGTTGCCACCTAAATTAGACCAACCGGGATCTGAAGAATGGTATGTGACTAATCCAATCATCACAAAAACAGCAATTGCCGAAATAAAAATCAGAATTCCTTCGCGCAAGCGTTTATAAAAATGTTCAGCGAACATCTCATCGGTATCTTTTTTGCGCCCTGCTCTAGCCACTTTGGTTCCTTTATTCCTAAAACGCCTGATTATACGTCTTCGGAGTGCTAAAAAGAAGGGGGCGGTTCAACATTAGACCTCCTACCTTCTACATGTTAAACTCAAACACTGCAAAAAAATGGGGTACCACTATGCCGACACAGCATCATCGATTAATAATTTTAGGGTCAGGACCTGCGGGATACACCGCGGCTATTTATGCTGCCCGTGCCAATTTAAATCCTGTCATGATTGCGGGTATAGAACCTGGCGGTCAGTTAACGCGTACGACAGATGTCGATAATTGGCCTGGCGACGTTGAAGGATTGCTAGGCCCTGCGTTGATGGATCGTATGCTTAAACATGCTGAGCGATTTAACACCCAAGTCATCCGCGATCATATTGTGAGTTGCACTCTATCCCAACGTCCATTTTTACTTGTGGGCGATACCGGCGTGCAGTACAGCTGTGATGCATTAATTATTGCGACAGGTGCATCAGCACAATATTTAGGTTTACCTTCTGAAACTGCCTTCATGGGGCGTGGTGTTTCTGCCTGTGCAACCTGCGATGGTTTTTTCTACCGTAACTTACCAGTAGCTGTAGTGGGTGGAGGAAATACCGCTGTTGAAGAAGCGCTATATTTATCTAATATTGCGAGCAAAGTAACCCTCATTCATCGACGTGATAAATTTCGCGCCGAAAAAATCCTGATCGATCATTTAATGCAAAAAGTAGAATCAGGAAAAGTTGAAATTGCCTGGAATCATACACTGGACGAAGTTTTAGGTGATGATAAAGGCGTCAATGCATTACGTATTAAACAGGTTGATTCAAATGATACTCGTAACATTGATGTTCAAGGTGTCTTTATCGCCATAGGCCATCGTCCCAATACAGAGATTTTTGCCGACCAATTAGAGATGAATAATGGCTACATTCGTGTTAACACTGGCCAATCTGGAAACGCGACTGAAACTAATGTTCCAGGTGTTTTTGCTGCGGGTGATGTCTCTGATCATATTTATCGCCAAGCTGTCACGTCAGCTGGCACAGGGTGCATGGCGGCGCTTGATGCTGAAAAATATCTTGACGCACTTAAATAATTTGTCTTTCGGGGATTTTTAAGGCAAAATACTTTGTTTGATTACAAATAGTAGGATTTACATGCCAAAAGATGATCATATTGAAATGGAAGGGATCGTTACTGACTCCCTGCCGAACACCACGTTTCGCGTGAAACTCGAAAATGGTCACACTGTTATCGCCCATATTTCTGGTCGAATGCGCAAGAATTATATTCGAATTCTTACAGGGGATTTAGTGAGAGTTGAATTAACACCCTACGATTTGACTAAAGGTAGAATTACTTACCGAAGTACAGAAAAAAGAAAGCCTGGCGCGATACCAGCAGCAGAAACTACCCCAGACGAACCACCAACAGATGCGGACAAAAAATAATATCCAAACTAAATTAAGATCTATTGTTTTTGAGTAGCTAATCTAGTTCCTGTTAGTTCTCTAATTTTATAAACAATTTTGTCATTATCGATTGTGATAAATACATTTCCACCTTCGATAAGCCGTCCAAAAATTAATTCATCTGCTAATGGCTTTTTAATTTGTTCTTGAATTAATCTTGCCATTGGACGCGCACCCATTTTTCGATCATAGCCATGCAATGCTAACCATTCTCGGGCTGTAGAATCTACTTCAATCACAACATTTCTCGCAGCGAGTTGAACTTCGAGTTCTGTTAAGAATTTGTCTACCACTCGACTTAATATGGCAGGATCAAGATGTCGGAATTGAATCACAGCATCTAATCGATTTCGAAATTCTGGTGCAAACATACGTTTAATTGCATCATTGCCATCAATTGTAACATCAGCTTCTAAAAATCCCATTGATGAACGTTCTAATACATCTGCACCGGCATTTGTTGTCATCACAATAATGACGTGTCGGAAATCTGCCACTCGTCCATTATTATCGGTTAATGTTCCGTGATCCATTACTTGCAATAAAATATTGAAAATATCGGTATGTGCTTTTTCAATTTCATCCAAGAGTAATACGGCATGAGGATGTTTTGTAATTGCTTCAGTGAGTAAACCACCTTCTTCGTATCCAACATAACCAGGAGGTGAACCAATTAATCGAGAAACACTATGTCTTTCCATATATTCTGACATGTCGAATCGAACAAGTTCTACACCTAAAGTAGTCGCTAATTGTCGAGTCACTTCCGTTTTACCAACACCGGTTGGTCCTGCAAATAAGAATGAACCTACGGGTTTTTGTGGTTCGCGTAATCCTGAACGAGATAGTTTAATTGCAGTTGCAAGTGATTCGATCGCATGCTCTTGACCAAACACGAGCATTTTTAAATCGCGTTCTAAATTTTGTAATACTTCTTTATCAGTAGCCGTTACGTTACGAGATGGAATACGTGCTATTTTAGCGACCATTTCTTCTATTTCACGTTTTCCAATTGTACGTTTACGTTTATTCACTGGTTGTAGTCGTTGGTATGCACCAGATTCATCGACAACGTCAATCGCTTTATCTGGTAAATGACGTTCATTAATGTATCGATCTGATAATTCCGCTGCAGCACGTAGAGCTTCTTTTGTATATTTCACTCCGTGATAGCTTTCGAAACGCGTTTTCAATCCTTGCAAAATTTGATAGGTATCTTCTACGCTAGGTTCACTAATATCAATTTTTTGAAATCGTCGTGTCAGTGCGCGGTCTTTTTCAAAAATAGTTCGATATTCTTGGAATGTTGTTGATCCCATGCAACGTAATTCGCCACTACTTAATAATGGTTTTAATAAGTTTGATGCATCCATTGTACCACCTGATGCAGCACCTGCACCGATAATGGTATGAATTTCATCGATGAATAACAATGACACCTGGAATAGATTTGAGTTCTTTTAAGACAGATTTAAATCGTTTTTCAAAGTCACCACGGTATTTTGTTCCAGCGAGTAAGACACCTAAGTCGAGTGAGTAAATAACAGCATTGAGCATAGGTTCTGGAACTTTTTTATTTACGATTCTAGTTGCGAGCCCTTCAGCAATAGCTGTTTTTCCAACGCCAGCTTCACCAACAAATAGTGGGTTGTTTTTTCGACGTCTGCATAGGACTTGAATGGTTCTATCGATTTCATCTTGTCGTCCAATGAGTGGATCGATTTTTCCAAGCATGGCTTGGTCGTTTAGATTGACAGTATAGCGATCGAGTAAGCTTTCTTGGAAGTTTTGGTCGCCACCCATTCCCATGTCGACTGAGTGTTCGAGGTGTGTTGCTCCACCCATGTGCTGTATTTTTGATATTCCGTGTGAAATATAATTAATCACGTCTAGGCGACTAACTTTTTCTTGTGCTAGAAAGTAAACTGCTTGGCTTTCTTGCTCTCCAAATATTGCAGCAAGTACATTTGCTCCACTGACTTCTGCTTGGCCAGATGATTGGACTTGAAATATTGCTCGTTGTAATACGCGTTGAAATCCGAGTGTTGGTTGGATATCTTTATCGTTTCCTGATGGTAATAATGGTGTAGTTTCGTCGATAAATATTCCAACTCCAGCGCGAAGTCTTTCTACGTTCGCGTTGCATGCAACGAGTACTTCTAGAGCTTCAGGGTTGTCGAGAAGTTCGTAAAATAAATGTTCGACTGTCATAAATTCGTGTCGTTTCGCACGTGCTCGTGAGAACGCTGAATTTAGTGTCACTTCTAACGCTTTACTAAACATGGCCATTTACTCCTTTAATCACTGTCATGCTATTTGCATGGTGCACAACAGTGGATGTTCATGACTACGTGCATAGGCATTAACAAGAGCAACTTTGGTTTCTGCAATTTCACGGGTATAAACCCCACATACTCCACGTCCTTGATAATGCACCTGTAACATAATCAATGTTGCTAATTCTGCACTTTTACCAAAATATTTCATAAGTACCTCTATCACAAAATCCATCGGTGTGAAGTCGTCATTTATGAGTATGACCACATACATTGACGGCTTTTTCACCTTTAGGTCGGCTAATAATTCACCAACCTCTACTTCACTCTCTATAACTGGCGCCCACTTCTCATTCATACATACCTCTTACTGTTATTATAGACCATATTAAAAAGTTTGTTTTATCGAGTAACCCTAGGCAATTTTGAGTATTTAAGCTTCGCCGAGCACCAACGGATTTTCATTTTTCTACGATTTATAACGAATAATATTTGCTAAATATTTATAATTATTGGTCTATAAAGATTTACAGGATATCTAAGGAGTTGGACTGGGCAAGATCTACCTTTTCAAGATCGTTGAGGACATGGATGTCCGAACGAAGACTAAATGGAAGTATTTACGGCGTTCTTGAAAAGGTTGTCTTGCCCAGTCAAACTCCACAACATCAATTTTTTCATGCAGCGTAGAGCCTCTGAATAAAATATTTCGCAAATAAATTTAGTGAAATATTTATTTGTAATTAAAATTGTTTAATCATCGCCTGACCGAATTCAGAACATTTTAATAGCGTAGATCCAGGTAATAAACGCGCAAAATCATATGTCACTGTTTTTGCTTTAATCGTATGCCCCATCGCGGCAATAATTAAATCTGCTGCTTCAATCCAACCCATATGTCGTAACATCATTTCTGCAGATAAAATTAATGAACCAGGATTTACTTTATCTTGTCCAGCATATTTTGGAGCAGTACCATGAGTTGCTTCAAATACACCCACTGTATCTCTAAATTTGCACCTGGTGCAATTCCAATGCCACCGACCTGCGCAGCCAATGCATCAGAAATATAATCGCCATTTAAATTTAACGTTGCAATCACACTCATAATCCATCTGGGCGTAATAAAATTTGCTGCAAAAATGCATCAGCAATCACATCTTTAATGACAATTTCTTTTCCCGTTTTAGGATTTTTGAATACATGCCAAGGTCCACCATCCAATAGGCTTTGCACCAAATTCTTCACAGCAACTTGATAACCCCATTCTTTAAATGCACCTTCAGTAAATTTCATAATATTACCTTTATGCACTAATGTTACTGAATCTCGATCATTATCAATTGCATATTGAATTGCTCTTCGAACTAAGCGACTTGTTCCCTGCTTTGAAACAGGCTTAATTCCAATTCCACAATGTTCAGGAAAACGAATTTTTTTCACACCCATTTCTTGTTTGTAAAAACTGAATCACTTTTTTTGCTTCCTCCGTATCAGCTTCCCATTCAATACCTGCATAAATATCTTCAGAATTTTCGCGAAAAATCACCATGTTTGTTTTCTCAGGATCTTTTACAGGACTTGGTGTGCCTTCAAAATAACGCACCGGACGCAAACAAACATATAAATCTAATTCTTGGCGTAATGCCACATTTAATGAACGAATTCCGCCACCTACTGGCGTAGTCAATGGGCCTTTAATCGAAACGATATAATCCGTATTGCCTGCAAAGTTTCTTCTGGCAACCAGTTATCTTTACCATATACTTTGGTTGCTTTTTCACCCGCATAAATTTCCATCCATGAATTTCTTCGCTTATTTCCATAAGCCTTTTCTATCGCAGCATCAACGACTTTACGCATCACCGGCGTAATATCCACACCAATGCCATCACCTTCAATAAAAGGAATAATCGGATTATCGGGTACATTTAACGTGGCATCAGCATTCACAGAAATTGCTTCACCTTGTGCAGGCACTTCAATTTTCTTATCGCTCATTGAGTGGCTCCCTCTATCAAATCTAATGTAAAATCCTGTATACTATACCAATTGCAGCACGCTTTTGGAATGATAGAAATTATTAAGATTGAGGTTTTGAACGATGAGTAGACTGATTTTATTCAATTAGCCGTATGGAGACTTAACTCAGTTTACGGACAAATCAGGGCGTTCTACCCTAGCAGACTTTATTCCAGTCAAAAATGTCTACCCTGCCGGGCGATTAGACCGAGATAGTGAAGGTTTGGTCGTTTTAACCGATGACGGTAAACTTCAACATCAAATTTCAGATCCCCAATTTAAGCTGACCAAAACCTACTGGGTTCAAGTCGAAGGGAAACCCAACCACGATGCTATCAATCAACTTCAACTAGGTGTTATGTTGAATGACGGGCTGACAAAACCGGCTGATGTTAAGCTCATACCACCTCCCGATGTCTGGGATCGAGACCCACCCATTCGCTTTCGAGAAGCTATTCCAACTTGTTGGCTCGAAATTGGAGTGCGTGAAGGTCGAAATCGCCTTATTCGTCGAATGACTGCTGCCGTAGGCTTCCCTACTTTACGATTAATTCGCTACAAAATCGGTGAGTGGACATTAGAGAGTCTTGCTCCAGGTGAATGGCGCGAGATTCAACCCACACTCTCAGATGATGATATTACTCTAGAAGAGGAAACCTCAAACTAATTCCAGCATCTCCCGGTTAAGGATTTTGTGTGTTTTGGTCACTCAATGCCCTCTAATAATAGTTGTTGATTTAGGGCAAAAAAATTAATTATCCTGAGTCGCGTAGGCGAAGAATCCGACTTTCTTGGAGGAAAATAAAGCGCAGCGAGGGGGACCCGAGCGAGATACACTCCTTCATTGTCAACCTATTTCTGCACCTGGAAAAAACTTTTTTCCATCCCACTCTGTTCCTGTATTTAACATCCCCCATATTGAATGAAGTAATTTTCTCATTACTGCTATTGCTGCTTGTAATGGTTTTTTCCCCCTACTAATCAATTTATTATAATAGGCTTTTACATAAGGTTCCGATTGTATCGCCACCCAAGCAGGCATATACATCGCTGTCCTTAGATAGATATTCCCTGATTTTGAAATTCTTCTTCCTTGTTTGATACTACTTCCTGATTCTACTGCTACAGGATCTAATCCGACATACGCCACCCATTGCTTTGCTTGCATATCTTTTGGCAAACACGCTAATTCGGCCAATATCGTTAATCCACTGACCTGAGCTATCCCCTTAATGGTTGTCAGCAACTTAAATTTTCTTGATAACGCTTCATCTTCACTAATTAATTTCAGCCCTTGTTTCTCAAGCAACTCTATTCGTCGCTTCAAGTGTTTCACATTGACCTCAATATCTCGCCACATTCCTTTCGATAAGCTTGTTCGATATTCCATTGTATGTTGTCTATTTTGTTCACGCCTTAATTCACCTTTCAGCTGGTTTATTCGACGACTGATTGCTTGGAGTTCAACATCGCTTTCTTTAGGGGCTTCCCAACAGATAAATGGCATGCATTTAACATATTCTAGGATCACTCCAGCATCCACTTTATCCGTTTTTGCACGACGCATTTTTGCCAACGCAAAATGTTTCATAGCTCTCGGATTAACCACCATCACTTCTACTTTTTTATTAGCACTTAAAAATAATGATAACTCTAAATGATAAATTCCTGTTGCTTCTACACATACTTTCGCTTCGTTAACTCCCTTACTAATGTATTTTAACAACTTCTTATGTCCTGAAATGCTGTTCTGAAATACAGCCACCCCTTCTTGTTCACAACCCAACTTCTCGACCTTGACAACGAGTTCTTTCGAACCCACATCAATCCCTACTAATGCTTGCCTGAGTTTACTCATTTTCCAATCTCCTTCTGTGTGATAACATCACACTTGGTTCCCTGACCTTGCGCTATGACTTACTAAGCTTGATATGCAGACTCTAGGGTCTTGGATACACTTTAGCATTGGGTCAATTAAGGCAGGGGACCAATCTCGCTCACAAGGTCATTGCCCTAAAGCCATTCATGGTCTCCCCAAGTGCGTCTTCAGAATGCTTGTATACTTGCCAGTTATCAAGTACATCCAAAGACGAGAGAAAGGATACAAGCCATTTCCGGAAAGACAGTCGGATTCTCACGCCGACTTTAACCTAACTTGAAATTGTAACGAGAAAGTAACATGAAAGAGCATATCATCGTTGGAATGTCAGGAGGTGTTGACTCATCAGTCACAGCAGCCATACTGTGCGAACAAGGATATCAAGTTACTGGCCTTTTTATGCGAAATTGGGACAGTGACGATAACGACCTTACTGACAGCAACCCAAGATTTAACTGATGCCAGAACCGTCTGCGACAAACTCAATATCCCATTAAAAACCGTCAATTTTGCCCAAGAATATTGGGATAATGTTTTTCGACATTTTCTTGATGAATATGCTGCAGGTAGAACACCGAATCCAGATATCTTATGCAACAAAGAAATCAAATTCCGAAGCATTTTTAAATCATGCCCTCTCCTTGGGTGCTGATGCAATTGCCACCGGTCATTATGCACGGATTCATCCGGCAACCACTACCAATTGTTACGAGGCCTTGATTCTAATAAAGATCAAAGCTATTTTTTATATACGTTAGAACAATATCAATTAGCTCACAGTCGTTTTCCACTGGGAGAATTAACAAAAACACAAGTCCGCAGATGGCTCAAGACTATGGATTTATCAATCACGCTAAAAAAGATAGTACAGGCATTTGTTTTATTGGCGAAAGTAAATTTCAATCTTTTCTCAGTGAATATTTATTAGCACAACCCGGCAACATTGAAACTGATAAAGGTCAAATTATAGGAAAACACGATGGTTTAATGTTTTATACTTTAGGACAACGTCAAGGATTAGGAATTGGTGGCCTTAAGAATTTACCGAAGCACCTTGGTATGTTGTCACTAAAGATCTTGCAAGAAATGCTTTAATAGTAGCACAACAACATGATCACCCTCTGTTAATGAATGATTCGCTTATTTGTCATGACATCCATTGGATTGAAGAAGTAAAACCACAATTACCCTTAAAATGTACAGCAAAAATACGCTATCGTTGCATCGACCAAACCTGCGTTGTAAACGCATTATCCGATGGAAATTATCAAGCTATTTTCGAGCAACCACAACGAGCAATCACGCCTGGACAATCCATCGTATTTTATCAAGATGATACTTGCTTAGGAGGTGCTGTTATCCGTTAAACGCGTTATTCACTAACAGACGTTTGAACATCTCCTTTTTTCTTTCGCGGAAGATGCATTGCAACATGATGACGTAATTTAGAATCATAGTACATCGTCAACATCAGCGAATAAAACAATGGATTAATTAATGCCGTTTCAATCACACTAATCGCAACTCTTCCGAATGAAAAAATAGGGATCTGAGCGTAACTATAGGGTGATGCAATAATACTCAGCACCAGCGGAATGACAATAACTGAAAATGTTCTCCACCAACTTTTCCAAACTAAAAACCAACTATATTGGAATGATTCAACTAATGAATAATCATCAAGAAGAATCAATGGCGCAACAAATACAAACACAACACCAATAA